>OZ246396.1:0-1306353 GCA_965230905.1 uncultured Candidatus Peribacteria bacterium
CCTTCCCTTTGGCTAATTCATCGATCAATTTATCCATGTAGCGGATTTTTTGCATAAGTTTGTCCTCAATTTCTTCTATGCGATAACCGCAAATTACTCCTGTGATTTGCGAGGCATTCGGATGGAGCTGCGCTTCTGCAAAAAAGGTTTTGAAATCAACGGCCTTGTCGATTTGTTGCTGGAGCTCTTTTTGTGAGTAGCCGGTTAGCCAGCAAATGACTTCATCCACCTCTGCCTTGCTGCGGCCTTTTTTCTCTGCTTTTTGAATATAAAGCGGGTAGACGCTGGCAAAAGACATTTTAAATATTTTTGGGTTGTCCATGGTTCTAGTTTTTCGTGCCCTTCAGTAAAGAGCTGTACGCCTTTCTTTCTTGCCACAGGAAGTAAAGGTTGAGAACCAAAAGAACGTCCGCCATTATGGCACCGGGTGTGAAGAGCCCTCCATCCAAGAAAAGGTGGAAGCCCACAATGTTGACCGTGATGGGCAAAATGAGCAGCGCAGCCAAGGCCACACGTTTAGTCCAAAGACAAACAATGGCGAGTGCAAAAACTACGGCCTCGATGATCATAATGTATTTGCCGGCCATGAGCATGGCGATGAAGTCATAGGCCTCGGGAGTGTTGTAGAGTTCTGGCGTGGGCGCTGGAAAGACTCCAGTTGCTCCGAGAATAGGAGTCACAAGAATTAGGGTCAAAATGACCTTGAGGACGACGTTAAGGATTTTTTTCATGGGAGGGGGTGTGAGATAAAAACGCGGACATTATAGCAGAACCAGTCGCAGGGATGCTAGATCCAAGGATATGCTTAGCGTATCCTTTTCTCATTCTCTTATTCATCAAATATGACTCTTATCCCCATCGTCTCCATTGTCCTTGAGCTACTAATTGCTGTGCTAGCGCTCGTTAGTGCAGTTCGCGGACGCACCTACATGGCTGGCCTAGCGCTGACCTTTGGTATTTACGTGTATTACGATTTGGCGCGACTCTATGAATGGTCCGTTTCGGAATCCTTGCTATCGGTTGTTTTTTTGATAGCCACGCTGGCGGCCTTGGTTTCGGTTGTTGGTATTTTTAAGGCTGGCTCCAAATAGCTTTCTTTACTCACCACTTTCTTACCGGTCTTCTGCTCTAATTCAAGGCGTGCGTTTTTAGCGACGCCTCCACCTGCCTTTCCAGCAGCCTTGTTCTCTTCCATTCCATTTGCATTTTCACTATCAGCAATTTGACGAGTGGAAAGCTCCGCCAGAGCGGTAAAAATCAGTTCGGCCTCGGTCATGTGGTCGCGGAGGTTTTGCGACTTTAAGTTTTTGATTTCTTTATGTTCTTTAACACTTAGACCAGCCCACTCTGAATGGATGATATTGGTCAAAATGGCAAATTCCTTACCCTCCTTGATATCATGCGTGCTCCAATAGTCGGTGAGTTTATTGCGTGTCTCCTGACCCATCATTCTTTGCTGAATCCACTTGTCACTGCGACCGTGCTTTTGCCAGTTTTCACGAGCACGATTGAGCGACTTTTCCGGATCTGAAATTTCTTGTATTCTTTCGTATCCCACTTTTGCAAGCCATAGTTTTATAGGTTCAGCTTTTTTTGAGGGTATAGTTTGAATAAGACGTAATAAAGTTTCAATAGTTGCCACATCTGTCTTATAAAGTTTCCCGTCCGCAGATTTTAATTTCAGTTGGTCACATTTTGTGACCAACTCACTACCCTCCTCTTTTAAGCGGTTTTTAAGGGTTGTCCAGTAGCTTTTTGCTTTTTTAAAATCAGTCTGTTCAGTCAAGGCTGCAACAATATCAATCACAGAGAAATACCATGTTTCATTTTTCTCATCATAGTGCCTACGGATCTTGAAGTTTTCAAAGATGGCTAAAGCGTTGTTTCTCATAAGTATCTTGGATGCCTCTATCATAGGTGAGTGTCCACTCACCGTCAAGCGCATCCACTAAGAAAAACTAAAGCGCCGCTTTATCGGCCGTAGCGCGTCTGTCTATTTCAGACTTTTGGCGAGTGGCTTCTTTGTCGAGCGCAGTTTTGTCTGCCGTGAGTTTTTGATCAAGCGCCGCTTTATCGGCGCGAGTTTTTTGGTCGACAGCCGCTTTGTCAGCCGTCACCTTTTGATCAATAGCGGTACGAGAAATGGCTTTTGCAGCTTCATCCATAAAAAAGGGGTTATTTGCGCTGAGTTTAGTGTACTCTCTAGTTATGACGCAGAAACCACAAAAACTTTACCACGGAACGAACAAACGCATCAGTGGAGCGCTTAAGCCGATTTTTGCAACGGAAAGGCTCGATTTAGCGGCGCTGTTCATGTTCCCTTTCGACCATATTGCGAGCATAGGATTTGAGGAAGACACCGCCTACATCTGCATTTGGGGTACGCCGGAAGCATTTGAAGAAAAAGATTTTGGTGGATTTATTTATGTGCTCCCCAGTACGACTTTTGAAAAAATCGGCAAAGATTACGAGTACCAAAGCTTTGAAGCGGTGGAACCGGAGACCACGAAAGTTTTTGAATCCGTAATCGACGGAATGATGGATTGCGGTGTACAGGTTTATTTTATTGATGATGAAGCAGTTTTTGATCAGATTGTGGCCGATAAGAAAAATCGCGCGCCCTTATTGAAGACTCTGGTTTCGGAGAATGAGAAGGAGGAGGATTAGCCTAAAAGGTTTCTGAGTTTTGGGAAGCGTTTGCAGATAGGAAGTTTGCCGCACCATGCGTCGAGGCCGTAAACGCGCCCGGCTTGAATCGCGACGAGGAATAGTAGAGCAAAACTATAAATGATGTGTTCATCCACAATGAGTGCGTGTTCATTTGGGTATGGGAAACCGAGAGCGAGGTAGTAAAGCATCATCAAAAGAATTCCCAGTACGCCACTGAGTCGGACAAAAAGCCCAAGTATGAGGGAAACTCCTAAAAGGGTAAGTCCCCACTCATTCATAAAGTCTATGGCTGGCAAAAAGCTGGAATTGGCCATCCATACATAAAATCCGGTGGAGTCCGTTGCGTTTTCTAAATAACCCTGGGACGTCCACTCTGGGTCTAGGACCTTGGAGATCCCTGCGTAAAAAAACATCCAACCCAAGCTCACGCGAAAAAGAGTGAGTGAAATTTTTTGGAATTTTTTCATGAAGCGCGTTTGGTGAGTTTATAAAGCGAGAGCGCAAAGGCCCATTCAATCAAAATAATGATTTGTTGGGTGACGCAGAATAGACAGTAGGTATGCAGCACAAAACTTTCCACGGCGGTGAGGTAAAGGGTGAAAGCCACTCCCCCGCTCAAAACTAAAAAGTACCAAGGGATGAAGCGGTTTTGATTTTTCCGCAGTCCGCGCAGGGCGAAAATAAAGAAGCTGAGGTAGGCCGCGAAGCCAATGGCGGCCACGGGAACGCCAGCGATTTCCGCATAAATACTTTTGTTCACGATTTCACAATTCCACTGCTCCCCCAAATTACAAAAATCCGTGAGAGAGGGCTCAAAATGAACGTAAACTAAATAGCCGCTCACCACCATGCCCAAAAAGTTCAAGACTGCGAGGACTTTGTAATGCGTTTTTTGAGTGAGTTTCATGGCCTCACTGTAGCACTAGACTTTCCGAATCACAAAACACCAATGCGTGAAGGCGCGGTCGAAGTCGGGTGCTTCCAGGTCGGTGATTTCTTCTACGATGCAGGGCGCGAGGCGGCGTTCGTCCATTTGAAAGCCGGTGCAGTTGTTGGAGAATAAAATGAAACCGTCGTCGGTGAGCAAGTCGAGCGCCCCGTTGATGAGCGCCGGGTAATCACGTTCCACCGAAAAGGTTTTGCCTTTGTTTTTGCTGAACGTGGGCGGGTCGATGATGATGATGTCGTATTTGAGTTCTTTGCGTTTGGCGTAGCGGAAAAATTCCAGCGTATCCATTTTGTAGACCCAGTTTTTTTCGGGCGGGAGGGCGTTGAGGGCCAGGTTTTTTTTGATCCACTCGCAGTAGGTTTCCGAAAGATCCACGCTCGTGGTTTTTTCGGCCCCGCCTGCTGCTGCGTACACAGAAAAACTACCGGTGTAAGCAAAGGTGTTGAGCACTTGTTTGCCGGCGCTTTGCTCGCCAATCCACTTGCGGGTTTCGCGGTGATCCAAAAATAGCCCCACATCTAAATAATCAGAAAGGTTGATGAAAAAAGTGTGGCCGTTTTCTTCCACGGTGATTTCGCTGTGCGCAGTTTTCACCGGCTCCCCCGCTCCCTTGCCGCGGCGGTCTTTGTAAAAAAACTCGCTGATGGGCACTTGCTCACGCAGGTACGCTTCGAGGTCTGGCTTATGCGGCATCTCACCAAACACATGGATCACCGCCTTGTCTTTATAAATATCCACGGCCAGGTCGTCATCGCGGTATAAACGGTAGGCTTCATGGGTTTGCATGCGGGGAGTTTAGACTAAGGCTGCTTTTTTGGCGAGCTTTGACGCCCGTACTTGGCCCGTAAACGCAGATTGGCTTCTTGGGAGGCTTTTTGAAAATTGGTGAGCGCTGAAATGATTCCGTCGGCCCCGTTGTTCATGGAACTTTCAATTTCCTTTTTTATATCTTCCTTTTGTTTGTCGCCTAAATCGAGGTGTTCCATCCCATTACAGCTTGCATTGGTGAGCACATCCACCACCGTTTTAAGGGCTTCCGGGTCGCCAATGGCTGCCGAAAAAGCCGCTACGGCAAAGTCTTTAACGTTGCGCCAGTAGTTAGGGTCGTCTTTTGAAGCTGGGATTGGATTTATTTCCATCTCTTTATTATAGCATTTTTTTGGAGTTTTCCCTATACTTCCTGGGCATTTTATAACACTCTATGAAAAAATTCCTTATCCTGCTATGCTCTGCCCTCTTATTAACTTCTTGCGGCACTATGAAACCTACCGATGAAACTCCCGTTGATACTAGTTCAGCCGAACTCGGCATTGAAGATTTAACCGTTGGCGACGGGGACGAAGCCAAAGCTGGCGACACCGTTGAGGTTCACTATGTGGGCACTCTGGAGGATGGAACGAAGTTCGACAGCTCTCGCGACCGAGGAGAAACCTTTAGCTTCACGATTGGTGAAGGTTATGTGATTGAAGGCTGGGAAAAAGGCGTGCCTGGCATGAAAGTGGGCGGCCTCCGAAAACTGACCATTCCTTCTGACATGGGTTACGGCGACTACGGAACTGGACCTATTCCCGGTGGAGCTACCTTGATTTTTGAGGTGGAACTGGTGAGCATCCAATAAAGACCGTGGCGTCAGCCACAAATTACTTATGACTGAACGGCTTCATAAACGGATCGCCAGCAGCGGATATTGTTCCCGCCGAATGGCCGAACGCTTGATTGCCGAGGGTGAAGTGAGCGTGAACGGACAAGTGGTGAGCGAGATGGGCGTGCAGGTTTCGGAGAAAGACACCATTATTGTGGAGGGCACCAAACTCAAGTTCACGGGCGAAAAAATCACCCTGATGATGAACAAGCCGGTGGGCATTGTAACCACCCGTCACGACCCCGATGGCGCAGAAACCGTGATGGACCTGCTCCCGCGCAAATACCAGCACCTCAACCCCGTGGGGCGGCTCGACCGTGAGTCCGAGGGACTTTTGCTTTTGACGACGGATGGCGATTTGCTGCTGCACCTCACCCACCCGCGCTACGAACACGAGAAGACTTATGAGGTGGGCTTGTACGGAACGGTGGAACCCACAACTTTGGAAGCGTTGGAGGAAGGCGTGGAATTGGATGATAAAAAGTTGGCGCCCATGAAGGCCAGTGTGCTGCGTGAAGAGGGCCACCGAACTTGGGTTCAGGTGATTTTACGAGAGGGACGCAAACGCCAAATCCGCCGCGTGATGGAACAATTCGGCCACACCGTGTTTGCGCTGCGCCGCGTGGCGATTGGGAAATTGGAACTTGGGGATGTGAAGACCGGAAGCTTCCGCTTGATCACAGCGAAAGAAGTGAAATTGGCGCTTTCGAAGGGACAAGAATAAAAACTGTGCTAAACTTTTTGTATACTTTTTAATCCAAGCCTATGTCAGCAACTCCATCTAAAAATTCTATCGACTTCAAAGATCCCTTTGTCATTTGGGGCGGCCTTTTGATCGGACTGGGTATTGGTTTCGGCGGTGTCCTGGGAGGAGCCATTGGCGGAGGCGCAGGGCTTTACATCATTCAACTTGGTAAAAAAGTGGAGTACTCAAAATCCAAAAAAATCAGCATTGCAGCGGGGGTGACCGTGGTTGCAATTGTGCTATACATTTTGGTACTTGGACTTATTTTGAGCGCGCTCTAATCACTTAGCTTTTACATATGAAAAAACTCTTTTCGATTCTGCTATTGAGTGCTCTTTTTGCCGGCTGCACCGGTGAACTTGGTCAAGAACCGGAATCGGAAAAATTGCAGGTGGTGGCGAGCATTTATCCTTGGGCTTTTTTTGCGGAGCAAATTGGCGGTGACCTTTTGGAAGTGCGTACTCTGGTTCCGCTTGGACTCGAGCCGCATGACTACGACCCCTCGCCCGATGACCTGAAGGCGCTGTATGACGCCAATTTGTTTATTTACAATGGCGCGGCTTTGGAGCCCTGGGTTACGGATGTGGAATTTGAACTTCGCCAAGATGGCGTGCAGCTTTTTGCAGCAGCCGACAATGTAGAACTCATTCCTTTGGAAGAAGGACTTGAGCATGAAGAAGAGGACGAGCACAGCTTCATTCCCAGCGCTTCTGCGCACGACACTGGCGAGGAGCACACTGAGTACGACCCTCACCTTTGGCAGGATCCCGTGCGCGTGCGTATGGTGGTTCAGTCCATGGCGAATACTTTTGCGAGTCTCGACGCGGAGAATGCCGATGTGTACCTGGCCAATGCTAAAGTACTCATGAGTGAACTCGATGAAATAAATGAAAATTTTGCGAGCGACCTACAAAGCTGCACGCTTAAAGAGTTTGTGGTTTCCCACGCGGCCTTTGCTTATTTGGCGAATCGCTATGGGCTCACCATGATTCCCATTAGCGGGATTTCGCCTCACGATGAACCCACCATTAAGGAACTGGAAGAGATTTCCAAAGTTGTGGAGGAACATGGCATCGACACTATTTACACCGAGACTTTGATCAATTCGTCTTTTGCGGAAACCATTGGTAATGAAACGGGTGCAGAGCTTTTGGTTTTGAATCCTTTGGAAGGGCTCACCGCAGCCGACGTGGAGGCGGGCGAAAATTTCCTCACGATATTTGCAAAGAACCTGGCGAATTTGAAGGTAGGCCTCGTTTGTAGCGAGCCTACAGATTCTTAATCTTTGAGCATAACGTAATACTTCAAATACTTCCCTTCTGGAAAGAAGAGGTTGAAGGGGTGGTCGATGGGCTGATTGCGCATTTCGAGCACGCGCAGCGTACAGTGAGCTTTTGCCGCCGCCATGACGAGCATCTTTTGGAAGAGTTCGTCGGTGACGTGAGCGGAGCAGGAACTGGAGACCAGTATGCCGCCTTTGGGCAGAAGTTGAAGCGCGCGTTCGTTGATGAAGGTGTAGCCTTGAAGTCCTTTTTTTAGACTCTTTTGATTTTTTACGAAGGCGGGCGGGTCGAGGATGATCACATCGAATTCGGTGCGCTGCTTGCGGTAGTCTTCTAAAAGATCGAACACGTCTTTGTCCAAAAATTCGTGTTTTTTGGGGTCGAGGCCATTGAGTTCAAAATTGCGTTTAGCGGTTTCCAGGGCCGGACCCGAGGAATCCACGCTGGTGACTTTTTTGGCTCCGGCAAGCGCCGCGTACAAAGAAAAACCACCGGTATAGGAGAAACAATTAAGGACGTTTTTATCTTTTACATAGGCTTGGAGCGCTTTGCGGTTTTCACGCTGATCCAAAAACATTCCCGTTTTTTGTCCGTCTTCAATGTTCACCAGCATGGGCACCCCGTTTTCCAGAATTTCGATTTCCTTTTCAAAAGAAGCACCGTAGAGCAGACCCTTGGGCTGGTCGAGCAAACCTTCTTGAGCACGCACGCCAATGTCGCTACGTTCGTAGATGCTTTCGGGATTGAACACGGCCTTGAGCGCGGAGACCACCTCTTTTTTGAGGTATTCCATACCCATGGTGTGAACTTGAATCACGAGCACTTTATTGTAGCGGTCCACAATGAGTCCGGGCACGCCGTCGCTTTCGCCAAAGACCAAGCGATACGCGTTGGTGAGTTTGGTATCGATGAAGCGTTCGCGGATTTTTTTGAGTTCGGCGAAGCGTTTTACAAAAAAGTCAGTGTTGATGGGCTGTTGTGAGTCGAGCGTAAGGATGCGGACGGCGATTTGAGATTTTTCGTTGTAGTAACCACGCGCGAGGAATTTTTTTCCGCCGGAATCGTAGACGTCCACCAGGCTGCCACTTTCAATACCTCCAAAATATTGGAGGGCCATGGAAAAAATCCATGGATGACGGCTGTTCATGATGTGTTCTTTGCCCGGTTTTAGTAGAATTTTTGGATACATTGGGTCAATTTGATTCGTCCATCTCTTTAGAAATTGCTTTTTTGAGAGCGGAAACGTTGGTTCGTTTTTTCATCTTCTTGAGTTCTGCGTCGTCTTCGGAGGCGAGCCCCAAATGATCGTGGATTTCATCGAGCATAATTAGAATTCGGGTGATTTCTTGTTCGGCCTGTACGTTGATACGAAGGTCGATTTCTTCACGGAGATCCGCCACGCGGGAAGCCCGATTCTGGCTGATCAAAACAAAAATAGAAAGGAAAATGGCTTCCAAGGACACCATCATGGTGAGGAACCCAAAGGGATAAGGGTCGAACGGCGCAATGCCCGGCACCAGATTCAAATTGATCACAATCCAAATGGCGAACCAAAGGAAATTGGCGACAAAAAACCAGGTGGAGCCGAAAGCCTTGGTGATATGATCCGCGAGGCGATCCGTGAGGGTGCGCTCGGTGTCCATTTTAACCTTAAAACTCTTGATTTGGGCTTTCTTCTTTTTAAGAAGCTCGTTGGGGTCCTTGAGATCGAAAAATTCTTTGAACATGCGGCTACTCTACCTTAAGGCTGATTTTTTTCAAAGGTGATAAGGCGGGGCCGTGCTGAACTTTGCCCAGAGCGGTGAATTGGGACCCGTGGCAGGGACAGTCCCAGCACTTTTCACCGGTGTTCCATTTTACTATGCAACCCAAGTGCGGGCAGACCGCCGAGCGGGTGTGGAGTTTGCCAAATTCGTCTTTATATACGGCCACTTTTTTCAGGTCTTTTTGAATGACGCAGCCTTCATTTTCTTTTAGGCCTTTGAGGGAGTCGCCGCCGATGGGAATGAGGTCCGCGTATTGGCAGGCCACGTTGAAGTTTTCTTTAAGATAAGTGGCGTTGAGTTTTTTTCGCGAGGGACGGTAGAGCGATTCCCAGGGAGATGTTTTGTGGAGTATGAGGTCGCGGATGAGGAGGCCGGACAGGGTTCCGTACGTAAGTCCGTTGCCGGAGAAACCGGTGGCTACATAAATGTGCTCGTTGCCGGGATTTTTTCCGATGAAGGCCAAGCCGTCCATGGTTTCCATCACCTGGCCCGACCAGCGGTATTCAATTTTATTTATTTGTGGGTAATTTTTGAGCGCCCACTTTTCGAGGTTTAGGAAACGGGCTTCCGTGTCTTTCTCTTGGCCGGTTTTGTGGTCCTCCCCTCCTATAATAAGGAGGTCGTGGGAGCTTTGTTTTTGAACGCGCACATAATGGTAGGCCTCCAGGTTGTCCCAAAACAGCATCGAGGGGACGCTGCCCGTGGGAATGCGCGCGGCGATGACGTAGCTGCGGTACGGATAAAGTTTAGTGTGGAGTTGAAAACGGTTCACCACCGGTGAATGCGTGGCCACGATGCAGTCCTTTCCCCAGATGGTTTGGCGAGTGCTGGTGGTCAGCGTGACGCCCTTTTTCTCGCTGAAGCCGGTGATGCGGGCTTGAAAAAAGCGGACGTTTTTAGCTTCGAGGATTTTGTGGAGGGCGCGGAGGTATTTTAGAGGATGGAACTGGGCTTGGCGGGGAAAGTGCAGTGTGAGGTCTTTTTGAGTAGCAGCGCTGGGTGCGAGGCGGTCAAAGGCTTCCAGTTCTTTTTCCAGCTCTTCTTTTTGGTCTTCATAAAATTTCAGCTGGCCCTCCACGCGCTCAAAGTCGCAGTCGATTTTTTCTTTTTTAATAATGCGTTCGATTTCGCTGATGGCGGCATTGTGGCTTTCCCAAACCAGCTTGGCTTCTTTTTTGCCGTGATTTTTTTCGAGCTCAAAGTAGCGGTCGTCCAAAACGGCGGTGAGGTGAGCCGAGGTGTTTCCGGTTTCTCCCGCCGCGAGGCCACGCGAATCCAAAACCACCACACTTTTACCCGCTTCACTCAGGAGGTAGGCGGCGGTGATTCCACAGATTCCGGCACCCACAATAAGCACGTCTGCGCGCAGGTTTTTCTGCAAAGCAGCGAACGCGGCTGGCTTTTCATCGGATAGCCAAAAAGAAGTCGTAGACTTTTTCATAATGCGCCGGAAGGAGTGTTTTTAGCATAGCGAAGTTCAAGCCCATAAGCAAATAATCACCGCTCAGCAAATTTTGTTGAAAGGTCTTGGCGAGGAAAAACGTTTCAACTAGTGAACTGCCTATTTTTAACCCTTTTCATTATGACCCACGCAGAAGAACCCAAGGAAGGACACTTTTTACTAGGGCTAGCGGTCACAGCTGCTATTGCCACCGGACTCGGCATTTTTCTTCGCAGTGAAAAAGGCGAGGAATTCCGGGATGAAGTTTCGGACCGCGCGAAAAAAATCGCCAAAAACTTCAATGCCACGCGTGCAGAACTTCAAGAGCGGGTGAAGGAAACCTTTGGCCAAGTGACTGATGATTTGGAAGAAAAGTATTTGGAGATTCAAGGGATGCTGATGGCTCAAGCCGATGACATGAAAGACGGCGCTGAGATGAGCAAAGAAAAGTATGAGGAAATGGTGGATAAAGCTGTAAAAAAATACGCCAAAGGACGTGAGTGGACTACAGATGCCGTTGGAAATTTGAGCCGTACGCTGAAACGTGATTGGAAGAATTTTAAACAAGACATTAGTTCTTAACCCCTATTTATATGTCAGTACTCGATGTAATCCTCGTTATTCTTTTAGTCGCTTGGCTTGGCGGTTATGGTTTCAACATTGGTGGAAATATCATTCACGTCTTGCTGGTGGTGGCTTTGGTCGTACTGGTTATGCGCCTACTGGGCGTTGGACACGTCAGTGCGTAGCCGCTGATTCCCCAGCCAAGTGCCCGGTGGCCCAGGCACACTGAAGGTTGTAGCCGCCCGTGAACCCGTCGATGTTCAAAACTTCTCCGGCAAAATAAACGCCGGGCGCGAGTTTTGACTCCAGGGTTCGCGGGTCTACTTCCCTTAGCTCCACTCCACCAGCGGTCACAAATTCATCTCCGGCTCCCCTTCCAATCAGCGTGAGCGGGAGGTTTTTTATTCGCTCGATGGTTTTTTGAATGTCCTTCTTGGCGATTTCGCAGTTGTTTTTTTCGCCGTCGATGGAGAGCAACGTGCAGAGAGTGGCGGCAAGCGATTTTGGCATCCAGCGCGGAAGCGTATTTTTAAACATTTTCTTAGGATTGGCGACGAGTTCGTCTTTTAGTTCGGCTTCAAAAAGCGCCTGGTTGGTGAAGGGCTGCAGGTCGATGCTGAGCGGGAGCGGATGCTCGGGATTGTATTCTTCAAAGGCGATGAGCGAAGACAGCGCGAAAACGGCCGGACCCGTAAGCCCGCGGTGCGTGAACAAAATCGGGCCGGTGAATTTTTCTTTTTGGGCGCGTAGTGTAACTTTCTGTAGTGACACACCCGCGAGTTCCTTTGGCCAAGTTTCTTTAGTGATGAAGGAGTTGAGGCTGGGCGCGAGTGCCGTGACGGTGTGGCCAAGGGATTCAGAAAACGTGTAGCCGTCGCCGGTGGACCCGGTGTGACGGTAAGCCTGGCCGCCGGTGGTGAGGATTATTTTATCGGCCGAAATGGACTCGTGATTTTTGAAGTGAAGGATGAAGCCGGCGGCGGACTTTTCTATTTTTTGTACATCGTGGCGAAGCAGCAACTGCGTGCCGTGTTTATAAAAAAGATTCTCAAAAATTCGCACAATGTCTTTCCCGTTGTCGGACTGGGGAAACACCCTCAGATCTTCTTCCGTTTTCAGCGGCACGCCGTGCGCTTCCATCCATTGGTAAACCCGTTCGGGCGGAAAAGCGTGCATGGCCGAGGTGAGGAATTTCCCGCCGCGTGGGTAGCGGTCCAAAATGAGCCTTAAATCGGAAAAACCCGTGGTCACATTGCAGCGTCCCCCACCTGAAATGATCACTTTTTGCCCGAGACTCGCGTTCTTTTCAATCAGCACGACTTCGGCTTCTGGATTGGTCTCGATTACAGCGGCGGCGGCCATCATTCCGGCGGCGCCTCCTCCAATTACAGCTATTTTCATAAACCCAGTCTAGCAGATTGACAAAATCTACAAAATCGTTTTGAATGAGACACTCTTATACAAGACTATGCCCAGACGCAATTCCTTTGAAGCTTATGCACCTCGTAGTGAGCCCCTTTATATCGTTCAAGATAGACAGGGACAAGGGGTGACTTCAGAGGGACTGTACCTTGGCCCCCAACTGACCACCACTCAACTTCAACTTGAAAGAAGTCAGCGAGAAAATTACGCTGCAAGAGGTGTACGTGCGCTCAGGGTCAATACGGATGATCCTCGCGGCATTCATCTCTTACATTTAGAGGCTCATAAGGGTTCAAGTTTGGTTATAGGTACGGTTGGACCTCAATGCGCTGAAGAGATAACACTCTTCGGTGAAAATTGTAATTTTAGCGCAATGCGGGGTGAGGACGTAAACAATTTACGATTGATAAACATTGAGGCTTTAGCTCCAACTTTACTGCTCACGCGCCAAGCGCTCACCGATGCCTTTACAGAATTCCATGGAGCAACACTGCGACCCAACTCTGGGGAAGATGGTTATTTCCCCTATCCAGAGCTTAAATACAGTTTTGATGACTTTGCATTTATAGTTGAGCGGCGTGCTTCAATCAAAGCATTGTTCGCACTGATCGACTGAGTTAAAATCTCAGTATGATCAACGATAAAGTCACTCAAATTTTCATGGATATCGCGGATCTGCTGCAAGTGCAGGGCGAGAGTATTTTTCGTGTGCGGGCTTATCAACGTGCGGCGGAAGTCATAAAAGGTCTGCCGTTGGATTTGGAAGAAATGTATACAAAAGACGAAGCCTCGCTGGAGGAAATTCCGGGTGTGGGAGCGGAGCTTAAACTCAAAATCATCGACATTATTAAGACGGGCACTACGCCGATGTATGAAGAGTTGGTTCGTAAGCTTGGACCGGGAGTTTTGCAAATGCTGAGGGTGCGCGGAGTGGGACCAAAAAAAGTGAAACTCTTTATGGAGCAGCTCGACATTCACGATGTGCCAGCTTTGAAAGCGGCTGGTGAAAGTGGCGCACTCGCAACCTTGCCCGGCATGGGCGAAAAAAGTCAGTCCGCCATCATGGAATCTTTGTCACAAATGACGCATTTGAAAGAACGAACGCCTTATGCAGTAGCGCTCAAACAAGCCGAAGACATGATCGCGTATCTGCAAACCTGCGAGTACTTCGACCAAATTCAGTACGCCGGCAGTTTGCGCCGCAAAATGAAGACCATTGGGGACGTGGATATTTTGACGACCGGTTCGAATCACGAGGCCATGATGAAACACTTCCTCGCCTATCCCGGGTGCAAACAGGTTTTGGCGGACGGTGCCACAAAGTGCAGCATCGTGACCGACATGGACATGCAGGTGGATTTGCGCGCCGTGCCCGAGGAAAGTTTTGGTGCCGCGCTGTTTTATTTCACGGGACCCAAGCATTTCAATATTCATGTTCGTACCATTGCGCTTAAACGCGGCTGGAAGATCAACGAATACGGCCTCTATGAAGGTGAAAATTTATTGGCGAGCAGCACGGAAGAAGAAATTTTTGAGCAACTGGGCCTGCCTTACATGACGCCGCAGCAACGAGAAGATTTTAAATAACAGTGCGCTAGCACCTCTACAAAAAGATATTCCACATGCAACACTTCATCCTTCCCCATCCGCTCGAAGCAGACAAAGTCCGTATTTTTGATCGCAATACTTTGCAGCAAATGACCAAGGTGCTGCGTTTTCGTAAAGGTGATAAGTGCATGCTCATGGATGGCAAGGGCACCAAGGCCGAAGCAACGGTGGAAGAACTGCATTCCAAGGTGGCGGTACTGCATGTGCAAAATCGAAGCGTGACTCCGGCGCCCGCGCGCAAGCTGCGACTCTACTGCGCCCTTTCCAAAAAACCGGGAACCTTCGAATTCATTTTGCAAAAAGCCACCGAGCTGCGCGCCACTGACCTCATTCCCCTCATCACCGAGCGCTGCCAAGTGAAATTTTTGAAGAAGCAAGAACGTTTGCTCGCCATTGTGAAAGAAGCCACGGAGCAATGTGAGAATCCCTTTTTACCTGAGATGCACGAAGCCATTGAACTCGATGCGCTTCTGGAAAAACTGCCTAGTGGGAAAGTCCTGGCCGGCGACCCGTGGACCTTTGATGCGCGTTTGAAGGACGTTGAAGTGGCGGCGGACGAAGACATCAACCTCATCATTGGCCCTGAAGGTGGACTCACTAAAGAGGAGCTCGAAGCAATACGCGCGGTGGGCGGCACTTTGTTCCAGCTCGGTGAAAGTGTGCTGCGAATGGAAACGGCTGCGCTTGCGAGTTTGGCCGTGATTCAATATGCTTAGCCCATATAACCTCCTCTTATGCGACGCCTCGCTCCCCTCTCTCTCGTTTTACTCCTCAGTGCTTGCAGCCTGATTGCTCCTTACAACATTACATTCACCACTCCTAAAGACAGCGTGGTGGATCCAGCTACGGACACTTTGGATTTTGTGGTGAGCGCCGCAACTTTGGCCTACATTTCTGAAGTGGAATGTGACGATGCGGATGATATCGATCTTTTACCTGTAGTTACGGACGAGATGGGGGTGAAGACGGCTCACAACTTGGCTTTGACCATGCTGAACGGCGCTCCTGGCGCAGAATGTGAAGTGACGGTAACTGCTTTTGACCAAAGCACCACCGCAACGGCTCGGGCTACCACCACTGTGGTGATTTTTGGCGAACCGGTGGAAGAGCCTGTAGTGGAAGAAGTGCCCGTGGTGGAAACGCCAGTTGAAGAGGAAGTGACTGTGGAAACGACCGTTGAAGCAGAAGCTGAAGTGCTTCCTGTGGAAGAAACCCCAGCAGAATAATTTACAGGTTAAGAGTAACCCCTAGGGGTGAATTTTCAGGTTCAAAAATGGAAAATTTAATTGCAGTTCTACAAAAGAAAAGCACTGAGCTGAATTTATTTTCAGCCGGTGACCGCCTGAAGCTCGCGGATAAACACATCCCCGACGCCCTGGCGGTTTTAGATTTCTGGGAACCGGGCGCGCGAGTGGCGGATATTGGAACCGGCGGTGGACTGCCAGGTTTGGCGCTGGCCTGTGAACGAAGCGACCTGGAGTTTACGCTGGTGGATTCTACGGCTAAGAAAATTGAAGCAATAATGGATATGGCTGAGGAATTGGATTTGCAGAATGTTCAGGGGCTAGTGGGCCGCTTCGAAGAATTGGCGCACGAGCGAAAATGGCGCGAACAGTTTGATACGGTAACGGCCCGCGCGGTGGCGGAATTGCCCGTGCTTTTGGAATATGTCGCAGGATTTTTGAAAGTCGGTGGAAAGTTTTACGCGTGGAAGGCGGATTATGCGGCGGAGTTGGAAGCTTCGCGCGCCGCTCAGGATATTTTGGGTTTGGAATTTGTGCGCGCGCACAAGTACACCCTGCCGACTGGAGAGGATCGAGCGATTTTAGAGTTTGAAAAAGTGGCGGCGCTGGCACGAGAGTATCCACGGATGAATGGGGTGCCTAAAGCGAAACCTTTAGCCTAGAACTCGCCTCACCCTAGGATACTGCCGAACGATAAAGTCCTGCACGACACCAAGATCCAAGTATTCTTCCTGTAAATCAGGTGGGAGAAATTTGAAATCGGTTACAATTCCACGGCAAGTCTCTGCTCCGCACGCACACGGCAGCGTCCAATTATCTTCATCCATAGTCGTCGAGTAGTCGAAGAAGATTTCAGTGCCGCGACGTATTTCTGTTAAGGCGGTGAGTGTGAATTTTCGCAGACCCGCATTGGGCATACAAGAATGGTTCACCAAAACGTCCGGCTCAGGAAGGTCTAGGTAGATTTCAGCTCCAATCTGCAGAGGGCATCCATCCACCGGTCGTGCGAGGGCTTCTTCAAGAGTAATGATCGGCCCTCTAAAATCCAAAATAGGCTCACCCTTTCGGATGTCTTCTTTTGCATAAACGCCACGTCCTGCTATTCTGGAATCTGCAACGGTGATTTTCTCAAGGCCCATGTGAAGTTTTCCTCATCCTAATGCCAAAACCTTACAAAGTTCAAGATAAGTATTTCCAGCTCGCCAAGGAGCAAGGCTATCGGGCGCGCAGTGCGTTTAAACTGCTGGATATTCAGGAAAAATACCACCTCATTCACCGTGGGGACACCGTGGTGGATTTGGGGGCGGCGCCGGGAAGTTTTTTGCAGGTGATTGCGGAATTGGTTGGCGGCGCAGGAACGGCGGTGGGCTTTGACCTTCAGGAAATCGATGCGTTTGAAGAAGAGAACCTCCACAGCTTTGTGCAGGACATTATGGAGAAAGATGGGATTTTTGCGCGCTTGGAGGAACTGGGCATCAAGCGAGTCGATGTGGTGACCAGCGATTTGGCGCCCAAGACCAGCGGGATCCGTGACCTCGACCAAGGGCGCAGCGCGGAGCTCACCGATCAGGCTTTCTTTTTGGCGACGCGCATTTTGAAAAAGGGCGGCAATTTTGTGGGAAAGATTTTTGAAGGCGAAGAGATGCAGGCCGTTATTAAAAAAATGAAGACTCGTTTTAAAAAAGTTTCCGTCTTTAAACCACCCTCTTCCCGCGACCGCAGTTTTGAGACTTTTGTAGTCGGGATTCAGTTAATTTAAAATCACCTTTTCTCTCAAGCCTTTCTTCCGGCTCTTTTCAGCACGGGAGCACTCCGAAAAAGATACATGATCTTTTCCTTCGTTTCCTTTAGGGTTATGTGCTTCAAAGAGCCGGAAGAAACCCAATATAAAGGTGATTTAAAATTCACATGGAATCTTTCTGAGGGGAGGAGAAGTACATAAAGATTCAGTTAATTGTGAATTTTAAAGTTCACGTTTATAATCTGCTTATGAAGACTCGAAAAGAAACCGATGCCCTGGGGACCGTGAAGGTTCCTGCCAATAGTTACGGGGGCAGTTTTTATGAACGCGCTCACAGTACTTTCAAAATTTCTTCGCTGCGCATTCCCCATTCTTTTAAAGTGGCGCTGGCGTGGATCAAAATGTCTGCAGCGGAAGTGAATGCGGATCTGGGGCATTTGCCCAAGAATATGGCCAAGGCGATTCAAACGGCGGGTCAGGAATTTATAGACGGAAAATTTGACGAGTACTATGACCTGGATGTGTATCAGGCCGGGGCCGGCACGCCTTTCAACATGACGTTGAATGAAATTTTGGCGAACCGTGCGACCGAGCTGCTGGGTGGGAAGAAGGGCGAATACAAAGTGCACCCCAACAATCATGTGAACATGGCTCAGTCGTCCAACGACACCATCCCCACCGCCATTCGTTTGGCGGCGCTTTTGGAACTTTTGCCGCTGATGCAAAATGCTGAGGATTTGGTGAAAGCTTTTGAAAAGAAGGCGAAGAAATTTGAGAAAATGATCAAGGTGGGGCGCACGCATTTGCAAGATGCGGTGCCGGTGACCTTGGGTCAGGAATTTGAAGCCTACGCGTCCGCTTTGGAACGGGCCATGGACCGACTCGACTTTGCGGCGCCCGAACTGGGAGATTTGGGCATTGGCGGAACGGCTACGGGCAGCGGACTCAACACGCACCCCAAGTTTTCTGAAAAAATGGTGAAGAGTTTGTCGAAGCGAATGAAACTGCAACTCGGTTTCATGAATCCTTTTGAAAACAGCCACAGCTTGGGGGTCTTTGTAAGCGTGTCGGGCTGTTTGCGCGCGCTTTCTATTGAGCTGCTCCGCATTTGCAGCGATTTGCGTTTGATGGTGAGCGGACCCGAAGCGGGCTTCAATGAAATTCATCTGCCTGAGGTGGAGCCGGGCTCGTCCATTATGCCGGGCAAGGTGAATCCATCCGTGCTCGAATGCGTGAGCATGATTGCTGTGCAGGTTCAGGCGCTAGACCAGGCGATTGCCTTTTCTGCGACGCAGGGACAACTGGAACTCAACTGGTACACCCCGCTGGTGGGCTGGGATCTCCTGCATCAAATTCAAATTCTATCCAATGGAATGACGCTGCTGCGCAAAGACTGTGTTGAAGGCATTGAAGCCAACGAGGCGCACATGAAAGAGGTGCTGGGCCGCAGCTTTGCCATGGCCACCGCGCTGGCCCCTCACCTGGGATACCACGCCGTTGCGGAAATGGTGAACACCGCGAAGCGGACCAAGACGCCTTTCGTAAAACTCGTGAAAAAAGAGCATGAGAAATATTTGAAACTGGACGAACTCACGAGGCCCAATCTTTAAACGATTACCTGTGTGAGGTGGTCGTGGAACATTCGTGTGATGGCCGTTTTTTCCTGTGGAGAGCTGCTGAGCTCACTGTAGTCCAAGCTGATTCCCAAGCGAGCCGAGAGCAAAGCAGGATCTACTGTAGCAATCAGCGCCTTCTTATAATTTTCGTATGGATCAAATACACTTGTTTGCGCCGGAAGAAACTTGCCCAAGCCAAGAGTGCTGAGCTGCAGCGCTGCATGAGTCTGACATAGGTTCCATTCTCCACCGTGAATACGATAGCGATCATCAGGATGAAAACCTTGTGTGATTTCTAGAAATTTTCCCAGCTCTTCCACAGACAAATAGCCTGTGCCCATGCGAGTGTAGGAAAATACATCGAAAGCATCCTCAGTTCGTACGCTACGCTCCTGTCTAAAATTGAATGCTCTTTTTAGTTTTTCTTCACGATCACCCGCTGGAGAGCCCAGGCAAAAAATAAGATCACGATTTCTTAGTTCAGCTGCTTTTTCCATGAAAGTCCTGAGTCTAGAGCTTTCAAACGGTCTTAGAGTCAAGATCCAGTCTGCATGCATCATGACGTCGAATTCTTTACCGTCTCTTTTTTCGGCATTTCTTTTGGCTGCATCCAAAATGGCTTGTAGTTTAGCCTTATCGGTTTCATTAAGTTCAGCGTCTAATGTGTCCCAGCCCTCCAGGAAAGTTTCACTTGCTTTTGGATTCATAGGTCAAATAAGAGCGGACTATAGCATTTTTATATACTTGGTCAAGTAGTTGGCTTTGTCAGACTTTCTGCTATTTGTTACGATGGTTCATTCGTAATGGAAGCCTATGGGAAGTTTTCCAAATAAGTTCACTGAAAGCGGGTATGCGAGTGTTTATTTGAATGATTTAGAAAGATGTCGGGGACAACTGACTCTAGACCAATGTCGCGCTCTTTTTGATGCACTCAATTCATTTTTAATGCCGGTCCAAGCCACTGAATCCGAGCCTACTCCAGCTACGCTCGGCCTGCTCATTTTATTGGAGGCGAATGTGGGCCACAGAGGCCCTCTGGATAGTCTCACTAAGTTTGTAGAGATCTATGGATCGGAGCAAGCCAACGTGGATTATGCAGCAAATCGTCCTCATGAAATTCGCGGCGAAAAGCCCGAACTCACTCCTTCAGAAAAGCCCGTGGATCTTCAAGCGGTGAGCGCTCATATTAAGCTTTTGCTCAGAACTTGGGTAGGCCTCACTTAACCGTGATGGTCTTGGTGATGCTGTCCACGATGCCAGTGTCTTCAGTGATCTCAAGCGTGATCGTGTAGGTTCCTGCGCTGTCGTAGGTGTGGGTTCCCGGTTTGCGGTCGAAACTGATTTCGCCGTCGCCAAAGTTCCATTCATAACTTTGAATGGTTCCTTGTGAACAAGAAGGGTCCACCACCACAAAGAGTGGCGCGTTACCGGTAGATTCGTTCACCGTGAAACATGCGGTGAGGGAAACGGGGCGTACCACCACTTGCATGGTATCAGTGGCTCGTTCACCGTCATCGCCGATTACGGTGAGGGTCACCGTGTAGGTTCCCACGGCGTTGTATTTGTAAGTAACCGTGGCGTCGCCCACATAGAGGTCACTGCCGTCGCCGAAGTCGATTTCATAAGAAACGATGTCCCCTTCTTTATAAGTAGAAGCGGAGGCGTCGAAGGCAATGGTGAGGGGCACTTCTCCGTTGGAGCTGTTGGATTCCAAAATGGCTACGATGCCTTGTTCGCCCACTTGCACAGCTACCGTGGTTTCGTCGGAATTTCCGGCGGAGTCGGTGACGATGAGGCGAGCTTCGTAGCTGCCGGTTTCGGCATAGGTGTAGGTCACCTTATTTCCGGTTTCGTCCACTTCGCCGTCGTTATCAAAATCCCATTCGTAATCCACAATGTCGTCCTCGGGATCGGTGGAGCTGGATCCATCAAAGTCCACTTTCAAGGGCACGGCGCCAGAAACACTGCCAGCGGCAAGGGCTGGAGTGGTTTTGATCACGGCAGATGGAGGGGTTCCCTCTTCCACCACTTGGATTTCCAAAATGGCTTCATCCGAATTTCCATCCGCATCGAGCACGGTGAGAGAAACTTCATAGTCACCGGCGGTGTCATACGTGTGGCTCACGCTGCGGCTTTCGAGTTTGGTTCCATCCCCAAGGTCCCATTTGTATTTAACGATTTTTTGGTCGCGGTATTGGGAAAGCTCTCCATCAAAGTCGTATTCTTCATCGATATAGTAAATTTCGCCGTCCCCGAGTGGAGGCGTGATGATGGCACGAAGTCCACCCACACTGCCGGCTTCAATGGTTTCGGTGACCGTAGCAAATTCTCCGTTGTTGTCGGTCACACGGAGCGTGATTTCGTAAGTTCCTTCCTGAAGGAATTCATACTCCACGATTTCTCCTTCGGCGTCATCAAAACGTCCATCGGCATCAAAGTCCCATTCGTAGGCCACGATTTCTCCATCTGGATCAAAAGAACTGGTGGCGTCGAATTCCACAAGCAGAGGCACTTCCCCACTGTCGGGCTTGGCCACAAAGGAAGCGGC
This sequence comes from uncultured Candidatus Peribacteria bacterium, assembly GCA_965230905.1. GTDB lineage: Bacteria > Patescibacteriota > Gracilibacteria > UBA1369 > 2-02-FULL-48-14 > 2-02-FULL-48-14. The sequence continues at coordinate 21,240 of OZ246396.1, forward strand.
CGTCATTTCGTTTTCAATCACTACTTCCGTAGAGGTTTCGTAATCGAAACGGGCTCCGCTCTTGAGGTCCATGTATTCCACATTCAATGTCACGGTGTAGATTCCGTTTCCTTCGGCTTTTTGAGTGTATTCATGCGTCACGGTCTGACCGTTCCCAGTGCTGCCGTCTCCAAAATTCCAGGTGTAAGCCAGGATGCTGTAGGTGCCGGTATCAATGGGAATCAAGCTCGCGTCAAAGGTAATAGTGATGGGCGACGTGAGTCCAATGGTGTCCTCCGGCGTGGTGATAATAGGTGAACCAAAACGCGCTTCGGTGACCAAGCGTGGACCCAGGAACCAAATTCCCACCAGCCACAAAACGGTGGCGAGTAAAAAGCCGAGTCCGTACCACAGCGCCATGCGAGAGAATTTTTTCTTCTTGTCGACTTCTTCTTTTTTAGTGAGCAAAGAACGTAGCAAACCGTAGAGAGCCATGAGCAGTGTAATTCCCACAGTTACCCCCAAAAGCACATTGAAAATTCCGTAGAAGAATCCGCTCATGCTGGCTTGAGAAATGGGCAGGTAATTGAAAAGCGAAAGTTCTTTGTTGGCGAGGAAAAGAGCCCATGCAAACACAATCACCAGCAAAAGCACATAAGAAACGGCGCTCACGATTCCCAAACGTTTGAACATGGCCTTACGCTTCGCCAACTTTTCTTCCGGCGTTAGCACTTTTTTAGGTGCGGGCGCGGGTGCCACAGCGGGAACCGGAGCCACTGGAGGCGGAACAGCAGAACCTGTCGGTTCAGCGGGGACAGGAATGCCTGAACCTGTCGGTTCAGTAGGCGTGGTTTCGTCCATATTTAGCGTTTAATTATAGGTTGTGGCTTCGCTTGGTTGACGATTTAAAAGTGAGGCTGATACCCGCGATGGCGGTTACCAGGGCGCTGACAATGAGCATCATCATTTCGCTGGGCGTAGCATTGAAAAGATTAGCACTTCCCAAGGATCCTTCAAAGACAACTTGGAGCGTCGAAATGTCGCTCTCGCCGGTGTCTTCATCGGTCACGGTGAGTTTAACCACCACTTGGCCGTAGGATTTGAAGAAAGGTGTCTTCCAGGTTCCTGAGGAATCGTCGTCGTAGTCTTCGTCGTTGTCACGGAGGCCGTCGCCATCGGTGTCGTAGAAAATGTTTTTATCCAGCACGTAGCTGAAGTTTCCACTTCCGCCTTCGGCTCCGTAGTAGAAGGTCACTTGATCGCCGTCGTCTTCCAAAATAACTTGGCTCAGGGAGTTCGGCTGAGGCGTAGAGGTGAACAGCGCGGTCACGGGCTCAACCGGGTTGGGCACCTCCACGGTTTGAATCACGGTGTCGGTTTTTCCAAAGGTGTCTTCCACCAACATTTTCACTTCGTAATCCCCATAGTCGTCGTATTCAAAGGTAGGATTCTTGGTGGTCGCGTCGCTGTCGTTTTCAGGATCGGTGTCGCCGTCCGTGTCGGCGGTGAGGTTGAGATCCCAGCTGTAACTGCGTACATCGGCGCCGTTGGCGGTGTCGAGCACGGTTTCATTTTTGAATTCAACGGTGCGATCTTCCACGTTATACGAGAAGCCGGCAACGGGTGCTTTGGTATCGAGCACGTTCACCGCTTGGGTTACGCTGTCGCTTTGGCCGGTGGTGTCCACCACGGTCATCTTAACTTGGTAGGTTCCCAAGGCTTCGTAAGTGTAGGAAGGATTTTCTTCAAAGGAATCGGAGTCGTCGTCCACGGTTCCGTTTCCATTGCTGTCCACAGCCGTGTTGAAGTCCCAGTAAATTCCCGTGAGGTCGGCTCCGTTTTCGGTGTCTATAATAGAGTTGTTGCGGAAGCTCACGGTGGTTCCGTTGATGTCCGCCAAGAAAGCGGCATCCGGCGCGGCAGAAACCGCGTCCACAAAAATGGTGAGCGATTCGGAGGTGGCGGTGGCACCAGAGCTGTCTTCTACTTTGAGTTGAACCTCCACTCCCTCAGGATGGATTTGGCTGAAAGCGTATTCCAAGGATCCGTCTTCGGTGGGCTCGTTATCAAAGAATCCGTTTCCTTCAATGTCCCACCAGTAGTTCACAATTTCTCCATCGGTATCGTAGGAGGTGCTGGAGAATGTGATTTCTTCACCCACATAAACCGAGGTGCGGTTCACGGTGAATCCAGCCACGGGGGTGTCGTTGGGCCCATTGGTGACTTCCAAAGTTGGGATGGTCGCCGCTTCGAGTTCATCGAAGGACGACACGGTGTTGTTTTGATTGTCCGTCACTTCCACCGCAAATCCATATTCCAGCGCTTCGCCGGTTTCGCCTTTCGTATTAATAGTCATGCTGAAGGTATTGCTCGCGGAACTGATGGTTCCGAGTTCGGTCGCGGTGTCGTTGAGGTCGTAGTACCACGCTCTAAAGTTAGTGAGCTTGCCGTCTTCATCGGTGGCATCCACCGTTACATTTACTTTGAGCGGCGTTTCCAAACTGTCCCCTTGCGGAATCACGGTGAGCCCCAGAATCTCTGGGTCGATTCCTTCTATAGTGATGAGCAGTGAGGTTTCGTCGGTGATCGCGTTGTCGTCTTCATCACGCACTGTCAATTTCACGGTGTAGGTCGCGGTTTCAGTGAAGGTATGCGTTACGCTGGGTTGAGAGGAAGTGACTCCGTCTCCAAAATTCCAGCTGTATTCCAAGCCGTTCTTGCTTCCGTCCACGTTCACGGACTCGTTTGCGTCGAAACGGAACTGAGTTTTAATGCTTCCACGGAAATCTGCGCCGCTGCCAATGTCTTCTCCATTGGAACCGATGCTGATCACGGCGATAGGGCTGTCGCCCGCTCCTATATATACACGCTGGGTGATGGAATTTCGGTCTTCCTCATCGTCGAGTGCGGTCAGCGTTACTTCAAAGACGCCGGCGGATTCGTAGATATGCGTGAAGATGGCTTCCCCACGAGTCACCGTGTCCGTGAAATCCACCGTGTCGTCTCCGTAGTCGATTTCAAAAGCAGTTCCCGTTTCGCTGAGAGCGCTGAATTCCACTTCGGCTTCTCCGTTTTCGTCCAAATTACGAGCGGTTTCGCCTTGAATATCCAGGTCCACGTCGAGCACGGAATCTATGGTGATGCTACCGATGGCCGTGTCGCTCTTTTTGAGTTCGGCGTCGTGCTGATCGTAGGCGGTTAAGGAAACTGCGTATTCTCCTTCATTGAGGAATTGAACGGTGATTTCTTTATCTTCATTTTCGGTGTCGATGATTTCATAGTCCTGCCCTTCGATTCCATCAAAATCCCATTCCAAGGTCACTACGTCGCCTTCATCGGGGTCGTAGGTGGTGCTGGCGTCGAATAAGACGGTGGCGGGTTCAGTCGCATTGGGAATAGAGTACTCGTAAGTGGCCACGGGCGCCGTGGATTCCACTAAGACTTGGCCGGTTGCAGTGTCGGTTTTTCCGCTTCCGTCCGAAACGGTGAGCGTTACGCTGTAGACACCCGGCTGATCCAAAACGGTGCTTAAGGTGGATTCGGTTCCGTTGGTCACGGGCACCGTCACGCCATTTTTACTGATGTCCCACGAGTAACTCACTATTTTTCCATTTTCGGTGGTGGACCCAGAGGCATCGAAGTCAAACTCGGTGTCCACGGTTCCTTCGCTGGGGCTGGCTTTAAAGCGAGCTGCGGGCGAAGCCACGTAGAGTGTGAAGTATTTGCGGTCTTTGATTCCGGTGTCGTCTGTAACGGTGAACGAAACATTGTAGGAACCGGATCCGGCGTAAGCATGGGTCACGGAGCTGCCTCCGTCTTGGCCATACGGACCGGAAGAAGTTTCATTGTCTCCAAAGTCCCATTCATAATAAACGATTCCGCCTTCGGCTCCGGTGTTGCCGTCTCCGTCGGTGGTTCCGCTGGCATCAAATAGGATGCCGGTCTTTGCTTCGGTCTCTGTCACTTTAAAGTCGTTTTGATCGATGTAAGGATAGGTTCTAAAATCTGCAATGGTGGCGGGCGTTTCGGTCCCCACTTGAGCGGTGAGCACCAGCATGGATTTAGAAGGTTCTACGGAAATCGTCACGGTAGAAACTCCGGCCGCGATGTCTGGATCCTTGCTGCGTACTCGTACGCGCACTCGGTAGGTTCCCGGCTCGCTAAAGGTCGCACTCACCGCGTCCCCGGACGTGTCTTCCGACGTCACGGCGGTGGTGTTTAAAGTTCCGGGAGCCTCGTCTGTTCCAACGGGTTCATAGGTTCCATCTCCGTTCAAATCCCATTCAATTTGAGCATCTTCCACCGTCATTCCGCTGGGGTCTTCCGTTCCCAGTACATCGAAGCGCACAATGAGCGGATCGTTTCCAGAAGTGGTGCTGGCGGAGAGTCGTACTTTTACGAATTCCAAATTCTCCACCAAAACATAAAGGTCATTCATGGACGCCACAATTTGATTGGCGGTTTGAGCGTTTACATCGCTGACGGTTGCGGCGGCGTTGAGCTTCTCGCTGGCGGTGGTGAAAGCCTCGAGCACAGCGGTGAGGTTGGACCCAGAATCAAAATCTCCGGTGTCAAAAAGCCCCTGCATCACATCAAAGCGAAACACGAGGTCCTCCACAGCCTCCGTGTAGTCGGCGATGGCTTTATTCTGAATTTCTTCCAAGAATCCACACACGTTGTCATCTATATCCACAATATCCACTTCATAAATAGTCACACCCAATCCGAATTCCCGTTCCACTTCTGAGGAAACTTCACGGCTCGCACAAGAATCGCTTGTTTCAATGCCTTGCTCGATTTGCGTGATGATTTCTTCTACTGTGAAGGGGGCCGTGGGTATTGCGGCCGTGGCCTCAGGAATCACCAAGGCCCACAAGGTGTCTAGGATTGAAGATTGAGTCCCACTGCGCAAATAGTTGTAGAGCGCCTGTGCGGCTTCAAAGGTTTGGCTGAGGTTATCCACTTCTCCCTGAATATCATCCACTCCTTCGCGGAGCATATCTATATAGTCTTCCACATCGCTTTCATCGATGAGCTTGTATTGGTCGGCAAAGTCATCGTCGGCCCCTTCGGCCCATTCTATTAAGTACTGAAGCAATCCATCCAGCGTCCAGTCGGTTTCTTCCACATCCAGCAGGATCGGCATTTCTACCGATCGCATGTAGGCCACCTCCTGGCTCACAGTGAGCAGGGTTTGGTAGGCTTTCACGTATTCCACGCTCACGTCTTCAATTTCTTCCAATACGCTTTCGGTATCAAAGGAAGCTCCAGTTTCGGTGATGGTGGTTCCATCTACGCTTTCGACGTCCCCGTTGGAATCTCCTCCTCCCGCTTGGAGCAAGGTGTTCACCAAGGCGTAGGAACCTAAAATAATGACAATACCAATGGCGGCGTAGCCAATGCTCTTCTTTCCTTTAGAAGCCATTTCTTCATCCCCACGGCTCAGCACATACATAAGTCCTCCGTAGATCACAATCACCACAGAGATCAATCCCAAAAATCCCAAGGCGTAGTTCACTATGCTTTGAATGAATTCACGGGCGCTCTTATTTTCGGTCAGGCTTTCGTCGTAACCCGCCTCACTAGGTGGCTCCAATTTTCCATCGTACTCGGTAAAGTCGATCACTTCATCCGTACTGTCACACCCCAAGCCTCCACCAAAACCCTCGGCTAAGTCGGCACACTGCGATTGAATGATGTCTCCTTGAGCGGAATCAGAATCTCCTCCCGTTCCCAGCAAAGCGTCCACCGCGTCAGATCCTGATTCCACACACTCTCCATTGAGTGAAAAACTACACTCCTCTGCATTAGCAAAAGGCGCCGAAACTAAACTCAAACTAAGAGCAACAAGGAAGGTGGCAAGGGATCGGCGGAGGTTCATTTTGATATCGCTTGCGCGATGTCTTATTAGGCACTGACGTGCTTGGTGGCGTATTTCCATGGTAGTATAGAGGTTTTTATCAGGACGCATCAAGAGTAACCACTGTATTCACAATGGCGAAGGCGGCGAGTGCCAGAATAATTCCCACGGCGGCTCCCATCATGATCTTCTTGGATTTGGCTACGTTGTCCTCGTTTTGAGCGCCCAGCGTGTACAAATAACCGGCGTACAAAAGGAAGGCAAAGGCCAAGGTTCCCATGGTTCCGACAATAAAGTTGGTGACTTGAACAAAGAGCAGCTTGGCTTCGTCGATTCCCAATTTGGTTCCTTGGTTTTGAAAAAGCACTTCTTTAACGGCGAACTCAGAAATTCCAATAACAAAGAGTCCCACCAAAGCCCAGGTGATTTGCTTCTTAGCTTTGGCGATTTGATCGTCGTTGGCGCTGCCGGCCACATAACGCATACCGGCCGTAACCAACATGAACACGGCAATGGAGGCAATCACCACTTCCACCAGCCCATAAATTCCCGCAAAGAAAGTGGAGCTTTGTCGTCCAAATTCCTTAGCAGTGTCTTCTCCCGAACGTAAAATCTGGCCTTCGGCACCAAAGAACACTTCAATCAGTGAATCCGATACGAAGATGAGAATGAGTCCTTGCAGAGCATAACTGACAAAATTCTTGGATTGGCTGAGCACTTCTTCATTGTCTCTTCCGGCCGTGACCATACGTATTCCCATCATCACAATGAACAGAATGGCGATGGGGGTCACCATCAGTTTAAAAAAGTCCAGGAAGCGTTGAATGGCGGCCACAATGATGTCCGCCCCTTCCCCTTGTTCCGAGAAACTGGGCAACTCAATACCACCAGAGGGTTCAGCATCCGGATCGGCGTCTTCTTCTCCATCTTCCACTTGGCTGCTTTCTTCACTCACGTCTTCCTGCAAATCTTCCAGAATATTCTTATAATTGAAATCATCGGCCAGGGCCAACGCAGAGGGTGCGAAGACCAGGGAGGAAAGAATCGTCAATAAAAGAAGGATTTTTTTCATATTAGAAGGATCCGGTGATTACTGTGGATACCAGGGCAAAGGCTCCGTAAATAATGATCACTCCAATGATGGAGTTGAAAACAATTTTTTTGGCGAGGCCGGTTCGTTCTTCGTCTCCACCGGCAGTAACATATAAAATTCCTCCTGCTACGATTCCCAGCATCATGATGGGCCCCACAAAAGTAATGATTAAATTGGTGACTCCAACCAATTGTTGCACAAATTCATTTTGATCGAGCTTCACAATGGTTTGATTGGCGTTTTCATTGAATTCGGCCACGTAGAACACGCGGCGAATCATCAGGTCAGACACAATCACCATCAGGAGCCCTCCAGCCGCCAAGGCCAGACTTTTCTTCTCCTTCCCCACTTCTTCTTCGTTGTCTCCGGCAACCACCATCATGGCTCCGCTTCGGATAAACATCAGGGAGGCGAGTCCTCCCAAGAGGTATTTCACAAAAGTAATGATGAGACGGGTCGTGTTGTCGAAAAGTTGAATCCGCTGCACCAGCTTATCGGGGTCGGAAATAAAATTTCCTTCGCGGTAGTCGAAGACTTCGGCAATAGGGCCGGCAATACTGATCATTAGGAGTCCTATCAACCCGTAGGTCATGGACTTTTTCTGGGTTTTAGCCGTTTCTTCGTTGTCGCCGGAAATCACCATAGTGAACCCGGAAACCACAATAAAGAGCAGCGCCACCCCACCCACAATGATGCGCAAATTGCGTGCCGCGGGGCCGAGCAGGTTTTCCAGTTTTTCAAAGGCGCTGTCTCCTTCCGGAGCCGGCACGTCCAAGTCGTCGTTGCTTGGCAAAGGCAAGAAATCCGCTAAGGCATGCGGCGCATGAGCGGCCACCGCACCCAAAACCACAGCGAGCACAAGGCCCCCTAGGTGCAGTTTTCCAACTTTTTCAAACAGAGATCGTGCCATGTTTTTTTGTATAGGACCCTATCGGGTCTGTTAAATCTTATTATTATAGCAGAAAATGATCTGAAAGTAAAAGGTCTGCGCTTGCGACGACGGATTAATCTTTGACCTTGCGTTTTCCTCCAAAGCCCCCTAGACTACTTGACGAAAGCCGGAAAGGCTCTTTCAGGGTGAACTACTAATAAATAAGCTTATGTCAGAAAAATCTTCATCATCGTCCAAGCGGAATCCGGTTGTGGCGTATTTTAGTAGCGCGTGGGAAGAATTTGGAAAAGTGACTTGGCCAACCAAGGAACAAGCCGCTCTGCTCACCGCTATTGTGGTGGCCGTTTCCTTTGTAATGGCCGTGCTTATTGGAGCTTTTGACCTTGGACTTTCTGAGCTCTACAAGCTCGTACTTGATAAAATTTCACAACAATAATCGATGGCAAAACAGGCAAAAAACACCGGACGAAACTGGTACGTGATCCACACCTATAGCGGGTATGAAGACGCGGTTCGGGAAGCGCTTCTACAGCGTATTGAATCCATGAACATGCAAGACAAGATTTTTGATGTGATTGTGCCTAAAGAAACGCAAATTGTGGTGAAGAAAGGTAAGCCAAAAACAGAGAAAAAACGTCTTTTCCCAGGTTATGTGCTCGTGGACATGACCGTAGACGATGAATCTTGGTACGTGGTGCGAAACACCCCCAACGTGACCGGGTTCGTAGGTTCTGGAACCATTCCAGTGCCCGTTTCTGGAGAAGAATTCGGCGTGATTCAACGTTACCTCGAAGACGACAATGCTCCTAAGTTCAAGATCACGCTCAGCAAGACGGATCTCGTTATGGTGCTGGATGGACCTTTTGCGGGTTACGAAGGAGTGGTGAACGAAATCGATGAAGAAAAGGGTAAAGTGAAGGTAATGATCTCCATCTTCGGACGCGAAACGCCTGTGGAATTGGATTTTGATCAAGTTAAGAAGAAGTAGTAAGATTGGATGGCTTCGCCACTTTTTAATAGGCACTAAAGTGCCTGGCCTCCGCTACGCTGCGGTCTGCATGCAGAAACTCACCCTTTTTTCGGTTCTGCTTTCTATCTCCGTGATCCTCATCGTGGGAGACATTGTCTTTCATGACTATTTAAACGAGTTCGAAGCCACAAGCCCCGTGGAGGAAACTTCTGAAGTCGCACCTTTAGATGAAGAGGCGCCTGTGGATCTTTCGGAAGAAACGGAGCCCACTTTGATTGAGTCATCGCTGAGTGCGGCGCTGTTCACGCAGGCTGGGTTTGTGCAACCGGTGCTCAAAGACACTATTTTTTCCGGCTTGGTATTCCAGTTCATTTCTTTTGCCGATCAGGAAGAGGCCACGGTCTACCAATGGAACGTTTTTGACGGCGAGCAGTACGTTGGCAGCGTGTATGAGATGAAGTACCCTACCGAAACCGGCAGTTTTCAGGGTTATTTGGCTCTGCGGGAGCGCGCCATGAGTCTTATGGACTTGGGAAGCGTGAACGAAGTGAACAATTATGGAAACGCGTCTTTCTACTTCAATCACAAGACCAAAGTTAAGACTGTGCACGTGGTGGTTCGCAGTGGGAATGACATTTATGGCTTTGAGTACGCACAGACGAATCATGAAAAGATGAAAAATGTGTTTGACAGCCTAAGCCCCCTTCTGTAGAATCGCCGGGCATTTCAAATTTATGGCACCAAAAAAGATTCAAGCCATCGTCAAGTTGCAGATCAACGCCGGTAAGGCGAACCCTGCACCTCCCGTAGGAACCGCCCTAGGTCCTCACGGAGTTAATCTTCAGGATTTCTGTGGAAAATTCAACGACGCTACCCGCGCCCTTGGAGAAACCGTGATTCCTTGTGTGATTACGATTTACGAGGATCGCAGCTTCAGTTTCATTACTAAGCAGCCTCCTGCAGCGATCTTGATCAAGAAAGCCATCAGTTTGGAAAAAGGTTCAGCCGTTCCTCACAAGGATAAGGTAGGAACCATCAACCGTGCTCAACTCGAAGAAATTGCTAAAATTAAGATGGAAGACCTCAACGCAAACGATATTGAGGCAGCTATGAAGATCATGGCTGGAACGGCTCGAAGCATGGGAGTTAAGGTAGAGTGGTAACACTCGCCAAAGGCGAGCGCCCCTGTTTGTCTTAAATTTCAATACGTGGGAGGTCTCGCCTAGCGCGGACCGTTTGAACCACATAACCCTCTTTGTATGAAACACGGAAAAAAGTACCGCGATGCACTCGCGAAGGTAGACGCCAACAAGCGTTATTCTTTGGCTGAGGCCGCACAACTCGTTAAGGACACCTCTACTACTAAGTTCGATGGGTCTGTTGAGATCCACTTGAACCTGGGAATCGACATCACTCAAGCGGAACAACAACTCCGTTCAACAGTGAGCCTTCCGCATGGAACTGGTAAAACGGTTCGTGTGATCGCCATTGTGAGCGAAGACAAAGTGAAGGAAGCGAAAGCAGCCGGAGCTATGGAAGCCGGAGCGGATGAACTCATTGAAAAGATTGAAAAAGGATGGCTCGACTTCGACATCGCGGTCGCCACTCCTGATATGATGAAGAACTTGGCTAAGGTTGCTCGTCAACTTGGTCAGGCCGGACTCATGCCCAACCCTAAATCTGGAACCGTTACGCCCGATATCGTGGCTAAAATTGGTGAAGTGATGAAAGGACAGGTTGAATTCCGTAACGATAAGCTCGGAAATTTGCACAACGTGGTAGGGAAAACTTCCTTCAGCGCTAAGCAAATTGAAGAAAATGCGGCAACTTACCTCAAGGCCGTGAATGAAAAACGTCCTGGAGCCATTAAAGGTAACTTCATCAACTCAATTACCCTGGTTTCAACCATGGGACCTGGAATCAAAGTAACTGTGAACGAAACCCTCACCGCTCTGTAAAGAGAGGGTCGCAGACCCTCCGTGTCCCCCCTTACCGTACTTCCCTTGAGAGCCCTGCAGCAATGCGGGGCTTTTATTTTTTCGCGCGTTCGATCCTAAGGTCCAAGCTATTGAGACTCAGTCCTACGTCAAAGTTTTCCAGGTCACACCCTCCCTGAACATAAACATCCAGGCGATCCAGTCCCTCTTGTTTATCATTACACATCGTATGTATTGCACAAAATAGCTCTCCATCGTCGTGCGTGTACACATACAAGCCCGCAACACATTCATTATCCTCAAAAGTAAAATGGCTGTGGGGCCCTGGAGCTGCTAGCATATTCTTAGAATCATGGACCTCTCCATCTCCCCAATGGAAATCTGGACAAAAGGCAAAGGACTCCACCGCCTTTACAGCACCCCATCCCTGGGCTTTACCTAGATACACATTGAGTTTGCGAGTCAGCTCTTCGCCTAATTGATCACAAGAGGTATTGAGATTGTATCCAACTCCATCTCGCTCAAAAACACAGCGCGTCTCATAGCGGATTCGTTCTGTCTGCTCTTCCACAGCTCTTTTAGCAAGCCCTTCAGATTCCTCCTGACAGTTCTTTAGGATAGCTGCACTGGCTATGGAGGTGCCTAAAATCCACTTGATCCCTACGCTTTGAAGATTTGAATTCATGTGATTACCTGGATTATACAACTTTTAGAGTTTCCATCAAGTACTTCGGGGAGCTTACGTGTGTTTTTGCCATTCTTTTAGCTAAGATGCGCTTATGCACGTTCGCATCCAAAGAATCGACAAGAGCCTGCCCCTGCCCGTTTATGAAACGGCGGGAAGCGTGGGGTTTGATCTGGTGGCGAGGGAAACGGTCACCATTGAAGCGGGTAAAATTGAGCTGATCCCAGGGAATGTGATTGTAGAGGTGCCAGCGGGCTACATGCTGGCGGTGGCTTCGCGTAGCAGCACGCCAAAAAAGAAGGGGCTCACTCCCCCGCACGGCTTTGGCATCATTGACCACGATTACTGCGGGCCCACCGATGAGATTAAAATTCAGGTTTATAACTTTTCGGAAGCGCCCGTGACCATTGAACGCGGCGAAAAAATTGCCCAAGGTGTGTTTGTGCGAGTGGACAAGTTCGAGTGGCAGGAAGTGGAGAGCATTCGCGAAGAAAGTCGGGGCGGGTTTGGGAGCACGGATACTAACGGCGCGTAATCACGTCTTTAATCCAGATAGTATCTTCCCGTTGATTGAGATTGGTCTCTGGAGTGATTTTTTTGAAATGTGGCACATATTTTCCCAAAAGCAGCGCTTGTTTTATTTTAGCTGACTTTGGAGCCTGATGTGGGTGGCTATAAGCATTCGGCTCAGCCGCCCTTAGCACTGCTGATTGATGTGCCTCGAGAATCCTTCTTTCTTCCGCAGGGTTAATGCCCTGGTAAAAAAGCTCTTGAGCAATAGCCGTGGCTAAAAAAATTGAGTGATCTACATCTTCCATTCCATTATCCAAATATTGCACCGCAGCTCTTGAGATGGCTGGCCTTAAATGGGGATATCGCGTTAACTCCAACAAACCAGCGTTATAAGCTTCGGGAAAGCTATCTGGATGAAGTATCGCCGTATCAGGACGCGACCCACGGGCACAAATAAAGCGTGGACGGTTATCACGATGCAGTATATGAACACCTTTGTGGTCTACCACCCCCTCCTCTACTCTATTTTTAAGAGGCATGATCTTAGGCTCATACTCACCCTCATCTCCTAAAATAATATCCAAGACTAAAAAGTGTCTTTTTGCCAAGAGCGCCACAACGGGCTGAGGCAATTGATCCGCTAATTCATTCATTTCATGTACAGTAATGGCCAGTGGCATCACCGATCCTAGTTCAGCGCTACTTTGCCTTGCTACATCACATTGTCCTGACCAGAATCCCATATATAAATATAGATAGAAGCATATCCCAAGATATTTAAGTATGCAATCTTGTGGAAGCGAGTAAAAGACTTTACACTTGTGGCATGTTCATTACTCTGTACGGAATCAATAATATTGGGAAAAGCACACAGGCCAAGCGGCTGGTGGACCGGCTCAAGGCGGAGGGGCGAGATGCGGTGTACGTGAAATTTCCAGTTTATGATGTGGAGCCCACGGGGCGCTATTTGAATGAATTTTTACGGAGCGGCGGAGCGCAGAGCATCACGGAGCAAGAATTGCAGATGTGGTTCACTTTGAATCGTTATCAATTTCAGCCCACGCTGCAGGAATGGCTGGCGGAGGGGAAAATTGTGGTGGCCGAGGATTACACGGGAACCGGGCTCGCCTGGGGAACGGTGAAAGGCGCGTCGACCGAGTGGCTCGAAACCTTGAACGATGGACTGGTTAAGGAGGATTTGGCGATTTTGTTGGATGGGGAGCGCTTTGGGCATGCAGCCGAAAAAGAGCATATTCACGAAAGCAACGATGCGTTCATGAACCGGTCACGGCAGGTTCATTTGGAACTTGGGGAGCGGTACGGCTGGGTGAAAGTGCCCGTGCTTGGAAATGCAGAGGAAGTGGAGGAAAGAGTGTGGTCGGTGGTTTCCAGTTCTTTTCCGTTGCAAGCTAGGAGCTGAGCCTGGAGGTACTCGTCTAAAAGTTTTTCGTGAAAAGCTCTTAAGCTTGCTAAGAAGATCTCCACTTCTGGATCTTTTAAATGGCAGGTTCCATCTAAAAAAGCTCCAGTGTTGTTTATCGTGGGCTGGAGGAGAGGCTGGACCGGGGTCGAGACTTTCATGACTTCCTTAAGTTCTTCATGAGTTTCTTCCTGAGTGACAAGTAATTCGCTAGGTACAGGTACAGGCACAGGTTCTGGTTCGGGAGCACTGTGATTTTCATCATAAGCATTTTTCGCCAAGACAAACGCTCCAACAAAACCAAGAGCCATTAGTTTTAACTGCACTGCTGATCCATTTTCCATGCTTCGATTGTTGATTAGTGGTCGCATACAGCTTAGAATAGAGCCCTCTTATAAAAAATCAATGGCTCAAGTGCTCGATGGACGCGTGGTTTCTGACTCTCTGCTCGCTGAGGTGAGCGCTGAAATTGAGATGCTAAAAGCGAAAGGGATTGAGCCAAAATTGGTGGTGATTGTGGTGGGAGACGATCCGGCTAGTCAGGTTTACGTGGGTAAAAAAGAAGAAGCGTGTAAAAAAGTAGGCATGCTCAGCGAACGAGTGGTCCTGCCAGCTACGGCGACGCAGGGTCAGCTTTTGGAGAAAATCGAGGAATTGAATAAAGATGCTTCAGTAACGGGGATGATTGTGCAACTCCCCCTCCCTGATGGGATGGAGGCGCCGGTGGTGATTAAAGCGATTGATCCGTACAAAGACGTGGATGGATTCCATGCCTACAACGTGGGGAAAATGTTTTTGAGCAAAGATTTTGAGGATTTGGCGCCGTGCACACCCAAGGGAATCACTAAGATTTTGGACTTTTATAAGATTGATGTGAAGGGCATGGACTGCGTGGTGATTGGCCGCAGCAACATTGTGGGCAAACCCATGACGGCGATGCTTCTCAACCGAGATGCCACCGTGACCTGCTGCCACAGCCGAACAAAAAACTTACTCAAGTATACGAGGGAGGCGGATTTGGTGGTGGTGGCCGTTGGTAAGGCGAGATTTTTGACAGCGGATATGGTTAAAGAGGGTGCGATTGTGATTGATGTGGGAATGCACCGCGGTGAGGATGGAAAACTCTGCGGAGATGCGGATTTGGAAGGTATGAAGGAAAAAGTTTCGGCGTACACTCCCGTGCCTGGCGGCGTGGGGCCCATGACCGTGGCCTGCCTTCTGATGAACACCGTGACAGCGGCGAAGAAACAAGCTAAACTCTAATCTCTTTTCCCTCGGAAAATATGTGCGGAATCATCGGTATTCACTCCAACTCCCCCGTCGCGCAAGAACTGTATGACGGACTCATGATGCTTCAACATCGTGGACAGGATGCGGCTGGAATGGCGACTTGTGAAGGAGAGCACATGCACATTAAAAAAGGCGATGGACTAGCGAGCGATGTATTTAAGGTAGAAGATTTGGAGAGGCTGAGTGGACGAACGGGAATGGCGCACGTGCGTTACCCCACCGCCGGAACTTATAGCAGCGCCGAGGCGCATCCTTTTTATGTAAACTCCCCTTTTGGGATCGCCCTGATTCACAATGGAAATTTGACGAATACGGCGGCGCTGCGCAAGGAAGTTATCGAACAAAATCATCGGCACCTCAATACAAGTTCCGACTCGGAAGTGCTGCTCAATGTACTTGCACATGAAATTGGCGAACTCGAAACCCGCACTTTGACACCGGAAGATATTTTTAAGGCGATGGAGCAAGTTTATAAACGAGTGAAGGGTGCCTATGCCGTTATTGCACTCATTTCTGGACATGGGCTTTTGGCTTTTCGTGACCCGAACGCTATTCGGCCACTGATTATGGGAACACGACATGATGACCTCTACACGGATACTATTTTTGCGTCCGAGAGCGTGGCACTAGATGTGCTGGGCTATGACATAGTGCGTGATGTGAAGCCGGGTGAAGTGGTTTTTGTGGACATGCAAGGTCAGGTGCACAACAAGATTTGTGCCGAGAAACCTGTGTACACGCCGTGTATTTTTGAATACGTGTATTTTGCCCGTCCTGATTCTTTGATCGACGATATTTCCGTATACAAAACTCGTCTGCGCATGGGAGAAAAACTCGCCAAGAAAATCAAAGCCGCGAACTTGGAAATTGATGTGGTGATGCCGGTGCCCAGCACATCGCGTCACTCCGCCGTTCCACTGGCGTATGAGCTTGGCGTGAAATACCGAGAGGGACTGGTGAAGAACCGTTATGTAGGGCGCACCTTTATTATGCCTGGGCAAGCTAAGCGACAAACCTCTATTCGACGGAAATTGAATCCGATTAAACTCGAAATTGAGGGGAAGAACGTGCTACTCGTGGATGACTCAATTGTGCGTGGGAACACTTCGCGCAAGATTGTTGAAATGGTGAGACAAATGGGCGCAAAGAAAGTTTACTTCGCTTCTTGTGCGGCTCCCCTTCGTCACCCTTGTGTGTATGGAATCGACATGCCCTCGCGCAAAGAGTTTGTGGCAAACAATTTAACCGTGGAAGAAACGGCTCGATCGCTGGGTGCGGATGGACTTTTCTACCAAGATCTCGATGATTTAGCGGAAGCCGTGCGTGAAGGGAATCCTGACATTGAACGTTTTTGTATGGCTTGTTTTGACGGCAAATACCCCACGGCTGATGTGACGGAAGAAGTTTTGCTTGCCGCAGAAGAAAGCCGCAGCGACGTTTACAAGGAAATTCGTAAGAAGGCAGAGCACGAAGAAGACGAGCAACAGCAGAACCAAATCCCCCTTATTTAATGAAACGAATTTTGCTCATCGGCAACGGCGCACGCGAACACGTGATCGCCGAGACTTTGAAGCGCAGCCCGCAAGGCTGCATACTGGGCGTGTTTGCCAGTGCGGTGAATCCAGGCATTAAACCTATGGCGGCTTCGTATCACGTAACGGATTCGCTCTTGAATTTTGAGGCGCTGAAAACGTTTGCGAGCGAATTTAAACCTGACTTTGCTTTCATTGGACCGGACGACCCGCTCGGGGCCGGCGCCGCAGATGCTTTATTGGAAGTGGGCGTTGCGAGCGTGGGACCTTTGAAAGTTTTGGCGCAACTCGAAAGTTCAAAGGCATTCACGCGCGATTTGGTAAAAAAATATGGCATCGCAGGGAATCCACAGTTCCGCGTGTTCACTTCGGAAGAAGGCCTGCGTGAATACATGGAAGAACTCGGCGAATATGTGGTGAAAGCAGACGGGCTCATGGGCGGAAAGGGCGTACAGGTTTCTGGGGAACATTTGAAAACGTACGAAGAAGGCGTGGCCTTTGCAAAAGAGGGCATCGCGAAATTTGGCCGAGTGGTGGTGGAAGAAAAATTTGTAGGTGAGGAGTTTTCTCTCATGAGTTTTGTGGATGGCACTCATGTGGTGGAAATGCCTGCAGTGCAGGATCACAAGCGCGCGTTTGAAGGCGACACCGGACCCAACACAGGCGGTATGGGAACTTACAGCGATGCGAATGGCTCACTTCCCTTTTTGCAGGCGAGCGATATTGCTGCGGCACATGAGATCACGGTAGCCGTTGCGAAAGCTTTGCTGGAAGAAACTGGCAAACCCTACAAAGGAATAATGTACGGCGGCTTCATTGCCACAAAGAACGGTGTGAAGCTGATTGAATACAACGCACGTTTTGGTGACCCTGAGGCAATGAACGTATTGCCACTTCTAAAGACGGATTTTGTTGCCGTGTGTGAAGCGATTATTGCCGGCACGCTCGACCAAGTGCCTGTGGAATTCGAACAAAAAGCTACCGTGGTGAAATACGTGGTGCCGGAAGGTTACCCTACTGAGCCGCGCAAGGGTGAAAAGATTGAAGTCGGTGCCGTGCCAACTGGAGTGCGAGCTTATTATGCCTCTGTGAATCAAAAAGAGGATGGCCTGTACCTGTCTGGTTCACGAGCGGTGGCGTTTGTGGGAATTGGTGAAAGTTTGGCGGAGGCCGAGGCGGCTGCGCAAAGTGGCGTGAGCCTTGTGACGGGGCCAGTGTTTTACCGCAAAGATATTGGAACCGAGGAGCTCATTCAAAAACGAGTGGAGCATATGAAAACGCTGAGAGACACTTTATAAGTATCAGCTTATTTTCTCTAAGATGTAAGCTTGTTCGTCAAACGGAGCCCTTTCTTTTTCTGGAAAGTCTATCTCTCTAAAATTTGCCTGAAATTTATCCTTCTTTAAGACAGTCAAAACCTCCGAGTTGACTCCAAAAACCATAGATCCCACCCCAAGGGCACGATTTATTTCAACAGCTAGTTGGTGATGATATCTAGAGCTACGAAGCACCCACGTATCAAAGCCGTTCACTCCAATATGGACCGGACTGCCATCGGGAATTCTTGATAGTGCTTCCAAATTATCTGCCTTAACATGAATCACCCTTCTCCCATCCCCTTCTCGGCGAGGATAAAATTGTTCATGACCGTTGTATCGCAATGGCTTGAAAAGTTCTGACTGTCGATCTTCAGTCCATGTATTTCTATTTTCACCAAGGTAACGAAACAGATCCACACCAATCAAAATGCGAGCCCTAGCACTCTCACCAATTGATTTTGTTCCCGTTGAGATTGGACCGCTGCTCAAGTCTATAAGCACGCCTCCTTCTATTTTCTCAATAAGGTACTGTAAGGCAGGTGGAAGTTTATCTCTTTCCTTTCGAACCTGTTTACCTTTTTCGTTATCCCAATCAATACCGAGGTGTCTTATCCATTCATTCCCATATTCTGAGTCTAAAGCACTCGAATCTCTTGCAAGTTCACACGTCGCCTTATGAACTGAATCTTTTGTTTCTTTAGAGACCAAACCAAGTTCTCGAGAAAAAATTTCCGCAAGAATAGAAGCGTTTTCTTTATCAAAATCTTTGAGATTTTCTGACATAATGGGACTTGATTAAGAAATTCGACTGAGCTTATCGTCGATGCAGTGGAAGCCTCGAACAACGGCACCATCGGTCCACTTTGGGAAAGCGGGTTGTTCCACAAGACAGTTGCGGACAATACTAGCGCCGCTGGTATAAATAAATTGTGATGGAATTGCACTACTCGCCCCAACCTGGATAAAAAAATCTACCGAGCTCACGGGACCGGACTTCAAAGCTTCCCGAGCGGCCAAATCGATGTAGGCAGCCGCTAAACCTTTACAGATAGCCCGCCCCCCTTCTTTGTAAGCGGCACACACTCCTGCTTCGGTCAAAACCTCATTTTTATGCAGATTCATACTGTGTTCCACCAGTGTTCTTTCGGGAATCACTTTTAAGACACTGGAGTTCAGATTGTGCCTAGCCAAAGTTTCCATAATTGGAGCTCTTACGGGAGCGATCAAATCTTCCACATTCAGGATATCGGCATTTTCCCTTCGGCCTGTGAGCACTCGTTTACCTCCAATGTGATCGATTGCCGTAAACAGATGGGCGGGCAAACCTTGCTCGATCACTTGCTTGTAGACCTCACACGCTCGATTCAAAGCCTCTTCCTGAAAATCAAAGTTTTTTATTTTTCCGCCATTGTGGCCTTTTTTTGACTCTGTGAGGGCCTTATGGTTTCCTCCAAGGATGACGATGGAAGGCTTTAGACTGTTCATAAGAGAGGTTATTGAACAGTGCAATATTACTGCTTATTGTCAAATATGTCAGTAAGACTAGCTTCTGGACAGTCATTCAAATCTGTTATATACTGTTGTCAGTACTATTAGCTCTATGGACCTTCCCAAGATTCTTCAAGGCATCGGACTCAGCGAAAAGGAATCTCGTGTGTACCTGGAATTGCTGAGCCTAAAAGAGGCTCTACCTAGCCAAATTTCCCGAAAAGCGGGTGTGAAGCGACCAACCACCTACTTGATACTGGAACAGCTGGCAAAAAAAGGTCTGGTGAGCCAGGTGAAGAAAGGTCGTTATGTTTATTTTCAGCCGGTGAATCCACATTCTCTGCTGGAAGATCAGTATGTACGCTTCAATAATCTGGAGAAGGCCATTCCTGAGCTGCTTTCCTTGCACCAGCAGTTTTCAGTTCAACCACAGGTGTCCTTTTTTCAAGGAAAAGAAGGAATCATACGGATCATGGAAGACACGCTCAAAGCCTCCACCGAGTTGCTTTGTTGGGCAGATGTGAGCTTGGCGACTCAAACCCTTTTAAAGGCCTACTACCCCACTTACATTGCAAAAAAAGTGAAGCGAAAGCTATGGCTACGCGGTATCTTTTCTTACGACAAAGCAGCGCTGGAAGTTAAAACACGCGGAGAGAAGGAACTGCGTGAAGTATATTTAATTCCGAAAGAAGAGTTTCCATTTAAGAACGAAATCAATATTTACGACGACAAGGTCGCGATAGTTTCCCACGCCGATCAAATGGGAGTGATCATTCAAAATAAAAACATTGCTGACACACAGCGTTCCATTTTTAATTTCGCGTTTAAGTACGCAAAGCTTGCGGAGGCGGAACTTTTGAACGACCTTGAAAAATAGGTTTTTAAGAACTTTTGCACATTTGCACCGTGAGAATTTTTCGTTTGTCATAAAAAATTCAGAATTATTTAAGAAATTTTTCAGGTTTTTGTCAGAACGGCCCAGTAAAGTTTTGGTTGTTCAGAGGGGCCCAGTCGTTGGCGACCTCAACAGGACTGTCACCCGTTGAGCCGGGTTCAACCCCCGGTGGGTCCACCACTGAACAAGAGACAGCAAAAAGCCCTTCCATTATGGAGGGGCTTTTTGAATCGATCTCTCAACAGGACTGTCTAAAGTATTTTATCATTTCAGCGGTATATACGCAATCGTGAGCACGTTTTCTTTTGGCGTGGCGGAAGGTTTTAGTTCAATGCCCTTCATGGTTTCGCTGACACATAAAACGTCATCAATACCTTCATCGAGGGCGTGTTTGTCGTCGATGTGCGGCGCCGCGATGGGATCGAGCACGCGCCCTGGCTCTGTGAAGAAGGGGTCTTGTTTGGCTTTGGCTTTGGCGCTTGGTAAGTCGGGCGCAGTGAGCAGAATGCATTTATGAACTTCGCCGAATTGGCCTTCGCGGTAAGCGCCTAAATTCATGAACCAAAGTTTAAGTTCGGTAGGCATTGGCGCGGGCGAATGTGTGACACACACTTCGTAGCCGTCGACTTCGTTCACTTCCAAACACGTGTCAATATGCTGGGCGTAGGGGCGGGCGGCTTTGATCAACTTAAAAGCCTCTTCTTTCGAAGAGGCAATTGAGAATACCGTGTCATGACCTTCGGTGTTCATCCCTTCCAGGCGAAACCCGATTTGGATCATGTAAAGTTTCATTTCTTTTTCTTAGGGGAAGTTTTTTTAGCGGCTGGTTTTTTTGCAGCGGGCTTTTTTACAGAAGATTTTTTGGCAGGTTTCTTTGTTGCCTTTTTGGAAGATTTTTTAGCCATCCGTTCGTCCAAAACTGCCTTTTGTTCTTTAACGTATTTTGCAACGGCTGATTTGAATTCTTCTGCCTTCTGGTTTGCCTTAGTGAGCATGGCATCCAGTTCGGTTCGCTTCATGTTCGCCACATCCGCTGCCTTGTCTTTGGCTTTGTCTAAAGCTTCCTGCACAGTGGTGCTTTTTGAAAAATCTACCACCATATCCTTCATTTCACTCCCCATGCTTTCTAAGTCCTTTAAAAGACCCTTCGCATCGCCTTTTGCGATTTTGCTGCGGAGGTTTTTACCTTCATCGGGCGCGAATAAAAGTCCTGTGAAAGCTCCGGTAATGAGTCCAAAACCGAGTGCGATTTTACCTGCTTTATGTCCCATGGCGTGGGTGAGTTAGAGATTGTTTTTACTCTAGTCGGTGAGCAGGTTAATGTCAAACTCCTTGAGCATGAGATTCAGGCGGTAGAGCGGCAAGCCAACCACGTTGAAATAATCACCATCGATTTTTTGAATGAAGAGAGCTCCAATGCCCTGCGCCGCGTAGGAAGCCGCCTTGTCCATGGGCTCCCCCGTTTCTATATATGCGTGGATCTCTTCGTCGGTGAGTGGAAGGAACGTGATGTGCGTGGATTCAATGTGCGTTAGTTTTTTGGAGCCGTTCGTGAGGTAAAGGCCCGTGAGCACCTCATGAGTTTGGCCTTGGAGCATGGTGAGCATGCGGAAGGCATCGGCTTTGTCTTTGGGTTTTTCGAGCACGTGATCTTGGAAGGCCCCCACCGTGTCCACCCCCAGAACGAGCTCGCCGGGATGGCGGGTCGCCACTTCTTCCGCTTTTCCCTCCGCATTGATCAAAACCACCTCGTGGGCCAGGCGGGCGGAGGAGTCGATTTCTTGGAAATTTTTGGCGGGATCAACCTGAAAAGTGAGGCCAATGGAGCGTAAAAGATCGGAGCGGCGAGGGCTTTGGGAAGCCAAGATAAGCTTTGTTTTCATTTTCCTTTGACATTATAAGGTTTCGCCCCTATATTTTACGGGCTAATTTTTAAATCACAAGAAGAGCTTATGCCGATTATCAAATCAGCCAAGAAGGCCGCGAAGCAATCACTCGTAAAGCGTGATCGTAATTACTTGACCCGTACGGCTCTCCGTAAGGCGCTCCGTGCATTCAGTGATGCGGTTAAAGGAGGAAAGAAGGCTGAAGCTGAAAAGCTCATGAAGCCTGCTTACAAGATCATCGATACCGCTGCAAAGAAGAAAGTACTCGAGAAGAACACCGCTGCACGACGAAAATCTCTCCTTGCCCGAAACTTGGCAGGAATGGAAAAGAAGGCTTAAGAAACTACTCGGCTCCGCCAACAACGAGCATTCGAACTTCACCATTTAAATCCTGGACACTCTCCAGGATTTTTTGATTCTCGTAGGAGTAGCCCTCTCCTCGACTGGTTCCCGGATCATTGCTCAGGAAGTTTTCCCCTTCGTAGCCATAGATCAGCAGCATGTGGAAAACGGGGCCGGGCTCGCCGTAATGAGGATTTTCCAGGTTTTGCACGGGCACGAGTAGAATGCTGCCCTGATCCAGGTGGGCCTGCATGGTTTCACGGGTCACGTCGTAAGAAATTTGAGCCTGAAGCTGATAAAACTCGGTTAAAATGCGGAGGGTTTGGTCTAAATCAGAGTCTTGGTAGGCTCCCAGATTAGCGAGTTCCCAGTCACGCAAAGAAAGCAGGGCCTGTCCGGCAACTTCACCCGCGGGCTTTTCCAGGCCATTGACCCAGAGGTAGGCCATGTACGCGCTGGCTTCTTCCGCAAAACTCGCCCAAGGATCGATCCACACCCCATAAGGAGCTTGGCTGACAAAAGGGATGACTGTGGGGAGTTTTTCAGATTCGATGCTTGAACTCATTTTTTGTTCGAATATGTCCTCCAGTACCACGGCGTTCACCGAAGGAGTCTCCCCTTCATCCTGGAACTGTTTGGCCACGAGCATTCCGTCCACAAAAGCAATGAGGACAATGAAGAGCGAAAGGTATTTATTCTGCCAGTCTTGAAGCATAGGGTTCATTTAACCATATTTAAGATGCTCCGTCAAAGCCCTTCCTTTTGCAGTTTTTTGAGGAGTGGTAGACTTCAAAGCACTAACCTCGCCACAATGACAACTCGCCTCCTCTCCCCTATTTTAGCTGGTATTTTGCTTTTTTCTGCTTGCAGCAGCGAGACCTACGAAAGCATTGATACCACTGTGGAAAACACGGCGGGCCTAGTGAGTGGCAGCCAGGTCGGCTACTCCATCAACTACGATCCTTCAAAATGGTCCGCCATCCCCGGAGCGGCGGGTGAAGACGCCGAATACGAATTCGAGCACGTGGACGGAGACGTTTATGCCCTGGTGATTGCTGAACGTGTTGAACTGGACTACGAAACCCTGAAAGAAATTGCCTTGGAAAATGCACAATCCGTTGCGCCCGATGCCTTGATTGTTTTTGAAGAAGAACGCACGGTTAATGAGGTACCGCTGCATGTTTTGAAGATCGACGGAACGCTGTATGGGATTCCGTTTGAATACTATGGCTACTACTACGGCGGCCCTGTTGGAACCATCCAATTCATCACCTACACCAGCTCAAATCTCACTAGCGAATATGAGGCTGACCTCACGGAACTCTTGAATGGATTGACGATTACTGAGTAATTTAAAAATTTAACACTAAAAAAGAGACCTTCGGTGGAGGGTCTCTTTTTAATCTAACTATTCTTCTTCCTTATCTACGGGGGTAGCACTACGAATATTTGTTTCACCAATAATCATAGGCCATTTGTAAGTGCTTACGTCATAAGTCGATCCAACGTCCAAGTTAATCGGTTCAAATTTTCCGAGGGCCCAGGCTGGTCTATCCTCAAGAGTCTCCCCATCGGTGGTCTCTACTGTTTTACCTTCTCCGTAGGTAAGCCCCCACAGATTTCCGAAATTCTTATTTTCAGGACTTACATTTTCTACCGTTATACGTTCGTGACTCTCTGTTAAATTAACGTAAGCCAAGACTACTGCCTCTCTAGCCGCTAAAACTCCAGCTAAGACCCCGCCAATTAAACCAACTCGCTTTATAGGGCTCATGGTATCTAAAGACTCGCGCATGTTCTCTAATGTGCTATCGGCTAGACTATTCATTTTTTTAAACATAGTAGCGATGATTACTTAAGTTACAATAATACTATACTATAAATCTATAGTTATGTAAAGCAAGCTGGTGGACCCGATCGGAATCGAACCGACGACCTCTTCCATGCCATGGAAGCGCTCTAGCCAACTGAGCTACGGGCCCGTAAGGAGCTGATGAAAAGTGTGGGCTGGTTAAGTATACGCAGGCTTTTGAGCTTTTCAATTGAGAAACGCCGAAATCGATGAATAGGAAACAAAATTCGTTTGTCCGCTGGTCAAAGTGACTGCTTCTGCTTGCTGGTGAGAAAGCTTCTTGCGACAATGATAAATCATTTTAAAATTCTTTATGGAGCTTCTTCCCCGGATACCAGGAGGCCAGCAAATGAAGGAAGTTTTAAAAATTGGGCGGGATTTAGCACTGCCTATTTTGTTAGCCATGGGCTGTGTGCGAGAAAATACTGACCCGGTGGCACATTGGATAGATCACGAAGGTGAAAGTTTTGACATTCGGATTCAATCGAGCGGAGAGGAGGTGACTGCAATTCCCTACAGCCTGTTGGCGCTCATGCAAGATGGTGATGAAATCGACACCGATGGACATACAAACTTTGAGCTGCCTATTCGCACAGACCCAGACGTGAGTGAGGATGAGCAATTTGATCTGGAAGCAGAAGCCTTCAGCGTGCTTTATGTGAATGCCGAAACCTGGTGTAAAGCCCTGGACTGGCTCAGTATTTATAAGCTTTTTATAGTGGAACAAGACGGCTGCATTAGTGACCAAACGACTTGTGGAGAACAAACCTGTGACAAAGGCCGCCTGTGGACCGTTTACCAAGAAGCCATAAATCCAGTGAAAGAAGATTCGGATACCAGTGAGGAAATGGAGGAGATTTGAGGACTAGTTTAGCTTGCCATTTGATCTCCGATTTGGCCGTGGGTATTTTGCAATCTATCCTTTAATGCTGCGTCGGAGTGCAAAGCTGGCAACGCACCTGCATCCACCCATTCGACTTCGCCTGCAGAGGAGAAGAAAAAGTCCCACTCTTCGCCCTCTACTTTGTCCTTAGTGAGCAATTTTTTGTCTATAAGGTACGCCTTGAGAGAAAGTTCAAAGATTTCGTCGTCTGCGCTTTCGGGCAAACCGTTAAAAAGATCACTTATGACTTCTGAGCTCAGTTTTATATCGGATTCAAGCAGCACAGCGCGTATGGCTTCATACCAGTCGGCGAATTCCTGCGTTTCGAAACAGCGAACTCCGGCCTCTTCTATGAAGTTGAAAGATAACTTTACGGGCTCAAAAGGCACTAGTTCCATTCTTTTTTATTTACTCGCTTAATACTATAGCACAACTTTTAGGCTGAAACTGCATAGCCCTCGAGGTAAATCTTCTTTGAGTTTCCGCTGACTTCCATCCTTACAACAAGGTCACCCACCCCTTCCAGCCCAGGGCCGCAGCGTAGCAAAAATTCTTGCTGATTAGGTCTCAAGTGTTTTTGTAAATACTCAGCGAGAGCTACTGAGCCCACCCCGCAAACTAAATCCTCTTCATCCCGATTTGGGAAATGACGTGCGTGAGCGTCGAGTTTTTCTGCGTCCACTGTAAATGGAAAAAGTCCCGTGATTGGATCCGCCTCCGTTGAATAACGAGTGCACAGTGCTCGAATCGACGTGAAGTCTCTCTGAATTTTAAGTAGATTCTCAAGTGTTACAGGAATCATAAGCTTCATTTTTCCTGGAGCCCCTACGAGTTGAATGGGCAGATCATCAAGAATTCGGTCAATGTGAAGGGCTTCGGACAGTTCTTCTTTTGGGATTTCTAAATCTCTAAATTCTGGAACAGACTGGGTTTGAGAAATTTTGCCGTCGGGGAAACGAGTCACTTCGATTGTAGTTCCCTTTGTATTTACGAATTCTCCATGCACGGGTTGTTCTTGTGGCGGGAATGCAATGTGTGCGGCTGCCAAAGTAGCATGACCACAAGCAAAGGTTTCCGTTGCACCATTTTCATAGAGGAAACGGATTGGGATTGGGTTTTGGCGAGTATCAATAATAGCTGCGACCGCGCATTGGGCTTCCCTAACTAAGTTCATCGCCTCTTCTGAATCCAGAGGTGCATCAATAACAATAGCGGGATTTCCCAGCTCTGGATTTTTTGTGAATGCTTTGACAGTGATTGCTCGGAGCTTTTCCATGACTCGGATTCTAGCAAAGTTTGGCTATTTTGACTAAAAGTCTGAGGTAAATTGTTTCCATAGGCTCATAGTTTTGAAGCATTCCATGCTTACATGCGTCAATAAATTCTTTGTCAGGGATTTTCTTGAAATCCACAGCTTCATATCCGACATTCATCGTTAAAAGATCCAAAAATAAACGTAATGTACGTCCATTCCCCTCTCGAAAAGGATGGATAACATTGAGTTCACAGTGAATTGACGCGAGCTTTCTAGCAATTTCTTCTTTTGAGTCTTTCTCTATAAGCTTGTCCTTTTCGAATTCTGACTCGAATTGTTTTAGAGCACTTTCAATGTTTTGTGCTGGAGCAAAGAAAGCATCACCTTTCGAGATGTTCACTGTACGAATCTTACCTGCCCAGGTGTAGAGAGGCCCGAGGAAGTAGTCATGAAGTTCAAAAAATAGATCAAGGTTGAGCTTCAGTTTGTTTTCGCTTAAAAGTTGAAGGAAATGCTCATAAGCATCCGTCAAAAGAAGAGTCTCAAGATCTTCCAACTCTTTAGGATCTTTGATTCCAAGTTTGTTCTTCAAAATGTCTGCTTGGTCACCTCCTGTATTATATCGCGAAACCCCTACCATATTTCTTTAATTTATTGATGGCGGTTTTATTGTTCTTCGCTCGCTCAAAACTAATACCTTCTAACCTTGAAGAGGCGCTGACTACTCTATGAATCATCGCCTTTCTAGCCGCAGGAGTCATTACTGTTTTCATGTGCCTATTTTACGTGAGAAATAGGCCTTTTACTAGCAAACTTTTCGTGCTTTTTGAATTTTTTTTTGGTGGGCCCGGCTGGACTTGAACCAGCGACCAAGAAGTTATGAGCCTCCTGCTCTGACCAACTGAGCTACGGGCCCCCGAAAACCAAAAAACCGGGCTTAGTTTAAAGGCAAAAAAGTGTTTGGGCAATGAGCTTATTTTTCTGATTCCACAGTATAAGTGCCGTCTAAAGGTGTTTCGTTATCTAAACCTGCTTCATCCCTGTTGGGCCACAGCTCAATGCCATTTTTAGTGATGAGTTTTGTAACATTATTTGTTACTGCCCACCCCTTCCAATCTTTATCTATCTCTTCAGATGGAACAAAAGCAGTTCTTAGGGTGACTACCTTAGGTTCTACACTAAGATTGACGGATTCGGCGTAGGGACCTCTGGGTTCTGAACCATCTGAGTAAGCCATAAGTGGTTGAAGTAAGTAGTAAAAAAATACTAACCTGGCGGCTTTACACATGTCAAACTTATTTTTTAAACTCCCATTTAAACCTGATGTATTTGCCAAGTTTCTCCTTTATAGGTATCTTGGTGTCCCACTTGACCACCATGTTGCTCGACATTCAAAATCTACACATTTCGGCGCCCGATAAGGAGATCGTGCATGGGGTTTCCCTGCAGATCAAACCGGGCGAGATTCACGCCATCATGGGACCCAATGGATCTGGGAAGAGCACGTTGTCGGCGACTTTGATGGGGCATCCTAAATATAAAGCGACTGAGGGAACCGTACAGTTTGATGGGAAAGATTTGATGAAGATGGACCCGAGCCAGCGAGCCGTTGCAGGTTTGTTTTTGGCCTTTCAGTATCCCAAGGAAATTCCGGGGGTGAACATGGTTTCGTTTTTACGCGCTTCGTACAACGCCATTAACAAGGGGCGCGACAAAGATTTTAAAGCGCTGCCTTTGTATAATTTCAAGAAACTTTTACAGGAAAAAATGGAGCTCGTTGGACTTTCCAAAGCTTTCATGACTCGAAATACGAACGAAGGATTTTCGGGAGGAGAAAAGAAGAAAGCGGAAGTTTTACAGATGGCTTTATTGGAACCACGTTTGGCTATTTTGGATGAAACGGACAGCGGACTCGACATTGATGCACTGCGAACGATTTGTGGCGCGATTGAAGCCGTGAGAAAAGCTGATCAAAGTCTCTTGATGGTCACCCACTACGAGCGCATGCTCAAATATCTGAAGCCCGACTACATCCACATCATGATGGACGGAAAAATTGTGATGAGCGGAGGCAAGGAACTGGCTGCTAAACTCGAAGAAGAAGGGTATGATTATGTTCGCAAGTTGCTCAGCGAAAAGAATCCCCTAAAAGTACTGAAATGACGGCACTCGATTATCTTGAAGATCTCGATCGGAGCGTCTTTGATGGCCACAATGAACAGGGCTATGCACAGAACGCACAAAAAGGTCTCTCGGAGGCTCTGATTCGACGAATCGCGAAGGATAAAAACGAGCCGGAGTGGATGCTAGAACACCGGCTCAACAGTTTGAAAAAATGGTATGAGCTGAAATTGCCGACCTTTGGTGTGGAACTTGGACACATTGATTTTGACGACATCATTTATTACGCGGCGCCCAACGACATGAAGGGTTACGCGACCAAATGGGAAGATGTGCCGGATGATATTAAAAAAACTTTTGAACGACTGGGGATTCCCGAAGCCGAACGGAAGGTTTTGGCGGGAACAGGAGCGCAGTACGACTCTGTGAATGCGTATCACAAACTCAAAGAGGAATGGGAAAACGTGGGAGTGATTTTTGAAGACATGGACGTGGCGCTGCAAAAATATCCGGATTTGGTGAAGCAGTACTTTATGAAACTGGTGCCTTCGCACGACCACAAATTCGCGGCTCTGCACGGCGCCGTGTGGTCTGGAGGAACCTTTTTGTTCATTCCCAAAGGCGTAAAAGTGACGGCTCCGCTCCAGGCCTACTTCCGCATGAACGCCAAGAGCATGGGGCAATTCGAGCACACGCTGATTATTATTGAAGAAGGCGCGGAGGGGCATTACATCGAAGGATGCAGCGCGCCCAAATACGGCAGCACTTCCCTGCACGCCGGATGCGTGGAAATTTTTGTGAAACCCAATGCGAAGTTCCGCTATTCCAGCGTAGAAAACTGGTCACAAGATACTTATAACTTGAACACCAAGCGCGCGGTGGTGGACGAAGACGCGACCATGGAATGGGTGGGCGGAAACTTGGGCAGCGGACGAACCATGCTCTACCCCTGCTCCATTCTGCGCGGACGCGGTTCTCACGCGGATCACCTGGGTGTTGCCTTTGCTAATAAGGATCAAATTCAAGACACGGGCGCGAAAGTCATTCACCTGGCTCCCGATACGACTTCAACTGTTTTGACAAAGAGCATTAGTAAGGGCGGCGGACGCAATGTGTACCGTGGACTTTTGCAGGTTAATAAAGGTGCGAGCGGGGCGAAATCCCAAGTGCGCTGCGACAGTTTGATTTTGGATGATTTGTCGATCAGCGACACCTACCCCGTGATGCGCATCAACGAAGACGACGTGTCGATTGGGCACGAGGCGAGCACGGGCCGCATCAGCGAGGATCAACTCTTTTATTTACAAAGTCGTGGACTCAGCGAGGACGAAGCGCTGGCCATGATCGTGAACGGTTTCATCGACCCGATTGTGAAGGAACTGCCGCTGGAATACGCAGTGGAAATGAACCGTCTCATTGAAATGGAAATGGAAAAAGCTATCGCATGATTAAAACTCTCAAAAATCAGGACGTGTACAGCCTCCCCGAAGACGCTTCCGTTTCGCTGGTGATTGAAGCGGGTGCTGAGGTGTGGGTGGAAGCGAATGACGCGGCTGCAAAAGTGGACGTGCGACTCATGCCCGGCGCTCATGTGCGTTGGATGACTTATCACGGAGGAAAATCGGAGAAAAACTTTGTGCTGGAGGAAGGCGCTTTGCTGGAATACTTCCACCACGTGCTAGGCGACAGCGAAGAAAATACTATTGTGACGCTGCAAGGAAACGAGAGTCGCGTGCTGAGCCAAACCATTTTCTTTGGCCGCGAGAGCGATAAGCAAACCCTGCGCGTAGACCACATTCACCAAGGGAAAAATACGGTTTCTAAAATGATTTCGCGTGGCGCGGTGAAAGACAGTGCGTACGGACATTTTTATGGAAACATTCGCATGCTGCCCGGTTGCAGCGGCGGCGACGCGATGCTGGAAGAACACAACTTGCTGCTCAGCAAAGGCTGTAAAATTGAGGCGGTGCCGGGTCTGGAGATTCAGCACAATGAAGTGCAGGCTTCGCATTCCGCCACGCTGGAAAAAGTGGACGAAGAAAAACTTTTCTACCTGCAAAGTCGTGGACTGAGCCCGGAAGAAGGGCTGGAGCTTTTGGTGGAAGGATTCTTTTGGGATGCGCTGCAAAAGTGCCCAAACCTTGCTTTTTCGGAACGAATCTTTAAAGATATCCTTACATGTCTCTCCAAATAAAAGACCGCTTCCCTATCTTCCAAAATCATCCTGATTTGGTGTATTTGGACAGTGCGTCTACGGCGCAGCGACTCGACGATTCGCTATTGGCGGAGCAGCGCTACTATTTGGAATACAACGCCAATGTGCACCGCGGGCTCTACCCCATGGCGGAGGAAGCCACCACGCATTATGAAAATGTGCGAGTGATTGCGCGAAAGTTTTTGAATGCCGGCAAAGACGGAGAAATTATTTTTACGCGTGGAACCACGGAAGCCCTGAATATTGTTGCGCATTGCTGGGGACGGAAATTTTTGCGGGCCGGGGATGAAATTGTTTTGAGCATTTTGGAGCACCACTCCAACCTCGTGCCGTGGCAGATGATTGCGAAGGAAACGGGCGCCGTGGTGAAATTTTGCCCCATTTTGAATACGGGAAATTTGGATTATAAGGCGCTCGAAAAACTCGTGACGAAGAAAACCAAAATTGTAAGCATCACCGGACTTTCCAATACCTTGGGGACGCTGATTGATTTGCCGGTGGTGGTGCGGCTGGCACGAAAAGTAGGCGCAAAAATCTGTGTGGATGCAGCGCAACTGGCGGCACACATGCCTATTGATGTAAAAAAACTGGATGTGGATTTTCTAGCGTTTTCTGGGCACAAAATTTATGGGCCGACCGGATGCGGCGTGCTCTACGCAAAACGTGAAATTCTCGAGGCCATGGACCCTTGGCTGGGTGGCGGCGACATGATTCGTGAAGTGCACGAGGAATTTTCCACTTGGAACGATTTGCCTTGGAAATTTGAAGCGGGCACGCCAAACATCGCTCAAGTGCTTGGCATGGGAGCGGCCATGGACTTTTTGATGAAACTAGGAAAAAATGCGATGATGAAGCACGACCGCGAGATGCAGGAATACACGTTTAAAACTCTGAATGAGCTGCCTTTTGTGACCGTTTATGGGCCCAAGGGTTTTGACCAACATCGCGGAAGTATTTCTTTCACCGTGAAGGGCGTGCATCCGCACGATGTGGCAGCGATTTTGGGTGACGAAGGCATTTGTGTTCGAGCTGGCCATCACTGCACCATGCCACTTATGAAGGCACTCTGTCTCATTTCTACGGTGCGTGTGAGTTTTGGAATATACAATACCAAAAAAGACGTCGAGGCTCTGAGGGACGGCCTCAAAAAAGTGGCGACTATCTTTAAGTTATAGATGGGTTCCGCCTTTTTGCTTCCTCAATCACTTCTTTGGGAATCATTTTGTAAGCTGCGAGGAGAAGCGACGGCAGAATGACTAAATCGTCTATTTGACCGAGCAAGGGTAGAAAATCGGGAAGCAGATCGAAGGGCAAAATGAGGTACGCCAGGGCAATCCAGGGAAGCGCCTTAGAAACCCAGGGAGTTTTCCTGTGTTTGAGTAAGAAACGAAAGAAGTGAATAAATTTGCTCATGCT
Organism: uncultured Candidatus Peribacteria bacterium; assembly: GCA_965230905.1. Taxonomy (GTDB): domain Bacteria; phylum Patescibacteriota; class Gracilibacteria; order UBA1369; family 2-02-FULL-48-14; genus 2-02-FULL-48-14. The sequence continues at coordinate 53,083 of OZ246396.1, forward strand.
TGTATACTGCTTGGTGATGGACCTGTACGCAGAACAAATCATAGACCTTTCCAAGAATCCGCTCAACCGCGGGGAAATGGCCGATGCTACCTTGACGCATTCCGGCGTGAACACCACTTGTGGAGACCACGTGCGCTTGTATTTGAAAACGTCAGCTGGGAAAGTGACGGATGCTTCGTGGGAGGGAGATGGCTGTGCCATCAGTTTTGCGGCGGCGTCGGTTTTGACAGAGGAAGTGAAAGGAAAAAAACTAGCAGATTTGGGCGGGCTGGCGAAGGAAGATTTGTACGAGTGGCTGGGCATTGATCACTTGGGACCGGCGCGGGTGAAATGTGTGACGCTGAGTTTGGAAACTTTACACGGAGCCCTAAAATGAAAGCCACTTTTCAAGATTATTTTCGAGCACTGATTGGCCCTGAAGATGCTGAACAATTTTTTAGTACAATAGAAGCAAAGCCGGTGGGGCCGAGGAGCATTCGCGTGAACACTTTGAAGATCAGCAAGGCGGATTTGACGGAGTGGTTTGTTTCGCAAGGTTACGAGGTGAAAAACAGCCAGTATTCGGCAGACGGATTGGAGCTCACGGGCGCGGGTCAGGAGTGGGCGCTCAAGCTTCCCTACCACGCCGGGTTCACGTATCCGCAAGATGCCGCATCCATGTTCGCGGTGGAGGTTTTGAATCCGCAGCCAGGTGAAACTGCGCTGGACCTTACGGCGGCGCCCGGCGGCAAGACCACGCACATTGCGCAACGTTTGGAGAACCGCGGAATTTTGTTTGCGAACGATATGGATACGCATCGCATCAAAGCCCTGAAATCAAACTTGAGTCGCTTGGGTGTGGTGAACGCGTACATAACGCGTATGAATGCCAATAAAATGGCCGAGCTTTATCCCGAAACTTTTGACCGGATTTTGCTCGACCCCTCTTGCAGTGGCGAGGGACTTTTTGTGACGAAGGAAGGGCAGCCGAATTACTGGAATAAAAAAGCGGTGAAGCATTTTTCTGGACTCCAATTTGGATTGCTGCGGCAGGCATTTATTATGCTGAAGCCAGGCGGGCGCATTTTGTACTCGACGTGCGCGCTGAATGGAATTGAAAACGACGGTGTGGTGGCGGATTTTTTGGAGAAGACGCCGGAGGCCGCCATTGATGAGAGTGTGATGGATGAGCTGAAGGCTCGCGGCATTCACGTTCCTGAGCAAATTGCCGATCTGAAAGGCATTCGTTTCTGGCCACACAAAACCGGGACAAAAGGGTTTTTCTGCATCGCGCTTACTAAGACCGTTTCGCAGGGTATGGAGAGGCCCGACAGTAAATTTTTCTTGAAAGTGCTCAAGGACGATGAACGAAAAATCTACGATGCTTTTTTGGAAGAGCGTTTCGGCGTTCACGCCCGGGCGTATGACTTGGTTCCTTTTGAGCATCATTTGTTCCTGGCGAGCACAGCTTTGAAAACCCTTCCCCCGCCCCCTGGTTTCTCGCTTTCTTTGCCCGCACTCAAAACCTATGAAGGAGATGAAATGAAACCGAGCCACGAAGGGGTGATGTTCTTTGCCGGCCAGGCCACCAAAGGCGTGGTGCAGCTGACTAAAGAGCAAATGGAACACGCACTTAAAAGCCAGCCCGTGATTTTTGAAGGACTGGAGGAAGGCATGTACTTTGCTAAGTACCTGCAATTTCCGCTCGGGCTACTCAAAATAGGCAAGCAAAGAACGGAGCTGCTGGTACCGAAGATGGCTTAATCATTATAGAAAGCCCAGCTTCCTGGTCCCGGGCTAGGGATGCCACCTTCGTCAAAATCAGACCAATTGCTGCCTCCAGTCGACGGTGGCACTTTCGTAGGTTTAACTCGCTTTGATGCTGCTTTGTCTGGAGCCTTCTGCTCTGCAGGAGCTTCGTCTTCTATCTCAGTCGTTTCAGGTTTTCTCATTTCTTAAAGTGTTATGGCTTAATTCCACCCCTCGTTTTCCAGCGCACTTTTGGCGGCGGACTGTTCGGCTTCTTGTTTGGAAGGACCGTGGCCTTCGCCGGCGAGTTTTTTGCCGAAGTAGATGCCCATGACGAATTTTTTGTCGTGGTCGGGGCCTTCCTCGCTGAGGAGTTCGTAGGTAGGAGTGACGTTGAGTTTATCCTGGCAGAGTTCTTGCACGCGGGATTTTGCATCTACGTTGAGACCCTTGGCGATGATGTCGTCGAGCATGCGCACGATGTGTGTGAGGATGAATTGGTTGGCGACTTCAAAACCTTGATCCAGGAAAATCGCGCCGATGAGCGCTTCGCAGGTATTGGCTAAAATGTATTCTTTTTCGCGGCCGCCAGAGAGGTCTTCCCCACGGCTGAGGAGCAAAAATTGTCCGAGCTCGAGGTTTTTGGAAACCTTGGCGAGGTTTTTCCCTTTCACCAGCGCGCTGCGCCAGTTGGTGAGCTGACCCTCGGGCTGAGAGGGATAATTGTGGTACAAAAATTGTGTCACAGAAAGTTCCAAAACCGCGTCTCCCAGGAATTCCAGGCGCTCGTTGTACTCTTTTTCTTCGGTGTGCTCGTTGATAAAAGACTTGTGTACAAAAGCCAGCGTGAGTAGATCTTTATTCTTAAACTCGAGTTCAATTTTCTTTTCGAGTTCGGCGATGTTCTTAATTTTTGCGGTCATCATATAGTGAGCTTAATACACCGTTAACAAATTTTGAAGAGCTTTCTGTGCCAAATTCTTTTGCGAGTTCAATGGCTTCGTTGATTGCAACCAGGGCGGGCATATCGGGATCGAAGAGCAATTCAGCGGCCCCCACCTCCATAATGGCGCGGTCTATAGGGGCGATTTTATCCCAAGGCCATTCGGAAGCATACTTTTTGATGGCGTCTTTCACCGCCTCGCGGTTGTCCATGAGGCGTTTGAGCAGCAGCATGGCAAAACTCTGATCTTCCAGCCCGTGTCCCCCGTTCACGAGGTTATACGACAAAATAGCTTCTGCATCGCCTCCACGGAATTCCCACGCAAACAGGGTTTGCATCACCAGGGCCCGGAGAGTGTGGCGCTTAGAAGCCATAAAGAGTTTTAAAGAGCGAGTGAGAACAGGAGCAAGCTCCGCTCCGCGGAGTGCTAGGCCTTGATCGTAGTGATCTTAGCTTCTGGTTTCTTCTTGGTCATAACATCTTTTCCACGGTAGCTTCCGCAAGCAGCACAAACCTTGTGAGCAACCTTAGCTTCTCCACATTTTTCACACTTAACGATCTTGGTCATTCCCTCAAGCTTCAAACGTGCCAGGTTTTGGAACGTGTGGTAGCGACGCCCGCTACGGGTGGTCGACTGTCTCTTTTTGGGAACTGCATGTTTTGCCATAAATTCGTTTTAAGATGGAGCCTTAGCTCGATTGCTACGGCATTTTAGACGATTTCAGGGGAAAATCAAGCGAATTAGGAAAGCAGGTCCTTTAAACCTGAAAGTGCCTTCACCCCTTTGGGTTCCTCCAGCTTAGATTCCTCGAACTTTTTGCAGAGTTTTTTGCAGCGGGGCACGTGTTCCAGGTTCAGGAGCAAATCCTGGCGGATGGGTTCTTTTTCATCGAGTTCCAGGCGATGGGTGTCGAGCTTTAGCCATTCATTTTCGTCGTCGTCTTCGTGCGGGCTTTCTTCATAAAAAAGCCATTCAGATTGTTCGAAGTCCATTTTGAGTTTGAGAGGCTTGGCGCAGCGGGCACAAAAGGTTTCCTGGGTGGCGTCCACTTCGGCAATCAGCATCATGACTCCCTCCTCCACCCGCAGCAGTTGGCCCATGACCGTGATATCACCCTTGAGTTCAGGAATTTCAAAGTCGTCCGCCGTGAATTCGAAACGGAAAGGTTCGATGGTGCCGCTCGGGGCTCGGTAGATGGGGGCAATTTTAATCACGAGAAGTGGCTCCGGTTAAGCGTAAAATAAACACGAAGAGATTGAAGATGTCCAGGTAAAGCGCCATGGCGGCGTTCATGGATTCGTCGGCGGGATAGGTTTTGAGGCGTTGAATGTCCACCATCGCGTAGCCCGCAAAAATCAAGATTCCGATTCCAGAGTAAATCATTTCACCAGTGTTTCCCCAGGGAATGAAGATGCCGATGATGGCCGTGATGAGCATCCCAATGAGACCCAGGAACAAAAATCCGCTGAGGCCCTGGAAGGAGCGCTTGCTGGTGTGACCAATGAGTCCCATAGCCACAAAAGTAACCGTGGTGGCAAAGAGTGAGCGGTAAATGATGTCGAAGCCTCCGAACTCAGCGGCAAAGCTGGCGATGAGCGGCACTACCGTGACTCCGCTGCACAAGGTGAAAAGGCTGAAGAGGAAATAGTTGAGGGGCTCCGTTTTGCTCCACATTCTGGAGGTGAAGATGAGGGCGATTTCCGCGATGAAAAACACGTACATGAGGAGCGGATTCTGAGCGAAGATCGGCAACAAGTAGTTGAATCCAAGGTAAACCCCTGCCCCGGTGGCCAAAATGGCAAGACCGAACCAGCTGAGCACTTTATTATAAAAGTCGCTGGTCTGGGTGCGGGAAGCGACGGCTTCAAATTGGTTCATGGCTGTTTGAATTAAAGGAGTTTTAGTTTAGCAAAAAGTGGCGGCGGGGGCAATTGGAGGGGTGTTGTTGGAACTTTGACAACGCGATTTTGATCGAGAGAGCTTGAATGGCGATTGGTAAAAATTTGAGGGCGGGCGTTAGACTTAAGCATGGCTTGCAATTTGTAGCCATGATTTATATAATGTAGCTACAAACTGAATGTCTAAGTTTGAGAAAAGACTCCTAAAATTTCTTCTGAACCCTCAATCTCTTGAGTACTTTGAGATTGAAAGCCTGCTCTTAAGATTTGATTGCGAAAAAATTCACGGCAAAGGAAGTCATCGCAAATTCACTCATAAGAAACTATCCTATCACTTAACCATCCCCCTTCATGGTCACGATTGCAAAACCATCTACAAAGTCAAAGCAGCCCATTTTATATACGCACTACGTGAGCTTAAACAATAAGAAATATCCTTATTCTTTAAGACTGGTTGATGAAAATGTGAGCTGGGTGGAATGTGAAGGAGCTAAAATTGCTCAAGAGTTTCTCCACGAAGACATCCCTGCCCTGTTATTAGACCTACCCTATTTAATTGAGTCCACAAAAGAATATGAAAAAAATCAAGAAAATATGATCCGTTTTCGTATCTCCAATGAAGACAAAAAGGCCATTCAACAAAAAGCAGCCAAATTAGGCTATAAAAGTATCTCCAGCTACCTTCGCGACCTGGCTCTTCGTGATTGATTTGCAGCTTAGAACCAGATTGGTTAGACTAGCGCCATGTTTGGCTTAAAAAATAGTTTAGGTCCCAAGCGCGAACGACTGTTTACGGTCCTTGATATCGGCACGGAGTTCATCAAAGTGCTGGTGTGCATGGCTCAAGGTAAAGAAGTCGAGGTGCTGGGAAAAGGAATCAAACGGCAGAATAGTGGCGAGATGGAAAGTGGAACCATCACGGACATTGCCGGTGTGATCGAACGTTGCCACGAGGCGATGCGCGACGCCGAACGAATGGCGGGCAGCAGCCCCCAGAGTTTGATTTTGGGCGTGGCGGGCGAACTGATTAAGGGCGACACCTCCATGGTGACCTATAAACGAAAAGACCCGGGCAGCAAGGTGCAACAAGAAGAACTCAAAAATATTATTCACAAAGTGCAGTGGAAGGCTTTCGAACGCGTGCGCGGAAATTTGGCTTACGAAACGGGCTTCAACGAAATTGATGTGAAGCTGGTGCACGCCGCCATTGTGGACACTCGCATCGACGGTTATAAAGTTTCCAACCCGATTGGGTTCCAGGGGCGTGAAGTGATGATGAGTGTGTTCAACGCGTTTTCTCCGCTGGTGCATTACGGCGCGCTGCAAACCATTTGCGCGGAACTGGATAAAGAGCTTTTAGCTATTATGGCCGAGCCCTACGCGGTTGGACGTTTGCTTGGTGGAACGGAACTCCAGGGTTACAGCGGAATCTTTATTGATGTGGGCGGAGGAACCACGGACCTTTCTATTGTAATAGATGGAAGCGTGATCGGGACCAAAATGTTCAACTTGGGCGGACGCGCGTTCACCAAGCGACTTGCACAGGCGCTCAACATTTCGCACGAAGAAGCGGAAGAAGTGAAAATTGCGTTTTCCAACAACCAACTCGAACACCAATCGCAGACCATTGTGGGAAAAGCGCTGGCGGGCGACACGGAAATTTGGCTTTCTGGAGTCTATTTCAGTCTTCAGGAACTTTCGGACATTGATTCCCTGCCGCCTACCGTTTATCTTTGTGGCGGAGGAAGTCTGCTCCCGCTGCTCAAAGACGGACTCGAAAGCTCCGATTGGTACAAAAACCTGAAGTTCCCACGCAAACCACAAGTGAAATACCTTTTGCCTAAGAACATCTCTCACGTTAAAGATTTGACCAAGCAACTCGATTCGCCTGCCGACATCACACCGATGGCTCTTGCCTCGGTGGGAATGGAGATTCTGAGTGAAGAAAAACTGCTGACCAAAATGCTGCAGAAAGTCGTCAGGCTTATGCAAGTTTAACCACCGGCCCGCCACCATGTCCGAAAACATCAAGAAAATTTCCAAAAAGAAAATCCTCTTCGTCCAGATTGACGAGGAGCTCACCAGTATTTTTCAGCGCATCGAAAAGCTGCCGTACAAGGAAGTTTATTTGGTGGTGCCCAAGCGCGCGGTGCTGCTACAGAGCATTGTAAACTTGAAGATTTTGAAGCAGAAGATGGTGGAGATTGAGAAGGACATCGCCGTGATCACGAATGATTTGAATGGGATGAAACTGGCGCATCAAGCGGAGATCCGGGTGTTTGATCACTGGAATATTGATGAGAACGCCGAAGGTGAAAAATCAAAAAACGACCGTGACCCCGAGACGGCCCTGCTCAAACCCATTGCCGCCGCGCAAAACGAAGTGGAGGACGAACTGCCTTCCCGTCTGCCCAAGAAAAAATCGTCCATCTTTGAGGTGGTGCGAAACATCAAAGGAAAAGAAAAAGGATTTTCGCTGCGCTCGTACTTGGCGGATCTCAAGCGAAATCGACTTCAAGCCCGCCCTCTGAATTTGTACCTCACTCCCGGAAAGAAACGTTGGATTTTTGGACTGCTCGGTTCCAGTTTGGTGCTGTTCTTCTTCATCGCCTATGTGGCGCTGCCCGGAGCCACCATTGAAATTGAACCGGCTTCTAATGTGCTGACCAAAGCCGTGAATGTCACTTTGGAGCCCAGCCCCAGCGATCCGCTGAGCCTCAAGTCCTATGACATTGGGACGGAGGTGGAATACACGCTCAGCCATCCGGCCACGGGACTGATTACGGACGACAGCAGCAACGCATCTGGGAATCTGACCATTATAAACATCAGTGGCGTAGACCGCCCGCTGGTGAAAGAAACGCGTTTCCAAACCGAGGACGGCGTTGTGTTCCGTCTGCAGGAGGAAGTGACGGTGCCCGCCGGCAATTCCACCAAGCCGGGGACCACGGTGGCACGTGTGGTGGCGGATGCGTTGGACGCGAACGGTGTGGCCGTGGGAGAACGTGGAAACATTGGCGCGAGCAAATTTTTTCTACCGGGATTGCGTGAAGACACCCGCGATGAACTCTACGGCGAAAGCTACGACGCCATGACGGGCGGAGCCACCGTTTCCCGTGTGCAAGTCACCGAAGACGACCTCATCGCCGCTCAAGTGCAACTGGAAGAAGAGCTGAAAGGAAAAGTGATTTCTGCGCTGCGCAAAGAAGTGCTGACGCAGTCCAATACCCTGGGCGTAAGTTTGAAACTTTTGGAGGTTTCGGAGGCGCTGGAATATGGCCCTGCGCTCATCGACCTTCCCTACAGTTTGGTGGGCACGGAACAAAGCAGTTTTGATGTGACGGGAACCATGACCATTTCGGGCATCGCCTACAACCAGGAAGATTTGTTCAGCCTTTTGAAGGCAGAGATTGTGAGCACCAAAACGCCCGGCAAACTGCTGATTTCTGTGGACGAAAATTCCATGAGCCTGCAGATTCTGGAAGTGATCAATAATGCGTACAAAATCACCGCGCAAGTGCAAGGTATTGAAGAATACGAAATCGACCCTGAGTTGGAGGGTGGCAACAAGCTCGCTGAAAAAATCAAAGAGCACATCGCAGGCAAGTCCATTGAAGAAGCCAAGGCTTACATCCAAAATCTACCGGAAGTGAACAGTGTGGAGATCAAGGTGTGGCCCGTGTGGTCCCCCACTATTCCGAGTTTGTCGGAGAATATTAAGATCAAGTCGCTATCGGACGCTGAGGGAGCGGTTGAAGAAGAGCTTTAACTAAGATAAACTCCGCTTATACTTTTATTAGCAGACCCTTCGGGTCCACTTGATGGCACAAATCGCTTCCCAATCCAAAGACTTCCCTGCGTGGTATCAAGACGTGGTGGACAAGGCAGACCTCGCCCAGCACAGCCGTGTGAAGGGATGCATGGTGATCAAACCTTATGGCTACGCTATTTGGGAGTTCATTCAAGCCGAGCTGGACCGACGAATTAAAGAAGCGGGCGTGAAGAATGCCTATTTTCCTTTGTTCATTCCCCAGAGTTTACTGACTCGTGAAAAAAACCATGTGGAAGGCTTTTCACCCGAATGCGCTGTGGTCACCCATGGTGGAGGCCAGGAATTGGCAGAACCACTCGTGGTTCGTCCCACTTCTGAAACCATTATGTACGACACATTTTCTGGTTGGATTCAGAGTTACCGAGATTTGCCGCTGCTCATCAACCAATGGGCGAATGTGGTTAGATGGGAAATGCGAACACGTCCCTTTTTGAGGACGACTGAGTTTTTGTGGCAAGAAGGACACACCGTGCACGCGACCAAGGCGGAAGCAGAAACTGAGGTGGCTCGAGCCCTAAAAATGTATGAAGATTTTGATCGCGACTTTTTGGCACTGCCCGTTTTGACCGGAACCAAGTCTCCCAAGGAAACTTTTGCGGGAGCGGATTACACTCGCACCACGGAAGCACTCGCGAAAGATGGAAAAGTGATTCAAGCCGGAACCTCGCACTTATTGGGACAAACCTTTGCCAAGGCTTTTGATATTAAATTCCAGGATGAAAAGGGAGAGATGCAGTATGGATGGCAGACCTCGTGGGGACTTTCGACTCGAATCATTGGGACGATTATTGTGTGTCATGGTGATGAAAAAGGACTCGTGCTCCCTCCCCGAGTGGCGCCTCACCAGGTGGTGCTGATTCCTATTGGAAAAACCGATGAAGAAAAGGCGCGCGTGCTCGAGGTTTTGCAAGGCGTGGCTAGCGAATTGAAAACCGCTGGAGTGCGCGTTCACTTAGACGCGCGTGACACCGTTTCGCCTGGATTCAAATTCAACGAATGGGAACTCAAGGGAGTACCGATGCGCATTGAAGTGGGACCACGTGATTTGGAAAAAGAAGCGTGCATGGTGGCGCGACGCGATACCAGTGAAAAAACTTCCCTACCTTTAGCAGGTTTGGCTGATGCGGTAAGCGACATGCTCACCAGCATTCAAGCAGACATGCTGAAGCGTGCGCAGGAACATTTGACGGCCAACATCCGTGAAGCCGAAAGCATTGAAGAAATGGTCAAAATCTTGGATGAAAAAGGTGGACTTGTGAAAGCTGCGTGGGCCGGAACCGAGCTCGACGAAAAGAAGATCCAAGAAAAAACCAAGGCAACCATCCGCATCGTTTCCGAAGACAAGTGGCCTACCGAACGCGACTGCATCTTCACGGGAAAAAAGACGGACACCATGGTGTACTTTGCACGAGCGTACTAGACTTGTAAGAAAGTTCAGTTGTGGTATAATTGCTGCTTTGACAGTGACGGAATACAATTATAAATATGCTTTCACCCCAAGAAATCGTCCCTCACGATACTCATCCATTTATAGGAGTGAGACCCGGAATCGTGAATGGCATTTATAAGATCAGTAGTGAAGTGAAACACTGGCATGATATGGCTTTGCCTTTTAAGGCTATTATTGGAGAGCTGGAAGAGGATCCTTCTATTTTGAAAATGAGCCTGACTGCCAACCCAGATGTGCACTTCGACGCCATGCTTCCTCACAGTCACCCCATAGGATTTTTAGTTTTCGCCATTGAGCAGCGCGACGAACCAACCATTGTGTGCGCATCTTCTCAGCCTGTGTTTACTGCGAGAGCACAAAAACCTAGTTTCGAATCTGTGAAAGCTGTTCAAGCTAAGCTTCTTGAGCATGAAGCTGCTTTCGCTCGCACTTGGAAACAATCCACCAAAGTTGACCACTACGCCACTCGGGTTCCCTTTCTTTATCTATTACCTGGCACCGGACATTTTCGAAGAATAGAAAATGAAGACCAGTTCACTACACGGTCGAATCTTAAAGGCTGGATGTATGATGCCTTTGGGAATAGTCTTTAAAGTCCCAACTGCTTTCTAATTTCTTCCGCTTTGTTTTGGTCTTCCTGACCTTTGCTTTCGGCTTTTACGGCGAGTTCGAGGTCTTTCCAGTCGGCGGCGTGCTCATCTTCGAGTTTTTTGAGTTGGGCGCCGTGCTTTTGAGAAAGTTCCACGAATTTGCTGCGTTCTTCATCAAAGATGCGAATCAGTTCGTCCACTTGTTCTTGGCGGAGCTTTGGAATCGAATCGATGATTTTCTTTTTCTCGTCCTTAGTGAGCGAAATGGACCCGGCCAAAAGGTTCAGGAAACGAGCTTCATCAAAGTTGAGGCTGTGTGCGGGAAGTTTGATGCTGGTTGTGAAGCTGGCCATCCGTGCCCCGAACACGTAGTTGGGGTCAAAAGGAGGCTGAGCAGGGTCGGCGGCACCACCGGCATAGGGGTCCCCCATCCCAGCCATGGGTGGTTGAGGAGCCATGGGCGCGGCTGGCGCTTCATACACGGGCGCCTGGTAGGCTGGCGCTGCAGGAGCCGCATAGGGCTGAGGATAAACCGGAGCCTGATACGGGTCGTAGGCAGTAGTTTGGGGGGCAGGCGCTACCGGCTGGACCGGCATTGGAGGAACGGGTGGGCTTGGTGGCGTTGGCGGAGTGGGTGGATTTGTTCCACCTGTAAAACCGCTTCCCTGTTGAGCGCCAAAGGAAAACCCACCGCTGTATGCTCCGTTTTGTGATTGATCGTCAGCCATAGATATTAGGTTGGTCGGTCTGCCTTGGGCAAAAATTCTAAGGAATTGAGTACAAATAATCAAGACTTCATCTATTTATTCTACCACAAAAATGAGAATAAAAAAAGAGGGCCCCCTCCACGCCATGAAGAGCCCTCTTCAACCGTAATTAATTTTTTTCTTAGTTGACGTTATGTCAAATAAGTTGCAATTATATACAATATTCCGAAGCTTGTCTAGTCTTTTTCTTTTCGCTATCCTTTGAACCATGAAAAACACCTGGTATTCCTTCCTCCCGCTCCTGGTAGTTACCGTGCTCGCGCTCGTTTTAGGGGTTGTGGAAGCCAAGAAAGAACCGGCGTATTTTTCGGTGAATTCACTGGATACGATGCGGGAACTCAACTTTAAGCACCAGATGGTGGTGGATGACCTGCTGAGCACCGATGAATCGCCCCTGGTGAGTGAACTTATTCAAGCGGATGCTTTTTTGGACACCAGCGTGAAGGAATCGAGCCAAGGACTGGTGGTAACCTTAAAAACGGAGGAAGGGGATGGAATTTTGTTGCTTCAGCCTGTGGAATTCCTCTCCCTGCTTGAGCTGGAAACCGTAGCCGAGGAGTATAAAATCTCCATTCCGGAGTTTGAAGCCGTGGAACTTGACCAAGATTTGGAGCTTTCGAGCCCTTTTTATGACTGGGATTTCTTTCCTAATAAAGAAGCGGCCCCTAGCGAAGAGCCTGCGGACGTGGCGGAGGTGAACTTAGCTGAAGAAGGCATTCAAGTGGCCGTGATCGACAGCGGGGTGGACATCAGTCATGAGATTTTTGAGGAGATCACCATCTCGAAAGGGTGGAATACCTTGGCGGACAACACCGATATGTACGACGACGTGGGCCACGGGACCCATGTGGCGGGGATTATTGCGTCTAATGCCCCTGGCGTGGAGATCATTCCCTATAAGATAGTGAATTCAAAGGGTGGGAAGCTTTCCAATGTGCTCGAGGCCATGGCTAAAGCTTTGGAAGACGACGTGGAGATCATGAACACCAGTTTTGGGCTCAGCTCTCCTTCCTACGCGCTGGAAACCATGGTTGAAAAGGCCTACTCAGCCGGGGTGATCATTGTGTCGGCGGCTGGAAACAACGCTAAAACGACTGGGTTTTACCCTGCAGAGTACAAACACACCATTGCAGTGGCAAGTGTGGACAGCTCCGGAAACAAACTTCCCAAGTCCAATTACGGAACCTGGGTGGACGTGGCGGCCTATGGCTACCACATTCGCTCTTCCCTTCCGGACGGCCTCTATGGTTACAAAACCGGTACTTCCCAAGCCGCGCCCGTGGTGGTGGCTGCGGTGGCCCGACTCCTGATGGGAGAACACTCCGATGAACTGACTTTTGAAGCGATTCTGAGCGCCCTTAAAAACGCCCCCGAAAGTATCGAGAAGGGAGACCTTGCCGGTATACCCATCATTGAGTAGAATCTCGTGGCGGACGATTAGCTCAGCTGGTTAGAGCGCCACATTGACATTGTGGAGGTCGGTGGTTCGAGTCCACTATCGTCCACCATCATCTTTTGATGTATCTGTTTTTATGATATAATGAATAGATTAAAACTCCCCTAATGATTGATGCAGAAGGAACCTATCGACAAGTGAGTTGGTATAAATATGACGAAGGACCAAAGCCATTTTGTGCTCAAGTGGGAGATCAATTATTAAGGGCAGAAAGTCTAGATGGGCTTCGAGGTTTAGTCGATGGAGAACTAGATGGTGCAAGGAACGATATGCATGGAAGGATTGTGGTAGCAATGGATTCAGAGCCATGTCCAGGAGTGAATAGAATACCTAGATATTCAGATGTATTAAGGAAGTATATGCCAAGAGATGGTATTACCCCTGAAAGACCTAACCCTAAACTTTTAACAAAAGAAAATAGAGACAGGGTGCTAGAAATAACTGAAAAAGCCACCGAGGAATACGGTAAAAAAACGACTGCTGAACCTCAAGAGGGACATCTGGTAGAAACTAGGGAGAATATTGGTAGTGGCAGGTCATTTACAATGAGCGCAGAAATATTCAAAACACCCAATCATTTACTAAAGGAAGATGTCACTTTTCATATCGATGAAGGTACAAACTACCTAGGGCATTTCACATTATCTCGGGAGGGCGAACTCAGTAAAAATATATGGAGTCTTTTCCACAGAGAAATCTATAAAAAAGAGTATACGGGAGGAAGTGGGCATGAACTAGGTGCTAGCAGAATTTTAACCGATGCCATGTATCTTTTTATTCAAGATCGAGCGGATAGAACTGGAGAAGAAGTAACTGTATTAATTGAGTTATCTCAACCTCATGTTGCAATTTGGGCTTTAAAAGAAGGGTTTCAGCCAGAAAATGGTGAACAAGAGAGAAGATGGCAACAAATGCAAAATGGAAACGATCTCGTTATGAAAGGTGACCATGTGTATCCAAATACCATTCCTCCAGGTTTTGGTTGGGATAAATTTGATTATGAGGCAGGATTTCGAATCAGGTTTAAAAAAACATTTCAACCAGTTGTGATTTGAATGAGCTCAGTCGTATTTTAAAAAGTTCTAGGATCATCCTCTTAGCCCCACCAGATCGACTTTAATGTCAGTTTATGTTTTAATATTGTCTTTTACTGTACCTCACATGCTCGAGAGACAAACCGTTTACGCCATTGGATCAGCGCACGCCATGAAAGGCGCAGACATAAACCATCCTTATGAAGTTCCTGTACAAACGGATCTGATGGCCCACTTAGTCCGAACAACAGGTGATGTTAGCCTTTTCATCGAAGGATTAGGATTGGATGGCTGTAGAGGTATTAAAGAAATAATGGGAAGACTTGAAACAGATCCACGTAGACTGGAGCAGTTAATTCCTAAATTTTTTGCGCAAAGAGACTTCGTGATGTGGGAACAAGCCATTAAAATGCGTGCCCTATTGGAACTAAAAGCAGAAGGGCATTTCATAGAACCCGTCCCAACGGAAGTTGATCAAAAATCTCGAGATGCTGCACTTCGTTTTACTTATCGTAACCCAACTGAGGAGGACTTTGGGCTATTGGAACGATATGCTGAAGAGGTATTAGGAGATAGAAGTCTTGTTTTAGCGGCACTTGAAAAAAGCACGGGAGATAAGGATAAAAGTTTCCTTGAGTTGGTACAGGGCATGCGCGCTCACTACGGAGACTTAGAAATGGCACGAAACATTGAGACTCGCGGAGGAGCAAACAACTTGCTCATGTTTGGGAAGGGACACCCTCTGAAGGGTTGGGGTGAAAGGTTTCAGCTCTCCCGTTTAGACATTTCTGGGTACGAGGGCGGAGTGGTTGGAATTTCCGGCTCCTTGCCTGAAACTATTCGACCAAGTTTAAATGACTTTCGTGCGACTGAGCCCAGAGCACTCGTTTTGACGGGCTGGGTTCAGGCAAAGTAAAAGTTCTAGGATCATCCGCGGTGCCCCACCATTGACCTTAGCTTATACTTTACTTGTAAACGGTAAGACCTGTTAGTGGTTCCTAGGTGTTCCCTTCCATCGGTTGGCCACAGCTTAGGGCATTCGAGCTAACAGGCTCGTTTTCGTTTAGATGCAGACCCTGCTCTGTTGTGATGTGTTTACGAAATAGCTTGTACCATTCAAGGTCGTTCTTTTCATGTTTCCTGAAAATGCCCCATGCAAATAGGTCAGCAGCTTGAAGTTCAAAGTAAAGGCCTCCAGTTCGCTTTTCAACGCTAAAACTTCAGCGTAGCATTTCGTTCGTAACGTTTTGACATTGTTTGTGGATTTTGCGTATATGGATATAATCAACACTTACTAAGATAAACAATATGACACTACAACTTAGAGAAATGTGGGTAAGGGGCGAAACAACACCGCTTCCTTGCAGAGGATATCTTCACGCAAAGGCACTTGAAAATATTCTGACAATTACAGGAAAATCTGCAAGAAAAGCTATGATGAAACCTGGTCCATTTGATGAAGATGAATTTCGAACAACACTAGAAAAACGCTTCATAGAACAGAACGAGGCACACAAAGGGGCGAGTTGTAATGCAGCACTGGATTCTTTATCGGCTGAAGATCTTAAAAGTTTGTGGGGCATGGAAAGTAGTGGAGGAATGCCTGGCGTGGCTTTTGCTGATAGAAAATTGTTTTTATGGGCAGATACTTGCCCAGTAACATCGGAGGAACGTAGAAATTTATGTTATAACGAATTAGGGGAACAAGAATCAGACATATGGTATCCCGGTTCTTTTGGAAATGCTGATTCTTTAGCTAAATCTTGGGGAGTTAGTCTGTTAAGACCTCAAGTTCGTCATGAAATGCAAGGAAAGTTTCCTTTAGAAACAGATGGAAGCTTAGTTTGGTTAAATACTCGTGATGCAATTCTTCGTGAAGGTAGAGCATTTAGATCACACATTGCTGGAGTAGACAGATCGGATTATTCTATACGTAATCACACAGATTATTGGGGGTTTAGAACTGAAAAATTAGTAGCCAATAAATTTCCAGCAAAACAATCTTTATTTGCCAGCTTTATGGAGGGTTTCAGTGGCGGACAATTTGACTAGGATCATTCCCTGTGCCGCACCATTGACACCCGTATCGAATAGTTTTAGCATGATCTCTTTGCATAAAAATTATCTGTGACTCCAAGTATTTTGGACGCCTACGGGCCCTATAAAGAAAAAATCCGCGGCGCAGTTCGATCGGGTCATATTATTTGTCCAGATGGCTCGCCCGATTATGGCCCTTTTGATAGACACGGCCACTTGCCTAACAAAACTGACGAAACTCTGTTTTTGCGGGCGGGGGCCTTGAGAGAATGCAATACTCGATCTTTGAATGCTGGTGCCGTAGCGGTTCTTGAACGCCTTTTCAAAGAAGATGTTCCCCGTAGATTTCTAGAATTGGGAGCAGGTTCCGGAAAAGGGTCTTTTGATGCATGGAAATTGGCGGAAGTTGCTCAAAGGACTCTTCTAATCGATACGGTGAGTAAAACTCCCGTAAGCCCCTATCACGGCTTAGAACAGAGCGTTCTTAAAATCGCTCATGATCTGCCACCTGATATTGTAGAAAGAACTGCAGGCGGCTTGAGGGACCTTGTGGCCCAAACCTTGAAGTATCGAAATGATCCGGCCTACCTTCGTTTACGTTTAGACGCGGCTTTAGCCTTATCTGAACTCGTTGCAGGACGTATTTTTAGAACTTTGAATGAGCCTTTTATAGAGCATCAATATATTGGGCGTTTTAAGGAACTGAACTTGGCTCCTGGGGCGTATGATCTTATTTATGATCGTTTTGGCGTCGTCTCAACAGGCGTGTTCACAACATATAATCTCGCGATCCTGAAAAAAACTCTCGGCCTTTTGAATCGAGAGGGAATATTTGTTTGCGGGGCCTTGCGTGATCGTTGCGAATTTGTGGAGTGCGGTGCTGATGACGCTGTGGACTTAGGAGAATTTATTTGTGTTTATGGGCCGGATAATTCTGACGATGAGGACTATGTGGGTTTATTTTTCCATAGAGAAAGTACGTGTGCAGCTCAGTTGTTGCCCTTGCTTGAACCTCTGACGCCTCATCATGGGGTTTATTCTCCGGAAGATATGGGACCAGTCCTAGAGAGGCTAGGTACTACTTAAACCAACCCCCAATTTTGCTTGCCCAGCCTTTCACTGCAGCCGTAGCTTTTTGTGTGAAGGATGGCTCAGGTGCGGGCGCCACTTTAGGTGCAGGAGCGATGACCGGTGCCTTTGCTACTTGAATAGCATGTGCTTCAGGAATATCTACTACGCTCGCGAGGCCCATTTGTGCAGGAGTGCTGATTGGAAGAACCTCTTCTTCAACGAGGTAGTCGGTCAAATCTTCATCCTCATCTAGGGCAAGTTCTTCATCTTCCACGACGGATGTGGATGCAAAGTTCATAGGTTCTGGAGCGTCGTAAACGTTGCTTTGTTCAGGCACGAATTCAACGAGAACGGGTGTAGGCTGAGTGAGGTCTGTTGCGGTTCCAAGATTCATTGGCTCTGGTGCGTCGTAGAGGCTTGCAGATTGAGCGCTTGGGTACTGGAAGTGAGCCGGTGAAGGCGGAGGTGTAGCTACGAAGCTAGCAACCGTTTCTTTGACTTGTTCTGGAGTGATCTTTGCGAGCTCGGCTTCAGCTTGAGCTGGATCTTCTGCGATGCGTGAATCTTTAATGAGGGCGATTTGTTTAGCCAGCGCTAAAGCGGTTTGGTCGGAATTGTTTGGATCGTCTACTGAGTCGAGATTTTCGTCTGAAGCAATATGTGCCAAAGCATCATCGAGGTTTGTGATGGGCGTAGGTGAAGCATCAAGGCTGGCTAAAACTGCATCGTATCCACGCCACTTTTCTAGTTTTTCAACTACTAAATCCAGGGCGAGTTTGCTATCTCTCCAAGGGCTGCCCAAATCTTGATAAGAGTTGGCATCTGCATAGAGTCCGCTCACGAGTTCATTGGTAGCAGCGGCTGTGAGACGAGTATCTTTTGAGGGCATTTGAACTTCCACTTTTCCATAGAGCGTGGTGGGTTCAACTGGAGAAGCTTCACAAGGAGTTTCTTCCTCGACGCATTCTCCATCCTCTGGCAACGACGCGAGGTAAGCAAGCTCTGCGTCATTAGGCCCTTCACACACACGAGAATCGTCCATTTCTTGAGGGCGGTTTGCATAGAATGCTGCACCTAAGGCTCCACCAGCTAGCAAAGCACCCATTGCAGCAAAAATTTTCGAGCGATGATTGTTTAGAAAACCTGTAGATAGAGATTTACCTTCAACAAGCTTAACTGGTTCAAATGCTGGCGCAGAGGCTGGTTTTACACCAGGTTTTGTGGGCTCATCGGCATCCCAGTCAGCTGTGTCAGCCTTTTTCGTTTGAGGCAGTGGAGCTGGCGATAAAAAATCAGGATCTATTGAGTTTGGATTGAAATCAGGAAAGTAGGTTTTAATTGCGCTGAGCAAAGAGTCCCTTCTATGTGCTGGCGTGTCGGCTGGCAAGCCTAAATACACTTCAATCAACCCTTTTCCGCTTAAGTTTGTAAACGCTTTCCCTCTTTCTGTAACGCTCAAAGGGTCAGCCCCACCTTGACCAAACCCATGATACAAAAACTTTACCCCCTTGGCTTCAGCTTCATGATTAGGCTCTTCTGAGATGTCTACCCTGATTCTAGCAGATCCTTCATCATCCTTAAACTCTTCTGAGTCGTCTACTAGGACTCCAGCGGTTTCTTCATCGATTCCACTTGTATCATAGGATTTTTGGACTGTAGAAGAAAGTTTCATCATTTATGATTAAGATGGATGCGGATTATAAAACTTAAATGTGCCTATGTCAACTACAAAGCTGTGCACCACTCGCATTCGCCACAGGCGGTGAACTCGTCGACATCGAGAAAACGGAGATTTTGGATGTCGTCGTAGACGGATTTGATCTGGGTGCGGAGGTCGGCGAGCTCTTCGGGGGTCGGGTAAATGGGCTTGCGTATATAATCGCCTGTTTTGCTCTTTTGCACAAAGTCTATTTCGCCGCTGACCATGGTGTAGGGGAATTTTTTGGAGTTGTCGCAGAGGAGCTTGTAGAAAAGGATCTGACGGCGGTACTCCCCTTGCGGACCGAATTCGGACTTTTTGTTGTCGGGCATGCCGGTTTTGTAATCCACCACATGCACCGACCGGTCGGCTTCGTCCTTGAGTTCGATCTTGTCGAGTTTTCCGGTGATGGGCACTCCATCCACATTCACGCCATGGGAGCGGAAGTCGTATTCAACCAGAACATCGGGGCGGAAAGTGTCGCGGTAATGATCGTAGTAATCGGCCAGGGTGCGTTTGCCGAGGTCGAGGCCGCCACGAAAATCTTGCAGGGAGAGGATTTCGCGTTGGAGGTGTTTTTCAAACTGATCGAGCACGGTTTCTTTGGCGGGTGTGCTGCCTTCGCGGACTCCTACGTAGAGGTCTTTGAGGGCTTCGTGAACAGCGGTTCCAAAAGCGAGGGATTTGGACTTGGCTCGCGGCACGCGCAGCACATTGTTGTAGTAAAAAAGTCGCGGACAGCGGAGGTAGTTATTGAGGTGGGTCACGCTCATGGTGTAGTTCTGCAGGAGGCTCGCGATGTAGGCGCGGTGGTCTTCGGTGAGGCTGGGCTTGGGGACTAGGAAGAGCGTTTGTAGATGTTCGAGAGCTTCTTGTTCAAGGTAAGTGGTTTCCAAGTTTTGCTTCAACGAGTCGTCTATTTCGCTTAGGAACATGGAAGGAACGGTCGGTCGGCCTTGATCGTTTTCTTTGGGATACGTGAGGGTAACGGATTTTTTTGCACGGGTGATGGCCACAAAAAATAGTCGGCGTTCTTCTTCATTTTTCTCATGTGGCTGCGTGACTTTGAGCAGCGTAGCGGGCAGCTTGAGTTTGGCGTGGTCGGGCGCGTTGCCCCAGTGGCGGTCGACGGCGTTCATTATAAAGACGTGCTCGTACTCGAGCCCCTTGGAGCGGTGCGCGGTCATGAGGCAGACGGCGTCTTTGTTGGTGACGAGTTCCTGCGCGGGCAGACTGAGACCGTTTTCTTTGAGCAGGTCGAGGTAAGCGATGAAATTCGTGAGCGTCATGCCAGGGTTGGCGCGGTTCCACTGTTTGAGTTCGGCGAAAAGACTGTTGAGGCGATTGAGTTCTTCGAGCTGATTTTCTTGCGCGAGGATGCGCGTGAGGTAGCCGCTGTCCTGGATTAGCAGATCGAAAAATTCAATGAGTGGACGGTTGATGCTTTCTTTATGCCAGCTCATGAGCTTGTCCGCAAAGTCGCTGAAGGCGGGGTTTGCTTTCATGGCTTCGAGGAAGCTTTTTCGGTGGGCCTCGCGGGTGAGCTTGGCGATGCTGAGCGAATCGAAATCCCAAAAGTCGTAATGCAGAATGGTGAAGAGATGCGATTCGTCTTCGGGGTCAGCGAGGTAGCGTAGAAGGTTGAGGAGTTTTTGAACGCTTTTGTCATTGAGGAGATCCTGGCCGGCGGAAAGATGGAAAGGAATCTTCATGCGTAGGAAAAGTTCCACCAGGCCTTCGGCTTCGCGGTTGCTGCGGTAGAGAATCGCAATTTCAGAGGGCTTGGTGCCGTCGGCGAGGAGACGCTGGATTTCTTTGGCCAGGAAATAACGCTGCGAGTCAGCGTTGTCGAGTTCCGCGACGCGGATGGGCTGCGCGGGGTGCGGCACGTTGGAGTGCAGCGCTTCGAATTTTTCGTCGAGGAATTGAGCGAGGTTTTGTTCACTGTGGGCGATGAGCGACTGCGCCGCATCAAGCACGGTTTGCTGGCTGCGGTAGTTCTCGCGGAGCGTAACCACTTGCACGGTTTTTTTGTAGAGCTGGTAGAAGTAGAGCAGGTTTTCGAGCGAGGCGCCCTGAAAGCGGTAAATGGATTGCTTGTCGTCCCCCACCACGAAGATGTTTGGGTTTTCAAAAAACTCGCCGAGGAGGCGAACCACCTCGTTTTGAGCACTGTTGGTGTCTTGGTATTCGTCCACCAGAATGTATTGGAATTGCTCTTGGTAACGGGCACGGAGTTCTGGATTTTGCTTCAGTTTTTCCGTCACAAAACTGATCATATCTTCAAAGTCGTAACGGCCGCGGCTGCGCAGCATGTCTTGGTAGTTTTTGTAGATTCCGCAGAGGGCGAGTTGTTTGGGAATTTCGCGCTGCCATTCTTCAAACGCATCCTTGAGGGCGCTCTTCATTACGGTGCGATTTTTTTTGTCGTCGGTGTCTCCGTCCAAATAGGCCGCGAAGGGCGTGCCAGTGAGTTCAGTTTTTATTCTTTCGAAATCGGCGGCGGCGAGCTGGTTGGCGTGTGTGCTGACGAAGGCCGTTATGGTTTCGGCGTAGCTGGCGATGAGCGCCTCCCCTTCTTGAACCACGGCTTGCAGTCGCTCGGGCGATGCGTTTTCACGTTTCAAATCTTGAATGGCCTTAGTGATGTCTTTCAAATAAAAATAGGGACTGCCAAAGGGACGGAGCGGCGTGTTTTCGCCGAGTTGGTCGAGCAGTTCGCGGAAAAACTGAATCCGCTCCACTTCGGTGAGGGCGCTGAGCTCACGGGCGAAGAGAAACTCCGTCGGGTAATCCTGAATCACTTCATTACAGAAAGAATGGAAGGTGTGGATGCGCACGCCGTACGCGGTTTCGCCAATAAAACTGAGCAGACGTTTACGCATGGCCACGGCGCCGGATTCGGTAAAAGTGAGGCAGAGAATGTTGTGCGGCGCGGCTTGGGTTTTTCGTAAAATTTGCGCGATGCGCAGGGCTATCATTTGCGTCTTCCCCGTCCCGGGACCCGCCAAAACCATCACCGGTCCTTCTATCTGGTCCACCGCTGATTTTTGTTCCGCGTTCAGCTGGTCATAGGCGGCTTCAAAGTTCATGAGATTCAGGTTCGCTTGGCTTGTTAAAGTGCAGTTCGGCTTTTCGCAAAAGGTCGCGGGCGTTTTCGTAGGTCAGGCGGCGCAGCGCTTCGGTGTAGGGGAGCCAGCGGAAATTCTTGTGTTCAAAGGAGATTTTCACCTCGCGCTCTTGCGTTTCGGCCACAAAATAAACCACCACTTTTTTCACACGTTCTTTATGCCCGCGGTTGAATTCGTAGTACATCGGCTCCCGGTAGCCTTCGATGAAAACCACTTCCGTGATTCCGGTTTCCTCGGTGAGTTCGCGCAGGGCCGTGGCGTGCTCATCAACATCGATTTTTTCGACGTGACCCTTGGGGAAATCCCAGTGTCCGCCCGGGTAGTGAAGCAGTAGAAATTCTTTGCGGTCGTTTTCCATTCGGTAAACGATCACTCCGCAGGATTTTTCATGCACATCCCGTCGGGGCACGCGGCTTCCTCTCGTTGATGCGGAATTGCCCTTCTGGTGAGAAGGTTTCTTTGGTGGATGATTGAACGTCATAATTGATTCAAGAGTAGCACAAAGCGGCGGCGGGCGGCGAGGGGATTTTTTACTACTTGACTAAACTAGTTGATATTTGAAACAATCTTTTCTCAAAAGAATATTTTATGGACAGAAAGCCTTTGATAGTGCCTCCTCATGACTTTACCTTTACAGGAGAGCGCATAGATATTGACGGTCTTGGTGTACACAAATTGTCCACTCCGCCTACACACGAGCGATCTTTGCCTATGCAAGTACTGGTTCGTCAAAGCATGCTCATGGCCTTAATGGATAAACCCGGTCTTTTAAACCGAAATGGAGCTACACAAAGTGACTTTAGTCTAAAAATACCTTTTACATCACCCGCTCTGCAAGATTGGGTTTTGCATCTTTTACCTAGCCCCGACAAGGAGCAGTTCCCAACTGATTTTCTGGGATTGCTGGCCGGCGAAGGAGTATTAAAATGTCTACAGGGTGGCCGTGTTTTACAGATTCAACGAAAAACTTTAGATGACGCAGGCTTAGCCCTGACACATTCGGCCGTACTTCGAGTGAGCACTCCTGATTGGTGTTGGGAAAACCCGCAGGGAACTATTTAAAGCATACTGGTCTCAAACACCTTTCTTTGCTTTGAAAATTTCAGGTTTTTGTACTTCGTGCAAACACTTTTCTTTGCTTCGCAAAGTACTCACTACGTTCGTAAAATTTTCTACGAAAATTTCAGGTTTTTGTCAGGAAAATCCTGCTAGAGTTGCTGTATGTGGCACACCCTCCTTCGAATTTTGTTCCCTTCCCCCTGCGTGCAATGCGGCTACCTGAGCGAGTCGCTGTGCAGCCGGTGCTTTCATGAAGTGGAGTTTAAACCGCATGTGCGGGAGCTGGAGGGACTACGCGTTTGCTCGGCGCTTTATTATGAAGAAGAGTCGATTATTGGGAAGCTGATTCGGCCGTTCAAATATTCCCATCAGGCGGATTTGTTTCGAGTGTTTGTGCCGTGGATGAAGGAAGCGATGCGGCTACTTAATGAAGGTCCGGTGGTTTTTGTGCCGGTGCCGCTTTTTAAGGCGCGCGAGCTGGAGCGAGGATACAATCAAGCGGAACTGCTGGCGAAGTGGCTGGGGAAAAGTATGGGGATGCCGGTGGCGCGGCTGGTTAAGCGCGTGAAAGACACGGGTTCGCAGGCGCGATTGGTGGATCGGAAAAGTAGAGAAGAAAATATGGAGGGAGCGTTTGTGGCGGATTTAACAGACAGGGGCAGACTCGTACCCTCTGGGGCACAGGTCTTCGCCGATGGATGTTCAATCGTTCTGGTGGATGATATAGTTACCACCGGCTCCACCCTGCTGGCGTGTGCGGAAGCACTGCGGGCGGCGGGGGCAAGCCAGGTATTCGCATTAACCTTGGCCGATCGTGAAAAAAAGACTCTTGCTCGGAATTGATGCGTCACGCAGCACGCGGGGAAAACCCACGGGGGTGGAACAGTACAGCAATGAAATTATTTCAGCTCTTTTGGAGGAAGTCGGCGATTTTGACGTGCGGCTGTATACGCCGGAGTGGATAGCGAGATTTCCGCGAAAGCTTCAGAAGCGAATTCGGGCGAAGCGGCTGTGGACATTGCTGAGACTGAGCTGGGAAATGCTGTGGCATAAACCGGATATTTTGTTTGTGCCCGCGCACGTGCTGCCGTTTTTTGCACCGCGGGCGAGCTTTGTAACCGTGCACGATATTGCGTATGAAAAAATTCCCGAGTCGTATGGATGGCTGAAGCGAAAATATTTGCGTTGGAGCACTCGACGAGCTTGGCGGCGGGCGGCAAAAGTGATTGTGCCCACGGAATCGGTGAAGGTGGATTTGCTTTCGATTTATGGGGCGGATGCGGAAAAAATTGTGGTGATCCCGCATGGTGTTACTCCGCTGCCGGCGGTTTCGGCGGTGCAGGTGAAGAACTTTTATAAGAAACACGGCCTTTCACAAAAAGAGCCGCTCTTCTTCTTTATTGGCCGATTGGAAAGCAAAAAGAACCTGTTAACTTTGGTGGAAGCGTGGTCCATTGTACAAAAAATGTATTCGAAAGGACGGCTCGTGTTGGCGGGGATGAACGGACATGGTTTTGAGGAAATTGCGGCACGGATTGAGAAGGAGAATTTGCGCGAAAGTGTAGTGACGCCGGGTTACATTTCCGAAGTGGAGGCGTCGTGCCTGTTTCATTCCGCGACGTGTTTTATTTTTCCGTCACGCGAGGAAGGCTTTGGCCTGCCGGTGCTGCAAGCTTTTGAAGCCGGCTGCTTGGTGATTGCATCCGATATTCCTCCCCTGCGCGAGGTGGCGGGCGATGCCGCGCTGTTTGCGGACCCGGGCTATGCGAAAGATTTTGCAGAGCAGATGATGCGGATTTTGGAGGATGAAAAGTTACGAGCTGATTTGAGTTTGAAGGCAGCGGTGCAACTTAAAAAATTCTCGTGGGAAAAGGCCGCGGCCGTTCTGGCTTTTGAATTTAGGGAATCTTCGTTAAACTCCAAGAAATGAAAATAGCTTTTGTTCACGATTTCTTGCTCCGACTCGGGGGCGCCGAACGGGTGCTCAAGTCGCTGATGGATATGTATCCGGAAGCGCCGGTTTATACGCTTTTGTATGACGAGGCGAAAGTTGGCGAGGTTTTTCCGCGCGAACGGGTGATCACGTCACGGCTGCAAAAATGGCCACGCTTCATTCCCGGCATGCACAAAATGATGTTCCCTTTTATGCCCGGCGCTGTGGAAGATTTTGACCTCAGTGGCTACGACGTGGTGCTCAGCAGTTCGAGTGCCTACGCGCACGGCGTGGTGACGAATTTGGAGACGACGCACATTTGTTACTACCACTCGCCCATGCGCTATGCCTGGGATTACACACATCAATATTTGCGTGACCAAAAACTTGGATTGATTGGCGAAATGATTGCGAGCCGCATGCTGCACAAAGTGCGCATTTGGGACTATCTTGCGGCTGACCGAGTGGACATTCCGCTCGCCAATTCCAAGACGGTGCAGGGACGCATTCGTAAATACTACCATCAGGAGTCGGAGATCATTTATCCGCCCGTAGATGTGGAAAGGTTTACGCCGCATGCGAAGCACGAGGGTTACTTTTTGATCGTGTCTACTTTGACGCCGTACAAGCGCATCGATTTGGCCATTGAAGTCTTCAATAAACTTGGCAAACGCCTGGTGATTATTGGGCAAGGAAATGATGAAACCCGTCTGCGACGAATGGCTGGCCCGCACATCGACTTTTTGGGTTACAAATCGGACGAGGATGTGAAGCAGTACATGGAAAATTGTCGTGCCTTTATTTTCCCCGGGGAAGAAGATTTTGGAATCGCGCCGGTGGAAGCCATGGCCTGCGGAAAACCCGTGCTGGCTTTGCGCAAAGGCGGGCTCACGGAGACTATGATAGAGGGCGTGACGGGACAGTTTTTTGAAGAACAAACGGTGGAGAGTTTGGAAGCCGGCCTCACCCAGTTGCTCATCAACGAAAAAGAATACGACGCCGAAAAAATCGCGAAGCACGCGCACAAGTTCTCAGAAAAAGCTTTTCAAAAAGCCATGAAGGCGGTCATCGATAAGGCCTTACTTTAACTCTAGACCTCTAGCGAGCAGCGGAATCCATAAGCCAGACTGTGATCGAACGCATGAGCGTTGCGGGAAAAGCCAAGGTGCCCATACTTCGCGTATCTAGTTTTTGGAACTTTTTTGGTGGTTCGAAGCCAGCTGAAAGTGTGTTCGTCGAGCATAATCCCTTTGGATCTGAACGTGTCATAGACCGAAGGCTCCATGAGTTCGGCACCGAGTTGAGCGGCAAGGACTTCAGCCTCATAAAAATTGACATTACGGTGAGCAATTGGTGCCTCGGCGGAAAGGTCATCGAAACGGAAATTGCCGTTTGAGAGTTTGGCGGTCACCGTGAGCTCTCCGTGCTCGATGAGGCGACCCAGGATGGTGAGTTTCTCAGGAGATTTTTTGAGCTTAGCTTCGACTTCGGCCCACTTGATCCCGGTTTGAAGTTTAGCTTCTTTGGCTTCAAAATTGGCTTGGAGCGTTGAGATCGTCTGAAGATCTTCGGGGGAAAGCTGCGTTTGGCCTTCAAAGGAGGCTAGCAGTGCCTGGAGAGCAAGATTTTCTGGCCTCCCTCGTTCAAAAGCTGCTGCAGGTTCGCCAGCACTATCAGGAGAGCCGTTGAAATGATCTGAGTTGGTTTCGGTTGATTTTGTCACAACTTGTACGAATAACTACCTCAATTATACCATTATTTAAGCTTTAGGCAAGTGGCTAGCGGGAGAAGAGCTTGAAGTTTCAGGCTTTGGGTCGAGGTGGCTGACATCGATTGCAAGATCACCGAAGGCATAGGTGCTTGGACTGAATCGTTCCAACTGTCGGGCGTTTTCGGGAGAAAGTCCGGTCACGATGGAGAGACGGCCTTCTGGTAAGGGGGAGCTAGTTTTTTCCATGAGTGTTTTTAGAGAGTTAGACCTCCATGTTTTACAGGGTTTTGAGTTTGAAAGACAAGCGGTCTTGCCCCAGCCTGCCTTTAGGGTATTATTGCCTTCCTAAGTAAGTTTTATGGCTCTGTACCGCAAATATCGACCGCAAAGTTTCGATGACCTCAAGGGTCAGAGCAGCATTCAAACCACGCTGCTTGAAGCGTTGAAACAGAACAAACTGGTGCACGCGTACCTGTTTTCGGGGCCACGTGGAACCGGGAAAACCACTACGGCACGCCTGATTGCTAAGGCTATTCAATGTGAAAAGCGACTGGAGACCGGTGAGGCGTGTGGCGAGTGTGAAATCTGTAAAATCAACGCGAAGGGGGAATTGGTGGATTTGGTGGAGATCGATGCGGCGTCGAATCGTGGGATTGATGAGATTCGTGATTTGCGTGAAAAGATTCGTTTTGCACCGACGCGCGCGGCTTCAAAAGTTTATATAATTGATGAAGTTCACATGCTCACCAAAGAGGCGTTCAATGCGCTTTTGAAGAGCCTGGAAGAACCACCGTCGCACGTTTATTTTATTCTCGCGACCACGGAGCTGCATAAGATTCCGGAAACCATTTTGTCGCGTTGCCAACGTTACGACTTCAAACGTATTTCGGACCGCGAAATTATGGAGCGTTTGGAGTACATTGCGAAGAAAGAAAAAATTGAATTTGAGCCGATGGCTTTGGAGCTTTTGGCCAAGCATGCGGAGGGTGGAATGCGTGACGCGATTTCTTTGTTTGAGCAGTTTGCCACCGAGGTTTTAACGGAAGCGCGGGTGCGAGATAAGCTGGGCCTCACGAGTCATCAATCGTGCGAAGAATTGTTCGCGGCTTTGGGAAGTGCGGACGGCGAAAAGGGCCTGAAAGTGATCGAACAGCTGTATCAAGAAGGTGCCGACCTTCAACAATTCACCACGAGTTTTCTTTCGTACTTGCGCGGGAAATTGCATGCAGCGGTGAAGGAAAAAAAGAATGCGGTGATTCCAAAATTGCTCGATTGGGCAGAACTTTTTGACGATGCGTGGATGAAACTCAAACGCGCCAGCATCGCTACGCTGCCTTTGGAGGTGGCGGTTTTGCGGGCGACTCAAGCGAAGGAGGTGGAGAGTGTCCCTACGGCGGTTTCGACAGCGGCTCCGGCGAGTGTGGCAGTTAAAACGACGGCGCCTTTGGTTCAGCCCATACCCAGCAAACGCCCCGAGGGACTGGCGGGTGGAGTGCATATGGACGCGGTTCGTGCGCAATTGCCGGCCGTGCTCGCGGCGATTTCTACACCCATGACGCGCTCGTCTTTTAAAACCGGGCAGCTCAAGGACGTGCAGGGCGAACACCTCACTTTTGTTTTCTCTACGCGCTTTCATCTGAGTAAAGTTGAGGGGCCAGAAGCTTTGGCTGAAATTGAAAATGCGTTTAAGAAAGTGCTCGCGCAGGACACTAAGATTCACTTTGTTCTGGAGGAAATTTTGTCGGCGCCGATGGCCACTAGTGTGGCCGTTCAGGAGCAGGCGGCACCTGCCGCCGCAGTGGTGGACAGCACGGATATCGGCTGGGATACTGTGGAGGAGCCACTATAGCTTTATGATCGACCATCTCAAACAAATCCACAAAGCCCTCGGCGGTCTCGATGCGTCCGTGATTCACATTGCGGGTTCAAAAGGCAAAGGCACCACCGCTACTTTGCTTGCAAAAATAATTCAACTCCACGGAAAAAAAGTGGGACTTTTTACGTCACCGCCGATTTTGGGCGTGGAAGAAATGATCACGATAGATGGCGTGCGCATCAAGACTTTGGATTTGCAGCATTTGTTTGAACGTATCCGCGACATCAATCCCGAGCTTTCGCCTTTTGAAGAACAAACGCTCGCGGCCCTGCTCTATTTTCAAGAAAATAATTGTCAATTTGTAGTGCTTGAATGTGGCTGGGGCGGACTCAATGATGCGACGAATATTGTGGAGACCAAATTGATGACGCTGCTCACGCACGTGGAGCTAGAGCACACGGAAGTTTTAGGCGCGACTTTGGAGGAGATCACGAAAAACAAGCTGGGCATTTGCCGGCCGGAGGTGCCTCTGATCACCGTGCCCACGCAGGCCGAAGAAGTTTTGGATACGATTCGAGCGGAGGGTTATGAAGCGATGATTGCGGGCGCGTATGATCTGGGAAACCACCATCCGGAAAGTGCTGGACTTGCCGTGATGGCGGCGGATTTAATGGGCATGAGCATCGACTCCGTGAGTCAGGAAGAGTTGGTGAATTTGGTGATTCCTGGACGCTTTGAAGTGCTGCCGTTTGGCGTTCACACTTTGATTTTGGAGGGCGCGCACACCTACGACAGTATTGAATATTTTTTGGAACGCGTGAATGAATTTGTGTGGAAGCACGGATTCACCGAGCCCTATTTTGGCATTCACATTTTAAAAGACAAGCGCAGCGATTTATGGGAACTTTTCCCCCGTGCACGAACCGTGTGGGTTCCGATTCATGATGACCGCGCTGGCACAAAACCAGACGAGCTGAATGAAAAAACGGTGGCGGAGATTTTTGAGCAGTTGCGTGGGGCGACGGGGCCTCAACTGGTGGTTTTTTGCGGCTCGTTTAAGCTGGTTGCGGAGGTGAAGAAGGCTATGGCTAAAACAACTCCATAAACTCCTCCTCGCTCAGCGCTTTTACGCCGAGTTCATTTGCCTTGTCGAGCTTGCTGCCGGCCTCCTCACCCGCTAAAACGTAGTCGGTTTTTTTGCTAACGGAGCCGCTCACATGGCCGCCGGAGCGCTCGATCATGGTTTTGAATTCTTCACGTGGACGGGTCAGAGTGCCGGTGATCACAAAAGTTTTGCCGGCGATTCCTTCCACCACTTCTTTTTTTGCGGGCCAGGTGAGTTGCAGGCCAACCGTGTGAAGTTTTTTCAAAAGCTCCTGGTGCACGGGAACTTGAATCCATTCATAGACGCTGGCTGCGATGCGCTCGCCAAAGCCCTCAATGCCTTCGAGTTCTTCTTGCGTGGAAGATTTTAAAAGTTCAAGAATGGTGAGCGATGTTGGCGACGGCGCGTCTGATTTTGCGCCCAGGAATTCCGCCAAAAGTTTCGCCACTTGCTCGCCTACAAAACGGATGCCGAGGCCGTAGAGGAAACGCTGCACGGAAGTGACGCGGTGAGCCTCAATGGAATCGAGAACATTTTGGGCTTTTTTATCTTTGAAAAGCGGCAATTCGAGGAGCTGTTCTTTGCTGAGAGTGAAGTAGTCGGCAATGTCTTTTACGAAGCCGAATTCGATGAGCTGGTCGACGAGTTTTTCGCCGATGGCATCGATGTCCAACGCGCCCCGCCCCACGAAGTGTAAAAAGTTTTCGCGCTGACGTCCGGGGCACTCGGGGTTCGGGCAGCGGCGCACGGCTTCTTCCTCGGGTTTCACGAGCAGGGTGCTGCACATGGGACAGGTCGTGGGAAATTCATAGGCTTGCGAATCGGCGGGGCGCAGATTTTGCAGCACTTCCACCACTTCCGGGATAACGTCGCCGGCTTTTTGAATAATAACCGTGTCGCCAATACGGATGTCTTTGCGCAGGATTTCGTCCTCGTTGTGGAGCGTGGCGCGGGAAACGGTGGAACCTGCAACCAAAACGGGCCTTAGTTCAGCCACGGGTGTGGCGGCGCCGGTGCGTCCGATTTGAATGGTGATGCCTTCCACCACCGTGGTGGTTTGCATGGCCGGAAATTTATATGCCACGGCAAAGCGCGGGGTTTTGGCGGTGTAGCCCATCAAATCTTGTTTGCGTTTTTCGTTCACTTTGAAGACCACGCCATCGATTTCAAAAGGCAGTTCATCGCGATGCTTGGCCCATTTTTCCAAATAGGCGATGCTGGCCTGCGCAGATTGGTGCACCGCGTAGTTTGCGTTCACCGGAAGTCCGAGTTTCTTCATGCGTTCCAAAATTCCCGACTGAGTTTCAATGGGTGGCATGGTGTTCGCACCCAGTTCGTAGCAAAACATTTCCAAATCACGCTCCGCGGCCACGGCCGGGTCCAGCTGCCGAACGGTTCCCGCAGCGGCGTTTCGCGCGTTCGCAAAGCCCTCCACTCGCATTTTCTCGAAACTCGTTTTTGGCAAAATCACTTCCCCACTCACTTCCAAAGTCACCGCTTCAAACAAAGCCAAAGGTACATTTTTTATGGTTCGGATGCTGTGCGTCACGTCCTCCCCTTCGCCCCCGTTTCCGCGCGTCAGCGCCTTGATCAATTTTCCCTCTTCGTACCACAAAGTGATGTTGAGTCCGTCCAACTTGAGTTCGGTCACAAATTCGCAGTCGCCCACGGCTTTTTCAACTCGCTCTTCCCATTCCTTCAATTCTTCCACCGAAAAGACGTCCGCCAGGCTCCATTTTCGGCTTTTGTGCGCCACTTTTGGGAATTTGCCGGACAGCGCGCTCCCCACCCGTTGCGTGGGCGAATCGGGCGTCACCAAATCGGGAAATTCCGCCTCCAAAGTCACCAGCTCGCGTTTGAGCGCATCCCGCACCGCTTCCGACACGTGCGACTCATCGAGCACAAAATACTCATAATTCCTCTGGAGAATCTCCTTTTTGAGTTGTTCGATGCGACTATGGGCGTCTTCTCTGTTCATAATAAGGTTGTGGCTACGCCACGTTCTTGCTTAGCAAACCCTTTGGGTTCGCCTGGTAAATTTACCCAATTTCTGCTATAATATACAGATTAATTTAAAACGTATGGCTGACCTCAACCCCCTCTACGACCCCGCTACCGACAACCAAGCGATTGCGCCCGAGGTTCAAAGCATGCTCAATCAAGCTCCAAAATCCGATACTTGGGATGACCAAGACCAGGTTTTTTTGAACGATCTGCTCGCCAAGGTGGAGGCCGGAACCATTCAGCTCTACAGCGCCAGTTCCCTGCTCAACAACGCCGTTTACGAAAAACTGACGCCTGAACTTCAAGGGAAAGCGGACCAAAACGCCCTTTTGATGATTGGGAAAGTGCGCGAGATTGTGGACCTGATGAAACTGTATGGCGAACCCAACACTATTGTTAAAAGTTTGGTGGAATCTTTGTTTGCCGCCAAGCAGCGCGCCGAAGAAGCCGGTGATATTTTCATAATTTAGTTCATGATTGAAACTCAAGGAGCAGAAGCACCGGAAACCCATGGAGCAGAAACCCTGCGTGACCCCACTTTGATTGAGGCGGATGACCTTATCCGGGATATTCACAAACAGGAAGAACGGAAAGACAGCCTCCTGGATAAGAATCTTTACCTTAAATCACTGACCAGTACACTGCTTCGTGTGACGGAAAAAATCGCCGAAGAAGAAAAGAAAGAGAGTCCAGACAGGAAGAGACTTGAAAGTCTGTATGAGAGAAAAGGCAGCCTGACTGAAGAAAGGAAGAAAATCGTGGCACTACCCGATGAACAAACCGATGAACGCTACAAGGAAGTGGCGAGCGATATGAAAGCGGCGGCGGCTGAAACCAAGGGGGAAATTGAGGAGATAACAAAATTACGGGCCCAGAAAACAAGTTTGACCGATCAACTTGCCAATGCCACTACGGATGCGGAGAAAGCTACGTTGAATGGAGAACTCGCGGTGGTGGAAGCAGCCTTGGAGAAAGCAGAGTTCCAAGGAACCCTTGAGGATAAAGAAAAGATTTTTGCAGCCCGCATCGCTATGGGTAAAAAAGCCGAAGCGATGACCGAAGCCGAACATCAAAAATCCTCCACAGCTGCCGACGAGATCTTAAAAAAATCCTTGGACTTCTTCACAGATTCTCCCGCCGAGGAAACCGCGGAAGCTGAAAATACTGATCCGGACAAAAAGAAAGACGACAAAAAGACGGGTGAGAATAAAACGGATGAGGAGAAGAAGGCTGAACGGAAAGTTATCATTCATAATAAGATCGATGACGCTGCATACAAGTTGGCACTTGCGCTTGTGAATACTAAACCCAAAAAGGATGACACCGTCGGGAAAGTCACCTTCGAAGCCAAGCGCTGGGGCCTCATGGTCCTCACCTTTTTTGGAGGAAATCCCGAGTGGACTCAAAGTCTGACGCCCGAAGAACAAAAAACCCTGGGTATGACGGTGACTCCAGTAAAGGAAGATGACGGGAAAATCACCTACTCCATCAAATGGGATAAAATTGATCTTTCCGGTCAGGATGTTCAAGACGTCTATGAAGTGGCGTTTGGTAAAGACGGGTGGACCAAAGAAATGGATTTGCTCAAAGACGACACCAAATTCAGTGAACTTCAAGACCGTGCAGCAGGCATTCCGGCGGACACCACAGATCCAGACAAGCTCAAATTCAAGGCCTTTGTGGATGCTTTGGAATCAACCGGGGCTAGGGGCGGAACTCTTGTGAAAGACCACATCAATAAAAACGCGGATGAAATTGTGGAGAAGTTGAAACCAAAACCTGCTCCGGCGCCTACAGTGGCTGCAACAGAATCTACCGAGGCCACTGAGGAGGACATCAACTGGGTGGATGTAGTTGAAAAAAATAACTTCAATGACAGCACTCCAGTAAAAAATGTTTTCAAAGCCGCTGGATCTACTCTCGAATCCCATTTTAGTAGCATTGACGCCACGCTTACTGAAGCGATCGCCCAAGGGACGCTTCCGGCTAGCGAGATTGGGAAAATGCTTGCGGACAGTATTAAGACACCCGATACCTTTAAAGGGGTGACCGAGATATTTGCTGCAAACAATGAGCTCATGAAAAGTCTAGGTTTGCCGGAAACCACGGTCCCTGAAGACCTTATTGCAAAGGCCACCGCAGAGCTCGGCACGCCTGAAGGATTGTCCCCAAGCATCAAAGCAGACGTTCAAAAGCTATGCGAGGCATTCTTCAAATCTTATCAGGATTTCTGTGGCATGAGCTACAAAGCGTTGATTGAACTTCAGAAGAGCACTCCTGCCTACGCAGCTGACAAAAAAGAAGTTGATGCGGTCCTTAAAGCTTTGGCCGACAACAATACTCCTGCTACAAATTAACGCTTTAAACTTTAGTCAAAAGCACTTATAATTGTCACGTTATGGATCCAGTCACGCCCATTGCCGGAACTCCACAAGACCCTCAAGCAGGGGCTGCTGCTGCGCAAAGCGGCGCTAAGGATGATAAGTTCAAGATCCCTGCAGCAGTTTTGGCGAAGTACCCAGAATTGGTGGCTTTGATTAAGAAAACTGAATCCATGTCGGACGAGGAACGCGAATATTGGTTCCAGATTTTGCCGATCATGACCGCGGACCAAGTCACCCGCCTGAAGACCATTTTGGAAGAAGAGGCCAACCAGTTGTCTAAACTCGACACGCAGTACCAAGATGAACTTGGTAAGCTCAACAAAAAACATTTGGAGGAATGGAATGTGTTCCAACAGAAACAAGATCGCCAGGCGCTTAAGGCTGAAGAAGCCAGCCACGAAGCGGTGGAAGCCAAGGCTGAAGAAGACATTTTGAAGAATCTGGATGACACTAGCACGCCTCCTCCGGCTGCTCCCCAAGCCTAGGAAATCACGTTTCCCTTCCCCTGTTTAGTTCTCTGGGTGGATTTCTTCAACGGGAGCGAAAGCACTCGGATCATGATCCTCGTCCTTTCTTCCTTTTAGTTTATGTTTCATAAATCCGCCCAGAGAACCACGGAAAGGGAAACTGAAATTCTAAACAGAAGAAGGCTGCTTGGAGAGATTCAGCATAAAGGCTCCCGCTGAATCGAACCAAGACAGGCTTCTGTATTTCTGTTTAGAATTTCAGTTTTTCACCAACTCAGCCGTAACCACCAGGCGTTTTAAAGCGGTGCCCACCGGCGTGCAGGTCATGAGGGTGAGCGTTTTGGCGGCGCCTTGTTTCAAGATGCTCACATCGCTGGGGCTGACTTCCTTTTTAGAGGTCACGCGGTAGTGGTATTCCTTTTGGTTGTTAGTGATGTAGATGTCGGCGCCCACCTCAATATCGGGCAGCAGGGCGAACACGGTGTTGTAGAGACTGGGCTCCCAGAGCACGTTGGAGCTGTGACCGGTGTAGAAGGCGTTTCCAATCTTTCCGGGTTCGGCGGTTCCAGGGTAGTGCACCACTCCACTCAAGAGGCTGCTTTGTATCTGTTTTTCCAAAGTGTTCCAGTCCTTGGCTTGCAAGGAGTCGAGGCCGAGTTGAGGTTCCACCACTTGAGCGTTGATCTTAAGCGAGGGCACGCGGATGCGGTCGTCGTAGGTGGTGGGCAGTAAGCTGAGGCCCAGGAGTTGATCCTGCATGGGAGCGGCTGGGAGTAGAGCCAGGGCTTCTTCGGGAGCTTTTTCAGGAATAGCGGCGCCGGTCCAAGGGTCGGTTTGTAGGCTGGCGAGGTGAAGCGGCGTTAAGTTCGCTTCCTGTTCCAATTGAGCGTGTTGAATGCTGGCGGAAATGATTTTTGTGTAAGCGGGCGCGTTGGTGAGGCTGAAGAGAATCAGGTAAATCACTGCGGCCGTGGCGGCAAAACGTTTTACTCCGCCGAAACGAGAAAAGGCCGGCAATTGGAGCAAAGCGGCTTCATGCGCGGAGAGGTCCAGACGCAGGTAAGACTCTTCTTCCAAAGCAAGAATTTTACGGTCTACCTGGAAGGCCAGGCGGGACACGAGCGACGAGAAGGGTGCCTTACGTGAATTCATCAACTCATTATACCAGAATTGAGGGCTTTTTTCCAGGTTTATGGCTCAGATTGCACGGGCATGGAATCTGCCACTAGTTCCTTAATTTTTGCTACGAGGTCTTTTATATGAAAAGGCATTCCCAGAAAATGAATGTTTTCCCCTGCCAACTCTCCTTCCACCGTAGAACTGATTAAACTCTTTGGGCTCATGGTTGTTAAAATTACAATAGGCGTGGTGAGCTGATGCTTTATTTTAAGATCATTTAACTCGTGAACCGGATTTTCTTCACAATGCACCACTATGCATGCCGGTTTCAAAAGCTCATCCGCAATGAGGTACCTTAAGGCTGCCATCGATCGGTGCACCCCTGTGTCCCATTCCAGATCCTGGTCTTTGAAGTAATCAGGCAACTCATCGGCAAATAACTCCGCCAAGGGTTCATAACTTTCAATAAAAAGGATCGTCTTATTCAATGGGTTCTAATAAAAGAACTTATCTTAGGACATAATTCCTCCCCCGACAAGCTCAGTTCCGCGGTAGAGCACAACGGATTGGCCGGGCATGAGGCCCGTTTCGGGCGTGAGGAAGCTGATTTTGAAACCGTCGGGAGTTTGGTAGAGGCGTGCGTCCGTGAACGAGCCTTGGCTACGCACGCGAGCAGATAGGATTTCGTCTTCCGCCGGCGCGGTGCCGGAAAGGAAGTTGAGTTCGCGCACCGGAATTTCGTGGATTTGGAGTTCTTCCTCATTCCCAACAATCAGCACGTTGCGTATTTTGTCCATTTTATTTACATAGAGCGCGGGGCCGCCGCCCACGCCAATTCCTTTACGCTGACCAACGGTATAAAAAGGCAGACCGGTGTGCTCGCCGACCACTTTTCCATCGGTGGTTTCAATGGTGCCGGCCTTAAAATCTTCGCCGGGTTTGAGGTAGCGTTTTAAAAATTCAAAGTAGGTTTTTTCGGGGTAAAAGCAGACGCCCTGGCTTTCGCGTTTGTCTTCGAGTTCGGTGAGCCCAAAACGTTTGGCGATTTCGCGCACCTCGGGCTTGGTGTATTTGCCGAGGGGGAATTTAATTTTCTGTAGTTTGTCTTGGCTGAGGTTGTACAAAAAGTAGGTTTGGTCTTTGGCGGTGTCCTTGCCGCGGTGGAGTTCCACGAGCCCGTCTTTTTCTAGCAGGTCTGCATAATGGCCGGTGGCTAAAAAGTCGCAGCCGAGTTCTTCCATTTTCTTGAATAGAATTCCGAATTTAACCGTTTTGTTGCAACGCACGCACGGATTGGGGGTTTCGCCTTCCTTGAAACCTTCCAAGAAAAAGTCCACTACGTTTTCTTTAAACACATCTTCAAAGTTGATGCTGTAAAAAGGCATGCCGAGTTTTTGGCAGATGCTGCGCGCAAACATCAGCGAGCCGATGGAGCAGCACTTGTTTTGGGGGAATTTTTTGCGGTCTTCCAGATCAAAAACGGTGGGATCCGCCCACAGATTCATGTAGACGCCCACGCAGTCGTAGCCCTGCTCTTTGAGCAAGGCAGCGGTCACGGAAGAATCGAGCCCCCCAGACATACCCACCAATACCTTTCCCCCGCGAGGGACTTTGTCTTTTGTCTTCATAAAATTCTTGCTCTGAGAGCTTGGTCAATATAAAATGAGATATTAGACTAGTCAACTGCCATGATCAAACCCGTTCTCACTGCCGCCAAGAAATATCTTCCCCAACTCAATGAAGAAAGAGTGACGCGGGCGTATGAATTTGCCAAAACCGCACACGAAGGACAAACCCGAAAAGACGGTGCGCCTTATATCACGCATCCGGTTACGGCAGCGTTGATTTTGACCGATTTGCATGTGGATGAGGACACCTTGATTGCGTGTCTACTCCACGATGTGCCGGAGGACACCACGTACACTTTAGAAGACATTGAAAACGAGTTCGGAGCCAAGGTGGAATTTCTGGTGGATGGAATTACGAAACTTTCGAAGGTGCATTACCGAAACGACATGGAAGAGCGGCAGATTGAATCTTTGAAAAAACTGTTTTTGCACTCGGCCAAGGACCCGCGCATTATTTTGATCAAGCTGGCAGACCGTCTGCACAATATGCAAACCATCGACGCCATTCCGAATCCCCAGAAGCGCGAACGCATCGCCCGTGAAACCTTGGAAATCTTTGTGCCGATTGCGAATTTGCTGGGTATATGGGAGCTCAAAAATCAGCTCGAGGATTGGTGTTTTCACGTTTTGGCGCCCAAGGAATATGAAGAAATTGCGCAACTGGTGAGCAGCTCGATCCTACAAAAACAAAATGTTCTGAAGAAAACCATCAAGAAAGTGGAGACCCTGCTCAAGAGTAAAAAAATAAAAAACTTCGAAATAAAAGGACGCCAAAAAAATCTCTACAGCATTTATAGAAAGATGCTTCGCAGCGGAAAGAGTTTTCACGAAATTTATGATTTGCTGGGAATCCGTGTGCTGACCGAGGACATTGGCGGTTGCTACCAGGTGCTCGGAATTTTGCATCAAAATTTCACGCCAAAAATTGGGCGACTCAAGGATTACATTGCGATTCCCAAGTCCAACGGTTATCAAAGCATTCACACCACGGTGTTTGGCGTGGATGGCGTGATCACGGAATTTCAAATCCGCACGGAGGACATGCATTTGGAGAACGAATATGGAATCGCGGCACATTATTTTTACGCCAAGGCGCGCAAAAAGCAGGCGCAAATGCAGAAAAAATTTAAGAAGAAATATGAGTGGGTGAAACAAATTTTAGATCTGCAACGGAATATATCCAGCAACAAACAGTTCCTTGAACATTTGAAGCTGGATATTTTTGAAGACCGGATTTTTGTGTTCACACCCAAAGGAGATGTGATCGACTTGCCACTGGGTTCCAGCGTGCTCGACTTTGCGTATCAAATCCACAGCGACGTGGGCATGCTCGCGGTTTCAGCCGACATCAACGGGAAGATTTTTCCCATCATCACGCAACTAAAAAGCGGTGATGTCGTGATGGTGAAAACGTCTGAAGAGTCCGATGGTCCTCAATTGGAATGGCTCGACAATGTGCACACCAACTTGGCGCGAACCCGCATTCGTGAGTTCCTTAAAGAACGTGACCGCACCACGGTTATGCACCAGGCGGAGGGACTGCTCGATCAAAAAATTCTCGACCTTGGCTTCCCCGGCGCAGCCTCCCTCACGAGCTTACAAAAAATCATGGCGCTGGAACATTTTGAAATGGAAGGGTGGGAGGATCTTTTGTACGAAATTGGAAACGGCACGGTGAATGTCCATGACCTGATTCACATTTTGTTCACCGATAAAGAATTGTTTGGCGAAGAACGCGCGCCGGTGGATGCGGGGCTTTATGACCGTATTCCACGAAGAAAACTCAAGGCACCCAATCCTGAAAAAGTGCATCACATATCTGTTAACATTGAGGGTGCAAACCGCATTGGACTGCTGCGCGACCTCTGCAACGAGCTCGCAAATGTGGGCGTGAACATTGTGATGGTGCAGTCTATGCCGCGCCTCCAACCCAATGTGGCGCGCATCGGATTTGTAATCGAAATTATCGATTTCGCTCAATACGAAGTCGCCATGCGGGCCATACGAAAAGTCGACGGCGTGTTCAGCGTGCTGCGTCTGCAAAGTGAGCCGGTTACGACGAAAAGCGAAAGTGCATAACGTCGCCGTCGCGCACAATGTACTCCTTGCCCTCTAAGCGCATGAGACCTTTTTCGCGCGCCTTCACTTCGCCGTTGCAGTCCACAAAGTCTTGCCAATTTATAACTTCCGCGCGGATGAAGCCTTTTTCAAAATCCGTGTGAATGACTCCGGCCGCTTGCGGCGCCGTGGAGCCTTTTTTAATAGTCCACGCTCGCACTTCTTGTTCGCCCGCCGTGAGGTAGGTTTGGAGGCCGAGCAAATCGTAAGCATCACGAATGAGTCGTCGAAGACCGGTTTCTTTGAGTCCAAGGTCTGCGAGGTAACTCTGCGCTTCTTCTGGGCTGAAGCTCACAAGGTCCGCTTCCACTTTCGCGGAAATGGGAATCACTTTGGCTTCGGCTGGCAGGTCAAGGGCGCTGCGCAGTTCACTTTCTTGAATGGTCGCGAGTTCTTCCTCCCCCACGTTCACAATGTACATCAGGGGCTTCATGGTGATGAGGTGCAGGTCTTGGATGAGGAGTTTTTCTTCGTCGGTGAGCTCCACTTGAATGGCGAGTTTTCCGGTTTCGAGTGCCAATTTGATGCGTTCCAAAATCGCGTGGTAAGCAATTTTTTCTTTGTTTCCGCTGCGGGTTTCGCCAAGGGATTTGGCCATGCGTTTTTCCAGTGTTTGAAGGTCCGCCAAAATGAGTTCGGATTCAATGATTTCGCGGTCACGTTTCGGGTCCACATTGTCGTGCACATGGATCACGTTTCCATCTTTAAAATAACGCACCACTTGCGCGATGGCGTTGCATTCACGGATGTGAGAAAGGAATTGATTCCCGAGTCCTTCCCCCTGGCTCGCGCCTTTCACAAGCCCGGCCACGTCCACAAATTCCACAATCGCAGGGATCACTTTTTTGGTTTGCGTCACTTCTTGGAGCGCGCCGAGGCGGTCATCCGGCACTTCCACCACACCCACATTGGGGTCGATGGTACAGAACGGATAGTTCGCGGCCTGCGCCGATTGGCTGCGGGTGAGCGCATTGAACAAAGTAGATTTTCCCACATTGGGCAGCCCGACAATAGCGATTTGTAGATTCATGGTTGAGAAAGTGCGCTCAGTCTACTCAAGAGCAGCCAGATTCTCAATACCAAGACGATCCACAATAAAAATGAGGTCTTTACGTCGGATCCATCCTTCAGAAGCTGCACGGAGTAGCGGCACCTTTCCCAAGGGGAGGAAAAAATCACATGAGCCGGGCCCCCTCCATCCGCTGTGAACCCGCAGCCTACGATCAGCCGGATCCTCAGGCTCGAAAGGTCTGCCAATAAAAAGACTGCTTTGAATACTTTTTCCAGGAAGCGGTAGGTTTCGTTTTCTTAGTTTCCGTTCTAACCCAACACCCGCTCGCAATTGCGCGTCCATTGCTTGGAGATTTTCAATCAAT
The DNA here is from genome assembly GCA_965230905.1 of uncultured Candidatus Peribacteria bacterium. GTDB lineage: Bacteria > Patescibacteriota > Gracilibacteria > UBA1369 > 2-02-FULL-48-14 > 2-02-FULL-48-14. The sequence continues at coordinate 93,440 of OZ246396.1, forward strand.
GTGGCTACTTCTATACGAACTAATTCCTCGTATTGGTGAATTTCGATCTGGCCGATTTCAGCCAAGCCTTGATCTGACCAACGGTGAAAAGGTGCTTGAACGCTGAACCGGGCACAATCCTGCTGATGGAAGGTTTCACCGTCACTGGAAAGTTTGAGTATTGAGGGCATATGAATGGTTGCTAAGGCCTTATCTCACAGGAAAAGAGCCATTCTGTCCACTAACGACTGTCGTCAGCGTTGAATGACAGTTTAGAAAAATAGCAGCGTGGTCCCTTTGTTTTTCACCAGGGTTTTGAACTCGTCGTCCAGCACCAAGTCCTTGGGGATGCGTACAAAAGGCAGCGTGGCCTTGGCGGCGCGCTTGGCCATATCCAGGGTTTTGGTGCAGCCAATGATGGGTTTATCAAAAGAATTTTGAATCACGCGCAGGTCGCCTTTCACTCGCATATTGTCCAAATCCACTTCAAACAGATCGGCGTCATCGTGAAAATGCCGAAGCTGCTTCACAAGCAGAATAAAACTTTCGGGGTTGAGCTTAATAATCCGTTGGGAGTCCATCGGAGCTATGCTAAATTAAAACCATGGACTTCACAATGATCCCTTTTGAAAGTTACGGCCTCATGCAGCCTTTGTCGTTTTACCTAAGCCGCGGGGTTTTCATTTTAGTGGTGCTCACGGTGGCCGTGCTGGCCAACCGTTTCATTCGCTTTAAAAAATTCCCTTTTCTCAAGCCTTTCCGCCGGATTTTGATCTGGGTTTTTGCGACACTGCTCATTTTGAGCAATTTGGGTTTCGACATCAGTTCCATTATTGCGGGGCTGGGAATCGGAGGACTCGCCCTGGCGCTGGGACTTCAAAGCACGCTGGAAAGCTTTTTCAGCTCGCTCACTTTGCTCACCGATAAAGCTTTTGTGGTCGGCGACACCATTCGAATAACAGGTTACGACGAAGGAAAAGTTCTCAAGATTGGCTTCCGCAGCACCATTGTGGAAACGGCAAAGAAAACCATTCTCATTATTCCTAATAAAACGCTGGCAACCGGCGTTATTGAAAAGCTTAAATGAAAAAATTCACTTCAAAGCTAGTTAAAATCACCGCGCTCAATCACGATGTTTTCCAGTTCGACTTCACGTATCCCGAGGATTTGGATTTTTTGGCCGGGCAGTTTTTTATGCTCGAAGTTCCCACGCCGGAACGCAAGATGACGCGCTCGTATTCCATTGAAAGCGAACCTACCAATAAGGAGTTTTTCTCGCTGTGTGTGAAGCTTTTGGAAGGCGGAATCGGGTCTGAATATTTGCGGAAAATGAACGTGGGCGACGAGGCGGGTTTTATGGCTCCGTTTGGACATTTTGTTATAAAAGACAACGGCAAAGACGCTATTTTGGTGGCCACCGGAACGGGACTCGCTCCTTTTATGAGCATGCTTCCCACTTGGTTCAAGGCCGGCGCGACGCAAAATATCACGCTGTACTTTGGGGTTCGGCATCAAGAGGATTTGTTTTATGTAGACGAACTGCGGGCGTGGGAGGCTGCGCATCCGAATTTCCGCGCAGTGATCACTTTGTCTCAGCCAACGGAAGGCTGGACCGGCGACACCGGCCGCGTGACGGAGCATTTAGACACACTGAGTTTTGAGAATTCCACGGTTTATATTTGTGGAAACGGCGATATGGTAAAAAGCGTGAAAGATCTCTTGGATTCCAAGGGCGTGGCTCGTGAGGACATTTGTTTGGAGCAATTTACGCCTCTTCCTCCTCGGCAGGCATAGGTGGGCAGAGTTCATCAAATACTCCTAGCTTGAAGGCCCGTGCCACTCCATCCTTTTCCCATGTAGTGATGGCAGACGCGAAAAGATCTGGGTCTCTTGGTAAAGTGAAAGGATGGCCTGCTTTCAAACCTGGTTTAATAAAATAATTATCGCCTCTTGCTTCCAAGGAGAATTCTACCTGGCGTTTCCCTGACTCTACTTCTGCTAAAGCAGCATACAAATCATCAATAAAAACCGTAACTTCTTCTGGTTTCGGTTCAATAATAGGTTTATCAAAATCGAGCAGATCCCCATCGCCTGCAACATTTTCTATGTATTCCAGCGTCACAAAATCTTGATGAGGTGCCATACGTTTTAATTTAGAAGAACCAACTTTAGCATAAAATTGGAATAGGTCAATACCCCTCCCTTGAAGAGAAAGTGGTGCCGCAGGGCGGGATTGAACCACCGACACGTGGATTTTCAATCCACTGCTCTACCACTGAGCTACTGCGGCACATGGGCCAGTTTACTGATTTCTTTGGTGGACGCAATGAAAAATAAGCTTGCAGTTCTCATAAAGTCGTTTTATACTCCTCCAGCTTTCGACTAAAAATATATGGCAAAAGGTAAATCAATTCCGTACGTGTGGATCTGCCAAGAAACCAAAATGATCAATGGATCAGGTTGGGCGCAGCGTGAGAAAGTGAAGGACATGACTAAAATGAAGTACAGTCCTAGCCTTCGCAAACGAACTGAGCACAAGGCTAAGCCAGTTAAGAAGGGGGGAACGAAAGCGTTAGTTAACGCCAAATAGTTTTCCCAGAACGTCTCCTACAACGAATGCGATGGCGGCTGCGAAGCCCCCTATTAATGCTGTCTCCAAACCTGTAAGGATCCAACTCCGCGCACTGAAGCGACTTTTAACGGTGCCCACAAAAAAGAGGGCCAGCAAGGTTGCGACGCAGGTCCCAGTGAAAAGGTTTTTCTCGTCCCAGCCCATGAAGCTTTGAGCGGTGTAGCCCAGCAGTGGGATCAGCCCCACCAGAAGAAAGGCCAGAAAGGTGAAAAAGGCGCCTTTTACCGGGTTCACGTTCTCTTCAATCACATTGAATTCATGGTTGAGCATGAGCTTTACCCACATTTTTGGATTGCTGGTGATCACGGCCTCCGCTCGCTTGAGATTTTCTCCTTTAAATCCGAACTTTCGGAAGATTTCACGCACTTCTTCGCGTTCTTCCTTGGGTTTTTCTAGAATAGACTGAATCTCATCGGTTTTAATCGCGTGGATGCGGTCGAGTTCGGCTTTATCGCTGGAATATTTACCCACCGCCATGGAAAATCCGTCGGCAAAGAGGTTGGCAAAACCTAAAATGAGAATAACCGGAGTGGACAGTTCAGCTCCCACCACGCCGGCCACCACTGCAAAAGTGGTGATCGCACCATCGATTCCACCGTAAGTGAAGTCGGGAAGCCAGTTGTATTTCATTTTTTTCATAGATTGGTGTGGCGTTACTCGCTACAATACGCCTGTTGACATTAACTCGCCATATGAAGATCATTTGCTGGAATGTGAACGGCATCCGCGCGGTGATGAAAAAGGGGTTTCTGGACCTTTTGGAGGTGGAAAAGCCGGATATTTTGTGTGTGCAGGAGACTAAGATTCAAGCGCATCAACTGACGCAGGAAATGATCAATCCGCTTGGGTATTACAGTGAATGGGTGTCTGCGAAGCAGGCCGGTTACAGTGGTGTGGCGACGTTTTCGCGCGAGAAACCGCTCCGGGTGCAGAAAGAACTGGGCGGAGGCCGCCATGATGACGAGGGACGTTTGATTTTAACGGAATTCCCTGATTTTGTACTGGTGAATACGTACATCCCCAATGGCGGCCGTGGCGATCATCGGGTGGAATACAAATTGAATTATTATGACGAGATGATGGATGTACTGGAAGCCCTGCGCAAAGCGGGCAAAAATGTGGTCGTGTGTGGCGATTTTAACACCGCGCATACCGAAATTGACCTCGCCCACCCACGCGAGAACGAGGGCGTGAGCGGGTTTTTGCCTGTGGAACGCGCGTGGGTCAGCAAGTTTATCGCGGCCGGATACGTGGACACCTTTAGACACTTTCACCCGAACGAACCCGAACACTACACCTGGTGGAGCTACCGCACGGCGGCGCGGACGCGCAACATCGGCTGGCGTATCGATTATTTCTTCGTAAATAAAGAATTCTTGCCCCGCGTGAAAAGAGCGTGGATTTTGGCGAACGTGGAAGGCAGCGACCATTGCCCGGTTGGGCTAGAGATTGACTAAAACGGCCAATGCCCTGGTATTCACCCCCGGGGGTGAAATCTACAATATTTATTTTCCTGACAAGTACCTCACAAACCTGAATGTGAAGCCTTTTTCTTCCATTTCCTCGGAGATTTCTTTCATCAGGAATCCGGCGGGAATTTCTGGGAAGAACGCGTCGCAATCCACACTGCCTTCCACTTCGGTGAGGTCGAGTTCTTTGCAGGCGGGGTGTTGAATGGCCTCGGCATATAAAGTCGCTCCACCAATCACAAAGGTTTTTCCTTCGGCGAGCTCCAAGGCTTCATCGAGCGAGTGAGCGAGTTTCACACCCGTCGGCAGTTCAAGTTCGCTGCGGCTGATCACAATATTCACGCGTTCTTTGAGGGGCCGATACGCTTCCGGTAAAGAGTCCCATGTTTTCCGTCCCATGATCACGGTGCCGCCTTTGGTGGTGGCCGCAAAATGCTTCAAATCTGCAGAAAGATGCCACGGAAGTTGATTGTCCTTCCCGATTCCCCGGTTCTCGTCCATGGCGGCGATGATTGCAAAATCCATTAAACAGCGACTTTAAATTTAATAAAAGGATCGTGCTCATAATCGAGCAGTTCGAAGTCTTCAAATTTCAAATCCCAAAAAGGTTTTTGGGCGAGTTTGAGCTGAGGGAGTTTTTTTGGCGTGCGGAGAAGCTGTTCTTGTAGACCTTCCACGTGGTTGAGGTAAATGTGCGCGTCCCCCATGGTGTGAGTGAAAATACCGGCTTCCAAATTGCATTCCTGTGCCACCATCATCATGAGGGCGGCGTAACTGGCGATGTTGAAAGGAACCCCGAGCGCGATGTCGGCGCTGCGTTGGTAGAGCTGGCAGTCGAGGCGGCCGTTCACCACATAAAACTGGAAGAACATGTGGCAAGGTGGCAAAGCCATTTGATCGATCTCGCCCACGTTCCACGCATTCACAATAATACGGCGGCTGTCGGGATTGGTTTTAATTAGGTCGATGGCGGCCTGGATCTGATCGATCTCGCGGCCATTCACCGCGTTCCACCTCCGCCATTGTTTTCCATACACGGGTCCCAGTTCGCCTTTTTCGTCGGCCCACGCGTCCCAGATGGGCGTGTTTTGGGTCAGATTGTCGTTTATGTTGGTGGAACCTCGGAGAAACCAGAGCAGCTCGTGTAGAACCGCGTCGAACTTCACTTTTTTAGTGGTCAGGAGCGGAAACCCCTCCCGGAGGTCATACTTGCGCTGAACTCCAAAGATGGAAAGGGTTCCCGTCCCGGTTCGGTCTTCTTTTTTCTCCCCGTTTTCGAGGACTTCACGGACTAGTGAGAGGTATTGTTGCATAGCTAGTTAAGGGGATCGTCCTTAATCTAGCATCTCTACCTGTATTCAGCCAGACCAGCTCGAACCAGCACGAACCCCGTGGTGGTAAACTCATGGCAGCCTTTGTAATCCTGGGAAATGGCTGCTAAAAATTTTGACCTGAAGGGTTCCGACGCTTGCTCAAAAAATGGCACCATCAACTGCAAGTCTTCTTCTTTATCCGCCTGGGTCACATGACCAGGAGTGAGGGTACGGGTGTGCCATAAAAATTGAGAGTCTGGTAGCACAAGGCGTCTAGCCCCTTTCATCCACGTATAAGCACCCCCACTTCTGACATGCTCCTCGGCGGAAGTTTCGACTTCCGCTCCATTTTGTTTAAACTCTTCAAGGGTTCTCCTGAAATCCATAACCATGGTTCGATCCCCTTCTCCATTATTTATTGAAAGCTCCACCTCCTCTTTGAAAGAAAGCAGTTTTTCAAGGAGCTCTCGATCCACCCCCATTTGTAACAAAGCTTGGCGTTGAGCCCTTATGTATGCTTCGGGGTCGCCTTCTCTAATGGATTTTTGAAGTATTCCCAAGCTACAAAAGGCCTCGCCACTAAACGAGTGTCTGCTTGACTGGGTTCTGAGTGAGAAACGTGCCGGCATGGGCTCGCCGTAGCGGAGCGCGCCATCGATGCGACCTGTGAGAAGCATAAAATTTTACGGTAGAGAGTATTTATAGCATAAGAGTATACTACGGTCTATGGAACCTCTTGCAGCTAAAATTAGGCCGGCGACTTTGGACGCGTATATGGGCCAGGAACACCTGGTGGGCCCGGGCAAACCGCTGCGCGTGGCAATGGAACAGCAACATCGTTTTTCCTTTATTTTGTGGGGGCCGCCGGGCGTGGGAAAAACCACCTTGGCACGCATGTACGCCAAAAGTTTGGATGCGGAACTCTTTGAGCTTTCGGCGGTTTCGGCCGGCAAGGCGGATATTAAAGCCATTGTGGACCAGCAGTTTTTTGGACGGCCCAAGGTTTTGTTTTTGGATGAAATCCACCGCTTCAACAAGGCTCAGCAGGATTATTTACTCCCGCACGTGGAAAGCGGCGAGTTGACGCTGATTGGTGCGACCACGGAGAATCCGAGTTTTGAAATCATTCCGGCGCTGCTCTCCCGCTGCCGCGTGTTTGTGCTAAATTCGCTGACCGAAAAAGAGATGGCGAAAATTCTGGATCAGACGGGAATTAAGATGAACAAGGAGGCAAAAGAATGGCTCATTCAAATGGCAAACGGCGATGCACGTCAGGCGCTCACCTTGGTGGAAAACACTTCGCAGCTCTACGAAAAAGTCACACTGGAAAACTTGAAGAACGCGATGCAATCTAAGTTTTTGCGCTACGACAAAAAAGGCGAAGAGCATTTTGATGTGATCAGTGCGTTTATAAAAAGTATGCGCGCCAGCCAACCGGACGCGGCGCTGTATTACATGGCGCGGATGATCGGCGGCGGCGAAGATCCTAAATTCCTTGCGCGGCGCATGGTGATTTTTGCGAGTGAAGACATTGGCATGGCTATGCCCACGGCGCTGGTGGTGGCCAATGAAGTATTCCGCGCCGTCGAAATCATTGGGCTGCCGGAATGCGCCATCAACCTGGCGCACGGTGTGATTTATCTTTCCCAATGTAAAAAAGACCGCAGCGTGGTGAATGCACTGGGCCTGGCGATGGCAGATATAAAACTGCACGGCAACTTGCCCGTGCCGCTCAAACTTCGCAACGCACCAACTAAGCTCATGAAAGGCCTGGGCTACGGCGATGGCTATGAGAAATACAGCAAAGAAGATTTGATGCCGGAGAAACTTAAGGCAAAAAAATATCTGTAAATATGAATAGCCAAGATTTCGTTTTACTTGAGTCCGGGAAGGAATTCTTTACTGACTTTTTCGACGAATTAGAAAAGGCTAAAGAGTGTGTCCTCATTAAACAATTTCTGTGGAGAAACGATGGTACCGGGCAGAAAGTCGCAGCGGCTCTGCTCAAGTGCATGCAACGCGGAGTGAGGGTTACAGTGATCAAAGACCGGCTAGGCGCTTTTTATGAATATGGCGAGGGTCATGGCCAAAGTTTTTTCCACGATGAGCCTATGAAGGACACACTTTTTTCAACTCATTCCTTGGCGACGGTTTATTTTCAAGCGCGATTTTTCTTTTCAAAATTTTATAGGAATGCAGTTTCCAGCCAAAGTAAAAATCCCCTACGTGAAGCCTTTATTCAGCATCCAAATGCGCGCGTCGTTGATTCTTATAAACTCTACGACCATTCCAAAATTGTAGTGATCGATGGAGGGCTCGCCTACATTGGCGGCGTAGGTTTTGCCGATGAATTTGGCGAAGGACAGGATCATTGGTGCGACTATATGTTAAAGATTAAGGATCCGCTCATGACGCAGAACCTCATTGAAACCTTGGCGGATTTGGAACCTTTACCTACAAAGGAAAATCGTTTTTATACCGAAGCTCACCAGCCAATTTTGGATGCCATTCACATCTGTTCCAAGGAACTGATCATCGAGATGCCCTTTCTTGGTAATCCAAGTTATATCGAGGCGCTAGCGGCTGCTACCAAACGAGGTGTTCAGGTGCATTTGCACGTTCCGGAGCGAGCCAGCTCCCACCATTATCGCAATCTCCATTTCTTAAAAACCTTGCTCCGTCGTTCTAAAAATAGTTCCAATATGCATCTCACGTTTTCATCGCAGATGTTACATGGAAAAACCATTATTTGTGACGGCTCAGTGGCTTTTTTTGGCTCGCATAACTTGAATATGGATCAACGCGTGGTACGGGAAATTACTTTAGAAAGTCGTGCCCCCCTCTTGATAGAAACTCTTTTGAAGCGTCTTAAACAAAATAGCTCCAGGGGAAAAACATTTACGTCTGTTTCCAGCTGGGTGCAAATAATTTTGCCTTCACGGCTTGAGTATCTTTCTGTGAAGCTTCAAACCGTCAGCAGTCGCTGGCGTGCTCATTCCATTGCTCGCGCCAGGCAGCAGAGTCAGGAGTTTATTCTGATTCACAAAGCTGAAGCGGTGTTGTAAGATGGCGGCATCCTCACCCTTTGGCATGAAACGAATTTTCGCTTTTATATTTTTTCTTGTACTTACTGGCTGCCAAACCACGCCCGAAGATGACGTGCTTTTGCAAAACCCTGTCACGGAGCCTGAAACAGAACTTGAAACGGAGGAAAGTACTATGCCCGAAATGCTCGATATTGGCGTCAACGATTTTGAACCACCCTCTGATGTGGAGCGTGGGATGGGTGACGCGGGACCTTATGAAATGCGCCTGCTCAGTGCTCACTCGGAGGATGGTATCACTTGGGAACGCGACAGCGTGATTATTTCGGAGCAAGCCAATGTGCCTGACATGATGGTGACGGAAGATGGAACGATTTTTCTTTACTATGTGGGCGGCAATATTCAAGCTATGGATGAAACCCTAGCGGCAGCGGTTTCACAGGACGGTGGTGAAACGTGGACTTTTAAAAAAGTTGCTATAAATGGATTCACTCAGACACACGCCACTCCTGGTGATCCTGATATCGCCCTCCGTGATGACGGGACTTTTAGGCTCTACTTCACCTCACACATCAAAGGCGATAAGATGCCCAGCATCCAATATGCGGATTCCACGGATGGACTCAATTTTACGTACGGCGGCAAAGCTTTTTCTGCAGAGGGCTACATGACCATCGACTCTTCCGCGTTTTACATCAACGGCCAATGGATGATGAATACGTTCAGTGGTTTTGGTACTGAAGTTATCACGGGCAGTTCAAATGACGATGGCGACACCTTTGACTTTGTGCAAGCTGAAAATGTGACGTACAAGAAGCAAGCTTACTTCCTTTCCAATCCCTTATCGCTTGAGGATGGTTCGGTACGTTTTTATTCCTTCCAATTGCATCCCAGCGGCTTCCGATCTTTCATCACCACCGACGGTTTAACGTGGGCGGATGAAGGCCGCGTGTACCTAGAATATAAAGAAGGCGAAAACGAGCTTGAAGGCTATTACATCAAAGACCCTGTGGTCGTACAACTGCCCGACGACACGTATTTGATGGTGTATGTGACTCGTGCACCTTGAGCTTACTGACAGGTTTTGTCAGCTGAGTAGGTTTCTGGAATGTAGTATTCGTCACATTTTTCTTTTACCCATTTCCCGAAATTGACGTAACGAAGGAGCTTGCCTTCCCCACTGCCCGCACCGGAATCATCCACAATATCTAAAACCAGAGATTCTTCGGTTATAAATAAATTCACGGGATTGAAATCTTCGTCAGGAATGGTGAAAAAAACTTCCCATTCGGATCCTTCTTCTTTACTTAGAAGTCCGGCCCAGGCCGAGTTTCCCTCACCTTCCCAGTCACGCACTTCTTGCAACGCATTCCAGCTGTTTGGTTGGCTCACAAAAGCATAGCTCATGTCGCCCCCCTTTTGGCACGCCGTGATTTGATTGGGATTCAGTTTCTCAGGCAGTTGCTCTTCCACTTCACGCTGTACTTCGGCGAGTGAACAGTCGGTCCAGTCGTCGTTGGTCAGCGTTTCAACCGGCTCCACCGTGGGTTCTTCCACAATCGGTCCTGGAGCGGGCGTTTCACTGGAACAGGCGGTTAACAGGAGAGTTGCGAGAAAAAGAGAGAAGAGTTTGTTCATAATAGTAGTGTATTTGGAATTCTCTGTTAAGTATAGTATATTCTCCGCTTATGCAATTGAACGAAAACACCATTTTCATTTTGGACTGTGACAACACGCTGTGGCGTTGGATCCAGTATGCAGGTCCTGCTTATAAGGCTATGTGCAAGGTCTTAAGTGGAATTGCCGGGAAAGAATTTCTGGAAACTGCCGCAGCAATGAAAACTTTTTATACGAGTGTAGGAACCCTCGAACATGAAGGCCTCGTGCAAGGATTGCAAAAAGCGGGTTTCTTCAAACACCTTCCTCATTTTAACTTAAGGGAGACCATTTTATTGGCTCAAGCCGCTTTCAGTGAGGAGCGGGATCGTCATTTTAAAGTTTTTGATGGAATAACTGAAATGGTGCGCGAACTTCAAGCCTTGGACGTGCGGCTACTCCTACTAACCGATGCCACCAGATATCAAGCAATGCGACGGCTGGCACGATCCCGCTTAGAGGGTTTTGAGAAAATGTACTGCATGCCTGCCCCCGTTTTCGAGCAAATGCCTGAGGATTTTGGCGCTACCGGACGTTTGCCATCCATTCCTTACGAAGAACTTCCTGAGGAAAAACCACATACCGACCTTGAAAGGATACTTGGATTAACACGGGCAGAAATTCAGGAGCGTGTGGTTATTGCGGGAGATAGTGTTAAGAAAGATGTGGCGCTTGCGGAGAGATTTGAGTGCCTAGTTGCTCACGCCGCCTACGGCTTGGCCAGTGAAGAAGATATTGACGCCATTCGTGATTTTGCACCAGATGACGTGGCAAATCGAAACACCGTTACGGCGAGCACGGCAAGTAGCTACCATCGAATGGTGACTGCCAATCACCCTTCTGAAATACTAGCGAAGGTGCGAGCGGCATAGTGGGTTTGGAGTTCTATTGGTTCAGCTTTCTTGCCAGACATCCAACCCTGTTTCCCTCTGTCCAATATAATTCAGGTTTTGGGAAAACAAGTCTGCCGGTGGAGCTCATTACCAGAGGATTTTCCCCGTGGTAGCCAATCACATCGCCTTCATTAAACGGCTCCCAGGATTGCTTTCCCCACCCTTCTGCAAAACGAAATCCATTTGAAGTTACGATGATTTGCCCTACGAGTTCAAACACTTCCCGCTCCCGCAGCGGTGTAGGCCTAGACTCGTCACAGGTGATTTTAAGGTGAGCCATCAAGCCGCGGATATCGTCGATGACCTGATTCACCCGACTTGTATCAGATGCTTCGCCGGTTTCGTAACAAATACCAATGCCGCCGTGCGCTTCCGTGTACTCGTCCGTTGTGACGCTGGCTCCTCCTGTAACAAAGTTTGGGTCCGTTAAAACCTTGTCACAGGTGAACCATTGGACTATTTCCCGATGGCGAGGGGTGTCCAAGCAAGCCAAGAAAGGTTCGGACGGATTCGTGGTGGAATGTAAATCAACGGCCACATCACTTTGAATTAAAAAAGGTGCGATTTGGCGTGCACGTGCATCTTCGTACGTTCCATCGGGCGGACTCTCCAGTAGATCTGTGGGGTAAGACCGATTGAGATCAGGGGAATCAGAGCTCGAGCGTTTTTGTCCGAGCGCGATGGCTCGCGGGTTTCCTAAAATCAGATTGCAGGTACCCGCTTCCATTTTCAAAACGCCTGACTCAATCATTTCTCGCAATTTCAAAACGACCTCCACTCCCGTCCGCTCGTTCCCGTGCGTTCCTCCCACAATGGTGAGAGTTTTACCCTGTTCCCTCCCGGAAACCGACCAGATGGCTTCATGTAACTCATTCATAGTGGTGGATCTTAGCATTTTCTGGATTCTTTGTCTAAAAAGACTCGTCTGTGACGAGGATGGAGCTCTATATGGAACGATGTGCGGAATGTGGTAGCACTGGCTTTGCTGTGCACTACGCCCATGTACCCAGAATCCCCTCTCCTTTACGTTCGTAGCTTGTACGGCAATCGCGTGCGTGAGGCAGTTGGGCATTAAGAACACCTGCATCGGCCAGGCCCCAATGCACTTCATGCAGTTGTCCTTCGTCTTTCAAGGAAACCTGTATCTCTCTCGCTATACGATAGTAAAGATCTAAGAGAGCGGCGTGCCTTTGTGTGACTCCTACAATCTGGATGAAGCCGCCTAGAGTTTCATCTGTAAAATGCCCACTGGTGATTTGGTCTCTGACTTTTGGCCACTCAGGAGCATGCTTAGCTCTTAAAGCTTGAGTGAGATCGGCTAGCACAGAAGGATCGTTTAAGACACGAGCGTATGCCAAACGTTGAGCATCCGGAGTGGTGAATACGGTGCTGGTGCTTACGTCTATCGGAACAAGACCGACCGTGCCATGCGTGTGAATAAAAGCATTGGGCAAGCCTTCCAAACCAGCGTTAAAAACGAGCGCATCTTTCTGCGGTCCATCAGGTCCTTCCATTATTTCTGCTTTTCTTCTATAACCCAAGTTGCAAGCTTCAGCTACCAGGTCTCTTGTCGCTGTGGTCAAAGACCCTTTGGAAAGGAAAGCGACTCCTTTTTGAGCTGCCAAATTTGCAATATCCGTCTGCATCACCTGTTTTAAGGTGGCTACGTCACTAATGGAACCTTCGGGACGATGGATGAAGTGTGTCGACTCAAGCATAGATAGTATCGTACGCCAATTGTCTCGTTTGTCAACTACGGCAGCTTAGCGTACAAGGCCATGAAAATCGTGAATTTGACCTTTTTTAGGCTGAATGTTATACTAAGACTGTAATTTTAGTTCTGTCAACTCTAACCAATTTACCCTTTCTTCATGAGTACCGATTCAGTTCGTTGGCAAGATGTCTTGGATGCTAACCCGGGTTCCAGAGAGGGAGCATACAATCCTGCTAGGAAAACCCTTTTAGAACCAGGAGTATTCGTTGATGTGCAAAGCAGACTAGTCGCAGCTGGTTGGGTACCTACCTTTATGGCAAAGATGAAAGCAGATGGAGAAAATCTTAACGCCCTTGCCCCCAGACCACCGGACGAGCGACCTGTCCGTGTCACTATTGTAGAAATTCCTGAAGAAACCAGAAATTCTGCAATGCATGGTCCCATTTTAGTTGAGGTAGAAGGCGTTCGAGGCAGGATGGATTCCAGTGTATTTTCCAACTGTATTAGTAATCCAGAGTCACATAAGTCTTTTGTATCGGCTTCGGGGGAGTCTTTGGATTTGATGGGCGATGGGACTGCCCTGCCTACGAGAGGAGAAGGCAGTCATTCTAGTTTTCATCGGCGTTAAGCCTCTATAGGCTCGTCTTCGACGAAGGATGGAGCAAGTAACGGGAGTATCTTCGCTACGCTCAGATGCGCCCTGCGCTCGTTCGGAAAAGTCTGCACGTGCAGACTTTTCACTCACCTCGCTTGAGCTTCGAACCACGGGCTTCTCATCCACTGTTCACTCTTCCAAGAGAATTAAAAAGCGCCCACACGGGGCGTTTTCAATTCCTGGAGCAAGTAACGGGAGTCGAACCCGTGTCTCCGCCTTGGCAAGGCGGCATAATAGCCGTTATACGATACCTGCGCAGATGGGAGTTTAGTCAAAAAGTGAGTTTCAAGCAACAAAAAAAGGCTCAATACCGCAAGAGCTTCGCTTTGATTAAAGCCTAGCCTCAATCTTTGCTTTCACGTCTGCTAAGGGCATTTTGAATTCGGCAATACTGGTAACTTCTTCATTTTCGTCGATGGTGTATTTGCCGAGCTCCCCGGCAAAGATTACATAATCACCGTTGGCGTCGGTCCCTAGAAAAAGCAAAACTCGTTCGCCTATAAACAGAGATGCTGAATCTTCAACCCACAAGCTGCTCAATGGGTTTCGCACCTCAACAGAGACGGTGCTCAGATTTTCATCTCCTTTTAAGACCTCTTCTATCGTAATGGTGGCGTCTGTGTAGGGCTGACCACCGTCCATACCCATACTTTCTACGGTTCCGATGATAATTGCATTAGCTTCCTCGCTGTACAAACCGTCCGCATCACGTCCAATCACAGAACCATTGGAGACAACATTCATTTCATTTGGATCCTGGACTTCTAGTTCTGGCTCGGACGTTGAGTTACAGGCTGTGAATGCAGTTAACAAAAGAAATCCGGCAATGGTGAGATAGGTGTTTTTCATAATGCTATTTTAACTCAAAAGACCCCGCCGAAGCGAGGTCTCTCTTTTTAAGCTGCACTTTCGTGCAGTATTAGAAATCGTAGCCGTCGTTCATTGGCTTGGATCCTTGAGGAGCCTGTGGCCCTTTAGGAGCTTGAACGCCAGGTTTTTCGTCTTGGTAGAATTCCTTCATAGACAGGTTGTAACGTCCTTGTTCGTCGATCTTAAGGAGTTTCACACGAACCTTGTCGCCCACCTTAACCACGTCACCTACTTTTTCCACACGGTAAGGACGGAGCGCAGAGATGTGCACGAGACCGTCTTTTCCAGGAACGAATTCCACGAAGGCTCCGAAGTCCATGATGTTCACCACGGTTCCTTCGAATTCTTCACCTGGAGTTGGTTCGTAAACAATCGCCTTAACCCAGTTCGCGGCCTTGTCTCCGGCTTCCTTGTTAGGAGCGGTGATGATCACGAGACCGGTTTGTTCGATGTCCATTTCCACGCCACATTCGCCGGTGATCTTTTGGATGGTTTCCCCTCCCTTACCGATCACATCACGGATGTAATCAGGGTTGATTTGGATTTTCATGATGATTGGCGCGTACTTGCTGAGTTCGGCACGAGGTGCAGGCAATACGGCAGCCATTTCAGCGAGCATCTGATTACAAGCGGTCGCGGCTTTTTGCAAAGCCTCACCCATCATTTGAGTCGTAATACCCTTCACTTTAATATCCATTTGCAGAGCGGTGATACCATCGGCGGTACGAGCTACCTTGAAGTCCATGTCTCCGGCAAAGTCTTCAAAAGACTGAATGTCGGTGAGGATCTTGTAGGCTCCGGTTCCGGACTTCTTGAATTCATCGCTACACACGAGTCCCATGGCCACGGCAGAAACCGCTTTTTTGAGCGGAACTCCGGCGTCCATCATAGAAAGCGTTGATCCACACACGGAAGCCATTGAGCTGGATCCGTTACAGGTCATGATTTCAGATACAACGAGGATGGTGTATGGAAAGTCTTCTTTAGCTGGGAGAACTGGGAGCAACGCACGTTCTGCGAGCGCTCCGTGTCCAATTTCACGACGAGATGCGCCGCGAAGTCCTTTGATTTCACCTACTGAATAAGGAGGGAAAACATAGTAATGGATGTAACGTTTCTCCATGTCCACTTCCATTGAGTCGATGATTTGCGCATCGCCAGGAGCTCCCAAAGTGGTGAGCGTGAGGGCTTGCGTTTCTCCACGTTGGAAGAGAGCGGATCCGTGCGTTCGAGGGATGAGTCCGGCTTCGATGCTGATCTTTCGAACTTCATCGAGACGACGTCCGTCGAGACGTTGGTCACGTTCCAAAATATTGTTTCGCATGGAGTTGTCCATAACCTTCCCCGCTGCCCCGAGCAGTTCGCTCTTTTTGTAGGTTCCGGCTTCGATTTCTGCAGCAAAATGCGTGAGCACCTTGTTTTCAATCGCGTGGATTGCGTCTTTAATTTCTTTCTTAGCTCCTCCTTTGTAAGCAGCCAAATCGTCCGCAGAAATAATACCAGCAACGAGCTGAATCATTTCGTCAGAAGCCTTAGCAACGGTGTAAGTACGAGCCGTAGGATTGATCTTTGCTACGAGCTGCAATTGGAAAGCACAGATTTCCTTGATGGTCTTGTGTGCGAGTTCCAAAGCTTCGATCATTTTTGCGTCGGTGAGTTCGTTGGCTCCGGCTTCCACCATGGTGATGGCGTCTGCAGTTCCAGCCACGAGCAGATCGAGCTGAGCCCCTTCCATTTCTTCGAAAGTTGGGAAAACAATGAACTGATCGTTCTTCATTCCAATGCGCACTCCGGCAAGAGGTCCGGCAAAAGGCATTCCGGCTACGAGCATCGCAGCGGACATACCTGTAATCGCGAGCACCCCGGTCTCATTCACGAGATCCGCAGAGAGAATGGTTGCAATGGCCTGAGTTTCGTTCGTGATTCCTTTTGGAAACAAGGGACGAATAGGACGGTCGATGATACGAGCCTTTAAAATGGCTTCATCGCTAGAGCGTCCGTCACGCTTCATGAAACGAGATCCTTTGATCTTTCCAGAGGCGTAGTAACGTTCTTGGTATTCAATAGTAAGAGGAAAGAAATCCGCGTCGGGTTTTCCTTCTTCGGCCATCATAGCGGTACAAAGCACGATGCTTTCACCCATTTGAATGGTGACCGCTCCGTTCGCTTGCAAAGCAAGACGCCCAGTTTCGAGCTTAATCTTGCGTCCGGCAAGTTCGGTTTCAACAGTTTGTATAGACATATTTGTCTGAGTAATTAGGGTTAAAGTAGCCCATATACTCAGAGGGAGGTTTCAAGATATCTCTTATTTCGACCTATGCGCGTAGTGCGCGTGGTTAGAGAATTCTTGTGATCTCGCTCTGAGCGGGGCAAAAAAGAAGGGGCACGGGGCCCCCTCAGTTTATTTTCGAAGTTGTAGCTGATCTACTACTTTCTCGTATTCGTCCTTGTTCTTCGTCTTTAGGTATTGCAGGTGACGGCGGCGTTTACCTACCATCTTGAGCAGACCTTGGCGTGAGTGCAGATCGTTCTTGTGGCTCTTCAAGTGCTCCGTGAGCTGGTTGATACGAGTGGTGAGAACGGCTGCTTGCACCTGGGCACTTCCAGTATCTTTGTCGTGCTGAGCAAACTTTTTGATGAGTTTTTTCTTGTCGTCGCGTTTCATAGAAGGGATTAAAGCAGGGGCATTTTATAAGCTGGAGGCCATAAAAGCAAGTTTTTCCTTATATCCATCGTTTAATGCGGAAAAAAATGAGCATGACCATTAAAATGAAGATCATTCCTCCCGCCAGGAAAAAGAAGATCAGCGGGTGGGTGGAAAATGGCAGATGCACGTTCATTCCATACATTCCCGCCAACAGGTTGAGCGGCAGCATCACCACGGAAAAAATGGTGAGCGTTTTAATAACGTTGTTCGTTGTGTGAGAAATAATGGACTCATTCGTGTCCTGCAAGGATTCAATCAACTCTTTCAGGTTTTCCAAGGTGCTCCAAATTTTCTCCACCTTATCCAGCACGTCGTCAAAGTAAACCTCCAGGCTGTCGGGGAGAAACTTTTTATTCTTGTGTTCAAGTTGCGCAATCACAGTCCGCAGCGGAGCCATCACCCGGCGAAAACCAATGATATTCTTTTTAGTGTTGAGGATTTCCTTAAGCATGTCGCGCTGGCCTCCCGTGAAGGCATCTTGTTCTAGCGTGCCCACATTCGCCTCAATTGTGTCGAGCAAAGGAAAGAGCGTTCCAAACAAATGATCGATGATTTCGTAGAGCAAATATCCGCTGGAGTGTCCCATCATTTTCTTCCTCTCCTTTAGGTCAGACTCCACTTTTTCGTAAAAGTTATTCAAGGGCTTGAGTCCACCCCAGTGCACGGTTATGAGCAAATTCGTCTTTATAAAAATATCCACTTCCTCCCCCACAATGCGCTGACGGCGCTTGTCGTAAAAAGGAATGTGCAAAATCGTGAAGATATAATCGTCGTATTCATCCACTTTTGAGCGCTGATTTTCGGACAGACAATCTTCAATATCGAGCTCGTGGAAGCCATGTTTTTCCTTCAAGGCAAGAAGCGTGTCCGTGTCGGGATCTTCTACGTCTATCCAAGTGAGTTTTTCTAGCGTGAGGGAGCGTTGCATGGAGGGAGTATAACTTGAATACCAAAGTTCCTAAAAGAGGATTTATAGCCTTTGCAAGTTTCGAAGAAACGGGAGCGTCTTTAGGAATTGCAGTTCAGTCCCTTTAGTTGCATAATGCCCGCATGAAATATCGCGCCATTATTCGTGAAGCTTGGGGGCTGACTCAAGAGAATAAGAAACTCATGTGGTGGTTCGGCTTTGTACCCGCTTTGCTGAGCTTTTTAGTGAGCATGGTTTATTTGAGCTACCAAGCGTTTTCTTTGTGGACCTCCCCTTACGTGCGCCAGGGAGCCACCGAAGTGCATTTGATTTCGGATCTTGCTAGAGCCGTGGTGGATTTATTTGAACGAGAGCCGGCGCTGGGAACCTTTGGCGTGATTATGTTGGCTTTGATGGGAGCGGTTTACTTACTGCTGCCGGTTTTTTGTCAAAGCGCCTTGATTCAGCTCGTGGCCCGCATCCGTGCCGGTGAGCCTTTGTCCATTGCCCGCGGGATCAGTTACGGCTTCACCCGTTTTCTTCAACTCTTTGAATACAACGCCTTTATAAAAACTTTCAGTCTGGTGGGAGTGTTCACGGAAGCCACGTTTGTCTTTCGTATTTTTGGCCCTGAGCCGTTTAAACTCTTCAGTTGGATTTTCCTCCTGGTGCTCGTGGTGGGGCTCATCTGCACGCTGCTTTTCACCTATGCGGAGTACTACATTGTGATCGATAAAGAAGGTGTGCTGAACAGCATTGTGAAAAGTGGAGGATTGGTGATTCGCCAGTGGCACCACACTTTGTTCATGCTCCTCCTCATGGCGGTTATTGTTATTCGGGTGCTGCTCAATCTAGTGGTGGCCCTGTTGGTACCGGCCATTGTGCTGGCGCCGATCTTCTTTTTCACGAGTTTAACGCTCGCGAAAATAGGAGTTATTGTGGGAGCCATCGTGGGCTTGGTGGTGCTGTACTTTGCTTCTTACTTTATAGGAATTTTTCACGTGTTCACGACCACGGTGTGGACTTTTACTTTCTTGGATCTGACTCGCGAAGAATCCAAAGTGGTGGATCTACACGAGGCCGCCTCCAAAGACTAAAACCAGCGAGTAGAGCAGCGTGAAGACCACAATGCGGCGAAGCATGGCGGGAATGTTTGCCATGAACTCACGAGGCGCTTTGCTCCTTTGACGAAGGAATTGGTAGAGCGTGATGTCGTAAGTGTAGGAAAACAAAATGGCACCGATTATATAAATGGCGGCGAACTTAGAAGAATAGAGCATGCCAAGCCACTCGGGCAGGGCCATGGCGGGGAGGTCTTTCAGTAAAGGACTCAGCAAGAAGATCAAGGAAACGTGAAACAGTTGGTCCGCGAAAAACGGCAGGGTGCTCTTTTTTTGGTTGAAGCGGATGTCGTAGGCAATTTTCAAACAATCCTGCACAAAATGCACTCCAAAAATAGCCCCAATCACCCACCAGGTTTCCTGGTGTTGCCAGTATGGGAAGAGCGACAAAACGGTGAAGGTCCCAATGATGCAAACGTGCTGAAAAGTACCGGTCCAACTTTTGTATTTCTTTTGAATCAGGTCGTTCGACTGAAAAACGAAATCTCCGAGAAGGTGGGCGATAATGAGATGCAAAAAGATCATTGTGCGTTTTCTTGTTTACGAGCTTGGTAGGCTTCTTTCACCTTGCGTAGAATGTCCGGACTTTTTTGAAGAAGCGCAGCGAAGTCTTCCTTATTTAAAACAAAGATTTCACAGTCTGACAAGGTTTCTGCGCTTGCATTTCTTGGCTGATCTTCTATAAGCGCCATTTCGCCAAAAAAATCCCCCTCGCCCAGGCTCGCCACATCAGCTTGTTCATTATAAATTCGGATCATTCCCGACTTTATGATGTACATGGCATGCCCCGGCACGCCTTTTTCAAAAAGAACATAGTGCGCCGGAAAATATTGCATCGTGATGTGGGCAATAATACTCTGATGCTCCTCCTCGGTCAGATTTTGAAAGAGCGGCACCGTTTTGAGAATTTGGAGAATTAGGTTCATAGCGGGCGTTTTAATCTTATTAGTATACCTGAATTAGGTCGGCCGGTAAAGGCGTACGAAGCCACTCCCGGGCATTAAGCCCATATTCAGAGAATTGGCGGTGGAGAATTTGAAAAAAGGCGTGGAATTCGCCCTCATCAGTGAATAAGCGGCTTAGGAAAGCCACTCTTAGCTTGTTGACGCTCGCTATAATTCATGTTACAATGTCCTAATATCAATAAAATAAACCATGGACGTATTCCACACCCTTTCCCAGAGAACCAAGGTCCTCATTGTGGCCAGCTCTCTCTTTTTAGTCACCATCACTCTGGGACTGTTGGTTTTTGGCACGAACATTGTTTCGCACGACAACGCGCTCCTTAAACAGGCCAGTAGCAGTACAAAGGCGGACATGCTTTACATTCATCCAACAGATAGCGGACATTAAGCTTCGCAGACCAAAGGAACGTAGTGCCTACACAGGACTTCACTCAACCAAGCGACATACTCTTTTAGTGCGGATTGATCGTTGCCTTGAATGTGCAGGGCGGGACAGGTCCCTTTGTTTCCGTGGTTATGTTTTTTGAATTCAGTTTGGACACTTGCTTCTGTCGAAGCTTTCATTTTAAGAATAGAAAGCCCTCCTCTATCCAAAAGTTCGAACTGATTCGGATCGAATCCCCTTACACAGTGTGAATCGTCAACTTTTACCCGTTCAAAAAAGGCATGTTCCGCATGGACTCCACTCATACCAAGGAACACTGCCGTATTCAAAAAGGGTTGCGACCTGAGGGCGGTTTGCATCTCTTCCACCTTCATTTTTCGGCCATACTGTTTTTCATATACGAGGTGCATCAATTGAGCAAATTGCAAAGAAATCGAGGTCCCAGCAATAATCCCATCAAGAAAAAACTGAAAAATACTAATTTCATCCTGGCCCGCCAGTGCCTTTGCGTGGCGTACACTGATTTCTGCAATCCAGAGCGGTAGAGAGAGATCCTCTCGTTCAACGAGCTTTCCAGCAGCCTCCTTGAATTCCTGCTCAAGATGGTTGGATACAACTGCAAAAATCGTGCCGACCAGGGATTCAGAATTTTTAAGCCTCGTTTCCAGCTCATCGTGAGGGAAATATGTCTCAAAAGCTTCCTTTTCTGCCCAGAAGCTTCGTGTTAATTCCATTAAAACCCTTGCCCTGATTTCTTTTAATTCTCCAGTATTTATCTCACCGTCCCTGCTTATTTTTTTATCTATAGCTTGGCTTGCTTTTGATAAATCCATGGCAAGTACTTCTTTTGGATTTAAAGAGGGTTTACGCTCATCGATTTCTAGAAGCTGTTTTCCCAGGTATTTAGACATAGATGGCATTATAATATCTAATTTATTTTCGTCAATGTATCCTGCCGTTGATTAAGCGAGCGCTATAAGCGTACAATTTGCGCACCTTTACGAAGCCTATGCAGTCTTATAATGCCCCTGAAGTAGAAAAGAAATGGCAGCAGAAATGGAAAGAAAGCGGCCTACATAAGGCCAACTTGGAGAATCCAGAAAAACCGAAGTACTACAATTTGACGATGTTCCCCTACCCGAGTGGCGATAAGCTGCACATTGGGCACTGGTACAATTACGGGCCCGTGGACACCTGGGGTCGCTACATGAAAATGAAGGGGTTCGAGGTTTTCCAACCAATGGGATTCGATTCTTTTGGGCTGCCTGCGGAGAATTATGCCATCAAGACGGGCGTGCATCCGGCAGAAACCACGCGTACGAATATTGATAAAATGAAGGAGCAGATTGCAGCGATTGGAGGGATGTACGATTTGGATCTCAACCTGGAAACGAGTTCGCCAGAGTATTATAAATGGACGCAGTGGGTCTTTTTGCAGCTCTATAAACAGGGCTTGGCGTACCGAAAGGAAGCGCCGGTGAACTGGTGCCCCAGCTGTATGACCGTGCTCGCGAACGAACAGGTGAATGACGGGATTTGTGAACGCTGCAAAACGCAGGTGGTGCAGAAGAATTTGCGCCAGTGGTTTTTTAAGATCACGGCTTACGCGGACAAACTTTTGGATTACACGGGGCTCGACTGGCCGGAAAAGACCATTTTGATGCAAAAACATTGGATTGGACGCAGCGAGGGGAACGAGGCGGACTTTAGAATTGCGGAAGCGGCTGGAAAAACCGTGCGCATTTTCACGACTCGTTTTGATACCATTTATGGAACGAATTTTGTGGCGGTGGCGCCGGAGCATCCAAATTTAATGGACTACGTAACGGAGGGCCAGCGCAGCGCGGTGGAAAAATATGTGCAAGACAGCAAAAAGAAAAACGAGCTCGAACGGCAAATGGGTGACCGAGAAAAAACGGGCGTGTTTACCGGAATGCACGCCATCAACCCGATGACCGGTTCCGAGATGCCGATTTATGTGGCGGACTTTGTGCTGATGTATGGAACGGGCGCTTTAATGGGCACGCCGGCGCACGACGCACGGGACTTTTTGTTTGCAAAAACTATGGGCCTTGAGTGCCCACAAGTGCTGGTTACGGCCGCGGGCGAAGTGGCGGAAGACAATGTGAAAGAGTGGAAAGAATCGCTGCACGAATATGGGATTTTGGTAAACAGCGGACCTTATACGGACATGCGAACGGAGGAAGCGCTCAAGCTCATGACCGAGCAGATGGAACGCGAGGGTTGGGGCAAGCAGGTGGTCAATTTCCGCCTGCGCGACTGGCTGATTTCACGTCAGCGTTACTGGGGCGCGCCGATTCCGATTATCAATTGTGAAAAGTGTGGAGAGGTGGCGGTGCCCGATAGCGATTTGCCCGTGGTGCATCCGCATGTGGAGGATTACGTGCCGAAGGGGACTTCCCCACTCGCGACGGTGGAAGAATTTGTGAACGTGAAATGCCCTACGTGTGGCGGCGATGCGAAACGTGAAGTCGACACCATGGATACTTTTGTGTGCAGCAGCTGGTACTTTTTACGTTATCCCGATGCCGGGAATTCTGAGCAGGCGTGGCGAAAAGAACGAGTGAACACATGGATGCCGGTGGATATGTACATTGGTGGGCCGGAGCATGCGTGCATGCATCTTTTGTACGCGCGTTTCATCCACCAAGTTATGCACGATTTGGGTCACGTGGAAGCCAAGGAACCGTTCAAGCGTTTGGTGCATCAAGGAATGGTGACCAAAGACGGTGCGAAGATGAGCAAATCCAAAGGAAATGTGGTGAGCCCGGATGAGTTTGTGAGCAAATATGGAAGCGATGTTTTCCGCATGTACCTGATGTTCATGGGGCCATTCACGGATGGCGGGGATTGGAATGATCGCGGCATTACGGGTGTGGCGCGTTTTGTGGACAGGTTTTATAGAATGATGCAAGAAGATGGCACGGGAGAAGCGATGGACGGCGTGGTGCATCAGACGGTGGCACGCGCGAGCGAAGCGGTGAAGAGCATGACTTTTAATGTAGCGATTGCGTCGTTGATGGAACTCACGAATGCGGCATTGAAGGGAGGCTTGAATAAAGCGCAAAAAGAAATTGTGACGAAAGTTCTGGCGCCGCTCGCGCCGCATTTGGCGGAAGAAGTGTGGGCAGAATTGGGACACAGCGAAAGCATCTTTAAAGAAAGCTGGCCGGAGGCGGAGGCGAAGTTTTTGGTGAAAACCAGCGTGACTTTTGCGGTGCAGGTAAACGGAAAACTCCGCGGCACCGTGGACTTGGCTCCCGATGTGAGCAAGGAAGATGCGCTCGCTGCCGCTCGCGCCTCAGAAAACGTCGCCAAATATCTCACTGGCGAAGTGGTGAAGGAAATTTTTGTGCCGGGGAAGATTATTGGCTTCGTAGTGAAGGGCTAACTTAGATTCTCTTCCCCTGTTTCATTCTATGGGTGGATTTCTTCAACGGGAGCGAAAGAACTCGGATACGTGATCCTCGTCCTTTCTTCCTTATAGTTTATGTTTCAAAAATCCACCCATAGAACCACGGAAAGAGAATCTAAGCCTCTAAACAGCTGGAGACTGCTTGGAGAGATCAGCATAAAGGCTCCCGCTGAATCGACCCAAGACAGGCTTCAAAAGCTGTTTAGAGGCTTTACTGCTCCACTTCTGGGAATCCTCCGTACATATTCAGGCTGATTTCTTTGCTGTAAGTGGCGGTGCTGTCCACCAAAGTGAAGGAGATTTCGGTGGCGAGGCTGTCGCAATCGGGCGTGTCGAAACAAATGTCACCGTTGGGCGGGAAGTAGTAGACTTCCTCGGAGCCAGTGATGGAAAAGTTGCTGTCCAAAGTCACCGTTTCTAAAATGGAACTGGTGCTGGAATTGTAAGCCAATAAAGTTATTCCGGTGCTGCTTACGGTGAGCAAGTAATATTCGGCCGGGCTTGTATCTGCGATGAGGAAATTCGTGAGCGAATACGTGCGGGCCTGCTCCAGCACATGCACAATTTGAATCACTTGGTCGTCGAAGTTCGCCTTCAATTGGCTTTTCCCAAAATTCACCACCACCGCAACGGACAAAATAGCGACGATCACAACGCAGATGCAAAGTTCAATTAGAGTGAAAGCTGGTTTTCGGCCTGGCAGAAAACTTTTCATGCGTTCACTTTAGCATTATGATGCAAGCATGCGCCACGCCAAACCCGCAGAATCTCTTATTGAAACGATGATCGCCATCACGGTGATTGTCTTGGCAACCACGGCGGCTATGTCCGTGCTGCGAACGTCCACGGACGGGAATGAAATCATTGGGAAAAAAGTGGTGGCCATGAATTTGGCGCTGGAGGGTTTTGAGGCACTGCGAAACCTGCGCGACACGAATTATTTGTTATTTTCAAGTGACCCGGACGAGTGCTGGAATGCCTTGGATGTGGCTGACGTAGCCGACTGCCCCACCGCTACGAAGATCGCAGATGGAGAAACTTATTTTTTGACACGGGATTTTGAGGGCACGGCAAATCCTTATTTTGAATGGTATTTGGTGCCCAAAACACTTCCCACTCAAGGCTATTTAAGCTTGTTCTCAGTGGACACTGATGGAGACGCCGGCTGGGAATCACAGATGTATGCCTACAGCTCACTCACGGGCGTTGCCGACATGAGCGCCATCGCCGCCAACCAGCGCCTATTCCAACGCACCATCACCATAGACTACCCTTCTACTGAATATTACAACGCCACTATTGTAGTTAGCTGGTACGACAACTCTGTTTTACGAACGCTTTCCCTAACCCGCAGCATCGGCCATGTTTACTAAACGTCGCGCTTTCAGTTTGGTGGAATTGCTCATAACGCTCACGATTTTTTCAATGGTTTCCGTGGTGTGCGTGCAACTTCTGGTGAACAGCATGGCGTCCGCACGGCGCATTCAGGCGCAGGTTTTTTTGTACTCGGAAGCCAACGCACTCATGGACCAACTGGCGCGCGAAGTGGAACGGAGCGCCATTGATTACGAAGCCTATTATTTACGCTATGCTTACGAGACACCGGAAACTGGTTGGGAAACCACGGACTATGGTTTTTATGGACAAAGTTTTTATCACCCCGGGAACGATGGACTGGAAGGAGGACCCTATGGAAGCAGCGTTGGGGATGTGTACGGAGCCGAGTGTGCCGATGGAACGGCCTACCCCGACAATTGTCCGGACGAAACGCCCGACTACGATGATTTGGATTTGGACACCGGCGCGCATCCTTTCACCGAAATATATGACTTCGGCTACTCCGATGATGACCCCGATACCATGAACGCTTTTTGCGAAACCACCAGCAGCGTGGACTGCAATGCGTGGTCCGAAACGGTGATGCAGGAACTGATTTTGATAAATGGGGCCGGCGACGAACGTACGGTTTTCATTCAAGAACCGCTGGCCGGAAGCAGCAGCGAGTACAGCATTTCTAAGATGGAACTCAGCGGAACGGATGGCGATTACGATGGCATCGTGGATTCGTGGACTTGTAGCGACCACTACGTCTGCCCCAGTGGAGACGTACCGATGGAAGACGATTTTGAGCCCATCACGCCCAGCGCGCTGACCATCGACTCTTTCTATATATACATCGCTCCTTTTGAAGATCCCTACCGCGCCTTTGCTGAAGCGGACGTGCAAATCCAACCCCAAGTTACCATTGTGTTCAAAGCCACTTTGAGCGACGAATACAGCAACCGCCTGCTGGGAACGGTTCCCACCATTACTATTCAACGCACCGTTTCGACTGGTGTTTACTCCGAAATTCCTTCTTATGAATAAGGATGTGGCTAAGCCACCTTACTGCTTAGCATCCGCTTCGCTACTGCTTACTGTCATCCAACGCTGACGACAGTAAATGCTAGACAAAAAGACTGCGCTTAGGGATAGTTTGTTCATTTCTCACAAACCCACATGCTTAAGCCACAAATGCGAGTTCTGACCGGAGCGCTTTTAAGTGTTTTTCTCTTCGTAACGCTGGCGCCGACCACGTTTGCGGATGCCACCAACCGTAATGAAGGGTTTTACGATCAGACTTTTGAAATCGGGAACCGTATCTCCTCTAAACAAGGATCTCAAACCGGATCGTCATCGGGGGCTTATGTTTTTTCTTTACCGCTGAATGTACCGGCGGGAAGAAATGGACTCCAACCTTCCCTTTCTCTCAGCTACAACAGCCAGGGCGGCGAGGTGAACAGCTTTTATGGATACGGCTGGTCTTTGGACCTGCCCTCCATCAGCCGCATGAATAAAACCGGACTGAACAACTTGTATTCCGAAACGAACTTCAGCTCGTCCCTCAGCGGTGAATTGGTTTCTATTAGTGGTAGTCCTTATGGGGACTATGGCGCCAAAGTCGAGAGTGGAGCTTATTTGGACTATGTCTTCAATTCCTCAGATGATTCGTGGACGGTCACCGATAAATCCGGCACGGTCTACACCTTTGGTTCAACGGCGGACAGCCGCCAAGACAATCCCTCGGATTCCACTGAAATCTATAAATGGATGCTGGAAGAAATTCGTGACACGAACGACAACTATCTGCGCTATGAGTACTTTAAAGAAAATGGCCAAATCTATCCCGAGAGCATCAGCTACACTGGGAACGGCGCCACCGATGGCATCTTCCTCGTTGAATTCGGTCTGGAAAGTCGGAGTGATCCCAGTAGTTTTTACAGCACGGGTTTTGAAGTTCAAACCGATTATCGCGTCAGTGGCATTGAGGTTTCAATCGATGGGACTTTGCGAAAAAGTTATGGGCTCACTTATACAACTCCGGACAATACCACACGTTCACTCCTGAAGTCCGTCACCGAATCGGGGGTGAGTGAAACGGGTGTTACTACCACCTTACCGGCCACTACTTTTGATTATGCTCAATCGAGTAAGGGCTGGAGCAGTGTCAACGGGTACACTATCCCCGTATATTTTTACTTTTCTGGTGACCATTCCGATAAAGGAAATGATGTTGCAGATGTGAATGGCGATGGACTTTTGGATATTATAGACAGCGGTCTCTACTCAGGCTCTACCGGCGTTGACAGCGTTTACCTCAACAACGGCGATGGAAGTGGCTGGAGTGAAGACAGCAGCTATACAGTGGGAGTTCGTTTTTGGGACAACGGCAAAAATCAAATGCGAAACACTCGCATGACGGATATCAATGGAGACGGCTTTAGCGATATCCTTTATGGAGCCATGGACTCCACCACCGACGCGAGAAAAACTTATATTTTTGATGAAGACACTTCCACCTGGGTTGAGGACAGCGCTTACTCACTGCCGATTCGCTTCAACGATGGATACCTTGATGATTTGGGCGTTCGTCTTTTGGATGTAAACGGTGATGGCTATTCAGATTATGTGCAATCGCTCATCGACAGTAGCGGCGCTCAGCAAAGCTTGTATCTTTTTGACCCAGAAACCCAAACTTGGAACGTCGAGACCAGTTATTCCATTCCTGTCGCATTCAATGACCGGTCCAGTAATACTGACGAAGGAGTGAGTTTGGGAGAAGTGAATGGAGATGGCTTGGTGGATATCATCAAGTCCAGATACGATGGAAGCACTCAGCAAGCGGTTTATCTAAACAACGGCGATGGAACCGGTTGGACTCAAGATACCGGGTATTCCATTCCCGTTTATTTCTGGGAAAGTAGTGGAATCCTGTCTACCGTCGCTCAACTGATGGACGTGGACGGTGATCGTTTGGCAGATATTGTGCACTCCGATGCGAGCCATTCGGATGTTTACATAAACCGAGGGAATGGAACCGGATGGGCCAAAGATACCGCTTATACGGTACCTGTTGATTTTGCGCTCTCTTATGGCAGCCCTGAGGGGGTTCAAAGCATGGACGTGGATGGAGATAATTTTGTAGATTTTGTGCAATCTAAACAGAGTGGAGGCACCACTACTCAGCGGGTTTATGTGAGCAATGCAAGTCCTGAGCTTTTGGAAACCGTACACTCTTACAAAGGTTCCACGACCACGGTCAGCTATTCCCCCTCTACCGAGTTCGATAATCCCAATCTTCCCTTTGCCATGAACTTGGTGGACTCTATTACCGTAGACGACGGCCTGGGCGATAGTAGCACCACTACATTTGACTACGAAGGCGGCGCGTATCTTTATGAAGATGAGCTCAACCGACAATTCGCCGGCTTTTCTAGCATCACTAAGACGGAAGATGGTCGAGAGACCGAGACTTTTTATGAGCAAGACGATTTGGCTTTGCTCGGCCACGCTTATCAAAGCGATGTTTATGACGAGTCGGGGAATTTGTATACGCGCAGCATAGATACCTGGGCCAGCTCGGATCTGGGTTACGACAATGATTTTGTATATAAAAGCAAAAGCGCCACCCTCACCTACGACGGCGGAAGCAGTCATCGCGACACCGGCACCGCTTATACCTACGATTCCAATGGGAACGTTAAGACCGTGATTAATTACGGAGAGGTCACCGCTAGTTTAGATGGAACTTTCACGGACGACACTACTCTCGACGAAAAAACCACGCTCACTTACACCTATGCGACTGATGGTAGCGGGGGTGAAATCCGTAATAAAGTAGCAGAAGAAAAAGTTACCAACAGCGCCGGCACCGTGATTAAAAAAACGCGCTACTTTTACGACAGCAATTCTTCTTACGCCACGGTGAGCACCGGGAATCTTTTCCGTCAGGCCGATTGGTACGACGCGACCAATGGCTGGTACAACAGCTACTACACCTACAATAGTTACGGCCTTGTGGCCACCGCCAAAAACCGGCGCTGGTATACCACCAGTTTCACCTACGATGCCTACAATCTTTACCCGGCTGTAACGACCAATCCAAAAACTTACACCGTGAGTACGGAGTATGACTATGCGACCGGCCAAATGACCAGCCGTACCGATGAAAATGGCATCACCAGTGAGTCTACTTACGATGGCCTCGGGCGAGTGCTCACCGTTTCGGTTCCCGATCCCACCACGGGAGTTCTGACCACCCTTTCCACCACTAGCTACGATGACACTTCTGTGCCTAGCTCTGTGAGCACCACCAGCACGGTGGGCGGCGTCACCAGCGAAAGCGTGACTTACATCGATGGCTACGGCCGAACGGTTCAAAGCAATACTTTGGCGGAGGACGGACTCTACACCACGGTGGACACTTGGTACGATTCGCTTGGAAATGTGCAAACACAAAGCCTTCCCTACTCCACGTCCAGCAGTGCGTATGGCCGGGACGATTCTCAATATGGCGTCAGCACTAGTTACGATCCACTCAACCGCCCTCTCACGGTCACGGCGCCCACCGGCAGCACCAGCTACGACTATTCACAGTGGGAAAACACCGTCACGGATGCGAATGGAATTTCCAAAGTTTATAACTACGATGCGGCGGGACGTCTTCTCGAAGTTGAAGAGCAAAACGACGGCGCCACTTACAACAGTGCGTACGAATACGATCCCCTCGGACAGCTTCTCACGCTCACCGATTCGCAAGGCAATGAACGCAATTTTGATTACGATTCCTTGGGCCGAAAAATCAGCCAGGAAGATCTGCACGATCCCACCGAAACTACGTTTGGAACGTGGAGATATACTTACGATGCCAACAATAATCTCCTCACTCAAACCGACCCCAAGGGTCAAGTGATTACC
This sequence comes from uncultured Candidatus Peribacteria bacterium, assembly GCA_965230905.1. Lineage (GTDB taxonomy): Bacteria > Patescibacteriota > Gracilibacteria > UBA1369 > 2-02-FULL-48-14 > 2-02-FULL-48-14. The sequence goes on from OZ246396.1 coordinate 123,423, forward strand.
TGGGCCTACGACCTTCTTGACCGTGTGTCTTACGAAGACTGGGACATGAGTACAACCGCACGGGATTTCAATTATCTCTACGACAGTGGAACTCGCGGCCGTATGAAAATTTACCGAGTAAATTCCAACAATCAAGACATCAGCGTCTACTACAATAGCTACGATTTCTTAGGAAATCCCACCAAGGAAAGTCATTCCTATAAGAATCCCGGACTCGCCACCTATTCAAACTACATTTTTTTGAAGACCTATGATTTGCTGAGCCGTGAGACCAAGGTCACCTACCCTTTCTCCGTGCTCACGGTGAACACCACCTACAACGCCACCGGAGCCATTGAAAAAATCACCCGCGGCACCAGCACGCTCAGCAATGTGATCAGCGATATTGATTACACGCCCGCCGGCCAAGTGAGCTCAATGACCTACGCGAACGGTGTGGTGACGACCAATAGCTACGACCCTGCCGAGTCTTACCGGCTCACCAACAAAACTACCACCGGCAGTTACGGTGGCGTGTCCGGAAACATTCAAAACCTCGCCTACAGCTACGACGCTGTCGGCAATATCACGGGCATCGCCGATACGTCCATCACGCCCACGGCTAAAACCATCACGTATACCTACGATGATTTGAACCGCTTGCTCAGCAGCGCGACCAGCGGCCTTTCCGCGGGCGATTACACCGAGACTTATACTTACGACAGCGTCGGCAATCTGACTTACAAATCGAATGTGGGTACGCTTACGTATGCGGGTACAGGCGCCGCGGCCAATCCGCATGCCGTGACCGACGTGGCGGGAACCGCTTACACCTACGATGCCAACGGAAACATGACCTCGGATGGTACGAACAGCTACACATGGGACAAACGGAATCGTATGACGGGTAGCGGAAGCTTGGCCTTCAGCTACAACGCGGACGGCAGTCGTTACCGCACCGCCGATTCCAGCAGCGGAACTACCGTGTACAACTATTATCTTTCACCGTACGAAGAAATCCGTAACGGCGTAAAAACTTATTACATCTTCGCCGGCAGCCAACGTGTGGCTTCCTTGGTCGGCACCACCTACACCTACTACCACAATGACCACCTAGGCGGCACGGCTTTAACAACAGACAGCACGGGTGCCGTTACCCAAGTCTACGATTACTACCCTTACGGCAGTGAGCTTATTAATAATCAAATAGGAACCAGTGAAATCCACCACTCCTTCACGGACAAAGAACTCGAAGACGCCCTGGGCCTCTATTACTTCGAAGCGAGGTGGTACGACGGCGACATTGGACGCTTTGGCAGTCTGGATCCGGCGCAGTTAGATAACCGTGTGTTTAAACTCATCACCGATCCCCAGAGTTTGAATTTCTATGCGTATTCTAGGAATAATCCGATTAATCTTGTGGATCCGAGTGGGGAAGTGCCAGAATGGTTAAAAAATGCAGGCCAAAATGTTTTAAGAACTCTTGATACTGTTCCAGTGACAGGAGATATATCTGATGTTTATAGTGCCATTACTGGGACCACTTTATTTTCTCAAGAAGAATTAACACCTGAAGAAAGAGCCATGACTGCAATAGCAGGTTTGGTCATTGGAGCGACTGGAGGCCAAATAAGATTAGCTGATGATATAATCGAAACGGTTGAGAGTGCAGGGACGAAAGTGGGGACAAGAAATATAGATGGAGGAACTACAAATGCGGATGAGATACTAAATGGAGCTGAAAATTGGCTAGGAAACGGGTATAAAGAAATAGATGAAGGAGTTTTCCGATCCGCGGACGATAGTAGGCAGTTTAGAATGACGGACAACGATTTGACTGACCCAAAGCAAGGGCCTCATACTCACTTTGAATCAGTGGGACAAGGGGGTAGCGGAAGTGTAGAAAATTCACACGTTTATCTAGAAGACTAATCCATATGAAGAAATATTTATTTACCGGGATCTCTAGAAGAAAAATTGTCCCCGTAAGACATTTTATTGGTTTTCCACCTCAACTTAATAAATCATCTAAGAATGATGAAAGGAAAATGCTCCCCCTACCAAGCATTTTAATTATCGAGTGGGATGGAAAGAGGGCTTTTCTTTACCGTTTTTTGGATGAAGAAACTGCATGCGGAGACACGTGGCATCAAACACTCGAAGATGCATTCTCTCAAGTAGATTTTGAGTATCCAGGTATGGCGGAAGGAGATTGGGAGGAAATCCCTGGAGATTTTAGCAATTCAATTGTCGATGCTGTCGACTATATCTTTAAAAAAAGATCCGATGAATAAAAAACTCGATCTAATAGTCATAATTGCCATCACCTTTCTCATTTCGATTGCTGCAATAGTGGCGTTCAATATGGAGTTTGGTCCAACAAAAATAGCGGCACAACTCTCAAGGCTTGTCCTATTGGTTATATTTTCCTATTTTCTTTATCAAGAAAAGCAATGGGCCAGGTGGATCTTTGTGGTTATTAGTCTTTTAGCTGGAGCAGCCAGTAGTCTAGCTGTTTTAAGTCTGGTCGGTCTGGGTGGACCTGACTTCGGAGTCGCAATGCTTACTATTGGCACAATGGCTTTGTTTTATCTAAGTGCAGGAATCTACCTTGGCTTTATAAGAAAATGGAAGAAACCACAAACTGTCATCCAACGCTGACGACAGTAAATTCGTCCGGCGTGTAGACAAAAAGGCCTTTCGATCGTAGAATATGCTCTTAATTAGCAATCACACACCATGAAAGCACTCACCCGTTTTATACTGCTAGCGTTTGTTTCTGTCCTTTCAATGCCAAGTACATTCGCGGCGCAAAATGAGCTTACGGATGATGAACTGGCGGAATATTTAATCTTCGAAGCGGGCACCTGGTGGGACTATGTGAATTCCGTGGAATATGCGAAGGACTTCGATACATCCAGTATCAATTTTGCGGAAACTGAAGAGGAGGCAACGACCCGTATGGAGAGTCTGTCTTGCAATATCTTCCGTTGCTACACCCTGAGTGCCGGGGAAATTTACATCGATTATTTCATCGATAACGGCAGTGTCTACATGAATAAGTACGATGGCTACGATACGAATGATTTGGAAGTGCTTTCACTGGAGGGCCTGAGCGTGAATCCCATCGGTGAAATACGGGGAGCACTTTTGGGCTATGAAAGCATGAGTGGTTACGCCAGCGATCTACAATGTGAAGTGGACGTGGGAACGTATGAATACAAGGGTTACCAAAACGACGCGCTCCAACATCTTTGCACCTACCTTATAGAGGATGTCCAGGGTGAGGAAACTCGGTTCGTAAATGTAGAATATTATTTAAAAAATTTGGGAAAGGTTTATACCGAAACCGAGTACTATCTCAACGGTGAATGGCAGGCGACCTACTCGGTTAGCTTAACAGACACCAGTATCGACGTGGACGATTTAACGGATGACCAGAGTGGAAAAAATCTTGCTGAAACAAATTTGGATGAAGACGTTGAGCTCGCCTCCGACAATGACGAACTTTTGGCTCAAAACATCGAAGATTATGTTGATTTTGACGACCATACCTGGTGGGAATATGAACTGAACACAACCAATTATTACGACGGAAGTTCCAGCGTCAGCCGAATGGTTGAGGGGAGTGAAAATGGCCTCGGCTTGGAAGGTTATGTAGAGGACAATATTTACTACTTGAGCGGCTACGACGGTGAGGGATTCGACGAACCCTACATTGGTTTTGATTTGAACGGCTATTCTCAAGATATTCGTGAGGATGCCTACCTCGCCCTTAGCATTGATGAAGAAACCTGGGGCGATGTGGAAAATGTAAGTATGGAGTGCGAGTATTCCCTGGATGAAAGCCGTGAAGTAGAAATGGACAACGGTGAAGCTTATGAAGACATGGCTATTTTTGAAGAGTGCAGCATGGAGTTTGAATTGGTGGAAAGCGGCGTGGTTATGGAGATGACTATAGAAAGCTACTACCTAAAGGGTCTTGGAAACACGTCGTTTGAAGCACGCGTCTACGCCAGCGGGTCTTTGCTCCTCCAAATAAGCCGTGAACTCATCAGCACCAGCTTGCTCGAAGACGCAACGTTCTCTGACGTAGACGTTGAGAACAAGAATTTTCCTGCCATCGATTACCTTTATGATGAAGAGGTGCTCGCGGGTTACGAAGACGGAAGCTTTAAACCGGAAAATACCGTGAACCGCGCCGAGCTCTTGAAGATTTTAGTGGAGGGCCAGGGCATCACCCCAGATGAAAACACCTATAAAAACTGCTTCCCGGACGTCACCACCGAGTGGTACGCCAAGTACGTTTGTTACGCTAAAGAAGAAGGTTGGGTGGGCGGTTATCCCGACGGCACTTTCCGTCCTGCCGATTCCGTGAACAAAGTGGAAGCTCTCAAAATGCTCCTCAATTCGCAAGAAATCGCCACCGAGACCCCCGACGAAAAACCCTTCACCGATGTGGCCGTGGACGACTGGTTCGCTCCTTACGTGACCACCGCTCAAAAGCTCGAACTTCTCGAGGAAACTGGCTACTCCTTCAGCCCTGACTCCGACCGCAGCCGCGCCGGAATCGCGGAGGAGCTTTACCGCCTTTTGACGAGCCTGTAGAGTAGGCACATGCAGCCACGCCAACCTGCCTACTCCCTGATCTTCGCTTTTCTGATCATGACCGTGATCATGATTATTGCGACGACCACCATTGAAAACACCAACGAAAAGCTGGCTTATTTCACCGAAATGGAGGGCAGCACCGAGGCCGCTCTGGCCGCCCAATCCGCCGCCGAACAGGCTGTTTTGGCCATGAAGGACTACGAAGCCGGCTATTCCCTAGGGCTGGATGAGCAAGTTTTCCAAGTGGACGAAAACGGCGACGGCGACTTCGAAACCTGGGGTGATTACACCGTTTACTCCACCGCCCAACAGAACTCCACCGACGGCGCCACCGGCTACTACTACACCCCCATCCCCGGCACCGGCTCCGCCGCCGATGACGACGACTGCACCGTCCGCGACTCCAACCACGACGGTGACTTCGACGATGATGAAGGCGTCGACCACCCCTGCAACTGGAACAAACTCATGTACGGCCAAAGCGTCACCATTCCTTTATACGTCTCCGACGGCAGCGAAACGGGCGTTTTGACGCCGGCCGATCTCGGCCTTAGTGCACTTTACCTTAAGGTCAGAACTCCTTGTGCTGACAACGTGGGTCAACCTGATGAAGCTGATTGTAGCAGTAGGTTTGAATTGGATACCGGAGACGGCTCTCTAGAAGAAGATAATTCTGCAATTCTTTGGCAGATTATTGTGGAAAAAACAGATGGAACGAGCGTGAGTGTGATTCCGGATGATACCTCCGCATACGACCTCTACTCTCGTAGCTATAAAAGAAATTCAAGTCTTAATACAGAAATATATGAAGATTTGATCAATTCTGCTACAGGAAACATTGTTCTTGAGATAAGCAGTTTCACCAATCCTGAAACTTATGCAATCTGCTCTAACACCGACGTCGAGACCTTATCACTTCAACTGGATATCGTAACACCCCTAATAGACAGTAGTGCTAGGTCCATACCTTATCTTGAATGGCAATTGTCTACTTCGTCCACTTCCCCCTTCGCTGATACTAAGGCCGTGATTAGTGGTGAAGGCTATCACCAGGGGAAAACGGGCATTTACTACTACCCTTTTGTGATTACTCGCTCTACAACAGGTGAAAGTACAAGTATCTATACCTTGTCCAACTAAAGCAGCTTGACTTTTAACAGGTTTTAGGGCATTTTTATAGTGAGTTAACAATATAGCTATGAATACCCCAAAACATAGCAATCAGCCCGGTAATCAACCTTCAGTAGCTCCTTCAGCAGTACCCCCTAGAAAAACTAGTGGAACTTCTCTTTTAAGTGGGGCGGTAGGGCTCGCAGCTTTAGCAGCTGTATCGGGTTACTCCCCTGTTGGACGTGCGGAAGATTGGCAAGATCAGGGGACTACAAATAATGCAAATGCAGATGGTGAATATACGTGGTGTTTTGGTGGAGACCCAGATGGAGTGCATGTAAGACAAATTTGGGACTCTGTTGATAGTAAGTACGTTAGTCAGTTGCATGACGGGACATCCTCAGGAACACACATGGAGGGTATTGACGATGCCGTTGAGGCATATGATAGCTCTATAGTGATGTCGGGAGGAACTTGTGTGGAGGATGTCGACCCCGTTTTGGATCAAATTAAATTTCAAAATATTGCTGAAGGAACTAGCTTTATTGTTAATGGATATATAAATAGCGGTGCAGTTTCTAGTATTTCTTATTTAACTGGTGGAGAGTTTTATACTGGAAATCTCTATAATGGTAGGGCTTTTGGTGCGGTGGACGATGGCGACATTGGAGCTTTTGAACAAACTGCTACAAGCAATAGTGAATACTATATGCATCCAACGGCAGATTTGGTAAGTATTGTCGTTAATCCAGATACCGATCAAGTTTTTGCTTCAAAAGACTTTCTTACAGGTCAAGTCTACAAATATAACAACGCTTCTCTCAATACAGGCTCTGACTCAACTGAAGCTGCGCTTACAGGAATAAGTGGCGAACCTCGCTCATGGAAAGATGCTGCAGACTCTTCTACCGGTTACAATAGTATTGCTGTTTTAAGAGATGGCGTAACTCATATTGTCTCGGATTTAGATTCAGGTGCAGCAGTCGATCCCGACGCAGATGGTGACGGAGAAGTCGCTAGCGTTGACTGTGACGATACTGATGCTGCCGTCAACTCTTCTGCAACTGAAGTTTGTGACGGGGTAGACAACAACTGTGATAGTTCTGCGGATGGAGTGGATTCTGCAGATGTTTCAACCTGGTACCGAGATGCAGATAGCGACGGTGTGGGTAATTCAGCTTCAACCCAAGAGACCTGTGACGCTCCTGTTGGATATGTAGCGACTCCTGGTGACTGGGATGACAATGATGCTTCTATACAAACGGAACCTGTAGATACCGGCGACACTGGAGAAGAAACGGATACGGACACAGATACCGACAGTGACACTGATTCTGATACGGATACTGACACTGATACCGACACGGACACCGGCACAGATTGTGTAGAGAACCTCGATTCTGAGGACCCTTATGAAGTTGGCGAAGAAATTTGTTTGGAGGCAGGAACCTTTGAAGTAAAAGGAGGAACTGCGGAGGTTAAAGATGGAGAAATCGTTTTAAATGAGGATGCGGATGAAGGCACTGGGGACGGAAATGGTTTGGTTGTTAATGTAAAAGGCTACAGTGGAGTGTTTGTAGCAATCAACGGACAAACAGGTATTGAGCTTGGAGTTGAAGATAATCTGAAGGCAGGGCCTCCAGATAGTGAAAACACCAACGATACCCCAAGCAACTCAGTGAATGTAGATGTGATCTCTGGGTCTGCTACGATTTCTGGAGAGGGATGGGAACGAACATTGAATGAAGGTCAAAAAGGATCTTTCTCAGATTTAGAAGGTAGCGAAGGAGATTCAGATACCGACTCAGATGCTGACACCGATTCCGATGCGGATGCTGATTCAGATACCGACTCAGACTCAGATTCTGACACAGACGCTGACGCGGACTCGGATGCTGATTCAGATACCGATAAGGCCGAAACTCCAACTCCAGAAGATCCAACTGGCTGTGCTACTGGTTCCACTCCTTTGAGTGAGAGTGGCGTTGCTACGGGTATGGTCTTGGCCACCGCTGCTGCTGGTCTAGCACGACGACGACGAAAAGACGGACTTCAGGCTTAATAATCTCAGGTTCAAGTTGTGGATTTAGAGGCTTTTTTATGGTATAATAAACAGATTTAATTGTGCCTGTTGAAACAAAGCAAAAAAATCGGTTTTGGACTGAGTGTGACACTCCTGATTTCCCTGCTCATGACAGGTGTGAATGCCATGGAGTTTTTGAAGCTGGAGGACACAGAGAGAAATTTCAGTGCTCACCTGTATCAGGAGCGGGAACTTTCGGATGAAATTGTGATCGTAGCTATTGATGAAAAAAGTATTTCTACACCTGAAACGGGTGGACTCGACCGCTACAGTAGTTGGAATCGAGGGTATTACGCGCAAGCATTAGAAAATATTCAGAAAGAGGCCCCTACTGCAGTTTTTTTTGATGTACTTTTCTCAACGGAGACCGACGGGTTAAGTTCCGAGGAAATTTATGCCATCGCTAAAGAATACCCCAAGATTGAGGATTTTACGGAAAAGATATTAAATTATCTGGACCCGCCCCACCCCATTGATCAGACATTTGCAGATGTGCTTTCGCGCTATGAGAACGTTTACTTTTTAAAAAGTATGCAAGCAGAACAGGGTTGGGACAATGAATCCCAGGCTATGATTTATAGCGGTTCTGTAGAACCAGCTTCTATTTTTGCCGACCAGGTGAAAACAGCACTAGCGAGGGTGACCGTGAGCGAAGAAAGCACCAATTCTTCCATGATTTTTTCTATTCCCCGCTATTATCGAGAGAGTGCTTCCAGTGATCGTGAGCAACAGATAGATTTCCAGCTGACAGAAGAACATTTGGGGCGTCCTTTGAGTGACGAGGAAATTCCTCTAAAGGACGGTCAGATGCTTATAAATTACGCTGGTAAACCTTATAGTTTTCCATCTTTTTCTTTTTCGGATGTGTACTATGGCAGGGTGGATCCGAGTGAGTTTGAGGGAAAAATTGTTTTAATTGGAGCCACGGCGGCTATCATGCAGGACCGTCATTTTACCCCGATTGATGCAACTGCACCGATGCCTGGAGTTGAAATCCATGCGAATGCCCTACAAACTCTTTTGGAGGAAAGTTACCTAAAAGACCAAGGTAGCTCGGATTTCTTTGTGCAGACTTTTATTAGCCTGAGTCTGGCTTCTTTTGTGGCCTTATTCACCCCACTATGGATTGGTATGGGCGCTGTTTTTCTACTGATCCTCGCCTTCCCTTTCTATGCTCAAATGCGTTTTGATCAAGGGACCATCGTTAGTTTGATTTTACCACCGCTGAGTTTGATTGCGGCTTATGTAGCTGTGCTGGTGTACCGTAACGTGACGGAGTTTGCGGAGAAACGGAAACTGAAGATGGCGTTTTCGCGTTATGTGTCGCCGGAATTGGCGGAGGAGATTACGGAGAAGCCGGATATGCTGAAACTGGGAGGAGAGCGCAAGAATATTACGGCGCTGTTTCTGGATGTGGAGAACTTTACGACGCTTAGTGAAGGACTGGAACCGCAGGAAGTGGTGCGCGTTATCAACGTGTATTTTGACGGGCTGGCACAGGTGATTATGGGTCATGGAGGCAGCGTAGATAAATACGAAGGCGATGCCATTATGGCTCTGTTTGGGGCTCCGGTTCCGAGCACGGATCACGCGGTGAAAGCATGTTTTGCGGCCATGGCGATTCAAGCACGGATGAAAGAGTTGAACGCGCAGATGGGCTATAACTTAAACATTCGTATTGGGCTCGCAACGGGTGACGCGATTGTGGGAAACATGGGTTCCAGCCAACGTTTTGATTACACGGCCATGGGAGACACGGTGAACACGGCGTCGCGATTGGAGGGAGCGAATAAATTTTATAAGACCGGCATTCTGGTGAATCCAGGGACATTTGAAGCGGCACAGGACCAGATTTTCTTCCGTAAAATCGATACGGTTTGTTTAAAGGGGAAGGAAAACGCGATTGGCATTTACCAGGTTCTGGGCACGCAAGAAGGCGCTACGCCGGATGGCAAGGCGGTGCTTGCGGAGTGGCAAAGTGCGCTGGAAGATTACAAAGCGGCGAACTGGGATGAGGCGGAAAAAAAGATCCGCAGTGTGCTGACCAAGCTGCCGGAGGACGGACCTGCGAAAACGTTCTTGGGACGAATTGCGGAACTCAAGCTCCTGTATAAGCAAGAACAGACAGGGACACCTGGTCTTCGACCAGTATGGGATGGAATATGGCGATTCGAATCCAAATAATTACTCGGCTTTCTTCTCTTTGATCAGGCCCTGCTTTTTGGCTTGGTCGAGATTGATCACCGCAACGAGCAGGCTGATGAGCGTGCCCATGAGGAAGAAGCCTGGGAGGCTGAAGGCGGCCAAAACGATGCTCACGAGCGTGCTGAGCGAAAAGGCGTAGAAACCGATTTTGTAGCCGGCAGCGTAGTCGTAAGGCAGTTTCATGACGCTGAATACAATCATCATGAAGACTGCGAAGATGAGCAGGTAGACCAGGCGGGCGATTATGAACCCGAGGAAAGCAAAAATGAAGAGGAGGGCGACGGCAAATGGAATGAAGTTTTTGATACCTCCCCATACGGTGTCCATGCCAGCGTCGACGAAGGCTTTGTTGACAATAGTGTCTTCGGATTCAGCGAGGGGAAAGGCTTCGGTTCCATTGTTTTCGGAAACTACATAAATCGCATCCTGAGTGAGCCACACCGCGGTGTGATAGGCCTGGAATTGCTCCAAAGAAAAGGGCGTGACGGTGTCGATGACCACCAAGTTGAGTTCCTCTAAAGAAACGTCGTCCCCTTCCATTGCCAGCTCATCTTCAAAACCTTCCTTAAAGCTCGCGCTCCAGGATTCGGTTGGAACCACCTCGTTGAATTTAATGAAGTAAGGCTCCTGCACATTGCTGCTCGCCTTTCCATCCTGAATGGTGATGACCAATTCTTCCGGATAGGAATGCAGCACTTGATCGATGGTTTCATTGATTTGGTCCCGGTGGCTCAAATAAGGTCCCACAAAAAGCACCAAGGCACCCACGATCATGCTGAGAAAGGTGAAGCCGGCCAGGAACCAAAACCCCTTCCAAAAAGATCGTCCAGCGATGCCGGCGTAGAAGGAAGGTGAATAAATAGAGGCAGGGATGGATTTGAAGAATCCAGGAGCGGCGGCGGTTTTGGTAGCCATGGGTTGATGTAAGATGGCCGTAGTTTACCACTTAAAATTGGCTGGTGCCAAGATAAGTACCATCTCCCCTTTTAGAGGCTGTTTTTTGCAGAGTTCGTGGAGCTCGGCGAGGGTGCCGCGGTGAAAGGTTTCGTGCATTTTGGTGAGTTCGCGGGCGATGACCATCACACGGTCGGGGCCGAGGAATTCGAGCATTTGGCTGACGGTTTTTAGGATGCGGTGGGGCGATTCGTAGAGCACCGTGGTTTGCGTGACTTCGCGCAGGGATTCGAACAAAGTCTGGCGGCCTTTTTTTGCCGGCACAAAGCCAAGGTACACGAATTCGTTCATGGGAAGTCCGCTGCCCATCAGCGCCGTGAGGAAGGCGGCGGCACCCGGGATGGGGATCACCGGAATATTGGCGGCGAGGGTGGCTTTTACCAGCGCCCAAGCGGGGTCGGAAATGCCGGGCGTGCCGGCGTCGGTGATGAGCGCGATGTTTTTACCGCTTTGCATTTCTTCAACCAGCGCGTTGGTTTTAGCATCGGTGCTGTAACTGTGAAAACTGGTGCACGGGGTTTGAATTCCGTAATGCTTGAGGAGCACTTGGGAATGGCGCGTGTCTTCGGCGGCGATGAGGTCCACTTCCTTTAAAGTGCGCACCGCGCGAAACGTGATGTCTTCTAAATTTCCGATGGGTGTGGCGACTAAATAGAGACTCATTTTTTCCAGGGGTCAGTGGATACGGTGATGTGCGGACCGCGCAGGTAGGCCGGTTCCACGGTTTCCACGGCTTCCAAGTCGGTGAGTCCAAAAGTCATGATCATTTCGGCGAGACTTTGCAGCTCGTGACCTTGCACACGGGTCCAGTTTTTTTCGAGCACAATGGAACTCAGTTCGTCGTTCAGCGCTTCGGGCAGGTCGGCGATCACGTGGATATTTTGGTGTGGGTAGTCTTTGAGCAGCGCGGCGAGGGAGCCCACTTTCACGGCTTCATCTTCAAATTTAACGCCCACGTCCATGCGGCCGGCGTGCAAAATAATGAGGGTTGGCGCGGTGACGGCAGCCTTGCGGCGGAGCATGGTGAAGGTGTTCAGGGCGTAGATTTTCGCACCCAGTCCGTAGGCCAGGGCATTGGCAAAAGCCACTCCAGTGCGGAGGGACGTGAAGGAAGCGGGGCCTTGAGCCACCACCACATCGGTGATCTCGGCTTTGCTGAGTCCGGCTCCGTCCAAAAGCTCCTGTAAAAAAGGCGCCAGGGTGTCTACGTCGCGGCGTTCGTCGGGCCAGGTTTTTTCGGCAATGAGTTCAAACTCGCCGGGGTTAGCGGGGTTCGCACGTAAAAGTGCGAGTTCGTGCATGGGCTCAGCCGTGTTGAGGGCAAGTATCATAGAGAAGCATTACTCGATTTCATCGAGTTCCACCCCAGTGTAGTAGTACTTGATGATTTTCTCAAATGACCAACCCTTTTCCGCCAGCGCTTTGGCACCACAACCCGAGAGTCCCACCCCGTGGCCCGCAAAGGCCGTGGAGCTGCAGTAGGTGTCGGGAACGGAAACGAGATAAGGAGTGTTGGTCCAGCCCCAGACGTCTTTGGCGTTCTTGGTGGCCTTTCCATCGGACTTGCTGAAGTACGGAGTTTTGATGACGACGCCTTTGTAGCTGACCACGGTTCCTTCGGTGGACTGTGCGGCGGCTACCACATTGGGGTGGCGCAGTTCATAGCCGTAACCGAGGTATTTTTGAAAGGTGTTGGGATCGTCTTCGCCATCGTAGGGCATGCCGGGGAATTTATCGGCCTGCGTGAGGTAATAGTAGGCGTAGCTGCGGGCCAAAATAGACATGGCCTTGAGTTTTTCGGTGGGCGTGTCGTTGGTTTCTTCCGCCATACCAATCAAATAATCTTCCAGCGGAAGTTCGTTGATGAGGATGGGCGTGCCGCTCATATCGCGGACTTCGATGGTGCCGCGGAACTGGTTGTCGTTGATGCTTGTATCCCAGCTGGCTTTTTGTTCCATGGTGGCAATTTTCATAATTCCACCGGTTTCGGGAACGAAGCGAATGGGGTTCGTGGCGGTCCATTTCTTGGACCCGGAAGTAACGGTGTAGGTTCCTTTGTCGTCCTTCACGCGCACGCGGCTGTTGGCTGAAAAGCTGCTGAGCAGCGTGGTGCCATCGTAGACATTGAAGGTGCTGGAAGAGCTTATAATAGGTTCACCCACGGCGTTATCGGGCGTGAGTTTAATGCGGATGGGATTTTCATACGCTTCGGTTTCCACCGCGGCTTCCTCACCCACGGTGATGGTGAGCGCATAGGCGGAGCTAGTCAAATTGCTGCTGCCGAGCCGTGGACGAATAGAAAGCTCGTGTTCGCCTTCCGTGGTGGGCGCTGTGAGATTGAAATAAATGCGGCTGCTGGAACCCGCTTTGAGACTCTTAAAGGACATGAAGGGCGTTCCCGTTTCCATGCCTTGCGGCTTAGTGAATGCCAAAGAAAAGGCATTGGACCCCGTGGTGCTCCACGTGGAAGTGGAGGTGTTTTTTACTTGAACCCAAATGTATTTTTTCTCTCCGGGATCAAAAGTCAGGTCCGTGTAGGCACTGGTGATCACCGTCTGGCTGGAACTGCTGGAGCTGCTAGACGAGCTGGAGGAACTGCTGGTGGATTTCTTTTCTTCCACTTCCACATAAAAGCCCAGGTCCATGACTTGGTCTGATTTGCTTGAACCGTTGAAGACTGGCACAGCTTCAAAATGCACGAGTCCGCCGACTTGCGTTGCGGTGGCCGTGAACGTGAAGGTCGCGGTTTTGCCGGGCGCCACGGACGTTTCGGTCATTGTAGCGGTTCGCTTTTGAGAATCTTTGGGGAGGCTGATGACTTTGTCGGCGTTGGTGTCGGCGTTGACCACCAAGTACGTGGACTTGTCCCAGGTTTTGCTACCGGTGTTTTTAATTTTAATAGACACGCCCACTTTCTTTCCTGGATCCACCACTAAGAGGTCGCGGTCTCCCACTTCTTCGTAAGCGTAAGAACCACTGCTATCTTCTTCGTTGTCCAAAGAGGCGGCCACAATGCTGCGGATGTCGGCCAAATAATCGTAGGTGTAGCCTCCGGGACAGGTGGTGGCGTCCACATCGCGGTGGCCCAAAAGATTGGCCATGGTTTTACCGCGGTACTTGCCGGTTCCATCTATATCGATGTCGTGGAGTTCAGCTTTTTCGTAAACCAGGGCTGTGAGCGATTGCATCATGTCACCGGGCAACTGGTCTTCTTCATAATTTCCAAGCAGAGCTATTCCAATGGTTCCGGTGTTGTAGCCGGACGCGTGCCCTGCCACCACTCCTTCCTCTCCGGCACGGCCTTGGTACACGGTTCCGTCGGGGGCAATGATGTAGTTGTAACCAATGTCTCCCCATCCGCGGGTCGCGGCGTGGTAGTAATAAATCGCGCGGATCGCTTCATCGGGATTCTTTAAATTGGAGGTCGTGGCCGTATGGTGCACGATGATTTTTTTGATATCTTTTGGATATTCCTGAGGCCATAAATAAGGATTCCCATCTTCGTCGGTGGTGATGCTATCCACAATTTTTAGATCGGGATCGGTTTCCGTATACGTGTCTACATTTTCATCGCTCATTTCTACATCGTAGTAACGGCTGAGGAGCAGTTCTTCGTTCGCTTCCCAATCGTCACGAGTTTGTATTTCGTTATCGTCTTTAAAAATCAGCTTTTGGAATTGGCTGAGCATGGACGATTTTCCGCCATCCACCGCATCAAAAGAAACCTTGCTGAGCTTGGGGGTAATCGACGTATCTTCGGTCGCCAAAAACACTCGGTATTGGAAGGCCTCGCTTTCATTCGTAATCACATAGGTCCACAAATCGTCGTTGGCGCTGTCGGGCTGATCATTGTCTTGTTCCAAAACTTGCCAGTCGGTCCAGGTTCCTTTGGCGTCGCGGAAACGGATTTCCAGCGCAGCGGACGTGCCCTGGGGCAAAGCTTCTTGCCAGTTCAGACCCAAGAGTTCAAAGGAGTGCTCGGCTTCGTAAACATTGGACACAAAACGACGCTCGGTTTGGTAGTGCGCGCCCAATTCCATAATGGAAGCGGAGGGCTCAAGAGGGAGCGTCAAAGACTGGTCGCCTTGAATGTGCGTGCTGCTGGAGGGTGTGCTGTGAGTCAGCACCGCCAGGAGTGGGAGCAGAAGGAGAACGCCTAAGCCGGTTTTCTTGAAAAGAGTCATCTAATAATTATAGCATTTTTTAAGGCTTTTCTCAACGTGGGAAAGCGTGGTAAACTTCTCATACTTTTTCCCTAATTACAACTCCACTATGGCTACCGTTGTTACCGACCAAAATTTTGCTGACGAAGTCTTAAAATCCAAGCTGCCTGTGTTGGTGGATTTTTATGCGGAGTGGTGTGGGCCTTGCAAAATGATCGCGCCTTTGGTGGAGGAATTGGCCAAGGAAATGGGCGAAAAGGCTCTGATCGTGAAGCTGGATGTGGATGCGAGCATGGACACCGCGCAAACCTATGGCGTAATGAGCATCCCTACTTTGATTTTCTTTAAGGACGGTAAAGAAGTGGACCGCATGGTGGGCGCTATGCCAAAAGACACTATGGAAGAGACGCTGAAGCGGTTTATGTAAATCAGCCCTAGCGTGAGAATCCAAAGTTTTCTTTTGCTGCACTGAGTCCTTCTATTTCCTCGATGAAGTTGAGGTAGGTGGATTTTAGTATCTCCACACAAGTGCTTGCAGCGACTTCACCCGAGTCGTTGACTCGTTTGAGTACGAGCTTCTTGATTCGCAAAGGAATTTTTTTGAGAGCCCGTGCAAAGAACAAACTTTCTGAGGTCTTGTTCATGAGTGCATCTGAAACGGTAAGAACGGCTTGTTCATCGTTCAGTTGCATTAAGGTGAGTGCCGCCATCTGTTTAATGAGTGGATCGCTGCTCAACAAGTGTTTTTGTGCATAGGCTTTCTCCCACGTAAACCCTAAAGAGCCGATGACATTGAGGGTTGCTAAAACATTTTCGCGTGAGCTTCCTGACATGATTTGTACAAAATACTTCATGAGCAGAGGTTTTAATTCCGCGAACTGCCAAATGGAAATTATAGCAGCGGCCTGGACTTTTGGGTCGGTGCTGTCTAGATGAGGCCTCACATAAGCCACTATCCCCCTATCATGGAAAAACCGCATGGCTGAAATGGCTCGCGTGCTCACTTCCGGATTCTTGTCATTTACAGTATTGCGCAAAAAGGTAATAACCTTATCTGGATCAAAATCACCCAGCTGATCCAAAATAAGTAATTTCAGTTCGGTGTCTTCTTCTTCCAAAAATATTTTCTCGTAGGCTTCAATAAGATTCAACCGAGTGAAGGGGAAAGCTTCGAGTTGTTTGTTTAAATCTTTGAAGGAATGAATGGCTTCCACGATGGAATATTTTACGGTTGAGTTGTGCTTCTTAAACATCTCTAGCAGGTTTGGTAGCACTTCAATGTTATTGATTTTTCCCAAAGCAAAAACAATTTTTCGCACCGTTTCTTCGTCCAAGTTTCTCCAAGAAATAAGCTTCATCAATTCCTGAACTCCCACTTCGTGGTAGGCTTCTTCGGCGAGATTTTCAATGGCTCCATGCATGTCCACTTGATTGGTGCTTCCCAAATTTAATAATACCTGGTGGAGATAAATCTGCCTGATGTAGGCAAAGAGACCTGCATTTATGAGGAGCAGAACACAGGAGACTCCCAAGATCCATATGTTAGCCAGATACTCGGTGAGTATGGCAAGCCCCGCCCCAGCCACCAACATGGCAGTGGCATCTGAATTCCCACTAATAAAAGTGGCTACTCGATTCCGTATAGAATTGGGCAGCGCCGTGTAGGCTTCCATGCTTGAATTCGAGAAAATGGAGTAGCCCACAACAGAGGTCACCAGACATACGACGAAAGCAAACAGTGGCGTTGGGAATAAAAAGAGCAGAAGAAAAGGAATGAACACTAAAACAGGAGAAAGGAGCAGCGAGTTGAGTACTCCGGCTTTCTTTGTGATTTTATTTTGGACTAAAAGGGCGAGACCCAACAAAAGACTGGTGGCTATATTCAAGTACCCTGAAATTTTTACATATTCTTCCTCAGAGAGCTGTTCTTCTGCAATTTTCTGGAACTCGAAATCGCTGATCCACCACACCACATTGAAGATGGTCAGCGCAACGAAGAGCGTCTTAGCCAAGTTCGTTTTTCTAAAATCCACAAATTCTTTCTTGAGCACATTCCATTCAGAAACTTTAGGCCCCTCCTCGGGCACGGGCGCCAGTTGTTTTTCATAGCAGCTCTGAAGGAAGATGAGGTTGATGGCTGCCAAAACAAGACTTCCACAAACCAAGAGGATCAAATCCTCCAAATCCAAAACTTCTTCGAGCAAGCTAGAAGCTAAACCCGCAAGCACTCCACCCAAACTGTAAGCGGAGGCATAGTGTACAAAGTTAGCCTTGGACTCAAATAAGGTACTCAAACTTCCTGCCAAGCGCCAAATCACCGTTCCCCCTAAAATGAGATAGAAAAAAGTACTGACTACCAGGAAAACTGTGTAAACCCAGGTGTTCCCGGATTTCATCAGCAGATAATTAGCAAAAAATAGCGCTGCCCCGATCCAAGAAAAGATCTGCAAGAGCTTCGCCAAACTTATTTTTTTCATCATAGCTGCGATGAAAATTGTCAGTAGAGAGCCACAAGCTGCGCACACTATGTAAATGTAGGGTAGGTAGTCCGCCCCCACCCGTTCCACAAAAAGCACCCGCCCCACAATGCCGGAGAGGGCTGCCCCAAAGGTGTAAGCCACAAAAATGGGCAGTAGCAAAAGCAGTTTCTTCCATTTTTCTTTTTGCTCCCTGGACGCCATACGTTTTATTTTTTATTTCAATCTCTTAATTATACCAGAAAATGGCCTAAAAGAGAACTGGATCTTCCCCTGGCAGGTGTAGCTCGCGGGCGTCCATTTTTTGATAGACTTTGTTCTGACGCTGGGCCTCTGCCTGGGCACGCACATCGCAATCTTCGTTTTCTTTATGGCCGTTGTGGCCGCGCACCCAATTCCAGGTGATTTTTTTGTCGAATAAATAGGGCGTTAGCAGTTCCCACAGATCGAGGTTTTTCTTACGTTTCCAGTTTTTGGTGAGCGTGCTGATGACCCAGGTGGAATCGCTATAAACCTCAAAATTTCGCTGGTCCGGGTGCTGCTCAGTGGCGTATTTCAGGGCTTCAATCACCGCCATAAGCTCCATACGGTTGTTGGTAGTATAAGGTTCACCATCCTGTTTTCGGACCTCTTTCCCCTCCACGCGGAGTAGAAAGGCCCAGGCACCGGGGCCGGGGTTCCCGAGGCAACTTCCATCGGTATAGATTTGAATGCTCATGGCCAGCATTGTAGCAAAGTTTTTTAGAATGCCAGAATAGACTTGAAAAAAGACACCCTAGCCACTAAGATAAGCCCGCTCTAGAACATGTGCGGGTGTCGTATAGTGGCTATTACCACAGCCTTCCAAGCTGTTGAGAGGGGTTCGATTCCCCTCACCCGCTCCATTAAAAAACGGTGGCCCAAAGTGGCCAGCGGTTTTTAACCGTAGTTGAAGGAGGGGAAGAGAACCCTCTCGCGCAAGCGAGTGGGTTCAGAAGCTCGAGCGAAGTGAGTGAAATCTGTGCACGTGCACAGATTTCCGAACGTGCGATGAGCGCATTCAAGCGAAGCGCAGAATATTCCCCTCACCCGCTCCAAAGAAAACTAAGATACCCCGAATGTTTTTTTTGACTGTTTCTGTTTTTTATTGTTAAATGTTAAACTGATCTTTTGAAGCTCACTTATGCAAGTCCCTCGTGAACTTAGCCATTTCCGCCCCTACTTTGGAGAAAAATGCACAGGCGAAGAGCGGCATCTCGTTTCTTTGCTAGGAAGTACATTTTCAGACCTCCAAGCTTTTATGGATCATCTAAGAAAAATTGATGTCCATCCTTGCGCTAAAATGCATGAGAACCCAAACGGGGAAATTCACCAAAATCGTTGCCCTGTTCGTGCTATGAACGCTTGCTGTGCGCATCAGCAAGAATGGCAATTGGAGGGCGATCGTGCAGTATGGCATTTGCTGGATGGGGCTATCGTACTTGCTTATCATTTTCATCTGCTTTCTCTACAAGAACGTCGCACCCTAGAAGTCAGAAAGTCTGTGGCTACGGGCACTCTTGTAGCAACAGATCTGAAAGCTTCGATTCATTATTTCAATGTTAGTGGACCAAATGAAGCTCCCGTGACTAACGCATCTATAAGAACTACAGAGCTAGCGGCAGGTCGAGAACTTTTAGCCATTCGAGATGAACTGCTGGTGTTATTTGAGGGTGAAGTCTCAAAATATAGACTCTAGTTTTTCTTTTCCTTGGATTTTGACATAATAGGTTTATGAAAACCTTTAACTTTTCAGCGGCGGTCTACAAAGATGGCAAGTTCTATGTAGCCGAGTGTCCACAAGTTGGCACGGTGAGCCAAGGGGAATCTGTTGAATTGGCTTTGGCTAATTTGAAAGAAGCTAGTGAATTGTATTTAGAAGAGTTCCCCGAATACACTAATAAGAGTTTATAATGGATGAGCATCTAATTTCAAAAATTTGCGTGCTGTACGATTTAGGTGAACCTACAAGTGAGGTCCGTGCTGTTAAAGGTGGGCTCATCCATAAAATGTGGCGGCTTCAAACAACTAAAGGGGAATATGCGATCAAGGAGTTAAACCTTAGAATCCAAGACTTAGATTCAAACATTTCCTCTGAAAACAGTATTCAAAAAGCTCAGGAACTGACTGAATCCATTGCTCAAGCATTTTTGGAAAGGGGCGTCCCCGCTGTAACGGCACTTAAAGCTGGATCTGAATATGTTTCAAAAATTGCTGACACATTGCTGATTGTATTTGAATGGGTGGAGGGAACAAGCCTATCTGTACAAGCAGCTTCCAAGGAGCAGGCTTTTTTAATCGGAAAAACACTAGCGAAAATCCATGAAGTAAATTTGGCCATTCCTGGTCTAGACACGAATACTTTAACGCTATTTTCCAATGAACATTGGGAAGTTCTTTTTGGGAAATTTTTGGACAAGTTTCCTGAATCTGCTTCATGGCTTTCAAAGGAGCTTGTGCTCGACTGGAATCAAAAGGCCAAAGATATCATTCGTAACCTACAAGGCCACATGGTTATTAGTCACGGCGATATAGATCAAAAAAATGTGATTTGGAAAGATGCCGAGCACCCTTTTATAATTGACTGGGAATCTGCAGGACAAGTGAATCCTGGCTTGGAATTGATGGATGCCGCCCTTAATTGGGGCGGATTGGTGAGCGGTGAAGTAGATGAAAACAGCGTGAAGGCTCTTCTGGATGGCTATAAGAGTGAAGGGGCTGAGATTCTCGAAAGTGGAAACGAGCTCCTGAGCGCTTGCATTATAAAATGGCTTCCTTGGCTTGAATTCAATATGCAAAGGGCGGTCGATTCAGCGAAGGATTATGAGGAACAAAAACTAGGATTTTTCCAGACTCAAAATACCTTGCGAAATTTGGATTTAATCACAAAGAACTTTAATACATGGGCAGACTTTTTGGGCTGACTTTGACCTCTCCTCATTTCTAGTTCTTCTTTCTATAGCTCTGGATGAACACTCCCAACACAATAAATAATAATCCGATTATTGAAGAACTTAGGATAGGCTCCCCGACAAGAAAGTAGATGAAGATCAGGGATACAAAAGGCGTTAAAAAGACCAAGTTGGAAACCTTGGCCGTCTCTCCAACTTCTAAAGCTTTGAACCAGAAAACAAAGGCGAGACCATTCGTGAAGAATCCAATCCAAGCCAACCCTGCTACTTGCTTCATGTCTAGGCTGGGTATTTCTGAAAAGAATAGGACACTGAGCAGAACATAAATGAAGCCAAAAACATAATAGCAAAACATGGAAGAGAAAACTTCATATTTTAACTTTTTACCGAGTACCGAGAAGAGACCGTAAACAAGAGCTCCTGAGGCTGCCATAAGGATTGCGGTGAGGTTTAGATTATCCAACGACATAAGTTCTCCCTTGGAAACCACGATTGCGACTCCAACGAAGGAAAGTAGGATGGAAATGAATGTACGCCAAGTGAACTTCTCTTTTAAAAGAAGTACTCCAAAAATAACCACCATTACCGGCCACAAATAGTTAACCACAAAGGCTTCTTGTGCTGAGGTTCTTTCGATGGCTCCAAATAAAAATAAATAATACAAAAAGCATCCTAGAAAGCCCATTCCTGCCAGCTTCCCTATGTCTTCCTTTTTGTAGGTGGTGAGATTCTTTAACTTGCCTTGAAACAGCATAATCAAAAAAAGCCCAAAAATAGTAAAGGGGAAACTGTAAAAGATAAGCTGAATGCTTGATATGTCTTGCAGTATGAGCTTGCTTACTGAAGCTGTAGAACCCCACAGCAGAATAGCGAGAGCCGTGTAGACGTAGGCGAGCTGGGACTTCTTAACCATGCACCGATTATAATACTTTTATTTAAGTTTTTAACAGTTTTTTCTCTTCAATATATTAGCAAAGTCTGCACGTGCAGACTTTAGTTTTCCCGTGAATTTGACCGTTTTAATTCATATATTCACGGTATTTTTGCGAATAGGCGTGAATTTAAAATTCAGCTCTGTGGGCCCCTTTAGCGTATTCCTGAATTTTGACCAACAAAGCGTAGTAAATCTTTTCGTGCTTGAACAAGGCGAGGTTTCACGGAATCACTAAATCATTGTCGGGCTCAGAATCTGCCCAGCTGCCGGGAGTGTTCATAAATTGGTAGCTGTGATTATTACACATTATGTTGTATGATGCTGGCTTAACTGATTAGTGAGCACTTTAAATGGAAAGAAAAGACTCGGTATTAGAACAGGACGCCACGATGGATATTTTAGGCGAATTAAAATCGATCCGTGTAATCTCCTGTGGGAAAGCACATGAAGCAACGGAAACTTATATGAAATTTTACGAATGTCCACGCTGGAGCAATAACGCTGCCTGTGGACATCTATTTGAATACGATTCACCGGTTCAGATCGTGCTCAGGCGGGCCGGTACTTTAGCTTTTTCTTTGGGCCGGCAAACAGAAGAGGATCGACAAGCTAAAGAGGCTAAGTTAAGTGAGCTGTATCATGCTTTACACGGTTTAGACAGCCAGGCGGCGGACTATTATCATATGTTGCGGTTGAATGGGGATGATGGTTTAACAGAAATCACCGTACAGCAGATTCGGGCCCAGGAAACAGCCCTTGGGAAACAAGTGCTCGCCATTCGGGACGAACTCGTTGGTTTATTGGAGATAGTTATCCAATAAGAGAGCTGGACGAAGTGGCCTCCGCTGAGTAAGCTATCGCCATGGATTGGTTTTCAATAATCATGATTGTCGGAGGCCTCACCTTGTTTGAAACGGTGAGCAGTATCGATAATGCTATTATTAATGCTGAGGTGCTGAGCACAATGGGAGCTAAGGCTCGACGATGGTTTTTGCTCTGGGGAATATTGTTTGCGGTGTTTGTGGTTCGAGGAGTTTTGCCTTGGCTGATTGTATTTTTTACGGCGCCTGAACTTGGTTTCTTTGGTTCTCTCACGGCGACCTTTAGCAATGATCCAGCTGTAATCGAAGCCATTGAATCTTCTGCCCCTATCCTACTGAATGGAGGCGGAGTCTTCCTCCTTTTCCTCTTCTTCCATTGGCTCTTTTTGGAACCAAAAAACTATGGACTGCGTGGCGAGAAATTCTTTCACGCTCAAGGAGTTTGGTTTTATGCCGTGGTGTCCATTCTACTCTGTCTCATCGTTTGGTACAGCCTACAGGTTGACCCAAACATGGCCTTTGGGGCTGTAGTGGGTTCAACGGCCTTCTTCATCACCCACGGGTTTAAAGAGAATGCTGAAAAAGCCGAGGCGGATATGCTTAAGAAAGGAGGTATGTCGGATGTGAGCAAAATTTTGTACCTGGAAGCAATTGATACCACTTTCTCTATTGATGGAGTTTTGGGAGCTTTTGCCTTCACGCTTTCGGTTCCTCTCATTCTCATTGGGAATGGATTTGGAGCCATTGTAGTGCGTCAGCTCACCATTAGTAATATCGACCGCATTAAAAAATACATCTACCTTAAAAATGGTGCGATGTACTCCATATTGATTCTGGGAGGAGTGATGCTTGCTCACAGTTTTGGTGCCCATATCCCTGAATGGTTTTCTCCAGTAAGCACCGCCCTTGTGATTTTGTTTTTCTTTATCAAATCAAAAAAGGCGATCCCGTTTTTACCTAAGACAGCCTGATCACAGTTTTTAGTGGGACCTTTCTGAAATACATAAACTAAAAGGAAGCGGCGAAAAAGATCATGATCTTTTTCAGAGCGCTCCTGTGTTTCAGAAAGGTCCCACTAAAAAAATCGCCCTAAATGTTTCTAATCGTTGTTCAGCATCAGGTGAGAGCTTGGAGTAAAGGTGCAGAACATTGCTGTAACTGAGCTTTTACTTAATCTGTTGATCGTTTCCCGAGGGAAAGACCGGCCAGAAAAAGGTATCTGTCTATTCCTTCTTTCTGAGTACTTAAACCCACTGCAGAACGAGGTGATAGTGGCCAACATATCTTTGGGAAGATGATGTCCATCCAGGCTTACTAGGCGATTAGGAACTTAGGGCGCAGGAGGTGAAAAGTGGTGCTAACCTGATGGGTTGTCCGATTTTTGGGTACTTCGTGACCGAAAATCGGTTCGGGGGTTCCATCGTAGGGGCTTTATACCTTTTGTGCCGTAAGTTTCGCGCCGTGTTTTCAAAGATCATCATATTATTGTACCACGACTTGCTAGTTTTCGCAAGGGGCTTGAAATGAGCTTTGCATGGCAGTACAATGTTTATGACGATCCTAGCGATGAGAAACCATCTCGGATAAAAGGCCCTCTTCGTGAGAGCCTTTTATTTTGTCAGTGGTGGACCCGCGGGGAGTCGAACCCCGGTCGCTTAGGTTGACGATCCTAGCGACGGATGCCAATCCCGGGCCCACAAAACACTGACTCATCTGTTATAACTGACCGACCTTTATAAAAACCTGAAATTTTCCTGAATTATTTCTGAATTAATCCTGACAAATCGCGCAATTCTCACTGTGCAAATGTTCAAACCCCTCCGCCAAGTTTAACCTGAAAGTTCCGGACCGGTCCGGGATGCCAACCTGTAAAATCATTTCTAGGCAGTATGACGAAAATGTGTAAAACTGAGTGCATGCTCCCCCACGGCCCCAACCCCTACTTCACCCTTTCATCTGAATTGCTGCATGAGCGAACGTATGTGCGTTTTTTGAAAGACAAAGTTCAAATAGATGAGATTAAAAAAGACTACAGCTACATGGACGTGGACGACAGTGTGGGCATTGTGGCGCTGAATGAAAAAGGCGAGATCGCGTTGGTGGGTCAGTGGCGCTACCCCATTAAAGAATACAGGTGGGAAATTCCCGCAGGCATGAGTGAACCGGGCGAGACTCCGCTTGAGAACGCGCAGCGGGAACTTATGGAAGAGTCTGGCGTGAGTGCTTTGAAATGGACGGCGTTCGGGTCGTACCAAATGGACGGGTCTAAAATGAATCAACAAAATCACCTGTTTTTGGCGGAGCAGCTTACGGTGGGTGACAACGCGCCGATGATAGACGAGAAATTAGAACGGCTGTGGATTCCGCTGGAAGAAGCCATCGCTTTAGTGGAAGCGGGCGAACTCCGGGATGGACTCACCGTGATTGCCTTGTTTAGAGTTCAATCGTATCTCCAAAAGCAGGGACGATAACTTCTTTGATCCCATTCCCAAGCATCGCTGTTTTTAAGTCTTCTGCGGCGTCTTCTTCTCCATGAACGAGGATGAGTTTTTGTAGGCCTTGAATTTTGGTGGCGTAGTCCAGGAGGTCGCTGCGGTCGGCGTGGGCGGAGTACGCATTCATGATTTTTACTTCCATCTTCACATCGTGAGGCTTACCGAAAATGTTTACGGGACTCATTTTATCAACGATTTTACGTCCGAGTGTGTTCACCGCTTGGTAACCCACGATCACGAGCGTGTTTCGGTGGTCTTCAATGGAGTTTTTAATGTGATGCAAAATGCGTCCGTGCTCGCACATACCTGAGGAGGAAATGATGATACAGGGGCCGTTATGATTATTTAGCGCCTTGGATTCTTCCACCGACTGAATGTAGTGGAGTTGTGAAAAATTGAAGGGATCGGTTTTGGAATCGAGGAAGAGTTTTTGTGTTTCTTCATCGAGCACACCGAGGTTTTTCTTGAACACTTCCGTGAGGTTCACCGAAAGCGGTGAGTCTACATAAATGGGCAGTTCAGGAATTTTATGTTCGTTGGCGAGTTTGTGGAGAGAATAAATAATTTCTTGCGTGCGCCCGAGTGAGAAGGCCGGAATGAGGATTTTACCTCCACGCGCGGCCGTGGTTTTTACAATGGCAGCGAGCTTGTCTTCGGCTTCCAAAATGGATTCGTGCAGACGGTTACCATAAGTGGATTCCATGAGCAGATATTCCGTTTCTTCAACCTGGTATGGGTTGCGAATAAGCGGCATGTTGCGGCGACCCAAGTCTCCAGTGAAAACTAGGCGCTTAACTTTGCCGTCGTCATGGTCTTTGATGGTGAGCACGGTGATGGCGGACCCGAGAATGTGTCCCGCTTCGCGGAAGCACAGCATAATATCTGGATCGTCAAAAAGATTGATGCAAGAATCGTAAGGAATTCCCTTGGCCATTGGCAGGGTGTTTTCCACGTCCTCAGTTGTGTAAAGCGGTTCAATGAGAGCCTCACCCTCCTTAGCCTTTTTTTCATTGAGGTATTCGACTTCCCTTTCTTGGATGAAAGCGGAATCGCGGAGCATATAAGACAGCAAATCCACGGTGGGTTTGGTGCAATAAATAGGCCCGTTGAAACCTTGCTTAACCAGGTTTGGGAGGTTCCCGGAATGATCGATGTGCGCGTGCGAAAGAATCACCGCATCTACTTCTTTGGGATCGAATCCAAAGTTCTTGTTTTTATCGCGTTCATCGGTACGGCGCCCTTGGAACATTCCACAGTCGAGCAGGATCTTTTTTCCGTTCACCTCCAAAAGGTGACGTGAACCCGTTACTTCGCGGTCGGCTCCAAAGAAGTGGATTTTCATATTTTAGGTTGAAAAAATCTTTTAACTATAGCATATTTAGCCTCTTTAAACAAGATACGGCATGGCGGAAAAGGCAAGCACTCTGGTCGAACTGATACAGGCGGAAAACCTTCGCCCTGTTAGTATAAGCAGCTCGTCCGCTTTAAAGCCAGGCGATAAAGTTCTATGGATTCCGGATGCTTCGGACCTCACCAGAGATATGGCTGAAATCAGCGATCGTGTGAGGATCTTGATTGTTAAAGAATCGGAAATGAATGGCTTGCCTTGCGTTGAAATTCCTGAAGAAAAACGGACTGTGCAGCTCAGTCTTCTTAAAAGTACCGATCGTGTTTTTTACTTAAGTACGTGTAGGGACTCAAGTGCTCCCGCAGGATGGGTCTACCGTAAGGAAGAGCCTGTTCAGCGATCTATGGTTTCAAGTTCGTCGAGTGGTGGAAGTGATTTAGACCTGCTTACCGCGTTGAGAGGGGGGAGTCAAAGACTGCCTCACGACACCGTGTCTCATCTAAAAAGTGTGCTTGGTTCGTATCCATTGGGAGCCAAGAAAGGAAACGGATACGTAATGATTGAGTCTTCAGTAGATTTTTATAATTTGATGTATACTCAACTCAAAATTTGCAATTTTTCTCTTACTCAGGAACCTAACGAAAGATACTCGATAGAAGATAGTCGGTTGGGACAAATTGCCGATATCCTTGGGGATGAGCTTATCAAAAAAGGTTATAGAGCGACACCTCCACTGAAGGACAAAACTGTGGCTTTCCACAAGGGCGCCTTATTTAAAGATGGACGGTTGTCTGGTTTGATACTTTATCATCAATAAGTGACTCTTGGTTTGGGCGCCGCGCCGTCCACCAAGTCTACGATTTGTTCCACTACGGTTATTTCGCCGTTTTCAATTTTTAGGCCCAGCACGAGGCCTTCACGGACTTCGTTGCTGAAATATTGATCGAAAACGAAATTGCCGAGCGAGTAGTAGATTTGAACGCCGTTGTAGGTCTCGTGATTTTGGATGACGTGTGGGTGGTGGCCCCAAATAAAGTCGGCGCCGGAGTCTACAAAGGCGTGTGCCTTGGCGACCACGGATTCGCGAGCGGTGGCCTCGTACTCCCAGCCCCAGTGCACGCCAATGATTAGGTAGTCGACGAGCGGATCTACTTCTTTTATTTTGGCGAGAGCAGCATCGGTGTCGAGGCGAATCACGGCGTCGTTGAGGCCTAAAAAGCCAACGGTGGTGCCGGCAAAATCGTAAGTGATGAAACTGTAGGGGCCGCTGGGCGTGTCGGGGTGACCGAAGGAATCGATGCCAACAGCGGCGAGGTAGTCATGGGTTTGCTGGGGGCCGGTTTTGCCCATATCCAGCGTATGGTTGTTGGCCATGCTGAAGGTGGTGAAGCCGGCGCTTTTTAGGAGCTCGGCCACAGCTGGCTCAAAGTTGAAAATCATGGCCGTTCCGTTGTTGGTGTAGTTGCTGTCGGTGATGGGGCCTTCCAAGTTTCCAACGATGAGGTCGAGCTCAGGCGCGGCGAGTTTTTCTTGAATGGCGGTGATTATTTCCGGCATGTAGGTGAATGGAAAAGGCGGCGGCGTTTGTTGGCGCAGGGTTTTCACATAACGGTCGAGCATGATGTCACCCGTGAAGAGAATCGTGATGGTTTCGGAGCCTTCTTTTTTAGTCCATGCGGCTTCGTAAAATTTCGCCTGAATGGGCTCGGGCTGGTCTTTGAAAAAATGAGCGCCGGTTGTGAGCGCGGTTAAGAGGAGGGCGCTGAAGCACCAGAGAGCGTTTTTTTGAAGAGGCGTGAGAGTGGGCAGATTCATGTGGCCTATTTATGATACTTCTTACCAGCCAGCAAGGTGAAGGCGCGGTAGACTTGCTCCTTTAAAAATACGCGCACCATCTCGTGAGTGAAAGTCATTTTTGAAAGGGCCAGAGTTTGGTGGGCGGCGGCGAGCACTTCGGGGTGAAGCCCGTGCGAGCCGCCGATGAGAAATTGGACCTTGCCGCTGCCGAAGTCGCGCTCTTTGAGAAGGAGGGCCGCGAACTCGGGCGTGGTGAGGTGTTTTCCGAGTTCATCCAGGGCGATGATGCGGCATGCGGGGTCGAGTTTTTCGAGGAAGGCTGCTTTTTCTTCGGCTTGAACTTGTTCACGGTCGTCGCGTTTGCTGGGGCTGAACGTGAGGTTTTCCAGTTTCGCAAAAGGCGTAAGACGTTTTTCGTATTCGGCTTCCAGGCTCGCGAGGGCGGCTTCTTTGGTCTTTCCGACTTGGAGGATTTGGATCTTCATTTACGCTCATTCTAATGCTACAATCGCCGCTATGAAACCTAAAAAAGGTCAAAGCGTTGAGATAAAAGTGGATTCCCTGGTGTATGGAGGAAGTGGAATTGGGCAAATCGATGGATTTAAAATTTTTGTGGAAGGAGCTGCGCCCGGTGACACCGTGGAGGCGAAAATGACCAAAGTGCGCAGCAAATATGGTGAGGCCAAGGTTTTGAACGTTTTGCAGCCTTCTCCACAGCGCATTCAGCCGCGTTGCAAACATTTTGGCGTGTGCGGGGGTTGCAAGTGGCAGTTTTTGGATTACGCGGATCAATGCGAAGTTAAAGAACAACAGGTGAAGGACGCCGTTACGCGCATCGGCGGACTTTCGGCGGATTTGGTGAAACCGATGGTTCCGAATGAATCGCCGTGGTTTTATAGGAATAAGATGGAATTGTCCTTTGGGATGAGTCTGGAAGGCGAAGATATGCTCGGCTTTTATCCGCCCGGATTTCACTTTGAAGTTTTCAATGTGGAGGAATGTTTTTTGCAGTCGGAACTAATGGTGGAAATCGTGAAAAAAGTTCGTGCCTTTGCCATTGAAAATCGCATTCCCGTTTACAATTCTCGCACGCATGAAGGGCTGCTACGCACGCTCACTATTCGCGAAGGAAAAAACACAGGTGAAGTGATGATTATTTTGAGCACGTCCACCGGAATTTTTGATCACCGCGATGAGTTTGCAGCGCTGTTTGCCGGCGACCCTCGCATCACGTCTTTGTATTGGAATAGCGTGTACCAAGTGCCTGGCCAACCCACGTGGATTGAAGAAAATTTGCTCGCTGGAAAAGAGAGTCTGACGGAAGCTTTGATTCTGGAAAATGGACAAGAACTGCGCTTCGACATCCTCCCCCAGGCCTTCTTCCAAACCAACACCAAACAAGCAGAAGTTTTGTATTCGCACGTGATGCAAGTGGCTGGCCTCACCGGCGCCGAAGTGGTTTTTGATTTGTACTGTGGAACCGGAACCATTGGACTCTTTTGTGCGCACAAGGCCAAGCAAGTGCTGGGCATTGAAATCAATGAATCAGCGGTGGAAAGCGCACGCGGAAATGCGCAGAAAAATGGCATCACGAATGCGAGTTTTTATTTGGGCAGTGTGGACCAGCGTCTCAGCGAACTTACGGAAAAACCCGACGTGGTGATTGTGGACCCGCCCCGCGCAGGACTGGAAGGAAATGTGGTCGCAAAATGCGCCGCGTTTGGAGCTGCAAAAATCGTGTATGTTTCGTGCAATCCAAGTACCATGGCCCGGGACCTTAAGCTCTTTTCGGAATGTGGTTACACCACGCAAATGATTCAGCCGGTGGACATGTTTCCGCAAACCTACCACGTCGAAAATATTGCTTTACTTATAAAAAATGTCTGAAAATTTTCGTGACGAATATGAAGAGGAAATAACTGAAGATGGGTTCGATTCCTATTTAGAAAAACTGTGCAGCGCCCGCTTTATTGATGAAAAAATAGACTTAATTACAAAGGCTAATCAATTGGCTGGAGACAATACTATTCGACTTCTTCATCTGCGAAAAACCCTAATCTCAATGTTTGGACAGAGTATTGGAAATGGCACCAACGTGGTTTTGCATTTGCACAATTCTAGAGGCAATGAAGTAGATATCATTATTTAGGCGGCTTGGGCTGACTGGGATCCTTCTTCCCAAAGTACATCCATTGCCTGCATTCCGTAGGATGGACTGAAAGAAAACCGCTTGGGTTCTTCAAAATTATAAACCTTGCCAACTCCTGTGATTGCAGCATCCATCGTTCTTTCAAAAATACCGCCCGTACGGTTTGTACGAATGGCTTTATTTTGAGAAGTACAAATGCGTTTGAATCCATTCTCTTTTGCAAATACTTTTATGGAGCTCAACAGGCCTT
The DNA here is from genome assembly GCA_965230905.1 of uncultured Candidatus Peribacteria bacterium. GTDB lineage: Bacteria > Patescibacteriota > Gracilibacteria > UBA1369 > 2-02-FULL-48-14 > 2-02-FULL-48-14. Next base: position 153,729 of record OZ246396.1, read on the forward strand.
TGAATAAAGCGGCTTCATCCACTTTATAAAGATAGGTGCTAGAAGGATTGAATGCAGCCGTTAAAGTTTTACCATCACCTTCAAAAGCATTTAAAAGTACCACACCCATACAACGATGGGTTTCTGGGTCCTCCAAAATGAGTTCAAAATAGTTCTCCATGTTCCACATACAGTCTTTGCCAACTTTTTTTGGATTGTCCCCACTCACACACACTCCCCCTACCATACGTGCATTTGCTGTTTCTTTATTTTTTGCGATATATCCATGGAGAATTTCTCTTTCGGTACCAGAGGCTGAACTAAATTTTAGAAGCTCGGTAGCTAAAAATTCTTTTTCGTCTTCAAATAAATTTAAGGCATTTTGCACGGTATACGCCTCAAACTGTTGGGCGTCATAAATACCCCCACTTATGTTTTGTTCGGTCTCAAGAAGCTGAGCTACATTTATTTCTCCAAGCTGGAGTTTACTTGGGTCCACATCGGCCCCCGTTATGTATTCAGCCAGTTGGCGCGTGCGCTCACGCTGAGACCTTAATTGACCATAGAAAGCCTTGGTTCTTTGCTTGGGTGAAGAACTGGCCACTTCACTTAAACCACGAGTCGATTTCTCGTAGCGCGCAAGGAGTTCTTTGATTTCATCGGGGGTATATTTTTTACCCTTTTTCTCTAGAACCTTTGAGATTTGCTTAATAAAGGCGTCCGTCAATCCAAGCTTGCCAGGCTGCATACCTTCTACCTTCGATTTTCTTTCTCCTGAAATTTCACTGCGCGATAAGTGTTCAAAATAAAGTGGGATTATTTTTGAGATTTTTGGACTTTTAAAGCCTGCTTGGATCACACGTTTGTTGATTTCTTTCACTCGATCTGAGAAGAAAGTGTTGAGTTCACAAAGCAAAGCGTAGTCACGATTCGACGACTGGTTTACTCGATCCGTGGTGCCTTGCACGTAATCCCGCACGTCTTCAAAATAAGCAAATTCATAACTGATCATGAGATTTTTAAGCTCTTTTTCATTCACTTTCTTGTCTCCATACATGGCATCCAAAATGATCATGCACATCTTCTCTTCAATATCCAAGTTCGCTGCTTCAGCGGGACTTAAACGTGTCTCGTGATTTATCTTTGCAAAGTTCTCATCCACCATTTTTAAAACATCGACCTTCATCACTTGGGGCTCATAATTACAAGTCGCAAATTTTGCCGATATATCCGTTACATTTTTGACTAATTCGTCGGTCTTCCCTTTGTCTAAGCTTTGCCCTTCTTTTACGGAGATCTGAGACTGACTCATCAAATCAATTTCATAACGCGGACGGATTTTATATCCAGCAATATCTGCACCTCGATCTTCACAACTTTTATTATTCTCGGCATTCGTCCATTTCCCAGCGTTGTTTTTATAAACTTCTTTTAGTAAGTCGTCGTAAAAAGGTTCGGTTCTTTCTTGAGCCGTCAGTTTACCGGCGCCCGTCATTCTTGACGCTATATCGTTGAGTCTAGCAAGGTAAATCTCCTGCGTTCCTTCTGCTTTAGCTTTTTTATAGCCACTGATGATGGCTGGCGAGAGGACGCGGTATCGATCTAAAAATTCTAGTACCATTTCCTTGTCACCTGGAGTGATTACTCCTGCCAGAAGACACTGCTCATAGCCTTTGACTATTTCCTCAGCGGACTTACCGTGTTTTCCAATCACTTGATTGATGAAGTCGCCACTTGAACGGTCTTTTATTAAGTTATCAAAATGTTCCAGTATCCAATGACAGAAAACTAGCTGCTTATTGTCTGTAAAAAGGACTGGGCACGCCCTAACAAAAGTCCCAATGAGTTGTAGGCGAATGGTGAGTTCTTTGATGTTTTTTTGGCCTTTAAAAGCACACTCCATCGTTGGCCCAACAAGGTTCCCATTTTCTATACCATCCACACAGTACTCAAATTTTTCCGAAAATAGCTTAAGCAATCCAAATTCAGATTCATCTCGCACCACTTGATCAAAACAATTGAGCAGCCATCGAGTAGCGCTTTTATTTTTTCCCATAAGCAATGCAGGCTCAGACCTCACAAATTTAGTCACTAAATCTAGTTTTCCAAGCATGGCTGCAATGGATTCTACATCGCCAAAAATACAACATTTTATGTCTTCAGATAGACTGTCATCACCGATTTCTGCGTTCAAAGTCGCTAAGCCTTCCTTTACCTTGGGCCACGCCTTTTCAAATTCTGCTGGAGACTCTTTATAGTTTTCTAATAATATTTTTACTCCTGAATTGCTTTTTACACATGTATAGACGTCTGCTATGAGTTTTAGTTTATTTAGGTCCTCGCCATACAGTTCATGATAGAGACAAAGAGACAACCATGGGTCTTCTAGATATTTTATTTTGGCGATGTCTTTAAAGATCTGTAAATATTCCATTCCTTCAGCGGGATCCCTTTGATAGACATGAAAAAAGTGCTTAGTGGCGGCCATTAGCTCATGGCCATAAGGTGTCCGGAATTCTTGAGCCCACAAAATGCAAACCTTTAATGCCTCAAGATCGTCACCATAGATTTCAAATAAATCTAGCGTACTATCAACACAATCATAGTCCCAATATCCTTTATATTCTTTTCCTAACCCCGTAAAAACCTCTAAATACGCTTGAGCCTGGGCTTCATCACGATCGCGTAAACGTAGATAAGCATTGAGAGCTTTTCTATAGTTTTCACGGGAGCCGCCAAGATAGCCCACTGCAAGGACCCAAGGTTCGGCTTTTTCAAAATCTTTTTCTTCTACATATTTAAAATTGTACATTCTAGATAAGACAGCTTCTGCCCCTTTTCTTTCTCCTTTTTTGTAGAGACTAAGGATATAAAGCATGTGTTTTAAGTCTCCAAGGAAGCCGTTGAATTGACCAAAAATACGTACATCTTCAGCCAATGCTTTATATTCGGGATACTTAGTGCCAATGTAGGTGAAGCGTATTTTTAAAGATAGGTGCGCTTCTAGACGCATTTCTCCTGTCTTTTTTTGTTCTTCATAAAAGGCTAAACAAGCATCATAAGACTTTCGATCGGTAAGGAACTCTGCGTCACACTCATTTATAATGGTGCCAAACATGGAGCCTAACCTGATAAGATTCATAAAATCGTAGGCCGTTTGAAAACGACTCAGGTCATTTGGATGTTCTTTCGCTATGCCAACAAGTAAGTCGGAGGCTTTGTCTAAATATTCAGGGAAGTCTCTATAGTAATCAAAGAAATCATTATTGCTCAAGAGCGTCTTGCTTACTTTATGAAAGAAATCTGGATTGAATTCATATTGGTCTTTTAGCTGACGCAGCAAGGCAATCTTTCGAAGTGACCCCGATGATGATTCTAACGCTAAAAAATCTTCGAACACTCCAAAATTCACCTCTAAAATGTCGAAGTTATCGATCAAGCGATAGACGATGCGTACCCCACGCTGGTTGATTTTTTCAAAAAAGATCGGATAAAACTGTGGATTTTCTTCCAGTTTTTTGAGTAGTTTTTTAAAAACTTTTAAATGCTCTTGGCCGCGGTGCCCAACTATTTCTTCTAATTCTTTAATTTCTTGTTTATCTTTTTTCTCCAATTGGAGTATTCGCTGGGCTAGTTTTCGTTCTGTAGTATCTCCAATTAAAGCCTTTAAAACTTTATCCGTTGTGAAACTAGCAGCCATACGAATTTCTTTGTCCGTCATTGCATCCACATCAACTCGAGCCTCTTCGGAAAAGACATCTTCGGGTGCGGATTTTTTCTGCTCGTCAGCCATAGTGAAAATAATCTGATAATTATAGCAGATTTAAGGTTAAAACTCAACTGAGCTAGACTTGTTTCAGCCATTCCAGCGCGGCTTCACGACTCTTCAGCTCATGGCTGAGTTGTTTTTCCCATAATTCTTGGAGGATTTTTCCCACTTCAGGGCCGGCTTTGAGGCCGGTGGCTTCCATGATTTCCTCACCTGTTAAAAGCGGTTTTGGTTTTTCCTTAAAGTGGGCCAGGCAGTCTTCGTAGGCGTTTTTTACTTCAAAATACATGGAAAGATCTTTAGGCGTGGTTCCGGCGGCATCGGCGTAGAAAAGCAGAAGGAGGTCGGGGAAACGGGGGTCGAGGAACCAGTGGCGTTGGCGGCCGGTGGGCATGTCCAAAAGTTGTTGCATCATGAAATGGTGCTTCACCACCCAGCTGACGTGTTCAATGGCGCTGCGCGAAAAACGCAAACGGCGCATGATGCGTTCGGCGATTTCGGCAGAGACTTCTGCGTGACCATCGGTGCGAATTCGTTCCGCGATTTTAAAAGTTTCCGGCTTGCCAATGTCGTGGAAAATCACGGCCCAGTGTGCGAGCAGACCGGCGTCTTCCGGCAAAGATTTGAGCGCGTTCATGAGGTGAGTCCACACGTCGCCCTCTTGGTGGAATTCCATGGGCTGCGCAAGGCCCTTGCAGGCTTCCAGTTCTGGCAGCACGTAGGGCAAAACCTCGGTGTCTTGCATGTCTTCAAAAGCCACGGCGGCGGACTTGGCCATGATGATTTTATTCAGCTCATCGCGCACGCGTTCCCAGCTCACTTTGTCGGCGAGTTGCGCGTGTTTTTTTATGGCGGCGTAAGTGTCTGGATGGTAGCCAAAATTGAGCGTGTTTTTGAATCGGATGGCGCGGATGATGCGCAAATGATCTTCCAAAATGCGTTCGTGCGGCACGCCAATAAAACGGATGAGACGATTCGTGAGGTCGTTTTGGCCGCCCACAAAATCCAAAATTTCGTCGCCGACTGGGTCGTAAAAAAGTCCGTTGATAGTGAAGTCGCGGCGCTTGGCGTCCTCCTCGGCGTGAGTAAAAGTCACTGCGTCGGGGCGGCGGCCGTCGGAGGTGCCGCTGTCGCTGCGAAAGGTGGCCACTTCAAAAGTGTGTCCGTCTTCCAGCACGTTTATGACGCCAAAGTTCTTCCCCACCGCGTAAGTTTCGGCAAAGAGCTTTTCAATTTGTTCGGGCAAAGCGCTGGTGGCGATGTCGTAATCCTTGGGGTCTTTTTTAAGCAGCATGTCGCGCACGCAGCCACCCGCAAAGTAAGCCTTGTATCCGGCTTTTTGCAAAGTTTTGACGATTTGAATAGCGGTGGAGTGCATGAGTTATAAACTTTGAATGAGTTCTCCTGGTGAGAGGATTTTGAATCGAATAGGTGCGTTTTTCATTCTCGATGACTTAAAATCTTTTTTATCTAAGGTTATTAAAGCCTCTACTTTTAAAAATTGTGCTGAATTCAGGATAGGGGCATCTTTTAAGATTATCCATTCTGTCCATTTTTCAATTTCTTCGTCTGAGTGTTTTATTTGGTCTATTTTTTTGAGCTCACTGACCAATGTATATAAACGAGGCAGACTGGCTCGACCAACTTTCCGAAGAATATTTCTTTTCGCTTCATTTAAAGCGTACAAACTGGTGGATAGTTCCACCTTGCCAAGCTTGGCCAATTCAAAAAGCATAGAAGATCCCCCGTTCGGCGAGAGTGTTGCTGTAAAAAATATATTGGCGTCCAAAAAAAGTGACTTCATGCTTATTTCTTAAGAAGCTGTTCCAGTTTTTTGATCAACTTAGCATCTAAGCGATCCTCTGCAATCCACCCTTCAACTTCCTTGTCTGTGTAGAAAGCCGCATCTGAGTTTGGATACTCAAGCTTCACAAAGAGCACACCTTTGCTAGTGAGCTCAGCCTGTAAAAGAGAATCTTCGGAGATACCTAATTTTTCTCGAAACTCCACTGGGATAGTAACCATCCCCTTGGCCTGAGTTCGAACTACTTTAGTTGGTGACATGTAGATAAGTTAGAAAGTAGGAAATTCTAACTTTATTATAAGTCCATATTCCAGTCTTGGCAAGCTAGTGACACACATAATTGCTTAAAGTCTCTTTAGAGACTCAAAAAGCTCTTTCTTGTTTTTATAGGCTTTTACTCCAATGCCTTTTTCGGCTTCAGCTAACGCCTTGCGAAGTTTTTCGTTAGGCACCTCGCTTGGTAAGATTTGGGTCGATTCGTGTTGCAGGCGTATAAAAGACATAGATTAGAAGTTGGTGGCAATGAACGACAGGATTATAAATGGTTGTTTTCTAAAAGTCCTGAACCCGAAGGGTCACGTAGTACAAAAACCTGAAATTTTCGGAGAAAATTATTCTGGCAGATTGACGGTCTGGAGCGAAATGGGAATATTTAAAACGAGCTCACCAAGTAATTCCACGCGCCGCAGCCGTGTTGCGCTCAGGAGATTTTTAGAGCTGGTCCCAATCTGGATCATCGCAGAGAATATGCAGCACAGTCCCTACAAGCCTTCCACGGAATGAACTTGTAACTTCCCCTTCTTCCTTCCATGCATTTTTGACAGTTTTTTGGACTCGACCTGCTTCGAGGCTGACTTCACGGACGACTTGACGAGCTGATTCTGCTAAACGTTCACACATAGAAGATATTTTGATAAAACAAGAATATAGTCTACCATGGCTTCCACTTGATGCAAGCAATGCTCATCCTATCTATAGAAACGTCCTGTGACGAAACCTCGGTGGCCGTGGTGCAAAACGGCTGTGAAGTGCTGTCCAATATTATTGCGTCGCAAATTGCGCAGCATACGGAAACGGGCGGCGTGGTGCCGGAAGTGGCGGCGCGCGAGCACATTCGCGTGATGACTCACGTTTTGAAACAAGCGATGACCGAAGCCAAAGTGACTTGGAACGAGATTGATTCGATTGCGGTGACCAAGGAGCCCGGGCTTTATGGATCTTTGATTGTGGGACGCAGCACCGCCGCTGCGCTGGCTTTTGCTAAAGATAAACCGCTGATTGAAGTGAATCATATTCACGGGCACATGTATTCGACTTGGCTACTCGGCGGAGCCGAGGATGCTCCTGTTTCTTTGCCGGAGTACCCCATTCTCACTCTCACGGTTTCCGGTGGACACAACGAGCTCGTGCTCGTAGAAGGTCCGGGACAGTTCACCATTTTGGCGGAAAGCATTGATGACGCCGCGGGTGAAGCCTTTGATAAAGTGGCGCGTCTTCTGGGTCTCGGTTACCCCGGCGGACCCGTGATTGAAAAACGTGCACTGCTCGGCAAACCCACGTTCCGCTTTCCCATTGGACTGCCCAAAGAAAACAATTTCAGTTTTTCCGGGCTCAAAACCGCCCTGCTCTACCACGTTCAGGAAAATGCGGATCGCCTGAAAGAGGAAACCTTTGTGAATGACACCGCGCACAGTTTCCAAAAAGCCGCCGTTGAGGCGCTGGTGCTCAAGCTGATGCGCGCCCTGCAAGACCATCCCGTAAAAGAGGTTCACCTCACGGGAGGCGTTTCCGCCAACAAAGCCCTGCGCGCCCGCATTGAAGAAGAACTGGGACGTCTTAGCTCTCCGCCGATTTTCCGCTTCCCCAAGCGCATGAGCTATTGCACCGACAACGCTGCCATGATTGCGGCGGCGGCGTATTTTATGCAGGCAAAAGCTTGACTAATTTTTCATAAGTAGGAGAATTAAAGGTCTCATAACCCCCAACACTATGAGACTCTCTTCAAACGATGATTTTGGGTTAGATATTAAAGGGAACGGAGTTTTTACCGAAGATCCTAACGTACTCGAAATACCGGAGCAGCGGCCTCTTGTTAGAGATATGCCAGAATTAGCCGTGGTTCAAAACACGCCTGAAGTTCCGACTGCATTGGACATTATTAGAGAGAGGGTTCTTATCATTGGCAAGGTTCCTGTCGCTCCAGCACGGTCTGGCTTTGGACGTAAAGACAAGGGTCTTGAGGAAAACAATTGAGTCAGAATTGTAATTTTCTTGCCTTAACCTGATATTCTGGTAGAATTTGGGTTAATCTTTGTAATTCCTTAAACAACCTATGGCTGACGACATTCAAAATGACCAGGGAGGCAAGATGCAAAAGCTGCAAACCCCCCAGGGTATTCATGATATTTTGCCAAAGGATCACGAGTACTTTACGTTCATTAAGAAAGTTGTGCGTCACCGTTGCCGTCAGGCTGGTTTCCGCCGTATCACGACGCCTATTTTGGAGTACACCGAAGTGTTTGACCGCTCTATTGGAGAAGACACCGATATTGTTTCTAAGGAAATGTACACCTTCCAAGATCGCAGTGGACGCAGCCTCACTTTGAAACCGGAGGGAACCGCGGGCGCTGTGCGTTCTTATATTCAACATGGAATGAAGGAATTGCCACAGCCTGTGGAACTTTACTACATTGAACCTCACTTCCGTTACGACCGCCCTCAAAAAGGACGCTACCGTATGTTCTGGCAGATTGGAGTGGAGATCATTGGAGAAAGCGATCCTGCGCTCGATGTGCAATGTATTTTCCTTGCGTGGAAGATGTTCAAAGACCTCGGGATCGAGAACCGATTCACTTTGCAACTCAACAACATTGGTTCACAAAAGAGCCGCTTGAAATACAGGGAAGCGCTTTTGAATTATTACACGGGCAAGGAACGAAATTTGTGTGAGGACTGCCAACGTCGGCTCAAGAGCAATCCGCTGCGACTGCTGGATTGTAAAGTGGAAGACTGTGTGATTTTGGCGCAACTCGCACCTAAATTTGAGCAATATCGCAGTGAAGAAGATGCCGAATTCCACCGCTTGGTGAAAGAATTTTTGGATGAAATTGGAATCGTTTACGTGGAAAACGACAAGCTGGTTCGTGGGCTGGATTACTACACCCAAACCGTGTTTGAATTCTGGGATAAAGAAACGCATGGGCAAAACGCCGTGGGTGGAGGAGGACGTTACGACGGACTCGTGGAACAGATGGGCGGAGAGCCCACCCCTGCAGTTGGATTTGCACTCGGAATCGACCGTCTTATTATGCATATGAAGGCGGCGAGCATACGCGTGCCTTCTAAGGATGACGTGCACATTTTTGTGGCGCAACTGGGCGATGAAGCGAAGAAAAAATGTCTACTGCTCATTGATGAACTCCGCGAAGCCGGGGTTCGCACCGTGGGAGCGCTTGGAAAAGGCAGTATGAAGGCGCAACTCCGTCTTGCCGACAAATTTGCGGTTCCCTACTGTTTGATTTTGGGTGCAACCGAGGTTCGTGAGGGCGTTATTATTGTGCGCGACATGAGCAAGGGCCAACAACGCGCCGTGCCCATGGATAAGGTGGTTTCCGAAGTCGTAAAACTCATCGGAAAGGAGAACTTGGACACCTACAGTCCGGGGGAGATTTCGATTTAGTCAAGCAGTCTTTGGAACAAAGTGGGCGTATTTTCAGTTATAATACATGCCTATGAAAAAACTTCTCGCCAGCACCATTCTCAGTTTAATGTTCTTTGTGACGTCTGCGAGCGCAGACTTTTCTGACGTGAGTACAGCTCATACGCATTATGCGGCCATCACCAGTCTAGTTGAACAGGGGATTTTGCAGGGTTATGAAGATGGAAGTTTTAAACCGGGCAGCAATGTGAACCGGGCGGAGGCGCTGAAGATTATTTTGATGGGAGCGGGCGTGACGGTGGATGGCGAAAGCAATGCGGGGATTTTGTTCAGTGATGTGGACAGCAGTGATTGGTATTTTGATTATGTGAGCACCGCGGTGAGCCTGGGCATTGTGCAGGGTTACAACGACGGGACTTTTAAGCCGGAACAAACGGTGAACCGGGCTGAGGCGATGAAAATATTGCTTGCAGCTGCGGAAGTTTCGGTGAGCGCCCCAGCGACGGCGCCCTTCCCCGATGTGGCGACCAGCGATTGGTTCAGCGGCTACGCGGCTTACGCCAAGACTTGGAATATTCAACCGCCACAAAGCGACGGACTCTGGCATGCGGAAGACGATATCACTCGCGCGAACTTAGCGGAAATGGTGTACCGCTTGCAGCAAAAGGACGAACTCGGACACGCCTTTGATGAAGGGACGAACTGGCAGAAAAAAGAATTTCCCACCGTGAATATTTCCATGAAAGTTCCCTTTTCTTGGGGCTATAAACAGGAAGGAGTGGGCGCGGCGTTTTTGCTCGACCGCGAAAATGACCAGGTGAGTTTGCTCTCGCCATATGAAAATGGAGGCACGATTCTAATGACGCGTTACGCGAATTCGGAAGGAACGAGCAGTGGGTCTTTGTTTGCAAATATTGCCGGCAATAGCGTGTGGCAAAGTGGGCAGACCACCCTCAACGGCTACCCCAGCCTGGTGGTTTATCACGACGAAGGTATTTATTATCGAGAATGGTATGTGTACATGGAAAATAAGAGCCTAGTGCACCTGGTGGCCCTGCGTGGTGACGGAGCTTATTCCAATTATTTGGAATGGTTCTTTGAAGCCATGGTGGCCAGCATTGAGTACGACGACACCACCACTTCAGATCTGACGATTGAGGAAACGGTGGCTCAGTTGCGCGCAGCGATTCAAGTGGACGGTGTAGGAGCTGACGTTAAGGACTTGCTTGCGGACTGGGAACTCATTGAAACCGACACGATTGGCGTGGGAACGGGGCCGGTGGATTATTTCTATTCCCCCAGCGCCAATGTCACGATAAAATACGAGCGATCTTTCGATGTAATTCTTGACCTTGAAGAAGGCGAGACCTCGGCTTTCTAACCTACATTCTATGAAAATTCTATTGGCTCTGAGTTTGCTGGCAGCTCTGGTGAGCGGCTGCGAACGTGAAACAAGCATGACGGAAGATACCGATTTGATGGATATATATGAGACCGATGTGGACACAGAGGAAACGAGTGAAGTGGAAGAAGTGGAAACGGAAGATGGCTTAGATCCAGAGGAAGTGCCGGTGACTTCTGTTGGACCCAGTGAAATTCCCGCTGACCTCATTCCTTCCCGATGAGCCAATACGACGACGCTGCTCTTGAACTCCACCGCCAAAACAAGGGTAAGTTAGCCGTGGCCGCGAAAGTAAAAGTGACGAACCGCGAAGAGCTCAGCAAGGCCTACACTCCCGGGGTGGCGGCGGTTTCTTTGGCGCTCGCAAAAGATCCTTCACTGATGTACGAGCTGACGCCGAAAGGAAACACGGTGGTGGTGGTGAGCGATGGAAGCGCGGTTTTGGGACTCGGAAATGTGGGTCCGGAAGCGGCCTACCCCGTGATGGAGGGAAAGGCGCTTTTGTTTAAAGAATTCGGCGGACTCGACGCCTACCCACTGGTGCTGAGCACGCAAAACGTGGATGAAATTGTGGAAATTGTGTGCGCGATTGCGGTGGGATTTGGTGGAATCAATTTGGAAGACATTGCGGCGCCTCGCTGTTTTGAGGTGGAGGCACGCCTCAAGGAACGGCTGAAAATTCCCGTGTTCCACGACGACCAGCACGGAACCGCGATTGTGGTTTTGGCCGGGCTGATCAATGCGTTGAAAGTGACGGGGCGCGGTAAGGATTGCAAGGTTGTGGTGAACGGAGCGGGCGCGGCGGGCATTGCCATTGCCGAGCTTTTGATTGCGGCGGGTTTCACGCACTTGGTGGTGCTGGACACGGTGGGGGCGATTTACGAGGGGCGCGCGGAGAACATGAACTCTGCCAAGGACGCGATTGCTGCGCATACGAATCGCGAAAAAGAGGCCGGCAGTTTGGCCGACGTACTCGTGGGCGCAGATGTGTTTATTGGGGTTTCCAAGGCGGGGCTCGTGAGTCAGGACATGGTGCGCAGCATGAAAAGTGCGCCGATTGTGTTTGCCATGGCGAATCCGGATCCGGAAATAACTGAGGCCGATGCCAAGGCGGCGGGCGCCGCGGTGGTGGCCACGGGGCGTAGTGACTCAGCGAATCAACTCAACAATGTACTGGTGTTTCCGGGGATTTTCCGCGGCGCGCTGGACGCGCGAATCGGCAGCTTCACGGAAGCCATGTTTTTAAAAGCCGCAGAAGCACTCGCTGCGCTCGTGCCGGTGCCGAGCGCTGAAAAAATAATCCCAAGCCCTTTCGAGCCGGGCGTGGCGGCGGTAGTGGCTCAGGCCATTAAGGCTTGAGGAGCGGACCAACGGGACCTTGGGCGCGAGTGGGAATGTAGACGTGCCAGTGACCTCCACTTTTTGTGTTGCCCCGAGCGATGGCGCCTCTTTCTGTTTCATCAAAAACCATCATGAATCCACGTGCTTGGTATTCTTCGAGCAATTGGATCATAACGGGACGTAACTTCTCTTCGATTAAGTCCGCATGCGGCCCACGACTCCCCTTTTCGGACCAAGTGATTTCATTGCCAGCGGGATCCAGAAAACGTCCGTCCGCTACGTCGGCGGTACGTCCACCGGGGTGCGTTCCTTTGCTGATTGAAACTGCATCTTGTTGTTCGGGGCTTCGCATTAAATCCATTATCGATAGTGAATAACCCCCGGAACGTGCTTTAAATTCGGCCGCGAAACGCTGCACAATCACAAGCGCGTCTGAGTACAAGGTGGCGTCTAAACCTTCGTAGGGCTTTACCCGGTAACCCTCTCCTTCCATGGGCACGGGAACTCCAGCCGCTTTCGCTGCTGCGTAAATTTCTTGGTTTTCTCCAACGTTGGTGGAAAAAGCAAATCCATCCCGAGCCGCACGGTCCAGCAAAGGTTCGTAGGCGGTGAAAATATCCACACGGGGTTTATTGGTCAGAATTTCAGATACTGTCACTGGGCGCTCAGGCATTCCACTTGCACGCCGAAGCATTGCTTCCATGGCTTCAGCACCTTTTTTAGCTCCACGAGAAACGGTTCCTTTCTTTTTCAACTTAAACACAGGAACCGAATCAGCAGCAGCCGTGGGAATTGCCTGAATATAAGGATTCAGAGCGGTTGAATCCACCGATTTTAAAAGTGCTGTGGCGGCTCCATACGCTCCATTGTTATGATCAGGGTCTCCTCTTCCGTTATTGATGGCGCCTGCAGAAAAAGATGCTATGAAGAGATATCGTTCACTTTCGGGAGCAGAGGTCCAGGCTTTTTTGAAATTAAGATCATTTATTAAAACGTTGAATCCAAGTTCAATGTGGTACGCAATAGCCATGATGGTGTAGAACGAATGGGAAGGCGTATCCGTGATCATTGCTGCTACCAAATCCTGATCGTCGTACCTTGTTACCGTTTTCTTTTTTCCGGTGAAATCTTTTTTCTGCGGAACGAGAAATTTAAAGGAGGGGTCTGAAGTTTGGATATCTCTAAGCTGACTACTTTTTCCGCTCAAAAATAGTTTGAATGTGTCTTCTAACAATTGTACTTCTCCCATACTCACCTCTATGTCTCCGACCGCTGGACCGTAGGGCAGATTTCCCGATTCAATGGCAACGGGAAGTATGTCCAGGAACGCATCACCTGAAAGTTCTGAGAAAAATTCCGCGTGCATAACGGCAAGAACCACAGAGGGCGTCATGTATTTTGCCAGCTGTGGGTCGTAACCCAATTCCGCTCCATGTTTATTAAAATACGCACACGCTTTTTCTTGTTCATTCAGCCAAGATTCCAAAGTTACGCTGTTGCTTTTATCAGAGAGTTCATCAATAACGATGTCATAAAAACCAGCATCGGCCCCTTGGCTTTTTGCCCGTTTTTTATACTCCCAAACTTCTTGAAGATTGTAGAAAGGAAAAGAGGCATCCAGCACCGTGCCCTGGAGGATTCGTTTTTCTTCTACTTGGCGTGGGGTCATTTTTTTTACAATATCCACGAGCTCATTGTATATTTTGGTTTTCAATATAGGCTCCAATTGATCGATTTCTTTTTTATTAGCAGGGCGATCTTTTTTAAGTTCATCGAGTTTATCCTGGATTTGAGCTGCAGTTTCCCCCTTGTAGGCTTTCATTTCGCTTTGACTGGCTACGTTGTAACGCTCAAAAATATCGTGGTAACTGGCGTTGCTAGCTCGGTCTATAACCGCATCCAGAGCCAATAGCTCAGGCCAAACGTTTTGACTGGGGTCCCGTTTGTACTCCTTCGCTAAAGATTTCAGCATTTTATCCATTTTTCCGTTCAGCTCAGTGATCTCCACATCACCTCCATCTCCCAAACTTTCTTTCAATTCCTCATCTTTCTCACTGGCAAGGTCGAAATCGAGATCCAAAAGGAAAGTGCTGCCATCGGGCTGGAGGACATGAATAGATTCTGGAAAGTACAAGGTTTTAGTATGGATTCCCGAGAAATCATCTAAGTCTTCGGGATTGAGCGAGCGGCAAAAATAAATCACCGCATCAATGACTTTTAGTTGGTCAGCCTCAGCCATGCCCTCAAAAACATCGGCAGCCGCTAAGGTTCCTTTAATGAAGTGGTATAAAGTTTTGCCATGGGCCTCCGTGACCTCCGCCTTCCCCGTTCGATACATGTTGAATTGCCAGTCTTTTTCTTGATGAGACAGCAAAATTTGGTCTTCGGCGGTGTCCACCGGATCTTCCCCAAATCCACACCCTTCATTAATTGCAGCGGTTCCACCTAAAACCAGACTGGCTACGGCCACCCGCGCCCAGGTTGGGATTTGTCCCATCAAGTTAATGATCCCTCGGCTGTTTTCAGCTTCGCGGGCAGCTTCAGGCACGCGCTGGGGCATAGGATCGTTTCCTTCTGGAATGTGAGGATTTTTTGCCATTGCTTTGTTGGAGATTAGAATATTATGATCTCTTTTACGCAACCTGTCAATAAGGCTGGCGCCCCTATTCCCTTCCCTGGAGAACTTGACTATATCTCAATTTCATGTTTAAATACCTAAAAATATCCTTGTGCATCTATGAATACCAACGACCCAAATCAAAGCAATGGAGCCGAGCAAAACCACGACCTCAATAGATACGGCCTCAATGAGGAACACCTGAAACAGGTCAATGCCTGGGCCGAGATCCTCGTTTCTTCAAAAACATGGCCACTGGATCACACAGTCGGGATTGCTGCGCATCTCAAACAAAAACTGATCGAGCTGCAAGTTTTTGAGCAAGGCGCTTATGAAAACTGCATGATTCAACTCCAAAATGCCCTGCTCACGAATCCAGGTTTATTTGAGCAGAAAGACTCGATGAGAACTTATGTAGCAAGAAGCATCGGCATTTATTTTCAAAGAAGACTCTACGATATTTTGATGGAAGGAGGAGTTCAAGATGGCTACTTTCAGGATTTTCGAAGAATAGTGCTCCAATTGAGACGGACTATGCAAAACAAATGGCCAAGTGACAAGCTTGACGACTTGCTCGTTGACATAGATTTGCAAGTCGCCTTGAACGCCGACCCTCAAAGGCTTGACGTAAAAGAGCTAAGGATTTACCAAAACATGGCTAGGACAGTCAACACCGTACAGGTGGACAGAGATGAAAAATGCATGACCGATAGAGCCTACCTAATGGAAGGGCCCATTTATTTGTATGCTGATTCCATACAAAGCAAAAGTGACAATTTAGGCGAAGATCACCTGATTCAAAAAGGCCGCTTGACCGTAGAAGAAATCAACGAGCGCTACAATAAAGAAAATGATTTTTTGACATACCTGAGTAAAGCGATCATTCAACACAAGGCCAGCGGCTCAAAAAACAAATTCGCAATAAATCTGGACCCCCAGGAAGAGGGCGATGCCGTCAAAAGAAACCTTTTCCCTTCTTCTTATCATCAACTTCTAACACGAATACAGAAGGTGGCCGAAACCTCCGGCAGTAAACAGGACTTGCTCAACGCACCAATTTCAATCAAAGCCTGGCTGAACACTTTCGAAAAGGACTTTGAAGGAGACCGCATCGCCTATATTCATGACCGTAAGAATCCGGGCTTCGCAAGCGCAGCTCAAAAACACCTGAATAAAGCCAACTCCGATGGGCTTTTTAAAACCCTGCTCTACGCCGCGAGCCATTCCAACAACAACGGTGAGATCGTACTGGCCCTGGTAATGCTTGCGAGGCACTGCGAAGAAGATGAAGGGGAAACTCCCACCCATCGATTGTATAAAATTGTGACGGAACTTCTAAAAGAGCCGGACCTTAAAAAACTTTTCATTTTCTTTGCAGCTTTCGAAGATCCGGCGAAAATGATGCAATTGCTCATGACGGCCGTGTACGCCAAAGAAGGCGGTGTAAAATACACCGTCAAAAAAGACCGGGTTGATTTTAATAAAATTAAGATTACAGAGATCCTGGATCAAGAAACAATACAAAAGTTCTATCAAAAACTCTTAAACATTCAAGGCGACAGCAAATCCGTTGAAAAAGCGGTGAATTCGATAGACACAAAAACATTCAAAGAACCTGACACTCTTTGGGATGAAATGGCGGCGAAGCGATCCATCGTGCTCGGTGAAACCCAAGAGATAGACATGACAGACCTCTTGCCAAGCAGCTGGCACATCTTCATCAGCCCAAAAAATGGCACGGATACATATTCACTCAAAATCAATATTACAGAAAAGAAAGGCCACCGATTGGATGTGATTGAAATCCATGGAAAACTCGATGAAAACGGATTTAAATCGGGCGTGATTTTATCGGATGAGGTCCGAGCTAAAATCCATAAAATAGGTTCCACGGCCGCCCACCGTTATTTTGTACGCGCAAAAATAGAGGATGAAGTCAAAAGCAAACTCGAAGACAAATTGGGAGAAATAACAGGAGCAGATCCTGATGACGGAGCAGGCACTGATCTAAATGATACAGGGGCAGAACCCGAACAACCTGAAACAAGCCTGCCTCCGGAGGAGAACGCCAAAGAACCAAACGTCACCCTTCCGGTCAAAGAAGCCAGAGCCAGCAAAGACAGCTTGAGCATAGACATTCGGGCCATCGACAGAGAAGACGACTCACAGCGTCAGAAGCGCATTCGTAAAAAAATGCTGCACTCCAACAAGATGCTTAAAAAACACCTGACCGGAGAAAGCCTATCCGATGAAGATTTAAAGGAACTGCTGCTCTTTAGAAAAGAAGCCAGCAGCATGGCCGCGGGAGAAAGCGTTTACCCTCTCATCAAAGACCCTCAAGAAAGACGTGCACTTTTGACAGAAGACCCCACTGGCAAAAATCTTTGGGTAATGGTGAGATGCCCTCACTCCAAAGCGGCAGGCTTTTACCTTCACAAGCCAGGCAGCAAGGCCAGTGGACCCGTTTTATTCGATGTAGAAAAAGTAAAAGCCACCGATCACTCGGTTTGGAGCTACGAGGTTTATTTGGACAACGGCTTTGAACCCATGGGAGACAAAGAGCTCAAGCCTTACGACAGCATTGCCGGCCTCAAAGCGGATGCCGACCCAAAGTTGGAAGCCCTCATCAACGGAATCAAAAAGGCTTACCCCGAAAACGAAGCTTACGCTAAAAATGCCATCCAAGGTTCCACGGCTACCCTGCACGTGCCAAACCAGCTCAGCAACCGCATTTTCAATCAAGGCACTTACATCAGCATGGAAGAGTTTTTAAAGATACAGGTGACAAAATAGGAGCGCAGTATTTCAGCGTTAGAAGCCTGGCTGACTTGACGATTGACTCTGGCTATGGGAAAAATAGTGTATGGCCAGGCACAGTCATTTTGCGAATATGAAGCGGTGGAAAGCCGTGGTGGATGCGGAACGTGGGAAAATTTTCACGGTTCACGCGCGGCTCATTGCGGTTGCGGCAAAAAATGGCGGTGATCCTGTTATGAATCCGATGCTGCGATCCGCCATTGATCACGCTAAGGCGGCGAATGTGCCCAATGCCAATATTGAGCGTGCGATTAAAAAAGGGACTGGTGAGGATAAGGACGGATCGGTGTTTGTAGAGGTGACTTATGAGGCCATTGGACCCAGCGGAAGTGCCTTTTTAATAGATGTGATTACTGATAATACGAACCGAGCACTGCTAAATATTCGCACGATTTTGAGTAAGACGGACGGCAACCTCGGTTCCTCCGGCAGCGTGATGTGGAAGTTCGCTAAAAAAGCGTACTTTTTAGTGGACGTAGGGACGACCGCAGCGGATGAAGCGGAGCTCATGCTCATCGACGCGGGAGCGGATGATTTGGGACAGGATGAAGAGGGGCATTTTGAGGTTTACGCAGCCGCGGATCAACTGGGTGAAGTGCGGAAAAAGATAGAGGGGGCCGGCTTAAAGCTTTTAAAAGACGAGCTGATCTGGGAGCCCAAGGATACGGTGATGGTTACGGATTTGGAAGCGGCTCAAAAAATCATCAAGTTGAATGACGCCCTGGAAGCGGATGATGACGTGGTGCGCGTGACGAACAATGTGGACTTCAGCGAAGAACTACTGCCCCATTTGGGATAGTACATCACCTACCGTGGGCTCAGCAGGCTTGGGCTGACCATCGGCATCTTGGAAGAAGCGAACGGTTTGATCCTTAAGCGGGTCTGCATTTTGTCGGTTGCGGAAGTCCTGAAGCAGCATGTCTTCCCCACCCTGGCCGGGCGTTGGAATGGTTTTTTGTGGCTTGGTCACGAGGCCTGGAAACAGAAGCGTTCCGTCTTCATCCATAGGCTCCACTTGGGGCTGAACAGGAGCATACTCGGCTCCGCCGAGGGGTGGCACTGGCTGGCCGAGTTTAGGCAGCAAGTAAGCGCCAATGTTTTGCTTCGCGAATTGCAGGGCCTCTTCCATGTTCATTTGCTTGATGCGGAAACCGGCGGCTTTTTTGTGTCCGCCTCCGTTCATGCTCTTGGCGATTTCGCTCACGTCGGCGAGCTGGCCAGGCGCACGGAAACTTCCCGAGATGAAGCCAGGTTCTTTTTCTTTAAGCAGCATAACCACTTCGGAGCCGGGGGCGTTGGACATGAGTTCGTCGATGATACCGCCCGTATCGTCGGAGTTGGCGCCGGTGTCGGCTAGGTCTTGCAAGGTGATGGTGGAGTAAACCAGTTTGAGTGCAGGCTCGTATTGAATTTTAGAAAGCACACGTCCCCACAATTTGAGGGTCGCGAGGCTCTTGGTTTTGAAAATATGTTTGATGATTTCTTGCTGACGCGCGCCGCGTTCCAAAAGGTCTGCGGCCACTTCAAAGGCTTCCGGCGTCGTGTTGCTGTGCTGAAAGCTTCCGGTATCGGTGATGATTCCTACGAGCAGCAAAGTGGCTACGTCTTCGTCGATGAGTTCTTCGCCGCGTTCTTTTTCAAAGTTTTGCAGAATCGGCGTGATCATTTGCGTGGTAGCAGCAAAACCGTATTCCAGGTAATTGTGAGAACCAAATTTTCCATTGGAGGCGTGGTGGTCGATGTTGAGCACAGGAATGCGGGCGAAGAGATCTTTGTGGTCTTCGTAGAGCTTTCCGAGTTGCACGAGGTCGCCGGTGTCCACGGTCACAATCAGGTCAAATTCCGCTTCTTTGCTTTGAAAGCTGAGGTCGTGCGGCGTGAATCTGCCTTCCTTGGCGGTCACAATAATATTTATTTTTCCTTGTTCCACTTCGTATTTAAGATGATCCACTTCAGCGTTTTCGGTGCTGAGTGAAATCACGAGGTCACGAGAAGGCGCGATGCTCGGTTGAATTTGGCTAACAAAAGGCAAGAACTTGAGCGCGTCCGGCATATGCTCGTAACCCACCACGGTAACCTGTTTTCCCATCTTTCGAAGGGCTACCATGAGCGCAAGTGAACTTCCCACGCTGTCTCCGTCCATGGGGGAAGAAGGCGCAATGAGGATATTTTTTGCGTTTCGCAGGAGGTCTTCCGCTTGTGTTCTATTGATCAGATTCATTGAGAGGTATTCTTGCTATTATACAATATTTATCTGTTCTTATCAAGGGGTCAGAGTCAAGATAAGCTTTTACTTTAATGCGAAGGCAAGCCAAAAGCAAGGTCTTGTCTAGACATGGGTCAGAGATTAGAATGCTCGTGACGACCTGGCCTTGTACGTTGCTACTCCAAAATTAAATACCCTCACAATAAAAGGTTCCCTCGAGGTGACTAAAGCCTTTTATTGAAGTTTTCTGCGCAATCACTTATAATATATTCGACAATTCTTAGGATGAGTACCGTCTCAGATAAAAGACCCTCCTTGTGAGGGCCTTTTATTTTCCCAGTGGTGGACCTGCGGGGATTCGAACCCCGGTCCTTAAGTTGACAATTCTTAGAACGGCAACCAATTCCCAGGCCCATAACCACTGGTAACTCTGTTATAACTCACCGACCTTTATGAAACCCTGAAAGATTCCTGAATTAATTCTGAATTTTTCCTGACAAAATTAGTTTTTCTCGTTGTGCAAATGTGCAAAACTTCTGGACAAATTTTACCCTGTAATTTAACCGCTGGCGGTGATTTTTACTCTGCAAATCTAACGAAGGCATTTCGTCCGTCTGCAATCACCTCCAAGGGAACCATGCTTCGTACTTCCGTATTGCGAGGACACTTATATCCTTCGGGTATTTTGAGGTCATCCATTGAAGCGACAACCGATACTTCAGGCTTGAAGAGAGAGGACTTGCTGGAGTGTCCTTCACAAGCTCCAAGCAAGAAGGTGCCTAGGTTGGGCAGATCTCTCTTGTCCTTAAAATGCAGGCATCTTCGACGAACCCCAATCTCTTCCATAGCTACAGCCCAAGTAAATCCAAATGAACCTTGCTCTTCCTCATCAAGTGGATGTTCGTGGTCGTGGTGAAAAGTCATATCAACTCTCCGACCTTCTGAGGGCGTAGCACCCCTGACCATGAGCGCTTTAACCCAGCCATCCCGCTCTTCCTCCAAGGTAAATTCAGCGGGCTTGAAATCTCTTGTTCGGTGGTACTGAAGAAAGTGAACACCATCCGCATTACTTTGCATCTCCACCGCAGGACAATGGTTTGGATCAAAGGCCTCGAGCCTTCTGACCTTATCATAAGTGGCGATCAATTCATCCAGTGGCAAGCTAGAAAGCGGCAAGTTTATAGAATGGTTTTTTACTACCCCATCCTCCAGATCAAGCTGTACATATCCTTGGCTAAGTCCGCCTTCTAACCCAAATCCTCCAAAGCTAAAAACATGGTAGCGGGAAGGCACGGTGCTGTCAGCCACCACCGTATGATTCATGCCACCCACCAGCTCCCAAACTGAATAAGTTAAGCCAGCAGCAATTTCATCAAAATCGGCACGAGCGTGCCAGCAGTATGCGTCAATTGCAAGCTTTGCACTTGCGCGTAAATCTCGATCAAACTGGTCATCATTCCCGCCCTTAAAAAGCCTCTTCTTCAAAGCTATTATTCCGAGCCCAGAAGGAGATCGCACACGAGAAGGATCTCGTGGGTCATTGAATATACGTGCTCTCTCTCGACTGG
The DNA here is from genome assembly GCA_965230905.1 of uncultured Candidatus Peribacteria bacterium. GTDB lineage: Bacteria > Patescibacteriota > Gracilibacteria > UBA1369 > 2-02-FULL-48-14 > 2-02-FULL-48-14. Next base: position 174,890 of record OZ246396.1, read on the forward strand.
TAGCATTTATAACAGCAGAGTGAAAAAGTCCTGAAGGTCCTTCGTACTCAATAGGATGCTCACTTCTAACGATCAAGTCGGCTCCCGATGCCAACCCCTCACTGACACTAGAAAATCTTCTAGGAACCAGAATGCCGTTCGCTTCGACATAGCGGGCAACATCAGCCTTGGGTTGAGACACTCTACTTTCGAGGAATTTATCCATATATGTCAAATTAGCCTAAGTAAAATCCACCAACCTCAACTGCGAGCTCACCTTGCCCATCCATTCGTTTTTTTCGAGGTGCACCACGAGGCGGGTGGCTTTTTGGAGAGCGGCTTCGTGGGGGCCGAATTGGAAGCCGATGCCCTCGAACATTTTGCCAGCAGCTTTTCCATCGAACTTGATGTGTTTGCCTTCGCTGCCCACGGGACGGATGTTTAAAATTTCTACGCCTTCGAGGAGAAATAGCGGCGTTTCGTTGCCAATTCCAAAAGGCGCGAACTTGCTGACTTTTTCACAGTTTTCCAGACTGAGGTCGGTGCCGGTGAGAGTGAAGTCGATAGTGAGTTTTCGCTCGAGTGGAGACTTTTTGAATGCGGCGGTTGCGTGGGCGAGCAGGGCGACTTTGAAGGCTTCGTAGTTTTCTTTTTTAAGGTGAAAGCCGGCGGCTTGTTCGTGGCCACCAAAAGTTTCCAAAAAAGCGGCGGCGGTTTTAAGAGCGTCCACGCAGTGAAAGCCGGGCAGACTGCGGGCGCTGCCCACTAGGGTTCCACCACGGTCTTCCAAAACAAAGGCGGGTTTTCCGTATTTTTCTTGAAGGCGTCCGGCCACGAGTCCCACCACCCCACTGGACCAAGGGCCAGCGGCTATGAGCACGGGGTCGTCCAAGTTTACCGCTGCTTCGGCTTCTTCGATGATGCGGCCCATCATGGCTTGGCGGAGGCGATTGAGACCTTCGAGTTTTTCGCATTTTTGAGGAGCTTCTTCGGGATTCGCGAGCAGGGCTTGGAGGCCCCAGTAGGGACTTTCTAGGCGACCGGAGGCGTTGAGCCGAGGGCCGATTTGAAAACCGATAGTAAAGGACGTGAGTTCTTTGTCCCAGGCTCCGGCACGTTCCAAAATGGTCTGGAGGCCGGCCCAGCGTGTGGTCTTCATTTGGCTGAGACCGAGCTTAACGAGGGCGCGGTTTTCACCGGTGAGCGGCACGCAATCCGCCACGGTGCCGAGACTGGCGAGGTCAGTGAGGTACGGAATCCAGTCTGGGTTGTCGGTGCTAATCAGCAAGGCACAGGCGAGTTTAAACGCCACGCCACTGCCGGAAAGTTCTTTGAAAGGATAGCTTGCGGCAAGTTTGGGATGCAGGGTCGCGAAGGCGTTTGGCAAAACATCGGGGATGGTGTGATGATCGGTGATGATGACATCAATTTTGTTTTCTTGGGCGAGCGCCACTTCGTCTTTGCAGGAAATTCCGAGGTCCACCGTGATGAGCACCGCCACGTTTTGTGCAGCGAGTTCTTCGACGTATTTTTTGTGAAGTCCGTAGCCGTCTTCGCGGCGGTGTGGGATGCGGTACGACACTTCCGCACCCAGCATACGGAGTGTGTGGATGAGCAAGGCCGAGCCGCTGAGTCCGTCCACATCGTAGTCACCGTAGACAATGATTCGTTCGTGCCCGTTTATGGCTTTTTGCAAACGCTCAACGGCCTTTTGCATATCTGGAAACAGGAAGGGGTCGTGCAAATCGCTGAGGCTGGCACTGGAAAAAAACGTGCCCGGATCTTCAATTTTGCGAGCCTCTAAAAGCGCGGACCATAAAGTTTCGTCCGGCTTTCGTTCATAACGAAGCGACCATGTTTTACCGAGTATGCTCATTTAGACTTTTTAGCTTTTTCTGCGGCCTTATTTTTGTTCCACTGCTCCACCGCTTCTTCGGGCGTGGTCACGGTGTCGCCTCCGAAAACCCAGGTGTGCCGTGAGATGAATTTTTCGCCCACTTTGGTCATGGCCGAATCGATGTCGAATTTACCTTCGTCTTTGGCGATTTCCGCCAGCATGATGAGGGTGAAAAGCACGTCGCCGAGTTCTTCTTCAATGTTTTCGAGGTCGCCTTTTTGCACCGCTTCCAGTAGTTCCTGAGCCTCTTCCAAAACTTTGGGCGCCAGGCTTTCGAGCGTTTGTTTTTTATCCCAAGGACAACCGTTTTCGCCACGGAGTTTTGCAGAAATTTCGAGGAGTTTTGCGAATTCTAGATGCATGTAACATTGTTGTGGCTTCGCCACGTTATTGTCTAGCAGACCCTTTGGGTCCGCTTAGCTGGTAAAATTCTTCAGGGGAAATCCAATATATATCTTCTTCCTTACGAAACCAAGTGAGTTGGCGTTTGGCGAAATTGCGCGTGTTCATTTGCAGCTCTTCTTTGCAGTCTTCCAGGGATTTTTCGCCACGCAAATACGGAAAATATTCTTTGTAACCAAGCGCAGAAAATGCCTGCGCATTCTCGGAGTAACCTTCGGAGATAAGTGTTTTGAGTTCGTTCAAAAGGCCGCGTTGAATTTGGTCGTCGGCACGTTTGTTGATGCGGTCGTACAAAACCTCGCGTGGCCAATCCACCGCCATTTTGAAAACGTTGTACAGACGCTCCGCTTTTCCACGTTCGATGGGCTTTTTGGTTTGTAAAACTATTTCGAGGGCGCGGGCCACATAACGCACATTATTGGGATGGATTTTGCTCGCACTCACCGGGTCCAAATTCAGGAGCATATCGTAGAGACCTTCCCCACCATGTTTTTTAAATTCCGCTTCCAATTCGTCGCGGATTTTTTGGTTGGGTGGCGCCACCGGCAGATCGTAATTTTCCACCACGCTGCTGATGTATAAACCAGTTCCTCCACAAATAATCGGCACCTTCCCTTTGTGCAGAATCTCGCCAATGGCATGCGTGGCTTCGCGTTTAAAATCGGCCATGGTGAACACTTGATTGATGTCGCGCACATCCACCAAGTGGTGCTTGATTTTTTTGCGCTCGGCGACGGTGACTTTATCGCTGCCGATGTCCATTTTCCTATAAACCTGCGCCGAATCAGCAGAAATAATCTCGCCATTAAAATCCTCCGCAATGCGTAGGCTGAGGGCAGTTTTTCCACTGGCCGTGGGTCCACAAATCACCAGCAAAGGTTTCTCCCCCGTCTTTTTCACCTCCTTAAGAAAGAGCGTGAGATGGTGGTACAGATCAGTCATGGGCTGAGTGTAGGACTAAGCGCGCTCAAGAACAAGCTATTTGATATACTAAGCTTTTATGGTATAATATATTTATGAATTTACCTAAGGTACTGCTCGCATCCACTGCAATTGCTTGCGCTCCGGAACCTGAAGCCCTTTTACTGGAAAGAGAGGCGGGCTCAGAATGCGGAGTGAATGTTTACAATACTTTTGTGGCGGATGAAATCGACGATGTTTTACAAAAACAGTTGGAGGGCATTCCGGACTATAAAGAAACTGTTATTGGGACGTATATTCCCGTGGGCGCGGTTAAAAGTACGTACCGTGATGTGCTTGACGATCTCAAGCTCACAACTATTTCGGTTCAGTGGCATATGTCCGGGACTACTGAGGGGTACGTTATCTTGGATGAAACGAAGGTCAGCTCCACATTAGATAACGGTTTTGTTTGTGACGATAAAATAGTGGCTTACTCTTTTTATGAGGATCAGTATCAAATGATTGGCAAATGTGACTTTGAAGCTCTGGAGGGTGACCCCGCACATTTTGGATTTTGTGAAGGTAATATTTATCAAAACTGCTCCTGGGAGTCCGACGGATCTGACCTCATGGATGCCGCCAATAAATGTGACTTAGTCGGCACATTCACAGATGGGCGCACACTAGTGACCGGCCTGTCGAAAGATGGGATGAACTACTACCCCTATTAGCAGCTCATCTCCAAAGCCTCTGGCATGTACGCCTTGAGTACTCCTGTTAGGAAGTTCCAAAGGGCGTCACGTCCGGCTTTTACGGATTCAGCAACGTCGGCTTCTTGGCCCTCGATCATGTCCCACCATACCTGTGCGTGGTGAACGTCGATGATGCCGTGCACCTTGAAGAATTCAGTTCCGGCAAAGATTCCGTAGTTCTTTTCGAGTCCTTCGATTTTCTTAGCAGCGATGGCTGGCATTTGGCTTTCGTACGCGGCGAGGGCGCCGGCACCTTGAATATAAGAGGATGCGCAGATGCTTTGGAAAGTGGCGATTGCGGCTGCGGTTTCAGGGAGCATCTCAGAATTTTTCATGTCTTCACGGCTCGCTCCAATGGCTTCTCCAAATTGCAGCCAGAGTTCGCGGTGGTTGTGAGTTCCGTTTGTTTCATCGTTGAAGTTTTCGAGAATTTTTGCGCGGATCGCTTCGTCGTCACAGGTCATGAGCATGGCGCTGAGGAAGTTTGGGAAGTTTCGTTCGAGGTGGTAGTACTGTTCTGCGTATTTTTGCATCACTTCCATAGGCAAGGTTCCCTTTTCCCACATTTGGTAAAACGAGTGCTTTAAAAGATGCTTTTCGTCGATGAGGGCGGAAAGGTCTTGCGTAAGCATGAGGAAAGGGGGTTAGAATTGATGTGGCTAGCGCCACGTTCTTGCTTAGCAGACACTTCGTGTCCGCTTCGCAGCAAGTATCTTTACATAGAGCCTTTTTTTGAGCAAGACTTAAAACGGAGGAGGCACACGGGCCTTGATAAACTTGAGGAATATCTTGGAGTTCACTCCCGGGAGTGAGGTAAGCCACATTTCCCCTTTGTAACAAATTCGCTTGACCGAAGCATGGGTCTGGAAATATGCTATGTACATGGTTCACAATTTCTTCTTTAGCAGCTTCTTTTATTTTTTCGCTCCCCAGCGAGGCTGCTAACGTGTGAACTGTAATTCATTCACCACTAGCCTCGCTCTCAGCGGGGTATTTTTTAATTTTTAAAACCATATTTATGGCAGCAGAAACTACCACTCTCCCTAACACCAAAGAGCTGATCCGAGCCAGTGAAGACACTCTTCCCAGTTTACTCGATAAATTGAGGGGTGCCATTACAGGTCCTTGCCATGCAACAAAGCAACGTGCCATGGAGATTATTCAGGCGACTGTGGGCATATGTTCTCCGGAACTTCCATTAACAAAGGCCCTTCAATCGATTTCACAAGTACAGGCTACGACTTATGAAGGAAGTGATTATACGGAAACTCATTATAACTTCTAACCCTTCATTTATGACAGAAAATATACTAGACCAAAAAGACCATTTGCCTGGAGCACCTGACCTGAATGAACTCACCAGACTTCCTGATGAAACTCCCACCTCAGTAATACCACCAACCGTTACGACTCAAATAGCTGAGGTTCGCCGTGTTTGTGATTGGGTACACATCGACATGGGAAATGCCAATCTTAGCTGAAAAACTTGCCAAATGGCTTATTTCCTTATAGAATCCCCCTGCGTTCGAAGACAGTGGGCAGTCCCGAAAGGGACAGAAGACCTACCGAGATCCGCAGGCTGATCTGTTAAAACAGAGAGGTCCTACGTTCGTCTCAACGCAAGTTGAGAGATTTTGGTCGACCTCAACCTACAAAATCAGGCCTTCGGGCCAAACTAATGTTTTGTCACTATGCCTACAACTAGACAACAGAAAGAAGTCACTCTGACCGAGCTTAAGGACAAGTTTGGACGCGCAAAAAGCGTGGCATTCGGGCAGTACGCCGGAATGAGCATGGAACAGCTCTCAAAAATGCGAAAGCAAATGCGAGAAGCTGGAGTTGAATTCAAAGTCGCTAAAAAGACTTTATTCAAGATTGCCGCTAAAGAACAAGGCTTTGAACTTTCAGATGACCTGTTACCGGGAACCATTGGTGCCGCTTTCTCTTACGAGGACGGAATCGCTGGACCCCGCATCATCAAGAAGATGGGTAAGGATATTGAAGTCCTTAAACTCATGGGAGGAATTATGGAAGGACAAGTCCTTTCTATTGCTCAAATGAAAGAAATCGCAGATCTGCCAAGCAAACAAGAACTTCTTGGAAAATTGGTTGGACTCATGCGAGCTCCTCTTCAGAATTTCTACGGCGCTATTCAAACGCCTCTCTCTTCTTTCGCTCGTGGGCTTCAAGCTTACGCGGAGAAGAAACCTGCTTAAATTAATTAACTCACTATAATTATGTCAGACGACGTAAAAGTAGAGCTCTCTAAAGAGGGAAAAACTCTCATCGAAGCTCTCGAAAAACTCAATGTTGTTGAACTCAACAACGTAGTAAAATTCATGGAACAAGAGTACGGAATTTCCGCTGCTCCTGTGGCTATGGCTGCTGCTGGTGGTGCCGCTGCTGGCGGAGCTGCTGCAGAAGAAGAAAAATCTTCCTTCAACGTTAAACTCGTTGACTCTGGTGCTCAAAAGATCGGAGTGATCAAGGTTGTTCGTGAACTCACTGGACTTGGTCTCAAGGAGGCTAAGGACGTAGTAGACGGACTTGGAATGGTTATGGAAAATGCAGACAAGGCTAAAGCAGACGAAGCTAAAAAGGCTTTGGAAGGTGCTGGAGCTAAGGTTGAATTGCAATAATTACGCGCGAAGCGTGAGCGAAGTGCGCTTACAAAAAGAGAAAAAGGCCCTCGGAAACGAGGGTCTTTTTTATTGACAAGGTGGTGTTTTTAAATAGAATTGGGGATGAAAGAGCTTTGCGGCCGTGGTTTATATACCACACCTGGCGGGGGGCTTTTTCTTCATTGTTCAGGAAAGAATGAAATTAAATATTTTTTCCCGGAGATTTTATCTTCTTTTATTTGAACATAGAAAAGTTCTTTATGAGGGGTAATACCGGCAAAACGATGTAACCATTCTGATCTTTTATTTGGATTTTCCACCGATCTAGGTAAGCATCTACTTTTCTCTATAAGCTCAATAGCTGTTTCAAAAAATTGAAGTCTCCTTGTGCGATCTTTCCAATCTTTTTTCTCATAAAGATGATGCAAGAAAATAGTTAAGAAAACTTTCTCTTTATTGAAATAAGCTGATCTAACATAAGGTGTTCTTTTGCTTTTTCTTTGGATTTTTTTAAAAAGCTGTAAGGCGGTATGTCTTACTTCGGAGAAATTAGTACCAGGAATTTTTCTTGATTTAGTTTTATAAACACGCATAAAAGAACATTAGCAGGAAATTTCTGACAAATTCCTGAATTCTTTGCACAAATAAAATAAGTTTTGCACAAGGTATTAAGACGCCGACTCCCCCTCCTTGTAAAAACGGCCTTTTTCTGGTATACTTACTAGATAAAAATAAACATAAAAGTATGGCTGAAGGGATGATTCCCGCATCGGGTAGCGAAAAGGGGCCTGCAATGCCAATGGCACAAGCGGCTGCTTTGAACGATGAATCCAAGAACGTTTTCACCGAGTTGTTTGGAAAAGACGCTTCGCAGAAGAGTGCCGGCATCATGAACACCGTGGCCGCCCAACAGGATAAAAAAACATCTTTTTTCGGGTCAAAGCCAAAGGAGGATGAGCTGATAAGCCTCAAGAAGCTGCGCGAGCACCCCAGCAGACCTGGAGCCGCCTTGTTTAAAGCTTCGATTTTCATCTTGGTGCTGACCGTGGGTGGATTCTTGACTCAGAATTCGAGTTATTTCTCATTTTTTGGAGTGAACCCCGCCTTGAAAGTGGACCAAGCCGCCGACCGCGTGGCGGATTTAACGGCTGATGTACAGGTTCAGGGCCATTTGGAAGCGGCTTTGCTGCTGGACCAATACATGTCTAGCGCCGACCAGTATTTTTACAATCTCGCGCAGGCTGAATCAGAGTACAGTTCCGAGAATAAAAAGGCCGGCTACGAAGAAGAACTCACCGAGCTCAAGCCAGAACTCACGACTTTGCTGGGAAAAGTGCAGCAAAATTTCAGCACGGAGGTGACTCCCGAGGAAATCGTAACCGCGCAAGCGGTGGTGGATGCCTTGATTGCGGAATTGCACGCCCAATCTGGACAAGTGGATGAACACAGCTTGCTCCAAGACATTCAAGACCTGGAAACTGCAAAAATCTTGCTCAGCCAGCTTGAATTCAAAGCGCTGGTGAATTCCATTGATCTAGCCGAAGTGACCGATGAAAATTTTGAAAGTGTTTATGACCGATTCAGCGAAGTGAACTCCAGTGTGACGGCCTTGATCAGCAAGATTAAGAGCGCCCGCCTGACTTGGTCAGTTTACTTGGATGAAATCGAAAAACTCACCAAGAGTGTGGATCCTTTGTTCAACACCGAATTCCCCGGCAGCCTGAGTTTGAGTGAAGTTCGCTTCACCACCGATGGCACCTTGATGGTAACGGGAAGCACCCTCACCGACGACAGCAAAAACTTCACTTTGGTTTCTGATTTGATCGATGCCTACGAAGATTCTGACTACTTCAGCAACGTGGAAGACCGTTCCTATAGCAAAAGTGACGAAGCCGAAACCTATACCGGAAGCTTCCGAATCAGTTTAACCCTGGAACCATGAGTGATAGAAATAAATTTATAGCCGGCCTCTTGATCCTTTTAGTGACCATCGGCTATGGCGTGTTCCAATGGTATGAACGCGAAGCCTTGGCGGTACAAGCCACCGTTTTGAGCACCGAAGCGGCCAACCTCACTGCCGTGAGCGACAATTTGAGGGAAGATTACGACGCCATTAAAGTGGAAGTGTCTGCTGCCCGTGAAACGGCTGAGCAAGAACTTTCGGTGGTATTCCCTACTAAAGAAGATCTCACCACGCTTACGCGTTTCTTTGATGACTTCTCGGTTAAAAACAACTTTGCCAGCAATCCTTTCTTTATTAGCAGCTTGTCTTATGATGCGGCCGTAGCGCCCGAGGGCACCAGCTACCGAGTGGTCCCCCTTCGCCTCAGCATTGAAACTTCAAAAAAGAACCTGAGCAAATTTTTGGAAACCATTGAAACGTCCGGCTCACTGGAAGGCGAGGTTCGCCTGATGAGCGTGGAAGATATTAAGATCCAATACCCGGATGAATTCGGCGGATCTTACGAAGTTCAAGTCGAAATTTTTGCCTACTTCTCTCAAGAAATTTAATGGACGCAAAACTACAAGCTCTGCAGGATGCGATTGTAGGGGGAAATATCCCTCAGCTTGTTATGAATGCGGTTTCGTACGCGCTTGATCTGCGTTCTTCGGATATTCATATTGAACCGCTGAAGAACACCGTTCAAATCCGTTACCGTGTGGACGGGTCGCTTCGCCGTGTGGTGGAGTACCCACCCAACATCCACCCCGCCGTGGTTTCGCGTATTAAAATAATGTCGAACTTGAAGATTGATGAGCAGCGCATTCCGCAGGACGGACGCGCGCAAGTGACCACCGGTGAAGGCCGCGAGCTTGACCTGCGTGTTTCGAGTTTGCCTACGATTAATGGAGAAAAGATCGTGATGCGTATTCAGGATCAATCCAAGGAAATTCCTACTTTTGAAAAATTGGGTATCGCCGGGAATGCTTTGAAATATTTACAGCACGCCTTGGAATTACCCAACGGAATTATTTTGACTTCCGGACCTACGGGATCCGGTAAAACCACGACCTTGTACGCCGCGATGACCATTTTGAATGAACCCGATGTGAACATTTTGACCATTGAAGATCCGGTGGAAATCCAAATGGACGGACTCAATCAGTCGCAAGTGCATCCCGATATTGATTACACCTTTGCTTTTGGACTTCGAACCGCTCTCCGTCAGGATCCCGACATCATCATGGTGGGGGAAATCCGTGATAAGGAAACGGTAGATGTGGCCATTGAAGCATCGCTGACTGGACACTTGGTGCTGTCCACTATCCATACGAATTCTGCGGTGGAAACGCTGACTCGTATTATTAATATGGGTGTGCCTTCCTTCCTTATGACGGCGACCATCAATGCGATTATTGCGCAGCGTCTGGTGCGAAGACTGTGTGACAAATGCCGCAAGCCGCTGGTGGTGGATGAGTACACGCTGACCATGGTGAAATCCGCCATGAGCAAGCTGCATCCCGATGAACCGCACGACCCTGCTAAAATTGCCGCGCTCCAATTTTTTGGACCGGGTGAAGTGGACTGTGAACAATGCAGCGGCGTTGGGTACTACGGACGAGTGGGACTCTTTGAAGTTTTGAAAATGAACAGTGAAATCCGCGACATGGTTTTGAAGCAAGCCTCCACACAAGACATTCAAGAAGCCGGAATGCGCACCGGAATGGTGACGCTGGAACAAGCCGGAATTTTGAAGGCACTGGATGGAATCACCTCGCTGGAAGAAGTTTATTCCGTAGCTCGACCTGAATCTGCATGACCGTACCCAACTTAACAGCAACGCATCTCGACATCGGACTCTCCCGTGAGGATCAGTCCCGCATCGACGAGCTCCGCAGCAGCGCCAAACCCACAACGCAGAAAAAAACAGCTACGTTTACCAGCATCAATGAATGGGTGACCCTCACCTTCACCAAGATCACACTGCGTGAAAAAGTGATGTTTTTTCAATTGCTTTCTGTGATGATCAACGCCGGCGTGCCCATTATTCGCTCTTTATATGTACTGTCGGAACAAGTGAGTAATTTGAAACTCAAGAAAGTGATTCATTCGCTTGCGCTTGAGATGGAAGAAGGAAAAACTTTGTCTAGTTCCATGGAAAAATTTGGCTCCACGTTCAGTGAAGCGGAGCGCGGTATGATCGCCAGTGGAGAAGCCTCTGGAAATTTGAATCAAATTTTAAAAGACATCGCCAAGCAGGCGGAAAAAAGCGCCATGATCATTGCAAAAGTAAAAGGCGCCATGATTTATCCGGTTTCCATTTTGCTCGTGATGGCCGTGTGTTTGTTTTTGATCCTCACCATGGTGGTGCCCAAGCTCACGGACCTCTTCACACAAGGAGGAACGGAGCTGCCACTGAGCACACAAATTTTGATGAAGATGTCGACCATTGCCCAGGAATATTGGATCTTGGTGATTATTGCTATGCTGGCCGCAGGACTGGGCTTCACCTTGTTTAAAAAAAGTAAGCGCGGACGTTACAGCCTGGACCTAGTTTTGCTCTACACGCCTGTGTTTGGAAAGCTGGTACGTGAGCTTATGGTTTCACGCTTTGCCCGCATGATGGCCAGCTTGATCAACGCCGGAGTGCCCATTGTGAAAGCCTTGGAAATCAACGCGAACGCCGTGGGGAATGAAGTGTACAAACGCCGCATTCAATACGCGGCTCAGGACGTATCGCAAGGTATGCCTTTGGGAGAAAATTTGACGGACAGCAGCTTCCTCTTCCCCCCTACCGTGGCGTCCATGGTTTTGGTGGGAGAACAAACCGCTAACCTAAATGAAGTGGCCAGCAAAATTGCCGACTTTTACGAGGGTGAAGTGGACAACGCGGTGGCGTCTTTGTCTAAACTAATGGAACCGATGATTCTGGTGATCATGGGAAGCATGGTGGGATTCATTGTGGCCGCTATTATGCAGCCGATTATGTCTTTGAGTGATATTTCTACGAGTGTTTAAATAGCTTTAATTTGCCTTTTGAAAGGCGTGGTGTAGAATTTGCGTATTCAATTTAACCATACCACGCCATGGTAACCCTTTCTCCGCGCAAACGCGCTTTCACCCTTATAGAACTTTTGATCGTGATTACGATCATTGGTATTTTGGCCGTTGCCCTTGTACCCCGACTCACCGGAGGACCTGGACGTGCCCGTGACGCTCAACGTAAAGCCGATCTTCAACAGATTGCAACCGCGCTTGAGTTCTATGCGAACGACAACTCCGGAGACTACCCCCTTGCAACCACCGGCAACTGTGCCTCTGGCTTGGCTTTAACCAGCTATTTAACCGTAATGCCTGTGGATCCTGGCAACGATGGTTGGTCTACGACTTATTGTTCAGGTGGATATGCATATATCCCGCTCAATACCAATGGCGGTACAGATATTGAAGGCTACTTACTCGTAGCGGATCTTGAGACGGAAACGGAGAAAGGAACGGGTATTTATAACACCAACTTTACCGTTACCTCTACATCCACTGCCGCTGCCAACTTCTCAAGTACCAGCCCAGGTAATGCTGCTAAGCTCTGCAGCGCAATGACTTGTACTGACGCCATTGTGGTGATTGGACGATAATTCTATCGACTTAGGAAAGGCCCTCGGAAACGAGGGCCTTTTTGTTTACCGCAACACAAAAAAATAAACGGCAAGTTGAAAGTGGATTTGCAGATTAAATGGGGGCGCGAAATTCGCGTCTTTTTGCTAGAATTCCTGCATGCGTCCACACCACTCTACGCATCGAATAAAACGACTTGTAATTAAGGGCTTTCTGCTCACGTTTTTGTCGTCACTGCTGCCCATGGGGCAAGTGGCTTCGGCGCTAAGCATCATTGACCAGGCTAGGCCTTCGGTCATTCAACCGGGCGGAAGTTTGCCGGAAATACGCAGTGTGGGCAGTGTGGAAACCCGTTACGGGCTGGTGGCGATTTTGGTGGACGACGAACTTCTGGGATCCAGCACCAGTGGAGGCGGATTCTTTTCGTTTTTGGGAACCGCTGGCTTGAAGGAAAAAATTCAGACCTATGCCCAGGATGTGCAGGCCACCCTGCCCTGGACCAAAACGGTGATTGTGGAAGTGGCCGATACGGATACGCCGGTGGAGATTCAGCGCATGCTCGAGCGTTTTTACTTTGAAGGCAACCCAGAAGACTCCGACCCGACCAAACTGAGTGGAGTGGTGATTGTGGGCGACGTGCCCCTGCCCGTGGTGAATAAATTGGGCAACCGCTTTATTTCTCTGCTGCCTTATACTGATTTTGAAGAGCCGGCGTATTTGCTCGATTCCGAAACGCAGGATTTTCTTCCCAACGCGGCGGCGCAAAATTTACAAAACGAAATTTGGCATGGAGTCATTGTGCCGCCACTCGATGGACAAGAGGGAATCGACTTGCTCGCGACTTATTTCGATAAAAATCATGCCTTCCATACCGGCGACGAGGATGCCACAAGCTTTAATCAAAAAGTTTTCATTGGGGATTTGATAACCGAAGCTTCTGCGCTCAACCCCACGGCCTTTGCCAGCTATGAACGCTTCACCAATCTGTGGGAGGAGATTGCGTACTACCGCTACACCAACGATTTGGTGGAAGACTTGTACACGCAGATGCAGACCTCGGTGGAAGAAGGAGACTTTTTGGACAACGATAGCGATGGATTTTATGACGAGGAAGCGTCCAATGGAATCGATGACGACAACGACGGCTTAGTGGATGAAGATTTGGGAGATGGATTTTTTGGAATCGACAACGACGGCGACGGCGTGGTGGATGAAGACAGTTTTGAAGACAACAACAACGATGAAGGTTGGATTTACTCCGGCTATGAAGGCAGCGAAGCCGAGTCGATATTTTCGGATCACATGCTCGATGAAGATCCTCCCGGAGACACCACCGGAGGCGAAGACCAGGATGGAGATGGGTATTTGGATGGAGACGGTTGTCCCGGGCTCTGTGGACAGGACGACAACGGCGATGGCGTAGATTCCGACTTGGACGGATATCCCACCGGAATTGAAGTGCTGTACCATTGGGATTGGGCTGACGAACGGATACCTTGGGGCAACGTGAAGGATTGGACCAATGCGGAATTTGCTCAAAGTTTTTCTAGCGACGAAGCGGCAACGGCGTATTTGTCTGAAATGTTTGTGGATCAATTTTTCGGAGACGCCTATAAGAGCCCCACGTGTTATTTTGACGGAGTGTACCACCCTGAGTACGACGACGATGAAGATGGTTTTTGTGATGAAGACGGAAAAGAAGAGATGCAAATTTGGGCCAATGAAAATGGAACCCGCGCCAGCGGGACCTGCGCCTACAACGACGGGGATTGTGATGGGGTGATTGATGAAGATCCCATTGGACTTAAGAGCGAGGGAATGTTTGATAATTTGCCGGACATTCAAGCTAAACGTGTGGTGGAGAGCCTGACCAGTCGCTACGCCAGTATGTTTGATGAGCCACAGGGGGTGTGGAACCGAATCGTGGGGCAAACGGGCCGCTATGAAACCCGCAGCAGTGATGGAGAAACCGTGAGCAATGACTACGACAGCACCGTTTCTTTGATCGCCAAAAAAGATGAATTGGTTTTGCAGTACCTCACCGAATTGAATGCCAGCATGGAAGCAAAAGTGGACGCCATTGTGGAAGACCACCTGGCGCAGGACATTCCTTTGATTGCGGGGGTACAAATTACCGGAAAAATCACCACGGAAAATGAGGATGGCGACGAAGAAGGCACCGACGAGATTTGTGATGACGAGGGTGAGGTGGATTTGGGAAGCGACAAGTGTCTGCAGTTTGTAAATCAGTCGGGTTTTGACCCGCTTGCCTTTGGTATTCTTGATGAGGAAAGCAGTTTTCTAGATATTTTTAAATTGGGCGCAGAGCACTTTTATATTGCCGGCGAACATTTGTGGGACGTCACTTCACCTGCTCAATGCACCACCTTTGCCGGAACGGATGAAGTGGGCGGACAGTTGGCGCAATTCAATAGTTTGTATAGCAGAGAATTTAGCGTGGCGCACAACAATATGAGCATCGAGGAATTGCAAGACTACCGCAATTGTGTGCCGGAATTTGCCTCCTACTTAAAAGACATTCCACAAGTGTGCAACGTGGCCACCACGGTGAAATCCGTCCGCACTTTGGATGGCGCGAAGGCGCCGGATGAAGACACCGATACGAGTAAATGGGACGTGGGGGCTGAAGCGTGTTTTGAATTCAGAGAATTGGAGACCTTCAACGATTACACCCAGTCCCAAGCGGAATTCAACAACTGGCTTTCGTTGAGGATTCGGGTCTTTAGAGAGAGCGGGGCTACCGACACCGGGGAAACTTATCAGGAATTTTTAGGCCTGGTGGAGGAACAAATGGACACCTACACGCCCCGCCCCGACGAGGCCACGCTCCGAAAACAATTCCGCGAACTCGACTTGCTCCGTGCCGATGACGAACGCAGCTACACCATGATCGATTTGCTCGAAGAATTGGGCTACAAAAATGTGAGCGACGACGATGTGGATACCTTCATCGCCATGCTGGACGATGAATCGGACTTTGTGACGGTAGATCTGGATGTGGACGATCTGCGGGATCTTGTGGACGAACTGGATGAAATTGTGCAGCTGCAAGACAACGACCGACTTATTATTAATCATCCCAAACAAGGAAGCGGGATGGACGACGTACAAAGCTTGGAACTCATTTTCAATCGTTTGTATTTGATTGGAGGTGACGTGGTGGGCGAAGCGGGAGTTTACGGACTCAGCGACACGCGTCTGGCTATGAACACGATTACGTCCGTGCACAAACACGTGGAGCCCACTTCAGAAACCTTGAATGCTCAGGTGACCAACGCCGGTTCCCCCAATATGCCCATCGACGCGACGCGGCGCATTTCTTTTATCGACAATGGGGACGACGCGCGGGAACTCGTGTACGTGAACGTGTTTGAAGCGGAAACTGTGGAGGATGTGCAGGATCAAATCACCGCGCTCGCGGATGAAATGGCCATAGTGGCGGGTGGTGGCAGTTTTGTGAACGATGTTAAGAATTTTTACGACAACAAGAAAGACGGAATCAATGAGTATCAACTCAAGGACGCCTTGGCGTGGCGATACATGAGCATCGACGAAAAACACCGCTACGTGCTCAGCCATTATTTGGGCGAGCAAGAGGCTATTGTGAGCAAGGCGCGCAAGGGATATGAAATGGTTTCTATTATTGCGGATGGAAGTGCCACCGAGATTTCGTATTCCATGAACGGCGGCAAGCCCGGCACCGAAGAAGATCCCGAATACAATTACCGTGATGACGCCGGCATTGCAGCGGCTTTGGCGGCATCCCAAGACACGGCCGAGGAACTTGAGCCCATCAGCCCCGTGAGCAACACCACCCCGGTGCTGCTGAGCGAATGGATTGAGGCCATGGACGATTGGATGGCTGAAGTGGAGGATTCTTTATCCAGCGGCGGAACCGCGAACTATTGTGGCGAAGATTATATTTACCCAAGTGACATCAATACGGACAGCGACGCAAGCGGCATACCCGATGGCGCGGACGCCACCACTTCCCTGCTGCTCTCCAGCGACGACATCAATGTTTTGCTGGCGGAAGGCGAGGGCAATGACAGCTACGTGGTTTCCGTGGGAGCCAAACAAGCCGACGGCACCATCAACACGCTGGACAACTACACTCAAGTGAAGCTGCAAATACTCAGTGGCGACACGGTGGTGGAGGTTCAGGGCACCGACACGCTGACCCTCACCGGCGGAGTGGCCGTGTTTGAGCTGAAAGGTGAATTGCCCGGAAGCTTCGCGCTGCGAGCCGAGGCGGCCAACCGGGATGATGTGAGCAGCAGCAACTCCTTGAACGGAACCGTGGTGAGCAAGTATGTGAATATTATGACGCTGATAAAAGAGATGACGGGAACCGACGGCGAAAGCACCGTGGTGCAGGGCAATCGTATTGAAGTCACGGACGCCGAGGGTGAAGTGCGAGCGGTTTTGGATCCGGAAACGGGAGGAATTGAGCTCAGGGGTGCGGAGGCCGAGCTGCGCGAGGCCGAAAGCTCTGCGCCTACGCGCATCGCGATTTTGGGAGAGGATGGAACGGTGTATGGAAGTTTTTTCCTCATTCCTTCCACGGAACGGGTTGCGATTGGAAACGGTCCGTCTGGGGTCTTTGTGCAAGTGGTTGGCGGCGCGGCCAGCGCGGCGATGGATGAAAATGGCGTGGCCCTGGAAGTCACTTTGGAAGACACTGCCGTGCAAATGGGACTGGTGACCGGACTGGGACAAATCGCCGTTGCGGACGGCTACTCTTTGGAATTCGACAACCCGAGTGAAATCAATTTGTACGACCCCGTTCATGTTTTGAGCGGCGACGGAGAAACTTTATTCACCGTGACCATCAATCATTCTTTCACCGAGGGAAACATTGAGGAAGCAATCGTGGAGGGTGTGCCCGAAGATTTCTCTAGCTTGGGCAGTTTTGATCATGAGCCCGGTGTTTATGCGGCTTCTAAAACGGCGGCCTATGAACGCATCGCGGTGAGCAGCGGGGACAGCGTGGCCAGCACCAATATTTTCACCAACGACATCCCCGCCGATGGAAAATCTGAGATTTACGTGCGTGCGGAGATCCGTGACCAAGCCGACAAAGTCTACGGCGACGACAACACCAGCGTGATTGAATTCGTGCTATCTACCGAGGATCATGGAGAAATCGAGACTAAGCGTGTGCAAGTGAGCGGCGGTGTGGCCGAAGCCAAATTCGTCACCACCAAAGTGGCTGGAGACGTGACTGTGGAGGGCCGCATAACGGATGGATCGCTTCCCTCCCTAGACGCGCAAATTCATGTGTACCCCGGCGAGCCCGTGCGCCTCGAGCTGCAAGGCGAATCGAGGGTGCTGCCGGCCGGTGCGGAAGCCGCCACGGATATGACAGTCTACTTGTACGACCAATTTGGAAACCTGGCTTCCAACGGATTCTACCCAGTCACCTTCACCACGGAAGGCGGCGTGACTTTGCTCGATTTGAATGACGAGGATTCCACCGCAGACGGCGTGCAAGTGACCACGGCGGACGGCAGCATAGCATTCCGCGTACTGGCGAGCCCTGAGGTGGAATCGGCCAGCGTGCAAGTGTCCCTTCCTCAAATTCCCGACGGTGGAGACAGTTTCAATATTGAGCACAAAGAAAGTTTGGCGCTCAAAGTGAGCACCACCAAACCTTACCTCTTTGCCGGCGGAAGCAACGGACAAACCCTCACGGTGAGCGTGGTGGATGAGTTGGGAATTCCTGTGAGTGGATTCAATGGCGATGTGCTGATGAGCGTGAGCGACCCCGGCTACGGAAGTTTTGAAAGCGATACCTTGACCCTGGACAACGGCAAGGCTTCCACCACCCTGCTGCCGGGAACCTTGGCGGGCAGCGGATCCATTATTGCGGAAAGCGCCGGCATACAAGGCGGCAGCTCGACCGTGGTGCTAAAACCCGCCGACATTTATGAACTGCGCATACGAAAAGAAGACGGTACCTTCAATATGGCAGCCGGAGAAAAGGAGAAATTTTATATCGAAGGTTTTGACGTGTATGGAAACTTGGTGGACACCGACAGCAGCACCAGCGGAACCCTGCGCCTCACGGACGCGACGGCGGAGTATGGAACTTTGTCGTCTGAAACTTTTGCTTTGAATCAAGGGGTGGCGACCGTGAGAGTGACCACGGGTGAGGTGAGCGGAAAAATCAGCTTAGTGGCCAGCGCGACCGGCCTTTTGGCCGGGGTTTGGGGCGGCGACGTGAGCTACCGCATCAGCGGAGAAGAGTTTGCGGACATGGATTTGCAAATGCTTTATGGGTCTGTGCTCGGGGCGCCGTTCGGAGACGTGACGCAAGAAAACTACGTGGCCGGGTGGATGACCTTCAATGGAAAAACCCAGGCCGTGACCAGTTTGATTTCTGAGCCCATACCCAAGAAACGCATCGCAAGCGTGGACGCCAACGGAGCCGTGAGTCTGCCCGAAGACGGAATGGTGAGCCAAGTGGTGAATGGGGCTGGAAGCGAACTGCCCACGCACATTCAGTGGCGCTCCTTCCCCGACGACATTTTGATTGGGGAACTCTTTTACGTGCTGTCCGAGGACATGGAAATTAGTGCGGAACTCATCACTTCTAAAGACACCTTCACGCTGGAGGCAAGCGACGGAACTTGGGTGCTGCGTGAGGACAACGCGGCCGTGGTGAAAGTGCGCACGGATGGCCAAGTGGTGCTGGTGGATCCCACGTATTCTTTGGTGGTGAACGGGGCCGCGCAGGGTCTGGGCTTTGGAGTTTTGAAGAACACGGAACAAATCATGAGCATTGATTTCAGCGGCGAATTTGGCACCGATGTGAGCGCCGTGGACACCAATTTTGACTTGGAAGACTGGGCCAGCCAAACAGCCGGCGTCTATCTTAAACCCACCGGCGCGAGTGTGAACCGCATAGTGCGCATACCCACGGGAAACAGTTCCCAAAATCCTATGGGTCTGGCCATTATCGATCCTGAAACCGACTTGGCTAAAGAAATGCAGCCTTCGCTGGGCTACCAAAGTTTGGAGGCCGCGGAAGACAATGGAAACATTGGATGGGAAGATGAGAACAAACATCTGCTGCTCTTTGCAGCGGGAAACACCGTGGGGCAATCCAACCTCTACTACCCTTCTGAAGTGGGCGTGGTGCTGGGAGATCCAACCATTAAACTGCCCACCTTGGGAGAGCTGGGGACCTTGGGTTACACGAGTGATGTGGGGACGCTGGTTTCTACATCCAACGAAGAAGTGCTGACGCTGATGGACCTGGATTACAACGGCGATGACTTGCCCGATGTGCTCACCGCTTATAAAGACGGCCGCATTGAAGTGCTGCAAAACGCCAAGGCCGCGACGCGTCTGCACAACCGCGGTGAACTGCTTTACATTGAAAACGGCATCTCCTCCATCGACAAAGGCGATTTCAATAACGACGGCCTGGAAGACCTGCTGATTGTGACGGAAGAAGCCTGTTACGAAGGCGAAATGTGCTTGTACTTATACGAAAATATTGGCGGAGGATTTGTGGCCAAGAACTTGGCGCTCACCGGCATTTCCGGCACGCCCACCCAAGTGGAAGTCGGCGATTTGAACGACGATGACTACGACGACTTGGTGATTGTGGATGAGAACATGGTGATGTACACCGTGTGGAATTCGGAAGGCGTTTTGGAAACCGTGGACGAGGTGAAAGATTTTGGGCTGAACGCGGATCCCGAAGAAGAGCTGGGCGCCGATGTGGCCGTGCGCACGGATGACTTGGCAAAAGGTTCCGTTTCTTTGGGGATTTTAACGGATGATTTCAGTGAAGAAAATGGAGCGGAGGACTTTTTGGCGGCGCTGGGCGTGGACGACGATTACACCGCGGCTTCTACCGAAGGCTTGCAGCGAAAAGAAAATCAGGCCTTTGAATACGCCGACAGCCGGGCGATGGAAGACTTGGTGGCGGTGAGCAAAACCGTGGCGGACCCCAGTAGCGGCAGTGTGGAAGTGGGCGATGTGCTCACCTACACCGTGACCGTGGAAAATATTTCCGGCGCGGCGTACTCTGCGCTTTACCTTTCCGACAGCGTGGGCAATTATTTCCAATTCGATGAAGACAGCTTTGCTTGCAGCGATTGTTCCCCTGCCAATACAGGCGTGACGATTCAAGAAGGCGACAACAACCGACCCTTTATTTATGGACCGCTCAGCCTCAGCAACGGGGAAAGCCTGACCTTCACCTACGACGTTTCCGTGGAATCCTTGCCCAAACTTTCTGTGATGCTTTCGCAGGATTTGTACACGGATTACAAAGACGACAACTATATGGACATTGGGGTTTCGCCCGAGGGCAACACCAGCGGGGAATTGATCGTTTTCTATTCAGATGGATACGTGACCCATGTGCTTGAGGAAGGTTTCTTGGGTCTGGGTGGAAACAGCTTCAAGCAGGTGAACTACCAAGAAAAGGCCTATTCCCCCGCCACCTACGCCGAAGAGGACAACACCATACCAAACCCCTTTGGAGACGAAGACGGCGACGGCGTGCCGGATTTCTTGGCCAAGATGGATCAGGAAAAAGGAATTCCCGTGGCCAAGAATGGAGACTTCGATGCCGTGGGAGAAGTGCTGGGAGCCGTGGACGAAGATGAGGATGGTTACTACTCCACCGATGAAATGTTCGACAACACCGAGGACGCGGACGGCGACGGCATCAACGACATTATAGATATTTGGGTGAGCGGAAATGATTTGCTGCTGGATCCCACTTTGAATTTGGAAGCAGCGGACGACGACGTGGAACTGAGCGATGAAGAACTGGAAATCGACCTGGAAGCCGACATTGCTTTGCTGGATAAGGAAGTGGAAGGCCTGACCGATAAAATTGAAGAAATCGTGTCCATGTTCACCTGCAACGGAGGGTGTATTGCCTTCCCGGGAAGCGTGGCCTTTTTAGCGCCGGGAAATTACCACGAGCCACTTACCGGGACGACCCTGTTTTTGGATCCCGGGACGCCGATCTTTGGAATTATCAATGTGTTGCCAGTGGCTTGTACGGCACAGATGTGTTACGCCCCGGGCGCCCTGCGCCTGTACTTAGCGCCCACCACCACGCTGGGGCTGGGGCTGGGAATTTGTCTGGGGCCCTACCCCGTGGGCCAGTGTTTCGCCTTCAGCATTCCTTTGCTGCAATTGCTGAGCCTTTGTGATGTGATCAATGGATACATTTCTGACGGGCTTTCGTCCGCCAGCGCCTTTGTGACGGGCGAGGCTGACACCGCTTACAATGTGGTTGAAAACCTTTCCAGCGACAATGGAAGCACGGGACTCGAAAGTACGGTGTTTGCCTCATACGAACCGCCTGTTTCGGCGAACTTGAATGTCCAAGTGCCCGGCTTCCCCAGCATCTTCACGGAGTGGTGGAAGGCACAAAAAGAGGAATTCTTTAAAGTGCTGGACCTGCCCGATATCACGTTCATTTATCCCGACCCCAAGAGTCTGACCACGGAATTCACCGGCATCAGCGAGCGCATTGATAAGAGCCGTGAAGAAGACGCGGTGGACGCCGACGGAACCAGGAAAATCGACGAACTCACCAGCGGCATTTTGGGGCTTGAGAAATGGCTGAACACGGCCCACGCCCTGCCGCTGATTGATATTGAGCCGGAACCCGTGACCATCCGTTACCCCATGCTCACGCCTGAGGAAATTGAAATCTTTAAGCGAGATATGCAGGCCTGGGTGGACGACGCTAAGTTGGAGTTGGAAGCGCTCCGAGAGCAAATTGAAATCATGGAGGATTTAACGGAAATACAAAAAGCTGCCATCGAAGAATTGGAGACCACCGTGACCGAAGCCATCACCGCCATTGAAACCAATTTGGCGATATTGGAAAGTTATACGGAAATTCCTGAAAAAATTCTGCTCATACGGGACATTGAAGCCTACTACGCCAAGACCATCATTTGTTATGTGGACGCCATTTTAAGCAACACGGCGGGCTACCTGACCGAGAACGTGGAACGAATAGAAGCCTGGGGACAGTGGGTTGTGGCTCTGCAGGAAATTGTGGACGGCTGGCAGGTTCTCATAGACCTTTCGGCGGATCTTATGGATTCCTGTGACAAATGCACCAACCAACGTTACAGCGGCTTGCAATTGCTCTTCAGCTTGTTCGTGTTCATCCCTGATTTTCCTGTGGTGGAACTGCCCAAGCTACCGGACATTGTGATCGACGTTTCCAATATTCAGGCTGGAATGGACATCGTGTGGCCGGATATAAAGTTTGTGCCGGAGCGTATCAATATTCCGGAGTTGCCGCGTCTGGTTATTCCCGACTTGGATATTAAACTGGATGCGGACTTTGATTTAGAACTGGAAATTCCCCTGCTGCCCACTTTTGATTTTAACTTTGAACCGCCGGCCCTGCCGCCCCTCACCCTGCCCAATTTACCGAGCCTACCGCCTCCCCCTGCCTTGCCCGAGTTGGATCCAAGCCTGCAGGCGGCCCTGAACATTGCCAGCAATATTTTGAAGATCGTGTGCATCATCCGCCAAGGGTTCATTCCCACGCCCGAGCTCACCCTCAAGTCGAAAATTGAGGAAATCACGGAACGTCCGGGGGGAATTGTGCTGCCCTCTGACCTTTCCCAAACGGTGGAATGGCCTGAGTTTAATTTCGACTACTGGAAAGAAATCCGCGTGAACACCACGCTGAATCTTAATTTGGATTTCTCGGCGCTTTATAACGAAATTTCCGACCTGGGAGAAAAGAGCAACGCAGAGATTACGAAGTTTGTACAAGAAGCGATCAACGACAATTTGAATGATTTGCAGGATGAAATTAAGTCGATCTTTGACTTGATTGGAGATCAGGAATTGGAAGTGGGCGTAGACGTGGACATAGAGGGATCTGCGGACTTCAGCGGAGACGACGCGGGGTTGGATGGAGACGCGGACGCGGAGGGAGAGGCAGAGGGTGATTTCAATACGGAACTGGAGTCTTATGAAGAAGCCATGAACACCGCTCTGTCTTACAGCGACAACCCCTTGGTGCTGCAAAACCTCGGGGCTTTGAAGCAAGTGATGGGCGGCCTGCAAACTAAAGTGGATGCGTGGAGCGCTGAGCTGCCTGACGAAGTGCTGCTGAAAGGCGAAGAGGAAATGCTGGCTTTGGACGATCCACGGCTGCACCGCTACAACGAGATTGTTCAGAACCCTTCTTTCGATAAAGATTTCTTGGCGAGCATTGAAGGCACGCCCCTCGCCTCTTTGGTCACTTTGCGAGATTCCATGATTGCCTACACGGAGGAGCTGGATCAAGGCACCATCGCCCTGCGTGGAATGGATGGGGAGTCTTTCCAACGTTACTTGGCTTCCGAAAATATGAGCTCTCCATTCATGTTGGCGAGTGAAGAAGGCGGCTTCATGGACGCAGCCGCGAACTGGAATCCAGAAAAGTGGGCAACCCCAGCCGAAGATGACGAAGCGGTGGAATTGGCGTCTGAGTCCACGGATGGACTCGAGCTCGGCACCCAAGCCAGAACCTACGACGAAGGATTGTTCCTCTACAACGCAGAACTGGGCGTGAACGAACGGCTCTCCGACTACACGCAAGAAGCCAAGGAAGCCAGCAGCATTTTGATGATTGATTTGGACGGCGACGGCGATGAAGACGTGGTTTATTCCATGGGAGGCGACATCTACTTAAAAGAGAATCACACCGAAGCGCCCACGCTCAGCTACGTGAGCAGTGACCCCGAAGAAAGCACGGTGCCCGACATGGACCCCGGTTACGGCAGCGTGCAAAATCTGAAACGTGGAAAGAACGATTATGAAGAAGCGAGCTTCTCCTTCTCCCCTTCCGATTCCATTGGATACGACGTGCGTTTCTACGATTCTTTGGACGCGCAGGAATCTGAACCGGATGAAAATATCAAACGTTTGCTGCTCTTGGTGGACAGTGAAAATGAGAGCAGCACCTTCGCCGATTCAACTGGCAAGTCCGCCGGGCAATTGCGCAGCAGCCGTCTGTGGGCGGATAACGTGAGCGGAAGCGTGACGGTGAAGAACGGATACAAACGCACGATTATAAACGCGAATGGAGAAATCACCGTGAGTGAAGCGGTGGTCTTCCAAACCATTGAGGACAGCGTGATTGAATTTGAAGCGGATGAGGGCGCCACGTCCATTGATGTGCCCGCGCACACCGTGGTTTCCTTTGCCCAGGGTACGGAAAAAAACATCCGCGTGGAAAACGGTTCGGTGTACTGGGTGGACATGGGTGAAACCGTGGAGGAACAAGATTTGGCGGAGGGCATGGAACTCTTTGCGGAGGAATTGGTGGCACTGGAAAGCAAGGGGGCCGATGCAGTGCTGGTCACCACCGAGGGCACGGAACTGCGACTCGATAAACAAGAAGCCTTTGTGATGGATAAACTCATCAGCCAAAGCAGTCCATCGGCCAATATTGAGTTAGAAAATGGGGCTTACTACACGGTGAGCCGCAGCGTGCAAGCCGACGGAAGTTTTGGAACCCTTTCCGACACCATTCTGCTCAATCCGCAGGTCTGTGCGGACGACAGCGAACCCTACACCCTGATTGATGATGGCGGCGCCGATACCGATGGCGACGGGGCCATTGAAGTGGCGATTTTCTCCACCAAAGAACTTTCTGCCGAAGGTTCCTTCGACAGCGATAGCGAGATTGTGGACGCGTACTGGGATCTCGACAGCGGCGTGGACAGCGACGGCGACGGCGTGAGCAACAACGATGAACAAGTGATTGGTCTCACCGCTGAAGTGGGCCCTTATGAAGATTTGAATACGCGCACCGTTACGCTCTACGTAACCGATGCCGCCGGCAATGTGGGTGAAACGGAAGTCGCGGTGGAAATTTATGTTCCCGACATTACTTTGGCGGACGCGAGCATCGATGCGGTGAGTGGATTCACCACGCCGAGCAGTCCCCTCTTCCCCTTCGATTTGGTGCGTGACCGCAGCGGCGCTATCAACGAAATCGGCACGGGTTACTCCACCGATGAAGCGGGAGATTTCAACGAAGACATGATTCCTTCAGACCTGCTCTCCGTTTACGACGGCGCGGGCGAAACCATTGCTCAGTTCAATCCCACTACTAAGCAAGTCGTGGTCTACGACCCGGCTTACGACGCCATGGTCCTTTCTTCCGATGCGGACTGGCCTTCCCGCTTGGCCGTGTACGAAAAGAGTCTGGGCATGGTGATGGGCAGCTTCCTATTTGTGGCAGACGGCGAACACCCCATTCAAAAGATGACCCAGCCCTTGGCTGACTTGGATCTTTCTATATACCAAGGGCTTACGGTGTATCCGGTGGCGGGTGAAGACGGTTACGAATTCACGGATAATTCCTTGGTGGCGCGCGACGACTTGGGCTCGCTCGACTTCATTGTGAGCGAAACGGGAAACATCACTATTTTTGACGAGCGCTACACGCTGGTGAAACGGGAGGCCGCGTCTTTGGATGAGTACTTGGTGATTGAAGTTTACGACAACGGCACCTTGGAATTGGAGATTTGGCCTGGCACGCCTAAAGCAAGGTATTTGGTCAGCGCCGTGGATTTGGATCTGCCTCCGTCCACTTTGATTGGAGCGGGCGATTCCCTGAGCGCGGACTACCGCCTCAACTTTGAGGACATTGAAAACGATGACGAGCTCTACCAAGACATTGCCGAGCTCGTGGAACGCGACGTGCTGGAGGGCTACACCATTGAAGGCCAAGCGTACTTCAAGCCCGATCAGTCCATCACTCGTGCTGAATTCACCAAGATTATTTTGGGCATACTCTGTATCACGCCAAGCGACGAAGCGTACCTGCTTCCCTCTGTGTTCAACGACATTTTGGACAGTGGCGCGTGGTACTATTCCTTCACCAAAGAATCCTTCCTCCGCGACCTGATTACGGGTTATTTGGGCGAAGTGAATTCCAGTGGTGTGGCTCCGTTCAAACCCAATGCCACCATCACCCGTGCCGAGGCCACTAAGATTGTACTCGAGGCCCTGAACCAGGAAGGCATCATTGAATTGCCTGCCGATTTAACCGGCGAGCCTTGGTATGAACCGTACATGGAAATCGCGCAAGATCTAACGCCTTACCTCACCGGTGACGCCACCGCGGGTGAAAGCAATTTCATTGTGACGGAAGCAGAAGCCGCCGATCCTTCTCACAAAATGACGCGTTACGAATTTGTAGAAATGTCCGTGCGGGTGCTCAAGGCTTACAATTGTTTCGACCTCGATAGCGACGGCGACGGACTAATCAACTACGACGAAGAAAGCAAATACGGCACCGATCCCTACAACCCCGATACCGACAGCGGAGGCGTGGACGACGGCAGTGAAGTGGGCCGCAGCAGCGATCCTTTGGACGAAAGCGATGACTTTGGAGACGGTTCGCTCGAAGGAGTGGAACCCGGAATTTATGCGGTGCGTGAAGCCTGTATGGCTTGCCCCTGCAATTCCACCATCGATTACGACGCTGACCTTAGACCGGGTGATGAAGTCTTTGCTATAATCCGCAATGACGCCGGCGAAATCTTTGGAGTGAGCAACACCTTAACCATTCAAGAATAGTTCCACGCTATGCTTAAAAAATTTGAAAATAAATTCTTTCTGGTTTGCGCCGCACTGGTGCTGGTCTTCAATGGCCTGCTCTATGCTTTTGCAGCAGAAACTGAGCTGGTGACGGATGTGCCCAAGCCGGTGGATGGAACGGATTTTCAATGTGGTTACGACGTGATGCAAGAAGCCCAAGTACTGGTGGATTCGTATCAAGTTTTTTTGGACGATTACTTTAAACAAGTCACGCCTTCGAGTGAACAAGTGGACGGCGCCATGAAGTACTACCGCCTGATGGAATTCTCCATTCAAAAAATCTACCAAAGCAACTTAAGGCAAGACACCAACTTCAATTTAAACAGCAGCATTCAAGCCAACTCTTATTGTGCTTACGTGCGTGACCTTTATTTGGACATCGCCAGCGCCATGCTGCAAAAACAAGTCATTGCTTCTTCCAGCAGCAAACGCACCTTCCTTATGGTGGACGGACTCAAAGCGACCAACGAGCACATGGAAATTTTTGCAGATGAGTTCAGTGCCGTTTTCCCTGGCTTCTTTACTAAATTCAACAACGCTTTACCTTGTTACGCGCACCAATGTATAAACAAATGACTTGGGTCAAATGGTTCGCGCTCGCCTTTGTGGCGGGATTCCTGCTCCCCCGCACGTACGGGCCGAGCCTAAGTGCGAGCCTACTCGGCCCCACTAGCAGCACCTTTGACGGCATGGACATGACCGATGCCATCACCGAATACCATTTGCGTGCCAACCAAACCGTGGATCAGTTCCTGGATGTTTTGCTGGACCCGGACCTTTCTGAGTTGGTGGTGAGCTACCCTCCCGACGACAGTGAGTGCACCGGGAATGTTTCCACGTATTGTTTGGCCGTTTCGCTCAACAACAACCTCGAAGACTTTGCAATTTACCTCCAAAAAAATCAAACGAGTTTTAGCGACAGTCTTTTTGAAGACGATGCAGCGCTGAGTCTGCAGGACGCTCTGGACACGGCGGCACATCAACGCAGCACCGTGGACGAACAAGTGGCCTTGGCTGAAGACAGCATCGATCTGACCCTGGCCGTGTACAACCAAGTGCAATTGGTTTACCCCGTGCACAAAGAGATGCTCGCTTTGATCCAAAACCTGGACGATTACCGGGGCAATCTTTCAAAAATTCGCGACGTACTTGAGGAATATCCTTCTAAATTCAACGGCGCCAGTACCGCCCAATGTAAATGAAAAAATTCCTTCTTTTCAGCATCGGGATGGTCCTGAGTCTTACCGCCGGTATGACGGTGAGCCAAGCGCTCATGAGCGACGACGATTTGCTCGCTCATATTTTTGAAGAAGCCGGGGTGGACATGAGCGACAGTCACGACGCCAAGGAACTATCCAATTTAGCGTCGGGCGAAGTTCCCTTTGAAGGGCTTTATTTATTCATGCTTCAAAACATTAAGAACGGCCCTCAAGATGCCGCGATTGAAGAAATCGCCAAACGCTACCAATACACCGAGGAAGAAATTGAAGCCATTGTGCTCACCGGAGACAGCCAAGGAATCATCAATAAAAAACAGGAAGAAGTCTTGGCGGCACAAGCGGCGGGCGCCGCCGAACAGATGGAAGCTGCCCAAGCCCAGGCAGACGCCGACCTCGAAACGTTTATTGCCGACAACAGCTTTGGAGCAAACACCGAAACCTTCGTCCGCGAGTACTACGCTACGTATGAGCGACCTCCCCTGGCCACGGATTTGGATGATCCGTTGACCTCGGATTTCCTTTTGGACCGCATGGCGGAAATTGGCGGTGCCTACGACAAGGAACTCGAATTCCAACAATCCAACCGCCGCTTGGCCTACGAGGCTTTGGCGAGTGAAATGTTCATGAACAATAAGCTCG
Organism: uncultured Candidatus Peribacteria bacterium; assembly: GCA_965230905.1. Classification (GTDB taxonomy): domain Bacteria; phylum Patescibacteriota; class Gracilibacteria; order UBA1369; family 2-02-FULL-48-14; genus 2-02-FULL-48-14. The sequence goes on from OZ246396.1 coordinate 203,488, forward strand.
GGGACTCCGCCAACATCGACTTGCTCTACGACTTGGATTTGATTCATTATTTGCTGTTTGGCGAGCTGATCACCTACCCGGACCGCAGCGACGAGGATGTGAATTTGGCGTCGGAAGTGCTGGAGGAAGAAGCGCCCATTGTCATGTTTAAGCAGCCGGAACCCCGTGAAGAAGTTATTTTGGCCGAAGAAGAAATCGATCCTTATGTTTGTTACGGTGATGAAGCTTTGGCCGGAGCTCTGAGTAGCTATGAAAGCAATCCGCCCGACACCGGCGACGCCTTACCGGAAAGCGTGAGTCGCATCGATTACAGCCTGGGAAGCTCGGGTGGTTCAGGCGAGTCTGGTGGTTCAGGTGGGTCCGCTGAAGAAGATAATCCTTTCCTCACCGATATTGGTGCGGCTTTCCAAGCCTTGGACGATGTACTGAGTAACTTGGAAGCGCCCAAAGGAAACTGGAATCGCAACTACACTTGTAACCAAACTTTCTGTGTTGAAGTCTTGGTGATTGCGGAAAATGAGGATGCCGAAGTGGAACACGAAAGCATGGAAGCAGCTGACTTTGAAGAGAATGAAAACTGCATCGCCTGCCACACGGCCTTCATTGAAAAACGGCTCGAAGAAACCATGAGCAAAAGTTTGGTGCCCAGTAAAATCACCATGAATTGGTTTGAAGATGCCACGTGTAAAGAAGCGGGTAGCTTTGTGAATTTGGATCTGAATGTCTACGCCATCAAGCGTCCCATCGATCTGGACCCTGGGGATGATTTGGATGAGAAAGCCAATGAAGACATTGAAGTTTTCAAAACCACGCTCGGTCCTTTGATTGGCATCAACGATAATTTTGGAAAGACCAAGAGCGAGGCTGAATGCGAAAGCATCCTCAACCTTGGAAAAGCCGCCGACGCCGAACGCGGCATCGATAAATTATTGGAACAATGCCAAGACGCAGCGACTGAAAACGTCGCTCAAATTCAAGAAGCCTTCGATGAATTCAACTTCAAGACCTACTCCCAAACAAGCAGTGATCTCTACGGTCAAGTTTCTACTGAACTCTACACCATGCTGCTCTACTTCCGAACTTTCCAGGAAGGCGTTAAAGACACCTATGTAAACGGCCAAGCTCCTCTGGCTTCCCTACTCACTAAAGGTTATTGCAAATGAAACTCTCCCACACCTTTTTCACCGGATTTCTTTTCCTAACGGGCGTCGCCTTGCCGGGTCTTGTCACCGACGCTTCGGTAGTGGATGGGCTCAACTGCGGCAGCCAATATTACGATTTTATTTTGAGTGTGCGCAGTGAAAACACTCGAGAACAGTTCATTCAAGACTTCCGACGAGGCTACTGCCAGTTGAACGACCTTATGGAACTGGACGACGAGCTCGACACCCTGCGTGAAAATTTCCGTACGGCGGCCTTTGATTGCGCCGACACGAGTCCGTATCAGGAAGAATACCACCGCATTTTGATGGAGCAGTATTTTATCCGCAACGTTCAACAAAGCCCTTCGGATGTGATTCGTGAAAAGGAAGCCCTTGAGCTCGAAGCCGCTAAGGAGGCGATTTTAACGGGCCTTAAAGCAGATATGATCGCCGTGTTTGTGGTGGAAGAAGGCCGGGTTTCTGAGCCGGTGCTCAATGACTATTTTGACAGCTGGACGCTCAAATACGAAGACCGCATCGGCAATTATTACCGATGTGAAGAAGGTGGATTCGCTGAAATCAAAGAGAGTTGGGATGACTTTGTGGAGACCATTGAAACCCTGAGCGTGGACATTGAACCGCACGAAAAAATTTCTTTCAAAGACAATATTAAATTCGACAACGATTTGGATGAAGAAACGGAACAACTCCAAGACATCGGGCAGAACACAATCGACGGCTGGAGCTATTATAAAAATTTAATGGGCATTGGTAAGAATACAGTGGAAGCGCCCGCTAAGGTGAGTGACTTTGACGGTACGGGCGAAGTGTTTACCTTTGGCAGTGCTTTGGATATTTTACAAAGCGACACCACCCGCGCCACTATTCAGGCCGAAAGCGCCGAGCGCATGGCCAAGTACAAACTCTTGTATGGTGAAGGCGGCGCGGTGGCGGCCACCGACATGCAGGGCGTTTTGCAATACATGAACCAAATCATCGCCGAAACCAACGCCAAAGACTTCCCCGGGGTTTTGACCGGCGTGACGAAGGTGTATGAACGCCAATGTAACTGAAGAAAAGAGTGCTTTCGTCTTAGCTGAAGAAGCCGGAGGAAAAAGGCCAAAGGGACTATTGGGTTTCTTAACGAGACAATAAGGAGAAAAAGGTGTGTTTTTTGCGGGCCATGACGGGTTTTTTCTTGTGTTCAAGTTCCACGCTTTCACGAGCGTTGTTGAGGTCTACCATGCAGTACGGACAAAGGTCCTTTCGAAGGGAAATCAATCTACCGCAGGAGAAGCAATTAAATAACATGAGGCGTGGGTGGGAGGGGAATCAAGAGGACGGAAACCTTTAGTTAACCTGTTTTTGTAGGAATTCATTCAGGTCGTCTTCGCTGATGCGATAGACTCGTCCGAATTTCACGCTTTTGAGGCGTTTACTCCTAATAAACTTTAGTACGGTTAAGTGGTGGAGCTGCAGGGCGTCCGCGACTTCTTCGGGCGTGAGGAGCCGCTTAATCATTCGATTAAATTAAACTTAACTTGGCCATACTTTATGCTCTCCTATTTAGCTTTGCAATGCTTTTCAGTGTTTTTGAGAAATAAGGGTTGATAAGTTATAAATAATGATGGTTTATACTATTTTAAGATTACCTGTTAAGTTTCATTAAACTTCATTAAATCTAGTTAAACTTTGCTGGAGTTTACTTTATTTAAAAAACTGAGTAAATTGAACTCACTTAATCTTCCACTATGAAAAAAGTCTCCCCCCTTTTAATCACTTTTGTTCTTTTACTGACGGCGTGTGGCGGACCCATGACCCTCACCTATGGTTCCAGCACCCTGACTTACGATTCCGGCACCTGGGAAGAGTTTGAAAACGACTCTGCTAACGGTTTGGGCGTGAAAGGCTCAGACGGCTGTTGGGCGGATTTGGAGGGAACTTTAACCACACCCTTGCCTTCTGAAATGGATACTTTGCTTTCAGGTACTTTGGATAGCCTCACTGCCTACACCTACCCTGGTGACGCTCAACCCAGCTACGTGGCACTTCCACTTGAAAACGACACCCTCTTCATCCGTGTGGGCTACGACCAAGAAGCCGCTGCCTGCTTAGAGGCTATTCAGGAGTTGGCGACTATGAACTAGAGCCGACGAGCATTCCAATACACCCCAAAGTAACTCAGAATAATGGCCACCAGCCCTATCTGGAGAGTTTGGGCTTCGGTGGTAAAAAGAAGCAGTAGGCCCAGCAGTCCGAGGGAGATGCTCCTTCCCACCCAAATGAGCGCATCGCGGTAAAGCAAACCTGGATAAAAGGAGTGCTGACCGGTGAGCTGTTCCATGGCCTTGAGGTCGAGCACATGTTCAGAAACGCGGTAAATGGGCGAAAGCAGGGTGAGACCGAGTGAAAAGAGTATATAAAACCACGGCGAGAGTTCCCAGAAAAAAAGCAGGGCGAACGCTGCCATGATCCCCAGCACGGAATAGAGAAGAATTCTCACTCTATTGCCCTCGTGACGCCGGTGCGACAAAACGACCAAGGCTAAGATGGAAAGCGCGCCCATTAAGGTTTGGAGCAAACCGATGTTGATCACCGTTTTAAGGGATAACAAAGACAGGGCAGGGTAGAGCGTGCTGCGAAATCCCCAGGGCATGCCGCCAGCTAAAATATAACGACGGACTTTTTTGAGTTTGGGATCAAAGACCAAGCGTTTCCATTCACTGTGCGGTATGGGTTTGGGCGTGTAATCGGGCAGTTTGAATAAAAAGGGCAGGGAGCAGAGATACACAAAGGGCAGAATCCAAAATAGGATTTCAAAGGTTTCCAAGTGAAAGATTTGCTCGGAGAGGTAAAAGCTCAGCGTGGCCACCAGTGGCGAAACCGTGGAAAAAATTTGCGTGCCGAGGCTGACCATGGACGAATAAAAATCGCGGTTCTCCTCGGTGGTGGTGAGCATTTCGTAACTGTGCACACCCACCCAAAACATGCCGAGTCCCAAGCCGTTGAAAGCCGCAAACAGCAGCAGGTAGCCAAAATCGCGCGGCAAAAAAATCAGCGATAGAAAGGAAAGAATGTAAATGGTGAAAGCACGGAGGTAATTGTATTTGAGCGAGATTTGTTTCTGCGCCACCACATAACCCCACCCCGAAAAGCCCAGTGCCACAAAGAAAAAGAAAACTAAATTGTAGATGACCAGGCAGAGCAATGATCCGGTGGTTTCATACACAAAAACGTTGAGGAAAAGCCCCACGATCATCTGGGAGAATTCGTAGACCCAATAGAGGAAAACCATTGCACGGGCGGAGTCGGGCAGGGCACGGAAGCGACGGAGGGTTTTGGTGAACATACGTTTTATACATAGTACCTTAGGTTGACTAAATATAAAATTAATTTAAAATATAGATCTTAATTTGAAGCAAAATGAGTCTCTCACCAGATGTGGCAGCAGAAAAGTACTTTGATAAATTTGGGCTGAGTGCACACCCCATAGTCCCTTATGAAAGATTACATGAAGTCGAGAAGTTGGAATGGCCACATGGTTTTGGACTCGAAGTGAAGGGCGTTAAAGAACAAATAGATGACGTGCTCATCTCTGGTGCAAGCGACTCTGATCCAGACCGTGAACTTCCAAGTGCCGATTATTTCAAGGCTCTACAGCATTGGGGATGCATAAATCTTAAGGGCAGTTGGGGCGAAGATTTTTTTATAAGAAAATCTTGCTTAAAAGCAAGAGATGATAGGTATGCGATTCGAGAATATAGGCCTGAAGAACATGCGTCTGCTTTTCGTTTTCACAAAGATCCCTCCGCAATCCTTGCTAGCAATTTTTATGAAGGAGACAACCGTAGTCTATTAGGCCGTCTTTCGGCGAATGAGAGATCAGAAACCTTAACTCTCATAGGGGCATTGCTTGTACATCCTGCATGGGCCAGCGGCACTAATTTCTGGTCTCCTATGCAAGAAAGGCGGCAGGCAAATACGCTCCTAGTGCCAGAACAAAGTTTTAAAAGAGCTTTGAACAAATATTTGCCAGAACATGTCCAAGAAATAATTGACGAACGAAGTGGATTGATATTTTCAATATTAGAAAACGAAGCGCTTCACAGAGCGATGGTTGATTCGCTCCACCAATTTAAAATCCTTGACCAAAAGACCACTCATCTATCTATCGATGAGGATGAACTTAAAAGAAGACTATTGATTGATTACTATTCAAATTTTATGACTACGGATAGAAGTAAAGCACTTGTCAGGAACCCTCGCACTCCTCAAGGAAAATTGGATAGTAAAATTACAAAAGACTGTAGCACTAGAGTAGTCATTGATTACTCCGAACCCAGCATCGCTACTTGGTGGGAAGGTTTGGTGATGCACAAAGGAAGTCCAACTGGAGTAAAAGCTCCACCGCTTGCTACTACAGGGTTAACTTATGATTATAAAACTGGCTTTTACATTTAAATCCCCATCTTTTTGAGCCACTTCCCGGTGTAGGAGACTTTGTGTTTCGCTACTTCTTCGGGAGTTCCGGTGGCAACCACTTGGCCTCCCCCATTTCCTCCGTCGGGCCCCATATCAATAATATGGTCGGCGCATTTGATGAGGTCGAGGTTGTGCTCGATTACGATGATGGTGTTGCCCGTGTCCACGAGTTGTTGCAGCACTTCCACGAGTTTTTTTACGTCGTCGAAGTGGAGACCCGTGGTGGGCTCGTCCAAAATGTAGAGGGTTTTCCCGGTGGAGCGCTTGGAAAGTTCGGTGGAAAGTTTGATACGCTGCGCCTCTCCTCCCGAAAGCGTGGTAGCGGATTGTCCGAGGTGAATGTAACCCAGACCCACTTTTGAAAGCGTTTCGAGTTTGGTTTTCACAGATGGAATGGCGTCGAAGAATTCCAGACATTCGTCCACGGTCATGTCGAGCACGTCGGCAATGGTTTTGCCGCGGTAAGTGATTTCGAGTGCTTCCCGATTGTAGCGGCGGCCCTTACACGATTCACACGGCACATAAATGTCCGCCAAAAAGTGCATTTCGATTTTTCGGAGCCCGTCCCCTTCACAGACTTCACAGCGTCCTCCCTTCACGTTGAAAGAGAAACGTCCGGCCTTGTATCCACGCAAACGCGCTTCGGAAGTTTGTGCAAAAAGTTCACGCATGTCGGTGAAAACTCCGGTGTAGGTAGCGGGATTGGAACGGGGCGTTCGTCCGATTGGCGACTGGTCGATGTTGATGATTTTATCCAAAAGTTCGATTCCACGGATTTCACGGTGCGCGCCGGCGAGTGCCTTGTTTCGGTTGATGACGGCGGCCACTTTTTTAACAAGAATTTCGTTGATGAGAGTGGATTTTCCGGACCCAGACACACCTGTTATGGCGATGAAGGTTCCCAGCGGGAATTTCACATCCACGTTTTGCAAATTGTGTTCGGTGGCTCCCAAAATTTCCAGCGATTTTCCGTTTCCTTTGCGGCGTTTTTTTGGCGTTGGAATTTCTTTTTTACCGGAAAGGTATTGCCCGGTGATGGAGTTTTTGTCCTTCATGATTTCCGCAGGCGTACCGGCGGCGATCACGTTTCCTCCATGCTTCCCGGCGCCCGGTCCGATGTCCAAAATATAATCGGCAGCGAGCATGGTATCCACGTCGTGTTCCACCACAATCACGGTGTTGCCGATGTCGCGCAAAGTTGTGAGGGTTTGAATGAGTTTTTCGTTGTCGTTTTGGTGAAGTCCAATGGAGGGTTCATCGAGCACATAGAGCACGCCCACCAGGTGGGATCCGATTTGCGTCGCGAGACGAATACGCTGCGCCTCTCCGCCAGAAAGGGTGTTGGCGGCGCGGTCGAGCGTGAGGTAAGAAACTCCCACGTGATTCAAAAATCCGAGGCGAGAATAGACTTCACGCAAAATGGGCTCAGAAATCATTTTGTTCATCGCGGTGAGCTTGAGCCCTTTGAAAAATTCTTCGGCTTCGGCGATGGAAAGTGAGGTAACATCGGAGATGGAGCGCTCGTTAATAGTGACCGCAAGCATCTCGGGTTTGAGACGTTTTCCTTCACACACCGGGCAGAGTAAAACTCGCATGAATTGTTCGATTTTTCCGCGCACGTATTCGGAGTCGGTTTCTAGGAAGCGGCGTTCCAAGTTGGGGATCACTCCTTCAAATTTGGTTTGGAATTCGCCTTTGGAAAACCCGTCGCCGGAGGTCATTTTTACGGAGTATTTTTCTTCACCCGTTCCGTACATCACTTTTTGCATCTGGGCGTCGGTGAGTTTTTCTACCGGCGCGTCCGCAGAGAATTTGAAACGCTTCGCCACTTCTTCCAAAATATTGTTGTACCAAGTGAGGTGCGAGCTGGTCGCGGACCAAGGCAAAATCGCGCCTTCGGAAAGGCTGAGTTTTTTGTTGGGGATCACGAGCTCGGGGTCGATTTCAAGTTTGGTTCCAAGTCCATGACATTCTTCACACGCGCCGTGTGGGCTGTTGAACGAAAAATTCCGTGGCTCGATCTCCGTGATGCTCACTTCCGGATGGTCGTCACACGCAAAGGTCTCGGAAAATTTCTGGATTTCGCCGGTTTCATTGTCCATCACCATCATCACTCCTTCCCCATGACGCAGCGTCATTTCCACCGAGTCCGCGAGCCGCGTGAGGTCAGGATTTGGGATTTCCACTTTTTCACCGGTGGACAATTCCTTGTACATTTTTTCAAACTTTTTCACGGCCAAACGGTCCACCACGATTTCAATGTCGTGTGATTTATTTTTATCGATTTCGGGCAGTTCCACCACGGAATAAACCTCGCCGTCCACACGCACACGCACAAATCCTTCCTTCTTAATTTTTTCAAACACGGCGGTGTGTTCGCCTTTTCGTCCGTGCATCATGGGCGCGAGCAAAAGCACACGGCGTCCCTCACCCATGGCCATAATATGGTCCACAATTTGCGTCGCAGTTTGGCGCACGATGGGTTTTTTACATTTAGGACAGTGCGGAATTCCCACACGAGCAAAGAGCAAACGCAGATGGTCGTAAATTTCCGTCACGGTTCCCACGGTTGAACGTGGATTGCGCGGCGCGGTCTTTTGATCGATAGAAATCGCTGGCGAAAGTCCTTCAATAGACTCCACATCCGGCTTTTCCATCACTCCCAAAAACTGACGAGCATAGGTCGAGAGCGATTCCACATAACGTCGTTGTCCTTCGGCGTAAATCGTGTCAAAAGCGAGGGTGGATTTTCCGGAACCCGAGAGTCCCGTGATCACCGTGAGCTTATCGCGCGGAATCTCCACATCGATGTTCTTCAAATTGTGCATCTTGGCTCCTTTGACCTTTATGCTCGTTGCTTGCATGCGAAAAAAGCTAATTAATATAATTTCTCGGCCGATGGAGTTTAGCAGCAAAAAACAGATTACGCAAGGATCTTGATCTAGAATTTCCTTTCCCTGTTTTGCCCTAGGCTTGTATTTCTTCAACGGGGGCGAAAGAACTCGGATCATGATCCTCGTCCTTTCTTCCTTATAGTTTATGTTTCATAAATACAAGCCTAGGACCACGGAAAGGAAATTCTAGATTCATAAATAGAGGAAGACTGCTTGGAGAGATTCAGCATAAAGGCTCCCGCTGAATCGAGCCCTACTGGTCCAAAATATTTGCCACTTCTCCCTTTATCACGGCGCGCTTTTTCATGGCGACATCCCACAGGGATTTGTGCACGTGGGCACTGGAGTTTTCGCCCACCAAGTAACCGTAGGCCTTCAAATTTTCCTTGCGTTTGAAGAGGTAGTCGAGGAAAGAATAGCCGAAGACGAGGAACGGAATCATGAAGAAAGTGAGGTTCATTTCCAGCAGAATGTTGAAGGCTCCGTGGAGCAAAACGGCCAAGAGCAGTCCTTCCGTGATCTTTTCGCGGGCAAAGACACGGTTGCTCTTGAAGTGCATGATTTTATGGAAAAAGTCATAAATCTTGTGACGGCCCTGGCGTTGTTCTTCAGACCAAATGGGCTCGGCAAAGTAGGCAATTCCATAGTAGTAACCAAAGATTCCCGAGAATAGGATGTGGGCAAAGGTTGAAAAAACAGACCGGAAGACAAAGGAAACCATGAAGATTTCGAGGCCCTGGTAGGTCCAAATGTAGTAAAAATAGAGAATGTTTTCTACAAAGGCGAAACCGAGGGCGGCGATGATGGAAAATTCGATCGCGTCGTCTATGTTGCGGAAAAATCCACGGTCGGTGCGGCGAACCACCAGGTGTTTCATGTACTCTTCAATCACTCCCACAAACATAAAGGCCAAGAGGGTTCCCACGGGCAAATACAGGTAAGGCGTGAAGTCGAACACGTCCATTTGGAAGTTGTTGGTGTAGTTGAACACATTGATCTGAGGAAAGTAGTTCCAGCTCCATTTGTACAACAAAATTGGCACCACGGCAGCCATCCCCATCAGGAAGGTTTGTTTTGCTTTGGGACGGTAAACCGGATCCTTCTTATAGAAGAGGAAACCCCATATAATGGCAGGTATACACGCGAGAAGAATGGTGGCTAGGATACGCATCAAGTCTGTTAGAGTGCTTCAATCTGTTAATTATAACATAAAATGAGCTGCCTAACAAGACTTCTAGACCTCGATCGCCCCCTCTTTCACCCAATAAACCCGGGCTTGTTTAAGGCCTTTTACGTGGTCCAAGGAGGTGGTGGTGAGTATGCATTGGTAGTTTTGCAATAAATCGCCCAGTTTTTCTTGGCGGCGTTCGTCCAGCTCGGAAAAAACGTCGTCCAGTAGGAGCAGCGGCTTTTCCCCGGTCATTGCCTCCATGTACTTGAGTTCGGCGATTTTGAGCACCAAAACGGCGCTGCGCTGTTCCCCGCGTGAGCCGCATTCGGCCAATTCTTTATCTTCTAAAAACAGGGTGAAATCGTCGCGGTGCGGGCCCAGCGAGGTCGATCCACTCTGAATATCGCTGCTGCGGTGCGCGATGAGGCGTTCTTCAAAGCGCTCTTTGGTGAGCCGGGCTTCCAGGGTGAGGGTTTTGCCCGTTCCGGCTATGGAATCGTAGTTTTCTTCGAGAGTTTTTTTGAGGAAGGCCATGAAGGGCTCGCGTTTTTCCCAAATCTTTAGAGCTTCCTCCACCAATCGCGCGTCCCAGAGGTCGAGTTCCCACTCCTGGGCACGGCCAAATTGAATGCGCTTGAGCAAGGCATTGCGGTGGTTCAGAATTCGCTGATAATTGCTGAGCGCCTCCAAATACGCCTTGTCCACTTGGATGAGCAAACGGTCCAGGTACTGGCGGCGGGCCTGAGGGCTACCGGTGACCAAATCCAGATGATCTGGCGTGAAAAGCACCGCGCGCAGCGTGCCGATGAAGTTTTTGGGACTTGTCCACTTTGACTGCTTTTTTACTTTTTTGGTGTCCGGGTCGCGCTGCAAAAAAACCTCCAGGGAGGTTTCTTTGCCTTTGCGTTCGATGCCGGCGCGGATTCGCCCGTGCGGACGGTCCCACTTCAGGGTTTCCATGGCTTTGCTGGCACGAAAAGACTTGCCCAGTGCCAGAAAGGCGATGCTTTCGAGGAGGTTCGTTTTACCCTGGGCGTTGAGACCCACCAGCGCCGTAACGGGTGCGTCCAGCTCGAGTTCCAACGCATCGTAATTGCGAAAATGTTCGAGCTTAAGCCATTTGAGTTTCATGGAAGGCAGTTTAGTATATAATTAGGCTATGAGTCCAAAAGAACTCAAAAAAATCCAGCCGGTCATACAGAGAATCGTAGAAGGATATGCTCCACAAAAAATCATCCTTTTTGGTTCTCGTGCTTGGGGTAACCCAACTGAGGACAGTGATTATGATTTTGTGATTGTTAAGAAAGGAAAAACTAAACGAAATTATTTTAGTGAGTTAATGAAAGTACGGACACTGATTGGAGGTGAAGTTGCGGTGGATGTTTTACTCTACTCCCCAAGAGAATTTGCCAGTCGTGTAAAAGAGGGTGATCTCTTCTTAAGAAATATTGTTAAAAAAGGCGCGCTGCTTTATGAACAGTAAATTTATTAAAGAATGGATAAGAAAGGCTGAGAAGGATGAATTTGCCTTAAAACACCTTCTACCTTTGGAAAAAGCAGCAGGGCATGCTTGTTTTCTATCCCAACAAGTGGCAGAAAAATACCTAAAGGCCTATCTAACTGCGAACGAATATTTGCCACCGAAAACACATCAACTTCTTGTCCTCCTCGATCTATGTGTAGAATTTTCAAAGGATTTTTCTTGCTTGAAGGAAGAGGCTGTCTTTCTAAGTGATTTTTACATCATCACTCGCTACCCTTCTGAACGACCTGACCCTACCCTTGAAGATGCCGAAAAAGCTTTTGAGATGGCTAGAAAATTTAAGGATATGGTTTTGAAGAAGTTGACCCTCTAACAACAAATTATGTCTACTACAGAAATCGAAACTATTGTCGTCACTTCTGATCTCCAGAAGAAAATGGATGAAATCGGTGATTTACTTTTAGAAAAGAAGCTCTAGCCGTAATTACAATTTGTTTTTTTATGGCTTCTCGATTAGTCTAAGCCCACTATCAAGCAAGCAAGCATGTGGTGTAAGCCACAAGCTTCCCCCCCCTCCTCTATGCATCAAGAACCTTCCGAAAAGCTCTCGCACATGCGGCACTCGCTCGCCCACCTTTTGGCAGCGGCCGTTATGGAAATGTGGCCAAACACTAAGCGGACCATTGGACCGGCTATTGATAACGGGTTTTATTTTGACTTTGAATTTGAGACGCCGATCACGCAGGAGGATTTGCCAAAAATCGAGAAGAAGATGCGACAGATTCTGCCAACGTGGACGACTTTTGAACGAAGCGAGCTGAGCAAAGAAGAAGCAAAAAAAGAATTCGAAGGAAATGAATTCAAGTGCGAATTGATCGATGAATTTTCTAGCGAAGGGCAAACTTTGACGTTCTACAAATCGGGGAATTATTGGGACTTGTGCCGTGGAGGACACGTGGACAACATGAAAGCGGAGATCGATCCTAAATCGTTTAAATTGAGCAAAATCGCCGGTGCGTACTGGCGCGGGAGCGAGAAAAATCCTCAGCTGACGCGTATTTATGGGCTCGCGTTTGAAACGCCGGAAGAGCTGGATGCGTATTTGAAAATGATGGAAGAAGCCGAAAAGCGTGACCACCGAAAACTCGGGAAGGAGTTGGAAATTTTTATGCTGAGTGAAGAAGTGGGTGCCGGCCTGCCACTATGGCTACCGAATGGAGCGATTGTGGTGGAGGAACTCGAAAAGCTGGCAAAGCAGGTGGAATTTGATGGCGATTACAAGCGCGTGCGCACGCCGCACATCACCAAGGGAAGTTTGTACCACAAGTCCGGGCATTTACCGTACTACGCGGAAACCATGTTTCCACCGATGGTGATGGACAACGAGGAGTATTACTTGAAGCCGATGAACTGCCCGCACCACCATTTGATTTATGGGAACAAGACGCGGTCGTACCGTGACTTGCCGATTCGTCTCGCGGAATACGGGCACTGTTACCGTTACGAAGACAGTGGAGCTTTGTTCGGGCTCATGCGAGTGCGATCTTTGTGTATGAACGACGCGCATATTTATTGCCGTCCTGATCAATTTGAAGATGAGTTCATCAAAGTGATGGAACTTTATAAAAATTATTCCAAGATTTTTGGTATCAAAAAAATGGTGATGCGACTTTCACTCCACAACGAAGAAGGGCTGGGAAAGAAATATGTGAACGAACCGGAACTCTGGATTCAAACGGAAGAACAAGTGCGCAATGCGATGATCAAAGCCGGTATCGATTTTGTGGAAGCGCCCGGTGAAGCCGCGTTTTATGGACCTAAGATTGATGTGGAAGTGTGGTCCGCCATTGGACGTGAATTCACGCTGGCCACGAACCAGCTCGACTTCGCGGTTCCTAAGCGCTTTGACCTCACCTACATAGACAGCGATGGACAAGAAAAAACTCCGCTCTGTGTGCACCGCGCGCCGCTGGGAACGCATGAACGTTTCGTAGGATTTTTGATTGAACATTTTGCCGGTGCCTTCCCCACTTGGCTCGCGCCCGTGCAGGCCATTGTGCTGCCGGTGTCCGACAAATTCTTGGACTACGCGCGTGAAGTGGAAGCCGCCCTCAAGGCCGCAAATGTGCGCGTGGAAACGGACGACTCTGCCGAAAGCCTCGGTAAAAAAATCCGTGGCGCCGAGAAGCGTAAGATTCCTTGGATGCTGGTGGTGGGAGAACAGGAAGTGGCCGACAAAACAGTGGCTGCCCGCAATTACCACACCAAAAAACAGGAACCCATTAAGCTGGATGCTTTTGTGCCGCAAGTGGCGGAGGAAATCCGAACACGTGCCCTGCCCGAAACGATGGAGGCTTAATGCCCGCCGCCGTGCGTTGAGCCGTGTGAGCTTGGGCCACCTTCCGTGGGAGTGTGTCCTTCAGCGTGCGCGTCTCCGTGGCCGCCGTGGGCACCGTGACTTCCGTGAGCACCATGGTCGTCATGATGCGCGTGACCATGGTGATCTTCTACCAGTTTTCCACCTTCCATCTTCTTCGCAAACTCCTGGCGGAAGTGTTTCATCTTGCCCTCACGTTCCTCTCGACGGGCGTGCGCGCTCTTCATCTTATCGATAGTTTCTTTGCTCTCTCCAGAAGCTATTGCAGCGGCTTTCATGGCTGCTATGTTAGCAGTGTGTTCGGCCTTCATAGTGTTGAGGTAATTTCGAATCGAAGGTTTACCATTTTTTATGGCGTAATCAATATAGACACCGATGTTTTCATACAATTTATCCACGGTGGTGGGCAGTGGATTCTCAGCAAAAATTCCTGGGTAAGCGGCCAGCATATTCTGGGCAAAGGTGGCCGCCTCCGTATCGTTTTTAAACTCGTTGTTTATAAGTTTGCGGATCATTGGAAAGTTGCTGTCAAAATCCAACAAATGCAAATGCTGCTTCATGGTTTTTAAGTGGGCTCCTGTCGACATTTTTCCACGTCCATAGTAGAGACCGTAACCTCCAGCAGCACGAGGTTCCGCCTCACGCGTGGCGTTGCTCATGCGGTAATAATTCCCTTGGTTGGCGTAGATTCGTCCGGAGGTGATTCCATCAAAGGTCATGATGGTTTCCACTACGTTTGAAAGCGCTTTTTGTCCGGTGTCATCCGTGAATTCGTCGTAGCTTTCTGCCAGCGTATCCAGCGTGAAGAGCATACCCACCGTACCGTTTTGAACGGCGGTTTCTTGGAGTCCATATCCTTCGTTGTTGGCTTGCAACAAACGTTTAACCGTACTGCTATTGAGGTATCCGGCAAAGGCCGTGAAGTAGTCATGATCCAAACGCATACCTTGTGATTGCGCCTTCACGAGACGTTGACGAACCTTTGGCAAGTACATCACGTGGCTGTGGAACCAATCCATGTATTCTTCTTTGTTCATCTCTGACCATTCCTGCACATCTTCCAGCACTGGTTTTTGACCACGCTTGGTGGGCGACGCAAAGATTTCAATGGCGGGATAGTTGTTGTTGAGACCGGTGAACACGGAACCACGTTCCAAGGGAAGCAGTCCTTTTCCAATTCCTTGAATGAGGTAGTAGAGCACGTCTTCGGCGTCCATTTTACCTTCCTTAATCGCGTAGAGGAGCACGGCTTCGTACTTCACCGGATCGGCGTCGGAGCCACCGTGTTTGGAAGGGTCTTCCAGATCTTTTAGGTATTCCGCCAAGATCGGTTTTATTTCGGATTCCAATCCACCCGTTTTTTCAGAAACTTCGGCGAATCGGGAACTGAATTTCCCTTTTTCACTTTCAATGGCGCTGGAGTTGCTGGTTCTCCAATTTTGGTACAAGTCTATATCTCCGTAGAGTAAGTTCACCCCTTTTTTAATGAGGTCTTCAGAACGCGCATTGTTGGACTGATGCCAGTGTCTACTGGCGGGAATAGGATAGGTGCTTTGCCATCGGTTCAATTGCAGCAAGAATCCTTCGTCGTCAAAACGCATACGTCCTTTTTTGGCCAACAATTCAATCACCGCACGGAACTCAAATTGGTTCGTGGTGTCGTGCATCACGTGAATGAGGTGGGACACTGGGGCATGATCGTGATTCTTCATCCATTCCTGGTAGTCGTTTGTTTCCGCGTGCTCCTGTTCAATGGCCATTTTTCCGGCAATTTCTTTCAAAGGCCGGAGCTGTTCTTCAAAAATCGGCGTGGGCAGTTTTTTAAGAAACTCGAAGGCCTTGCTTCCCCAAATACCCGCTTTACGTTGGGTGTCACGATCGTAGTTTTTCTTAAATACATCCTGAATGGCGTGCGAAACGATTCCAAAGGTGGGACCGGGCGCGAGCCAGTAAATTTTGTAGCCCTTTTTTTTCTTACCTTGAGACGCCTGTTCTTCTTCAACCAGGGCGATTTTCTTAAGAATATCTGGGTATACGGTCTCTATGGATTTTTCGGCTCCGTTGATCTGGCCTTCCAAGGCCTTGAGGGCGTCGCTGAAGCGGAACATCATGTGGTTTCGCTCGGTTTCACTGACGGGAACTTTGGAGATGAAATCCAACTGACCTTTAAGACCCTTGGTGAGCACATGTTTGACCCCTCCATACTCCTTCCCTTCGGAGGCCGCTTCGGTGCTATTTAGAACATCGTCAATGACTGCATTGAGGTCACGGTTCTTTATAAGATGCTCTTTCAACTTTTCTATTTCCTTCACCACTTCAGGATCGGCTCCCTCGATTTGGGGCTTTATGGCTTCGATGCGGCTAAGGACTTCATCTATTTTTTGACGGTTTCTCGCCACCACTTCATCGGTGATTTTTGTCGTGCGAAGAGCTTCAATTCTCTGCAGCTCTTGCGCCAGTTTTGCTGGATTCAGACCGTGTGACTGCCCTTCTCGGTACAGATCCAGCGTGGTCTCCATGTTCCGGATTCCCTCCCACATGTTCCGTGCTTTTTCAAAAACACGAGACCCTTCAGGGAAGGCTGGATTTCTGGAATCGAAACGCTCGAGACGCTCCGATTCATCCATTATCTGTTCCGCTGCATGTATCCAATCAGCCGCTGCGGATTCATACCCAGGAGGAGGGTCCGCTTCCCATTCAACTTGAAACGCAATTAAGCGCCGTTGGAAGTCTTCAATCATCAGTTCACGAGTCACCCTGAGTGCGTCGGACCGCTTGTCCACCAGTTTTTGAATCACGTAATCTATGTCCGTCAGCACTTCGGAGGTTCGTGCTTGGTAATCGGCGGAGGTTTTTCTTTGCAGATTTCCCCAGTCGATGTCCTGGCCTATGTTCATTCCTTGCAATCTCTCGATTTGCTGACGTCCAGCCAACATTTCTCGGTAAGCTCCTACGATTTTGTCTTTCAGTAAAGGCTTATCCTGCAAGTATTTAGGACTCTTGAGTTGGGTCTTTAACCTGATGAGTTTGTCGATTTCAATCTGCACCATGTTCACGGACCCCAACTGGCTCAGCCAGTCGTCCATTACATCCTGATGTTCACCGGGCACGTACTCCGTGCGCTCGGGCACCCATTTTTTCATTTCTTTGTAAAATTCGCTCTCTCCCGGGGCATCTGCGCCACCCGAGTTGGGGCGTGGGGCCTCGGGGCCTTGAGAGGCTTGATCGGCGGTTCCATCATTTCCAGGATTGGCAAAAACCAGGATGGACGCTCCTAGGAAGAGTTTTTTTTGGGTTTCCCGGTAATGGCTGTTGAATCCGTGGATCAGCATAGCCGTGGGGTAAGTGATGCTGCTCCTGATTGGAGCGAGAGAGGCGAGTAGCTCAGGGGTTTCGGCTGGGCCGAACACTGGGCGGACTCACGTCTCACAATCACCTGCCTGGACGGATTGCGACCGTAGGAGGGAGATTGTAACATCGTTATTTGTTTTTGTAAAGTCATGGGGTTTTTATCACATATGAGGAGCGGGCGCTGGCGGTGGGGTTGTTGTTGGAGGGGTTGTTGCTGGAGGGGTTGTTGCTGGAGGAGTTGCGGGTGGTGGCGTAACCGGAGCTGTAGGTGCTGGTGCTGCGGCGGGCGGTAAAGCTTCTACACGTGTTTTGAGAGCCTCCAAATCTCTGGTGAGTTGTGCATCGGCGGCAGCGGGTACAGCGGCAGTGGCAGCTGCCAACTGATCGGTGGCGGCTTTAAGTTGAGCAGCCGTTAGCCCTGCACCAGCCGTTTCAGCGGCGGCTACGGCACTTGTGAGAGCCGTAATACTGCCTCGCGCGGCGGTGATAGCGGCTTGAGTGGGAGGCGCTTGGACGGTCGCGGGAGTGGTGACGACTTCTCCATTAAAGTTATTGGCGCTCTCTTTAATCGTGCTGTCTGTACTGCCGCTCAAGATTCCTAATTCTTCCCCTTTTCTATTGAGGATTGCCTTCAAAGGCTCAAAGCTTCTTTGTGAACCGTTGTCGTAACCTGTTTGGAGTTCTCTTACCTCTTTCAACAAGGCTTCTTTCTCAGAACCTTGCAAACTGGATTTCGCATCGATGGTGTTATATAGAGCCTTAGCTACGGCACTAAGGTCTGAACTCAGCATGTTACCATTGCCATCCCTTTTGGCTAAACTGTCTTCGATGGTGCGAGCATTCGTAACGGGATCCATAGTTCCTCGTGCACCACGGTCTCCCATAAGCATTTTTGCAATTGGGTTGGCGTTGGCCAGATTTTGCATCTCGGTGTCCACACCAGTTCCGTATTCAATGTTTCTCAAACCTTGATCGGCCAAACCTCTAAGCGCAGCAATGGACGTGAATTGATCTTCTCCATTTTTGACCCCAATTGGAACTGTTGGAAGCAGCGTGGGCGCTTTAACAGCGGCGTCACGGATTCGTTCTCCAAAGCCTTTAATGGCGTCGGTGGCGAAACTGGCGTAGGTGTCGCTGGCGGCGGCAAATACTCCGGTCCACACAATCACGATGCTCGCGATGGCGATGATGAATTGAGGCAGGCTGTCTATTCCGCTGATTAAGAATTCCGTAGAAATCACTTGGTCGGCCTGGAAACCTCCTCCAGCTAAGGCGGCGTTTCCGGCGAGTCCGCTCCAAGCGGCGATCATGATGTAACCCAAGCTCATGGTCGCTCCAATGATCACGGGAGCCATGAGGTGTTTGAGAATTTTTTGAGCAAAGTCGCCTCCCCCTCCGGTCCATTCTTTAATTTGAGGAACCACATAGGTGAGCACCGCCAAAGGCGAGAGCGCCAGGGCGATCCACAGCACCACCAAACGGGTGATGAGCACAATGCCCAGCACCACATAAGAAGTGGCAAAAACCAGATACATCATTACGGAGAAAAGGAAGCTCACCGTCAACTCTTCAAAGCTGTCGATGGCGTCCGCTTTCAATATAGACAGGTTGCTGAGCCCTCCCATGTTCACCGCCATGATGAGTCCAATGTTGTTGGAATTCATATCGGTGAAGTATTTGGCGGCCAGCAGTCCATCGAGCTCGTCGTAGGTTCCAGTCTCTTCATCTTTATCACAGAACAACCTGGTATAAATGGGGACATCTTTTTCGGCGTCCACGTCGGCATCCCAGGAATCGTGGCTTCCGTCTTCATTCAACTGTTTATAACAGACCTTCACCTGGAATTCCGTTTTCACGGCACTGAAGTCGTAGGGCGTGGCGTCGGTGGCGGCCAGCTCGGGCAGGGCAAACACAGCGGTGGTGGCCACATTGGTGAGGTCCAAAACCACCTTTCCGGCAATGAACGTGAAGTTCACCACAACGAGTCCCAGCACGATTTTAGGCAGAGCCGTTTTGAGGGCCAAGTCCCCTTCTCCTCCTCCAATTCCGAGCACGTTGTAAAAGGCGACCACCAGGAGCACGAGCACAAATCCAATGTTCACCAGGTCACGAACGGGGATCCAAATACCCTTCAAACGCTCCTCCATTCCCGGCCCCAAAATGAGGTCGGTGTCCATAAGGTCTCCAATAACAATGAGCACGGGCCAGAGTAGGGCGTTCAAAAATTGCATCACAACCGAGAGGAGTTCTGCAATGACTTGCACCACATCTTCCCCAGTATCAGAGGCTGCCGCTTCAGTGGCGGCTTGGGCGAGGTCTGGGATCAAGGTAGAACCCAGCGCAGCCACCAGCACCAGCATGAAAGCTTTGCTTTTGATTAAATTCAGGAATATTCGTGTGAGTATCTTCATTATGTGAATAAGGTGACGTGAGTTACGAACAGGCTTGAACCCGTGAGGGCCGCTACTAAACCACCGATGATTCCGGCGCCGGCTCCCGCCCCTTTGGCGAGTTTCTTTTGGTCGGCGCTCCATCGAGCTTTTTTAGCTTTTTGAACATTTGCCTCTTGTTTATAAACCACTTGTTGCATGGTTTTATTTCGGGCGGCGCGGTCGGCTTCATGCTGCTGCGCTTGTTGAAGAGCCTGAGTTTGGCGCGCGAAGCGCGCTGCCATGGCTGCCTTTGCCGCCATAACATTGGGCACAGCCCCGCCTTCCCTATGCATGAGCGGTTGCTCAATGCTGGCTTGCGCTAGCGCCGCCGCTTCTCTGGCCCGTTGTTCGGGCGAAGCGTGATGCTTGGCTTCCTGCATCGCGAGCATGGTCAAACCCGTAGCCAATAAGGCTCCTGCAGCTGGGTTGTTCTTTGAAGATTGCATAACTAGACCCCGGGTCACGGCTTCTTGAGTGGGTCTTTGCAGAGATTTGTCTTCTTGCGCTTCCCCATACTCCTCAAAGAGCTGAGTTTCTGAGATGTGCTTTTCCTTTCCGTTTTTATCAATCTGTTTGTAGTCAAAAGGACGAGTGGCTTCTTGATCCACCACCACCTCATACTTCAAGTTGTTTGCATCCTCCGCCTCTACGTTGCTGGCGGTTCGGTTCACTTCCACCTGCACCACTCCGTTTTTGAGGACAGCGTTTTTAACGGACCAAATGGTTTTTTCAGCTCCGTTCAGGGCGGTGAAATTCTCGTTCATGTTCTTCACCACATACAATAAGGTTTGTTCTTCCACGACTTCCACCAGGTTGGTGGTGCTGTTTCGGAACGTGGGCGACTTGATTGTATAGTTGAGCGGCTGCGCTTGGCGGGCTTCTTGCAAAGTGAGGAATTGATCAAAAGTCTTTCCTTCATCCGTGCTCACCAATAAGAGTTGCTGACGCTTAGCCAAGGTGATCAGTTCTTTCTTTTTCGCTTCGTCCACTGGGCGGGCATCGATCAAAACCAGTAGTTCCTTTTCCACTTTTTTCGAGAGGTGCTCACTGAAACGCTGTGTCACTTCCTCCTTTCCCCAGGTGTAGAGCACGGCTTTATTTTCCTCCGCAAATTCAGCGTAGGCCTGCGCGTAGGGCGCTTCCAGATGCTGAGGATCGAATTGGTTTTGAGTGTCTAAAAACATTTTTTAAGCTTTGTAAATGAAGGGATCTAAGGGGGCGTAGCTCATAACGGTTTGACTCACTTCGGCACGAGCTTTTTCAATGAAGGCACGTTGAGCGGCGCCGTCTGTGGTTTTTTGTCCTCTTTCTCCCTCAATGAGGGCAAGGTCTGAAGCCCACTCAGAAATCTTGGCTTCCAGATTGTTTCGCTGTTCCCACAAAGGTCTAAAATCTGGAGGAAGGTCCTCTTTTTTGTTGATTCCAATATCGGCCAGCGTCACCGGCACGGTGGAATCCAAGAATTTCTCTTTTTTAGCCTTATGAACCATGGCAATGCGCTCGGCAAAGTTGGCGTAAAAGTGAGATTCCTCCCAGTAATTGTTCAAATCGGCTTTCATAACCACGGTGTGCTCCGCCATGCGGTCATCGGCTTCTTCGTTGTCGTCTTTAAGCACTTTGGCACCCATGCCTTCCGGCGTAGACATCAATCCTGCAAGTCCATCGGACATTTGCAAACCGACTCCCACTTGAGCGACTCCCAACCAGAGGGCGGGGTTCATCGGAATATCCAACGGGTCGTGGAGTCCCATCAGTACGTTGGCGACCACGGTCATTCCTCCGTTCACGGTGAGCGCCAGAGATCCAAGTCTCTCCCCGGTCATCAGTTCGCGAGCCCTGTTTTTGTGGCCCACTTGGCGGGTGCTGTAGTATTCCGAAGCATCAGCCCGGATTTCCATAGCTATTTTTTGTGTTTTCTTCATGCTTTCTCCGTTCACGGTGGCCAGGGTTTCTTTCAGTTTTTCGGTTTCTTCGGCGAACTTTCGGTCTTCCCCGAGCTTGCTGATTCGCAGATTCAAGGCTTCCGTGGCCTGTAAAACGGTCACATAGGTAGACCCAACCATGCTCAAAACCACTTGGTCGAAATCGGGGAAAGAGGCTTCTTCCGCCATTTTAGTGAGCAGGGCGGTACGGTCGGCAGGCGTGAGCACTCCCAGCACTATCATCAAGGAGCTTTGCTCGATGGTGTTTTGATTGCCTCCCAGCTTGCGCACTCGATCCACCAGTTCTTTCAAATCCTCTGGGCTGAGCGGCTCTTTATCTCTGATTTTTTCCAGCATGCTGTAATAATCCGGAGGGAATTGACCTCCCACGCTTTCCAGGTAACTGGCCTGCATGGGCTGAGGTAAAGCCTGAAACACCAAGTCGGAAACGTTCATGCGTTCGATCAAGGTGCTGACTTCGCGGAGTTTGGCCAACTCAGTGTCGGAGGAAACGGTTTTATCTCCCTGCAGGCTGGTTTCGTACTGCATCGCAGCGATTTCTATCATGAGCTCAGCTCGTTTCGTAATGAAGCCAAAGGCGGTTTCTTGGGCTAGCAGCAATTGGTTGCGTTCCACCTCATCCAATTCCCCCAACTGAGTGGCCACTTTGTCTCTGATTTCTCGAGTAACTTCTTCGGCCTTACTCCCCAGGGTCACCTTGATGCTGTTTTCCGCCAATTCTCCCCAATCGGAGGAAGCTCGTTCAAACCAAGCCATTTTTTGCTCAAAGGTGCTTTCCAAGCCTTTTACGGCTTTGGCTTGCTGCGCGTCTAGCTTTCGCTCAAACGCTTCTTGTGGATCGTACTGTGGGAGTTCAGACATGTTTAGTTCAGGCGAAGGATACGGACCAGAGCATCGAGGAAAGTGAGTTGTTTCCCTTCCTGTTCAGGAATTTGTGTAACCAGAAATTGACGAACCGTGGCTGGATTCATTCCCATCAAGGGAATCACCACTTCAGGATGCGATTTTCGATTGGTCATCAGGTGAAGTTCATCGGTCATGGGCGGGTTGTGCAACACGGCAAAAGCCTTGAGGCTGCTGTAAGGCAAACGCAGCACGCCAAATTTCACCCCGTAAGGCGAGAAAATAACCTGCACGGCCTTGGGTTTTTTGCGGTGTTCCAGCAAAAGCACCAGCGGCAAGACGATAAACACCACCATCATGGTGATGGAACCAGTGAAAAATGCGTAGGCGACCAAGGCTCCGTTCAGCAAGATCAGGAGGGCGAACCAGAGTCGTCCACGCTCGAAGCGCATAAACTCAGGGGCCATCCATCCCAAAACCACTTCGTCGAACGCAGCAGCTGGGGTGTTTTCGTATGCCATACGGGATTTGTTTTTATTTTTATCTTATTATTTTAGCACAGATGGAGCTTTTTTACAACGCTCCGAGGCCAGCAAAAAAGACCTCCCTGCGGAGGTCTTTTAATTTGCGAATTAATCTGGGCAATTAAATCTTTCTTGTGTAGGGCAAGAGTGCCATTTCACGAGCCCGTTTAATGGCTTGAGAAAGCTGTTTTTGCTGCTTCAAGCTAATACCGGTGTAGTAGCGGGGAACGATGCGACCGAACACGGAGAGGTACGCACGGAGCGTAGCAAGATCCTTGTAGTCGATGTACGCCGGCAGCACGGGGCGGGCGGTTTTCTGAACTTTTACTTTTTTCGTCATGGTGTCGTTTAATTAGTTAAAACATATTGTCGTCGTCGATGCTTGCGGTGAGGTCACCGGAAGCAGCAGGTGCAGAAGAAGCTACAGGAGCAGATCCTTCGTCACCACCCATTGCCATTTCAGGTTCAGCACCCATGCTGTGGCCCTCGGCATCCGGTACAAAATCATCTTCTCCATCCTTACGTTTTTCGAGGATGATCATGTCTTGGAGCACGATTTCTGTTCGGAAACGTCGAGTTCCATCTTCCATGTCCCAGCTTCGAGTCTTGAGGTATCCCTCTACGTACACGAGCATTCCCTTTCGGAGGTGGTCGCGGCAGATTTCAGCGAGCTTAGCCCAAGCCACACATTCGTGGAACTCGGCAGAGCTGCGTTTTTCACGGCTAGAAGTCGTCCATTGACGGTTCGTTGCGAGACCAAGCGTCACAATGGATTGTCCGCTAGTGGTGGTCTTGAGTTCAGGGTCTCGGGTTAAGTTCCCGATGAGGATCACTTTATTTACGCTTCGCATAGTACGGTAATGTTAAGGTTAAAGGTCTTTATCTTCGATGATGGCCTTGAGGCTTGCATCGAGTTTCTCAGTTTCTTTTGGAGCGTCTTCAGTCGCTTTAACGGACGCTTTTGCAGCAGGAGTACGAGTTGAGCTGCGCACTTTCTTGCTGAGTTCTTCTGCAGGTGTGCTGAGTTTAGCCGCGTTGCCAGTAGTCGCTAGTGGGTCATAACGCATCATCACGTAATCGTTGGGAACTTTGCTGGCCATGTAACGCAAAAGTCCAACCTGGAGATTGAGATCCTTTTGAATTTCTGGAAGTCCAGCCGGTTCACCTTCGAAATTGTAGACAACGTAGTACGCCTTAGTGCTTCCCTTGATTGGGTAAGACATTTCGCGCATTCCCCAGAGGTCTTCATCAACAATAGCGTAACCATTCTCGGTCACGATTCCTTTGATTTCCTTGAGGTTCTTCTCGATTTCCTTGTCCGTTTGTTTAGGACTCAGAATGAGCATGAGTTCATATTTCATGGTCTGTTTGGGGTAACCCTCCAGTCCATTAGGGGAGCAAAATTTGCTCCGCATAAGGCTGAAAGACAGAATAAAAGCACGCGGAGATTAACATGAGAAAGGGCTTCAGGCAAGCGAATTTAGGCTCACTCAGTTAAGCTCCACGGAGAACAAAATGTCGATCACGGCGTTTTCCACTTCGGCATTGCCTTTTTCCCAGCTGCCATAAAAGCGCAAAATGCGAGTCTCATCCACAAAAACCCACTGTTCCATCCCTACCGGATGAACCTTGGTTCCGTCATTCACCTCACCCTCGAGGATGAGCGTATAGGTGGTTCCAAACGAAGTGAATTCGAGTCCTTCGTGCAATAAGCTTGTTGCAGGGTCATTTTTAAAAAATTTTTCGTAGTAGTAATCGCTCGTTGTTTTACGCTTTTCTGCTATCTCTTCAACCGTGGATCCCGTTCCGTCATACGAAAATCCCACCACATTAAATGCATTCAGTCCTTGGCCGCTTTCTTCGTAAATCAAGATTGAATCGTCGCCGGGAGCTTGCACCCAGCCTGCAGGCATGATGAGCGAGTAGCCTCCGCCATAAACTCGCGTGCCTTCCATAGCCGTTTCTTCAGCCATGGGTTTCTCTTTCGTTTCACTGGTGCTGGTGGCGGGCTCGGCCGGTGGGGTGGAGGAACAGCCAGTGAACACTAGTAAAAATGCAAAAAACAAAGCTGACAGAGCGTAGGATTTGTGGTGAGTCATTGAATGGGGGTTGCGTGTGAATAGATTGTAGCGGTGTTGTTGGATTTGTAACAACGCGAAATAACGGGTTAAAAGGTGAAAAATCGCCGGCGGGTGGTTCCTAAAGGGGAGATGTGGATTTAACCGTGAAAGCTTTAACAACCATGAATCATTACGAACAAGCTATTTTAGTAACCAATGATGGAGATTTTCTAGCCTTACTTAACTACCTCGATTCAAAAAATAAATTGAAAGTTGTTTTATCCACACATAAATGGGATTGCTCCTTATTGATCAAAAGAGCCTATCCCGAAAAAGTCCAATTTTTAGAAAAGGTAAAAGATAGATTGAATTACGAAGGAAGCCGCTCTTCTTAAGGACGGAACCTTAAAACGGACGGCTTCATCTAAATACGTTGTGATTCTATTGTTTTGTCGTCTTAAAGTCAACTTCTGGCAGCGTATCCCACAGCAGATTCCAAATCGAGTCGTGCATTTGGTAAATGTAGTCGTTTTCAATGATCACGCCAATGAGGTCGTTTTCCACGTAGGTGAGGTAAGAAACCTTGCCGTCGTAAATATTCATCTCGATGGTGAAGGGGTAGAGCTGGCTGTTGATCCACTTGTACCCGGCGTGCGATTTGGGCGAGTAGCCTTGGCTCTCATAAATGGAGCGGGCGAAGGGAGTGTCCAGGAGGAGGCTGCGTTTTTTGAGAGTGGTTTTTTCACGGGCTGCCACGTACTCGTCATTGATGTCCTTCACGTGCTTGAACATGGAATCGATATTGGCGAAGTCTTTAAGATTGGTTTTTGAATTGAGCGTATCAAAAAGCACCTGATGCACGCCTGCTTTTCCCCTGTAAAATTGCACGTTTGGAATGTGACGATTGGTCTGCATCATTCCCAGGAGTTGCGGCATCACCGTCTCCAGATCGTTTGTGAGTTTTTGGAATTCATAATTCTTCTTACGTTTTTGCACTTCCAGCAATTCGAGGAGTTCTTCTGGATGAACGGCGGAATAGAGATAGGTGTTGCGATCACGAGTTTTTAAAACCAGATTCTGCTTTTCCAGACGTTCCAGGATGTGCTGAATGGTCGTGCGAGGTTGTGCCAACAGATAAGCCAGTGTGCTGGCTCGCGTGGCACCGTATTTGAGGAGACGCAGGTAAGCGGTGATTTCTTTGTCATCCAGGCCGAATTGTTGAAGCGTTGGGACGAGCACTTTTGAGTGAAATAGTGGCTGCTGCCCAAGTGTGGTGGGCAGATTTATAGTAGTTTTTAACCTGTGAAAAGTCAAGCTATGAACAATTTGGTCCTAGATACTTGATGAGTTATTGACGTTGTGACAGAATTATTTTCTTGTTTATATCCAAACTATGAACTCTTCCACTGACAATCCAGAATCTACCACTCTAGAAGAAACCATCGGGCAACTGAGTACCCTTTTGGATGGGCTGAAGGCTTTTGGCATTACGAGAAAAGTGATCGCAGAGCGTGCTCAAGTTACTCCAAGCTACGTGTCCCAATTTGCTCCCAAACGGGGCGCCGCCACCAGTAAAGTACCTTCTCATGAGGTGGTGGTGAAGCTGGCCATCGCCTGCCATGACTTATTGAGAGACCGACACGTTGACCCAGCTGGCTTATCTGAACCTGTAAAAACGGCTTTGCTGGTACTCAGTGAGAGATACGTCCCAACCGGCACATTTGCCGCAAGTTCCTACGAACCGGGCCAGCCTTTGCCCTACCCTCACTCCAACTATGTTGCGAGGGAGCTTGACCGACTTTTTGAGGGGATCCTCCCCATGCCAGGCCGACTGAATCAACCTGGAGCTTGGATGCTTTCGGGTACCCATGCGTCTGGGAAACGCTCTCTGATGACAAAATTTTTGCACAAGTTCAAAGCATTTGGAGATGTATGTAAGATCAGTATCTACCCGGGAACCACACCCATGAGTGTGTTAGAACGCCTTTCTTCGGACTCGGAGCTCGCACTGCCTACCGATGGCAGTGGTTTTGACCGACAGTTTGCTCAACTGGTCAGTCGAATAACGGATAGGAACCCTAAACCTATTCTCTTTGACTTAAATGGGTTCAACGCCGGCCCACTTGAAGTGACTCGGGGCGTTGCCGTTGGCGTACAAAGGCTCTTGCAAGGTGACGCGCGCGCTCGTCTCCACAACTCAAGTAGCATCATTTTGACTCCGAGTTTTGCTCACTTTGAGCACTTGAATTCAGCGGCCATGGAAGCGGAACGAGAAAAACTCGGGTTTCTCCATTTTCTATCCCACTCGGGTGTACGCAGTGTGGGAACCACCTGGTTTAGCGTTGAAGAACTCGGAAAATTGGCGCAAACGCTCGGCGTTGATGCTTCCGCAATTGATCGTACTTATCGGCTCACGCACGGACAACCCCTGCTGAGTCACGCTGCTCTTTTGTGTGCCAAAGAAGGCCGTTTGACTCTCCAGGAAATCGCCAAGCAGTCTGCCGTTCAACGCTACCGAGCAGTGGTTGGGAATGCGTGGGACTTATGTAAAGACTCACCTGATTCCGGCTTAGTGAGTGCTCTTGGTTTTCATCCCGACCAAGCTGGCTATCCTCGTGGCAAAGACGGCGAGGTAGCAGGACTTCATAAACAATGGTTTAACCGCTAACTAATCTACCACATTAACTCCTCTACCTTATGAACCTCTCTAAAGGACAATCCAGTTTCCTCAGAATGGCTAGCCGACGCGGAGTCGACCCTGGTGATTTTGGCGACTATGTTCCGGAAATAAAATCCCAGGAAAAAACGCCTGATACTACCAAACCAACCATTGCTTATCTTCATACGGGTGGAACCTTAATGATGGTTCCGAGCACTGGAGATCAAGGTGCGTTGTCCTTTGAGGGTGCTACTGATATCAATGCCGCTCTCGATATATGCAATACAGTCGCTCACGTCCGACGCCGGTACAATATTGTGGGGATTCATCTGGCTAACTTGGATTCCATTGAAGTGGGGCCAGCCCACTGGTCTGCGATGGCAGCAGCTATTCAAACCATTTATGACAAAGTGCAGGGAGTGGTGATCGGACACGGAACTCACACCGCTGAGTACTCCGCTGCGGCCTTGGCTTATGCCTTGAGAAATCCTTCTAAGCCCATCGTATTCACCGCATCCCAAATCCCTCTGATTGGTTACCCGGGTAGTGATGCGATTGGAAATTTAACAGGTGCCATGGAGATTGCTGCCAACGGCGATTTGGCCGAGGTGGTTGCTTATGCCAATGGTGTGATCCATCGAGGAACGCGCATGAGAAAAGTGAACGACAGTCGTTTGCAGGTTTTCGATTCTCCCATCACTGGCCCGCTGGGTCACTTTGGAGCAGGAGGAATTGAGTTGGTTCCCGGCGCACGCAAACGTGCCGGCAAAATGGACCATGACCTTAAATATTTACCTCGCTTTGCCAAACACGTTTCCACCATCAAATACACACCTGGAATGGACAGGGAAATGATTGGAGAAAACATTGCCCAGGCTGGAAATGTGGGAATTATTTTTGAGACTCCTGGCTCCGGGGCCATTCCATCTAGCTATGTACCTATCCTTTCTGCTCACGCTGAAAAAGGGTTTGCTGTGATGCTAACCTCAGCCGCTACTCAATCCGGGATCAGCACAGGAATGGTTTTACATGACGAGGCCGCCATTCAAGCCTATAAATCAGGGGTACGAACGGCAGGAGACATGACGACGGGGGCTGCTTCAGTGAAACTCATGTCCGTGTTGGGAAACTCTCCTAATGCCTCTTTGGATGAGGTCAATCATGAAATGGTTGGGAAAAGTTACTCGGGCGAAATAAGTGTGAAAAAAGGAACGGAGGATTATTAAATATTTATGGCTTTGAAGTCAAAATTCACGGCGGAAACAATGAACTCTCAGAGTTTATTCGATCTTGTCCAAGCGGAGGCAGAATTGGCACAACTCACTGAGGAGTGGAGAAGAGCCAAGACCTCGGTAAATTCGGGACGCGATAAAATAGACAAATTGAACGCGATTGCGACTTTCATAGGGAAAACGGGCGAACTCTTAAAAAGAACGGTTCCTACAACTAGTGATGGAGGTAAGTCAATGAAGTATTTACTCCAAAAACTGCATCCAGCCATTCGTATGGATTGCATAGGCCAAGTTTTTGCGGGGTGTGAATATGGGCTGGCCACCTCTTCCCAGAGTCCGTTTACTTCTGGGAACCCGATTTCCCTCGCTCGAAGAACTTTTGATAAGCATGTTTTGTCGGATGATTACCGTCGTCAGTGTGATGAAATGCAGGAAGATTTAGCCCATGTTAATGGTGCCCGACTGGCCTTTGATTTGGAGGGGGTTTTGGTTTCGACCTCCTATCGCAAACGTGGCTTCAAAGCACCCACTATCAATCTTCTGCGTCCCGGCGCGAATGAAATACTGGAGGCTCTCCACCAAAACAGATCAAATCAGACCTGGGTGTGGACTTCTGCTTCCGACGGACTAGTGACTGAGTCCATGAGTGATGGGGGTTTATCCTTGCCTGCTTCAGCAGATATCGTTGGCAGAGAAATGACGGCAAAAGCGATTGATGAAGCCACTTTAATGGTCGAGGGAAATTGGACAGATTTTTGGATACTGGACGGTCGCTGTAAAATTCCTCGTTTTTTCCCCGGCGGAGATTTAGACGTTTTAGTAGACGATAAGGTCTCTGAACACTTGGAGGGCATTGCGGAAGTTTTGGGAGAAGTTGGACGCGCTGAGGAGGCGAAAAAAATGATCCAAATCAACTCTTTTGCGCCTCGAACGGCCCAAGCGTTTAGAAGTGCTCACCTGGACACGGAGCTATTTAAACTAGCTAAAAAGTTGAGAGAAAGATTTTCGTAGCAAGTACTCCGTCCCTCTCGGCCCCCAAAGCTTCCGTCCCCTTTCATCCAAAACAGGCAGCGGGTACAAATTGCTGGTTTGGCGGCCCACGGTGAAGGGGGTGCCGTAGTTGCCGCAGAGGAATTCTTCGTCGTTTTCACCGGAGTTGGCTTGGTCGCCGATCACAAGGATGTCGCTGAGCGGAATGTCGAGGTGTTTGGCCCAGCGCGCGACCGCTTTTCCCTTTCCGCTTTCTTTGGGAATTATAAGGTTGCCCACGCCGGAATCCTGAATCAGCAGGTCTTTTTGGATGCCCATTTTTGCAAAGAGATGGTGGAGTTTTTTTGCGGTGCGGCTGGAAACGAGGCGCACGAGCCGTGGAAAAAGGTAGAGCCAATCGTGAAAACGGATCACCATGGAATGCTCTTTAATGATGAATTGGGCCGTCCAACCGAGTTTGTCTTTGATGAAGGCTTCGAGAGTGTCTTGCGTGATGACGGAGTTCGGCCAGGTGACATCTAGGAATTTTTCGTAGTCTTTTTTGCGGGGATTCCAGGTGAAGCCGGCGCCGCCGTTTTCAGATAAAATATGCCAGCGTTTTCGTTGCACGTCTTCGTCGGGGGCCTTTTTGAAAATGTGCGCGAGCTTACCCTGAATGTGCTCCATGGAGCGGCCGGTGCAGAAAGCCAGAGGAACCTCGCGCGGGAGACTGTTGAGTACTTCGCAGAGAGTTTCGGGAATGGTCCAGCGTGAAAGCTCGGTGAGCGTGCCGTCTATATCGAAAGCAACGGCTTTGTAGTGGCGTTTGAGCGCTGCGTGGGTGGCTTTTTCTTGAGCGGGCGAGAGGAAGTTCATGTGAAGCGAGTATAGCGGGAAGGTGGAGGAGATTATAGCTTAGAGCTATCAAAGTTTTTATTCCTGAGATCTTCTCTCAAAATTGTTAAGTATGCGTGTAAAGTTTTTCTGAAAATGGGGTTTTTAATTGTGATATTTTGGCCGATGGCATCCTTTTTTGAACGTAAGAATAGAAAAAAGAGATCTTTAGTTTGAAGATTAACTATAAAAACTGCCCTTCTAGGGCCTATCACCGTAGTTATATAGAGTTTTCTTAGTTCTGAATTTCCGGGTAAATCACTACCTTTGATAATTTTGTAAATTCCTTTAGAAACAGCTTTTAAAAGCCACTCCTTTTCTCCTTGACCAATCGCCTCTTTCATCAGAAGCGTGCGAGGGAAAATGATCCTCATGCGACAGATTTGTTCCATTCATCCATTACGCTATCCATCAATTCTTGAGTTTCCTGGTCCACTTCAATAGTACTTACTTGAGTCACCTCAGGCATCCGTGAACCAATCTGAATTTTACCATCCGCATAGTCATTGAGAAGGATACGGACAATCGCACTCACTGAGATTTTTTCTCTTTTTGCACGAGTGGCCGCCCTATCACGGATTTCTTTATCTATAGAAATAGTTGTATTCATAATTTATATAAGTTTTATATGTAAATTATACATAATTCTATAATTTAAGTAAATACTCAGCCCTTAATTCCTTTCAACTCATTCAGCGCATTCATCGCGTCGAGCGGGGTCATGCTGTTTAGGTCCATGGTTTTGAGACGTTCGAGTGCAGGGTGCGTGATTTTTCCAGGTTCGCGGGCGGAGGCGTGCGCACGGTTGAAGAGGTCCAGCTGATTTTCGGGGACTTTTTTGCCTGCTTGGATTTTTTCGTTTTCCAGGTTGTGCAGCAGGTCTTTGGCGCGTTCAATGAGCGCGGCTGGTAAGCCAGCCAGGCGGGCCACTTCGATTCCATAACTCTTGTCGATTCCGCCCTCTTTGATCTGGTGAAGGAAGAGCACGCCCTTGGAGGTTTCTTGCACGTCGATGCAGAAATTTTTGGCGCGAGGGAGTTTTTCCGCAAGTTGAATGAGCTCGTGGTAGTGCGTGGCGAAGAGGGTGAATCCGCGGACGGCGTCGTGGAGGTGTTCAAAAATCGCCCAGGCCAGGGACAGTCCGTCGTAGGTACTGGTTCCTCGGCCCACTTCGTCGAGGATGATTAGGCTGCGAGCCGTTGCGTGGTTGAGGATAAAGGCCGATTCCTGCATTTCCACCATGAACGTCGATTGGCCGCGCATCAGGTTGTCGCTGGCGCCCACACGAGTGAAGATACGGTCGAAAACGCGCATGTGCACGGATTCAGCTGGAACGAAGCTGCCGATTTGCGCCATGAGTACGATGAGCGCCACTTGGCGGAGGTAGGTGGATTTTCCGCTCATGTTGGGACCGGTGATGAGGTGCACTTCCTGTTCGTCGGCGCGGAAACTGGCATTGTTGGGAACAAACGATTGTTCAAAGGTCTGTTTTTCCACCACCGGGTGGCGGCCTTTCACGATTTCGAGCGCGGCATGGTTTGTGAATTCCGGCTTTGCGTAGCGGTTGTGACGGGCGACCTTGGCGAAGGAAAGCAGCGTGTCGAGTTGGGCGAGCACGGCTGCATTTTCTTTAATGGCGCGAATGTTTTTGAGCGCTTCGTAGCGCACGTTTAGGAAGAGTTCATGCTCCAGCGCCTTGCTGCGTTCTTCGGCGGTGAGCACTTTTTCTTCGTATTCCTTGAGCTCAGGTGTGATGTAGCGCTCGCCATTCACCAAAGTTTGCTTGCGGATGTAGTGCGCGGGAACCTGGTCGAGCTTGCCTTTGCTGATCTCAATGTAGTAACCAAACACGCGGTTGAAACTGACTTTAAGCGTGTGAATTCCCGTGGCCGCAATTTCCTGTTCCTCAATGCGGCGCAGTGCGGATTTTGCGTCCTTCATCAGGTTGTGGAGTTCGTCGAGGCCCGGGTGAAAGCCGGTTTTAATCAGCCCGCCCTCGGTGAGACGCAGCGGCGGTTCTTCGGTAATGGCGGTTTGAATCAGCGCCACCAGGGAATCGAGCGGTTCGAGGTCTTTTTGAAGGCCGAGCAAGAGAGACGCGGTGGCAGATTTTAGAAGAAATTGAATCTTGGGCAGACGCTGAAGCGCATCGGCGAGGCCAATGAGATCGCGGCCGTTTCCGGTGCTTCCGCTCAGGCGTCCCATCAGACGTTCGAGGTCGCCGAGTCCGTTCAATTCCTCCTCAAGCGGATGGCGGATGTCTTCGTTTTGAATCAGGTTTTCCACGGCCGAGTGGCGGGCTTCGATGGCGTCTTTTTTTAGGAGCGGCTCGGCAATCCAGCGGCGCATCAAACGGCCGCCCATGGAGGTCTCCGTTTGATCCAAAATAGAAAGCAGCGTGCCGGATTCTTGCTCACCACGCAGCGTGGAAAAAAGTTCCAAATTACGGATGGTGGCTTCGTCCAGCGGCATGAAAGTTTCGCGGTGATACGCCGTTATGCGGTCAATGTGGCCGAGTCCTTCTTTTTGCGTGTCGATGAGGTAGCGAAGCAGGATTCCGGAGGCTTGAATGGCGAAGGGCAAATAGGCGATTCCAAACACTTCCAGCGTGGTTATTTTAAAGCTGCGAGTTAGGAGCGTGTGCGCCTCTTCATAAAAGTCACAGGGCGAAACGGGAACGTCGGTGAGTTCCGCGAGCAGGGTGCGAATAGAAGGGTCGTCATAGTGCTCTCGCCACAAAACGATTTCCGCTGGTTGCAGGCGCAAAAATTCCGTCTTCAAATCCTCCTCGCCTTGCAATTCCGCAGCATGAAATTCGCCCGTGCTCAAATCTGCAAATGCGAATCCGAAATAGTCTTTTTTAGGGAAGAGCGCGAACACAAATCGGCTGCGTTTTTGTTCCAAAACCTGCTCGCTGTAAGTGGTTCCCGGCGTCACGATGCGCACGATTTTTCGCTCCACAATTCCCGGTAAATTTGGGTCCGACATTTGTTCGCAAATCGCCACGCGTTTTCCGGCCTTCGTCAACCGCGCGATGTAGTTTTCAGCGCTATGGTAAGGCACTCCGCACATCGGCAGTGGGTTTTCACTTTTTTTGTCGCGTGAGGTCAGTGTGATCTCCAAAATCTTCGCCGCCTCAATCGCATCGCTGCCAAACATCTCGTAAAAATCCCCCAATCGAAAAAACAAAATCGCACCCGGACACTCCGCCTTTATGGCTTGGTACTGCTGCATCATGGGGGTCGGTTCGTTCATGGATGCATGCTAGCGAAAAGCCTTACGGACTGCAAAACTTTGTCAGTCATTTTTGCAAGCCGCCATTTTCATCATGATCAAGTCTCCTTCTTCGGTATTGCCCGTCACGGAGATGCTGTTATCAGAGATATAGGTGTTTACTACCGCTCCCTTTGCTACATACTTGTCCTCATCCCTCTCATAGCCTCTTCCATCAAGAACACCACCAATGAGTAAATTAGCAGCCTGACACTCCATGGGTTCTTGGTTCGCTAATTCGCGATCATAGACCTCTTGAACAGCTGCGTGAATATCATCCATAACTTCTGCGTCCGGCTTTGCACATCTCGTCAAAAGAAGTGGCAGGACCAGTGGGGCTAATTTTCGCAGTGGAGCAAAGCCTTCATTGTGCTTCATAAAATATTGTTAAGCATTGATCTTATCACGAAAGCGACGGCTTGCAATATTTGAACTTCTGTCTGAAATCCACTAGAGTTCCGCAGTGCCCCTGTAGTTCAACGGATAGAACAAATCCGTCCTAAGGATAAGATGGTGGTTCAATTCCGCCCGGGGGCACCAATATGGTTAAACACTCGATACAAGTCGATTAAGATTCACCCACGTCAAGTGAAACCCCGTAGGCGAGACTTGACGGTGAGAGCGTGCTCACCTACGATGTGAGCGTACACTCACCCATCTACCTATGATGACAGAAAAACAAGAAGCGGTGCTCAAATACATTGAGCAGTATCAAATGAAGATGGGGAAATCCCCTACGCTTCGTGAGATGCGCGAACATTTCGGTGTCAGCAGCGACAACAGTATTTTAAAGCACCTGAAGGCTCTTGAAGAAAAAGGGTATCTTTCTAAGGATGATACGCCTCGTGGAATTGGCCTGTTGAGTTCAGTAAAAGATAAACTGGAAGCTGCCTCTAATATGGCTCGTATTCCTTTGCTGGGCATGATCCCTGCCGGAGGACCGGTGCTGAGTGAAGAACATGTGATTTCTTACTTTGAAGTGGGAAATGATTTCTTAAAACGACCCCAGGGTTCTTTTGCCCTTAAAGTTTCCGGCCTCAGCATGATAAATGCAGGTATTTTGGAAGGAGATTTTGTTATCGCTAACCGAGAAATCACGGTTAAAGACGGTGATATTGTAGTGGCCCTAGTAGACGGTAAAAATACAGTTAAGCGTTATCGCAAAAAAGACCACCAAGTGTGGCTCGAGGCAGAAAACCCTGATTATTCCGATATTCACCCGGATGAATATCTTGAAGTACAAGGCGTGGTCACGGCCGTGATACGCATGTACTGACACTTGCCGAAGGCCTGTGCCCCGGAGGGTGCGAACTTTCCTGTCTGTTTTAGTCGTCAGTTTTGTTGAATCCTTTTACCACCACTCTAATGTTTGTACGAAAAACTCGTAAGAAGTTTCATGTCTCTACTTCCCGCATGTATATGGCCGGAAGACGAAGCGTAGTAACCAAAATGATGCATTTTTTATTCCCCTACGCTCAAAAGGGCGTGTATCGGATGAATCCGACCAGCGCTCTTATGGCTCTTTAACAGGTGAACCCAATTTAAAGCTTAGGAGCGAGCAGCACAAACTCCATTCGGTCTTCAGGAAGACTGCTGCGAGCTCCAAGAGAGAATTTTTCAACAGGTTCAGTTTGGGTCTTCCCCATCGCCTTCAAAAATTCCGCCGCTCCACCAATGTTGAGCTTGGTATCCGTCGCTGCGTAGAGCATAGGGATGACCACTCGAGGCTCAATGGCTTCCACCACTTTTTGGGCAAGCTTTCCATCCAAAACCTCAGACCCCCCTACCGGGATCATAAGCACATCCACTTCTCCAATCTGATCAATAAGCTCTTCTGTTAATTCGTGAGACAAATAGCTCAGGTGGCAGATCTTGATTCCATCCAGAGCAAAGATGAAGATGCTGAAATTTTCCCCCAAGGGACAGAGCGCTTCAATGGCCACATTGGACACTTCAAATTCTCCAGGCCAATCGAGCACTTTTGGATCTCCGTCCACTTCTGCGATTTCGCCTTCCCCACTCACGCTCACAATGTCTGCCTTCAGTTTAGGGAGTTTCACTCCGAGTCCTTCGAAGGGGTCTGTCACAATCGTGGCGTCCTTGCCCTTAATAGTGAAACAGGAGTGTCCGTGCCATGTAATATCCATAATTTTTTGTTAGTGCGGGCGCATTCTAACAAAGCTTGCGCAGCGTGCCTAGTCCATGAAATAGTAGGGCCAATTTCAGCCTTAACGCCCACCTATGTCTCGTATCACCCGTGTACACGCCAGAGAAGTCTTGGATTCCCGTGGCAACCCAACCGTTGAAGTGGAAGTGACTACTGAAAAAGGTTTTGGGCGGGCGATTGTTCCCAGCGGTGCGTCCACCGGCGAACACGAGGCGTGTGAACTTCGCGATGGAGACAGCCGCTTCGGTGGTAAAGGTGTTTTGAAGGCGGTGAACAACGTAGAAACTGAATTGGCACCCGCGGTACTTGGCATGGATAGCCAAGATCAAGCGGCCCTCGACCACAAAATGATTGCACTTGATGGAACGGAGAACAAAAGTCGACTCGGGGCGAATGCCATTTTGGCGATTTCCCTGGCTGCTGCCCACGCTGCCGCCAACGAAAAAGGCGTGATGCTGTGGCAACACCTCAACCCCGCTGCAACGTTGCTGCCCATGCCCATGATGAACCTGATAAACGGGGGCGCGCACGCCGACAGCAGTGTGGATTTTCAAGAATTTATGGTGATGCCAATCGGTGCGCCTTCTTTTAAAGAGGCTTTACGCTGGGGAACGGAAATTTTCCATGCGCTCAAAAAGATTTTGAAGCAGAATGGCCACTCAACCGGAGTGGGAGATGAAGGGGGATTTGCGCCAAATTGTAAGACCAACGAAGAACCCCTCGAGTTTTTGCTCAAGGCCATTGAAGCCGCGGGTTATAAGGCCGGTTCCCAGGTTGGAATTGCCCTCGATCCGGCCGTGAGCGAGCTGTGGAAAGATGGCCATTACGAATTCGCCAAAAGCGGTGCGGGTGCTAAAACTTCAGATGAAATGATTGCCATGTGGGAAAGCTGGCTCACTAAATACCCCATTGTTTCTTTGGAGGATGGCCTCGCGGAAAACGACTGGGCGGGCTGGAAGAAACTCAACGAAGAGATGGGAAAACGTGTGCAATTGGTGGGAGATGATTTTCTGGTGACCAATACGAAGTTTTTGAAGCGCGCGATCGACGAAAACTGTGCCAATTCCATTCTGGTGAAGGTCAACCAAATCGGAAGCCTAACGGAAGCGATGGAAGCCGTGAGGATGGCCCAAACTGCGGGTTGGAAAGCCGTGATGTCGCACCGAAGCGGTGAGACCGAAGACACGACTATCGCCGACCTTGCCGTGGCACTTGAAACCGGTCAAATCAAAACCGGTTCTGCCAGCCGCTCCGACCGAATTGCGAAATACAATCAATTGCTGCGCATTGAAGAAGCCTTGGGTGACAAAGCACGGTTTGTGAATCCGTTTGTGAAATAACAGGAGCAAACTCGCCTTTGGCGAGCAATCAAAAACCGACTTTTCTCTCGAGGACTCAGGCGCTAATTTCTGAGCGCTGGCCTCATGGTGAGGGAAAGGTCGGTTCTGTGAATGGTGACGAACTCCATTCTGTTTTTGTTTTTCATCTGCTGTACTTCGGTCGATTTTATGGCCGGACCGGGGCTGTCCTTGGCGTGGATACAGGTCACTGTGCCGAAGCAGGGAGTGAAAGCAAGAACCACAGAACGATACGAGAGTCTTTCTCTCTCATGGGTGATCTAGTCGAGACCACCAGCGTAAAGCAGAGCCGTTTAAGGTAAAGTAACTTTTGTCCCAAAGGGACCTACGTGTTTTTGTCTGAGTTTTGAATGGGCGGTGAAACGTTTTGTTTTTGCGTTTCATACCAATATACGTGGCGATGTACCGCTTATCAAGTTTCTGTCGTGGACATGAACACAAAATTGTTTCAGGGTAGATTGTTTTTACCTGAAAGGGCATAGCCTTCTAGATAAACTTTCCGGACAATAAAAAAACCGACTTTTCTCTCGAGGACTCAGGCGCCAATTTCGGGCGCTGGCCTCATAGTGAGGGAAAGGTCGGTTCTGTGAAAGGCGATGAACTCTTTCTATTTTTATTTTTCATCTACTGTACTTTGGTCGACTTTAGGGCCGGACCGGGGCTACTCTTGGCGTGGATACTAGTCACTGTGCCGAAGCAGGGAATGAAACGAGATCCACAGAGTGGAGGGTGAGAGTCTGAGTCTCGTGGGCAATCCAATCAGGATCACCAGGGTAAAGTAGAAGCCGTTGAAGGTAAAAGAACTTTTTGTTTCTGTTTCGATTTTTGAATGAGCGGTGAAACGTTGCTTATTCTGTGTTGGCGCCGTCGTGTCCCGTTGGCGTCGACTTCAGCGTTTCAAATCAATATACGTGCCGCGGCATGGCTTATCAAGTTTCTGTAATGGACTTGAATAAGAAATTGTTTCAGCTTGGCTAATTTTAATCTGGAGTGGTATTTTGATTTTCTTGCTAAAAAAAGTATTTTAATTCATAATTTGGGAGCCTTAACCCGTTATGACCACCTTCTCACTCTTCGATATAGCTGGTCCAATCATGGTGGGCCCCTCCAGTTCTCATACTGCCGGGGCAGCTAAAATAGGTCAGTTTGCGAGAGCGATTTTTGATGCAACTCCTACTAAGGTGCACTTTTTGCTGCACGGATCTTTTGGAGAAGTATATAAAGGGCATGCTACGGATCGGGCACTTTTGGGAGGCGTTATGAAGTTCTCCCCCAACGACGCGCGTATCAAAACTTCGTTTGAAATTGCAGATGAAATTGGACTGAAATATGAGTTTGAACCGGGAGACTTGGGCGCGGGTTACCACCCCAATTCCGTGCGAATCACTTTAGAGAATCCTCGACGAAAAACCGTGGTGATTGGCTCTTCTATAGGAGGGGGCAGCGTGGTGATGAATCAAATCAACAGTTTTGATGTGCATATTACAGGGAACAGCGCGGAACAATTTTTCACCCTGGTGGTGGAGAACGAAAACCTTCCGGGCATGCTGGCGAAAGTGACGGGATATTTGGGACACAAAGGCATTCGGATTGTGAATATGCAGAGCTGTTATTTGGCTTTTGAAAATAAGGTGCTCAGCGTGCTGAGCATTGAAAAAGCTCTTACTTTGGCGGAGATCTTGGATCTCGAGAAGGAAGAGGGTATTCTATTTGTCCGCTCCTTGGAAAAACTTTCCTAACCCCCTTTTCCCTTGGCTGCTTCATACATTTTCCACAACGCGAAAGAACTGCTCGACCGTTGCCACGAGCACAAAATGCCGATTTGGCAGGTGATGTTGAGCTACGAAAAACAATTCTCGAATCAACGTGAGGAGGAAATCATGTCGAAACTGGATACACGTTTGCAGGTTATTTTTGATGGAATCGAGGCGGCGATTGAGAATCCGGAGCTGAGCAAGAGTGGAATGGTGGGAAATTCAACGCCAAAATTGGCACGAGCCGTGAAGGATTTTCCCGAATGGGCCGATGGACTTTTATTGAATGAATCCGCGGTGCGCGCGATGCTCGGGGCGGTTGCGACTGGGGAAAACAATGCGCGTATGGGAGTTATCTTGGCCTTCCCTACCGCAGGCGCGGCGGGCGTTTTGCCAGGTGTGATTTACGGAGCGAAACACAAACTCGGGCTCAACCGTCAACAAATGCTGGAGATGATGCTAACGGCTTCGGCCATTGGAGTGATTATTGCGAACAGCGCTACGCTTTCGGGCGCGGCGGGAGGATGCCAAGCAGAAGTGGGAAGCGCAACCGCAATGGCGGCTGCAGCTCTTACGGAAGTGCGTGGCAAAACGCCGGAGATGAGTTTGCATGCAGCCTCACTCGCTTTAAAAAATATGATTGGACTCGCGTGTGACCCGATCGGCGGACTCGTGGAAGTGCCTTGCATCAAGCGAAACGGAATCGGCGCGGTGTTCAGCATGGCGGCCAGCGACATGGCGGTGATGGGAATCGAAAGTTTTGTACCCTTCGACGAAGTGGTGCGCGCGATGCGTGAAGTGGGCGACCTCATGTCTCCTAAGATTCGTGAAACGGCTCTCGGCGGACTTGCGATGACCCCAACGGGACAAGCGGTTTCGGCGAGGATGGGACTACTTAAGATTGGAGAAAACCCGTGCGCAAAATGACCTTTAAACTCGGCGTACTCGCCTCTGGTAACGGGACCGACCTCAGTGCCATCTACAAAGAGATGGATGAAGGAAAGATGCCCGACATTGAAGTAGTTTTGGTGGTTTCTAATCTGGAGGATGCCCCTGTTTTGGAAAAGGCGCGGACGCGCGGGGTGAAGGCGGTTTTTGCGAGTGCGAAGGGGAAATCCAAAGAAGAATATGATGCAGAATTGGTGCAACTCATGAAAGAAGCGGGCGTGGATTTGGTCTGCCTCATCGGGTACATGAAAATTCTTACACCGGTGTTTGTGAGCGCTTTTCCACGGCACATCATCAACGTGCATCCGGCGCTTTTGCCCAAGTATGGCGGCAATGGATGGTACGGCATGAAAGTACACGAGGGCGTGCTGGCGAACGGCGAAAAAGAAAGCGGCATGACCATTCACTACGTGGACATCGGCGTAGACAGCGGAGCGATGATTTTACAGGAGAAAGTGGCCATTGAACCGGGTGAAACGCCGGAGAGTTTGCGGGCCAAGGTTTTGGAGCTGGAAAAGAAGGCGTATCCGGAGGCGGTGAGGATGATTTATAAAGATCGAAACAATGGCCGATAAAACCTACAAAATCCGTCATGACCGGCCGAATTGCATTGGATGCACGGCGTGTGCAGCGGTGGCGCCGGAGTTTTGGGAAATGAGCGTGATGGACGGGCTTTCGGATGTGATTGGGTCAAAAATTGGCGAAGATGGCTGGGAGGAATTGGCCATTGCGGAGGCGGATTTTCAGGTGAATATGGATGCGGCGAGCGTTTGCCCGGTGAATGTGATTCATCTGATTCAGATTGGGGATGGCAAACAATTGATTTAGCCTGTAGAATGCACAGGCATGAAGAGTATTTATGAACCATTGACGTGGCTCGTGGGCGGAGAGGCCGGATACGGAATCACCACCATGGGACAAATGTTTGCCCGGGCCTGTGCTCGCGGTGGGCTGAATGTGTTTGGATATGTGGAATATCCGTCGCTGATTCGTGGAGGACACAATACGGCACAAGTGCGAACCTCGGTTGGACCGGTGGGAGCACACAGCGAAAAAATTGATATTTTGTTGGCCTTGAATAAGGAAACTATTGATTTGAATGCGCCACAAATGAGTGAAGGTGGTGTGATTATTTATGATGGAGAAACCGTGGTTTTGGATGCGACGAAATACCCGGGATTGAACTTGGTTTCGGTGCCCATGGCGCGGATCACGAAAGAACTCAATGCAGACAGAGTGATGCGAAACACCGTGGCCCTGGGCGCGAGTTTTGGAATCATGGGACTCGGATTTGCGCCGGTGGAAAATGTGCTGAATACGACTTTTGAACGCAAAGGTGCGGACGTGGTTGGGTTCAACGTAAGTGTGGCGAAAGCCGGATTTGACTACGTGGCTGCGAATTACAAAGAACCGTTTAAAAAAACGATTGCAGTTGTGGAGAATGCGGCGCCCCGCATGGTGATTTCTGGTAATGAGGCGATTGCGCTCGGCGCACTTAAAGCCGGGGTGAAATTCATGGCGGCCTACCCGATGACACCGGTGACAACCGTGATGCTGGTGATTGCGAAATATGGAGTGAAACACAATATTGTAATGAAGCACGCGGAGGACGAAATCGCTGCGATTAACATGGCCATTGGAGCCGCTCACATGGGTGTGCGCGCGATGACGGCCACCGCTGGAGGAGGATTTTCACTGATGGTGGAAGCACTGGGAATGGCCGGAATTACGGAGACGCCACTCGTGGTGATTGAAGGGCAGCGTCCGGGGCCATCAACGGGTTTACCTACGTGGACCGACCAGGCCGATTTACGATTCTTGATGCACGCATCGCAGGGTGAATTCCCTCGCGTGATCTTTTTGCCGGGTGATGTGACGGAATGTTTTGAAATGACTTTGAAAGCGTTTAATACGGCTGATAAATATCAAATGCTGTGCATGATTTTGACCGATAAATATTTGGGAGAATCCGTGCAAAGCGTGGCGCCGTTCACTCACGAATATAAAGTGGACCGCGGACTTTTGATGACGATGGAGGACGCGGAAAAATTGAAACAAGGTGACTATAAACGTTTTGAATTCACGGAAAATGGTGTGTCGCGACGCACAAGGCCTGGCTTCCCAAACACGGTGTACGCGGTTTCTACGGATGAGCACAAAGAAGACGGGGATTTGGACGAGGGGGCGGAGAATCGCATCAAAATGGTGGACAAACGTGCGAAGAAATTGGAGACGCTGAAGAAGGAATATTTGAGCGACGTGGAGATGTGCGAATTGCACGGACCTGCGGATGCAGATTTGACGCTGGTTGGATGGGGTTCTACGAAAGGACCGATTTTGGAAGCGATGGAAGTGGCGAATGAGAATGGCCAGAAAGTGAACTTTTTACAGATTAAAATCGTGCTACCCTTCCCTAACGAGCAAGTGGCGGCGATCCTTGGAAAGGCGAAAAAGATGGTGCTGGTGGAAAACAATTCCGAAGGACAAATGGGCGGCGTGATTCGTGAAAAAACGGGCGTGGATATTACCGATAGATTGCTGCGTTACGACGGACGGCCTTTGAATCCGGCCGAGATTCTTGTTAAAATTCATAGCACCCTAGGAGCATGAGCAAATCATTAAAAATGCTGGAGAAAGTCACCGAATTGGACACCGCTTCCAAATGCAACTGGTGCCCGGGTTGTGGTGACTTTGGAATTTTAGTGGCGCTGAAGCAGGCGCTGTTTGAACTCAAACTCGACCCGGAAGAAACGATGATTGTTTCTGGAATTGGATGTGGATCACAAACACCGCATTTAATAAAAGTGTACGGCTTTCACTCCCTGCATGGACGCGCGCTGCCCGTGGCAACCGGAATGAAAATTGCAAACCACAAAATGAATGTGATCGTGATTGGCGGAGACGGAGACGGCTATGGAATTGGGATGGCGCACTTGGTTCACAGCTCACGACGCAATTTCAACCTCACGTACATTGTGCAGAACAATCAGGTTTACGGGCTTACAAAGGGGCAAACCTCGCCTACGAGCGACCATGGATTTAAAACCAAGAGCACGCCGGAAGGAGTGATTGAAATGGCGGCTCGGCCGCTGGGAATTGCACTCGCATCGGGCGCAACTTTCCTCGCACGCGGATACGCCGGGGATATTATGCATTTGAAGAAAATGATCATGGAGGGAATTCAACACAAAGGATTTTCACTCATAGATGTTTTGCAACCCTGCGTGACCTTCAACAAAGTGAACACGTACCAATGGTACCAAGAACGTATTCGCAAGCTCGAAAATGAACCCGGCTATGATCCTACGAACCGCGCCATGGCGTTTGAAAAGGCGGAGGAATGGGGCGATAAGATCAACATTGGGGTCTACTACAAAGAATCGCGTCCGACCTACGAGGACGAACTGCCCATGCTAGCCAAAGAGCCACTTGTGGATCAGGCTATCGAGGGTATTGACATAAGCAAAGAAATGATGTTTTATATGTAACTTAACTCTTATGCCAAAAATCACCAATAAGTCGACTGGAGCTACTGCGCAGTGTGCGGTGGGTGCCAACTTCCGAGACGTGGCTCAAACGGAAGGACTGGACGTACCCTTTGGCTGCGAAAGCGGAATCTGCTCAACTTGTCTGATTCAGATCCGCAGTGGAGCTGAAAACATCGGCCCAAAGACGGAGCAAGAAGAGTTTACCCTCGAAGCCCGTGGCGCGGGACCTGACGTTCGCTTGGGATGCCAGTGCACGATCAATGGAGATATAGAATTTGAACAATAAAACTATGAATAAGTTCTACACTGGAGAATTCGAAAATGATGGGATGTACCGAGAAGAGGGGCCAGATTCATTTTCTAAAACACATATTCAGCCGGCGATTCTTGCTGTGGATATTTTGTTAGGAAAGCCCATGACGCCCCAAGATAACCTGACTTTGGCTGCGGGACTCAGAGAAGAGGTCGACGTTGAAACAAGGAACCTTTGTCGAGAGGCCATTAAGAGTGGACTTGCCTCACTAAAGGAACCTTCTCCTCAAAAACCTGTGTATAAGTTCTACACTGGAGAATTCGAAAATGATGGGATGTACCGAGAAGAGGGGCCAGATTCATTTTCTAAAACACATATTCAGCCGGTTATTGTTGCTGTGGATATTCTGTTAGGAAAGCCCATGCCGCCCAAAGGTAACTTGGCCTTGGCTGCGGGACTCAGAGAAGAGGTCTGCGTTGAAGCAAGGAACCTTTGTCGAGAGGCCATTAAGAAAAGTTTGGGGACTCTGTCATCGAAGCCCTATTTGAGCCAGGGCGACGGCGTTTGGACCGTGGTAACAAAACAGAAAAGATTCTTCCCAAATTACGGCGTCTAGCGCACTATAGATTCCCTTTCATCTTACTGCGCGCTTCGGGATTGAGTACAGCTTTGTTGTCTTTGATGGTGAGTTCGATTTTTCCGGTGACGAATTTAGCTTCTTCAATGTCCTCTGCAATGGTGAGGCCGGAAGTGATTTGGGAATTGGGACCTATACGGACGCCCGGCATGAGGCTGGTTTGAACGCCCACGCGGATGTGGCTGCCGAGGATGGGGCCGAGTTTATTGCGGCCACTGTCGCCAATGTTTTTTTCGTCGAGGCGTAGGTTAGCGCACACGGCTCCGGCACCAAAACTCACGTCGTCGCCCATCACGGTGTCGCCCACATAATTGCTGTGGAACCAGCAGTCGTCGCCAATGAAGGAGCGTGCGAGTTCGGTGGAATAGCCCACCACACAGCGCTCACCGATCATGGACTGCCGGACGAGGGCGTTGTTGGCAATCACGGAATTTTTTCCGATGAACGCGGGGCCTTGAATCACGGCGTGATCGAAAACTTTTACGCCGGCTTCAATGCGAACGGGGCCGTTGATGATGGCCGTTTTTGCGATTTCCGCAGTGGGG
This sequence comes from uncultured Candidatus Peribacteria bacterium, assembly GCA_965230905.1. GTDB lineage: Bacteria > Patescibacteriota > Gracilibacteria > UBA1369 > 2-02-FULL-48-14 > 2-02-FULL-48-14. The sequence goes on from OZ246396.1 coordinate 248,367, forward strand.
TCGATTTGGCTACCCATGACTTTAAATGAGAACTGCATCAGGTCTAAAATGTGCCACGGAAATTTAACGGGCTGCCAAAAACCACTGTAGGGCACGGCTTCGAAGTGCTGGCCATTCATCAAAGATTGTAGGGCCGTTTCATAATGGTCGTCGCCTGCACTGTCCACTTTTTTGAGCGCCGCAAAAAGCGTTTCGGGCTGCTTGAATGCGTGCACCACGATGTTCACCAAGTTGGACGGTTCATTTCCGGCGCCCGGTTTTTCCACAATGCTCGTGATGCGTTTGCCGTCGACTTTCAAATAACCGCCGGGAAAATATTCTTTCACTTCGTAGGCCAGCAAATAAGCGTCCGACTCGGATTCCTGAGCTTTGATCATGGCTTCGAAAGCACTTTGCGCCAACACATCATTGCTGCTCACCACCAGGAGGCTTTCACCGGGTTTGAGGATTTTTTCCATGGTCAGCACAGCGCCCGCCATGCCTTCATCGAGATTTTTTTGTTCCACCACTTGCGCTTCGTAGGGTGCAGCGAGTTCTCGGAGTTTTTCAAGATTGTGCGCGCCGCCCACAATCACCAAGTCAGTCAGTCCTACGCGTTTGAGCGTATCGAGTTGGTGTTCGAGCAAAGTTCGCCCTGCAAATTTCAGGAAATTTTTATCTTCAATGGGTTTTACGCGTCGGCTGCGGCCGGCTGCGAGTAGTAGAACTTTCATAAAGTACGCCAATTTTACCTGTAAAACCTGGGGAATGGAAGAGGGGGCTTGATTGAGGTATAAACGAATGTTATACTGTTAACAGTACATGTAACTGTATTTATGAAACAACAAGCTGCTCAGGTTTATTTTCCGCTTCCGGTGTACATACAAATGAAGCAAATCGCCCTAAAAAAGGGTCAGCCTTTGGCTGGCTGGATACGGGAAGTGATGATGGAACAAGTTGAAACCTGCATAAAAAAGCAAACCGACCTTGCCGATTTAACTGCCTTCAAGTGGTCAGATGGTGACCCTTCTTTATCCGAACATATTGACGACAGCTTATATGGTGATTCTTGATACCTCCTTTCTTGTCGCTTTTTTTAAATCAAACGATGTGCATCATGCAGCAGCAGTGGAGGCCGCTGAGACGTACAGAGGACAGACTAAAATTGTTTCTTTTTTGGTGTTTCAAGAATTTATCAGCATCCTGAATAGGAAAGTTTCTACCAGCGTTGCGTCGAGCCTAGGCAAACAATTGCTTTCGGGAGAAAATCATCTTGAAATTTATAAACTTGATGAGGCCTATTTAGACGGCGTCTTGGCACTTTATAGTAACCTGGGACCACATAGCTTTTCTTACGTCGACGTTTCACTGATTCACCTTTCAAAAGAACTGGAACTTCCCGTTCTGACTTTTGACAAGGCTTTGGCTGCTGCATTGGCTTAAAAGGAGTGCTAGAATCGGGCCATGCAAAACCGTAACTATTCCCTCTGGGTTCTCTACGACTTCGCTAACTCGCTTGCGTTTGTAAACGTTTCTTTTTATTTCAGTCTTTGGCTGGTTTCCGACCACGGATTCTCAGATTTTTGGGTGAGCATTGCTACGGTCGCTTCCACGGTTTTGTTGCTTTTGACTTTGCCTTTTTTGAGTCATTTTTCGGATAGGACAGGTAAAAGGATCCTCTTCTTAAGGGTTTTCACCCTTCTTTCCATTTTGAGTTTGGGCATATTGGGTTGGTTGGCCATGAAGTTCCCCTTCACCACTACACTTGGATTTACCGTGCTGCTCTTTTACTTCTTTTTTCAACTTTTTTTTCAAGGAAGTTTTTCTTTTTACAATGCATTCATTCAAGACTTTACGGCTAAAAAAACAGCTGACCAAGTCTCTGGGATGGGAATGGGCTTCGGACAATTGGGGAACATGATTGGGATTTTGCTAGTTCTGCCCTTGGCAGAAGGAAGTATGAACTTACTTGGAGAAAGTGGACGTGGAGCCACTTTTTTCGCCTCTGCAGGCTTGTTTTTAATTTTTGCGCTGCCAAGCTTGCTTTTTCTGAAAGATAAAAGAGCACCGACGCCTTTGACTGAAAGGTTTAATTTTACCGGCAGTTTAAAGAAAGTTTTAAAAACACGTGGAGTACTTGCCTATTTGCTTTCTTACTATTTTTTCGCAGACGCCATTTTGACGCTTCAACTTTTTGTAGGCCTTTATTTAGAAGAAGTCGCTGGCATGGACGACCGACAAAAAACACTGACCATGGTGGTAGCCCTGATTTGTGGATGTCTAGGTGCTTGGCTGGCCCCTGCTTTTGCGCGCTGGATTAAAAGCAGTTACCGAGCGATTAAGTATTTAATACTTAGCTGGGCTATTTTACTGGGGCTGTTTAGTATGGCGGTTGCGCCGCTCTTTTTCTCTGTGCTCATCGTGCTAAATGGATTTGCTTTTGGTGCGCTTTTTGCACTTTCGCGTTCGTATTATTCTGAAATTACTCCTAAAGAGAGCCAGGCTGAGTATTTCAGCATTTATGTACTTTTTGAACGAGCTGCCTCCATTTTAGGACCTTTAGTTTGGAGCAGCACGGTGCTTGTTTTTGCCAGCCATGGCGGAGATAAATATCGTTTTGCCATGTTTTCGCTCGCCATATTAGTTGCTATTAGTTTTGGGATTTTTCTCAAGGTTCCTAAAGACAAAACTTTATGAAAAGCTGCATAAATTGCCAAAGCTCCTTCACCATTCGACCCGAAGATGAAGTTTTTTATGGACGCATGGATGTTCCCGCACCGACTCACTGCCCCGCGTGCCGTGCACAACGGCGTTGGGCCTTTCGCAATCAATACAATCTCTACAAACGAACCTGTGACTTTAGTGGAAAAGAAATGCTCTCGCTTTATTCGCCGGACAAGCCATTGAAGGTTTATGAGGAATCGGTCTGGTGGAGCGACGCCTGGGATCCGCTGGACTATGGACGAGACTATGACTTCTCGCGTCCATTTTTTGATCAATATAAAGAGCTGTTCTGGGCGGTTCCGCGCCATGCCATGCACCAGGATGGGACCAATGAAAATTGCGATTATATAACGTATGGCGGCGGTAACAAAAGTTGCTACTTGGCCTTTGCGTGTATTTATAGTGAGGATATTTATTTCAGTAGTTTTTTGCTTTTCTGCAAAGACAGCTTGGACTCCACGCGCTGCATTGAAAGTTCACTTTTGTACGAATGCGTGGACTGTGAAAAATCGTATGAATGTTTTTTCTGCAAAGATTGTATCTCGTGCCAAGATTCGCTTTTCCTCGATGACTGCCGGAATTGTAAAAACTGTATCGGCTGTAAAAATTTGCGAAATAAGGAATATCACATTTTTAATGAACCCGTTTCCAAGGAGGAATTTGAACGGGTGAAGGCGGAGATTTTAAAAGATGGCGGCCGGAGCTTTAAAGAGAAGTTTGATGCCTGGCGGCTGACGCAGCCTTACGTGTATGCACGCATAAACAACTCCGAAAATTGCGTGGGAAATTATTTGGAGAATGCGCACAATTCCTACCATTCTTTCGACTTGGTTATGGGTGCGGATGACTGCAACTATTGTATAAACGCGGGGTGGAAAGGAAAAGACATGTGGGACTGCACCATGACCGGGAAAGAGGCGGAACTTTTGTATGAAATGCACGCCACGGTGAATACTCAACACTCTGCTTTTTGTAGTTTTATTCGCAGTTGCTCAGACATTTATTACTGCGACAGTATGGATGCGGCGCAGAATTGTTTTGGTTCCATCGGACTTCGCCATAAACAGTACTGCATCTTAAACAAGCAATATTCGAAGGAGGCGTATGAAGCGCTGCTACCCCGAATCATTGAACATATGAAGGCAACAGGTGAGTGGGGCGAGTTTCCGCCGATTTGGCTTTCGCCTTTTGCGTACAATGAGACCTTGGCGAATGAACATTTTCCTCTGACTAAGGAGGCTGCTTTGGCGAAGGGCTATACGTGGAAAGACGAAGCAGTGACCGCAGTTGAGGGCGGCTGCAAAAGCTGTGGAAGAGCCTACAAAGTCATTCCGCAGGAAAAGGCCTTTTATGGACGTATGGGATTGCCGGAGCCTGAGAATTGCTGGAAATGCCGGCACGAACGGCGGTTCCGTAGCCGAAACCCTTATCGCTTGTGGAAGAGGAATTGCCACAAGTGTCAAAAGGAAATCGAAACCAGCTATTCCCCCGAGAGGCCGGAAATTGTATATTGTGAAACCTGTTATTTAGCAGACGTCTACTGATGCCAAACTGTAAAAACTGCCAAAGCAATTTCTCTCTGGAAGAAGCGGATTTTGAATTTTTGAAAAAGTTTGATGTGCCGGCCCCTACGTTCTGCCCCGATTGCCGGAATCAACGGCGGCTGGTTTTCCGAAATGACCGAAATTTTTATCGGCGGGAATGTGGGATGTGTAAAAAAGTCATCATTGCGATCTTTTCGGAGGACAAACCTTTCCCTGTGTACTGCAAGGACTGTTATTTGAGTGACGCTTTCGATCCGCTGCAATACGGCGTGGATTTTGACCCTTCACGGCCGTTTATTGAGCAATTTGCAGAGATGCGTGCGCGGGTGCCGCGAGTGGCGAGCTTTCAAACACAGAGCGAAAATTCCGACTACACCGTGCACAGCGGCAAGAATAAAAACTGCTACATGGGCAGCTCGTACATGGAGTGTGAAAATTCTTATTACAGCCATTGGCTTTTTTATGCGAAAGACTGTCTGGACCTGTATTTGTGCCAAAAAATGGAGCGCTGTTATTTCTGTACGAGCTGTGATGATTGCTACGGCTCCGCGTATTTGGAAAATTGCCAGGGTGTATCCTTTTCGTATTTAAGTTTTGACTGTCGGAACTCGTCGCAACTGATCGGCTGCGTGGGACTGAGGCAAAAGACTCATCAGATTTTGAACCAATCTGCGAGCGAGGAGGAGCTTGCGAGCACACTTAAAAAACTCAACACGGACCCGGCTTTTCGCGCCGAATTTCAAAGAAAATATGATGAGCTTCGTTTGCAAGTGCCTGTGCCAGAAATGTGGGTTAAGAACAGCGAAAATGTAAGTGGAAATTACATCACGAATTGCCGCAATGCTCAGCATTCATACAATGTGCGTGAGCTTGAAGACGCTCGTCACGTTTACGAAGTTGGCCATTTGAAAGATGGAATGGATGTGACTCACTGCGCCAATGGTGAGTTCATTTATGAGGTGAAGGCGGTGATCGATTTGAGCTTCAGTAAGTTCTGTAATTTGTGTTACCAAAGCAGTCAGCTTGAATACTGCGACAACTGCCAATCCACGAAAAATTGTTTTGGCAGTATGGGGCTGAAGGGGCATTCCTATTGCATTTTGAATAAGCAATACAGCAAGGAGGCTTACGAAAGTCTGCGCGCGCAGATCATTGAAAAAATGCGAGCAACTGGCGAGTATGGCGAGTTTTTTCCTGCAGCGCTGAGCCCTTTTGGCTACAACGAAACCAAGGCTATGGATCACTATGAACTCACGCGCGAAGAAGCCCTGGCTAAAGGCTTTAAGTGGAAGGACGAAGATCCCCGTTCATATCAGCCGCAGACCGCAGTACTTGCCGACGACATTGCAGCCGTACCCGACAGCATCACGAATGAAATTTTGGCGTGTAGCGAGTGCCGAAAGAATTTCAAAATAATCCCCCAGGAGTTGAAACTTTATCGTGAGCTCGGCGTGCCGGTGCCAAAAAAGTGTTTCGGTTGTCGACATAAGGAAAGAAAGTCCCTCCAAAATCCTCGTAAGCTGTGGAATCGAGAGTGCGCGCAGTGTAAGGCCGCCATTGTTACGACTTATGGACCTGAGAAAAAAGAAAGGGTTTTTTGTGAGAAGTGTTATTTAGCTGCGATTTATTGATGCCAAATTTAAACCAAAACTGCCGCGTCACCGGGAAACCCTTTGTTATCACGGAATGGGAGCAGGCTTTCTTGAAACGCATGGACATGCCCCTGCCCACGCTGTGCCCGGAGGAAAGGCAGCTGAAACGACTGGCGCATCGGAATGAACGTTCGCTCTACCAAAGGACTTGCGACCACTGTCAAAAAAATATGGTGGCCCTGTACCCAGCGGCAACTCCATTCCCTGTGTACTGCGGAGATTGTTTTTGGGGTGATTCCTGGGACGGCGGCGGCTATGGCCAAGGCTATGATTTGAATCGACCTTTTTTTGAACAATTCAAAGAGCTGCTGAATCGCGTACCGCGGGTGGCCGTGCTGTCACGCAACTCACAAAATAGCGACTACACCAATTGTGAAGAACAAAATAAAAATTGCTACCTCACTTTTGGTGGTGGCTATTCCGAAGACTGCATGTACAGCAACTTTGAACTGTACTGCAAAAATTGCGTGGACTGCTCGTACGTGCACAAGTGTGAACTTTGCTACGAATGCATGGACCTCGAGAATTGTTACCATTGTTTTTATCTTACTGATTCCAAAAACTGCAGTGATTGTTTTTTGGGGAATGACTTGATCGGCTGTCACGATTGTTTCGGCTGCAAAGGTTTAAGGAATAAGAATTTTTATATTTTTAACGAGCCTTATTCGGAAGAAGCCTATAAGAAGAAAGTGGCGGAGCTTTTACCAAAGATTCAAGATGCAGACGTGCAAGCCCGTTTTCAAGAACTGGTGCGAACCGTGCCGACTAAATTTGCGCAAATAAACAACTGCGAAAACAGCACGGGTGGATACCTATCCAACAGTCAAAATTGCCAGTGGTGCTTTGACGCGAAGAATGGGAAAGATTCGATGTATGTCACGTTTGGGGAAAGTTTTAAAGATGTGCTCGACTGCAACGTGAGTTACGTGGGGACCGAGCTGGTTTATAATTCTCAAAGCGTGTGTCTCAGTGCTTCGTTTGTACGCTGTTGTAATTTTTCATGGACCATAAGTTTTTCCGACTATTCTGATTCCTGTCACTACTCGAAGAATTTGTTTGGCTGCATTGGGCTGAAACATAAAGAGTACTGCATCCTCAACAAACAATATTCAAAGGAAGACTATGAAGCTTTAGCCGCGCAAATCATTGAAAAAATGAGGGCGGCTGGCGAGTGGGGCGAGTTTTTTCCTTTCTCTCCTTTTGCCTACAATGAGACCATTGCTCAAGAATATTTTCCGCTCACGCGTGAGGAAGCGGCCCGGCGTGGGTACGGATGGAAAGAAGAAAATTCCATCAATAATGCCACTGGAGAAGCGGGCACCTGTAAGCAGTGCAGCAAGGTATATCGCATCATCCCGCAGGAGAAAGCTTTCTATGAAAAGACGGGTCTGACTTCCCCACTGTTTTGCTACAATTGTCGCCACAAAAACCGTATCAAACATCGTAATCCACCTTTCTTGTGGACGCGAGCCTGTGCGGAATGCAAAACACCGGTGGCGAGCAACTACCGTCCTGAACGGCCAGAGAAGATTGTGTGTGAGAAGTGTTATTTGGCTTCGGTTTATTGACTTTTTAAAACCTAAAAGTAAAATGGACTTGTTATATGAGGAAGTCGCGTCGCAAAGGGGTTGGTCCCGCGCCATGCGGCTTCATTTTTTATATTCGAGTTTTTCCCTCAGATCAGATAGAGAGGGTATCCTTTTGTTAAAAGCTTTCTTCAAAAGCAGGGAACAAAATCTGTAATCTGGGGATAGGACTAACATAAACTTACTTTTTCCGAGTAAGTATCTGACTAAACAGGCAAAATCACCGTCATTACTAAGCAACAAAGCTTGGTCGTATTCGGGGTAATCGATCATTGATTGCAAGACAAGCTCTGCATCAACATTAGCTTTAATCTTTCCATTAACAGAGATGGCTTCCTTAAAAATAAGTTCATAACCTATTTTCTTTAACCTTCTATAAAGATCTTCATTTTCAGGAAGGTATCCTAAAAATATATAAGTTCTTTTAATCTTATATTTGTCTCTTAAATATGTATAAAGTTTAGCCCAGTCTAGCTGCCAACCAGCCGATTTAGTGGCTCGATATACGTTATGTGCATCAATAAAAGCAAAGTTGTTCATTTTTAAAGTCTAAAACGAGTTCAAATATTTGGCTACTCACCAATAGCTCTCTAATCGAGAATTTCGCGTTGTTGTAAGTCTGACAACACCCTGCTATTTTGTAGTATCTAACAAGCTAAAGGTGACAAGCTGTAAGCAGTGCCAGAAAACATTCGAAGTTGCTCCTGAAGACCTCGCCTTTTATGATGAAATTTCTCCTAGTTTTGACGGCAGGAACTTTGCCATACCCACGCCCACAAAATGCTTCTATTGCCGGTTTCAGCAACGCCTCGCTTTCCGAAATGAGCGGAGCCTTTACCATCGCAAGTGTGATTTGAGCGGCAAGATGATTATTTCCAACTATGCGCCCGATAAACCCTATAAAGTTTACGAGCAAAGCGAATGGTGGAGCGATAAATGGGATGCGCTGAGTTACGGGCGGGACTTTGATTTCAATCGAAGTTTTACAGATCAATATAAGGAACTTTTGGAGGCAGTGCCGCATTCAGCGCTCACTACTCGGAATGCGGAAAATAGTGCCTACAGCAACTTTGCACTCAATCAAAAAAATACGTATTTGATTTTTGGATCCGGGGGCGCGGAAGACTGTCTGTATGGAAAATACATCGCGGATTGCAAGGACTGTGTGGACTGTTTGGCGGTTTACAATTGCGAGCTCTGCTATGAAGGAATCGGCAGTGAACGTTGCTACAACTGTCGCTACTTTATGAACTCACGCAATTGCACGGATTGCCTCATGATAGACAACTGCCAGTCGTGCAAAAATTGCATCGCCTGTTTTGGGCTGGTGTCCAAAGAATACTGCATTCTCAATCAATACGTTGGCAAAGAGCAATTCGAGGCGTTCCAAAAAGAATATGAATATTTAACTCCTGAAAAATTGGCGACTTTGCGGGAAAAACTCGACGACTTGAAGGCCACTTTACCCCACCGCGAGGCACGGATTTTTGCGGGTGAGAATTGCAGTGGAGACAATGTTTACAACTCAAAAAACTGCCAGACTTGCTTCGACATTAAGGAGTGTGAAGACTGCAAATACACCAATTTCAGCCCCAAAAATAAGCGCAGCTACGACATCACGTTTAGCGCGCCCGGCGATGTAGAATTTTGTAATCAAATGTGCTCGACCACCAGTGTGCAGAAGTGCATGGCGGGCTTTTTAGTTTGGTTTGGAGGCAACATTTATTACTCCGAAGAATGTCACAATTGCAGCGATTGTTTTGGATGCACCGGACTGAAGGGCAAAAAATACTGCATCCTCAATAAGCAGTACACCGCGGAGGAATATCCAAAAATGGTGGCACGCATTATTGAACACATGCAAAAGACCGGCGAGTGGGGCGAGTTTTTGGACTACAAACTTTCCATGTTCGGTTATAACGAAACCGTGGCGCAGGAATACTATCCACTCAGCAAGGAGCAGGCCTTGGCCCAAGGAATGAACTGGTACGACAAACCCGTGGAGCGTTTGGAGGGCACCGTGATCAGCCAAATTCCCAAGGACATTCGCACTGTGGACGACACTATTTTAGAAAAAGTGCTCACCGGCGAAGTGCTTGGGCGCCAGTACAAAATCATTCCTCAGGAACTGACATTTTACCGCCGCATGAAAGTTCCGCTCCCCCGCCGTCACCCGGACATTCGCCATGCCGACCGAGTTGCTCTTCACAATCCCTATGTGCTTTTTGACCGCAGCTGCAGCAAGTGTAGTAAGGCCATTCAGACGACTTATAGCGAGGAGCGGGCAAAGATTGTATACTGCGAGAAGTGTTATCTTGAAACTGTTTATTAAAATGAAACAAAGCTGTAAGAATTGCGCGCAAGACTTTGAAATAGCAGATTGGGATCTTCAACTCCTCGATCAAATTTCCCCCGTTTTTCAGGGTAAAAAGTTCAGTATTCCTGCGCCGGTACTGTGCCCAGGCTGCCGTCAGCAACGTCGCATGGCTTACCGCAATGAACGGAGCCTTTATAAACGTGACTGTGGCAAATGTAAGAAGCCCATGCTGTCCGTTTATTCAGAAGATAAGCCCTTCACTCTTTATTGCCGCGACTGTTGGTGGTCTGACGAGTGGAATGGCACAGATTTTACACAGGAGTTTGACTTCAACCGACCTTTTGCTGAACAGTTTTATGAGTTGATGAAGAAAGTCCCCCAGCTTGGAATTGTGAATGCGGTGGATCAAAACAGTGACTACACCAATTATGGGTATCAAAACAAAGACTGTTATTTGATCTTCACTTCTGACTTCAATGAGAAATGTTCCTATGGCTGCTTTGTGTGGCGTTCTTTTGATTGTTATGACAACCTATTTTTGCTGGAATCGCAGCTCTGTTACGAGTGCTTGGACTGCGTGAAATGTTATGGCTCAGCGTATTGCCGCGAGAGTGAAAGTTTGACGGACTGTTTTGGCTGCGTGGACTGCCGAAGCTGTGAATCGTGCTTTGGTAGCAGTGGACTTCGAAACAAGAAATACCATTTCTTCAATGAAGCCTTGAGCAAGGAGGAATACGAGAAAAAAGTTGCAGAAGCAAAGGCGAACTGGCCCGAGACTTTGCAAAAGTTTAAAGAGGTTGGGAAAGAAACGCCACGCCGGAATTTGTTTTTAGTGCAATGTGAAAATGTGCTGGGTGACCACTTGAAAAACTGTAAAAATTCTTCCCATTGTTTTGATGGCCAAGAGTTGGAAGAGTGTAAATACATGACCAATGCACCTGTTAAGTGTGATCACGACATGGATATTGATGGCGCAGGTTGGTTGTTTTGGTCTTATGAATGCATCAGCACACAGGGAAATCGGCAGCTTTTTTCCGACCATCATTGGCCAGAAGGATCGGACCTGACCTACTGCTCTTTCTCGATGGGGTCATCCAACTGCTTCGGCTCTGTGGGTGTGAAAAAAGGAAAATATTGCATTTTGAACAAGCAGTATTCTAAAGACGACTACGAGGCGCTCATGGTGAAAATAATGGAGCACTTGGTGAAAACTGGGGAATGGGGCAATTGTTTCTTACCACCGTATTCGCGCTTTGCTTACAACGAAACCGTGGCCCAGCAATATTATCCGCTGACCAAGGAGGCTGCGTTGAAACTCGGTTACCGGTGGCATGAAGAAAACGTGGAGAAATACAGTGGAAAAATGGATGACGTGGTGATTTGTGAGGTCAGTGGGAAGGCATTCCGGCTCATTCCCCAGGAGCTGGAGTTCTACAAAAAACTCGGCCTCCCCTTGCCTAAACGTCACCCAGAAGTGCGCATGAAAGATCGTGAAGCGCTGCGCAATCCACGACAATTTTGGACACGAGGATGTGATTCGTGTGGGGTGCAAATGCAATCCACCTATTCGCCGGACCGGCCAGAGAAAGTGTATTGCGAAGCCTGTTATCTTAAAACCGTCTATTGATGTCGACCTGTAAACAGTGCAATCGCCCTTACGAAATCACTTCTGAGGATGAGGGTTTTTATAAAAAATTCAGTGCCAGGGATTTGGGTCGTTGCTTTGAATGTAGCCAGAAAAATCATCTGGCACTTCGCAATGCGCGCTGTTTGTATCACCGAAAATGTGATGCTACCAGTGAGGATACTATTTCTATGTATTCGCCGGATAAACCTTACAAAGTCTATAAAAGTGATCACTGGTACAGCGACGCTTGGGATGCCATGGATTATGGACAGGATTTTGACTTTTCTCGGTCTTTTTTTGGACAACTCAAGGAGTTACAGCTCAAAGTACCACGCCTGGCTTTGTCCAACATCAACGCCATGAACAGTGACTACTGCAACTCTTCCTATGGAAATAAAAACTGTTATTTAATCTTTGGCGGTGACAACAACGAAGATTGCATGTTCGGGACCTTATGTATGAAAAATACACGGTCGCTGGATTTGGACTTCAGCAATTTCAACGAACTTTCTTACATGCTTGCTGACTGTTTTCAGTGTTACAACACTCAGTTCGCCATAGACTCCAAGAGTTGTACCGACAGCGCTTTTTTGAGCGATTGTACCAGTTGTAGTGACTGTATTTTATGCAGCAATTTGGTGAATAAATCCTACTGCATCCTAAATAAGCAGTATTCTAAGGAAGAATATTTCTTAAAAAAAGCTGAGCTTTTAAATGGGACTTACTCACAACAAAAGCAGTTATTTGACTCATTTAAAGCACTACTCGGCGAGCGCATTGTGAAATATGCCCACACGGTTTCCTGCCAAAATTGTAGCGGTGATTATATTAAGAACAGCAAGAATTGTACGATGTGCTTCAACGTTACGGACAGCGAAGATTTGAGAAATATTGTTTTTGCGAATAAGAGCAAGGATTGTTTCAATTCCAGCATGTTGGGTGACAATAGCGAGTTGGCTTACGAAACGGTTTCCGCTTACCGCGCTTACAATGTTCAATTTTCTTTTTTTGTGATTGATTCGAGCAATATTGAATACTGTGACGTTGCGATCAATTCAAAAGATTTGTTCGGCTGCGTGGGCATGCGCAATAAGCAGTACTGCATTTTTAACAAGCAATATAGTAAGGAAGACTTTGAGTATTTACGCACAAAGATTATTGAACACATGAAGAAGACCGGGGAATGGGGTGAGTTTTTCCCAAAAACATTTTCCTGTTTTGCTTACAATGAAACCACGGCAAATGTGTATCAGCCGATGACCAAAGAACGTGCACTTGCCGAAGGCTATACGTGGAAGGATGAAGACCACAAAAAAGTCCATATTCCGTCCTCACCACTTCCAGATAAAATTGAAGACGTTTCTGATTCTATTTTAAAAGAGATTCTTTTATGTGAGGGGTGCCAAAAAAATTATCGCATCATTTCACAAGAGCTACAGTTTTATAGAGCCCAGCGGCTTCCCATCCCTCACTTGTGTTCAGAATGTCGACAAGGAGTTCGCAAAGATCTCCTCAACCCTAGACAACTTTGGCAGCGCCCATGCGACTCCTGTGGAAGCTCTATGCAAACCACCTATTCGCCCAAGCGACCCGAAAAAGTGTATTGTGAAGCCTGTTATCTTAAAACAGTCTACTGATGAACGCTTGTAAGCAATGCCAAAAACCGTTTGAAGTGACCGAGGTGGAACGAGAATTTTTGAAGAAAGTGGCGCCTACCGTGGGTGGACGTCAGTTTGAAATTCCCGAGCCTAAACTGTGCCCGGATTGCCGACGACAACGACGTTACGCGCAACGGAATGACCGAAATATTTACCGCCGAACCTGTGACAAAACTGGGAAGTCCATTATCTCGGCGCATCACCCCGATAAACCCTTCCCCGTCTACGCCATTGATGTGTGGTGGAGCGATGCCTATGACCCTAAAGCCTACGGGCGTGACTTTGATTTTAGCCGGACTTTTTTTGAGCAGTTTAAAGAGCTTTCTTATACAGTTCCGCGGGCGGCTTCCATTGTGGTGGCTTCTGAAAATTGTGATTACACCATCTTCACCCTGCAGAGCCGGAACTGTTTTCTTTCGTCTCGTTTGGCGGAGGTAGAAGATATTTATTATTCCTACCTCGCTTTTAAAAGCCGTTCCTGTTTTGACGGCTACAATTTGATGGAATGTGAACTGTGCTACGAGTGCGTGGACTGTGGGAAATGCTACCAATGTATGTACACCACCAGTTCAAAAGGCTCCTTCAACTTGATGTTCTGCAGCGACATGTCTGGTTCCAATAATTGTTTTGGATGCGTGGGGATGGTTCAAAAACAATACTGCTTTTTCAATCAACAACTCAGCAAAGAAGAGTACGAAAAACGCGTGAAGGAATGCTTCGATGGCTCTCACGAAAGTGTGCTGCGCTGCCAAGCGGCGTTTGCCGAACATAGCAAAAAATTCCCTGTACGAGCAACGCAAGTTTTCAACTCTGATAATGCACAAGGCAGCCACATATTTGAGAGCAAAAACGTCATCAACTCCTACGATATCGCCGGCTCGGAAGATATCATCAATTGCACTCAAACTGAAACGAGCAAAGACATGATGGACTGTGACTTCACCTACGTCTGCGAGCTCTCTTACGAGCTTATTTCAGGAGGGAAAAGCATGCGGAATTTGTTTTCTTTCTCGCTGGTGGGAAACAACAACGACGTCATGTATTCGCACTATTGCAATAATGGGAATCAGAATTTGTTTGGATGCGTGGGCATGAAAAACAGCAAATATTGCATCTTTAACAAGCAGTACACCAAAGAGGAATACGAAGAACTCGTGCCACGAATCATTGAGCACATGCAGAAGACAGGCGAGTGGGGTGAGGGGATACCCATTGAACTTTCTACCATGTCTTATAACGAAAGTGCTGCGCAAGAACGATTTCCCCTGACTAAAGAAGAAGTGCTGGCTCGCGGATGGACTTGGTACGACGCGCCCGAAAGCACGGTGGCGCAGGCCGAAGGCGAGAATGTGGTTCACTGTGAAGTAAGCGGCAAATCTTTCCGTCTCATCCCACAGGAATTGAAGTTTTACAAAGACATGGGCCTGCCCTTGCCCACGCGTCACCCCGATGTCCGCCACCAGGATCGTTTAAATCGCCGCACGCCCTACCAATTGCATGAAACCAAGTGTCGCAAGTGTGGAGAGGACATGATGACCGACCAAAGCGAAAACAAGCTTATTTACTGCCAGAAGTGTTATTTGGCAGAGACTTACTGAGCCACAAACGCCGTTGCCCCCAGCCAGGCTAGATTGAATACGGCGCGTTGGGTGCGTGCGTACACCGCGGATTCGATGTGCACTCCAATGAGTTCGTCCGGGTTGAGCGACATGATGGCGGCCGAGTTGTCGTAGATGGAAATTTGGTTTTCGAAGCGGAATTCCTTGGGGTTCACAAAGAGGATTTCTACGAGTTCTTCAGGGTATTTTTTTGGATAAAAGCGTTTAATGAACTGGCGTGCTTCTTCGGTGGACGGCGAGAGCAGGCGGGTTTTTATACGACGTTTCACGAGTTTTTCTGTGTACGAAGGGAGGTAGTCGGGGAGGAGTTTTCCAAGCGCTTCCAAGTTGGTGTAACCCAGAACTTCCGACTTAGCTTCGAGCGTTTGCTCAAAAATGGTTTTGATTCCATCAATGCCTTCATAGGAGCGAATGATTGGTTTGAAGGCCAGGGCATTCGTGACGGAAAGTAGCTCAGGCAGCAATTTTTTGGCGCTTTGGTATTGTTCCTCCATTTGGTTCACCAGCACTTGCGGCGGCTCAGCCACAAAGAACTTCACTTTTCCTTTAAAATTAGCCGTCACAAGACCACGTTTGCGCAGGCTTTCCAGTACATAATAACAGTTCACACGTGCGATTTTAGCCTTGCTGGCGATGGTACTTGCGAAGGAGCCACCCAGTTCCAAAACTGTGAGGTAAACCTGGGCTTCTTCTTCCGAAAGACCGAATTCTTGTAGCTTTTCTTTGAGCATGTCGCTTGGATTCGCTTTGTTGTAAAAAGTTTTCTACAACTAATATAACCTGTAATAACCGATTTTCCAAGGCAATGTTAGTTATAAACTTACAGCTATGCTAAAATTGAGTTAATTAAAATTCATTATGACCAATTGCAAACACTGCCAAACCAGCTTTGAGATCCGTCCAGAGGATTTGGCCTTTTACGACGAGATGTCTCCGGTTTTTGGCGGGAAAAAGTTTGCGATTCCGGCGCCTACGCTCTGTCCCGATTGCCGCTGGCAACGACGTATGAGTTTCCGAAATGAACGCACGCTGTATTTGCGAAAATGTGACCTCACCGGAAAGTCCATGGTGAGTATGCATCCCGCTGGCACCCCCTTCCCCGTTTACAGCATTACCGAGTGGCTGAGCGATAAGTGGGAACCTCTAGACTTCGGCCGTGACTTCGATTTCAATCGGCCCTTCTTCGATCAATTCAAAGAGATGTGTGAGCAAATCCCGCATTTTAGTTTGTTTGTGGACCCCCACTTGGACATCAACTCCGACTACACCAACTGCTCGAACAGTGCGAAAAATTGTTATCTCATTTCGCAGGCGGAAGTGAATGAGGATTGTTATTACTCCAGAGGAATCAACCGTTCCAAAGATTGTGGAGACTGTTTGCGCATTCATCAATGTGAGCTCTGCTACGAATGCACCAGTATGATGGGCTGTTACCACTGTCTCTATTCGCAAGAATGTGAAACCTCCTCGGATTGTTACTTTTCCAGCGACTTAAAGAGCTGCCAAAATTGTTTCGGCTCTCATGATTTGATTCAAAAACAGTATTATTGGTTCAACCAGCCCCTCGGCAAAGAAGCGTGGGAGAAACGTATGAAAGAATTTGTATGGAGCCGCGAAAATATCGAATGGGCCAAGCAAGAAAGTGAAAAATTAAAGCTCTCACTGCCTCGCCGCGCGGTCCACACCACTCAGTGTGAAAATTCCTCTGGTGACCACATCATGCAATGTAAGAATTCTCACCTAGTTTTTGATTCTTTGTATTTGGAAGATTCTGCTTATTGTTACGAAGTTTTCAACGGCGCCAAAAAGGCCTACGACTACTCCATGTGGGGCGTGAATGCGGAATTTATTTACGAGTGTAACGGGTGTGGATTCAATGTAAACAACCTGCTCTTTTCAAATCACTGTTGGCAAAACGTGAGCAATTTAATTTACTGCGAAAGCTCTTTCCCGAGCGTAAAAGATTGTTTTGGATGCTTTGGTTTGAAGCGCAAACAGTACTGTATTTTGAATAAGCAATATAGCAAAGAGGAGTATGAGGCTTTGGTGCCACGAATCATTGAACATATGCAAAAGACGGGCGAGTGGGGTGAGTTCTTCCCTGCTAGTATTTCTCCTTATGGCTACAATGAATCCCTCGCAGCCTCCTTCTTTCCACTCAGCAAAGAAGAGGTTTTAAAGCGCGGTTGGAATTGGTATGAAAAAGAAGAAGCAATCGACCAATATATTGGCCCCAACGTGAAAATTCCAAACAGTATTCAGGAAGTTGACGACGCTATTTGCAGCCAAATTTTAAAATGTGAAAAGACCGGAAAACTTTACAAAATCATTCCCCAAGAATTGAAGTTGTATCGAACTTTGGGAGTTCCCCTGCCTACGCTTTGCCCCGAAGAAAGACACCAGGCCAGAATGACGGCGCGTAATCCACGACATTTGTGGGAACGTACCTGTCAAAACTGTCAGAAAGGCGTTCAGAGTTCCTACTCGCCCGAAAGGCCTGAGAAAGTCTTTTGTGAGGAATGTTATTTAAAAACGGTTTACTAGATCCTGTCCCACATCCAGTTGAATAAAGTGAGCAAGGATTGATGGAGATGTTTTTCACGAATTTTAATGCCCACTTCATTCTTAGGGTCGTAACTATTAAAAATTACGTAGTCGTTTACCAAAATCACATCTGAGAAAAAGAGGGCGGAACTTTCCATCTCTTTGATCTGGTGGTTTGGATTGTTCACATGACTTTTGTACCAATCGGTCATAGGGCCAGCGACTAGAATTTCACGGATCTGTACCTTGGTATTGGACGTTGATTTTAAAAAGTTTTTGACCAGATTTTTATAACGTTCCGTTTTGATGGCGAGCTGGGGATTGAAAAAAGAAGTGAAGTCCCCACTCAGCAAAGTCTCTTCCAATTGGAGGTACACGGCCTCCATGGATTCAAACGTGGAAATTTCAAAAGCTCCAAAGTCCTGAGTTTTCGGAAGGAGCTGCTTAAGGTGAGTTTGTAAAAGTTGCGTCGCACTTTGAACATCTTCGAATTGCTCACGAGCGTGGGCTTCCAAAATTTTGGCCGTCATATCGGGGGCCAAACAACTGAAGTAGGTCACTGAGCCGCGTTTTTTACGAGCTACGATTCCCAGATGGACGAGCGTATCCAAAGCGGCGTATACCGTGGTGCGTTTGAGGTGCAATTGTTTAGCCAGCACGCTGGCGATGCTCTCTCCACGCTCAAATAAATGGAGGAAAACGGCTTGTTCCGTGGCATTGAGTCCGCAGGTTTGGAGGAGGTTTTCGAGCATTTGCGCCTTGTTGTCAATTAAATTTTGACAGTATAAGTTTAGCATTTTCAGGTTAAATTTGCAAGTAAGCTGCTTAGACTATTGTTGAAATATGACAAATAGTCTAGTATTACATCTTGTAACAAACTCTATGGAAACCCTTCAAACGGCCTGCGCACACTGCCAAAAGAATTTCGAACTCGATGCACAGGATCAAGCGTTCTATAAGGAAATCAACGTCCCCCACCCCACCCAGTGCCCGGATTGCCGTGAACAGCGCCGGCTCGCGTGGCGAAATGAACGCACACTCTACTTAAGGAAATGCGACCTCACGGGTGAACCCACGCTTTCCGTTTTTTCAGAGGACAAGCCTTATAAGGTTTATAAAAATGACCATTGGTATTCCGATAAATGGAATCCGCTGGATTACGGGCAGGACTTCGATTTTTCTCGGCCTTTCTTTGAACAGTTTGATGAGCTTTTACATAAGGTCCCGCAGCTCGCGCTTTCCACGACCGGGAACCAGAATTCCGATTTCATCAACCAAGCGGGATGGTGCAAGGATTGCTATTTGATCTTTGAGGCTGATTTCAATGAAAAGTGTATGTACTCGACCCACATTGGAGATTCCAGAGACTGCATGGACGGCCTTCAAGTGATGAAGTCAGAACTTTGTTACGAGTGCATCGATTGTCAAAATGGCTACAACCTGCGTTTTGCTCAGGATTCCATGAATTGTTCGGATTCTTGGTTCTTAAAAAACTGTATCGGGTGTTCGAATTGTTTTGGTTGTGTGAATCTACGGAATCAAAAGTTCTGCATTTATAATGAACAGTACTCACAGGAAGATTATTTTAAAAAATTGGCTAGTTTTGATCTGCAAAATCGCACCGGCCTAGAAAAGATGCGGGACGATTTCACCGCCTACGCCGCCCAATTTCCTCACAAAAATTACCATGGCGTGCAGACGGAAAATTGCAAGGGTGACTACTTATACAACTCGCAAAATTGCCACGGTTGTTTTGACGTGAGCAATTCGCAGGATTGCAAATTTGTAACCGATTCGCGTAACTGTAAGAAGGTTTACGATATGACGGTTTTCGGTGCCCAAAAGGGAGTGGAGTTTTGCTACGAGTGTCATGAAGTTGGACACGGCGTACGGAATTTATACTTCTGTGATCAGGTTTGGGACAGCTGTTATGAGCTATACTACACCAAGCTCAGCATGCAAAATTGTCACCATTTGTTTGGATGTATTGGTTTCCGCCGCGGCTCGTATTGTATTTTGAATAAGCAGTACACAAAGGAGGAATATGAAGCCTTGGTGCCGCGCATTATTGAGCACATGAAAAAGACCGGCGAGTGGGGTGAATTCTTCCCTATCAGCATGAGTCCGTTTGCCTACAATGAAACCCTTGCGGAGCAGTATTTTCCACTCGGAAAAGAAAAGGCGGAGGCCCTGGGATACGGGTGGAAAGAAGAAGCTAAAACGCCCATAGTACCGGGCCTGCCAGCCTGTGATACGTGCGGAAAAAACTACAAAATTGTGAGCCAAGAAGAAGAATTTTACCAAAAGATGAAACTGCCGCATCCTACGAGTTGTTCTGAATGCAGACACAAGAAGCGCTCGGCGCTGCGAAATCCACGAAAACTCTGGGACCGGGCGTGTGCACAGTGCTCTACAGCTATTCAAACCAGCTATTCGCCGGAACGGAGCGAAAAAGTCCTTTGTGAAGCGTGTTATCTGAAAGAGACTTACTAAAAATTTGATTGGATAGCTAGCCATTCGTCTTCTGTTGGGAGATCATCAAACTTCATTTGAGACAAAGCCTTCGCATCTTTTTCTAACTGTACTTCTAGAGGTGACATCGAAATTACATTAAATATTGCCATAGAAGTTTACTTCATTAATCGTTTCATACAAAACCTAAACATCGGGATTCAATTAACCTGTCCACCAGGTTGCTCTTTAGGTCAAAATTTGCTATAATAAAGCATTGGTAAAACAAATATGGACTTTCTACAGGTAGTTCTCGAGCAAGGTAGCCCCGATGGCCCAAAAAAAGAGCATGTATTCCTCCAGTTTTTGGAGAATTTGCACAACAGCATCCACCACAATCACTTGTCTCTGGAGCTTTTTGGATACAATCAATACACCTATTTTTTCATCACCTGTGATTCAAATATCACCAAGCTGGTGGAGGGGCTCATTTACTCGACCTTCCCAAACTGTGAGATCAAACCGGTGAAGGACTACACGACTTTCTACGACCCTAAAAAACAATTCTTGGTGGGAACGCGCGCGGGCTTTGAGCTCAGCGACATCTACCCCATTAAGACCTACGATGAATTCGAAGGAGACTCCCTTTCCGGGCTCTTTTCGGTGGTTTCCAAAATTGGCCGTGAAGACCAAGCGTGGGTGCAGATTCTGATGAATCCGCGGCACGAAGATTGGAAGTACCATTTTGGACGACGATGGAAGATGAAGCTCAACAATATTACGCGCCGCTTCAAGCTAAAAAACTACATGCGTCTTAAAGATAAAACGGCCTTTTATCACGAAGAAAACGAGGCCTTTATTCACAAAAGTGAGCACCATCCCTTTGAAGTAGAAATACGATTTGGGTCGGTGGCTGGAAGCTCAGAAGAAGCTAAAAGCAACCTGTTGGCGCTGGTGAAATCATTCTTCCAGTTCAACAAGACCGACTACAATGGATTCAAACTCGAACGCCTCAAAACCGGTGAGGCATTTTTGAAAGATTATCAGCACCGCCACATCAAAGTTCCTATGATGGTGAGCGCACATGAACTCGCGACTTTGTACCATTTCCCGAACTCAGATCATGTGCCG
The DNA here is from genome assembly GCA_965230905.1 of uncultured Candidatus Peribacteria bacterium. Classification (GTDB taxonomy): domain Bacteria; phylum Patescibacteriota; class Gracilibacteria; order UBA1369; family 2-02-FULL-48-14; genus 2-02-FULL-48-14. The sequence goes on from OZ246396.1 coordinate 269,199, forward strand.
CACGTGGTACATATTTTGGCGAAAAAACACGAGCCACCTAAAAATTTGCCGACCGACCGTGCGCAAGAAATTTCTTTTTTTGGAGCGACGAACTACCACAACTCCATTCAGGAATTCGGTATTAAACGCGAAGACCGACGTCGACATTTATATGCGGTGGGAAAGAGCGGAACGGGTAAATCGAAGATGCTCGAGCTGCTCATCAAAAGCGATATTGAAGCCGGAAAGGGGGTGGGTGTACTCGATCCGCACGGAGACTTGGTGGACAATATTTTGCGTTTTGTGCCGGAGCACCGAATGAAAGATGTAATCTATTTTGACCCCGGTGATACCGAGTTCCCCATCGCCTTCAACCCACTCGAAAAAGTGGATGAAAAGTTCAAAATGCAGATCACGATTGGGTTCATCGACATCTTTAAGAAGCTCTTCGGATCCAACTGGTCCAACCGTTTGGAACACGTGCTGCGTTACACCACACTGGCGCTACTCGACTCACCGAACACCACGGTTCTTTCGATCATGAAAATGCTCTCCGACAAAAACTACCGACAAAAAATCATCGCGCGTATTGAAGACTCCGTGGTGAAGAACTTTTGGGTGAATGAATTTGCCGGATGGAGCGAAAAATTCGATGCTGAAGCCATCACTCCGCTGCTCAACAAAGTGGGTCAGTTGGTGTCTACGAATATGATTCGAAACATTGTGGGGCAGCCAAAAAATACCTTCCAAATCCGCGACGTGATGGACAACCAGAAGATTCTGCTAATGAAGGTTTCAAAAGGACTTCTGGGGCAGGAAAACTCGGCGCTGCTGGGTTCCATGATCATTACAAAAATTTATCAGGCGGCCATGGCGCGTGCCGATATGCGTGAGGAAGATCGAAAAGACTTTTACTTCTACGTGGATGAGTTCCAAAACTTCGCGACGGATACTTTTGCGGAAATTCTCTCTGAGGCTCGTAAATACCGACTGTGTCTCACCATTGCCCATCAGTATGTTGGGCAGCTCGATGAAGTGGTGCGCAAAACGGTGTTTGGTAACGTGGGTTCCATGATCAGCTTCCGTGTGGGAGCCGAGGATGCAGCGATTTTAGCTGATGAATACACCCCAATTTTTGGAGTGCGCGACATTATCAACTTAGGAGTGCGAGAATTTTATTTGAAGATGTCGATTGACGGAGAACTCACCGAAGCCTTTTCCGGAAAAACCTTGGGAATCGACTACAGCAAAGTGGACCACAGCCGGGATATCATCAATCTCTCACGTGCGGCTTACTGTGCGCCGCGTGAAGAAGTTGAAACCATGCTGCAAAAGTGGGACGAAGGTAGCCTCGAGGAGCCGCTTGCCGTAAAGGCCAGCACCGTTATTGAGGAGACGCAGGATTTTGAGATGCCGCTGATTTAAGATCGAAAGTGGCGCCCAAGGCTTCCACTAGTTCTTGACGTTCCGTATTCACGGCTTGAAGTATTTCTGCGGAATTTCTTTGGGCTTCACGAAGCTCAGAAATCTGCCCCGGCGCGGCGAGCAGACCGGCCTTTCGTGCCTCCACACCACGAGCAACGATTTTGTCGGCTTGTTTAGCTAAGTTTGGATGTTCCACAAAGAAACGTCCCACGTTGTAAAGGGCACGGCTGCCTTTTCCAGCGCCTTTTGCGGCACGTACCACCGCTGCGCTGCGGGTGAGCAATTTGGCTGCTTTGGGAGCTTTTAAAGCCATGGCTGCCCCTTCCACAAGGATTCCTCCGCTGCCTCCAGCTGGAGCCGTGACCGCGCCCGCGCCTAAAGCCACCGCGTCTACCGTGAGCCACATTCCACCTTCAGCAACGTAGAGGATACGTTTTTTTGCGCTCAATTCTTCACCCACCAAGTTCTTTCCAAGCGTACCCTCCGCCATCATTTTGGTGCCTCCCACAAAGGGCAAAATGTCGAGACCGGTGGATAAAAGTTGCATCTTTGCCGTGGGCTCTTTGAGTTCCACTTGCTCCACCATTTGCCCGTAAATATTCACAAAATCTTGGATTTCGCGGATGGCGTTTTCGATGTACAGAGACTCCATCCCCATTCCCTGCATGCGCAGTATTTGCTGATCCAAAAATTCCATCACCAGCGCTTCAGCCTGCTCGAATTCCTTCTGTGAAATGAGATCGTGCACTTTTTGCATAAGCACCAAAGTCGCTCCATAAACTTCATACTGAAATTTAGCACGTTCTGCAATTTCGCGATTTTCATCAGCGGATTTTTCTTTCAAAAAGGCGAGCGTTTCATCGTTCACCGCTTCAATGTTTTCCATCAGCTCGGCGTCCTCCATTTCATCGATGTGCTTCCCCACCACTTCCGTCTCCAGGGCGTCGAGTTGCTCACGCGTTTCGGGCGTTTCGGGAAGAACGGGAACGGTCTCCGTTTCATTCATAATTTCTTCGTCTTGCATGGCGGCGGGGTTAGGATCCTTACGTTAAGATTCTATCGAGCTGCGCGTTTTCAACGGCAGACTTTATTTCCATGGCGATGCGTTCGCCGTAGCTGAGTTCACGACCCCACAAATAGCTTGTGTAAGGGGTAAAGCGTGTGCCGGGCGAGCCGGGAATCCGCATAGAAACATCAAAAATCACGAGCTCTTCTCGTCCATTTTCTGAGGACACGGCGCCTTGCAGCGCGAAGGGGCCAATGATGCCGGGCTTCGCAAATTCCTGCGTGGCTTTCACAAATTTTTCGCCGATTTCGTAGGCTTTTTCAACCAGCGATTCTTTGATAGTAACTGCGAAATGTCCCGTCTCAATCATGGTCGGATTGTAGCCGCTGTCGAGCAGCTCTTTTTGTACGTTTGCGTTGAGACGGAGGAAACCGTCGAGGCTGGTTTGACGACGCGCATCCGTTCCCATGAGTTCGAGTTCGCCGCTGAGGGGTGAGTAGAAATAGTTGAAATTAACCTGTGCACCAATGATGAATTCTTCGATCACGGCTTTATCGAGTCCCTCTTTAGTGATTTGACCGCTTGCAATCATTTCATCGGATTTTTTCTTATAGTCTTCTTGGCTTACGGCGACAAAAAAGGCACGTTCATAAGTACGAGTGGCTTCGTTCACTTTCACAATCACGGGGCGGTCGATTTCTGCCGGAGACGCGATCATTTTTGGGATTCGAATTCCTGCTTTTTCCAGCAGCCAGTATTGGTTGTGCTCAACATCGCGTTCTTCGAGTCGCACCATGTGGCGCGTTCCATAAATCGGCACATTGAAGTCGTTTTCAATTTCGGTAAAGTTGCAGTAAACCCAAAAATATCGGTTGTGGATAAAAATGGTGTTTCGTTTGCGAAGTTCTGCCTGTACCTCTGGCTTCACAATGTCCGCGAATTTGTCGACTAAAATAACCTCATCCACGCAACCTTTGCCATCGCGGGTTTTGTAATAATCGGCATAGGTTTTTTCGCGGCCTTTTTGGCAAACGGCCAAGGTCTTAAACCCGAGTTTCTTCGCTCCTTCGCACACATCCAAGGCGCTGTGCCCACCGAGTACTCCAATGGTGAGATTTTTGAGATCGTATCCGTCGAGAAGGTTTTTCATAGAACTGTATTATCCCAAAAGCTCTTCAATGCGTCCACTCTCGATTGCCTGTTTGATTTCGCGGGCGAGACGGCGGCCGGTGGACATGGGTTCTTTGTAGCGGAGTGCGGTGTAGGGAGAGCCTTCAATATACGGGTTGGTTCCGGCCACGATTCGGGCGGAAATTTCGAATACGCGGAAGTTCAGATTGGGGTCGATGATTCCTTCCAAACAGAAGGGACCGTAGAGTCCTTTGGGCACTCCGGCCAGGTTGCGGGACGCTTTCACCACGTTTTCTCCAATCTCAAAGAACATCGGGAGCATGGATTCGCGAACCACAATGGGAATGTTCCCGGTGATGGTGTAGCTGGTGCGGATATTGGCTTCAATTTGGTCTTTGGCGGCGATGCGTCCGATGGAATCGGCGTTGGATTCGTAACGTTTGTCGAAGCTCATGATTTCGAGTTCGCCGGTGAGCGCGGAGTAGAAATAGTGCACGTACATGGGCACTCCCACCACGTATTCTTGGATGGCGTATTCGTTCTGGCCGGGAAATTCCTTGATGCGTTCCGCGAATTCAGCGGGTGAATTGGCAATAAAATAGCCGAATCCACCTTTGGCGCCGTGGAATTTAATGATCACGGGGCGGTCGATTTCTTCGGGGTTTTTGAAAACTTTGGGCACGTTGAGACCGGCATTTTTGAGCCAGTCGCGTTCCATAGAACGGTCCGACTCCCACTTTAGAATGCCTTTTGAACCGTAGTACTTGGCGGCCATTTGCTGAATGATTCTGTCCACACCCACATAACTCACAAAGGAACCGTGCGGAATCACAATGGCGTTCTTGGCCTTCAGCTGGTCTTCAATAGTGAAATATTCTTCAAAGCTGGGGATTTCAATGAGCTCGTCTGCTACCGGAAAACTTTCAAAAACTCGCCGGGTCTGTGGCGTGACAATTGCAATGGTTTTGAAGCCCTCATCTTTTGCACCCTTTAGGATCTGAAGAGCGGTGTGGCTCCCCAGCGTAGCGATGGCGTAATCTGTTATTGAGGCTGTCATTTGGACTATCTTAGCAAAGCGGTTCTTTTTTGTCGACTGCTTTAATTTTGGCATTCCGTCTTTAGTCGAGCCCTGAACTGAATTAATCGGTCATTTACTTCCTGCTGTCCCCAGAGAGGCGCACCGGCGTAATCGTTTTCCTCATTGGCTTGCATCATTTTTTGAATTTTCTCTGTGCCGGCGAATGCGGCGTCCCAGTTTCCTGTTATATACGTTAACTCAGCATCGATTGCCTTCATTTGCTCCTGGCAGCTCTGCATTTGAGTTTTGTTATTTAAAATCGCTGGCAAAAGGCTGCAGCGATAAAGTAGTTTTCTGTAGTGAACCAAGTAGGGAGCGTACTCATTAAAAAGTGGGCGCTTCTGCATGGTCCTTTGCATGGCTTGAAAAAGATTTAAGGCCTCGAGAGAATCTCCATTGAGGTCTTTGAAGGCAGCTAATCGCAGCAGTTCGGGAGGCAGCTCTTCATGAAACTTACATGACTCCATATCTGGAGTCTTGCCATTCAAAAGACTTGTCCCGCTGCTTTTTCCCAAGTCATTTAAAGACTTTACGACTTTTCCATCGACCAATTCGGCTTCAAAGAAACCTAGGGATTCTCTTTTCTGAATGTGAGAATGAATGGTATAGGAATACGGAAATTTTTTTAACAAAATTTTGTCCATTTCATAAAGGAATCCTCTGTCGTTTGGGAAATCTATTTTTGCCAATAGCTCCATTGCACCTGTGCACAGCTCGGGATCTAAGTTAACTTTCCCGTTGAGCATTTCAATAAAGCAGCTGATTAAAACTTCACGGATTTGAAGTAACACTGCTTCCTCCTCAGACTGAAGACCGAGCATGAGCTCCATAGCCTTTAAAACAGCCCCAGGGTCTGCTTTAACTATTTTTTGTATCCGGACCAATCTTTTAATTTTATCTTCACCACTTTCAGAAGTTTTGAATTTTTCGTGCTCGCGCAGCAGGCTTCCGTGAGGCACATGATCCTCAGCAATAAGTGTCTGTTCATCTGTTGTATCCAATAAGCTCATAGCAACGAGCTTAGCAAGACACTAAGCATTGATCCAGAGGAAAGCCAAAATACAGATTCCCAGCGCTATTCGGTAGACTCCAAAAGCCCGGAAACTGTGTTTTTTAAGAAATTTCATGATCACGGAAGCGGCGAAGAGACTGGAAAGAAAAGCGGCTAGAAATCCAACGATTAAAGTAGAAAGCGGTAAAGAAAGGGATTCGGTGTCGAGGGCTTTAAGGAAACCGGCTCCGGCAATGGCGATCGAGCCAAGCAAGAAAGAAAATCGCGCGGCTTCTTCCCTATTCACGCCCAGTTGCATTCCCGTAAAAATAGTCGCGCCACTGCGAGAAACTCCCGGAATAATGGCCAGTGCTTGTCCACAACCCATGAGCAAAGTACGCCACCACGTGAGCGGCTTATTGTTTTTTCGTTGAGGAATAAAAAAGAGCAATCCCACCACAATGAGCATCATCGCCACGGACTCGGCGCTGCGGAAGAGTTCATCGATGGTGTCTTCTAATAAAAATCCAACTAGCGCGGCGGGCACGGAGCCAAGAATCAGCCAAGGCCACCATTTAAAATTCAAAAGATCGCGGCGAAAATAAACCAAAATCGCCAGCAGGGTTCCCACGTGCAGGGTGATGTCGAAATCCTTTAAATCGTCCACACGCAGGCCCAATAAAGTCTCCGTGATGATGAGATGCCCGGACGAAGAAATGGGCAGAAATTCGGTGATTCCTTGAACGAGACCGAGGATGATGGCTTGGAGAAGTGTCATGTCCCGAATATCTTAAGCGCGGCGCCAGGCTTTCACAACATGAAGCAACGAGAAGACGCAGAAAAAGAGATTCAGCCAAAAGAAAATGGAGCTGTCTCCTAAGTAACTGTACGCCGAAATAAAGCCGCTCCCCACCGCCAGTGTAAGGTTCCTTTTCAGATTGTTTTTGAGGATGAAACCAATGGCAACCAGGGTGAGCCCAAGAATGAATAAAATCGTCGTGCTGTCTTCAAAAAGAACAAGGGACCAGGCTAAAAATCCGGATCCAGCGAGGCCCACTCCAATCGAAGCCCAGCGGTCATTGGCGTTCAGCAGCATCAGCGCAGTGGAAATGAGGGTGAGGCTTTCGAAAAACACATAGAAGACCGGCTCACCCTGCAAGTACGAAAGCACCGCGTATAAAAAAACTAAAATATTTCCGATGGCGAAGAATTGGTTCTTGAGCGCCTTTGCGGGATGCTGTCCTTTTTTTGGATTTTTCCACGCTGCTCCTGCGAGCAAAAAGAGAGAGCCAATGATGCCGGTTAAAAAAATGGGGTCCATCATTTTTTGCTCTTTTTAGAAGCCAATGTATAAGCCACTGCAAGCAAAATCACCACGAGTACGCCCGCTCCATAGGCCCATTCGGGAAGCGTTTTGGTTTCCGTGAGCTGAGTGCCCTCTCCTAAATCTGCCGTGTTGGATTCCGCTAAAATGCCGGTGAGGCTGCAAGAATACACGTGCAGTTCTCCATCCGTGAGGCTGGCGTAGACCATGTATTCCTCTCCTTCCTCAAAACCAAATCCACAGTCACCGCCTCCCATTCCCGTGTGCACTTTTATGAGCGTGCCTTCCACTCCTTTCCACGCCTCAGTCACCTCCAAAGTCACGTCGTAGCCGTATTCATGAGAATCACTGATTTGCGTTACGATTCCGCTAAAAACCGCGTCTGATTTTTCCATTTCTTCGACGGGCGTTCCCGGAATCACGCAGCTGCAGGCGTAAACGGGCTGAGTCTGGGCCGTGAAAAGAGCCGCAAAAACAAATAGAGAGAGGAGAAGTTTCTTCATATGGGTGGATTAAGCAGATTCAGTATAGCACTTTCTTAGTGTTTGAAACTGCGGATTCCCGTGCACACCATGGTCATGCCGAGTTCGTCGGCTTTTTTAATAACTTCTTCGTCGCGGATAGAACCGCCCGGCTGGATGATGGCGTGAATGCCGGCGGCGTGCGCTTCTTCTACGGCGTCTGGGAAAGGGAAGAATGCATCAGAAGACATAACGGAACCTGGAACTCGGTCGCCGCCTTTACGGCTCGCAATGATCACGCTGTCCACGCGGGACATTTGGCCGGCTCCGATTCCCGTGGCGCTGCATCCGCCAAAAGCGTTTTTCTTTGCGTAGACCACGGCGTTTGATTTCACGTGCTTCACAAGGATGCGTGCAAAGAGCATGGCTTCGATTTCGTCTTCGGTTGGCTGTTCCTTCGTCACCACTTTGAGGTCTTTTTCGGTCACCACGTATTGATCGGCGGTTTGCACCAAGATTCCCCCGGACACCGTTTTTATGCTGCGTTGATTTGGGTTGCGGCGGAGTTCACCGGTTTCCAGCAGGCGGAGATTTTGTTTTTTGCTGAGGAGTTCAAGCGCGCCGGCATCGAAAGACGGCGTGATGATGATTTCCACGAACATTTTGTTGTCCACGATGTACTGCGCGATCTCTTGAGTGCACGGACGGTTGAGCGCGATCACACATCCAAACGCAGCCATTGGGTCCACTTGATAAGCTTCTGTGAAAGCATCCGTAATAGTGTCAGCAGTTGCGGCACCACATGGGTTAGTATGTTTAATTACTGCGGCTGCAGGCTTGTCAAAATCTTTGACAAGTTCGAGGGCGCCGTCGGTGTCGATGATGTTATTGAAGGAGAGTTCCTTGCCTTGCAAAACCTTGGCGTTGGTTACGTTAGGAAACTGATCCGTGGGGTCGCGGAAGAAGACCGCTTTTTGGTGCGGATTTTCTCCGTAGCGAAGTTTCATCACTTTTTCGTAGTGCAAGTCGAGAAGTTCCACGGGTTCACCTTTGTAGCGCAGGTATTCGGCAATCGCGTGGTCGTAGGCATTGGTTTTTTCAAAGACTTTTACAGCAAGCGCGCGACGTGTTTCCACGCTCACTCCCCCTTGATTGAGCTCTTCAATCACAATGGGATAATCTTTAATCGCAGTGAGCGCCGTCACAAATTGGAAATTTTTTGCAGCGGAGCGGAGCATGGCTGGCCCACCTATGTCGATTTGTTCAATGGCTTCTTCTTCGGTGATTCCTTCTTTAGCCACGGTTTCGCTGAAGGGATAGAGATTGATGATCACCATGTCTATTGGCTTGATGCCGTTTTTGGCGGCCACTTCATCGTCTTCACCTCGGCGCATCAAAATTCCGCCGTGCACCAAGGGATGCAGGGTTTTCACACGTCCGCCCATCATTTCGGGAAAGCCCGTGTAATCAGAAACGTCGGTCACTTTAATGCCGGCTTCCTTGAGTGCTTTGGCGGTTCCGCCGGTCGATAAAATCTCCGCACCGTGCCGGATGAGTGCTTCGGCGAGAGGCAGCAGGTCCGTTTTATCGGACACACTGATCAGGGCGCGGGCAATCTTGCGGACTCCAGTGAGAGGATTCATAGGGAGAGAACAGACAGGGACGCTCGCCTATGGCGAGTGCTGGGAGAGCTTAGCTACAAATCTGATTTAAATCAAGTTTTATGGCTCAATTGACTTATTGGACAATGATTTCACCCGGATAGTCAGCAAGCAATTGATCAACTAATTCTTGATTGCCCTCTTCTACTGCTGCTGCAAACTCATCAATATTATCTTCAACAAATTGATCGTATCGTTCCTTGGTCAAACCACACTGATCAATCAAGAATGAAAATTCCTGGCCCGGTGAATTGTAAATGTGAGTCATGGCGTTTCGTGCGCTATTTTCAGGATCTGAAATATCCTGCATAAAATAATCATAAGCGTCTTGAGGTGTTCTGATCCCCTCCTTGATCATGCGAATATAATTGTTGTATTTTTCCTTGTAATGTATTTCTCCCAAGATTCCATCGAATTCACCTCCATATCCTCCTCGCATCCTCTCACCCGCTTGGTAAAGGTACTCGGTTAAATAGGCTGGATCGTGATTGTCCATAACTGCTGCCTCTTGTTCCTTCTGCGATTTTGCTTCTTTCACTTCTTCAGAGTGAACCGTGTCTTCAAGGTGATTTACTTCATGGGGTAAAAATCCCACCATGATAGGCCTTAGCTTCCAACCTGAGCTCACTGTTTCACTTGGATCCTCAGGTAGAACAATAAAGTCATCAAGCTGTCCCCAAGGGGCCCACCGACCACCATAAGCAGAGGCCCCTATTTCTTCACCATTCTCCTCTCCAGGATCCACCCCCTCAAAAAAATCGTCAAAACCCACTACAATTTTATCCCTATCGTAGTAATCCCACAATTGATCCAAATTACTTTGAAGATTTTCGGCTAAAATCTCATTACTTTCAATAGATTCGCCCTTTAGATCAAAAAGCGTGTCTGTGTAACCCAATATAGGAATTATCGCTGATAATCTGTCTTGTTCTTCTCCGATTACTCCAGCAACATATGCATCTTCTGCCTCGGTGAGAGGTCTTGTACCCGGTAGTTGGCAAGCTGCGAGTGCTAATGGAAGTACTAAAGCTTGTTTTAAATTCACTGGACAAAATAAAGGGTAGTGTAATTATACTATAGTTTTACACTTTTGTCCACGGTAGATCAGGGTAGGTCAAGGCCGCCTTTGCTCCAGGGGTTACAGCGGAGAATGCGCCAGAAGCCTTTGAGGGTGCCGCGAATAGCGCCGTGTTTGCCAATGGCCATGTGGGTGTACATGCTGCAAGTGGGCCTGAAACGGCAAAATCCGCCGGGGAAAATGTGGCGCAGCCAAGAATGATCCGGGGACAGAGTTTTTTGGTAGAGGCGAATTAAGGACTGGAAAATAGTTTTCATGAGAACAGACAGGGACAGACAGGAACGCTCGCCTTCGGCGAGTTACCATACTCCCATCACATTTGGAGAGATTTTGGTTCCACCGTATTCAATTTCGAAGTGTAAATGGATTCCTGTAGCGCCATATACACGGCCTGTATTTCCCATTTTTCCAATGGCCTGACCTTGAGACACGGTGTCGCCCGTAGTCACATAAATGGCTTCCATGTGCGCATAGTGCGTGCGGTATCCGTTCCCGTGGTCGATCCAAATATTGGTTCCATATCCTCCGTCGTAGCTACCCGCCGAAGCGTACACGATGACTCCCGAAGCTGCCGCTAAGATATCCGGCTTGCTGCGGTCCGCTACATCGTACGCGTAATGTCCGCCACGATAACCCTGAGTGATGATTCCATTGGTGGGGCGAATCCATCCTTCGGCGCTGGCCACCACGTCGTATTGAGTGACTTCTGGCAAGTATTGTCCACCCACGTAGCCATAGTTTTTGCTGCCCGTGGACGTGACGGGTGTTGCGGCGATGTAAACCACTTCCGGCTTTCCATCCACAATGAAGATTTCTTCACCTTCCACCAAATCGGTATCATCGACGATGGCGTTGAAGTCCTTGGTTTTATCCAGATTTCCCTTGTACTTGTCCATGAGCGCCACCAAGGTGCTGCCCGAAGGAACTTTTACATACACTCCATCTTTAGGCGGAATGCTGAGGACCTGGCCAACCTTGAGGTAATCGCTATTCCCAAGGGCGGCGTTGGAATAACGGAGGGAACTCACGGAAACTCCCCAGCGGTAGGCAATCATGGAAAGGGTTTCACCGGATTTAACCTCGTGTTCGGCGCGTTCGCTGCGGTTTTGGTCGTAGGTACCCTCTCCTTCCAGCGGCATGTTTTTGATGATGTAACCTTCTTCATCGGTGATATATGACTCAGAAGTGTCCAAAGACAGGTACTCCTTCCCCACGTTTTCTCCCCCGGCATAAAAGGCGCTGCTGGTGTTTACAGAGGTGAGGACCAGCATAAAAATACTGAACATCACCATTTGTGTGTACAGACGCTTGGGCGCCGGCATGTGATCCAGAGGATGCATGAACTGCGACAGCCGTTTCCCAGAGGGCAACAGAAAGAAAAAGATCTTTCGAACGCCTCTCTTAAAGTGAAACCAAATTTGTCCCGGCAGAGTATGGTAGTGACCTTCAAAGAGCTTGCGGTGTCTCTCTTTTTTGGCCTCCACATTTAGCTTGCTCATCCGAGCCAGAATGCCATAAAAGCAATTTGTTTTCAAGTAGCCAGACGTAATCAGATTCCCTTTCCCTATTTCCTTCTCTGGGTGGATTTCTTCAACAGGAGCCTTTATGTTTCATAAATCCACCCAGAGAACCACGGAAAGGGAATTTGAATTCCTAAACAGAGGAAGACTGCTTGGAGAGATTCAGCATAAAGGCTCCCGCTGAATCGACCCAAGACAGTCTTCGTACGTCTGTTTAGGAATGACTGGATTCACCTACTCAGCTTTGGCTATAGTAAGCCCATGAATCGCATTCAACTCCTGGCACCAAAACTCATCAGCCAAATCGCCGCGGGCGAAGTGATTGAACGTCCCGCTTCGGCGGTGAAGGAATTGGTGGAGAATGCGATTGATGCGGGCGCAACGCAAATTGGAATTGAAATTGATGGCGGCGGGCTGCAGAAAATTCGCGTGGTGGACAATGGCGCGGGAATGGACAGCGAGGATGCGCGGCTGGCGTTTACGCGGCACGCTACGAGCAAAATTCAATCGCTGGAGGATTTGCAGATTTTACAAAGTTTGGGATTTCGTGGCGAGGCGCTGGCCAGTATTGCAAGCATTGCGCGGGTGACGCTGAGTACGCGGCCGCAGGAATCGCGAGTGGGGACGCTGGTGGAAATGGACGCGGGGCGCGAGGTGGTTTACGAGGAAGCGGCGTGCGATGGTGGCAGTGATTTTACGGTGTATGGACTTTTTCAGCACACGCCCGCACGGAAAAAATACATGAAGTCGGAGTCGACGGAATATGGGCATATTTTTGATTTACTGTGCGGCGTGGCACTGGCGCATCCGGCCGTTGGATTTCGTTTGAAGAAAGAAGGCGCGGAGGTTTTTGATTTACCTGCGGAACAAAGTTTAAAGGACCGCGTGCGGAGTTTATTTGGCGGCAGCGTGGCGAATGCTTTATTGCCGCTGCACTACGAACAGTCGAATTTGCGGGTGGGCGGATATGTGGGCAAGCCGGAGCTTTCGCGGGCTTCTAAGAAATATCAATTTTTGTTTATCAATGGGCGAAGTGTGGAGAATCGGCTCGTGAGTCACGCGGTGAAAGAAGCCTTCCATTCCCTTTTGATGCACGAAAAACATCCATGGTTCGTTCTGGACATTCACATGGACCCAGCCCTGGTGGACGTAAACGTGCATCCGCGCAAACTCGAGGTTCAGTTCGTGAATTCGCAGGAAATGTACCGCGCGGTTTTTGGTGCCGTGAAGCATGCTTTGGAAGCCAGCTTTTTGGGACCGATGCTGGCTGCCGCTCCGATTCAAACGGAGTCGCTGCTGGATAAAGTTTCTACGTTTGAACGCGCGCCTTTTATTGCCGCGCCCATGGCGGCGGAGACTGCTTTGTTCGAAGTGAAAGGTCTGCAATTCCGCCCTCTCGCGCAAATTGGACAGTCTTATATTATTGCGGAAAGCGAGGAAGGTCTGGTGCTCATTGATCAGCATGCCGCGCATGAACGGGTGCGTTACGAACGCCTGATGAAGGCTTTGGCAGAAAAGGCGGTTTTGAAACAGCCGCTGCTCACGCCACTGGAACTGGATTTGGGTGTGGACAGCCGCCGCCTACTCAGCGAATATGCCGCCGACTTTGAAAGTCTGGGCTTTGAATTTGAAAATTTTGGCGGTGCAACTTTTGTGGTGCGCAGCATTCCGGCGGGGCTCGAGAAAAAAGATCCTGAGCGCGTGATTCAAGAAATTTTGAGCGACTTGGCGAGCGAGTTCAAACAAAACCATGTACTGAGTGTGCGTGAAAGTCTAGCCACCATGACCGCTTGCCGTGGCGCGATTAAATTCGGCGACCCACTCACGATGATGGAGATGGAGGGCCTGCTCCGCGATATGGAAACCACGCCCAACGCCAATCACTGCCCGCACGGCCGACCTTCGATTGTGACTTTTTCCTACGACAAATTGGAGACGCTGTTTAAAAGGAAGAATTTTTAGTTGACGCGTGTCCTCTTATCTATGAGGTTAAAATAGGGGTGTTGTGCAATGTCTGACAACAAGGAGGCTGGCTAGGTGCTTTCTAAAAATATTCGTGAAAGCTATAATAGAGACATGTTGAAATTTGAAAGAAAATATGCGGGTAAATGGGTAGCCATCAAAAATACTTCAATTGTAGAAAGCGATGGGAGTTTGAAGAGTTTGTATAAAAAGGTTGAAAACAGAGTGGATGAAAAATCCTTGAGGTTTGCTATTGTTCCTAAAACTAGTAGCTCGATAAAAATTTAGGCTTATACTCCACGCATGCAAAAAACCTGTAAAAACTGCTCACAAGCGTTTGAGGTCACGAGCGAAGATCAGAGCTACTACAATCGTATCGACGTGCCTGAACCCACTTGGTGTCCACCCTGTCGTGAAATGCGCCGAATGGCTTTTTGTAACGAAGGAACGCTCTACAATCGAAGCTGTGATCTCACCGGGAAACCCGTTGTCAGTGAATTCTCACCTAGCAATCCCCGGAAGGTCTATTCAACCCAAGCGTGGTGGGGCGACGGTTGGGACCCGCTTAGCTACGGGAAAGATTTTGATTTCAATCGTCCTTTTTTTGAACAATTTCACGAGCTGGATTTGGCGGTACCGCACATCTGTGTAGCCATTGAAGGGGGCGATATTAATTCGGACTACACTCACTACGCCGGACAAAATAAAAACTGCTATTTCATTTTTCATGCGACTTTCGCGGAAGATTGCTACTACGGCTACGGCGTCAAAAAAGCTAAAGACTGTGTGGACACGCATTACTGTCATGGTTCGGAGCTCTGCTATGAATGTGTGGACGTTAAAGATTGCAACAACCTTTCGTGGTGTCAGGATTGCACAGGCTGCTCATCGAGTTCTTTTTTAAGAGATTGTGTCAGTTGTATGGACTGCTTTATGTGCGTCGGATTGCGAAACAAAAAATATTGTTTCTTGAACGAACAGTTGAGCGAAGAAGCCTACAAACAGCTTATTAAAGAAGTGAACACCGGCTCGCATCAAGAAGTCCAAAAATACCTTCAAAAATTCAAAGAGTTACAGTCCAAACATCCCTTCCGTTATCTGCAAAATGCGATGATTGAGAACAGCTTAGGCGATTATCTCTACAAATCCAAAAACGCCCACTTTTGTTTCGACTGCAGCGACATTGAAGATTGCAAATACCTGAGCCAAGTACAATTGCATGCAAAAGACTGCTACGACGTTTTCCAATACGGCATCAACATTGAACTGTGTTACGAAGATTCGATGGTCGGAACCAATGCCAACAATATTCGTTTCACTCACCTCGCGCTCGGACAAGTATCCAATCTCAGCTACTGCAGGGATTGTTACCATAGTAGTGAAAATTTTGGATGCATCGGACTTAAACGAAACCAATTCTGTATTTTTAATAAGCAGTATTCAGAAGAAGATTATTTTGCGCTCAAAGCAAAAATCATTGAGCACATGAAGGGTACCGGAGAATACGGCGAGTTTTTCCCAACCCAGTACAGTCCCCACGGCTACAACGAAACCAGCGCCCAGCTCTTCTATCCTCTTACAAAGGAACAGACGCAGGCAAAAGGCTGGAATTGGGAAGACAATCTACCCGGCACGTATGGCAAGGAAACTCTCACGGAACTGCCCGATAAAATTGAGGAGGTAAAAGACGATATTGTGGACGCGGTACTAGCTTGTGAACAATGCAAAAAGAACTACAAAATCACCGCGCATGAGCTGCAGTACTACCGAAAGAAACGCATTCCACTTCCTCGTGAATGCTTCAATTGTCGCCGCAGCAAACGTCACGAAATGCGCAATCCGCGGAAATTTTGGTTACGAAAATGCATGGAAGCCGGATGCAGCAACGAGTTCTATTCCACCATCTCGCCTGAACTTCCAAAAATCGTATTTTGTGAAAGCTCTTATCTAAAGAGCGTTTACTAGAGCAGTTTAAAGCGTCACGCAATCCTCACCCGTGAGACAAGTGGATTCGTCGCTGGGTTCGCCGCGTTCTGGACAGAGGGCGGATTGGATGCAAGCACGGTCGCCGACGGAGTCGATTTGACCCTGAATTTCGGCGCCGGTTTGGTTTCCGTAGGTGATGAGGATTTGGTCGAGATCGCTGAGTTCGTAGTCGTCGAAGTCGTGGTTTTCTTTGCCGTTCACAAACATTTTTAGCGTGTTTTCGTCATTGGTGCAGTAGCTGACGCCGCCTTCCAAATTGAAACATTCTTCGGTGAATTTCATGCCCAGAGATTCAAAAAAATCACCGAGCGTGATGGTGCTCATGTGCTTGTGGATGATTTCGCCGTCGCCGTCGTGGAGGTGGGTGAAATGGCTGAGCTTGTGCTCGGCCGTGGACATGTATTTATCCTGAGCAAAATCGTGGACTTCTCCGTTCAGGTAAACCTTAAAATCGGCGTGTTCGTGGACGTCACCCAAGAGCGGCTGAGGTTTTTCACAGGCGAAAAGTAAGAGGCTTAGGAGGCAGAGAACTTTAATTTTCATCGGTACAAAAGTTTTACGTTGGTGTCGTTTTGGAGAGGGCCGGAAAGGATGTAATCCAGGCCTTCTTTCACGTCGGTGGCGAGGGGGTAGCCGGAGAGCATGGTGTCGCTGAGGGCGGTCACGGTTTTTTCGAACGTGATGGCTTTGAGGCCGGGTTGTTTAAAGAGGTCGAAATCGTATTCTTCAAAGTCGCCGTGGAAATTCCAGGGCAGCGCGAAGTGAATGGTGAAGCTTTCGGAAGTGCCGGGGGCTACGGTTTGGTCGACGTAATAATAAGACAAATCTTGGAGAGGATCGTAGTAGAATTGAACCTCGTCGCGCAGAACGCCTTCGGTTTCCAAAATCGTGGCGTTGGCGGGGATGTAGAGGCGGATTCCGCTGTGATTGTTTGCGTTGCCCAGCACTTGTTCGAGGCCAGGATTCCACGCGCTGAAGCCGTAAGAAGCCAGCGTGCTTTTCAGCCAGCTTTGCGTGGCCGCGTTGTAGGTGTGGGTGCGCTGCACGGTCACGGAAGAAACCATACTGCCGTCCTCAAAAATTTGGGTATCGTGTTGGAGGTGCGTTTCCATGTAACGATCGGTCTTGTTCGCGCCGATGTTGGTGAACACGGGCATGAAAAAGTCGTGATCGATTTCAGAAAGTGCGGGCAGATCGCCGGTGAGGCCCAGGGAGTCGAAGAGCTCTTGCACGGCCGGTTCGCGGTGGTAGAAAAGGATTTGTTTTTTGTGTGCTTCATCCATGGCGGTGAGTGCCACGGAAGTTTTGACGGTGGACGATTTCATTTGATCCATAAAAGCCGTGAGCAGTTCGCCGAGCACGGCTTTTGGACTGGTTTTATTCACCTTGGCTTCCACCAAAGTGCTGATCACGGCGGGAAAGGTTTCGGCAGAGATTTCTTTTTTAATGGAAGGCAATTTGAGGGGGCCGGTGTCTTCGAGCAGCGCTTGAGCGGCCGAGAGGTTGAGTCCAATCACACCATCCACGCCGGGGCCGCCTTCTTCTTGCAGCAGCCACATGGCTTTTTCGGCGGAAATGGGAAAGTCGGCGGAAATATTGCTGTCGCGCAGACGCCATTCGGGCGTGAGCGCCTTGAGTTCGTGCACCGGCACTTCGAGGTGTTCAAAGTAGCGGCCGTCGAAGTCGTAGACATCGTGAAAAGCGAGGTCCGCGAGCCGTCCGTCGTTCAGTTCCACAATCGCCACGCTTCCAATGAACCCGCCGCCTTGGCGCATTTCATCGTTGTTTTGCAAGAGCACCAAATAGTGTTGAGGGGTGTGGTCGCCGAGCGCGGTCAGCAGCGGTTCTTTGGCAGAAACCCAGAGGTCGAAAAAGGACGTGAGCGCGGAGAGTTTGTCTTTGAAAGAGAGGAATTTGCTTTCGAATTCGGTGCCGGATAAATCTACGTCCGCCAACAAGGCATCGATTTGATGAAGCTTCACGGCAACGGGCTCAAGCTGTTCTTCGGAGATTTTACGGAGGTAGTCCGTGAGGGAACCGGTTTCGGGCAGAGTGGAAAAGGCCAGGCGAGCCTCGCCAATGAATTGACCCACTTCCGCCATCAGCGTGCCGGCGTCGAGCAGATTTTCCAGACTTTCCACCTGTTTAGGCTGCGAAAGCCACTCGGAATTTCCTTGCAATAAAAATGCGCCTTTTTCTTTGGCTTCTTCAAAGAGTTTTTCGGCTTCATCAAAGAGCACCAAGTCGGCGCCTTGTTCCCCAGAAATCACAGATTCGCTGGCGCCTTGCAAGGACATGAAGGCTTCGCCGGCCAACGCCAATGCCTCGGTGCCTTCTTTTTTTCCGAGGAAGAAAATTTGTCCAATGTTCAGCACAAAAATCACGAGCAGCGCGGCGGCCACCATCGGCACACGACCCAGTCCGCGTCGGTGCGGCGGCAATTCCCCAATGATGCAAATGGCCCCGGGTTTCTGGTTTCGCGTTTTGATTTCTTCTTTTAAATCCACACTCACAGCCGCGTGGGCTTCCGTCTTTTTCCCGTTGTCCACTCCTTTCAAATTGATGACGTGCTTGGAAGGCTCCGGAAGTTCCGTCGCCTTATGCAAATCTTCGGGACCGATATTCAGATTGGTGGTCATAGGCTTGGAAGCAGAGACGTGCGGGTGAAAACCCCGTCGTCAAAGATTTTTCGAGTGGACATCAGACGCGTGAGAGTGGACAGATGTGTCTTCAGTATATTCGTTTCCGGTAAAAATGCACCATCTAAAATCCAGATTTCCGTTGACCCGGGCAGGAGCACGGACATTTCCTCTAAATTGCGTTGGCGGTCCAGTGCGGCGAGTAAGGCGGCTTCGTCGGGCGCCACAATCACGGCGTCTTCCGTGAAGACGAGGGCAGCCACGGTTTGATCGCCGGCCATCAGGAGGGTTGTGCCATTGCTGGTGACTTCGGTGAGCTGCAAGAGTTCCGCTTTTTGTTCGCCTCTTTCGGCGGTGTAGATTTCTTTGTAGGTGAAGGTTTGGATGAAGCGGTTCTTGAGCGTTTCTGCACTTTGACCGTCTTCCACGGTTTCGAGTTCAAGAATGAAAAGGAAATCGTCCGCGCTCGTCCAACCAAAATACGATTCGCCGTCGAGGAGCGGGAGCAGTTCGGGCAAGGTCGTGGGGCCAAAGAGGTCCGTTGCCGCGGACTGGAGGCTCGAGGTGAAAATCATTTCGCCGGTGCTGCCGAGTTCCGTGAAAATTTCCTGCATGCGGGTGAGCTGAGCGGCGAGGTCTTGGGTGCCAAATTCCCATGCGAAGGACTTGGTCCAGGGCAGGAATTGCTGTTCGTATTTTTCGGCGGGATGGAAGTAGGCGCCGCGGATGAGCTCTTTGTTCACGGCCGTGAAACTTTCGGCGTACCACCCCGTGCTTTCCATGCGGATGCTGGCGCCCCAAGCCGGGAAAATTTGCAGAATCGATTCGGTGAAAGTTTGTGGCAGGCCGAGCTGAGCCGCCCAGGCGCTGAGTTCTTGCTGGGTTTCGCCCAAGTTCACAAAGGCCAGACCGCTTTGCAGGTGCCCGAGCCGGCCGCGCACGTTTTGGTAGTGAGGATTGTCTTCGAGACGAGGCGTGTGGCCTCCGAGAGTGGCGAGGGCTTCTGGGGAACTGGAAAACGCCGCCATGCCGCCAATGAAACGGAAACAAAAGGCTTCAATTTCGTAGCAGCGAATGTTTTCATTCAAGTCGTTCACTTTTATTTCCCCGCCTTCCACCAAGGTCGTGAAAAAAGTTTCTGCTTCGTCGCGCGAACCCATTTCCAAAAACTCCACCGTGTTTCCATCTATCCAGGCCACCGCGAGGTCGCGTTTGAACCACGTGAGCTCCGCTAGGGGCGTACCCAAGAATTCTTTAAAATACGCGGAGTCCACGGGCGAGCCGCTGGCCGCAAAATCCTCCATGTTCACAACAAAAAATGCCTCCGCACCTTCGGGCAAAAGTTCAGCCACATTGCTGAGTCCGCCCAAACGAAAAGTTAGCGTGAAGAGCAGAAATCCCAGTAAAAGAACCGTCGGTACCAAGATGAGTCCTTCGCCAAGCCACTCTTTAAATCGGTTCATAGAAAATCAAAGTGGACACACCATAGCATCCCTTTTACGGCTTCCAAAACTGAATACAACTCGATCTGTTGACAGATTTACTCGTTGTTCCCACAATTATTGACCGAACGCTTCAATTTCAAGTCCAGTGTGCTTGCACCTTTTGCACCGAGGCTGCGGAGTTTTTTGTGGCTGGCATCGAAAATGTTTTGTGGCTACGCGCGGCAAATGCTAAAATGCCTTCACTATGCTCACTGCTGCACACATTCGCCGCCGCTACCTAGACTTTTTCTCCAAGAAACACGGACACGCAGAAATTCTTGGATCCAGTTTGCTTCCTGAAAATGATCCTACGGTTTTGTTCACCACGGCGGGTATGCATCCGCTGGTGCCTTACCTGATGGGCGAGAAACATCCCGAGGGAACCCGGCTCACGGACGTGCAAAAATGTGTGCGAACCGGGGACATTGATGAAGTGGGCGACCCCACTCACCTGACTTTTTTCGAGATGCTGGGAAACTGGTCTCTCGGGGATTATTTTAAAGAAGGCGCTATCAAGATGTCTTTTGAATTTTTGACTCAGGAGCTCGAGATCGACATTAAAAACCTGGCCGTGACGTGTTTTGAAGGGGACGAAAACGCAGCTCGTGATGAAGAGGCTGCTGGCATTTGGCGCAGTTTGGGAATCCCCGACGCACGCATTGCCTTTTTACCCAAGGAAGACAACTGGTGGGGGCCGGCAGGTCTCACGGGCCCCTGCGGACCGGACACCGAGATGTTTTACTGGACCGGCGACGGCGACGCCCCCGAAGTTTACGACCCTGCCAACAAAAAGTGGGTGGAGATTTGGAACGATGTATTCATGCAGTACAACAAAAATGAGGATGGCAGCTACACGCCGCTCGCGCAACAAAATGTGGACACGGGAATGGGACTTGAGCGCACGACTTTTATTATGCAGGGCAAAAAAAGCCCTTACGACACCGAGCTTTTTGCCGACGTGATGCACCGCATCCGCGCGCTTTCCGTGGACGACAATAACGTGGTGAGCGAACGAATTGTGGCCGATCACATCCGCACCGCGACCTTCATTTTAGGAGACGAACGTGGCGTGACTCCGGGAAACAACGACCAGGGTTATGTGCTTCGCCGCTTGATTCGCCGCGCTATTCGTCATGGACGAAAGCTTGGGATAAAAGGTGCGTTCACTGCTGAACTTGCGCGCATTTACATTGGCTTTTATGCAGACCCTTACAAGGAGCTCGTGAAGAATGAAAAGCGCATTTTGGAGAGCTTGGCAAAGGAAGAAGAACAGTTCCAGGAAGCGCTGGACAACGGCGAACAAGAGATTCAAAAAGACGTGGAACGCGTGAAAGAAGCGCTGAATATTTTGAGCAAAGAAAGCAAGGTGGCATGGCTGGAAATGGCCATCGGCGCGCTGAGCCAAACCATTGGGAATAAAGAGGAACTCGCTCTACTCAATCAAAAACTACGACCCGTACTCGGAAAACTCCGTGCGGAATTCAAGGCAGATGCGGCTGAAAAAACTTTGGACGAATCCCAACTCACGGAAGTTCGTGCGGCTACTCAAAAATTACTAGAAGGCAGCTGGATGCTCCGCGGAGATCGCGCTTTTTACTACTTCGAAAGCTTTGGATTTCCTCTGGAAATGACGGTGGAAATGATGACCGAGCGTGGCGTGACCGTGGATCAAGAAGGATTCCAAACTGCCTTCAATTTGCATCAAGACAAGTCACGTGCCGGCGCTGAACAAAAGTTTGCCGGAGGTCTTGCTGACCATAGTTTGGAGAGCCGCAAACTCCACACCGCTACGCATTTGATGCTCGAAGCGCTTCGCCGCGTTTTGGGAAAAACCGTGGAGCAACGTGGGTCCAATATCACGCAGGAACGTCTGCGTTTCGACTTCAATTATGATGACAAACTCAACCCTGACCAAATTGCGCAGGTGGAAAAAATTGTGAACGACGCCATTCAGGCCGACTACCCCGTGCACTTCGAGGAAATGACCGTGGAACAAGCCCGCAAAATCGATGCCACCGGAATCTTCGTAGACAAATACGAAGGCGAACTCGAAGGCCGCGTGAAAGTGTATTTCATGGGAGATTATTCCAAAGAAATTTGTGGAGGTCCGCACGTGGAACACACCGGGCAACTCGGAAAAAACTTCAAGATCGTGAAGGAAGAATCGTCTTCATCGGGGGTTAGGCGAGTGAAGGCGGTGTTGGCTTAGAGAGAAAGTGTTTACCTACAGTGCCTTAAAGAAGTCCACTAATTTTGTATTCATGTAATAATTGGTATTTTTGTGTTTTTCTAGTTTTAACAAACCTAAGCCAGCGAGTTTTTTAAGATACTTTGAAGCTGTCAGCCTGCTTACACCTAAGTTTTTAGCTAAGATGTCTATTTTTGTATATGGATGAGAGAAAATGGTATTCATTAACTCATGAGAATACATTTTTGGAGCTTTTTCTCTAAGTATTTTTTTGTACTCTGACATTAGAGACTTGATGCTTTCAATTGTTGATATACTTCGTCGTGCAGTGACTTCTAAGGCCTCTAACATATATAATATCCATTCCTCCCAAGCACCTTCGTCGCGAACTTTTTGTAGTAGATTATAATATTCAGATTTATTTTCTGTTATATATCGGCTCAAATATAGAATTGGTATGTTTAAAATATTTTCTGAAATCAGATATAATATATTTAGTATCCTTCCAGTTCTGCCGTTTCCGTCAAAAAATGGATGAATGGATTCAAATTGGTGATGAATGATGGCCATTTTAACCAAAGGATCAAAATCACTTGTTTTACTGTCATTTATAAACTTTTCCAGATCTTTCATCTGTTCATTAATATCCGAAATGTTTTGAGGCGGTGTATAGACGATATTTCCATGCTCGTCCTTTAGACTTGTTCCTGGAATGGTCCTAAACCCAGAATCTCTTTTAGTTATAATTTGAACAATTTCAATCAGCAGGCCATTTACGAGGGGTCTTGTTTCAAGTGCCCTATAGCCATGATACAAGGCATCATTGTAGCGATAGACCTCTTTTGTTGCTGGAGTAAATAGGTCGTTCTGTTTGTCATATTTGAAGAGCTCATCATGTGTAGTCACAATATTTTCTATTTCAGAGCTGTCTTTTGACTCTTGGAGCGCCAACGTGTTGATCAAGATACCTTGATTTGGGATCGTATCCGCCACTCCTTTCAATTCAGCAATAACTTTGTTTGCAGATATCGCTTTTTTGAGAATTTTTGACGTCTCAACTACACCCTCTGGAGGTAGTTTTGGGATGGTATATGTCATGGTTTCTATAGTGTATAGGCTTTGGCTTTATTCTATCACTAAAAATTATCTATGTAAAGTTTTTCCAATTTCTTATACATAGCTTTGCGGCTGTGTATATACGCTATGCATGTCATTAAACAGTGGACGTGAGCTTCGTGTTCTACGCGAGCTACATCGTGACTCAAGTTATCTGAGACGCGACTAAAAGGCTGTCGTAAATATCTACTTTGTCTTGTAGAAACTTTTCACGAGCCGCTTGATAGCTAGCTTCGAGGCCACTCTCGGCGTAGTTGAGTTCGACTTTTGATTCTGGTTGCACTACCTCAATGGTGTGCTCGTTCTTCATGTAGGATTTGACCTCCTTCCGAAGTAAATCGGGATAAAAGGTGTGAATCAAATCAGCGTCACTGAGGATAGCGATTGCACAGGTCATAGCGTTAGAGCTTCTCAGATTTAGCTTCTCTACAAGCTGCAAGGCTAGGACTGATGCGGGTTTATTGAGTGGAATACGATCTATGTTTTTTACTGAGTGGAAAAGATCCATAAAGGGATAGAAGGTGTCTTGTTGAGTTCTCTCAAGACCCCAGATGATGTGGTCAATCCAAGATATTTCATTGAAAGAAACGACTCCCACAATTTCATAGCCTGGCTTGGTAGAAATGCTTATTTGTGAGTTCTTACAGGCAATTCGAATTTCTTCCGAACGAAGGCAAAATTGTCCGAGGTGGATGCTGGCGTCAAAAACTATTTTCATAAGTTTATTTGATTATACACTAAGCCAGCTCCCCTTTCAGCCAGAAGTTGCTCGTGTCCGTAACGGTCACGTCGACGAGCTTGCCGAGGAGGGGGCGTCCGCTGCGGAATTGAATTTCTTTCATTTCGCGGGTGCGGCCAGTGCAGGTTTCGCCAATTTGTTGGTTCACCAAAACCTCGAGCGTGCGGCCCATAAACGCCGCGTGTTTTTTGTGGCAGATTTCTTTGAGCAGAGTGTTGAGGCGGTGCCAGCGCGCTTCTTTCACTTCGTGGGACTGGTCGTCGGGCAGGCTTTTTTGTGAATAGGTTCCCTTGCGGGGTGAGTAGCGGGAAATAAAACACGTGTCCCATTCCATTGTTTTGTACATATTGAAAGTGTTTTCAAACTCTTCGTCCGTTTCGCCGCTGAAGCCCACAATGATGTCCGTAGAAATGGCGATGTTTGGGATGGCGGCCTGAATTTTGCGCATAATCGTTTGATATTCTTCCACGGTGTAATTGCGGTTCATACGTCGCAGAGTGCGGTTGTCGCCGCTTTGCACGGGCATGTGAATGTACGGGCAAATGCTACGGAGGCTCGCGAGAGTTTCGATCACTTCATCGTGGAAATCGCGCGGATGGGGCGAGGTGAAGCGCAGGCGGCGCAGACCTTTGTCGTAGAGCTTGTCCACTTCACGGAGCAGGGCCGAAAAAGGGCTTTTACCATACGCCGCGAATTTGCCTGATTTGCGGTCGTTGAAACTCAGCCCGTAGGAATTCACCGTTTGCCCCACGAGCGTGATTTCTAGAGCGCCTTCTGCGACGTGGCGGGCGCATTCGTCGACGATATCCTCAAAGTCGCGGGACATTTCGCGGCCGCGAGTGAAGGGCACAATGCAGTAGGTGCAGAATTTGTCGCAGCCGGTCATGATGGGTACAAAAACGCTGTAGCTGCTGTCTTTTTTTGGCGTGATTTTGAAGTAGTTTTCCAGCGTGCCTTCGTCCAGTTCGTCGGCAAAATTCATAGTGGGATCCACTTCGCGCAGGAGCTCGGGGAGGCGCGCCACATCTTCAATGCGGAAGGCGATGTCCATTTCTGGCATGACTTTGAGCACATGATCGCGGTCTTCGTTTTTTTGGACTGAGCTTTGGCGGACCATGCATCCGGTTACCGCAATTTTTAGGTCGCGGTTTTGTTGGTGGAGACGCGCGAGGTTTTTACGGAGGCCGTAGACGCGGTCTTCGGCTTTTTGCTTCACGCTGCAGGTATTCAAAATCAGCATGTCTGCCTCGTTTTCGGCGGCGGCTTTGTCGTAACCCAAACGTTCAAGCACACTCGCGACTCGTTCGGAATCCGATAGGTTCATGGCGCAGCCGTAGGTCTGAATAAAATACTTCACTTTTTTTTATAAGCGCACTAAAGTGCGTGGAAACCGAAGATAGCAGATGCCACGGAATAAGGAAACTGCTTTCGGCGCTCGTTGAAGCGGTTCATGGCGGCCTGACGGTCCCGCTTTTGCTCTTCAATAAGCGTGGAGATGGCCTCGATATTTTTCTTGGCTTCCAAAAAGTTCACGCTGCGCACGTTCGTTGAGGCTAGGTATCGCTGGAGGGTTTGTTCAAACTCCAGTTCCTTTTGATAATTTTTAGGGGTCATAAACTCCGCACGGTCTTCGGCGAGTTTGCGCCAGGTGTCGGTGGACTCGGACCCAGTGCGGGCACTTTCCAAAAGGTAGGGCACGGTATCGCGGCGTTTTTCAAAATCGCGTTGCAGTATGGCTTCGCGGGACTGTGCTTCCCGGAGTTCATGCAGCAAATTCTGGCGGAGCCACAGGAGGCCGGTGAACAAAATGGAGGCTGCGGCGATGATCAACAAAATAATATTTTCAATCATGATGTGGGGTGATTCTATCACGCAGATCCAAAAGGGCGCGTGCGTTTTCGTAAGGGTTGCTCACGTGTTTGATGATGAAAAACACATCCGAGGCGGAGGTTTGAATTTCAATATTTCCATAGTGAAGAATGCTTTGCAGAAAACCTTTTTGGATCCCTGTTACATCCTGCATCTGACCCAAATTCGCCTCCGAAACCGTTCTATGGAACAGGTCAATTTGCTCGTGGGAAATGATGCGGGTATCCGTGGCCACAATGATGTCCAATTCCTCATTCAACCACTTTACATACCCAATCAAAAGAATGGCCAAAAAATAGAGAGTGAATCCTAGCGAGGTCAGCACAAAAATATCGTTGAAATGTCCATCCCAAGCAAGGAATCCAGCGGGCACCGAAAGCACCAGCGGCAGGAGTCCAATCACCAATAGGTAGGCTGCTATTTTAAAATCGATGATCCAGTGTTTTCGAATCACGAGCTGAATATTTTCTCCCGGTTTTTGCCCGGGAAAACGATGGGCTTTGAAATGTTCTTTACCTTTTTTCATGAGTGCGCAGCTTGCTTAAAAAAATGCGTATCGATTTTTCCCAGGAGAAACGAGCGGCGGCTTTCTTTTGCGCCGCGATAACGGCTTTGCGTTTCGCTGGATCTTCCAGCAGCGTGAGTTTATCAGACAGCGCTTTGCGAAGCGAGCCCTTGCTGTGCGTGTCGGGCAGAAAGAGCGCAGCGTTGTTGGAGATTTCTCGGTTCACGGGAATATCGCGCACGATGGCGGGAATGCCCACGCTCATGGCCTGAAGCAACGGAATATTGAAACCCTCAGAGTCGGAAAAGTTGATGAAAGCATGCGCGGATTTGAGCACGGCGTAGACCTCTTCATCGGGCAAAAAACCGAGCGGGTAGGTATAGGGATATTCGGGAATTTCGGGATAGTAGCGGGAGTGGTGCGGCGCTTCCCCAATCAGAATCAGGCGGGGCGGATCTTTGACGTTGGCCACAGCTTCCACCATTTGAGGAACGTTTTTGCGGATGTCGTAACCGCCCAAATAAACCAGCGCGTCTTCGTAGTTGAGTTTGGGCAGGCGAGCGGGAATTTGCGCGGCACCGTTGGGAAGAACGTCCGCGGCGGGAATGCCGAGTTCGTCGTGCACACTTTGGCTCACGGTGAAGATTTGGTCCGCGTGAACCAGTGCGCGGCGGGCCTGCAAATGGTAGTAGCTCTTGAGGCGGTTGCCTTGGTAGCGGTGGTCGCGCCACAGAATCAGGTCGTGCACGGTTATGGCGCGCAAATGTGGGCCGGCGGATGGAAGCGGCGTGGGGTAGGGATAGTATTCCCAATCGAGTTTGCGAGTGGCGAAAAAAGCCGGCACTTGAATGCGTTCCCAGTACCATTTTTTAAGCGCCGGATGGATTAGCCAAGCCTTTGCTGGGAGGACGTGAATCCATTTTTTGGGAATGCCTTTTGGGGCGACGGGGGCGGGCACCGGAATGACGCACTCGGTGCTTTTTTGCAGCGCGAGTTCGCGGAGCAAGCCGAGAGAATGCTGACCTATGCCGGTGTAGGGTTTATTGAGGAACCAACCCTGGAAACCAATTTTCATATAGGTTGGTCTAGTAAAGTAAGGGCAATGACTTGTGTGGCGGAATTTTCGACGTGATGGGTTTTGCGGGGCGGCAGTTTGGCGAGTTGCACGGTGAGCGGCGGCACGTCCTCACCCAGGTGGTAGAGTGAGGATTTTTTGGTAAGAGCCTGGGCGTTGAGGATCTGATCGCCGCGACTGGCGTGCGTTCCGAGTGGGAAGAGCAGCGCGGGCAATTGCAGGGCTTCCAACTCCGCGAGAGCGGAGGCGCCCGCGCGAGTGAGCGCGAGCGAAGCGAGCGCGTAGAGATCCTTGAGTTGGCTGCCCACATAGGGCACTGAATAATAACCACTCTTTTTTGAAAGCTCACTCTTCGAGTGAGTCCCCTTTCCTTCACCCGTTATGTGGACAATGTCGTAGACAGCCAGGAGAGCTTTTTTTTCTTTTTCAATCTTCTTGTTGAGTTCCAAGGATCCGCTGCTTCCGCCCATCACCAGCAGCACGGGTCGCTTCCCCAAAAAGCCGGTCAACTTTTTAGCCGCGGCCACTTTGCCATCGTACAAATCCAGTCGCACGGGGTTGCCCACCACTTCCAGTTTTTTGGCGTAGTGGTCCAGCGCCTCCTCCGCCTCCTCGTAGCCCAAGAAAATCTTCTTCGCAAAGGGGGCACAGAGGCGTGTGGTCAAGCCCGGCAGCGCATCCGATTCGTGGATGTACACCGGTATTCCAATCAGCCACGCTGCAAAAACCACCGGAAAGCCCACGTAACCACCCTTGCTGAAAACCGCCTTGGGCCGGTGCTTTAAAAGCTTGAAAAAAGCCTGCACAATTCCCACGGGAATTTTAAAAATATCCACCATGTTTCGCAGGTCGAAATAACGTCGGAGTTTTCCGGTGGCCACACTTTCAAAGGGAATCCCGGCCTCTTCGCACAGTTTGCGCTCAATGCCCTTCCGTGAACCGAGGTAGGTTATGCGCGCCTGGGGACTAAACTCTTTGATAGCGGCGGCTATAGCGATATTGGGGATTACGTGTCCGGCTGTACCCCCTCCGGTCAGGAGTATATGCATAGGGCGTGGTGTATTGAGAAATGTTGAGCAGAACTCCGACCGCAACCAAGGTCATCACCATGGACGATCCTCCGTAACTCATGAATGGCAGCGTGATTCCCGTGATGGGAAACAGGGCGGTGTTTACCATGATGTTAACGAAAGCCTGAACTGAAATCCAGGTAGTAATTCCGGCCGCCATCAGCATGGAAAACTTGTTAGGCGCGTGATTCGCGATCTGGAAGCCACGATACGCAATTACCGCGTAGAGCAAAACCAGTCCGGCGCTGCGCACAAATCCCAGCTCATTCGCACTCGCGGCAAAAATAAAGTCGTCCACGGCCTGCGGCAACCAGTAGTATTTTTGCGTCCCCTGCGTCAGCCCCTTCCCCCAAAATCCTCCGCTTCCAATAGCAATATTTGCCTGCCGCGTCTGCCAACAATAGGACTCCCCCGTACACTCCTGGCTTGGACTCATGAACGCAATCACGCGCTCATGAATGTGGTTCTGCGTAGAAAAAGCCAGCAGCGCCAAAAACATTCCCGTGACCACCATCATTCCCAAATGCCGCCAGCTCGCCCCCGCCAAATAATAAATCACCACCGCAATTCCCGAAAGCACCATGGCCGACCCAATGTCCGGCTGAATCACAATCAGCCCAATAATCGTCCCGGCAATCGCGCCAAATTTCAAAAATCCTTCCTTAAAATCCTGAATCTGCTCCGTGCTCACTTTTTCTGCAAAGAAGTAACTCAGGTAAAAAATCAGTCCCAGTTTGGCCACCTCCGAAGGCTGCAGCGAATCCACAAAAGGCAGCACGCTTCCCACGTTGATCCAACTGGTCGCAAAGGTTCCGTTGTCGCTTCCTCCAAAGAGCACAAATACGAGCAAAATAAACGCCAGCCCGTACATCACCGGTGCCAACGTTTTCCAGTACTTATAATTAAATTTCCACGCCACCAGCATTCCCAGCAGCCCGATTCCAGCCCTCACCACGTGATTTTTTAAGATCAAATAACAATCCACCGCGCTGTCCGCACAATCGGGGTACTTCATGTCGGGCGCCGAAATCTTGATGGATTTGGGAACTCCCACACTGGTGATCATCACTACCCCAATCACCACCACCGCAAGAACCGCGATGAGTAAAACAACGTCGTATTTGCTTCGTCTGAACATATAGAGGTGGCTGTGCCAAAAAGAGCCTAGCTAGTGTATAGCAGGGGCTTGGTTTTTGGAAGGTGGAAAGGCGGACTAGGGATACAGAAGTTTTAAGTGATCTTCTGTGAGTTCAGTCTTCACTTTGCCTAGGGTTTCTTTAAGGGATTCATAGGATTCGGATGCATCTGGTGACATTTTTTTGAGTTGATCTGGAGCAAAACCCGTATCCAACTTTCTTTCTAACAAGGTTGCTCGGTCAGCTACCTCTTTTAAACTAGGTTTTACATTTCTATCCACACCAAGCATGGATACCAATTGTTTTTTAGCTTCTTTGATTTTGACAGGGTCTGTAAGCCCGGTGATTGAAAGCGGATTTCTCATGTAATTAAATTCTGAATACAGAGCGCTTACTTCAAGTTTTGCTAAAAAGTTTATTTTTTTATTGGGATCATTCAACTTACCTACTAAGGTTCCAAAGTTCTTATAAGGGTTGTCTCTATCGAAGATGGCCTCCAACCGTTCCTGCGTTAAACAATCCTCAATAGCTTTTAAATCTTTACCCAATGCATCGAACCGAGCCTTGTCTTCAAGTTCCGCGAAGTCCGTTTTCTTCACTTTTCCCAGCGCTCTCCTAAACTCTACCAAAGCTGTAGCGAGCATAGCATGGGTGACCCGAGCTACGTTCATGCCCACAAATTTCGCCAACTGAGTTTTGGCCAGCGTGAGCTCTTCAGCAGATCCACCTTTAATGAGTGCGTCCAATTCTCCGGCATCCACCAAGTAAGGGAAATGCCCTCGGAAGGTAGAGGATTTGTAGCCACGTACATAGCCAGCCACGTCGGACACTTCTTCCAAGTCACGGAAGTCATTTACAAACTGTTCTGGTGCAACTGGAGTGACATCCGCAAACAAGGCTTCCACTGATTTATCATCCGAGAAATCTCCTGCGACTATCGCACTAGCACCACCTATTGCCGCTACACCAGGTTGAGTTAAGAGATTCAACATCTTTCTCAACTTGCCAAGATTTGCCATTTCTTTTACCGAAGGCACCGGTGGAGGTGTGCCTGCTCCAATGAATATTTTCTCCATTGCTGCGGCTTCCCTCAAAATATCCGCGCGTTCAAAAGGTTCTTCCAATTTAAACAAAGCCTTCAATTGATTTCTAACTTTCTTTCTACCCTCCGTAGTTTTGAGTAAAGCGGGCTTAACTGCAGGGTAAAGGATATTGAATGCACGCTTGAGCTTGTCTTCATCAAAGCCCTCCAAAGCATTCTTTCGGTTTTCCTTATTCACGCCGTCCAAAACACTAGTTCCAAAATTTCTGTATTTTTCGTCTGTCCACGCAAAGCTGCTGCCTTCCACTTCGGCAGTGGGGTAGAGCTTGTTCAGAATATCTGGAGTTAAGTTGGTCTGTGCTTTTTCGAGCAAGTCGATGAACTCCTTTCGGATTGCAGTGTAAGGATCGATCGGAGCGGGGGCTGCTGCAGGAGGCACTATGACCCACCCCAACTTTTTTTTCATTTCGCGCTCGCGTTCCAAAAGTTTGGCTTTTGTGGGTTTCTTTACATTGAACAGATTTTCAATTTGTTCACGTAAATCATCCGGATTCATGGTGAGCTCTGCTGCTAGACTAGCAGAATCTAAAATGTCACCCACCTGAATCTCAATATCATCGATTCCGTCTGTCTTGATTTGATTCAAGAAAGGCTTCAAGGTCTTATTAGGGTTGACCTTCAATATACTATCTCCGATCTTAGAGTAATTCATTGCGTAATCATCCACTTTTTCAGCCGTGCCATAAATTTTTTCAACCGCATCTTTAGTGAGCCAGGTTCTAACATTCTTAATGATGTCGATGAGTGCTTCGTGTTGATTTTCCACCCGTGGATCCAAGTCGTGTACATCGAAAGTTTCCACTCCATGATGCGAATGGATGTGAACTCCTAAGAGGGTCAAGAGCATGGTGGTTTGCTTTTCTACAATCTGTCGGTCCGCTACTCCGCTCCAATCCAAAATATTAGAGGTTTGTTTCTTGAGTTCTTCACGTCCACTTTCACTGTTAAGGGATTTCTTAAAACGGGCCTCATCGGTGAACATGTAGAGCGCCCTTTCCACATTATCAATATCCAATCCCGCACAGAATCCTTCGAGAGCATGGTGATCGAGGGCGATTTCCTTTTTCTTCGCTGCTTTCTTATCCTTTTTCAGTTTATGCAAAATTTGGTCTCCAATGTGTTGGTCGTCGGTTGCAATAGGGTGGAGGCTTGGAAAGAGTTTTCCTTTAACCCACTCGGCGGCTTTTGCTATGCCCCCTAATGCGGGAACCGCGTGACCATAGTGAGCCAAGGCGTGGATTCCTTTATCAAAAAGGTCGCCGTCGTGGTCGTCGTGACCCGCAATGGCGGCCGCTGCACCGGCTGCCGTGGCAACCGCTGAAGCAATAGGATGTCCGTGGGAGTCTACCGCAGGCGCGGCGTGTCTAGCAGCAGCGGCGGGAGCTGGATGGTGGTGAGGATCTACAGGAGGATGACCGCCATTTGCGGCTGGATGTGCAAATGTTTCTTTACCGGCAACATAAGTAACTCCTTTCACCAAACGTGCAAACGATTCAGCAATACCCATCACCCCTCCATTCTTGAAGTGCATACTGTTGTTTGCAGCATTAGGAGCTTCGTGGCCTCCATCGTGATGTTCCGCTGATTGTGCAGGTGCTGATGACATAATTAAGTTTAGTGATGAGCTCCGCCGCCGTGAGCGGCTGCGGGCGCGTGACCCGCGTCTCCATGAGCCGCGTGACCGTGGCCATGAGGAGCATGAAATATAGAAAGTTCAGGAATAGTTGCGTTCAATCCAAACAAATCCTTTGAAGCGGCATTCGCCACTCCTTCTCCGGCTCCATATAGACTGAAGAGTGCGCCGGCTGCAAGAGCCAAGCCTCCTCCTTTGAGTCCAGCCCATCCTGAAGCAAGCTTATTGCGTGCCCACTTAAAGGGTTTGAAGAAACCTGTAGTGGGTTTAACGGTAGCGTGCGCAGGGTAATTCCAACCCCAACGTGCCGCTTGGTACGCTCGCACAAAAGGATTGCTGATCACTCGTCCACCCGCTTTCACTGGATTCACCAGCACGGTCTGCCCAATGGCTTTAACCAGCGGCGCTCCATCAACCACAAGGTGTTTTCCAACATTGAGTACCAACGGGGCGGTTTTTTTCAATACATAGCCTCCTGCAACCAGAGTTCCCACCACTGCAGCCGCACCCAATAGACCAGTGCCGGCCGCTGCCAATGTTGTGTATTTAGCCACGGTCTGAATAGGGTGTTTGTTGTGTTTCACAAATTCCCACGTTTTTCCTGGAGCCTTTTTCAAGCCAGGCCAAGCTTTGTCTTTGATCCAATCCGCGATTTTTCCAGGCGCCTTTAGAATACCCGGTAAAACGGTGTCGCGCACTCCTTCTTTAACCCAGTTAAGGGCTTTTCCGGCGTGCTTGAGAGGCGTTCGGTAGAGGTTTTTTGCCAGTTCTTTATTGGTGACCGACTTGGCGGCTTCAAAAGCCTGCTTAACAATCTCGTCTATTTCTTCCGTTGGGGTTCCTGCTGGGACCATTCCTTCAATGGCTGTTTTGATATCCGCGTCTAAAAAGGGTGGCGTTGCGGATTGAAGCTGATACACCATTTCTCCCAGTTTTTCTTTTTTAACAAAATGAGTCGCGCTCTTTTTTGGCATGTCGGCGTCTTTCCAATGGCGAAGGATGTAATCAATAAGGGCTTCCTGATTTTTATGCCTTTGGATAGCGGGTTCAATTTTTAGGGATTCCCTTATAGCCTTCTCAGTTTGTCCACTGTCGGCCCAATCTCGAGTTTTTCTATAAATCCCATGCTCAAAAAGAAATGTGTCCCACTTCTTTTCATCGGTGAAAGGCAGTTTTCGGCGAGCTTCCACTCCTACCGTGGTCCACTTTTGACCAGCTTCCGCACGGTCCAACGCCGCTTGAATGATTTCTGCCACTTCTTCTGGAGCCATGTGCTCCGCATGAATAAAATCCTTGATTTCACTCTCAATGTAGTCTGGAGTGGCGCCTGATTTCTTCAGTTCTCGCACTAAATTGTGCAAATTTCGGTTGAAAACAAACCTATCCGCGGCACGCTTGTTGAAAGCGCTGTCGGATGCACGGTCAAAGGCGTAGTCCATGACTTCTTGGTGGCGAGGCACTCCTCGATCTTGTAAAAGTCGCTCTAGATCGTTTCGGATGTCCTTGTCGGAAACGCCTTGGGTACGAAGGTAACGGATTTGGCTCACCACATTATTTTGGCGAAGCAGATTGTCCCACTTGAAGGCTTCGGCTGCAGGATTGCGGGCTTGAGCTTCATTTTTTACGGTCCGAATCACTTTTCCTCGTTTTTCTTTGGCTTCCACTTGAGCTTTGAGTGCGAGAGCTTGCTCGATAGCAGCTTCCGCTATTTGCTCGACTTCTTCCTTGCTACACGTATATTTGACTCCGTTTACCGTGAAGGACCGGGTTAAAGTTTTTAAATCCAGTTCAATGGCCTCTAGGCCTTCCCCACGGTTCATACGATCCACAATTTCTTGCCCCAGTTTCATTGTTTTGGCTACGGCTTCGGCCTCTTTTTTGTTTGCCCGTTCGTCCCCGGCTTCTTTCATGGTCACCCGGATCAGTTCGTCCAGGTCCAGGCTGTCATAATCATTCGAAAACTCTGCTTTTAATTGAGCTACTACCTGGGCAGGATCCATAGTTTCCAGCAGGGCCCGAGCGTGGGTCACCATTCCATTTCCACGGACTTCTTGAGCGGTGATTCCGGCGAATTCTCGGACGGCATCGCCTACGATTCCCATCCGTGTGCGGATAATTTTTTCGGGCTCGCTCGTGGGGGCCTTCTCGAGCAAATGGAAACGTCCAGTGGAGTCGATTTCGATGCGGCCTTTTCCAAAATTTTCTTCGAGGGCTCCTTTGATTTGGTCACGTTCGTCGGGAGTGGCTACATTGAGCGTAGGAGCTGCTACCCTTTGCACGAAAGGTTCACCGTTTTGAATTTCGAACTTAGTTCCATCGGGAAAGGCCCCTTTACAGCTTCCAATGGTCCGCTTAGAATCCAGACGGAACCGTCCACTGGGGTCTATTTCGACGGGACCATTTCCAAAGTGTTTTTCAAGCCTTTCTTTAATCAAAATACGTTCGTCGGGAGTGGCTGCAATCAGCTCACTAGGTGCTACCCCTTCCACTCGGGGTTCTCCATTTTTAAAATCAAAACCAGTCCCATTGGATAACTTTCCGGTGCATTGCAAAATAGTACGGTCCGGGCCTAGCTGGAGCGCGGCTTCAAGCTCATTAACTTCGGTTTTATTTCCAGATGCCATACGGAACTTTTTTGGTTTTATCTAATTAGTATAGCAGAATTTTAGCTTTCCGGCAAGGGGCGGAACAGGAGTAGAAACTTGGCAAGGAAAAGGAACTTTGGTACCGTAAAAACATGAGTCTCATCCCCTCCCCACAAATCGATAAAATATGGATGTTTTTTGCACCTCTTTTTGTGATTTTTCTGGGTGCCGATCAAGTGAGCAAAGAATGGGCCCACAAGAACCTGAGCCTCGAGAACAGCACCGACATTGGCCTGGAACTGCACTACAACGACGGCATTGTGTTTGGATTTGATCTGCCGCTGGCGGTGATTTACCTGCTCACCGTGGCCATTTTGGCTTTTGGAACGTATTTGGTGATTCAAAATAAACTCTGGCGTGACCACTGGCATTTGGCCGGACTCGCCCTTCTGCTGGCGGGCGCGCTGGGCAACCTCATCGACCGCATTCGTTTTGGCTACGTTATCGATTTTATAAAAGTTTACTGGTGGCCCACGTTCAACTTAGCCGATGTATGGATTGTGCTCGCGGTGTTGGTCTTTAGCTGGGAATTTTTGTTCCGTGGCGAGGGCTTTAAAAAGCTCTAAAGCTTCTGCTCGGCAATTAAGTAGTTTTCACAGGAGAATAGGTATTGTTCTAAAAATATCTTAGCCATGGGTTCCAAGGATTGTTTTTCGTAAAAAACCAGCATGGATTCTTTGTAAAAATCTTCGTCCACACTTCGGTATGAAAGTGGCGCACAATTGTTCGCGAGCAAAATAGCATTTGCACAAAGTCGAGCCGTCCGCTTATTACCATCTTCAAACCCCTGAATGTAGCTAATACCCACAAGCATGAGCAGGGATTTTGTATACACATCCTTCGCTTTTCGCACTGCCTCAAGCAAACTTTCCAGTTCTTCGCGGATTTGATAAGGCACGCTCAAAGGCTGATATGAAGTACCCAGCACTCCTACGATGCCCTTTCGTAACCCTGTGCCTACATTGAGATCTGCGATGAGATGCCTGTGTACATTTTCAACGTCGCGTAACTTTGGCTCCTTCCAGTCTTCAAGATTTTCTAAAATAAAGTTGAAGGTCTGCTTATGATTGAGGATCATAAAAGCTTCTTCTTTTGGGTGACCGCTTGCTTCTTTTCCTTCTCTAAGCAGGCGCTCCGTATCCAATAATGTGTAGGTATTCCCTTCAATTCGGGAAGATTTCCATGACAGTTCAATCACAAAACGTTCCAATTCTTTTCGGGCGATGACTTCAGAAACATCCATTTTTTTACGATAATAGTGACTGGCATCGTCTAATTTTTTGACTTCTTCGGGGAGAAATATATGCGGAGGAAAGTTTTCGAATATACGAAGGAAATATTCTTTTCTCCCCCCGCGATTGTCGATGGGCTGATTGAAATAGATCTTTGGATCATAGGGCGTCTTCAAGAGTCCTTCCATCGTGAGCCAATAGCGAGTTCCTTTTCTCTGCCCCTCAGTGGCGAGGTATCCTTTTTTCTTCAAAAGACTTAGATCCCTCCTTAAAGTAGCAGCGGAAGTTTTTTCCGGTAGCACCTTAAACAGATCTGAAAGAGCGTATTTGTTTTCGTAAGACAGGCCTTGGAGAAGCTGATTTTGTCTTTGATTTAAAATTTCAGTCATAATATTTATCGCTCAAATGTACCAGTATTATAGCTCATGATGAGCGATAAATCCATGTTAAATGAGCGATATCTTTGCCCGGGCAGACCAATTGATACATTTAAGAAACTTAATTGTATCATTTTGAAACAATTATTTAGAGCCTTTGAATCTCTTTGGCTTCCACAGTGAGTTGCCTCATCAGTTCCACAGGCGCTTTTTGACCTGTTAAGATTTCGAAAAGTGGGAAAACTTGGTTGAGGAACCACTGCTCGCCGGAAAGGGTGTTGGGCACATTGGCTGCCTTGGCTTCTTCCAAAAAGAGACTGGTTTTTCCGTAAGCGGCGTCCATAGCCACTTCCACATGACGCCAGAGGTAAAACGGCACCAAAGTGGACTGGCGGTCGCCGCTGCTGTGCGCGGTGGCGTTGATGATAATGTCGGGTTCTTCGCGGATGCTTTCCAGGTTCTCAATGGCCTCAATTCCGATGAGGTCAGCGAATTCTTTGGCACGGGCGAGCGTACGGTTCCAAATGGTTACGTGTGCGCCCTCTTTTTGCAGACCATAGGCCGCGCCACGCGCGGCCCCTCCTGCTCCTAAAATCAGTACTCGCTTGTCTTTAGCCGAAGGTATTACCTCATGCAAAGCGCCCATCGCCCCGAGCCAGTCCGTGTCGTAACCATGCAGCTTGCCATCGCGGTTCCACACAAAATTCACGGCGTGAATCACACCCACCTCCTCCGAAGCTTCGTCCAAATACGCAATCGACGGCGTTTTATAAGGCATGGTCGCCACCACGCCGGCCAGTTCGCCGCTGCGCACTTTTTCCATAACGCTCGGCAGGGCGTCCGGCTCAATGTCGTGCGTTTCAAACTCCGCTTCAATGCCGGCTGCCTTAAGCGCGCCGTTCATCACGGGAGTCGTCAAACAGAATGAGAGCGGGTGCCCTATGATCCAGAATTTCTTCATTTCTTGGACTTCATGAATTCGCTAATCCCCTCGAGTGCTTTGAGCGCTTCCACCGGAACCATCCACACCGTGGTGTTGGATTGATCGGCCGAAATGTCGTTGATGGATTCAAGCGTTCGCAGGTGCAAAGCTCCTGGAGAATTGGACAGCATCTGAGCCGCCTTGGCGATGTTTTCCGCCGCCATCACTTCTCCCTCAGACTTGATCACCACGGCTCGTCGTTCACGTTCTGCTTCGGCTTCTTTACCAATCGTGCGCTTCATGTCATCTGGAATGATGATGTCCTTGAGCTCCACGTTCACCACTTCAATTCCCCAACCCATGGTGAATTCAGCTACAATCTTCTTAATTTTTTCAGAGAGCTGTTCGCGTTCCGCCAAAAGATTGTCGAGAGAAACTTCTCCCACCACATTTCGCATGGTGGTTTGTGCCAACTGGCTGGTTGCGTAGTAGAAATTTTCGATGTTGATGATGGCTTTTTGCGCATCGCTTACACGGAAAAAGAGAACCGCCGTAACCCCCACGGAAATATTGTCCTTGGTGAGCGATTCCTGAGGAGGCACTTCCACGGTTCGCAGACGCAGATCCACCTTGGTCATGGATTGGAAAATAGGAACCACCAATCTCCATCCTGGGTGCACTACTTTAGAGAATTTTCCGAGCGTGAACTTTACCCCGCGTTCGTATTCATTAACCTGGCGAATGCTGATGAGCAAGATAACGGCAATGACAATGAGAATGATGGGCATAGAAACAATGAGAAAGGTAATAAGATCAACCATAATTATTGTGTAAGTCCCATCCAGTTTTTATAAAAAATCTTCTTTTGGATGGAGCTGGGAAGATCGAGGTCCTTAGTAAATACCGTAATGTAGTCGGCGTAAAGTTCATTCAGCCATTCCACGGTTTTATCTTCATAGCTAGTGACCACCGCGTCGGTTCCAAATAGAATGCGGTCCTGGAAGGTGTCGAAAAATTCCTCGTAGTCTTCCTTATTGGAACGGATGGTTTCAAAGCCTTGCGCGGCAAAGTCGATGTGTCCAAAGCTGGTGTCGGTGTATAGATTGGGGAACTCCGTCATCAGCGAGGTGAGCCGAGGCAAATCTTTAGAAGCGAGGCAGAAATGTGGACAAATCACAGTGAGGTCCGCGTGCAAGGTGAGCACATTGCGGAGTTCGGCTTCGTACTCGGCTGTGTTCACGGGCAACATCAAAGGCAGGTCTTTTTCTTCAAGCAAAGCATAGAATTCATTCAATTTGGCGTCGTCCAAAGGAGTTTGGTGCGCGTAGCTGTATCCGTTGTAGAGTTTAACCCCCACGGCCCCATCGGTGACGCAGCTTTCCACTTTTTCAAGACGGAGCGGGTCATTGGGGTCGAGCGTACAAAAGTACGAAAATTGTTCAGGATATTCGGTGACTGCGGCTTTGAGTGCCGCGTTGTTTTCTTCCACACCGCCCAAATCCACACCTTCGCCTTCAAAGTACAAAAGATCTTCAGGGATGGCTTGCAGCACGGTGTGCGTGATGCCCAATTCCACCATGGTGGTTTGAAGTTTTATGATTTCCGCCACGCTTTCCACCGATTCATGCACGTTCACAATGGGCATTTCCTTTGAACGGGTCCATTGGAACGCCGCAATAATGAATGTCAGGCCCACTAGTCCCACGATCACAAATACGATTGGACTTGTTTGCTTGCGGGGTTTCATAGGAGGTGGATTACTGGCGCTAGTATGGCATAATACTTGTCATGAGCAAAATCCATTTAGCGGCGGGCATTTTGCGCGGCGCGGCGACCATGCCGATGCAGCTGATGAACCAGGTTCACGGCACGAAAATTGTGGAGGTTTTTGCGTACGGCGACGCGCCGGAAGCAGATGCTTTGGTTACGCGCGTTCCAGGTCTACGCATTGCGGTGAAAACCGCTGACTGCATCCCTTTGATTATGGCGGATGAAACGGCGGGCATCGCGGCGGCGGTGCATGCGGGTTGGCGAGGCCTCACGGCGGATATTATTCCCAAGGTTTTGGCGCGCTTGGTTTCACTGGGCGCTGACCCGGCCCGTTTGAAAGTGTTGGTGGGCCCTTCTTTGGGCGTGGAGTGTGCGGAATTTTCAGATCCTTTGCGCGAGATTCCCGCGAAGTTTCATTGGGCGATTCGAGAGCGCCGAGTGAATTTGAATGGAATTGCCCGGCGGCAACTAGAAGAAGCGGGCGTTCAGCACATCGAGTGGAAGCCGCTCTGCACGCGCTGCAATACTGAGTGGCCCTCCTGGCGACGTGACAAAACAAGCGAGCGCTTTTTCACCTGGATAGAGCTCGCCTCTCCTGCACCTTCACATTGATGGTATGCGCGATTATGTGGTGCTCTTTACAAAGGGGGGCCAAGTAATGCGGATCATGCCGGTGACTGATGGCAAAGGTTTGGGTGTGGTGGAGGTGCTCGGCCGGTCGTTTACAGGTTTGGATGGAACACTTGGTTCCGTGTTCTTTGTGGAGGACTCGCTGAGTGCGAACGGGAACATGACGGGATTGTGATTCTGGTAGTTCTGCCGCGATGGCTGCTTTTTCTTCGGCGATTTCTTGTTCATGACGATCCAAAAGTTCTGTGAGAAGTTCGCTGACATCTATTCCTTTCTCCTGCAGTTTTTCCAGCCTGCATTTGACGTCCTGGGAAATTTGTAGCGGAAGCATTTGCCCGGGCAAAGATCGTTCATCGCGGACCAAAGTTTCTAAAGCTTTCTTCGGCAAAAGTTGAACCTGCTGAGCCCAAAATGCTTCGTTCTCTGGAGTGACCACGGATTGAATGCGAACCAACTTATTTATGCTGACCTCTCCCTTCTCTAAAA
Source organism: uncultured Candidatus Peribacteria bacterium (assembly GCA_965230905.1). GTDB lineage: Bacteria > Patescibacteriota > Gracilibacteria > UBA1369 > 2-02-FULL-48-14 > 2-02-FULL-48-14. The sequence continues at coordinate 309,419 of OZ246396.1, forward strand.
GTGCCTTCAGAGCCGGTTTGTCTGAAAAGCGTTTTTCTAAATTTAAGGCCGTTCGCACCTGTTCTTCACTCAGGCCGGCCAACTTAAAAGCGAATTCAAACACCGAGCCGAAACCTTTGGTCGCGTACAATCGCCGTTTTTCCACTTCCGGCAGCAGCCCCATAAACCGTTGCCTCCACAGGAGAGCATTTTGTCCGTAGAGGCGGGCTTTTTCATACAGTTCTTCATCGGTCATAGTGGGTGGATTAAGGAATCTAAATTGTAGCAAAAATCCGCCACTTTAACAGATATAAATGGCCACTTTCTAGTGACAAATCCATGGGTGAGTTTATGTTCACCTTTCTTAACCACTCTGCCGATCGAGGCTGGTAAACGTCCCCGTTTTCTGTCAAAATCCTCCCATGAATTCAGTACTCCGTCTCCTTTTAAGTGCCCCGATCGACTTTGCGGTTGGAGGGCAAGCCGTGATTGAGGGCGTGATGATGCGCTCGCCGCATTATTACATCGTTACCGTGCGCGACCCGGAAGGGAAAATGCAAATGAAGCACGAGAAGTTTTTGAGCATCACCGCGAAGTATAAAATCCTGCGTCTGCCGCTGATTCGTGGAATGGTGCATTTAGTGGAATCTATGCGCCTGGGTTATCGCTCGCTCAATTATTCCAATGAGGTATTTTTAGGGGAAACGGAGGAAAAGAAGGAGTCGCGAAGCAAGTGGATGCAGTTTTTTGTAGCGGCGTTTGGCGTGCTGTCCATTGTCTTCAGCCTGAGTGTTACGATTTTTATGCTCAAAGTGCTGCCCCTGTGGGTGGCTGGGCAAGCCGCTGAGCTCTGGCCCGTGGTGAAAGAAAACTACTTTTTATTCAACGCGATTGATGGGCTGACTAAAATCACCATCTTCTTGGGTTACATTTCCGCGATTTCTTTGTTTAAAGACATTTGGCGCGTGTTCCAGTATCACGGGGCTGAGCACAAATCCATTTGGACTTATGAAAATGGGCTCGAGCTGACCGTGGCCAACGCGCGCAAGCAAACTCGTTTCCATCCGCGCTGTGGAACCAGTTTTATTTTCATCGTGATTTTGATGAGTATTTTTGTCTACACGCTGGTGCCGCCCGCAGAGACTTTTGCGGGACAGTTGGCGCTTCGTGTGGCGGTGATTCCGCTCATTGCCGGAATCAGTTACGAGCTGCTGAAACTGTCTGCTAAATTCCAAAAGTCCGCACTCATGAAGGTGTTTTTGATGCCCGGACTCATGATCCAAAGGCTTACGACGAAAGAGCCCGAAGATGCGCAATTGGAAGTGGCCCTGAACTCGCTCAGCGAATCGCTCAAACTCGAAAACTCCCTTATTGTTTAGCAAACCCTACGGGTTCGCCTCATGCAAATTCAACAAATCAAACGCAATAAACCGCGCATTGCCCTGCTGATTGGGACTTGGTTCCCCGTGCACACGGGTCAGCAAGTGTACACCGCCAAACTGGCTCAGGCCCTGGCGCGAGATCACGGCTATGAAGTGGATATTTTGACGCGCTCAATCAACGGGAAACTCACAGCGGAACAAAAGGAAATTGAAAAAATCCCCGCGCTGTACGTTAAAAAATTTGGCTTCAAATCGCATCCGTGGAATGTGTTCATGCAAGTGGCTTACATGATTTGGATTTTCTTTCGCCTGCTGCTCAATGGAAAAAAATATGCACTCTACCACGCGCAAGGCGCCACCTGCGCGGCGGCCATGAAGGCGGCCTCGTGGTTCACTCGTGTGCCCACGCTGGTGACGGTGCACGGCAACCATGTTTTTGAAAAATCGTGGACGCTGAAAAAGCTCATCCACCGCGTGATGTTTTTGGAAACCAAGTACACGCAGGAAGTGAGCATTGCCGAGAATTTTTTGAAGGCCGTGAACGTGAATGAGCACATTGCGGTGGTTCCGTACGGCGTGAACACCGAGCCTTTTGATGCCGTGGAAGCCAGCCGTTCGCCGGAGCGTTTCAACGTGCTGTACGTGGGGCGTCTCGACTTTCAAAAGGGGCTCGACAACCTGCTGAAGGCGACCAAAAAAGTGATCGAATCCAACGGCTTCATTCAGTCTCACAAAGATTTTATGTTGCACTTGGTGGGCGACGGACCCGATCGCAGCGCGCTTGAACGGCTCACCAAAAAACTGGGCATAGAAAAATACGTGCGCTTTTACGGCTACACCATGGGCGAGGATTTGGTGCAGCTTTATAAGTCCAGTGACTTGTTCGTGATGCCGTCCCGCACCGAAGCTTTTCCGCTTTCTATTTTGGAGGCGGGGGCGGCGCGCTTGCCGATTTTGGCGACGAATACCGGTGACCTCCGTAACATCGTGATTGAGAACGTGAACGGACATTTGGTGGAGCCCGACGACATCGACGAACTCGCGTACTATTTGGAATATTTTGCCGGCAATCCGCATTTGGAAAAACTCGGGCAAGGAAGTTACGACCTCGTGACGCAAGAATATTCGTGGGACAAAACCATTCAAAAATTGCTGCGTATTTATGAGAGCCTCGTCACCCAAAAAGCGGCCGAGCAACTCAAACCACACACGCATTATTTTCCATGGCAGTTGCCTTTTTTGTTTATGAATTCTCGTGGAAAACGTAAGGAATATAAAGGCAAGGCGCCGCTGTGTTTTTGCCTGACGACCAACTTGGTGCAGGCGCATCTCATGGAAGCACTGCCCGACGAAAATGCCGAAATCCCCGTTTACTTGGAACGCTTTTCTGAATTCTGCGCGCAGCTGGAAGTGCCCAGCACCGTCTTCATTCAAAGTGATCTTTTGGAATCCCTTTCCACCGAACTTAAAAACATGCAGGACGGTGGCCATGAGCTGGGTGTGAAAATCATGGAACAAGACTGGATCACTCCGCCCATGCGCCGCAGCACGCTGCGCGATTTGCGTGACCGACTGGACAGCCTTGGCCTGAATGAAGTGCGCATGATTCGCACGCCGCTGGAACTCAGCCAACAAGATTTGGAAATTTTGCACGAGGGCGGCTTTGAGTCTCTGCCCACCAGCGAAGATCCTTGGCCGCACGTGGAATTCCACTGGGGCATTCCGTTTGGGCACGTCATGAAAATGAATTTGCTGAGCTTTATTGAGATGGACGACCATGAGCTTTTGTCCGCGGTGAATCGCCTGCGCGCGCACGAAAAAGAACACGGCGTGCATCCTTTTTTGATCTTTGAATGCGACAGCACTGAGTTCACTTCGCGTGACGAGCTGGAACACGCCGCCGGTGAAAACTTCACCCTGCTTTCCAAAAAATTGGCCTTTCTCAAAGAGCACATGGAGCTGGAGTTTCACACCTTGAGCGAATTCTGCAAATCCTGTAATATAGCCCCTAAAAATTAGTATGAGCGGCTATTTATTCACTTCCGAGTCCGTTACCGAAGGGCATCCCGATAAAATCGCGGATCAGATTAGCGACGCGGTTTTGGACGCCATTTTGTCTCAAGATCCCATGGGCCGCGTGGCCTGCGAAACGCTGGTGACCACCGGGCTCGTTTTGGTTGCCGGAGAGATCAGCACCCAGACTTATGTGGACATTCCCGCGCTGGCCCGCAAAGTGATTGAAGAAATCGGTTACAACGACGCCTCGTATGGTTTTGATTCCAAGGCCTGCGCGGTGCTCACCGCTATTGATGAACAAAGCCCGGATATCGCTCTGGGCGTGGACACGGGCGGAGCCGGAGACCAAGGAATGATGTTTGGCTACGCCTGCGACGAAACGCCGGAGCTCATGCCCTTGCCGATTTCACTCGCGCACAAACTCACCTTCGCCCTCGCCAAGGCCCGCAAAGACGGCACGCTGCCCTATCTGCGTCCCGATGGAAAAAGCCAAGTCACTGTGGAATACGGCGAAGACGGGCGACCAAAATCCGTGAACACCGTGGTGCTTTCCACTCAGCACAATCCCGAAGTTTCGCAGGAACAAATTCGCGAAGACCTTATTGAAAAAATCATCAAACCCGTGTGCGGCGACTACCTCACGCCCGAAACTATTTTCCACATCAACCCCACCGGCCGTTTCATTATTGGAGGCCCCCCCGGCGACAGCGGACTCACCGGCCGCAAAATCATTGTGGATACCTACGGCGGCATGGGCCACCACGGCGGAGGCTGTTTTTCCGGGAAGGATCCATCCAAAGTGGATCGCAGCGCGGCTTATATGGCCCGCTATATCGCAAAAAATATTGTGGCCGCCAAACTGGCTAGCAAATGTGAGGTGCAACTCGCTTACGCGATTGGTGTGGCGGAACCGGTTTCCATTTATGTGAATACCTTTGGCACCGGCACGCTCGCCGAAGACAAATTGGTGGAGCTTATTCGCAAACATTTCGAGCTCACTCCACGCGGAATCATTGAATCACTAAACTTACGCCGTCCCATTTACCGCAGCACTGCCGCCTACGGCCATTTTGGCCGCGAATTGGAGGCCTTTACATGGGAAAGGGTGGACAAGGCCGATGCGCTGGGCAAGGCGGCTTAAACGAAGTGCTCTACTATGTTTTCCATAGTAATCGATTTGAACCTCGCGTTTGAGTATATTTTTTTGAATAACGCTGGTTCTACCGCCTTTTTTTGCCATTTACACTCATAGGCTAAAAGCTCCTTACCAGCCTCAATGAAGTCTACCTCTGCACCCTGCCTACTTCTCCAAAAATGGATCTCACTACTGCTTAGCAGACCCCTTAGGTCCGCCTGTTTGTATGCACGCTCTTTTATTTTTTCTGCAATGAAAAAGTTTTCGAAAATTGCACCCTTATCGGGCCTTAATTCTAACGGATCCGTATTTCCGATGAGCGCATTCCGAATACCGGTATCATAAAAATATATCTTGTGACTCTTGTTAATTTCCTTGGTTTTATTGGTATACAGGGGAGTTAAACGAAAAGTAATGAATGCCTGCTCGAGAAGCGTTGAGTTTCATTCGTTTAATCATAGCTATATGAAATCAAAGTCCTGATTTTACGACAAATTTAAAGACTTCAGTCCTGGAATTACGGCTAAAATCAGGACTTTATCAGGGCGTATGTTTAAACGTTGGCTTCCAACAAAAAAGCCCCGGATTTCTCCAGGGCTTTTTAATTTATTCTTTGAGATCTTCGCCTTACGGCCGAACTCTATTACATCGCGTCTGCAAACATGTTGTAGAGGATTTGAGTCGCTTCAGCACGAGAGATAGAGTCTCCTGCGTTGAAACACATTCCTCCGTCACATGCGCTTCCTTGTACAAAGTCCCATGCGGTAGCAACCGTAACGGCTCCTTCGTACCAAGCTGCAGTGTCTAAATCTTCGTATGCGCCAGTAGCAGTTCCTGCCATGAGAGCATCTGCATCGTCCACCATATCCTCATAGAGGTAGAGATAAACGTTCACTGCCAATTGTAGGAATTCTGCACGGTTGATTTCTTCTGAAGGTTGATAGGTTCCGTCTGGATTTCCATCTACCAAGTCAAGATCTGCAAGTCCGGCAATGTATGCAGCGTACCATTCAGCCATATCCACATCGCTGAAAGGATCTTCAGTAGCCTCGGTAGGTTCACCCATAGCGAGGACTCTCCACAGCATGGCTGCTGCTTCAGCACGGTTTAAGTTTCCGTTTGGAGCAAAGGTTCCGTCTTCATAGCCTTCAACAATGCCATCCTCAGCCATTGCCTCAATAGCGTTCTCTCCCCAGTGACCAGAAATATCGGAGAAAGATACTTCTTCAGTAGCTTCATCCTCAGTATCGTCGGTGTCTTCAGTGGACTCGTCATCCGTAGTATCTTCAGAAGTATCTTCGCTGGTGTCTTCATCATCGGTATCATCAGATACTACCGTTTCTCCAGAGCCCACCGTGAAGCTCACTTCATCGCTGAGATCTCCCGTGTCGCTACCATCCGTTGCTCGAAGTTGGTACGTAACCACGTCTCCTTCCTCAACGTCAGTGTCAATGTAGTATTCAGTTCCAACCGCAACGGTGGCATAAATAGTTCCACTCACAGGAAGTGGGTCGGTTCCTTTCAAAATTTGGATATAGCTGGTGTCATCTCCAGATGGGTCATCCCAAGTGATCATAACACCTTCTCCGTCTGAATTGTCTTCTACAGAGATCCCCGTGATGTCATCCAATTCTGTGCTGGTTGTGGTACCAGCTGTGATGCTTACGGTTGCAGCTGCTTCTGTTTGAATATCCGCGTCAGCAGAGGTTCTTGTAGTCATTGTGAAAGCGGCCGTAGCACCAGTGGCTGACGGATTCCTCACATTCGTAAGTACCAAACTCTTTGCACCTGGTGAAGTCGTCCCACCTCCAGATTGCGTTAAGGTAACGGTTTGGCTTGATCGGCTAGCCGTCCAGGTTCCATCGAGACCAGATAGGCTTGAAGTGCTGGTGTTCATACCCGTGAGGTCATAACCTGAAGGGAACACGATCACAATTTTAGCTCCATTCGCCATAGTCGTTCCAACCGTAGTGAAAGCAACTGTATAGCTTACAAGCGATGTATTTGCCGTGCTTGAAGGCGTGTAGCTCACGCTGGTCAAGGTGCCTACCGTGGTAGTTGGCATGGCCACTACAGTGTCTGCGTCGGTGTTGATGTCAGCTCCCGCCGGTGTTGCGGAAGCATCGTTGATCGCAAAATTACTTGCATCCCCCGTCCCCGCAAATTTTCCGGTTACACCTCCTGTGAGAATGATCGTACGGACGACACCACCGGGCCCCGAGCTTCCATCTATAGTACACGTCACTGCTTGGGCCACCGCGGCACAGGTTACCTGGCCGGCAGCTTCCAGAGTCCCTGTCACCACTGCAGAAGCGATGTTTGTTACGTCCAACTCACCAGGAGCTGTGAAGGTGATGGTATCATTGGCGGCCAGTTGCACCGAGAGCAAGAAGGATATTGTTGTATTTTGAGTTGCGCCTACAACAACGCTTGATAAAGATATCGAAGCGTTTGCATCGGTAGCGGTAACGGCCAAAGTACAAGAGGAAGTGCTTGAGAAAGTTGCTGAACCTTCCGTTGTGTTATCAATGGCCCACACAAGAGGAATTGCTGAGGTAACAGCATCGGCAAGAATAGATAACCCTGTGATTTGTACGTTTTCACCGGAAGCAAAGTTTGTATCTACAGCCAGCTTTACGGTTTTATCGTTCACAGGATAGGTCACGGTAGTGGATGTAACTCCGCTTGAAGACTGTGTGATCCCAACCGTTGTGTCCGTTGTGTCAAAACGAGCGTTAACTGTGCTTGGAATACGGATGAAAATATCGTTGGCAGCCGTGATCTCCGTCCCTGATGAGGTGATGGTGATGGTGTTGCTGTTATTTGCTCCTGTTACTGACGCGGTTGCAAGGCTCATGGCTGTACAAGCCATGCTTCCTGCAGGAGCAGCAGCAGATGCGAGAGGTACTCCGAAGGAAAAGACTATCCCTGCAATTAGGAATGAGCTTATCAAGGTTTTTAACCTCGATAATTTAATAAAGTTGAACATAAGGGTGGAGGGCTTAAAAAATTAAATGGCTGTGCTGGATTATGCCTAAAAGATTTGCATCCTGCAAATTTCCACGCCCTTTTTATTTGACTTTCCAGCGATTTATTTTCCTGCCTTCCATTCTTCGATATCGGCGCGAAGTTCGGCGATGAACTCCTGCATGTCGGCGTTGGGATTAGCGGGATCAATGACTAGCTTTTCAAAGTTGGCCACGGCTTCCTCGGTATTGACCGTATCACCTGCCTTAAGGAGAATCCGCACCGTGTCCTTAATCACCTCTATGCTGCTTTGGTCCACCAAGTAAAGTTTTCGGATGTACTCGGCGGCTTTATCGTAGTCCTCCATGGTTTCGTACATGGACGCTAAATTGTTGAGAGTAGCCCAGTCGTTTTCATTTTGCTCTAAAACTTTTTCGTAATAAGAAACGGACTGCTTCCAATCTCCCAATTGCTGGTAACGGAAGGCGACTTCAAAAAGTGCCGTGCTGTTCTCGGAATCCTCTTCAAGGATGAGTAGATTTTTTCCCAGGATTTCCTGCTGCTCTTGGCTCCAAGCCTCATCCGCGCTTGGATCACTTTGATCCCATTTATTATTACAAGCGGTGAGAAGGAGGGTGAGGGCTAAAATTGAGATGAGTTTTTTCATAAAGTTTTTTAATAAGCTCGAGGATTCTAACAAAAAAAATTGTAAAACAAAAGCCCCTCACCCGTGAGGGTGAGGGGCTTTGCCAGACCTAAGTCTGAGCCAATTAGGCTAATCCCGAGGGATTAGTATTTAACCGTGTTGCTAGTCAAGGTTGTTGAGCTAACATTTCCAACCCATCGAACTGTAGCGTTGGTCTCGTACCACCAGAAATCTCCAGGGGTAACGGTACCAGAAGCTGAGGTTCCAAGGCCGATAGAGAACGTGAGAGGATCATCCACCCCAGCGTCTTCGTGGAGCAGGGCTCCAGAATCGAGAGTCAAGGTGTAGGTCTTTGACGTTCCTTTCGCCACTTCGAGAGTGGTGTAAGTATCTGTAGTCCCTAGACCACCAGGCACCAAGAAGATGCTAGCGGTAGAGGTGGTCTTAAGACCAACTGCTCCTTGAGCAATAGTGTCTCCAGATTCCTTGAGGGAAACGGTCAGACCGCTACCAGCGGTAGCAAGAACGAAGTCGTCATCAGCAGTCAGGTCAACCACAAGCATTTCGTTGTGGAAGGCAAGCGCGTCAACAAAGATTTCATCACTTGCATCAATTTCCGTTGATTCCGTAACAGCGAATCCGACTTGGTCGTCAGCTGCCACGATACCTGTAGTAGGTACGGTGAAGAGAACCCAAGTGTCATCAGTGAATTCATCTGCAGTAGCTACTGCAGTTCCGTTGGCAAGAACACCGGAGGCGTTCAAGGCAACAGCGGTTGCAGCATCTGGAGTAGTGTCGTCATCGAATACTACTGAGATATCAGCGTAGTCAACGTCACTATCATTGTCCACTTCGTCCACTTTCATCCAGAACGATACGTAGCTGAATGTATTAGGTAGAGTTGTAGCGTAGGTTTCATCCAAAAGGAAGACTCCATCAGAAGCCGTTCCTGTGGTTTCAACGATTGCAATCCCACCAGATCCGTCGATGTAATCACCGGCGGTTGTAGTGATAGTAGCTTCACCGTTAGCAATAGCTCCAGCTACGTCGTCCACGTCATTTTCGTCGTCTCCAGCGAGACCTGTACGAATTTGGATCTTCTCTTGAGCGTTAGCCGATACCGTGAAGACAAAGGCGTCGTCAGTAGAAGAAACAGAACGAGATCCAGAAGGTGAGGTAGAAGCGAGAGCCAAAGTAGGCTTGCTTTCGTACACTACCATTTGGTTGGTTCCAGTGAAGTAACCAATTCCAGGCAGAGAGTAGAAAAGAGCCAAGTTATCTGCCAAGACAGCATCATCATCATCCAAGGTAGTCATTGTCATTGCTGTGGCTGTACTGACAGCGGTGAGAACGAAAATTGAATCGCTACCATCTGTCCAAGTCGTATCAGCACCACCCATGATCAATGTTCCAACAGGGAAAAGGTTTGTACCACAAGTATCTACAACAAGCGTATTGCTTGATCCAACGGCCGCAGTCGTATGATTGGAGGCATTGTTGACCAAACAGTCAGCTGCAATCCATGTAGGTGTACCGAAATCAAGGTCAGAAGCAGCGGCTACAGCTGAATCGATCTTATCAGCCTTGTAGGTTTCTCCGCTTGAGTCTGCAATTGCTTCAAAGTTATTGAAGGCAACAGCCAGGTCAACGAAGGTCGCTGCATCCGCACCACTAGAAATGGTGTTGAGGTCTGCGTACACAGTCATAGTAGCGCTATCATCTGCAGGTACGTAGAACGTAAGTCCTGAGAATTGAGCTGTACCATTTGAAAGGGTTCCGCTTCCTGTTTTAGTAGTTCCGTCTACATCTTCGTACTCAATAGTGAGATCTACTACGTTGTCGTCGTAATCTCCCAAAGCAGCTGTAATAGCGCTTCGTCGGTTATTGAGAGAAAGGTTTTCAACAGTGAATGCCTCCAAAGTGGAAGTGAATTCAAATGAAGCAATTTCTACATCCGTAGCTCCGGCAACAACAATGTTTTCACGTGCTGTGCTAGAAGAAACGGCAACGGTCAATGAACCTCCAGAAGAGGCTATAGCATAGGCCGTTGGTGTAGTGGCGTTAACTGTACCGGTTGTGCTTCCTCCTGCCGTAGCAGAGAAGCTGTTTCCATCTTCATCTTCAACTGTCACATTGGCAGCAGAAGAGATACCGAAGGCAACTTGTTGTGTAGTAGCATTGTTAGAGATGTCTCCGTATACATAAGCAACGGCAGTTTCTCCAGCCTCAATCTCCCAGTCTACACTGTCGAAGACAGCGAGGAAGGTAGAAGAGTTGATGGACTTAGCCGCAGCAATTATGTTTCCGTCGCTGTCTTCTAACCAAACACTTCCTACTACAGCCGTAAGACCTACTGCGTGGTCAGCTGAGTCAGAAGCAGTGTCCCAGTCGGCATTAGCGTCATCGTCGTAGTAAGCCTGAACAGTCAGGTCTGTAACACGACAAGAGTTGGAGTCTCCACAAGCGAAGGTTAGTCCAGTGAAAGGAACGTCTTCAGAACCCTTTACCCAAGTCTTGATTCCAGGTGTGGAGGCAAGAGAGAGTGCGAGAGAAGGTGTCTTAACCGTCATCGTCTTAGACGTGATGGCTGATGAAGGCACAAGTACTGAAGAGTTAGTGAGAGTCTTGTTGTTAGAATCCTTCAATTGAGGATAGGTAGCTCCAAGATCAAGACCAGCTGTGAAAGTCATAGCATTCAACGTAGAAACGTTAGCGATGTCCATGGTCAAAGCAAGGTTGAGCTCTTCACCAGCCTCCATTTCGAAGTCATCAGTGAAAAGATGGTAAGCCGCAGCGTCATCAGTTCCAGTTCCAATTGCAGTCGAACCACCTTGAGCGGTAACGAAAGAAGAGGAATCCACTCCAGCATAGAGGGCAGAATCAGTGTCTGTGTTTACAATCTTCACATCAGTGAAGTTTGCAACTCCAGCGGCACTGATAAGACCTTCAGAATCATCGTCAGTATCAGCGGACGTATCCATAGTGATAGGGAAGCTATCAAAGGTTACGTCAGTTACTGAAACGATGCTGAAATCGAGGACTGATACGTCACGAGCGTTGGTTGCAACGTCCGAAGCGGAAGGTCCGTCAGAAGAGATAGTAATATCTCCTCCTTCGAGCAGAGAGTAAGAACAGTCTGCGTCGGTAGTGGAGTCACAAACTACGCTTCCAGTGTCTGCGCTATCTGTGTCTCCGTTGTAAGCCGTACGAGTTACTGCCATACCAGATCCGTAGAGAGCTCCACGTGAAAACACGTCGGTGCTTTGATCAATATACACCTTAACGGTGTCATCGGTACGACCTGTATTGAAGTCAGCAGTTACATAGAAGCTCTTAGAAGCTCCTTTAGCGATACAGTAACCATCAGAGTTTTCACACTCGTCAGAGTCAGCATCGAAATCACCAGAGATGTCGAAGCGGATAACGTCGAGATCATCTACCATAGCTACGGTAGCGATTGCTTCAGCGTCGTCACCAGATACGTAGAGGTTGAAGTTTTCAACATCAGCTGTGTTGATACTTCCAGCAAGGTAAAGGCCAAGTTCCTCAACTCCAGCTGCTTCAGTAGCAGAAGAGAGTTTGAACTTAGCCACGGTTGCACTGTCTTCTCCTACTTGAGGATTGTCCGTGTTACCATTCTTTTCAATAGTAACCGTTCCTGCATCCGTAGTAGAGATGGTGTGCTTATCAGCTTGAGCAGGGAAGTCCCCGTCAACAGTAGCACCAGCAGCATCTACCTTAGCAGCGCTTGCGATTTCAAGACCAATTTCACCGGTAGTAGTGTAGTCACCCATGTCCATACGAACAGAGATGGTTCGGGTTTCCCCAGAATCAACGTCAATGTTGTAGGTGAAGGTAGCTTCGTTGTCTGTAGAACTAATAGTAGTTCCAGCGGTCAAACGATTGCTTCCTTCGTAGAGGTACACTTGGTGAGTAGAAGCCAATGAAGTGATTCCGTAGTGGTGAACACTGAGAGAATCGACAGTAACGTCTCCACCGTTAGCAGTGAAATCCCAAGCAGCCAACTCTACAGAAGTAGCGTTAGAAGGGATGGTCATAGCATCAGGAGATTCGTCGCTAACTTCAACGGTAAGATCACCATCGCTGGTAGGATCTTCTTCCTCTTCATCGTCAGCACGATACTCAGGTTCCTGAGCTCGGTTAACCATAAGGGCTGCTTGACCACGAGTTACGTTGTAAGCAGGGTAGAAGTTACCATTGTCGTAACCGTTGATTACGCTCCAAGCCCACGCAGTACTTACGTACCAAGTAGCGCTTTCTTCGTACCAAGCTCCCTCGTCCACATCAGGGAATTCGTCGAGAGAAGCATCAACGTTAGCGAGACCGAAAGCTTCCACAGCAACCTTCGCAAATTCTGCGCGGTTCATGTAAGCATTTGGGTCGTATTCACCTGTAAGGTCTCCGTCAGCATCAGTGCGTCCGCTTACGAATCCGTAAAGCTCAGCAGTGTTAACGTAGTTTTCAAGTGAGTAGCTAGAGCTTACGTCAGTAAACCCAGCATCGTAATCTTCGTCTACAGCGTCCTCACCGAGGGCACCAAGTACGAGGATTTTCGCAGCTTGACCACGTGTAAGGTAGTCATCTACTCCGAAGTCACCATTGTCATAACCGGTCATCCAGCCTTCGTCTGAAGCTGCGTCAACTGCATCAGCCGCGTAGTGCGAGCTTGATACGTCGTCGAAACTTTCAGCAGAAGCAATTGATGTGAAGCTTACAAGAGAAGCCAACACAGCAAGAATGCTGAATCCAGCTATGGATTTTTGGATCTTTCGAAAAGCGAAAGAGATATCCATATATATAGGATTAAAATAAAGAGATAAAAACATCTGGGTCGTTCAGTACCCAGAAAACAGAATAAGCAACAATAAAAAGGCCAGAATAAGCTAAAAAAAGTTTATCCACCCCTTCGACCTAAAAAGGTAGTAGATCCATAAGTAACAGGATGTTTTTATTTTTCGCAGACCCTGAGGGGTCCGCGTGCCGTGATTTCAAGGAGCAAAGACTATAAGGATCGTAAGTAACGTAAGGGGCTCGTAATTGTCTTTTGTCTAGCAGACACTTTGTGTCCGCCTTGTGTCTACTTAAACGCGAGGAGTAGACATGTCGTTTCAGCTTCTTTGTTGACAGGACAGTTCATGTAGTGTGGTAGTCCCAAGGGGAATCGAACCCCTATTTCAGGAATGAGAATCCGGTGTCCTAACCGTTAGACGATGGGACCACAAGGGGGCGCTGATTTAAGGAACTTCGGACAGTTTATTCACTCTTGTCTAATCTTTCAAGATTTTAGTAGACAAAGTAGACGAGTACTTGACAAGTCGATGGCGACTATACACTACGACTCTGATAGGTGACCAGTAAAAATGTTGACTAATCAACATGCTATTCTCCTTTATTTCAAGGCATTTTTAGCACTATTCCCAAACAGATGTTTTATGATTTAACTTCGATTAACAAAATAATCTCCAATTTGTAAATAATCTTAGCCATCGGGTTTGTATAGGCGAAATCTGTCCACTCTAACAGGTTGGAAAGACTACTTCACAACCATTCCGCCTATACACGCAAATTCCGCCTATACACGCACTTTCATTCCGACTAATCAAAACCTTCTTTTAGCTTCAAACAAGCCATTATTATGGCCTTTTGCAGGAGTTAATCATTGAACTTGCTTTTTTACATAATTGTTTTATTTTATATATTGCTTTAAGTTGAATTTCCAATAAAGTGTTCGTATGAATGACTTTTACTCCGTACTCGGGCTTGAAAAAAACGCCACAGAAGTCGATATAAAGAAGGCGTATCGAAAAAAGGCTCAGCAGTACCACCCAGATAAAAACCCCGGCGATAAGGCCGCTGAGGCGAATTTTAAGGAGGTGCAGCAGGCGTACGACGTGCTTGGAGATTCTGGCAAGCGTTCTCAGTATGATCAGTATGGAAGTGCGGGGCCCGGCCAAGGATTCCCGGGTGGAGCGGGTGGTTTCGACCCGAATCAATTTGGCGGCTTTGCGGATATTTTTGAGAGCTTCTTTGGTCAGGGATTTGGCGGGCGCAGCGGCGGCGGACGAAAAGCGGGGCCTACGCGCGGCAAGGATATTGAAACGGACCTAACGGTGAAGTTTGAGGAAGCAGTTTTTGGAACCACCAAGCATTTGGAGATCACCAAGCCTGAGGTCTGCGACCATTGCAACGGGAAAGGAAATGAGCCGGGTACGACAATCAAGACATGTGCAGGGTGCCATGGACAGGGGCAGGTACGCAGCACTCGCCAGACTATTTTGGGCGCAATCAGCAGTGTACATTTGTGTCCACAGTGTCAAGGACGTGGCGAGGTTCCAGATCAAATGTGCACAAAATGCAATGGACAGACGCGTATTCGCAAAAGTGTGGAGGTGGACGTGAACATTCCCAAAGGCATTGAAGATGGCACGACCATTCGCTTAAAAGGAAAGGGGTCGGCGGGTGGGCTGGGCGGCGAGTACGGAGACCTGTTCCTGCATATTACGGTTGCGCCTCACCCAAAGTTTTCACGGGAGGGAAAGACCATTTACTCTGCAGAAACGATTCCCCTGGTGCAGGCCGTGTTGGGCGCCACGATTAAGGTGGATACCATTCATGGGAAGGAGCAGCTTAAGGTTCCGGCTGGGACTCAGGATGGAACGGTGCTCACTATTAAAGGAAAGGGCTCACCGTCTTTGAAGTCCGAGGCGCTGGGAGACCATAAGCTTACACTGCACCTGAAGGTGCCGGAGAAGTTGACGAAGAAGGAGAAGGAACTCTATGAACAGCTGGCTGAGGGCGCGGGCGTGGAGGTGAATAAAGGGACTTGGTTTTAAGAGTTATCCACAAGCGCTTTGTCGAAGATTGTGCAAAAGTTTTTGCGTGCGGTGGCGGCCATTTTAACCTGGAGAGTGGTCAAAAAAGCCTGTCGCTGAGGACAGGTCTGAATCGTCTACTTTTGTGTAATGGTGGGTCAGCCGGGAATTGAACCCGGGACCATTAGCTTAAAAGGCTATTGCTCTACCAACTGAGCTACTGACCCACGCAGTGGGCAAGTAGTACCCACGCGGGTATTTTATGGATCTAACCTGCAGGATGCAAGCTATTATTCGTTGCGCTGGAAAAGACTGACTACCACGATGGCCAGAACAGGTAGAGCGAACCAGATATTGTAGTTGTCGACGATGGTTTGGATGAACTGAGACTCCTGATAGAGATTGCTTTCGAAGCCGGCACGGATGCTGCCGGTAACGAAGGAACCGCCCGTGAGGTAAACCAAGATGGTGCTGACCATGAGACCGGCGTTGAGGAACCCGAAGCTCAGGTTACCGAGAATACGGGTCACCACGGATTGCTCTGGAGGCATATCCACTAAAAAGCCGCCCTTGATGGCGAGGATGACTATGGTGAGCACGAAGATGAAGATTTTTATGAGCACCAAGGCCTGATCACCCATTTCGCCCTGAAGCGTGGGCGCGGCCGGGAGGAGATAGGTTTGGAGCAGGTTACCAATACCGTCGGCCGTGAGGATGGCCATGTAGGTGGAAATGATCACCTTGAGAGTCTGGTTCCTTCCTATAATAAAGCTGTACGCGATAACGATCCCGAAGAAAACGAGAATGAATAGGTCCCAAGAAAGTCGAATGTTATCCACGGCGTGGGTGAATGAAGGCGAAGTTATTTTAACAAAAAGCGGCTGGATAACAAAGTTAATCTTATTACAGAGTGGTTCGCCTGGGTGACTAGTCGGAATTTTTGGATGTGCGTGTCAACTAGTCAGATTTTTGGTTTTGACTAGTCGGAATTATGCACAATTGAACCTGTGAAGATTTTTTTGACTAGTCAGAATGTGCATTTTGACTAGTCGGAATTCCGCCTATACAATGTTGTCTAGTTTTTGACTAGTCGGATCGGTTTTTTGCTTTACAATAAGCCACTTTTCGCCTATACACTTGTGATAAGGCGACACTATGTGTTCTAATCACCTTCCCAATGAATAAAGACTTTCTCACCTTAGAGGAAGCGGCTCATGCTTTGAAAAAGTCCACCCAGACTATTCGACGAATGATCAAGAAAGGTGAACTGCAAGCGCAACGGATCAAGACGCCGCAGGGCTTTCACTATGTTGTGAGGCGGGCCGAAGTGAGCGGGATGGCTGAAGCTGAACCGGAGGCAGAAATGGTGTTTTATAATTCGCCTATACAAAATGCGCTAGAGCCACAGGAGGATCAGGAAATTCCCGTGTTGATTAATCAAACTCAAATTCCGACTAATCAGAATGCAGTTGAGCCGCTCCCAGAGCCAGCTCAGGTACCCCTAGACAAAAAGGAGCCAGTTGTATTCTATTTTCCACCCCTCCCCCCTGCCCCATCCGTGGAGGCGCGGGACTTGCTACGGCTGATTGAACGGCAGCACAAGGAACATTTGGGACTGATTCGAATCATTGAAAGGCTCCAAGATGAGCTACGTCGTCAAGGAAATTGATTTGCAGCTGTGGGCCAGCGGTTTTAGACTGCTAGCGATTTCCTATTCACTACGGCCTGATGAAACTCTACGACAACCCCTGGGGATTTTCCGTTGAACATACGAATCCCTTTCAGCTCTTTTCGCTACTCCAAGAGGTGGCACAATCTGAGCAAAAGGCGCAAGACATTGTAGATTTGTCGCGTGGGGATCCCGGTTACGGGTTCAGCCCATCGGTGCGCGGACGGGAGTTTTTGTCGTTTTTGCTTTTTTTGGACACGAAGCTGAATCACTCCAAGCGTTTGTTCGCAACTTACAGCGCCGAGGATGAAAAGGAACTTTTGGAAGAGATTGCGGTGTTTGCGCACAGTGCGTACGTGCCGGCCCTGGCCACGCGGTATTTGGGGGATTTGAGCGAGTTTATTCAAAGGTGTATTCAGATTGCTGGAAGTGAAGGTGTGGAGATGCGGCCGTACGATGTGCTGCACGAGATCTTTAAACATTCCACTATTAGCGGCGGGACTTACCACGACCCACGAGGAGAAAAACTGGTGCGGATGATTGTTTCGTGGTGGCATAAGAAGAACGTGGCGACGGCGTTCAGCTATGAGGATTTGATTTTTACTTCCGGGGCGTCACATGCGATTGGAACACTTTTTAAACTGCTGGGCGAAGAAGGGCTGCAGTACCTCACCCATGGTGACAGCGTGCTCATCTCCTCCCCTGCTTACAACCCGTATAATGCGATTTTGCAGCACCGGGGCCTGCAGACCGTGAGCATCTCTATTAACCCTACGACCGGGAAAATTGAGGAGCGAAGTTTTGAGGTTTTGAAGACGGCCAAAGGTGTAAAACTGTTGGTGCTGATTGATCCGAACAACCCGACGGGCTTTTCCATGGACGACGAAACGATGGAGGTCTTGGCGAAATTTGCGAAAGAACAGGATGCCATCATTATTACGGATGAGGTTTACAGCGCGTTTTTTGAGGATAGAAAATCGATTATAGACCTGTGCCCGGAGCGTACGCTGCGCATTCAAGCACGATCGAAGATTGAGCGGAGCACGGGACTCCGGTTTGGAGATGTGCTGATTTGCCCGGAAGCCAATAAGTATTTGAGTGAAGTGCGTTTGAAAGATTTGCTCCGCGAAGGTCAGGACTTTAAGAAGGCGTTTATGTTTGCGAAGGGACCTGGCGGCGTGCATGGGGAATTCCAACACACCACTTTTGTAAGCGGGCCTGATCAGTACTTGGGTGCGGCGCACATTGTGCTCGGCGAAGACGAACGCAAAAAATATCGCGAAACCATGCGCAAGAACCAGGAGGTGTTTTGTAAGACACTGGGCCTCCCCCACAAAGGGAACCTCTACTACACCCTATTCGACATGAATGAAGTGCCCGATTGCAAAACCCAAGACCTCCCCCCAGAACAAAAAATCTACGACCTGGCGAAGTTGGGCGTTATTTACATTCCCGCCAATTTGTTTTTCTCCGAAGAAGACCGTACTTTGAAGTCCCGTGTGAACACGGTTCGCGCCTCGCTGGCGAATGGCACTCCCGATAAAATCAAACGTGCCGCTGAAATAACGCGGCAATACCTTACTCATTAATCCACCCTGCCCCATGTCACTTTTTGAAAACACGCTCAAGCAAATCCGAAAGGCTTCCCTGCTCATGAATCTGCCCGCGAACGTTGAGGAAGTTTTGAGTCATCCCGAACGCATCATTGAAGTGAGTTTGCCGGTGGTTATGGACAATGGACACCTTCGGGTTTTCCAGGCTTTCCGTGTACAGCACAACAGCATCCGTGGACCTTATAAAGGGGGTATTCGTTACCACCCACAAGTGGACATGGACGAGGTGAAAGCGCTGTCTACTTGGATGACCATGAAGTGCGCGGTGGTGGGCATTCCACTGGGCGGAGCGAAGGGAGGAATTGTGATGGACCCCAAGAGTTTGTCTGCGCGGGAGTTGGAAGCGGTGACCCGCGAGTACGCGCGTGCGATGACTCCGTTCATTGGACCGGAAATCGATGTGCCGGCGCCGGATGTTTACACGAATTCTCAAATCATGGCGTGGATTGCGGATGAATATTCCAAAATCAAAGGACACAACGTGCTCGGCGTGGTGACGGGAAAAGCTATTGAAACGGGTGGGTCTTTAGGACGTGACAGTGCGACCAGCCAAGGGGGTGTTTATATTATTGAAGAATATTTGCAGTCCGTTGGAAAACAGGCCGCTGGGATGACCGTAGCGGTGCAGGGATTCGGAAACGCGGGCTCACACGTGGCTCGGCTGCTTTCGGAGCTAGGAATGAAAGTAATTGCGATTTCCGATTCTAAGAGCGCGCTGCACTGCGCCGATGGAATTGATGCGAGTGCCGCCATGGTGTGCAAGTTGGAGAAAGGACAAGTGGGCGAATGCACGCCCGTGGGCGCGAAATGTGACATCATTACTAATGAGCAGTTGCTGGCGCTACCTTGTGACATTTTAGTACTGTCTGCGCTGGAAAATCAGGTTCGAGTGGACAATGCGGACAGTGTGCAGGCTCGTTTAATTGTGGAATTGGCGAATGGTCCTGTGACACCCGAGGCCGACGAAATTTTGGCGCGCAAAGGGGTGCCAGTGATTCCGGATATTTTGGCGAATGCTGGAGGAGTGACGGTGAGCTACTTCGAACTCGTGCAGAATCAAATGAACTACTATTGGAGTTTGGAAGAGGTTCTTGGAAAGTTGAAGCCCATTATGCAAAACGCCTGGCGCGACGTACACGGGAATGCGGTGAAGTTTGGGTGTACGTATCGTGAGGCGGCGTTCATTACGGCGCTGAGAAAGTTGGAGGCGGCGATTACGATGAGGAGGGGGAAGTAGGAAGTTTAATCTAAAGTTTTCTCATGACTATCACGAAGAAAGAGTTGGACCCATTTAATTGCCTCTTGTTTGATATTGCGGCTCATGTAAACCCTAAGCTTTTGAAAGATTCTGACCAATTTATAGCTCCACCCAATACTTTCGACTTTAAAAAACTGAAAGAATATCGTGGGCTACTTTCTTCTGTAGACTTTGCTGCAAAGAAAACTGCTAAATACGTTATTTATTTTTCTGAGTTTTATCCAGTTTCTGATAAAATCCCGCCCTATGAGGCTTTAGAGCATCATATCCACTCTTATCTTGAAGATCTTGATATTCTTGAGAATAAACTTGTGACTTTTTTAACCACTCTAAAGAACGATCTAAAACACGTATATCCTGACGAAAAATCTCAAGTCACAATGGAGTTTGAAGTAATTGTTAAAAAGATATCGAGGGCTTTTAATGGCGTGTCTGAATCCAGAAATCCTCATCATCACAAAGGAAGCAGGTACATGGACAGCGACTTATTAGAATCTCAGTTTGCTGCAACTATGCTTGGTTGGTCGCATACGTTTAACGATTTAATTACTGATGAGGGGAAAGAATACTTAAAAAAACAGGAAGTGGAGGGTTTTGAGAAGGCAAAAAAAATAAGAATTAAACAGGCTGAAGAGAATAGTGAAAAAATTACAAAATTATTAAACTGGCTTTTTAAGAGTCTTGATAAAACCATATATGAATTTCTCGGTATCAAGCATTCAGCGAAACTAATAGGTGCGAAGCAGAACACTAAGTAGATCAGAGGTCTTGCCAAAGCTTCCCACTATCGTCCAATTCACCGCCAGCGGTGAACTCCTCAACATCGGTAAATTCGCGCAAGGCGGTGACGACTTCCCTTGCATCGGCTAAGCAATAATGTAAAAATTCCGGCATGAAATACATCTATGCATTCGTCGAAGGGAATAAAGATATGAAAGATTTGCTGGGAGGAAAAGGTGCGAACCTCGCGGAAATGACCAATATGGGTCTGCCTGTGCCGCCCGGATTCACCATCACGACGGAGGCTTGTAACTACTATTTGGAGAACCACGACTACCCTGCTGGATTTTTTGAGGAGATGAATGAGAAGCTGGATGAGTTGCAGCACACGATGGGGAAAAATTTTGGCGATGGCAGCAATCCCCTGCTGGTTTCTGTGCGATCGGGCGCAAGGGTATCGATGCCGGGAATGATGGATACGATTTTGAACCTTGGGCTGAACGACCAAACGGTGGAAGGACTCATTGAAAAAACGCAGAATCCACGGTTTTCGTACGACTCGTATAGGCGCTTTGTGACTATGTTTGGAAACGTGGTTTTGAACATTCCGCATGACCACTTTGAAGAGGCACTTGAATCTGCAAAGAAGACAAAAGGCGTCACTCTAGACACGGACATGACAGCGGAGGATTGGAAGGCGCTCGTGGCAGTGTTTAAGCAAATTGTTTTGGACGCGAGTGGCAAGCCCTTTCCTGAAAATCCTATCGACCAATTGAAGCTCGCGATTTTGGCTGTGTTTAGTTCTTGGAATAGCAAACGAGCGATTACGTATCGCAATTTGCACGGCATGGCGCACAACATGGGAACGGCGGTGAATGTGCAATCGATGGTGTTTGGAAACATGGGAGAGGACAGCGGGACCGGAGTGGCGTTCACGCGAAATCCATCGACCGGAGAGAAGGAATTTTTTGGAGAATTTTTGTTCAATGCGCAGGGAGAAGATGTGGTGGCGGGAATCCGTACGCCCAAGAAAATTATTGAGATGCAGGAATCTATGCCCGCGATGTTTGACCAATTGAATGAGGTCCAAAAGACTTTGGAGAATCACTACCACGACATGCAGGACATCGAGTTCACGATTGAGTCGGGCCGTCTGTTTATGCTGCAAACCCGCAATGGAAAACGAACCGCGCGGGCGGCCGTGAAGGTGGCGGTGGACATGGTGGAAGAAGGACTCATTACGAAAACTGAGGCGATTCGACGTATTGATGCGAATCAGCTCAATGCACTTTTGCATCCGTTCATTGACCCTAAGGCGCCCAAGATTGTTTTGGCAAAAGGCTTGCCTGCGTCGCCGGGTGCGGCTGTGGGAAAGATTGTTTTCTCTGCGGATGAAGCGTACCGAATGGCGGAAGAGGGTGAAAAAGTGATCTTGGTGAGAAAGGAAACGAGCCCCGAAGATATTCACGGAATGCACTCGGCGCAGGGAATTTTGACTTCTACGGGAGGAATGACCAGCCACGCGGCGGTGGTTGCTCGCGGAATGGGAAAACCTTGTATTGCGGGTTGTAAAGAAGCGCACGTGGACGACAAAATCAAGACGCTGGAGATCAACGGACAGGTGTTTGGCGAAGGAGAAATTATTTCTTTGGACGGATCAACGGGCGAAGTGATGAAAGGCGAAATGCCAACGGTGGAAGCGGCGCTGACGGGAGAATTTGAAGAGCTGATGAGCTGGGCGGATGAGATTCGAACACTCAAAATACGCACGAATGCGGATACGCCGCACGATGCACAAGTGGCGCGCAGACTGGGCGCCGAAGGAATTGGGCTCTGCCGAACGGAGCACATGTTCTTTGATGAAGATCGCATTATGCTCGTGCGCCAGATGATTTTGTCTCAGAGTGTGGAGTCACGAAAGCGCGCGCTCGACAAATTGCTGCCGATGCAACGCGATGACTTTAAGGGGATTTTTAAGGCTATGGACGGCTTCCCTGTTACGATCCGTTTGCTCGACCCACCGCTGCACGAGTTCTTGCCAAATACTGAAGGGAAAATCAAGGCCGTGGCGCTAGAAATGGGTGTGGACTATGTGCAACTCCAAAAAATGGTGGACGCTTTGCATGAACTCAACCCTATGCTCGGTCACCGTGGAGTTCGTTTGGGTATCACCTACCCTGAGATTTATGAAATGCAGGCACGGGCGATTTTTGAAGCGGGCAAGGCGATGAGCGCCGAAGGCGTGAAAGTGATTGCCGAGATTGAAATTCCTCTGGTTGGACACGTGAATGAACTCAAAACCATGCGAACCTTGATTGAAAAAGTGGCGCAAGAAATGGGGCCGCTGAACTTTGAATGGAAAGTGGGGACCATGATTGAATTGCCACGCGCGTGTATCACGGCGCATCAGATTGCGGCGTTCGCAGACTTCTTCTCATTCGGAACGAATGACCTCACCCAGATGACTTTTGGAGTGAGCCGAGATGATGCCGGGTCGTTCTTGCCGTTTTATACGGAGCACAGCATTTTGACCGACAACCCCACTGAAACGATTGACCAGGAGGGTGTGGGAGAACTTATGAAAATGGCCGTGCAACTGGGACGCAGCGTGAAGCCAGACCTGGAAATTGGGATTTGTGGGGAGCATGGTGGCGAGCCCAAGAGCGTTATTTTCTGTCACAAAATTGGCCTCAACTACGTGAGCTGCAGCCCTTACCGCGTTCCCGTAGCTCGCCTTGCGGCGGCGCAGGCGGCGTTGTAGTATGTGCTCTTAAATATTAACATCTTGACCTATGGGACCAGATGAAGAACTGAAAAAATCGGAGACAGAGCTCAGCCCTTTTTCTCCTGAAGTTAGCCCTGAATTATCTGGTGAAAGAGCATCTATTCGTACTGCAGTTCGTGCTCGGGCTTTTGTCTTTCCAGAGGGTGTAGATGAAACAAACTATCCTCAGGCTTATGTCTATCCAGAGGGCGCGAATGAAAGCACGGCGATGCGACCACGGAAAGTTCGTGGTCGGGGTCGGGGTTTTGTCTTTCCAGAGGGCATGGATGAAAAGGACGCTTTGCGAATACGGCGTAAACTTTTTCCTGGCGCTTAAATTATCCTATCTTAACTAGATCCCATGGCTTTGGAAAGCTACGAACAGGTATTGGATGCGTTGGAAAAACAGGATATTGATGCGCTTGTCACCCTTAAGCCTGATGAGCTGAGAGCACTTGCGAAAGATAAGGGGACTTTAGAACGTCTAGGCGATGTGGATGCGGCTCGACGGCTTCTTGCAACTGCTGTTTTTTATTCTTATACAAATAGTCAGCTCGATAAAACGGGTGTGCCTCAAGTGGTTCGTGAAAATTTGAATTGGAAATTCGATTGGAGCACGGTGGCGTATGATGCGGCGGCTGGGAATATCTAAACTCGTTTTTCTATGTCAGAGTTGCGTAATGAAACATCACAGGAGTCAGAGCCCCATATCCCACCTTTTTTAGAGAATCCAGATTTTTCAACAGCAGGAATTTTGATAACAGTGGGCGGAGCCATTTGGACCTGTTTCAATGCTGCTCGAGTAAACGTTTTAGACTCAAGACAAAATCCAAAGGTGAATCGGCTCTATCCTCCCACGACAAAAGCTACTGCTCATAGCTCTCGTAGAGCGGCCTTCTTAAACCAGGTTTTTGTTGGGATTGGACTTAGTGCGATAGGTATGGGAGTTCGTACGATTGAAGCCCTCCCTGAGGCTAAATCTGAAGTCACTGAAGCTATACAGACTATTTATCTACGGTTAGCGTCTGAAGTTAATAGAGAGGCGCCTTGATTTTTTAAAAGGACCGAATACAATCCTAATGTTTCACCAAGGAGTCGTTGGACTTAAGATATTAACTTAAGGGTTGCGGCTCCATTTTTTGTAGCGATTTTTCTTGTTTCTAGTATGTTTTGTGTATAGTTGTAAGCATGGACGCTGTTAAGAAAATCATCGATGTATCGGGATGGCATCAAAGTGCCATGTCTGTTGGAGGAGGGACTAGAGATAAATTGGTGTTTCGTCGAACAAAATTTGGGAAAGTTTACTACATGGTAAAGGGGCACCAAAAAGACGTTGGTGAGCTGAGAGCAGAAGTTTGCGCATCCAATCTTGGTAGAATTATAGGTTTTCCTGTACAACAGGCACGTTTTTGTATTATTCCGGATTACGAAGCCTTGGGTTTTTCTGATCAAAGAGGCGTACTGATTAGACTCGATATTACTCGACAGAAAGATCCTCGGCGTAATATTTTTAAGGAAGACTTACTTCATGGGATGGACATTATTGCCTTGTACGATCCTGCTTTCCAAGCATTGCCAGATGAAAGAACACGAAGATCAGAATATAAACTAAGCAAGGTAGTGTATTCGTTAAGGAATTTTATAAGGCAAAATCCTTCGGCTAAAACCCTTTGGTACTCTTTTTATGAGTTAATGGTATTTGATGCATTGATTGGAGGGACAGATCGACATTACAGAAATTGGGGAGTGCTTGTTGACTCAGAAACTCGAAAATATACCAGATTTGCTCCTGCTTTTGACAATGGTATTAGTTTATTATGGAACACAGTTCATCATAAAACTTTTATAAATAGTGCAATTGATGGACACTTTGTTAAAAAAGCAAAGTCGGCTTTTAGAAAAGATGGCGGTGGGCAATATTCTCTTTTTGAACTTTGTGAGGAACTTGCCAAGTATCCAGAGATTACTTCAGAAATCATAGACGTGGTAAAAGAAAAAGTGTGTTTGATAACTGACTCAAAACTCAAAAAGGCACTTATCACTTATGTCCCTCATTCAAGTGAATTTGAAACTGAAAAGGAAATTTTGGCCTATTTGTTTGAGTATGTTAAAATGCGGTTACAAATTCTCAAGGAACTCCTAAATCGACTATAAAATGAATACAGCTCCAAAGTATATGATTTTTTATAGCAAAGACGGCAACAAAGAGCCAGTTGCACGATTCTATCGTGACAACGATGGATCATTTGTTTTTCGCTACCTGTCTATTAACAAAGTTGAATTTCCAGGTTTCCCTTTAAGGTCTGGCGAATATCGAAGTGATTCTCTTTGGGAAGCAATTGCTTTTCGAGTCCCTACTATGCTGAGGAAGCAAAATCCTAAGACTGATTTGGACGAACTGATCGCAACAACTTCTGGTCGTCTTGTTACAGATCACTTTGAATTCAGTACACAGATTTAGCCCCTCTTCCCCCAACTAAGCTTTTCACGGAGGAGTTTGTAGTAGTTGCCGCCGCCGCTGGCTTTTACGTGGGCGCGGATGAGGCGGAGTTTGCGGTGGGAGGCGCGGATTTTGATGACGTCGCCGTATTCCACGGGGATCATGACTTGGCCATCGATGGTGAGACCGATTTGGTTGTCGGCGTAACGGCGGTCGGTGTCGATGCGGATCGTTATTTGGCGGTTGCTGGGGACGATGATGGGGCGCACGGTGAGGTCGGCGGGACAGATTGGGGTGAAGACGAAGCCGTCGATGCGGGGATGGATGATGGGGCCGCCGGCGCTGAGGGAGTGACCGGTGGAACCGGTGGGCGTGGCGACGATGACGCCGTCCGCTTTGAACTCAATCATCTTTCTTTGGTCGATTTCAGCGTAGAGAGAGATGAGACGAGCAAAGTTACCCTGATTGATCACGGCCTCGTTTAAAGCCAAATGCGTGTCGATTTTTTGCCCTTTGCGGTAGAGGGTGGCGCGCAAGAGAAGGCGTTCGTCGATATGGTAGGAGCCGGCGAAGAATTCGTCGAGGATTTCGTAGACCTTGTTGGGATCTTGAACTTCGGTGTTGAAGCCGAGGGTGCCGAGGTTAACGCCGAGCACGTAGAGATTGCGGCGCAGTGGGAGATCGCGGACGATTTTGAGCAAGGTGCCGTCGCCACCGAGGCTGAGGACCAGATCGGCGTCTTTGAGCATTTGTGGACGGGTGGCTTCGTTTTTGTTGCCGAGGACTTTGCTGACGTGCTCGTCCCAGCTTAGGGAGATTTTTTGGGTGTCGAAATATTTTTTGAGTTGCTTCAAAAATTTGGCGTCTTCTTCCATCTTGGAGCGGCCGATGAGGGCTATCCTCTGGAATTTATTGGTGGTTTTTGCTTTCATAGAGACTAAGTATATGAAAATCCTACCTAAAGCGCGTATTCTTGTCACCCGGTTTCCCTATGAATCCAGGTTTGGCGGCGAGGAAGTTCACACCTTGCGGCTGATGGAAGAGCTGGACGACCGCGGACATGAGGCGTTCTTTTTGGGCAGCTGCCCTGTGCTGCTGGAGGAATTTAAAGAGCGAAAATTTGTGGCAAAATGGGCGAACTTGGCCAAGCCGCCGGTGAGCAAAGGGTGGCTGATTTTGTTTACTTTATTGTCACCGTTTTTGTTCGTGAAGGCGGGGATGATGCTGGGGCGGGCGAAAAAAAAGTGGGGTATCGACACGGTGTATATGTTGTCGTTTGGTGAGAAATTATTGATGACGCCGTGGGCGAAATTTTTCAAAATGAAGGTACTGTGGTTGGAACACGCGCGCATTGGAAACTGGCTCACAAAAAATCCATGGCGGCATGTTTATAAACGTTGGTCGCGGGGCGTGACGACCGTGGTGACTTCACGCGCGATGGTGAAACACGTGGCACCTTTTGCGAAGAAAATTGTGGCGATTCCGTGTGCGGTTATGCTGGATGAAGCGAGGCCTTTGCCGAAGGAAATTGTGGACTTTTTGGAGGGCGGTTTTAGTGTGGGAAGTGTGGCACGTTTGACAGCAGACAAGGGAGTGGACATTGCCGTCCATCTTGTCGACTCCAAACCTGATGTGAGGCTCATTTTGGTGGGTGACGGTCCACTCCGCAAGGACTTGGAAAAGCGAGCGGTGGGTGGACAAATTATGCTCGTTTCCAGCCTCCCCCGTGGACAGCTGACCAGCCTTTATAAGGCGCTGGATTTGTTCGTTTTGGCATCGACCGAATTCGACCCCTTTGGCATGGTGGCGGCGGAGGCCATGAGCGTGGGAACGCCGGTGCTCATGACGAGCAAATGTGGAATTTCGGAGGACCTGCACAATGACCGTGAGGCGATGATTGTGGAGCCCAAACGGAGCGAACTCGACAAGGCTTTGAAGAAAGTTTTGAAGCACCCGGCTTTGCTGCGCGAGCTAGGCGAACACGGCCAAGGTTTTGTGGAAAAACACTACCGCTTGGAAACCATGGTGGCACGATTTGAAGCACTGTTGACTAATTAATATTTTAGTCGTAGAATAAGCTTCTTTCTAAACATCACATGGAGCTATCAAGAAACATCGACGGACTCTTTAATCTTGCGGCGGAAGCGGGCCAACGGGCACTCAACCCTGCCCTGCTTGCAGCCATGCTCGGCACGCAAGTGGGATGCGGACGTTTGCACGACGCAGACGAGGTGCCTGCTATTATTTGTGCGAGAAACTTGCTGGAGGCAGACGCGGACCGCGGAAGCGAGCTCGTTGAGTTGGCGGACGGGGCGGATGCGGGCACTCAGGAAATAGATGGCGACCTCAAGCAAACTCGGAACTACATAGCGGTGGACCCTCAAAGTTTGGACCCACACTCGAGTGACCGAATGAATGAACTCCTGAAATGGCATTTGGTGGGCTTTGCCTATGAAGCTGAAAAAGGTCTCTTGGCATCTTATGACGATGCAAGCCTTGTGGGAGCAACGCTCTCGGATGACTGCTCCGGTGGAAACTTTTGTGCGAGCATTGCTCCCGAATGGGACGGCGAAAGCACCTTTGTGCTTACGGACACCTGTGAATACGTGGTGGGAATCGACGGACAGCCTGAGGATACTTTCCCAGCGCTTAACGAAGATGATTCAGAATAAGCTGAGCAGAACTTTGCCAAGAGAAGTGACGAGCGCGGTTTAGGCCGCGCTTTTGGTAAAGCATGGCGACCTGAGGTTTGAGAAGCTCGGTGATGGCCTCGGCGAGGGCCTGGGGACTTTGGGGATCGACTTGAAGCGCGGCGTCACCAACAACCTCGGGAAGGGAGGCTGCGTTGCTGGTGATGACGGGACAGCAGCAGGCCATGGCTTCGAGGGGCGGAATTCCAAACCCTTCGTAGAGTGAGGGGAAGATGAGCATTTCGGCGCGGGAATAGAGTTCGTTGAGTTGGTCCACACTCACGTAGCCCAGGAAGTGGATGCGGTGTTTGAGGGCAGCTGGCACGGCTTTGTAAATCTGTGAGGTCTGCCAACCGGCGCCTCCGGCAATGACCACGTGGAGATGAGGGTTTTCGTCGGCGAGAAGGGTGAAGGCTTCAAACAGCAGTTTAAAATTTTTGCGGGGGCTGAGGGTGCCGACGCCCAGTAGGTAGCTGGCGGGTAGGTCCATTTTTTCGGAATCCACCTTGTGAACCTCGGGGGAAACGGCGGGCGAGGCGATGAGTACGGTTTTTTTGTGGGCTTCGGGGAAGAGGGCGGCCAGATCGTGGGCAGTGTTTTGGGACACGCAGACGATGAAGCGGCTTTTGCGAACGGCGCGGCGCAGGGTGAGGCGTTCTATAAAGGTAGGGATTTTGGCGTGCGTACTCGAGTGGAGGAAGGCGATGAGATCGTGGACCACAATGGCCACCTTTTGGCTGGCGGGCGCGAGGGCGGCAAAAATGAAACTGGTGGGCGCGAGGAACAGGCTCACGGGATGGTGGCGCAAATAGCGGCGCAGACGTAAATGCCACCAGATTCCCTTGCCGTCTATCACAATTTGACTGACTTGATCGGTGTGAGGAAAGGCGGGATTGGGTTTCTTGGTGAACAGATAAATATGCAGATCCTTGGGGGCGTTTTCTAGAATGGCCTTGGTGATTTCGAGAGTGTAGCGGCCTTTACCGGCTCCGTTTTCGTTGGCCTCACGGATGTCGATGCCTAAGCTTTTTGTTGCCATGGGGAAGCTCCTTTGATAGATTAACCTTACATTTCCCCGTCATTATGTCGCTAACCCAAAGGCTTAAACAAGGCTTTCTGCGTTTACCCCCTATGAAGAAGGTCATTTTGATCTCCAGCTTCACTTTGTGCGCGAGCACGGTGATGCCTTGGTACGATCAAAGAAACAACTTCGGAGTGGGTGACACCTTCATTGGAGTCCAAGGTCCGCTTTTTGCGGTGGGCTTGGTGGTTCTGGGATGTGGGGCCGTGAGCTTTTTCAATATGTTTTTACCTCTGATGGGGCGGAATTTCTTTGATTTGAAACGCAAGTCCGGCTCCCTGGGTTTGACGCTAGGAACTCAGGCGCTTTTGCTGCTTTTGGTGGCGAATTCAATTTTCTACCATCCTGAATTTGCAACGACTATCAATAATAAGGGAACCCGTTTTGGGATGATTGTGGCTTTTCTTTCGATTGGCGCACTGATGATCTCTGGATGGTGGACTCGCCGCAAGGAAAAGGCGGAACAGGGAACACTCGCCTCTGGAGAGGGAGAAGAACGTGAAGATGATTTGGAGGATGCTTACGTGGCGCCGGTAACCTCGAGCCGACCTTTGTACGAACCTACTCAAGAACGACCACAATATGCGGCACCTCGTGCGGTTGAGCCTACGCCTGCTCCAACGGCTCCTGTAGATCCACTCACCTTGGACGCCAAGACTCGATACAAGATGCTTCAATCGCAAGGACGCTACAGCTCAACGGCTCGCAACAATTTGTGGGGCAGCGGAGGTGGAAGCGCCTACGGCCGCAGCAATCGTGACGATAACCAATAACAGGCTGCATATATGACCGAAACTGAAGTAGTTGCCGCTGAAAATCCTATCTTGTTTTACTGTAGGAGCTGCAAAAAACTGGTGGATCAGCCTGAGAAGAAAGGCAACAAGTACGAGTACACCTGCCCCGAGTGCAAGGAATCCCGTGTGGCTTTTGGAACCCAAAAGGCGATTTGTGATTTCTTTCAAGTAAACCCACCGAAGAAAAATGCTTGATCGTATTGATTACACCGCTCTAGATAAGGCCAAAAATGCGTTTATTGAGGCGAGCAAGAAGACCGCGGGTTTTGCGAGTGGCTTTGGAAAAATGCCGGGCGGTTTTGGCAGCAGCGCGAATGTGTTTGCACTCGATTTGAAGCCGTTTGCTGGAGCCGAGTCTTTGTATATGACGCTGCTACCCGAAGGATTGGGGACGGCGGATGATGCAAGGCCTGCAGATTTGTCTTCTGAGGAGCTCGTGCGATTTTGGAAGAACATTGGAGGGAAGACCATGTCGACGCTTACGAACGACGCGGCTTCCAGCGGAATGCAGACGGTTTTGATTTCTTTGTACCTGCCTAGTGCTCTGCCTGAGCGAGTGTTTACGGACGAATTCATGAGCGGATTTTTGGACGGATTTGTGGAGGGGTGTAGACAAGTGGGATGTGTCTATTTTTCAGGAGAAACCCCGCAATTGAAGGGCAAGTTTTTGGAGGGCGCTTTGGACATCGCGGGCGCACTGTGGGGAGTGGTGCCGGCCGGTTTGCGGCCCGTTGATTCGAGCGAAATGAAGGCCGGAGATTTTATTGTGTTTGTGGAGAGCAGCGGACCTCATGAAAATGGATTCACTACGTTAAGGGACTTGGCTGGTCGTTTGGAAGGTGGTTACCGAGCGAAACTGCCAAGCGGGATGGAATACTGGGAGGCGATCAATCAACCGGGGCATTTGTATACTTCCTTGGTGCAGTCGATTATGAAGGCTGGCGTGCGACCTTCGAATGTGGAGCCTATCACCGGACATGGATGGCAGAAACTCATGCGGCCTAAACAGGCGTTTAGATATGTGATTGAGGAAATGCTGCCGGTGCCAGAGGTGTTTACGTTTGTGGAGGAGGCTAGCGGTATGACGAAGGAGCTGATGCTGAAAACTTTTAACTATGGAGTGGGTCTGGCGATTTATGTGCACACTAAGCAAGAGGCGGATGGCGTGGTGGAGGCGGCTGGAGAGCTAGGGCTGAAGGCATGTGTGGCGGGACAGGTGGAAGATGCGGAGGCGCGGGAAGTGGTGGTGAAGCCACTCGGGATTACTATTAAAGGAGAGGGGTTTGAATTAGGGAAGTAATTATGGACCTCTCACAAATTCTCGGCGGGCTCTCTGGACTGATGCTGATCGCGGCGTATGTGCTTTATTTTAAGCAGGCGCTGAAGGGGGAATCGAAGCCGAATCCGGCATCGTGGGCGATTTGGATGGTGGCGGGGCTGATCAATGCGTTTACGTATTTCACGGTGGTGGAGGGAAATGTGTGGCAGAGTTTTTGTGTGAGCATGGAAGCGGTGGGCGTCGTTTTGGTGTTTGGCTATGCTCTGGTGAAGGGAAAGTTTTCACGAGTGAGTGCAGTGGAAATTTTGTGCTTTTTGATGGCGGTGGGAGTGGGAATTTTTTGGCAGGTCACGTCGGACGATCGAATCGCGAACCTGCTGCTCCAGAGCATTTATGTGATTTCATTTGTTCCGACGGTGGTTGGCTTGGCGGCGGGACGCGGAAAAGAGAATCCGGCTTCGTGGAGTGTATGTGTACTCGCGTATTTTTTGTCGATTCTGTCGCTCGTGGCGGGGCAGTCGGGGGATTGGATTGCGTTTGTGCATCCGGTGGTGAACGGGGTCATTGGGAATGGACTGGTTGCATTCTTGAGCTTTAGAAAGAAATAGTGGTGGCTAGGAATATTTTGGAAACATTGTAAGATTCACCCCCGGGGGTGAAATGGGCGACTTTTGGAGTTTTTGTAAACTGGGTTGTGAACAAGTTTTGCACGGAGGGCTGCGACGAATTCAGGAAAATGTCAGGAAAATCCTGCTAGGGTTTTTGTATGCAGACAACTAAAAAGAAAGACTCTCCGCTAAGTTGTGGCATATAAACCACGGGCCGATAAGTCTTTCTGTCCACATTTTATTACTAAGACTTAAAAAGTCAAACCCCATAAAAATATGAATATTCAAAAACTACACATTTCGGACGCGCGGTATCCAGAGAGGCTCAGGGAGTTTTTTAATCCGCCGCAGGAACTTTATTACATCGGGGATTTGGCGGCGTTGGAGCGGCCGCTGTGCGCGATTGTGGGGACGCGGCGAATGAGCGCGTATGGGGAGGCACAGGCGTTTAGATTTGGGAAGGAGCTGAGCGAGCGTGGGATTTGCATTGTAAGTGGGCTCGCCTACGGAATAGACAAGGCGGCGCACGAGGGGGCGCTGGACGGGCCGGGCGGAACGGTGGCGGTGCTCGCGCAAGGGTTGCCGGACATTCAGCCCGCCGCGCATCGGGATTTGGCGAGAAGGATTGTGGCGAAAGGCGGGCTGCTGCTGAGTGAATATGCGGCGGGCGTGCAGACTTATAAAAGCGATTACTTGGTGCGGAATCGAATCATTGCGGGGCTGTGCAGGGCAACGCTGGTGGTGGAGGCGCCGTTTAAGAGCGGGGCCATGAATACCGCAAAGCATGCGTATGATAATGGACGCGAGGTGCTGTGCGTGCCGGGGCGGATTGGGGATGAAGTGTGTGAAGGAACGAATGCGCTGCTGCAACGGGGCGCGCACGTGGCTTTGCATCCTAAAGATATTGCGCAGGTTTTGGACGTGGCGTGGACTGCGCAGAAAGTGAAACTGGAAGGGCTGGCGGCGGAACTCTTTGCAGAACTGCGAAAGTCGCCGCGGTCGCCGGCGGAACTGGGTGAAAAGTTTGATCGAATGGTGGAGCTCTATGAGGCGCTCGGCGAACTGGAGCTGCGTGGGCTCATTCGCTTTACGAAGGATCTTCGTTACGCGGTGGTGGCGTGACGGTCCAGGTTTTTTCTTCCTCCTTCATGCGGGCTTGCGTGCGGTGGATGGAAATGTCGGCCACGCGTTCAACCTCGTTGAGGGTGGTGATTCCGCGGAGTACTTTGAGGGCGCCGTCTTCACCGATGGTGAGCATTCCCTGGCTGCGGACGATGCGGAAGAGTTCGGTGGTGGATTTTTCGGCGAGGATGGCTTCCTTGAGCTCATCGCTGTTCACAAACATTTCGGCAATGGAAAGCTGACCGAGGAATCCAGTTTTGCTGCATTTTTCACAACCGGGCGCATCGGGGAGCGTGGGGGGAACGGTGAGTTCCAGAGTGGGATTCGCTTCGTGGATTTGGGTGATCACATCTTGGAGCACTTTGCGTTCGGATTCGGTGATGGGTTTTTGGACCACACAGAAGCTGCAGACTTTGCGGACAAGGCGTTGGGCCATCACGATGCTGAGAGCGGGCGCGATCATGAAGGGTTTGAGCCCGACGTTGAGGAGTCGTGGAACCGTTTCGATGGCGGAGTTGGTGTGCAAAGTGGACAGCAGAACGTGCCCGGTGAGTGCGGCTTGCGCGGCGGTTTCGGCGGTGTCGAGGTCACGGATTTCTCCGATCATCACGATGTCGGGATCTTGACGCAGGATGGCGCGGAGGCCGGATCCGAAAGTGTAACCACGTTTTTCATTGATCTGACTTTGAGTGATTCCGCTGAGGTGGTATTCAATTGGATCTTCGAGGGTGATGATTTTGCTGTCGGGCTCGTTGAAGGCCGTGAGCATGGAGTAGAGCGAGGTCGTTTTACCGGAACCCGTGGGCCCGGTTACGAGGATCATTCCGTTGGGAATTTCGAGCGCTTCGTTGAGGATTTCCAGATTGCGGCCTTCAAATCCAAGCTCTTCAAAGGTGAGGTTTTTCTTTTTGGAATCGAGGAGACGACACACAAAGCTTTCGCCGTATTCCGTGGGGATGGACGACACACGAACGTCCACTTTGCGCTCGTTCACGTTGAAATAATAGCGTCCGTCTTGCGGCACGTTGGTGATATTGAGGCGCATCCCCGATTTGTATTTGAGCTGATTGTTGAGGTAGCCGTAGGTTTGCAGATCGAGTTCGAGCACCTGTTGGAGCACGCCGTCGATACGGAAGCGCACGATGACGCGTTTTTCTTCGGGTTGGTAGTGGATGTCGGAGGCGCCGGTTTTGAGGGCACCCACGCTGATGAAGTTCAGGGCTTCTTCGGACGTAACGGTTTGAATTTTTTCACGCAAAGCACCCAAGTTTTCCACTTCGGCTTGGTAGGAAGCGATGTTTGCTTCGTCGATGATGTTTTGCGTCTCGATGGCGGTTGGGACTTCATCCTTGTAGGCGAGCAGGGCTTGGCGGAGGCCGGTTTCGCTGGCCAGGTTCACGTTGATGGCGTAGCCCTCTTCCTTGAGTTTTTTAATGAGCGTCTGAGTCTCGGGACTGGTTGGGTGCACCAAGGCGAGGCGGAGTTTCTTTCCCACTTTGAAGAAGGGAATCACGAGGGCCGCGTTGGCGTCTTTGCCCAGAATCACTTTGAGGTGATCGGGGTTGATGTGCACCTGCGCGATGTCGATGTAATTCATTCCCATTTTCTGGGCGCGCTCGGCGGTGGCGCGTTCTTCAAACTCGCGATTTATGGCCGTGAGCGGACTTGCTCCAGTAGCGGCGGCCATGGCTGCGCCGGCGTTGGTTTCGATCTTGGAAGTGGAGAAGTTCTGATCAGCCATAATTTAATCTGATTATTATATCACAAAAAAGACCCTTTTTGAAGGGCCTTTTTATCTGATGAAGGAGGGGGCTTAGATGTTCTTCACCGCTTTCACGATTTCTTTCGCTTCGTCTTCGGAAATTCCGTCGACTTGCATGAAGTCTTTTACAGAGAGACCCACGAGCTGTGGAACCTGTTCTAGGTTCACAGAAATGAGTTTTTCCTTAACGTCTTCTGGAAGATCGAGCTCAGAAACCATGAGGATCTTGGCTTCCTTAGCTGCAGCGGCTGCAACCGCAGTGGCGGCTTTGCCTTCGGTGGTCGTTGGGTGAGCTCCAGCAGGTTCCGTGGTGTCGAGGATGTCGATTTCCCAACCTGTTAAATGAGAAGCCAGACGAACGTTTTGTCCGCTCTTACCAATGGCGAGGGCGCGTTGATCTTGAGTTACGTAGACTTTAGCGAGGTGAGCCTTTTCATCGAGCTCCACTTTGCTGATTTTTGCAGGTTTGAGAGATTCTGCGATGTACTTTTGTGCGTCTTCACTCCAAGGAATGATGTCGATACGTTCTCCCGCGAGTTCATGGGTTACGTTTTGCACACGTACTCCGTTTTGCCCCACACAGGCTCCGATTGGATCCACTTGAGGATCCTTTGAGCTAACCGCTACTTTACATCGAACTCCAGGTTCACGAGCCACTCCCTTGATGATAACGGTTCCTGTTTTTACTTCAGGAATCTCGAGTTCCATGAGCTTTTCAACGAGCTTAGGATGGGTTCGGGAAATGAGGAGTTGAGGGCCTTTGGTCGTCTTGATCACTTTATCGAGGTAGAGCTTGATGCGTTGACCTCCGTAGTATTGCTCGGTTGAGATCTGTTCGCGGGCAGGAAGCAGGGCGGTGGTTCCACCAAGTTCCACATAAACCTGATTGTTGTCCACACGGTGGATAAGCGCGTTCACGAGTTCGTTTTCACGGTCCTTGAAGAGCTCGTACATGTAATCCCTTTCTGCTTCTTGGATACGTTGGATGATCACCTGTTTAGCGGCCTGAGCAGCGATACGTCCGTAAGACATAGGAGTCACTTCCATGCGCACTTCTTCCTCAAGTTTGATGTTTTTGTTGAGCTTTTTAGCGTCGTCGAGAGTGATTTCTCCATCTGGATCTTCAATCTTATCCACAACCTTTTTAACGATGTAGATCGTGGTATTCTCGGTTTTTGGATCGATTTCCACTTCGATATTCTGTTCCTTGTTTCCGTAGTCCTTTCGGTACGCGGTTCGGAGGGCAGCTTTTACGATGTCCATGATGATATCTTCAGGCAGATTCTTCTCGTTGCAAAGGAGTCGAACCGCTGCCATAAACTGTTGATGCATAGGTTTGGGGTAAGGAAAAGCGGCAGGATAGAATCCTACAATGCTTATTCAATTGATTTGTAGCTGCACTTTATGACTTTTCGTCGCTTTTGGCAAGTTCAAAGATGATTTCAGGAGAGAATCCGCGAGAAGCCAGGAAGGATGCCCGGCGCTGATAGAGCTTTTCGGACGGCACTTTGGCGAAGCGCTTTGCCGCGCGCTTCAGGGCTTCAGCTGCCAGGTCGCGCTCGGAGATTTCGGCTTCTTTCCAGAGGGTTTCCGTCTCTTTGAAATCGATGCCTTTCTGCTGGAGGCGGCTGGCGAGTTTGTAGCGACCTTGAAGCTTGAAGCGCGTGGCTTCTTCAATGGCGTGGCGGACGTAGGCGTCGTCGTTGATGAGATTGAGATCTTGGAGACGCAGGAGCACCTGGTCTTCAAGCTGCGGGGTGTGGTTGGAACGTTTCTTCAACTTTTCCCGCAGCTCGAAGCTGGTGTGGGCCCGACGAGACAAGGCTCGCATGGCATAGTTCATTAGATCTCGGTAGATCGGGTCTTCCATGTGGCCGAAGGAGGTTAAGCCAATGAAGCGGCTACTTTTTCACGAATGAGTTTGTCGAGTTCTGCGACCATTTTTGGATTCCCCTTCAAGTAGTCTTTGCTGTTTTCACGGCCTTGGCCGAGACGAGTCTCGCCATAGCTGTAGAAAGCTCCTGCCTTCTTTACGAATTCGTACTTGGCTGCAAGGTCGAGCAAGTCGCCTTCACGGGAAATTCCTTGAGCATATAGAATGTCGAATTCAGCGGTTTTGAAAGGAGGTGCAATTTTGTTTTTCACTACTTTTACACGTACACGATTCCCCACGAGTTCTTTGCCATCGGTGGCATTTTCGTTGGTACCTTCAATGGTTCCAATGCGACGGATGTCGAGACGAACGGAGGCGTAGAATTTGAGCGCTTGTCCGCCGGTGGTGGTTTCGGGATTTCCGAACATCACTCCAATCTTCATACGAAGTTGGTTGATGAAGATCACCATGCAGTTGGATTTGCTGATGACTCCGGTAAGCTTACGAAGGGCTTGGCTCATGAGACGAGCTTGGAGACCCATTTGGGCATCTCCCATTTCTCCTTCGATTTCTGCCCGTGGTACGAGTGCCGCAACGGAGTCAATTACAATGATGTCTACTGCATTTGAACGAACCAAGGTTTCGGTGATCTCGAGCGCCTGTTCTCCCATATCTGGTTGAGAAAGGAGGAGGTGATCGGTATCGACACCAATTTTACGAGCGTACACAGGGTCGAGTGCATGCTCGGCGTCTACGAAGGCTGCGGTTCCACCGGCCTTTTGAATTTCTGCAATAACGTGCAGAGCGAGGGTGGTTTTACCAGAACTTTCTGGCCCATAAATTTCAATCACGCGTCCTTTAGGTAGTCCGCCGCCGAGGGCGAGATCTAGGGAAAGGGACCCAGTAGAAACGGTTTCAACGTCCATGTGCTTGGACTCGCCGAGCATCATGATTGAACCTGTACCGAAGTTTTTCTCAATCTGAGAAAGAGCTAATTCGAGAGCTTTTTTGCGGTTCTCGTTACCCGCATCTTCTTTCGCTGTCATAGTGTGGAGGGTTAAAAACTAAGAAGCTTGTGCCGAGTATAGGTGAGTGCGCACTCACCGTCAATAGAATTGTTAAAATTCCTCGGCGAAGCCTTATGTTAGCGCTTCTTTTTAGCAAAGTCCTGACAAAAACCTGAAATTTTTGGGGGAAATTTTGCGAGTGTTTGTTGGTGTTGACAAGTCCTTTCGGCATGTTAATCTTTCCCCGATTTCCATTTTTAACCTTCGTTTTATGGCTTTAGATAAAGGTTCAGTCGTTCCAGAAGATCACCGAATGCCTAGGAGAAATGTAAAATTTCCTGCAAGTGATGCTTTGACAGTGACTCGGCAAGATGTGTTGGACTCGGCTACATTTCTAGCTTTGGATCCAAAGACGGCTAATGAAGCTAAACCGGCGTTGATTTCAGTGGAGGGTGGCGAAGCTCAAAAGGGTTTCCAACTTCCAGATGGTAGAGTCGCTGTTGTGGCAGGTTTCGATAAAACGGCCTTTCTCTCCAATGGAACTATAGATGCAAGTCGAGCCACTTTCCCTATGTCCTCTCCTAATGGAAAGCATGTGTATATGGACGTGGATCAAGCTACTCAGGCAGCGAGGCACGGAGGTTTTAGGTCAGCTTTGATATCAGCTGAGGGCAATGCCGGCTACAATAAGGTTGTTACGCCTGATGTGCATCCGACTCTTGATCCATATTTCGAAAGATCTCGAGCCAACTAAAGCTTATAGAGTTCCTGTGCATGGTCTATTTACAAGGCCCACAGGTCATCTTGAGTAGGAGGTTTTTAGCCTAGCACTGTTTCTTCCCAATCACTCTGATTTTTATATGCTTGTTTGAGAGCTGTCCTAATATCCTCTACATTAAGACCTACTGCATTGGCTAGTTCGGGCAAATTTACGTCTGGAATTCCGTGATGGTAACCATTCCAAAACAGACGTTTTTCTTTTTCATCATGGAATTTCCTGCCCGTCTCCCGATCAAGTTTCAAAAGTCCAGGGACGGCAGCCAATGCGTCGTTCTCGTGGACGGGAAGTTCTGTTGTAGGATAGGTCTTTGACATTTTAAATGCTTAAATGAAGGCTGATTTATAATCCTTTTCTCTATCTGCGTCAAGCCGCCCACAAGTCCTGCGCGTGGTGGTTTGCAAATATATTCGTGGCGAGCACGTCTTCAATATTGGCTGGGCCGGAAACTTCCCAGAACCAACCTTGGTGAATAGTTTGGTGGAGGCGGGCGGATTTGCTAGCGCCGGCGGCGTCTTCTTTGTCGCGGACTAGGAAGTAGTGGCAGGCGTCGCGTTTTGGGAAAGCTTGGCCGTCTAAAACCGTGTCTACTTTTTCTTTATTAAGATTGAGGAGTTCGCCGGAATTGATGAGCGCGGTGGCGAGGGTGGCTTGGTCGCCGGAGGAGGCGATTTCGTAATGTGTCCACTTTCGGATCTGCACATCCAGGCCACGGTGGCGAAGCGCATTTTCGATGGTTTGAGCCTCGTTGTCGGTGATTTTGAGCTGCACGTAGAGTTCGATGGTGCCGGGCTTGTGCGCGTACAGCGTGAGCGCGGGTTTGGCTTCGTCGAAAGTGAGTGGGGAAAGTTCGCCCGTTTGTGCAGGATCACTTTCGCGTGCCTCCATATACTTACGCATGGAGGTGAAAATTCTTGGCATGAGCGCAGACGGCGCGCGTTCGGGATGTGGCATGATGGCCATCACGTTTCCGCGCGGATTGCAGATGGCGGCGGCGTTATCGAGGGCGCCATTTGGGTTCACGGGAAAATTGGGATCGGTCTGGCCGTCTTTGGTGGAATAGCGGAAAACGATTTGTTTATTTTCTTGAAGTTTTTCGAGGAGGCCGGGGATGCTTGTGGTGAAACGTCCTTCGCCGTGAGCCACCGGAACTTGCTCCACTTCGCCACCGGCGTAGTCGAGGGTGAAGGCACAGCGAGCGGGGGCATCGCAGCGAACGTGTACGTTTTCGTTATAAAATCCCACGCCCAGAATTTCGCCATTTTTCACGCGTTTGTTACGCGCCAAAGACATCAGGAGTTTGTGATTTTCGCCACCCGGAACGAGTCCGGATTCCACTAGAATTTGTGCGCCGTTGCAGATTCCCAAAACGGGTTTTCCGCTGTCCGCTTGGCGACGGATTTCTTGCATGATGGGGTCCATGGAGGCGATGAGTCCACTGCGTCCACGGTCTTCATATGAAAAGCCTCCGGGGATCACAAAGCCGTCGAAGGCATTGAGACCAGCGGGATCTTGATTCCATCGAAAAAATTCTGCTTCGATTCCGGCATCTTGCAGCGCACGAAGCGTTTCGTATTCAGAATTTATTCCCGGAAATTGGAGGACGGCGACTCGGGTCATGTGTTTATATTGATGTGGCTTGCGCCACGTTATTTATAGGCTCAGCTCCGCTGAGTGTGTTACGAAGTCCGTTCAGCCAAGTGTCGATGACTTGGGCTTTGGGAAGTGAGATTAAGGTTTGGCCCTTGTGAGTGAGCGTGAAGGTTTGGTCTTCAGTCGTTTCTCCCAGACACACTGTTTTCACCTCATTGTCGGCACAGAGTTTTTCGAATTCTGCTCCGCGAGGCGCCACAATTTCCACCACGAAGCCGCCGGTTTCGCTGAAGAGCAAGGCGTCGGGGCGGAGTTCACCGGCTTCACTGAGATCTGCGGTGAGCCCAAGCGTTCCTTCCCCGCGTCCACCCGCCATCATTTCGGCGAGCGCTATGGCGAGTCCTCCGTCAGAAATATCGTGGCAGGCCAGGGCCATGCTGTGATCGATGGCCATCAAAATGGCGCGGAGTTCTCCTTTAACTGTTTTGAAATCGGGCGCGGGCACGTTGGCGCCCAAGTGTCCGAGTTGGCGGTAGTATTCGCTGCCTCCGAGTTCATTTTTGCGCAGGCCGAGCAGATAGATTTTTGAGCCCGCTTGTTTGAACTCCATGGTCACGGCTTTATCGGTGTCTTCGATTCGCCCCAGAGTTCCAATGACCGGAGAGGGAGCGACGCTGCCGTTTTTCGAGTGATTATAAAGAGACACGTTTCCGGAAACCACGGGGAGCGGCGTGTTGGGGTAGCTGAGGTGCCCGACGCCTTCGAGCCCTTCTTTGATTCCACGGATGCTTTCCACGAGTTCCCACATTTGTTCAGGATCTTCGGGGTTTCCAAAATTGAGACAGTCGGTGACGGCCCACGGTGTTGCACCGATTGCGGCCACGTTTCGCATGCCTTCCACCACGGCGTTCACGCCGGCGAGGTAAGGGTTGATTTTTCCGTAGCGAGGGTTGGAGTCCACACTGAGTGCGGCGCCCACTTTGTGGATTTCTGGGGCTTCTTCACGGTTTCGGAAAGGCTGCAAAAGCCCTGCGTCCGCCATTCCCGGCTCGAACACCGTTTGGCCCTGCACCACCTTGTCGTAGTTTTCAAAAATAGGTAGGCGGCTGGCGATGTTTTCGCTGCCGAGGACTTTGAGGAAAATTTCGGGCAGGTTTGGTTGGTCGAAGCTTGGTTCGGTGAAGGTACGGGCGGGCGCTTGGAAAGGCCGGTTGTACTGCACGCCTTCTGTGACTTGGGAGGCGGGCGCGTCCACCAGAATTTCGTCGCCGAAGCGAACGGTGTAGTTGCCTTTTTTTACTTTTCCTACGAAGCTGGCGCGGGCGCCGAGCGAAACGTTGGGAAGGTCCCACTCTTTATTGTAATGGTCCAAAATCATTTGCGTGAGCGAAGGATCACAAACCCAGCAAAGTCGTTCCTGAGTTTCGGCGCAGGCGATCACGGCGGGCGGGAGGCCCGGGTACGCGGTGTGCACGAGTGCCAGATCAATGTCCGCCCCGAGTCCCGCTGGTTCCACTTGCTCTACCGTTGCGCACACATTTCCGCCGGCTCCCATATCTTTAAAAGACACCTTGTCCAGCTGTCCATTCACGCTGAGTTTTTTGAATAAGTTGTAGGTGGATTCCGCCAGGTGACGCTCGAGGAACGGATTGGGTTCCTGCACGGCGCCCTTGTTCGCTTCCTTGTCTTCTTCCTTGAGCTCGAGTGAGGCAAAAGCGGCTCCGCCCATTCCTGATTGATCGGTGGGTTTTCCTACAATAATAAAGTCCCAGCCCTCGGCGTGTTCGGGCACAAAAGAGTGAATGATTTCGTCCTCGCGGATGGCGCCGAGGCAAACCACGTTCACCAAACAATTGTCGTTAAAAGATTCATCAAAATACGTGTCGCCGGCGAGATTGGGCACACCGAGTGGATTGGCGTAACCGGCAATTCCGCTCACCACGCCGGCCTGAATTTGGCGGCTCAGGGTTCGGTCGATTTGTCCAAAACGCAGCGGGTCAGCAACCGCAACGGCGCGGCCTCCCATCACAATAATGTCGCGGACCATTCCCCCAATTCCGGTGGCGGCGCCTTCGTAAGGCACCACTTGCGAAGGGTGGTTGTGCGATTCGTGGCCCATGATCACTCCATAACTTCGGCCGTCTTCATCAAGCGCAAAGTGGACAATTCCAGCGTCTTCTCCCACCCCCAGCATCACATTCGGCGCGTCTATGGGCAGCGTTTTCAGGTGACGGCGGCTGCTTCGATAAGAACAGTGTTCGCTTCCTTGAATTCCCCAAATAATAGATTCCGTAAGAGTCGGTGGGCGCTTCAAAATTCCTTGTACCTTGCGCGCTTCGTCCGGCGTGAGTCCAATTTTGTTCTCGGAAAGCACGCGCAAAATTTCCTCGTCCGTCATGGCGGCGAAGTCCAGTGTGTTTATGAGGGAAGCCATATCTGCCTTGAATATAAGGGAGCGCGGGGGGTGTTGTAAAGACTTAGAAATTTACTTTTGAAAAACGTGTATTTGCCGTATATTACCGTCATTCATTTAAATTTTATGGAAGCCTACGATTCAGATTTAATGGATTTGCATAGGACTTGGACCTCACAAACTCCTGACTGTCTTGAAAAAGATCCTGCTTTGATGAGAAGGGCACTTTCAAGCAGTTCCCCTGTTGGCCTGATCCAGCAGATTTTGTATCGAGCTACGGGAGAAACCCTAAAGGGTGCTTTAAAGGACGTGAGTGAAACAGGAACTTTTTTTGAGAAAGGTCGTGTCGTAGCAGCTAGTGGACAGCATAATTTGGCACACCTTTTGTTTTCTAAAGCAGCGGAAGAGTCTGTAGACTTTAAGGAGCAAGTTCGTATTATACGGTGCCTGCTTCCAGGCTCTTCTAAAGAAGAAGCTAAAGCCCTGTTTGAAGTTGTTAAAAGGGAAGGAATCGTTGAGATTTATCATGCTTACGCTCAGTATCTTTTTTCTCACAAAATGGAGATAGAGGCGGAAGCGGTATTAGAAGAAGGGATGGAAGCGGGAGACCTACAGTCTTATATGCTCACCTTATTTTGGCTTAAAGAGAAGGAATCTAAATTGAGAGGGCTGGAGAAGATTAAAAATGTAATAGCTTTTTCAAAAGTTTTGATGAGGGGTACCTTGGCAGGCTTGAACGTTGCAAGGGATTCAAGAGCTCTGGCTTCAATGCTTATTCCTTCTGGGAAAGAGGGAGCTCCCCTCAATATGCCACAGGCGCTTGGCGTTTCGGCTTAACTTTGGCGAATGCACAAAAAGGGTTAAAGAAGGGAATATCTGCATTTTGGAATATGGGAAGACGAGGATGTGCGAACGGCGGGTTCCAGCATCACGGGCTTTAGCTCTCCAAAATTCGCCCATCCTGAATATGGATTTGGCGTTTTTTGAGTCGGTCGAGGAGGGTGAGATTGTGCGTGGCAAAAATCACGGTGGCTCCTTCAATGTGCAGCTTGTGGAAAAGCGCTACGATGTCTTCGGCCGTTTTGGGGTCGAGGTTACCGGTGGGTTCGTCGGCAATGATTAGACGCGGTTCGTGGATTAGGGCGCGGGCGATGGCGCAGCGCTGTTTTTCTCCTCCGGAAAGTTGGTAGGGGAAATGGTGGCGGGCTTGTGAGAGGCCCACTTTTTCGAGGACCTCTGGCACGCGTTCGGCGATTTGGCGCTCGGTGTAGCCGCAGACTTCCATGGCAAAGGACACATTTTCGTAAACGGTTTTGCGTGGAAGGAGTTTGTAATCTTGGAAAACGATGCCGAGTTTGCGGCGGTATTCTTGCAAGGCGAGGCGGTTGAATTTCGTTATGTTGTAGCCGTCCACGGTCACTTCGCCGCTGCTGAGCGTAACGGCTCCGATGAGTGAGTGTACCAGTGTGGTTTTTCCAGCTCCGGACGCGCCGGTGAGCCACAGCCAATCGCCTCCTTGAATCTGAAGGCTGACGTTATCGAGCACCAGGCGGTCTCCGTATTTTTTCGTGGCGTTTTTGAACTCGATCATTTGTTGCGTGGAGTTGGATCGATTATACTCACAGCATGACC
Source organism: uncultured Candidatus Peribacteria bacterium (assembly GCA_965230905.1). Taxonomy (GTDB): domain Bacteria; phylum Patescibacteriota; class Gracilibacteria; order UBA1369; family 2-02-FULL-48-14; genus 2-02-FULL-48-14. The sequence continues at coordinate 353,473 of OZ246396.1, forward strand.
GAAGTGACAACTCTCCAGCGCCAGATCACTCGATTTCTTGAACACCTCGAGGTGGGCAAAAATAAGTCGCACAAAACCATCGAGAATTATCATCATTATTTACAGCGTTTTGCGGAGTTTTATGAGGGGCGGGATTTGGCTGCGCTGAGCCTGGACGAGCTGCATTCGTATCAGCTTTTTTTGAATCGGTATGTGGACAGGCGGGACCATGGGCTGGGCGTGAAGACGCAGAATTATCATCTGATTGCGCTGCGGGCTTTTTTGAAATATTTGGCGCGGAATGATATTGCGTCGCTGTCGCCGGAGAAAGTGGATCTGAAGAAAATTCCTGAGCGGATTGTAGATTTTTTGACGCGCGACGAGGTGGAGCGTTTGATGGAAGTGATTCAATTGGAAAAAAAAGCGGGGCCGCGGGACCGGGCAATGCTGGAAACTTTGTATTCCACGGGTTTGCGAGTTTCGGAATTGGTTTCGCTGAATCGTTCGCAGGTGGATTTGGAGCGGCGGGAATTCACCGTTCGTGGGAAGGGGAAAAAGCCGCGAATTGTGTTTTTGTCGGAGCGCTGCGTGAAGTGGCTGCGAATGTATTTAAGCGAGCGGGCGGACAATTGGGAGCCGGTGTTTATCAGTTTTAGTCGGAATCGGGACGATGAGTCCCTGGGCCTGGGCGAACGCCGGCGGCTAACCAGGTGCACGGTGGAAGAAGTGGTGGGGCGTGCAGGACGCCTCGCAGGAATTGGAAAACGCGTGACTCCGCATTTGCTGCGTCACTCTTTTGCGACGGATTTGCTGCACAACGGCGCGGACATTCGCAGCGTTCAAGAGATGCTCGGACACGCCTCCATCACGACCACGCAAATTTACACCCACTCGACCAACGAGCGGCTAAGGGAGGTGCATGAGAGGTTTCATAAGTGATATGCTAGATTTATTTTGATTCACTTTACCCATTATGAAAAAAATCTACCTCCTTGGTGTAAGTTGTTTGATTGTACTAGCCTTTCTAGGCATTTATTTTCGAGACGATTTAGCAGTCCTTCAGGGGCGTTTTTCAGGAGTGCCTAGCCCTACTGAGACCAAGCCACTTGAGACCATTCAAAAGTTAAATAGTGTAAAACTTAGCATGTCTACCGTGGATTTTACTGCAAGTGATGGCTCCGTACGTTCCGCAGTGCGAATCACCGGCCCAGCGGGTGACACTTTTGGCACTAAAATTGCGAATGCCGGAGATGTGAATGGCGATGGGTACGAAGACATGCTCGTTGCTGCCCCTTACAACGATCTCTTCGCTTCGGATGCCGGCTTAGTCTATTTGATCTTTGGCCCGTTCGACGGCTCCACGGTGAAATCGGTGCAGTTTTCTATCAATGAATCTGAGTATAATTTAGGAACGAGGGTGAGCGCGGCGGGTGATCTGAATGGTGACGGATATGACGATATTTTTATTTCGGGTGGAGAAGATCTATACCTCATTTATGGTCAAAAGAATCCTGTTTCGCTTCTGGTGAGTGACTTAAAGGTTGCCAACTTTAAGCAAGCTCTTGGTGCTGGAAATACAGGTGCAGAGGCAAGTCCGTTGGGTGACATCGATGGAGATGGTTATGAGGATGCGTTGATTTTTAGCAAAGGGAGGGATGGATTTTATCTACTGAGGGGCGACGCTACGGCCATGAAAGGTAAGATTAAAGAAGACAACAAGCAGCTCACTCTTTATGAGTGGGGTGACAGTGTGAGGCCGGGTGCATTAGTGGCTGAAAATGACATCAACGGGGATGGCGAATTTGATCTAGTCATAGGTTCTACGAAAGAAAATAGCATTTTCACCTACCTGGGCTATTCAGAAGATTTTGCCAGTGGAGCTTGGGCAGGAGTTGATGAGGTGGAGTTTATAAATGCAGACGTGCTTGGCCCCACTGTGGACGCCTCAGGCGACTTCAATGGTGACGGCTTGAACGACATTGTCACGGGGGATTCTAAAAGGAGCAATTCGGTGGGAATGGTTCTATTGGTGCCTGGGACTGAGACCGGTTCGTTTGATAGTGATAGTTACAATTTGAGCGGGGCTCAAGACTTGGGTCTATTGGGAGGTAGCGTTCGTTTTGTGGGTGACATGAATGGAGACGGGTATCCGGAAATAGCCGCTGGTGCTACAGGTGAGTTGGACGATGCTGGGAATGTGTATTTCATTTACGGCGGGGCAGATTTTGATTTTAGTGGTGACCTGGAAGACCGCTACGATTTACGAATTTCCGGCGAAAATGCCGATGATTATTTTGGAGACATCATAGAGTATTTCCCCGGTAATAATTCTTTCGCGATCAGTGCGAAGGGTTATGCGGACGGGGCGGTGTATGTTTTCATACAGGAATAGTGCATGAGAAGTTTCATCACTACAGGAATGTTCCCGTTTGTAGCAAGGAGTTCTGGAGCCAATGGTTGAGGGAGTTCAAATGGTGCGAACTCATCAAGAGGTGAGTTTTCTGTTTCAAACATAGTTCTGAAAAAATTCCCGGGAATAATATAGGAGAATATAATGGTGTTAATGTCGAGTTAAATGGTGAGTACACGCTCACCTTTTGTGGTATTGTCAGATCAATCACTGCCATGTGGACTCCATCAAGCGAACCCGAAGGGTTTGCTACCAAAAACGTGACCAACGGTCACGCCCACTATAACCACATTTTTATGGAAATTCAGGAGTTGTCAGATAAGGATCTATACGCGCGCTGCCAGGAATATGGAACGGCGGCGCGCGTGTGGCGGCGGCGCTTTGCCGGGCTTTTGCCGGAAGTGGCGCGGCGCGAGCTGCACCGACGGCGCGGACATGCCTCCATTTATGAATTCGCTTTTAAATTGGCGGGCATGAGCACGGCGAGTGTGGATAAAGTTTTACATTTGGCTGAGCGCCTGGAAAACAAGCCAGCTTTGTTGGCTCAGCTGGAGAGCGGCTCGCAGGGCTGGTCTAAAATAGAAAAAGTGGCTTTTATTGCGACGCCAGAAACTGATAAAGACTGGGCGGAGAAAGTGGAGAAGATGGGAACTTATGCCTTGGAGGCTTTTGTGCAGATTCAGCGCGGGACAAAAGGCCACAATGTTGCAGAATTCACTCATGTGAGTGAACAAAACCACAAATTTCATTCCGAACAATGGGGCTCGATGTCCTTTCCGGTCTCTCCAGAAATCGAAAAGCGGCTGCGGCTCATGAAGTATCAACTGGAAAAAGAAAAGGGCATAACGCTGACTTATAATGAAGTCCTGCAGCTATTAATGGAGGGCGGGGGCGGCAAAGAAGCTCAGGTCACTATTCAAGTTTGTCCCGAATGCGCCGCGCGGAAAGCGGCTGAGGTGCAAGGCCGGGCCATCCCGGCGATCGTAATGCGGGTGCTTCAGGCAAAGTACCGCGGCTACTGCGGCTTTCCTTGCTGTGCGCGGCCCGCCACTTCGCTGCACCACACCAAGCGCTTTTCGCTAGAAAAAGGCCACGACCCCGCCTTTATTGTTCCGCTATGTAAAATCCATGAACGGCTGGTGCACAGTGGCCACGTGGAAAATGAGGAAGACCCACCAGAAAAATGGCGTGTGCTACAGAAGCCAGACCCAAGTCATCCTAAATTTGCGATCGATCAAAAGGTGCAATCCTACCGAACTGAGGCTATAATTCAATCTATCCCCACATGATCAACACCACCCTACAACTCGCGGAAAATGAAGCTAAGATGCTATGCCCTTGTGCGGTACTCAGTAAAAATAGCCGTGGCCGAAAAACAGCGGAACCCATGGACCCGCAACGGCTTCCTTTTCAAAAGGATCGGGATCGCATTATTCATTCTCGCGCGTTCCGGCGTCTTAAGGAAAAAACTCAGGTTTTTGTGCCGCATTATGGCGACCATTACCGCAACCGGCTCAGCCACAGCTTGGAGGTGTCGCAGGTGTCGCGGGATTTGGCGCGCACGCTGGGGCTCAACGAAGACTTGGCGGAATCCATTGCGCTGGCGCATGACCTGGGCCACACGCCCTTTGGCCATTCGGGCGAGCACGCGCTGCACGAGTGCATGCAGGAGTACGGCCTTTCCTTTGAGCACAATGACCAAAGCCGGCGAATCGTGGAAGAGCTTGAAGAAGTGTATCCGAACTTCCGGGGGCTCAACCTCAGCATTGAAGTGATTGAGGGCCTGATGAAGCATCAAAGCTCTTGGGATAATCCGACTGGAGCTGAGTCCATTCGCCCTTCGCTGGAAGCGCAAGTGGTGAACTTGGCCGATGAAATTGCCTACCAAAATCACGATGTGGACGATGGCCTGCGGAGTGGACTTTTTACCGAGGCCGATCTGGAGACTTTGGAGCTGTGGCAGTGGGCCAAAGAAGCGTCTGATAAAGCCGACGGGGTGATTGAGGATGAAAAAATTCGCATTTCACGCACTGTCAGCAAAATGATCAGCCTTATGATTTGGGACATTGCGGAGGAGGCAAGCCGGCTCATACAATTGCACGGTATTCAAAATATAAATGACGTGTACGCGTGTAAGGAAAAACTGGTGAATTTTTCAGCACCCATGGAGGTGGCCAATAAAGCGCTTAAAGATTTTCTGACCACGCGGCTGTATTTTCATCCACAGGTGGTGGAACACTCGGAGCATGGGAAGCGCGTCATTAAAAAACTCTTCAACTACTATATGAAAGAGTGGCAGGCGGCGCATCCGGGCGGCTCGGCTCAGGAAGGCGCGAGTGAAATCAGGGATTACCTTGCGGGGATGACGGACCGCTTTGCGGAGATTCAAGTCCAGGAACTCGAGGAATCTTAGGTAGGTCGGAGGCGGGTGTGGGCACGGGGGACGGAGCGGGGGCGGCGATCTGTTTTTCTTTCAGCATTTCCATGAGCACTTTTTGTTTCACCAGGGTGCGGAGGCTGGTGTCGGTCATGGTCTTGTCTTCGGACTGGAAGAGCGAGGTGAAGGAACTTTCCAGGTCGGTGAGCTTTTGGTTGTCCATGGCTTTGGCCTGGAAGAGCTGCACCACTTTGTTGTCGGGGTCGCGGAGGAGGAGGCGTTGGCAGATGTCGATCACGTCTTTGTGGCGGCCTTCTTTTGTCCACATCCCCAGGAGTTGAAGCACGGTGTCGACATCCTTTTTAGCCATGGAGCTGTTCTGCCCGGTGGAGGCGAATACAATGGCACCGGCCTTATGCGCCAGCAGATACAACAAGTACATAAAGCCCAAGCCCACAATGGCGATCACGGGGAAGAATTGGTTGAATTCCAGCAGTGAATTGAAGGCCGCGTGGATTGCCATGGCGATGAAGAGCCCCTTCATGAGCATGAGTTGTGAGTAGGCCTTGGCTTCGTCGGTTCCCAAAATCTTAGACATCATGCGCACGCCAAAGGAGCGTTCGCCCATCCATAGGCTCGCTTCCATAATGGGGTGGGCGAATTTGGAAATTCCATAAAAGTATCCGTAAATTCCGGAGAACACCATGTGTGCGCACACCGTGAACAGGGAGCGGAAAATCATAACCGGCAGAAGGCCGATCACTCCGCCTTGTTGCCACGCGTCGCGGAAGTAGAAAATGTTTTCGGTGAAGGCGAAGCCGAGCCCCGCTAGAATAGAATATTTTACGGCGTCGTTGATGGTTTGAATCCCGATGCGGGTTTTGCCAATAAAACGCACCACTCCGCTCTTGGCGAGCTCTTCCAAAATTCCCACCACAACCAGGGAGGCAATGGCCGCGATGTGCACTTCGGTGATATTGGAGTCGATGGCGTTGTACACGTTGAGCTGCGGAAATTTCACCCACAAATAATCGTAAATCAAAATCAGCGGCAGCACGGTGAGGGTGCCTAAAAAGAAGGCGAGCAGCAAAGGCCAGCGAGAGGTTTTGCGCCCTTTGAATAAAACCACCGACCAAATCACAGCCGGCGTTGCAGCAAGAAGGACCATGGCCCCCAGCTGAATCCAGTCGTCTTGTGTAAAGCCTTCGAACATGTCACTATTTAACCCGATGATTTGCCCTAAATGCAAACACAAAGCCACTTCTGTAGTGGACTCTCGAGAAGCCAACGAAGGCCGGTCTATTCGCCGCCGTCGTGAATGTGAGGAGTGCAACTACCGTTTCACCACCTTTGAAAAAGTGGAAACCGCCAATTTCATTGTGGTAAAAAAAGACGGCTCGCGGGAAAGTTACGACCGCAGCAAAGTGGAACATGGAATTTGGCGCGCGTGTGAGAAGCGCCCCGTGACGCAGGAACAAATCAGCGCCATGATCGACCGCCTGGAGGAAGTGTGGAGCACCAGCGGCAAGGAAATTCCCGGCGACACCATTGGCCGCGATGTGATGCACGCGCTAAAAGTCATCGACGAGGTTTCGTATATTCGATTCGCCAGCGTGTACCGACAGTTTAAGGACGTGGAGGAGTTCAAACAGGAGCTGAACCGGCTTTTAGGGCGCTAGTACGGATTTTTAGGAGGGCCCTATCTCTGATTTGACGTGTCCTCTCTTTACTCAAACTGAGCTCTTTTCCTATTTCTAATAGAGAATGAGTTTTTGGATAGTCAATTCCATAATACATTTTTAGTATTTGCACTTCTCTTTTATCTAGACCGGAGCTGCGAGTTAAATACCTTTGATGAATCAGCTCATTAGGATCCTCTTCCTCTTCAATCAGTCTTGCGAGGGCGTCCCCTGCTTCAGTATCTTGCACCTGTCCCTCCAGCTGCTTGCCCGAGTCGTGATCAAGCTGTGGACTCAACGATGCCAGCGGCGCATTGAGCATGTGGAGGCCTTCTATTTTTTCAATTGAGGTCTCAAGGAAACTTGCTATTTCTGTACTGCTCAATTCTTGACCCGAACTTTTCGAAGCTTCAGCATTCAGGTTACGTACTTTTCTAAGCAAACTTCTATCCCGACCAGACGTCTTGAGTAGGCGTATATTTTTAGCGATGTAGTCCAGGATCATCTGGTCGATCCACCATTTGGCGTAGCTTGAAAATTTAATCCCACGGGTGGGGTCAAACTTTTCTGCCGCCTTTATCAATCCGAGCACCCCTTCTTGAATGAGGTCTTCCTTGAACTCTAAAGTATAGTGGTAGCTGTTTACACGTTTATAAACCATACGCAGATGATCTTTGACCAAGGCCTGTTGATTCAATTCACTAGCTGCTTTCATTTTTCCTTTCACTTCTTTCCTAAAGTCGTCGACCTCAGTGCTGATTCTTTCGGGAGACTTTAAAGACAGCGCTGGCTTCGCATTAAGCAAATCTGGAGGTTTATTTGTCGTTTCGGTCATGAATTATTTAATGGATTGAGTTTATTGCGCTTCTGGATTCTTTTAATTGCTTTGAGCTCTATTTGACGAATCCTTTCGCGCGTGAGGCCAATTTCTTTACCTATTGCTTCCAAACCCATCCCATCGGTTCCTTCGAGTCCGTACCTCAATTCAATTACTCTTCTTTCTCTAGGATTGAGTAGATGAAGGTATCCATTAATTTGTGCAAGTTCATCCGCTTTAAGTAGAGGTGCTTCCGTATCTGCACTGGTATCTGGAATAAATTCTCCAACGGTGGCTGCATTGTCTTCACTCGCTGGTGCGTCCAAAGAGCTAGGATCTTTGGCAACGTTGAGAAGCTTCTGTAGTTCATATGGATCTATATCCATTATTGCTGCTATTTCATCAATGGTCGGTTCTCGCCCATGTTGCTGGGAAAATTCCTTTGAGAATTTTCGGAAATGATTCAAATCCTCTAGTTTATAGATTGGAATATGTATGGTGCGCCCATTGCTTTCTACGGCTCTGATGATCGCTTGTTGAATCCACCAAGTGGCATAAGTTGAAAACTTGAATCCTCGCGAGTGGTCAAACTTATCAACGCCCTTCATAAGACCGATGTTTCCCTCCTGGATCAGGTCTTCTAAGCGAACGCCTCGGTAGAGGTACTTTTTGGCTATGCTCACCACTAAGCGGAGGTTTGCCTTGACCATATAATCACGGGCCAGGATTGCATCGGGGCCTCCATCATCTATACGTTTAGCCACTTCATATTCATCGGCACGGCTCAATAAAGGAGTCTTCTCTATCTCTTTGAAATATTTGCTGAGGAGAAGAGGCTCGTTAGCCCGCTCTTCCGGATGACAGTTAGTGCTTTTTTCCACCGTTTGCTTTTGTTGTATAGTACACCTTTTTATCTTAAATTACCTGGGATTGCAAGTTCTCGCTTTTTCTGCTATAATTTTCTGAATACAAAAACAAAAGCCCATGATCTCTCGAAATACTCTACGCCGTCCTATTCTTACGATGTTCTTTGCCTCACTGACCTTTATGGTCACCTTGCTGGTGGGACTTTTGAGTAATCAACACATTCAAGCGTCGCTGTTTGGTAAGCCGATTACGGCGCTGAGCGGTGTCTACTTTGACAACGTTATGCGTGTGGACCCGGAGGCTTATGGCGAAGGGAATAATATGGATAATGTGGTGCTGGGAAAATATGGAGAATGGTCTTATTGCCAATACGATTTGCCCGAAGTTCCTGAATATAAGGTGGAACTGAGCAAGGTAGAAGTGGAAGAAAACATTCAACCCGGACAAGTGTTTAGCGTGAGCATGAGCTTTGTAAACGCAGGAAATACTCGGTTGTTTGCCGAAGATTCCGACTGTTTCGGACTCCCTGCTCTCAACGTGGGAACTCAAAAAGAACAGGATCGTGAGAGTGTGTTTGGAAGCAGTGACGCCGCCGTAACAGGTTGGATTCGTCCAAACCGCGTGCTTATGGTGGAAGATTATGTGGAACCGAACGAAGTGTTCCATGTGGATTTCCAGAGCATTGCTCCAGAAGGAGATAACGTTTACCGAGAATTTTTTCAGCCTGTGATTGAAGGACAAGCCTGGCTCGACGAGAGCTTTGGAGTGGACATCAGCGTGGGCGCGCCTAGTGACGAGATGAAAGACGACATTTCCTTTGTGACCGACCTTTCTATTGATGCGGCGCAACTGGCCAACCTGACTCGTAACTTGGAAATCGACCTAGCTAACCAAATGATGTACGCCAAATTCGGGGAGCTTACCGTGTGGAGCATGCAAGTTTCCAGCGGAGCCTACGCCACCCCAACACCTCGTGGAACTTACAAAATTTTGACTAAACAAGAGCTTCGTATTGGACAAGCTTATCCGCACTACCGCATGCCGTACTTCCAACTCTGGGATTACCGTGGGTATGGAATCCACGCCTTGCCTTACTTGGCAACGGATGGAGGAACTTTCTGGACGGAAGCGCTGAGCCACATCGGCCGACCGGTGAGCCACGGATGTATCCGTACGCTGCCAGACGATGCTGAAACGGTGTACAAATTCACCTATATTGGAACGCAGCTGGTGGTTTATTAAAGTTTCTTTAAACGAACCTTTAGAATAGTGTTGCGCAGCATTTGCGTAACTGTGAATTGCCAGTTTTCCATGAGTACGGTTTCGCCTTCGTGCGGCAGGTAGCCGAGTTCTTCGATGATGAAGAAGCTGACGGTTTTGTAGCCGGGGTGTTCGAATTTCACTTTCATGATTTTGGTGAGGTCGTCGAGTTCCACGCGGCCGCTGAGTTCATATTCGTGCTCGGAGATTTTTTTCACATGTTCTTCCTCTAAATCCTGCTCGTCTTCAATGTCGCCCACCAGTTCTTCCAAAAGATCTTCCATGGTCACAATTCCCAAGGTGCCGCCGTGTTCGTCGAGCACAATGGCCATGTGCATGCGCTTCTTTTTGAACTGACGGAAAAGTTCCTGCACCTTCATGGTGCTCGGCACTTTAAGCGGCGTGAGCAGGTTGATTTGGCGAAGACTGGTGTGCTCGGGATCTTCTTGCGTGTGGTATTGCTTAAGGAGTTCCTTGAGCGACAAAATGCCCACGATGTGGTCGATGTTCTCGCGGTAAATGGGGATGCGGGTGTGGGTGTGGTTCACGGCGAATTCGGTGGCTTCGTCCAGCTTGAAGGTTTCGGGAATCGCGTCTACGTGGACACGCGGGGTCATGATTCCTTCCACAGGAATGTCGTTGAATTCCAGTGCGTTTTCGATGAGGGCGAGTTCGTGTTCGTCGATGCTGCCTTCTTCGGCGCCAATGGAGGCCATGGCGATGAGCTCTTCATCGGTGACTTGGTTCTGTTTGGAAGATCCAAAGAGGCCCAAGATGAAATTGATGAGGTGGTCTAAAATCCACACCAGCGGCGTTAAAATCCAAACAAAAAGTCGAATGGGCGGTGCGAGGAAAAGTCCCACTTTTTGCGCGTGGACGCTGGCCAAAGATTTGGGAAGCGCTTCGCCAAAAATAAGGCTTATAATCGTGAGCACTCCGGAAACAATTCCCAAATAAATGGAGTCGAATTTTTCTGCCACCAAGATGGTTGCCACGGCGGCCGCCAGGGTATCTACGAATTGATTTCCAAATAAGACCGCAATCAGGGTGCGGTGGTAGTTCTTTTTAAGCCAGTCCAGTTGCTGAGCGCCCGGTTTTTTCTCTTCGACTAAAGTGCGGACCTTGGCCGGTGACAAAGAATTGATTGCCGTTTCAGCAGCCGCAAAGAATGCGGAGAGGAGAACGAATAGTACGATGAGGCCTATGCCTAAGGCAGGGTCCAAGTGGTGATTTAAAAAACAAAGTGAAGTCTAACACCTTTTGACCCGCTTTCACAAGTGGCTTATAGTTCGCACATGAAAATCATGTCTCAAGAGCTCAAAGTGCTTTTCGCCCAGGCAACGCTGGCGGCTTTTCCGGACCTGACGCACGAGGAGGCGCTTGCGTGCACGGGAGTGGAAGAACCTAAGAACAAGGAGCACGGCGATTACGCCTGTAGCGCGGCCTTTAAACTCAGCAAGCGATTCAATGAAAATCCGCGGACGGTGGCCGATAAAATCATCAAGCACTTTCCAAAAGATTACCGTGTGGAATCGCTGGAATTTGCGGCGCCCGGGTTTATAAATTTGCGACTGAGCGACGAATTTTTGGCGGAGGCGCTTAAGCAACTTGAAGATGGATTCAGCGTGGAGCAGGGCCAGCATCACGACCGGCCTGTGATTGTGGAATATTGCGCGACGAATGCGGCCAAACACATGGGCGTGCACCATATTTTGTCGACGGTGATTGGAGATGTGCTGGCGAATTTATTTGATTTCATGGGGAACGAAGTCGTACGCATCAACCACTTGGGCGACTGGGGAATGAATTTTGCGAAATTGATTTACGCCATGGAAGTGTGGGGCGATATGAAGGAAATCCACAAAAATCCCAACGGCGAATTCACGCGGCTTTATGTGAAATTCCACGAGGAAGAAGAAAAGAATCCCGAGCTTTTGGAAGAAGCACATAAGATTTTTAAATCGATTGAAGAGGGGGACGAAAAACGGCTGGAACTCTGGAAGTGGATTGTGCACGAGAGCTTGGAGGATTTGAAAAAAATGTTCGTGCGACTGGGCACGGAATTTGACCACATCACGGGCGAAAGTTTTTATTTAAAAATGGCGGAGGAAGTTTTGACGGAAGGAAAGAAGAAGGGCCTGTTTGTGGAGGGCGAAAAGGGCGCGCTGATTTTTGACATGGGCGAAGGCAAGACGCCGGCACTGATCCAAAAAGGTGACGGCACGACTTTGTATTTAACGCGCGACGTAGCTACCGTGAAGTATAGGGTGGAAACGTGGCATCCCGAGGCGATTTTGTACGTGGTGGACACGGCGCAGTCGCTGCATTTTGTGCAAGATTTTACCGTGGCGAAGGCACTGGGCTACGCAGAAGATACTCAGCTCGAACATATTTCATTTGGCCGCATGAGTTTTGCGGACACCGCTATGAGCAGCCGAAAAGGAAATGTGATTCGCCTCGAGTTTTTGCTGGATGAAGCGGTGAAGCGAGCGGGGGAACTTTCCGCTGAGCGCGGCACGGAACTGCCCCGCGAGCAGTATGCACAGTTGGCGGAAATTGTGGGCGTGGCCAGCGTGAAATACGCCATTCTTTCGCAGGATCGAAACAAGGACATTGTGTTTGATTGGAATAAAATCATCACGCTGGAAGGAAACTCCGCGCCGTACTTGCTGTACTCGTACGCGCGCTCACGCAGCATCATTGAAAAAGTGGGTGACATGGCGCTGAGCGGCATGCCCGTTTTCAGCAAAGACTCCGAAAAAAACATCGTGCGACAACTTCTCAAATTCCCCGATGCACTCGACCGAGCGCTGCACGAACGCAAGCCGCACATCGTGTGCACGGCGCTCTACGAAATGTGCCAGGAATTCAATCGCTTCTACGGAACCACTTCCGTGGCCGGCGCCGACACCGAGGCTCAAAAACGCACGCGGCTCGGCGTGGTGAATGCTTTTATGTACGCGCTCAAATCCGGCCTCACGGTTTTGGGGATTCCGACTCTGGAGCGGATGTAGCCCATGGAAAATCTTTTTGAACGGCTAGGGTCAGCTCCCTTTTGACATCGGCCTTGAGCTCTTCTTTGTCGGCTTCGCTCACTGTCGTGAGGCGGGCAGATAAAGTAGCGAACTCTTCTTGTTTATCTTGGAGCTCTGTATAGGTTTTTAAAATGGCACGCCATTTAGGACCGAGCACAGGATCGGACTCCACGTTGCGAGAAATTTCTTCTACCGTTTTGTCTAAACTGGTGTCGCCTGAACTCATCCATTCCACCGCATCCTTTTTGAATCCGTTCCACAGAGTGCTCGCACCCATTTTCACTCCATCCCATGTTGTCCCTTTGGCTTTCACTTCGTTTAAAAATTCTCCCGTTTGTGCAATGATTTGCAGAATGAGCGGCTTCACAGATCCCCAAAACGCTCCAAGTTCTGCAGTGCGTTCCCCAAGCTCGCGAGACGCGACATCTACCATAACTCCAGGCGCTACTTCAGCTGCTTTTCCTGCACCATAACCAAACCCCATCACCGACCCAACGGCTCCTCCCACTCCTAGTCCACCCACAAGTCCAGCAGAAGATCCTACTAGCAGGCCACGACGAGATATTCCTTGTGGAGCAGGTATAGCGTCTTCCGGTTCTGAATCTCTTTCAGCCATAAGTTATGAGTTAGAATTACGAAATTATAAATCTTTTTTACCCTTCAGTCTAGCCATCAAGTCGCTGAGGTCTTTTTGGATTTCGGCTTTCACCCCACTCCACACCGCGCTCACCACCTGTTTTTGGGCGATTTCTTTCACGTGGGCCAGGGCTTCGTCGGTCTTGAGTTTGGCGAAATGGAAGCTGATTTTCACATTCTCCCAAGGCTCTTGCAGCTCGGGATGTTTGAGCACAATCGCAGACAAATCTTTGTCCAAGTGCGTCACGAGTTTGTCCGGCGTCCAGTTGTGCTGTGTGATCATTTCTTGCAAATCTTTTAGGAGCCCCAGCCCGCCGGAAGTCACCAATTTTAGCCCGTCGCGCCAGGAATCTGGGCGAACAACCTGGCTCAAAAAAGCCTTAAAATCCTGACGAAATTGTTCCGCCGCCTGACCCGCATCCAAGACTGCGCTTTTGGCGACTTCTTTGCTTTCTTCCAGGTTGGCGGGAACGGCAGGTTCCATAGATTTAATTATCAGATCATTATAGCACAGTTTTCAGGTTAGGGGAAGAATCGCTTGCCCTGAATAAGCGAAATGCATAAACTGGGGTGGCTCTTTTCAATTTAGGGCTTAGTGGAGAGGTGGCCGAGTGGCCGAAGGCGGCGGTTTGCTAAACCGTTATACGGGGTAATACTCGTATCGAGGGTTCGACTCCCTCCCTCTCCGCCATTAAAAATCGCGTATGAAGATTTCACTCACACGTATTTCGCCGACCCATCATCGCCTGGTGTGCGTGCGCACAGACGGCAGCCAGGAGAATGTGGAGTTGGACACTAAAAGTTTCCTTTTTCATGATTTGCTGCACTTTGCGGCTGAGGAAGCGGCGGGTATTCAAGGTGGGTTTTGGGGAAATTTGGCGAGTGGCAAAACTATGGCAGAGATGAATATGAAGGGAGCATTGATGGGTGCTTTTACGCCGCAGACTGAACTGGATTGCATGGAAATAGTGGTGGGCGCACTGACTGGAGCGTGGAAGGCACCTGAACGTGCTGGAAACATGCGCCAAGGGCTTCAAAGTATTTTTGATGCCTACGAAAAAACGCTGCCACCTTACATCACCGACGACTTTGCGTTTAAAGTTTGGGGAAAGCTTGGTGCTTGAGTGGTGAAGCCGGCGAGTACGTTCTTGTTGAAGAGTGGGTGAAACCAGAGTAAGTATTAAGTATAGTTTTTAACTCCACACGAAAATGGATCTTATTCAACAGCTCAAGTGGCGCTACGCAACCAAGGTTTATGACCCTACAAAAAAGCTGACGGACGAACAGGTGGCGACTTTAAAAGACGTGCTGCAACTCTCCCCTTCTTCGTTTGGCCTGCAACCTTATAAATTTGTGCAGGTAAAAAATGCGGATCTGCGAGCGAAGCTGCGTGAAGTTTCTTGGGGGCAGCCTCAAGTAACGGATGCGTCTGAGCTTTTTGTGCTTTGCCGTATTGATCAAATAGACGCCGCTTATGGAGAAAAATTCATTGAAATGACGGCTAAAATGCAGGGCGGAGACGTGGCCAATTATGCAGGTCTCAAGGGAATGATCATGGGTTTTGTGGAAGCACAAACGCCTGAAACCTTTGCGCCTTGGGCCGACAAACAGGTTTATCTAGCGCTTGGAAACTTACTGACCAGCTGCGCGGTGATGGGCATCGATGCCTCCCCTATGGAAGGTTTTGATAAGGCTAAATACGACGAAATCTTGGGATTGGCGGCTATGGGCCTGCACAGCGTGGTGATCTGCGCGGTGGGAATGCGTGGCGACGATAAGTATGCCGGCGCTAAGAAAGTTCGCTACTCGCAGGAGGAGCTATTCTTAAGCCTCTAAGGCTTGGAGAAGAGTTTGATTTGACTTTGCATAATTTTGCTGTACAATTGGTGTTGTTGTATTTCCGTTCAGTAAAGCAAATGTCTTTAACACTTACGGCGGGTCGAATTACAGAAAGTATATCAAGTACTCTAATTTTGGCGTAAGCCAATCAATACTATGCAAACTAAAAAACTATTCGTACGAAATCTTCCATTCAATGCAACGGAAGACAGCCTTAAAGATTTCTTCATGCAGTTCGGTGCAGTTGAATCTGCAGTTATCATCAAAGACCGAGCAACTGGACGAAGCAAAGGTTTCGGATTCGTAGAAATGTCTACGATGGAAGAAGCTGAAGCAGCTGTTCAACAGATCGAAGAGGGTAAGATGGAAATGGGTGGACGACAAATCTTCGCTAACGAGGCACAACCTCGTGAAGAACGTCCTCGTCGTGACGATCGTTATTAATTGCTTAGCCTCCGCTTCACTGCGGCTTGCTAGCAACTTCTTAGAAGACAGGCTTTCGGGCCTGTCTTTTTTTGTGCTAAAATAGCGGTACATAACCCCCACGCCCATGGATACTGTTACGCTTAATTTTGCTGCCATTTTGGTGGCCGCCGTTGTGAATATGGTGATCGGCGCGCTTTGGTATTCACCGCTGCTGTTTGGAAATATTTGGATGAAGGCCATGAAGTTCAGCACGAACGACATGAAAGCAGACAAGTACATGGGCGCACGCTACGCGGTGGCTTTTTTGATGGGGCTGATGATGATATTTGTACTGGCGCACTACATCGCCGCTTTTGAAGCAAATACGGCGTCTATGGGAGCGCAAGCCGCGTTCTGGCCATGGCTGGGATTCATGGTGCCTGTGCTGGCCGGAGATATTTTGTGGAACAACAAGCCAATCAGCGTTTTTGTGATCAATGCGTCGCACTACCTAGTAGCGCTTTTGGTGGCTGGTGTGATTTTGGCGGTTTGGCAGGCGTAGAATCAGGACAGATTTTTCAAACTGGCAAAGCCCTTTCGCTATCCGAGAGGGCTTTTTCAGATATAATGGGATCTGTTATTTTATCCTTAATTTACTTCCTATGATGGGATATAAAGGATGTTGCGGAGTCCACAAAGTGGCTGCTGCACTTGTTATCGTTGGCGCCCTTAACTGGGGACTGATTGGCGTGTTCGAATGGAACCTCGTTAGCGAACTCCTGGGAAACTGGGAATGGGCTGAACGAACGGTTTACATTTTAGTGGGGGTTTCTGCCCTTGCTATGCTTGGATCTTGCTGGTGCAAGATGTGCAAGAAATAAGCTTTTCTTGTTGAAAAAGGCGCGGCTTACGGGCTGCGCTTTTTTTGTGAGTATTAGAAGCGGCCGCTGGCGCCACCGCCACCGAATCCTCCACCTCCAAAGCCGCTGAATCCGCCTCCCCCGCTACCGCCGTGACCACCGCGGCCGCCACCAAAAAAGATGCCGGGATTGCCGACTTTTTGAAAAAAGAATTTAGACACAATGAAGTCCAGGGCCAAGCCGCCGATTCCGCCCATGAGCAGGCCGGTAACGCCTCCGACTACGAGACCAAAGGCTCCGCCGAAGATGCCGCCGAGCCACCAGGCTTTGGTGCTGGAAAACCAGCTCACCACTGCCCATAAAAGCGGCAAACCCCAAAAGAAGAGAGTGGAAAGCAGGTCGGAATAGTCTTGTTGGGCGGTCGCTTCTGGCAGATCGAAAGTTTCGCCGCGTGCCAGCGTTTCAAGTTGAGCCATGGACTCCAAAACACCTTGATCATAGTTGTCCTCTTTAAGGTAGGGCGTGGCGGTGTGCGTTAAAATGAGGTAGCTGTTGGAATCGGTAATCGCCCCTTCAAGGCCGTAGCCCACTTCAATGCGCATTTCACGGTCTTCCGTCACCACTAAAAAGACGAGGCCGTTGTCCAAACCCTCTTGGCCCACACCCCATTCGCGGCCCAGCTCCAGCGCGTAGCTTTCAATAGGGTAATCGTTGAGCGTGGGAATCGTTACCACCACCATGCCCGTGCTGGTTTCGCTGGCGAGCGTGCTGAGCTGCGTTTGAAGCGCTGCCTCCGTTTCATCGGAAAGCACATCAGCACTGTCGAGCACATACCAATCCTCACCCGCGGGTCCAAGCGGACGTGCGGGGAGATCGGCAGCTGCAAAGGCGGTGGGTATAAAGTTCATGTTCGGGTCCGCCTGTTATTCTCCGATGTTGAATTCAATTTCAGGTGCGTCCTCGGTTCCTTCATCAGATTCGAGCAAAGGATATTCATCGAAATCGAAGAAACCGGCGATGAGTTTGGTTGGGAAAGTACGAAGCGTAATGTTGTACTGGGCTGCCGCGTCGTTGAAATCTTTGCGGGCAACGGCGATGCGATTTTCATTTCCTTCTAAAGTAGCCTGGAAAGCTTGGAAACTTTCGGTGGCCGTGAGCGTTGGGTAGGCTTCCACGGTTACGAGCAGACGGGAAAAGGCCGAGTCAAAAGATTGGGTGGCTGCGATTTGGTCTTCAATGGTCGCGGTGGAATCATCGGCGGTTTGAGCCCATGCACTGCGGGCTTCCACGATTTCGGTCAGTGTGTCTTGTTCGAATTCAGCGGTGGCTTCCACGGTTGGGAGGAGCTGCGCCACGGTGTCGCTACGACGTTGGTACTGCACTTCAACCTGGGCCCAGTTGGCCTGCACGTTCCCTTCTTCCTGCACGAGTCCGTTGTAAACGCCCATCACCCAGGCTCCAATCATAAAGACCACTCCAAGCACGATG
Organism: uncultured Candidatus Peribacteria bacterium; assembly: GCA_965230905.1. GTDB lineage: Bacteria > Patescibacteriota > Gracilibacteria > UBA1369 > 2-02-FULL-48-14 > 2-02-FULL-48-14. Next base: position 371,125 of record OZ246396.1, read on the forward strand.
AGGAGAATTGCCCAGGTCGGAAAGCGATTTGAGGTTTTTGCCATAGGTGGATTTTAAAAGTTATGGACATAGAATAGCAGAGCCATGCGAAGAGCAAAAGCGCTGACTGCAGACTTGGGCTTGAAAATTGCTAAAGCATTGGCTACTCTTCGCAGGCACACCGCCTATGGAGAGATGGCTGAGCGGTCGAAAGCGGCGGTCTTGAAAACCGTTAGGGAGCCTGTCTTCCTCGGGGGTTCGAATCCCTCTCTCTCCGCCAGAACGTGCATGATTTAAGCCTATGACCCACCTACCTGAGTAAAAGGTGAACTGGGAAGGTTTAATGATTTCCTCCTTCATAAGGCTTGAAAAGGCCGCCTATTACTAGACTCATGTTATTGAGTGGCACGGGCGTTCATTAAAACCTGATATCTACGCTAAAGCCCTTTTTATTGGTGAGCCAGCTCCATTCCGATCTTCTTACTTTTCTCCAACCAGACCTCTCCATTCTTTAAAAATAGCTGTCCATCTAGACAGTCGAGGAAATTCCGCTTTTCCTGTAGAGTTCCGTGCTTCAGTACGTATTCGATGTAGGTTTGATGGCTTATCTCTTTGGCATTCTCTCCTAGAGTCAGTCTTTGCATATCGTTGAACCTTTGTACCTCTTTCGTAATCTTTTTATGAACTTGAAGGTCTTTTTCCTTGTACTCATTCACCATCGTAGCGATTGATTCAATCAGCTTCTCTTCCCGAATGTATTTTTCATTACAATTCTTTGTTCCTCCGTATTTGGTGCATTTGTAGTAGACATAGCGCTTCTTAAAACGGTTATAGCGTTCTTCTCCACAGACTCCTGAGTTACAAATCCCGCATTTAAACAATTTTCCAAAGAAAAAGCTCTTACTTCCCCATTTTGTCTTTTCATAGGTTTTAATAATCTCTTTGGCTTTCTCCCACTGGTCTTTTGTGATCAGCGGCTCATGCACCCCTTTATACCAATTGCCGCTTCCAACAGGGTACTCAAAGTCGCCGTAATAAAAGGCTTCTTTGAACATTCGATAGGTCATACTCAAAGTTACCTTTTTGCCGGTTCTCGTCCGAAACCCTTCGCTGCTTAGGAAGTCATTCACTTGCCTGCCACTGAATCCATTTACTGTTACGTAGCTGAACATTTTCTTCACAAATGGAGCACGTTCTGGATCTACAATAATCTTATTTTCTAAGTTTGGATTATGTGGATCTCTAAAGATCATGTAGCCAAGGGGAGGGGGTCCAGGCCTTTTGCCTCTTTGACATTTTGCTCTAAGTCCACGTCTCACATTTGTTCCTCGATTGTCGTTCTCAAGCTTAGCCTGACTACACAAAATCATAAGTAGAAACTTCTCATTTGGAGTATTGGAGAAGCTTTGTCCGTATGTTCGAATTGAAACAAGCTTATTTAAATCCATAAGGTCTACTAAAGCTCCTAAATCCCCAGCGTTACGGCTGAGACGATCCGGTGCCCACGTCAAAATTGCATTGAACTTTCCTTCCTTTATATCCTGAAGTAGACGATTGAATTCTATCCTACAGCCGACTGCTTTGGCACTTTTACTTTCGTGTCTAACTTCGGCAATATTTAGATTTTCGTTTTTTGCTATTTTGAGCATCTCATTGATTTGAGAATCAATGCTCATTGCCTGTCTTTCGTCCGATTCCGAGGATTTACGAGCGTAAAGACAGTATTTTAAAGGTACTTGAAGCTCTGTCATGTCTAATGGGTTAAAGTCTACCCACATAGATGACAGAACGACCCATCTTTATCCAGATGGATTTATACCTAAAAGTTAGCCTCTAAAACTTTAGGAGCTTCCAGAGCGGGATCCCAAAACCATCCGCCAACTTTTGCAGTATGTCCAGACTTGGATTCCTGGGTTTCTTTCCCTCAAGGCTTTGAATGTACTTCAAGCTAATATGAGAAAGCCCCGCAAGTTTCTCCTGTGAAAGCTTGTGCTTTTTACGGAGATGGCGCATCCGTTCTGCGAATTGTGCTGATATGTCTTTTTTCACGCCTTAATACTCGATCGTTCACCTTCTATTGAGAACCAACAGTTGTTGGTGTACTATCGTTGGCAATCGCCTAGATAAAATAAGGATGCCCATCAAAACCTCTCCATCAGTACAGAAAAAATCTCAGAATCGTCTCGACTACCTGCTTTCTCAAATCTCTGAAAATGCTTTGCGCTTGGGGTTGGAACGAGAAATTTCTAAACTTCGAATGAACCGCAAGTTTGGTTTAGTGTTTGAAGAGCATGTCCCGGAACATGTGAGGCTTTACCACCACATGGTCACTGTTGGCACAAAGGTGGTTTTTCGTAATGGTAAGGGCGACGATGTGTTTAATGTGATCAATATTGAGAAAAAATCCGTGCAGTTACTTCACGAAATCGATGGCCGTTGGGAAGAGGCGCAAGTTGAGGACTTAGTAGTGATTAAGAAATTTGAGGAACCGATCTATCCTTCTCTTATTCCTGTTGATCAGATGGTGAGAGGAGGAAATAAGCCCTATCATGCGATTATAAATGCAGACAATTTTCATGCATTACAACTTCTTCTTTATTCTTATGAGAAGAAAGTAGACGTCATTTACATTGACCCTCCATACAATACGGGAGCTCGGGATTGGAAATACAACAATAATTATGTCGATAACAATGATCAGTATCGCCATAGCAAATGGCTTTCGATGATGAAGAAACGATTGTTATTGGCAAAAGGTCTGCTCAAATCTGATGGCGTGCTGATAGTCGCGATCGACGATAACGAACTTAGTACGCTTTCCTTGCTAATGAAGGATCTCTTTCCTGATCGTGAGATTGAACGAGTGATAATTAAGCATCATCCTCAGGGCAACAATGGGGTCAACATTTGGTCTACCCATGAATATGCTCTCTTTGCCCTACCAAGAGGAAGAAAGTCATTATTTGGATTTAAACATGACATGAAAGAGGAGTTTTGGTCTTTGAAGAGATCGGGGACAGGTGCAGGAAATTGGCGGCATGGAAGGCCAAAGATGTTTTTTGCTCTGCACATTGATGAGAAAAAACGAAAAGTTGTAGGTGTGGGTGAAGAGTTGAGCATCAATGAAAAGTACAAGACGGGCTATACGAAAGAGGGTCTAAAAATGATTTATCCTGTAGATGAAAAAGGTGGAGAACGTGTCTGGAGATACGGACGGGAGACAATGATTGAGAAAATAAAAAAAGGAGAGGTTGTTGTTAGAGGCAAAGAAGGTAACTCGCTCTCTGTAGTCGCACCACCAAGAAGTCATGCTCCTATTTTCAGTGTGTGGGATCAACCTCAATACAACGCCGGAACTGCCGGGGCAAATCTTCTATCGAACATAATGGGGGTATCTAATTCTTTCCCTTTCCCAAAATCACTCTATACAGTTCAAGATTGTATTGGTGCTGTATGCCGCGACAAACCAGATGCCCTAATCCTTGATTTCTTTGCAGGGTCGGGAACTACGCTCCATGCTACATGTCTTTTAAATACAGAAGACGACGGGAATCGTCGTTGCATTCTTGTGACTAACAACGAGGTTTCTGAGAAAAGAGCAAAGGATCTAGAGGAGAGTAGTATTTTCCCGGGTAATCCTAAATTTGAACAATACGGGATTTGTGAATCTGTGACATGGCCACGATGCAAGTACGCTATTCAAGGAAAGCGCGACGATGGAACAGCCTTGGACGGTGAATACTTTGGTGGACGGTCTATCAAAGAAGGCTTTGAAGAAAATGTCCAATACTTTCGATTAGATTATTTGGATCCAAATGCAGTCGCTTATCGGGAAAAACTTGAGGATGTCCTTCCTATACTTTGGCTTATGGCTGGAGCAAAAGGAGAAATAGGAAGGGCTAAAAATAAGGACTGGTTTATTTCAAAAGATTCCGCTTTTGCTGTGCTTATGAAAGAGTCTTTATTTTGCGAATTTAAAGCTGAAATTACAAATCACAAAGATTTGACTCACGTGTTCATAGTCACGGATTCAGAAGAAGCATATCGAGATATGTGCATGCAGCTGCCTAGCAAATTTAAAACAAAAATGCTCTACAAGAGCTATTTAGAAAACTTCCGTATTAATATCGCTCAAACATGAAAATAGAATTAAAACCGTTTCAGGAAATTGCAGCTCAAAAGCTGTTGTCACATGTGAAGAAAGCTAGAAAAGGTGTGCTCGATAAAGATAATCAGGCAATTATCCTTAGTTCTCCCACAGGCTCTGGTAAGACAGTGATACTAACTCAGCTCATCGAGTGGATTTTGCAGGGCGACGAAGAAACAGAGGGAGACAAAGATGCTGTCTTCATTTGGCTTTCGGATATGCCAGAACTCAATCTTCAAAGTAGAGACAAAATTCTTCAACAATCTTCCGACCTTTCTGGAAGCATCTTGGAGGTTATCGAATCTCCCTTTAATCAAGACCGGCTGCTTCCTGGGAAAGTTTATTTCCTCAATACTCAGAAACTAGCAAAGGATGCCCTCCTTACTAAGGTCGGAGACGGCAGGGAGTACACCATATGGCAAACCATTGAAAATACAATTAAGGCATCCCCTGAGCATCTTTATGTGATTATCGATGAAGCTCACCGTGGTATGGCGGATGGAAAAGAAAATGCCAAGGCTTCAAGTATTGTGCAGCGATTTATTGTTGGTTACCCAGAAGGTGGCATGCAACCGATACCTCTTATCATTGGTATGAGTGCTACACCTGATCGATTTCAAAAACTGATTGAGAAGACAGACCGTACCCAACGTCCATGCATCATCGAACCTGAGGACGTTAAAGCTTCTGGTCTACTTAAAGACCGCATTATTCTTTGGCATCCTACAGAGAAAGAATCGTCTGACTTCACGCTGCTTGCTGAAGCGACAAGACGTTGGAATACGTGTATTGAGGAATGGAAGAAATACTCCAAATCACAAAAGAGGGATGACCCAGTAGAGCCAATACTCGTAGTGCAAGTAGAGGATGGAACTGAGAAAAAGCTTTCGAGTACAGATATTGAAACGATTATTAGAACGGTTGAAAATGTAACGGGTAAACTTGATGACAATGCCTGGGCACATGCTTTTCAAGATGAAAAACCACTTGAAATTGCCGGCAGAGTCATTCGGAAAATTGATGCCTCTAAAATTGAGGCAGACCCATTAGTGAAAGTTGTTCTTTTTAAAATGAGTCTTTCAACGGGATGGGATTGTCCACGTGCCGAAGTATTAATGTCTTTTCGCAAGGCTAAGGATGCCACTTTTATCGCCCAGCTGGTAGGACGTATGGTTCGCACTCCTCTTGCACGTAGAGTTGAGCATAACGAACTGCTCAATAGTGTTTCTCTTTATCTTCCAAACTATGATGAAGGGAATTTAAAAACAGTTGTGCAAAAGCTTAATTCGCAAGATCCTGAGCAGGGAATTGCTATTGAGGTAGTCGATGGTTCTAAACTCGTGCAGCTCGTACGAGATTCTGAAAAGGAACAGTCGTTTAAAAAACTTGAGACTCTGCCCACTTACCGTATTGAGCGCATTGCAAAAAGTCCAAGTGTGAGAAGACTGCTTAAGTTTGCTCGTGCATTAACAAACGATGAGATCGACAAGAAGTCATGGGATTCTTCTAAGGAGTTTGTTCTCGATTTGCTCAATAAGGAGCTGACGAAGTTAAAAAAGAAAAAATCCTTTATGGATATCATTGAGAGTAAAGGTAAAATTGAAGTTCGTGAATCCTGGCTAGAGTATGGGGAGCAGTCCCTTTCAACTTCAAATAACTACATTTCGATTGAATCTTCACCCGAGAATATAGATGACCTCTTTGAGCAGTGTGGGCGTAAACTTGGCGAAGGACTTCACATGGAGTTTTGGCGTTCAAGACAAAATAAACAAGATCCAATTGTTACAAAGCTAGAAATAATTGCCCTTTTGCAAGAAGCTGGAATCGAGGATCTCATTGAACAGCAGTGTAGTGAAGAGCTAGAGCATTTTTGGAAGACCCATGCACAAGATATTCGTGCACTACCAAGTGGCAGGGAAGAGGAATATCGCATTATCATGAGAAGGTCTAAAGAGCCTTTTGCAGAGACTCTTCAAATGCCCATAGAAATGGAGGGTGTGAAGGAAGATGCAAGCTGGGAGAAGCACATTTATATTTCCGAGAAAGGTAAGTTCACTGCGGATTTGAATAACTGGGAGTCTAGAGTGGTGCACGAAATGATCGAGGAAGATTCATCGGTTATAGGCTGGTTACGTATTCTACCTAGAAAGGACTGGGCACTTTGCATCCCTTATCGGATGGAGAATGTTGATAAGCCTCTTTATCCGGACATCATCGCGTTCCGTAAAGAAAAAGGGCAAATAGTGGCTGATATCTTTGATCCACACGCCAGTAGTCTTACGGACGCTGTCGACAAGGCAAAAGGACTCGCGGAATATGCAAAGAAGCACGGTGAGCATTTTGGAAGAATTCTACTTATGATTATTAATGAGAAGGATCGTCTTTGTTGTCTCGATTTAAACAAGGAAAGTGTGCGGAACGAAGTGAATAAAGTAACTAGCCAAGCACACTTGGAGAAACTTTTTGCAGATGCTCTTTGAAATTATATAATGGACATTCGACTCAGTGTTTCCCATAAAAACTTCTTATTTTCCTTTGCGTTACAATGTTTAGCGATGAGTCCCCAGTAGCTGGAGAGGTTCTGAGAGTTTAAGCGAGTGATTGCTCGATTTATTGCCCTATCGTTGAGGGTCCTTCCACTTGGATACATACGCACACCGAGAAAATGAAGACCCTGTTTTGCTTTGAGTAGTTGATCGTTTGTAGGATGGAGAGTCAGTTTCAGTTTTTCCTTCAAAAAATGTTCTACCTGCTCTCTTTTTTGTTTTAATAAAAGTGGGTCACTATCGAAAACCAGGAAGTCATCGCCATAACGTAAATAAGCACTAGATTTAAGATGAGTAGTCACAAAACGATCTAATTCGTTCAAATAAATGTTGGCAAATATTTGGCTCGTCAGATTGCCAATAGGAATTCCAGCCGGATAGCTAAAGATGACTTCTTGAAGGAGTAAAAGTGTGGCCGGATCCGTCACTCTCCGCTTTAAAAGAGTAAGCAAAACATCCTGATCTACATGGTCAAAGAACTTCCGGATGTCGGCACGCCAAACGTAGTGATTTGGAAAGGACTTTAGAAAATCTTGTGTGCGTTCGATCGCACCTAAAAGACCCTTTGTTTTCCTGCAAGACCAAGCATCAAAAATGAACGTATGATCAAAAATTGGTACAAGGTAATCATACAAAATCCGGTGAACAATGCGATCCCTGATAGCCGCCACTGAGATCTCTCTGCGCTTATTTTCCGCTACGATAAAGGTTCGGTAGGAACCATGCTTGTATGTTCCCTTAGCCAAGTCTTCAAAAAGGGCCTGCAAGTTTCCTTCTAAGCTATACTCAAACTCCTCTAACTGTGGACCCGCATTTTTACCTTTTCGGTAGTTCCACCAACTTTTCCAAATATTCTCTAATTTTATATCCATGGAAGCACTTCCAATTATAAACAAAAGTTACAGCCTTTATAAGGATCTTGTAAGTGCACAGGACCTTTTAAGCAAGCGTCATCGTTATTCACTAGGAGTAAGTTCTGAGACTAGCATCCTTTCTCTCTTAGAAGAACTCACGATGGCAAAAAATGCTCCAAAGCCTTTAAAAGGCCCTTATCTCATCAAGGCAAGTGCCAGTTTAGAAGTGCTCATACTAAAACTTCGACTTCTACTAGAACTGAAACTAATCAACGAAACAAAGGTTTTCCAACTCCAAGCCAAAGCCTCCGAGATCGGAAGGATGCTTGGAGGTTGGCTTAAAAGTGTCCAAAGTACTTAACCATCATCGAGGCACGCAACCGGGCATTATCGTTTGGATTATCTAGATTATCGTTGTTGAACTTTGCCTTATCATCATTCCAGTTTCCATAGGCGACGTTACCGTGAGTTGACCGCACCTATCCGATAGATCTTCACAGCCGCAACCATGAAGTCCGCATTGGTTTGCTTTTTTCAAGGCCTTCTATGACCTTAGATGCGGCTCAAACGTGATGGGTATTAATACTTTGTGATTGAGATTGTAGGCAGTGCTTCACATGGCGCTGACTATTTATAGACCTCAATTCTATGGTAGCTGCCGTCGTAGCGACAGATGCTATTCACCACGACCGTAGTTTAAACGACTCCGCAAAAAAGAAAAAGCCCGCTTCGCGGGGAAGGATAAGAAAAAATAAATTTCAAATGTTAAGCTTCAACTTCACCCATCACCGAGGCACGCAACCGGGCACCAGCGCTTGGATTACCTAGACCATCGCGGTCGAACCCCGCCCTAGCACCAGCCCCGTACCCAAAGGCGACGCTGCCGTCTCGAACGTGGGCAGCTTTAGGTTCACCAGCAAGTAAAGTGAACTGAGAACTACTAGCGTTAATCATATCTGTTGGCTTGCCTACCCTGAGGTTCCTCATCATGAGCATCATATAAGCATGGGCATTCATACTTTGAATACCTTTACTGGCATAGTTCGCTTCAAAGTCTGCTATACGCTTATCATTCCTCATACTTTGTTGTTTATTCCATGGTTCTGACGCATCAGTACCATTAAAGTTTTGAGCACCTTCCACAATTGCGAACCGGTATTTTGTAATTTCTTGGTCTCTACGCACGCCGAAGTGCTGCGCAGCCTGCATGACTGTATCTTTAAAGAAGTCACCCACATAGGCATCCTGTTGGCCAGTTATGGCCCCTTTATTCTTGCACTCGGGTTTATTAATTGCAGTTTGGAGTCGCTCTATATTTGTGTCTGGAACAATTAACAATACTGACTCTCGTAGCTTTCTAAGTTCAGCTATTTGCTCAGGCTTAAGCTGCTTTAAGATGGATGCTTTAATTTTTTCTTTGCTTGGTGCTCTTTCACCCTTTCGTGGGTCTAAAACGAGTGAGAGAGTGGTAGAAGCCTCACCATACTCACGGTCCACAATATCTTTAATCCATTCTTCATCGTTTTTCTCTAGATTTCTTGTTTTACCAGACAAAACTGCCTCAATATCACTACGCAAAGTGTCTATTTCCTGAACTAAACTGCCTTTATCTGGCGAGGCTTTTATCCTTGGGATTGCGGCGTCCACAGCGGCTTTTACCTTCTCATTTGAGAGGTATAATTCGCTTCTGCGTAGTTCGCTTATGAAAGTATCTGTATCGTTCATTTTAAATTAAAGAAAAAAAGAAAAGCAAATTTTAAATGCTAAGTTTTAATTTCACCCATCACCGAGGCACGCAACCGGGCACTATCGAGTGGAAAATCCAGATTAGCGTTGTGGAACCCGGCCCTAGCACCAGCCCAGTCGCCACAGGCGACGCTACCGTTTCTTTGAACCTGTTCCAGCAATGTTATTGTATTTTTGTCTATAGGGGCACCGCTCTTCATGGCTCGCATTTGTAATAGAGCATAAGATTGGTCATCTAAGCCCATCATAGATTTTGGTCTAAAGTTGGCATTAAAGGCGTTGATACGCTCTTGATTAGTCGGTGTTTTGGTTCCAATTTTTGCCTGATTCCACTCACCGTGATCAGTAATGTCTTCAACTCCATCTGTAATTACGAATCTATACCCTAAGATTTTGCCATCGTCTAAAGCTTTTCCCTTGGGGGCAGTTAAACCTGCTTTTGCCTGTGTGCACTGCAAGTTAAAAGTCTCCTTTGTGAACTCTGAAAAGTAAGCATCGTTTGCGCTGCTAGGAGTTTTACATTCCGGCCTATTGATCGCTTTTTCATAACGGTCAAGTTTGGCAGGATACGGAACAATGAGCAGGGTTGGCTTTTTGAATTTTACAACTTCTTCCCATTGTTCTTTCTTTACAACCTTTAATGCCTGCTTTATCTGTTCAGGTGTTGGCGCAGGCGCATCCCCGGTACCAATTTCAAATAATCTTGCTATATCTAGGGCTTCTTGAATCTGCTGTTCCATTTGTTTTTCTATTTCTTTGGGTTTTTCACGTCCCCTTCCACTAGGGTTCAGTAGTCCCAATAATCTTTCCTGAGCTTCTCCTAGAGCCTCGTCTTCATCATCCATATCAATATCAGCCTTGGGTTTAACCCCAAACAACCTACCTACTTCCGAAGGCAGAATTACTTCTCGGCTTTCTTCGCCCCAAAGAGCTTTATCCAATGGAGGGGCTATCACTCCGCTTCCACCAGCATCTAGGACTCCACAAACATTCAGAATCACACCTGCTAATTGTTTTTCCTGCTTATCCATATCAAACTTAGGATCTCTCAAAAAACGATCTAGTTTTTCTGCTAGGAACTGCCTAAAGGTTCTGCCTTTTGCTTTTTCCAGATCCCATCCTTCAAACATTCGAGTCAGTGTTCCAGTATCTAAGAAGCTTTTGTCCAAATGAACTTCATCCATACGTCCACCAAAGACCTGTGCAATCACTTCTTTATTGGCAGAAGCATTCAAGCCATCAATCTCACGATCGTGGCACATCTGCATGAGTTCTGCCGCCTTTGTCACCCGACGGATCAACTCTACGTCTTGAGGGCTCAGCGGTAGAAAGCCTGTGTCATCCATCATTTCTGCTAAAACTACTTTAAATAGCTCATCAGAAGGCATGTAGCCCACTTTAACTCCGGAGAGCATACGCAAAATAGCAGGATCCATGTCTTCACGAGCTTTAGTCCTATCATCTTTAAGGTTACCTGTAAAAATTTCTCCAAAGCCCTCTTTTACTTCAAACACATCTCCGTTAAAACCGGGGAGATGAAGTTTTTGACCTACCCTCGCATTTAATTGGGCTTTAGCTGAAAGTTGTGCGCGAGTTGATCCCGTAGTGTACTCATCATGAATTACAATCTTTCCGTTGGTAATCGCAAGCGAAACTGGGCCAGGCTTGGTTCGACTTTTCATTCCTCCTTCCGCTTGATCAATTTCACGGTAACCAAATAAGTCTCTAGGAGTAGTGCCTTCATGCCACGAGACAATCTCATACCCCTCATCGTTAACTAAGTCTGCAACTAAGGTAGCTAGTTGAGTCTTACCAGTTCCAGTTGAGCCTATAAGAAATATCTTTTCTCCATGAGCTACTCCAGATAGGACACGACTTAAAAGTGTCCTTCGTGACTCCGTAGTAGCAAACCCTTTTTCTTGAAGTTCTTTCTTGTATCCAAGTAACTCTTGAACGTACAACCAACTCTTTGTGTCGGAGTCCGCAGTAGCTGTTGCTTGAGCTATTTCAGTTTCTGCCCTCTCTCGTTTAGACTCAAGCGCTCCAATAGTCTTTTTTGTGGTTTCCTGAACCTTCCCACGTTCTCTTTTGTCTTTGAGGTACATTGTTGTGACTTTCCGTGGGATAACTGCTCTTAAACGACTCAGTCTTGCTACTTTCTTTAGAGTTGGTCTAGCTGCTTTGAATTTTTGTGACTCTGTTTTCAGAACTCTAAAAAATTCTCTTTTAACATCTGGCACAGCAAGTAGTAGACGAATTTCTCCGCGGATTGTTTCTTTAGCATCGTCGGCATCCCGACTTTTTCCATCAGATTTTTCTAATTTTGCTAGCAATTGATCCAAATCTTCTTCCTCAGCCCAATCAAGATGTTCCTTTGCTTCTGGATTCCCCTCAGAAAAGTATTCTTCGATCAGACCTAAAAGACTTAGTGCCTTGCCCTGCACATCTTCGGACACTTTGCTGACTTCCCCTTCATCTCTATCTGTTATTTCCATTTCTTCCTTAAATCGTCCTTCGTCCGGTTGCATTAGACGACGCAGATAACGATTCATCCCATTTCCATCTTTTTGTGGCTCTTCTGACATTTGATTATTTAAATCTGTTAATTATAGCATTCTTTTATAACCTTTTCAAGGAGTTGCTGAGCATCCTATGCCTTGTCAGTACTGCTTCTTTCACATCGCTTAGTACCACTCCTGCGTCAGGAGTTCCAGGGTCATGACAAATCACACGAATATCTTGGGCACTTTCTCCAAAACCTATCCCTTGGACAACAATACCTCTGGCCCTGAGCCTTGTAATAATATTCACGGCTTCGGGTTTATCACCCACTCCTCCATCTGAAACAATGGTAAGTACCTTAACGCATTTCCCATTTTTTATTTTTTGGTCTGTTTTGCCGTCTAGGGCCGCTTCATAGGCCTTCAGTGCTCCAACTAAATTTCCTCCTCCGCTCTGCGTTTTGTTGAGTTCGTCATATAGGAATGCTAGTGCCTTCTCATCAATCTTTTGCTCGGGATTTTGTAAAACTGATACTAAGGTATCTCCTTTGAAGGAAAGTACGTGACTTCGCAAATTGATTGGATCTTTCATCCTTTTACGATATTTATCTAAATCGAGTCGCTTGTTTAGCATCATAAGGTTGTAGAGTCCTGAAAGGATCATCTTTTTTTGTTCTTCGGCAGGCGTTCCACTCATGGAACCTGTAAGATCCAAAATTGCATCATCTTCAAATTCAGTTACATAAATCTCTTCGCGAGTCTTAACTGCATGAATTTTATACCCTAGGGGATCTGGTTCTCCCGCAAGTAGGTCAATTGCAGCATCAACCGGATCATCCAGTTCGTCACCTTCGCTTTGACGCACGGGTCCTCGGTAAGCCTCGACGGAGATTTCGCGTCTTTTATAAATTATTTCAAATAAACTATCCCACTCTTCTTTCAGTGTGCTTGTGCGATTTTTGATGCTAGATACTGCTGGAACAGGCGTGTTGTTGACCCCACTAATGAAAGCTTCTACAGCTTTCCATTTCGCAAGAGACACTCCTGTTTGCTGTTCAAATAGTTTTGCCGGATTAGGATCTTCCTCCTTCCCTTTGGCCTGTTCCAGCATTTCTTCAAAAAGAGTTCGAACTTCTTCTAAGGAAAGTTCTTCTTGCTCTTCAGGTGGTGCAGCCTCCCCAAAATCTCCATCTTGCGGCTCGCCATTTTCCTCTTCATCATCATCATCTTCCTTTTCTTTTGCTGGAGTCGCATCAGTACGAATCCACTCCTCGCCATTCCACACTTCCCCCCAGGCGTGACCAATGCCTGCAATAGCCGCAAAGTCAAAACGCGGATCTTTTGAGATGTAATGCCCTGCAATTACTCTGTGATGAATGCCAAGATGGGCAAGCATTTGACCGTGAAAAATATTGCTCCAGTAACAATCAGCAATTCCATTGGTAGTCATCACTTGCAATAAATTATCTCCAGAGTTCAAGTAGGCTTCGTTCATCTGTGCTCTTGCCCCCTCGTCTTTTGGATATTTAAATCGTTTCCTTACGTAGGCTGCACAGCGTTTGGCCTTTTCAATATCTGAAAGGGTATGATCTTGTTCAAGGTTTTTTAAAAAACCTTCTGCTTCGTTATCAAAATTGCCTAAAACTTTCTCTATTTCTTCGGGTTCATCGTTTAGTTTAATAGCTTCATTTTGGGCTAAAATAAACTTAAACGTGACTGGTGTTTTTGCAGTTACTTTTGGTGAACCCTGCTTGGCGGCTAAATAAAAGCTTCCCGTATCACTTCTTACAATTTGGAGATTTTTAGGTTCTAGTGTGTGTGGAAGTGGAACAGCAGCATAGGGAAGTTCCAAAAGATTATCTTTGTCTGGATTGAAGACAGTTTCATAAGTGTATTCTTTAGCTTCTTCCAAATCATCTGGTGCAAAAGTGTGCGCTTGCCCAGGTTTCTGTACGATTTGTTTTTGATTGGAATCGTATGCACAAACATTTCCTCGGTAGTAGCCACCAAAAAAGGGACTGACTTTCGTTTCGATATCGTTTGGATCAATTGGTTCTTGTTCCCCAGCTCCGACCTGAGGCTTATATTCAAATTTCTTCGTTTCTTGCTTTTCTTCTTCCTTTAGCGCTAGGTGCGCCCGTTCTAAATGCCCGTAAAGTTTTAGATTAACCTCTGGAGTATATTCTTCGGAAATGAGCTCATCCAAGGCGTGAAGTTTTCGTCTGCTTTTTGGAACGGCACGGAAAGCTTTAGCCACTTCAGGGCTTAAACCTTCTGGTAACTTACCTCGAATCACGTATTGTTCACATGCGTACAAGAATTGATCGGCCAAGCCCAAGTCACCGGGATTGACTTGAGTAGGTGGAAGCTCTCGCTTAAGGTGTTTTAGACCTTGAAGCTTAAGAATATTTTTGTATCCTTTTTGATCTTGTAAAACCCGAAAGGCTGCTTGAGCGTCTTGTTGGATGAATCGTCTAGTTTGGGTCAATTCCGCTACTCTAAGTGTGGCAGCCCTTATGGCTTGATTTCGGTCACTGAATTTTTGTCGATTGACCTCAACTTTAAAGACTTCTCCATCTTTGCTGACATGGACTTTTGGTCCAGTATCTACAAGCACGATTTGATTACCCGCAAGAGTCATTTCTATCAGCTGAAGATCAGCCTCTGATAGGTCTTTTGTTTCGTCTAGTTGGTCGTCTTTTTCTGCCATCTGTTAATTTTACCAGAAAATGGCGGAAAAAGCACCTCTTTATGCCAATCAGACGTAAACCTGAGAAGGACTTCACTTTTTAAGGTTATCTGCTACACTTCTCCTGTCGCTCTACAACACATTTTTTTGTTCTCCCGCGAGGCTTGTTGCTCGTCAAACCCAGATATTGGGCAATGACGGGTACCTAGCCAATATCGGCTACTCCTCGCGGAGCAAGTGTTGTTGGGCGACCTAGGTGCCCTTTTTTGTTTTTTAACCCCCAAATCCTATGACACAGATCTCCAAAAATCTTAAGAAAGGCATCCTAGCCGTTCTTTTGACCGTTCTTCTTATCCCTACTGCTTCAGCCTCCACTTTTGGAGACGTTGCATCCAGCAACACCAACTATGTTGCGATTGAGTACCTCGTTAGCATTGGTACTCTTGAAGGTTACTCAGATGGCACCTTCAAACCCAACCAAACCATCAATCGGGCGGAGCTCATGAAAATCCTTGTTGCCGGACAAGGCATTGATCCCGATGAAAATACTTATAAAAACTGTTTCCCGGACGTCACTACAGATTGGTACGCTAAATATGTTTGCTATGCCCATGAAGAAGGGTGGGTGGACGGTTATCCTGATGGAACATTTCAACCCGCAACCACTGTTAACAAAGTGGAAGAAGTAAAAATGCTCGTGAATGCTTTGGGCCTCGATTCAATGCTTCCAAGCTCTGTCAGCACGACTTTGTTTACCGACACGGACAGTTCAGCTTGGTATGCTCCATACCTCTATGTTGCAAAAGATTTGAATTTGCTTGAAATCAGCAGTGGGAATTTCCTCCCCTCGGGGGACATGGATAGAAGCGGCGTTGCAGAAAATATTTATCGAACCCTAGTTGTGCAGGAGACTGATGTGAGTGCGTTTAGTGACGAAGCACAAACGAACTTTCTCACGCAAAAGGATCTTACTTCACTGATCAGCTCGGATGATTCCAATGACACGGAAACTACAGATTTCTCTGATGAAACTGAGAGTAACGACCAAACTGTTTCAATTGATGACATTGAACTCTCCGGTTCAGGTGCAGAAGTTTCTGACCCTTTCCAACTTGAAGAAGGTTTATCCGTAGTCACTTTAACTCACTCGGGAGACAGTAACTTTATAGTCAGGGTTCTTTCTACTTCGGATGACAGCACAGAATATCTCGTGAACGAAATTGGCGACTACGATGGTGTTACTGCCTTTGGAGTTGATGAGGCTGGAGAGTACGTTTTAGACATTGATGCGGATGGGCCTTGGACTGCTACCATTGAGCAGCCTCGAGATACTTCCAACGCTCAGTACACCAAAAGTTTCTCGGGAGAAGGCATGATGGTCACAGATTTTATAAAAGTTGAGGAGGGACTTGCTGTCTTCAACTTTACGCATGATGGTGATTCGAATTTTATAGTACATCTCTTGGATGAGGGTGGAGATGTCGTTGGCTATCTTGCCAACCAAATTGGTGAATATGAAGGGTCTATCGCGGAATATGTAGATGAGGGGACGTATGTGGTTCGCATCGATGCGGATGGTGAATGGACGATGGACTTTGACCAAGTAGATTTTAGTGACAGTAGTTCTGATACCAGCTTCAGCGGTGAAGGTAGTGCTGCTACCCAAGTCTTTCACGTTGAGACAGGAGGTTTGAAGACTTTTGACCTCAGTCACTCGGGCGATAGTAACTTCATTGTTCACCTTCTTGATTCTGATGGCCGAACGGTGGCTTACCTGGCAAATGCCATTGGAGACTACAGCGGCTCTACTGCCGAGTATTTGGATGCAGGCGACTATATTATGAACGTTCAAGCGGACGGAGAGTGGGACATTTCCATTGACTAATGGACCTTTAAAAAGAGGCCGGGGAACCGGCCTCTTTTTAAAAACATACTCAATCGTACACGACTCTTTCATTTCCATAACGGTCTGAATAAACAGATCTGTCTTTATAGTGCGTACTACTCCCGCCATTGTAATCTAAAAACATCAGACAATATGACAGCTCTTTCCCTTGCGAAGCATGAGAGATCAACATGCTTAGGGCATCCATCAGATCGTCATGGCGTTCCAGTCCAAAATTTGTTATTTGCTGGATTAGTTTTTCGCAGCCCTGTTCGGGGAAAAGTATCTGACCTTTTTCGAAGTAGTGTGAAATCAGGCTCAACCTGGCCCGCTTATCTCCTTTCGGAATAAAACCCTCCACATCGCAGCCAGCTGCCTCCAGCTCTTGAATTGCTGCTTTTTGGAACTGTACGTCCTCCACGATCAGCTTTGCCCCGTGCTCGTCATGGATTTGCTTGGCTACCCCTAGAATGTGGTTGAAGGTTAGGTGGGCATTGATGGGATTGGGCATAATGTAGATCCTCATCTTGTCTTTATATCCATGGACTTGGGCAGTAACCATGGCTGTGTAATCCGCTTTATCGTTTTGAGAAATAGCGAGATCAATGCCAGTAAACATTCCCCTGAACTCATTTGTCCGTTTGTCCTTTTCTGGAAGTGCATGGTAAGTGCGAATCCATTCTGGGAAAATCACCCTGTCACTGTCCGTAACAATCGTGAGCATATACTCTCGTTGCCAGGATGATTCTTTTCCAATTCTTTTTTTCTCGTGAAGGATACTTTCTTCATCAGGAAACTTCCCAGGCCACACACTCTCCTCCTTTTCGTTCAGCAAAGGGTACGCACGGAACTCTCCATCAAACTCCTTGTTCACTATGCGCTTCCTTAGACGCATGATGAAAGAGTCCTCGTGTAAGAGGTTACCGATCACTACGAGCCGCGTCTTGGGCGTTCCGGCTGGGATGATCTCACTGGTGATGACTTCGTCCACCTTGTCTCTACTCTCCAAGGTTTTGGTGGAATTTAAATCCTCTACATCGTCGCAGATGATGAGGTCTGGACGATGTGCTCCGTGACGAATACCACGAATACTTTGGTCTATAGAGACGGCAGTGATTCTGGCACCTAGATCTGGAATTTCAAGAGTGTAGGCACTCCAGTCGTTCTCTATTTCCTTGAATGGGCCAAGATCCTTGCTTAAAAGCTCGTTATTCTCAAGTTCCTGCTTGATGTTTTTTAGGTGACGTTTGGCTTGATCTTGGGTTAAACCGACAATCACCACGTGTTTACATTGTGGTTTTCCTAAGATAGACCAAATAGGAAGACTGGTATTCATGATGGTCGATTTTCCGGATCCTCGAAATGCTACTATCACGATATTTTTTGCATTGGGATTTTCCGTGAGTGTAAACATTTCCTTTTGGAATTCAGCAGTGTCGTATTCGATGTAATGCCTGAAATAAATGTGGAAAAACATGAAGTGGCTTTCAAAAGTCAGCTGTTTGCGGAGTTTTTTATTCTTTACGATTTCCGGTAAATTATAGATTGGTTCCATCGTTTTGTGGGTTAGTGGGTAATAGACCGGCATGGACAAGTGCTTCATGGATTTGTACTTCCTCCTCGGAAGTGAGTTTGTCTAAGTTTTCTAGCCGCCCAGTGACTTCGACCTTGGTTTTGTAGTCTGGGTGGTTATTTTTTAGCCAGAATATGATTCCGGTCATGTTTCCGTCCCGGACGGCTTTCATGAGCTGGGACTCAGCTATGTCGTTCACGATTTTCTTTCCTGAATAAAGTGCTCCGTCGGATTCTTCAGTGAACTTTTCATCCTCCTTGCGCCAGCGGTAGTAGGTTGCTCTTCCAATGCCAGTTTTTTCACAGGCGACTTGAACAATTGGAGTTTTACGAAGATTCTCCAGAAGTATTTCTTTGTTCTTTTCGGTTTTTTGCGCTGTTAAGTCATCCATAGCTTATGGGGTTAGTTTTAAGGCTTTGACCCCCGCCACCTTTTCAAATCTTTCGATTATGACTTGGCAGTAATCAGGGTCCAGCTCTACGCCAAGGCACCTCCTCTTGGTTTGTTCGCAGGCAATGAGTGTGGAGCCACTTCCAAGAAAGGGGTCGTAGACTGTCGCTCCTAAGGCCGTACTGTTTAAAATCAAGCGTCTTAGAAGAGAGACCGGCTTCATGGTTGGGTGAAGCGCGTTTTTCTTTGGTTTTGGTGCGACTAGGACGCTTTTATCCTTGTCTTTCAGTGGTTCGTGGATTCCGTGCCAACCGTAGACGATCAGTTCATGCTGAGGGTTGTAGTCCAGCCTGCCTAGGACTGCGCCTGTCTTTACCCAAATCAGTAGTTGCGAAAGCTTGAAGTCCTGTCCTTTAAGTGCACCATGAAGGCCGAAGAGCATTCGGTCGCTGTTGAAGACATAGTAGGCGTTCTTGGTCTCCAAATAGGGCTTCACTGATGCCAGCCAATGCGTTGTGAAATCTCTGTACTCTTCCTCCGACTGGATGTGATCATTGGCGATGATTTTATGGTCTTTTTTGGAGCTTTTTATCCTATTTTCCACATATCCAACACCGTAGGGTGGATCCGTTAAGATCAGTTTTACCTTTGAATTATTCAACAGAGTTTCCACCTGCTCTGGGCGAGTTGAGTCCCCACAAAGTAGTAAGTGGCTGCCAAGCTGAAAAATATCCCCTAGTTTAACTGAGTTTTGTGGCCTTTTGGCCTGTGAGTTTTTCATAGCGTTTGATTATGAGAGAGGAGAAGAGGGGGTCTAGCTCTACGAGGTAGCACGTGCGTTTGAGTTGCTCGGCTGCGATGAGCGTTGATCCAGATCCTCCGAAGAGTTCTAGGACACTGTCTCCGGGCTTCGTGCACCTACGGATGGCTTTCTCGTAGAGCGTGGGTGGCTTTTGTGTGGGATGTTCCATTTCGCTAGCGGGAAGGCGTTTTTCGAGCCAGACACTAAACATGTCCAAAACGTCCCCGTGGAGTCTATTACCCGTGCCCACTTCTTTGTTCATCACTTCGTTGAAGGCTGTGTGGTACTTGGAAAGGAAAGGATCACCTCGGATGCCATAAATGCAGGGTTCAAAAACCTTGTGGAAGGCTATCTGCGGAGTGCTCATTTGGTTGTTCTTGAGCCAGATACAAACTCGTTTATTCTGGATTCCGATTTTTTCGTAAACGCTTTGCACGAGACCAATGTATTTTTCGTCTGACCAACAGAAGAAGTGTGCACTCGGAAGACTCGCTTTGAGGCCATTCTGGAGGCAAGTGACTAAGAAATTTTGATACTCTTCGTTGGTTTTATTGTCCTGAACTTTGGTACCTCCATATTTTCCTTTTCCGCCAATGCCTTTGTTGTAGTCTAGGCCTATGTTGAACGGGGGATCCGCCGTGATGAATCCTACTTTTTCACCTAGCAGGAGTTTTTCAAAGGTTTCTGGTTTCGTGGAGTCTCCGCAGATTAGTCTGTGTTTGCCGAGACTCCAGACTTCACCTTCTTTTACAAAGGGTTCTTTGATGTTTTTTAGTTCTTCCTCAATATCGAAATTATCATCTTCGGTTTCTAAAACGTCGTCCCATATCTGTTGCAAATCACTGTCATCAAAACCAACATCCAGAAGCAAGGAGATGTCTAGTTCGCGGAGCAGTTCAAAATCCCAAGTGCCCGTGTTTTTGTTTAAGCGTAGGTTCAGTTCCTTTTCCTTCTCGACGTCTGGTATACTCAAAAAGACCACTGGGATTTCTTTGAAGCCGATGTCTTTGCAGACTTTTAACCTGAAATGGCCACCAATTACGATGTTTTTTCGATTTGGAGCTCCGTTCACAATGATTGGATCTATTAAACCAAATCTCTTGATGCTCTCTTTTAGTTCAGCCTCTGCTTTTGCCTCGAACTTCCTTGGGTTATATGGAGCGGGGTTAAGGTCGTTAACGTCAACTGAAACGATCTTTATATCTGACGAAATTTTCATATTTAAAAATTAGGAATAGCTTCACGCTATAGCTGTCCTAACTTTTAATATAAGAATTAAGTGTACTGCACTTGTTAGCTTCGAGCCTTCCTTTCCAAAGAAAGGATTTTTCCGATGGATCCAACATCTGCATCTAGCCCACATTCTTTTTTAACTACTTCCATTATTTCTTTCAGGGGACGTTCTCGATTTTGCCAGATCAATTCATTCCTCTTCCGTGTTATCGCCATTTTTCCGCGACTTTTACCAATAAGTGACCCTTCTTTCTTATACTTTTCTTGGAGTGGGACTATTTCCGTGGTGTAAATATCTTTCACATAAGCCAAGATATCCCTTTGTGATGCGTATGGACTTATGAGGAGTCCAACTGGATAAGCAGTGGTCAAGTCGTCGTTTAACTCTTGGCCTAACGAATCTTGTTTTGTCGAGATGTCGGTGATGTAACAGACGTTGTGTGAATTTGGTTCTGGAGATATGAATATTTGATTGAAGAATAAATATTGCTCAATGCTGAATGACCAATCTTTACTTGGGATCTGCTGGTTTCTACAAAAGTCCTTGATAGCATTTTGGATCTCTTTATGTTCAGTATCCCACATTTCGTAAGCCCACTCTGCTGGAGGGGTAGTCCATTTATTTCCATTAATTTTGAATCCATTTTGAGGAATTTTATACTTTCCTCTCAACTGTAAAATAAACGTTTGAAACGCTTTCTTTTTAGTGGAATCGTAAAAGGAATTCCACATTTTTTTAAAACTTTGTGATTTGTAAAAGGCCTTTGTGTTGCGGTCGAGATGGAATTGTCTGAGGTGTGCTGGGTATGTCATTTTATGATTAGTGCATCCTTGATAGGCAATTCCGTTTCAAACTTTAAATCAGTTGCGCGGACACTGATTCAAAGATAGGAGATTGTTGTTCCAGTCACCGTCGGCATAAGTTTTCACATAAGGGTCTCTTCCAGTTGGGCGCATCACTCCAACATTTGATCTCTTACGACTCACCGGATCTAGCACGTAAAATGTGTTCGTTTTATCTTCAATACTTCTCATCACCTCATCTCGCGTCCAAAGCCAGTTACTTCCACCGAGGTGAGTGATATGTTCGTGTTGACTCTCTCGGTTGGGTTTGATGATACAGGTTACCTGAACGTCTGCCATGGTAAAATTGGTTAAGCTTTATTAAGTTTGGTGACCCCTTTGAAAGGGCCTTCGGTCTTCTTGCCGTCCATGAACTTTCCGTCGGGTCCCATCTTGGTCCAAACGTCAGTCTTTGGATTGTAAACTTGTGCTCGGTCGCGGACGGCCCCCTGTCGCCTTCCATCGCCCTTGGGTGGATTCGTTGCCATATTGGAATAGAGTTAATAGTAACGTTCGCTACTGTAGCTGTTGCAGTTGTTTACGTCAACATTATTTGCGAAAAAAAACCAGACTGGTACAATCAGGATGTTCGTGATCCCGCCTTTATGACAACTACCATTGGAGAGAGGATTAAAACTCGACGTGAATACCTTGAAATGTCCCAGGAAAACCTATCTGAAAAGGCTGGTGTTTCACGTGCTTACATCAATCAGCTCGAGAACAATCGTTCTCTAAGGCCATCAGCACCTGTGCTTTTTGAAATTGCCAATGCACTGGACGTTACAATGGGGGATCTACTTGGGAAGGTTGAGAGGACTGGTGAGGAGCCGCTGGAACTCACAACAAGCATGAAAAAAGCCATTGAACTCTTTCCCGAACTTGAGAAAGTAAAGGATGAAATGCCGAATTGGAGATATCGAGGGAGATATCCCACCAATCCCCAGGACTGGTTTGCAATTTATTCAATACTAAAGCGGGGCAAACGAGAGGATGACTGATCATAAAACCAAGTCAGTACTACAGTTCATGTCGGAGAATAGCTTTAGCGGTGATCCGAAAGTTCTTTTGAAAACGCTGATATTCGCTGACTTACAGGAAATTGATTCTCTAGGTGGCATCAACAATGTGAAGGATAGACTGAAATGCCTTGCTTCATTGCGTGGCCTTGCAGAGGCAAATTTCATTGAGCTTCCAAATGATGAAAGTGGGCATACTGACGGCTCTCAGATAAATATTAACGTTACCCACTCTGAAGCTAGACAACTTTTTACTTGGGCGCATGAAATCATTCACTCTTATTTTATCCGTTCGACTGGTGTAAAAGTGGATTGTTTCGGTGACGAATTTCACTCTTCATCTGAAAACGAAGAGGAGGAGTCACTGTGTGATTATGGCGCATCACAAATCCTCTTCTATGGACACATTCCAGGAGCTCTTAACATCTCTAGCTTGCTGGAAATAATAAATGCTACGGGGGCCTCCCCAGAGGCTACTGCACTCTCTATGTTGGATCATTTTGATGATACTCATGGACTGATAATATGGATGCGTAAGTGCAAAAAAGGTGAGAATCCAGATCAAACCTCATTATTTGCAGAAGATATCAAACATCCTTTCCGCATTGATTATGCTGTCAGCAAAAATGCCTTTTTACCAAAGAATAAGTCTGTTAATGAGGGTGATGCAGTCGATCAATGTGAAACAGCTGGCAGTTCTTCTGGCGAAATCATACTCGATCTCAAAGGACACGCAGTAACACTTATGACGGAGAATCTTTCGATAAGTAACGGAAGGATCTTGAGCCTATTCAAGTTAGTTTAAGAGGAGGAGGCTGTGGCGGCGGCGAGCGTAGCCATACGTTCTTTTAAATTTTTGTCTAGTGCTGTACTGCGGCGCTCTCCCTTTTTTATACTGTCTCAAGTGTCTCATTTAGCCTGAACTGCCACAATTGTGTCTCACGGCAAGAAACGGTAGGATGAGACTGTCTCAGGGTACTAGACCCGTATGCTCCGCCAGAGACAAAAGTCGGCACCCCGCAGCGGGTGGCGGATTTTGGCTTTCGTGAGAAAGCGAGGGGATGAGAAACCCAGGGTTCGTAAGGGAGCAGAGCGACCGTTTAGCGAGTGAAGCGAGCGTCATCCCTCTCTCCGCCATTTTAGATTTCTAGTTCTGGCATTACCCGTTTCATATATCCCCCAAAAAGAGGCACTGTGAAACTATTGTCGCCATGATCCGGACTATATATCATTCCTTTTCGAATTAAATTGGCTCGAGTTGGCGCTGCGAGTTGTACCTCTCGTTTTAGAAGGTGAGCGATATCTCCAGATCGGGATGGCTTTTCACCAAGCTCTGCCATCGCACGGAGATATTTTTTTTCTAATGGGGTGAGTCGGTCAAAACGTACTCTGAAGAAACTAGCATCCAGTTCGGCAATTGCAATTTTACTCGCTTTTTTGGCATCCTCCTCTGTAATTGGAGATGCATCCGCACAATTCCAACTGTGCTTCCCCCACTCTTGTAAAAAATATGGATATCCTTTTGTTTGTCGCAAGATTTCTTTTAAAGCATCTTCTTCATAATTCACATCTTCTTTCTCCGACGGGATGGTCAATGCTTTCTTGGCTGCCTCAGCATCCAAGGGACCAATCTCTGGATATTGAAATAATCTCTCAGCATATGACTTTGCTTTCCCAGCCTGTCCAACCAATTGAGGTAAACCGGCTCCGATCACCGTAATAGGTAGTCTTTTTTGAGTACATTTATGCAAAGCCATGATTAGCGCAGCGAACTCATCTTCGTTGATGTACTGTATTTCATCTATGAAAAGTACAAAGGCGGTTCCTTTTTCACGAGCAGCCATGCCAATTTGTATGAATAATTCAGTAAGATCGTTTTCTAAATCCCCTGTATCTGCGATCCCTGTTTCCTGGCCCAAATCCAAGCCAAACTCAATATCTCCGTATTTTACCTTCATGGCACCGACGAAACTTCCAAGAGCCTTTAATGCTTTCTTTGCTTTATCGCCCACCGCCGCCAAGTTATCAAGCCTTAACAAGGCTGATCTTAAAGAGGGTGCTAGCAACGCTGGAAGTGAACGCCTTTCTGGAGTTTCAATAGAGACACTAACAAAACCACTCACTTCAGCATTTTCTGCCAAGTGATTCAAAAGTACTGTTTTACCCACACCTCGTAGCCCAACCATTAAAAAGCTACGATAAGACAATCCACTTTTACACCGATCTAATTCAATAGATACCTGTTCAATGATCTTATCGCGACCCACAAGTTCTGGAGGAGGATTACCTGCACCTGGCGCGTATGGGTTTGTTCTTGGATCCATTTATACTAAAGTTATCATGGTTTATCAAAAAAGACTAACTTAGTATAACTTTCATATACTTCTAGTCAAATTCTTTTGATTGAAACCATTTTCGCAAACACGCTGAACTCTGTATGATTAGCCTCGATGGCGGCTCTAACATTGTCCACTACTCTCCGCCAGAACGTACATGACTAAAACTACAAAAATCGCCGTCGGGCTTGGAACTCTTCTTCTCCTGATCGGAGGACCGCTGGGAACCATTTTTTTATTGAGGGATTCAGCCTATTTGAATGAAAACACAAGTGCTCACTTGCCCTCGGATCTGGAAATTGAGGATGTGCAGGGAGCGCCCAGTCCACTCAGCTTGGGTTTTAATAATGCGGAACAAGTGGTGGAAGTCGGAGATGGCAGCACGAATATGGTTTGGGTGAGTGAGGGAGAGCTGCAATTTGTACTGCGTTCTTCGGATGGAACTGTCACGAGTGCAGTGACTGTGGCGACGGGTGTTCTTTCTTTACCGGCGCTCGCTCGTTCTGGAGACTTGGTGGGTGTGGCGTGGACGGAACGCAGTGGCAGGAGCACTACGGTGAAAGGAGTGGTGTCTCATGACAGAGGTGAAAGTTTTGGAGAAACAGTGGCTTTGGGAAACGGCTCGGGTGCTTCGCTCGCGGCTTCGGGTAAAAACTTAGTGGCCGTTTGGCACGACGACACAAATGAAACCGCCACTCAAATCATGCTCAGTCGATACGAGGGATCGAGCTGGGAAGAGCCCTCACGAGTGGATGAGTCGGACGCTGCTCCTTTGTGGGCTTCGGTGGACATGGAAGGAGAGGATGTTTACGTCGCCTGGCGCGACGATCGTGAAGAGAAGTACAGCGTGTGGCTGCGCCGTTTTGTGGACGGCGAATGGCAAGACGAGCAACACTTGGCCACAACGATGACAGGAGATCCCGATGTGTGTGAAGGGAGAATTAGTGGCCGTGGCTCACCATGGAATGGGGAAAATCAGTCTTTTAGAGTCGACGGATGGAGGTGTGAGTTTTTCGGATCCCATCGGCATTGGAAACGGGTTTTTTGCTCACCTCAGTTGCACGAAAGAGGCTGTGGCCGTGGCGTGGGAATCCACGACGGGCAATCATAAATCGGATGGCAAAGAAACCGGATGGGTGGTCTACGACTGGACCGGCACGCAAATTGATGGAGGAAGTTTGGACGACGGAAGCAGTGCCGCCGGGACGGTGCACCTTTATTCGGGTGCCGCATTTGTCGAACTCCTTTGGGTGAAAGTGGCGGCAGAGCCCTTGGTGGGAACCCTGCGTCATCAAATTTTGGGTCTTGAATGAGAGGTTATTGAGAGGACAGTAAAAATTGTTAAACTCAACGAAGCTCCCTTTACTTCGGCAAATTGATTCTTAAAACGGTTCTAAGCCCGGCGTTTTGAGGGCCGCTTGTTATGCTTCGCTTAGAATCGCAAACCCACTCTACTGGAAGGTCATACACCTGATCTTTTCTAAACATGGCTTCCAGCAGTGAGGGGCTTCCCCTGTACACTGCTTCTAGGCTTGCCCGAACGATAGCCGTACTGGCTTCGTCATAGCTTGGATCCGGTGGATTGCTTTCGTTTTCAAATCTACCCGTTCTATTGGCGATGCGATATTCATGTAGTGTTGGTATATCTCGTTCTACCAATAAAGGGAGCCTCTCCTCACTCATCAGCGTACCGCTCTCCCTACTTAAGCTTCGCCCATTATCACCTAATTCAAAACCCTCCATTTTATAGTGGAAGCTTCGATTTGTGACTAGGGCCCTTACACTCCTACCATCTTGGTGCACCAAAAAGCTCTTATATATTTCTGCAGCCTCTCCCATTTTATGCTCCTTTACTGGCGCGATTGTCGAGACCCATCGTACTTGATCTAAGACTTCCTCACTCGTTCCCAGCCTCACCCCCTCCATAGGATTTTCGCCGTATTCTTTCCACTCTCTACTTACATCAGGGCCCCAGGTTCCTATACGGAATATATTCTCCTTCCCATCTCCAAAAAGTACCGCATGTATCCCGTCTATGCCGACAGGAGTAATTCCTCGAGTTTCTTCCCTCACATTCTTCATTCCATCTCCTATGACCACTCTGCCTTTCTGAATTGTCCATAAAGATGGGTCGCGTAATTCAGTTAAAAGGATAGGGGAAATGCTTGCTTCAAGTGCCTCTCTCAATTCTTTCTTTCCCCAGGTACGAGCTCCATCTCTTCGATTTTCCTCTTCAGAGGCTTCAATCAATTCATCGAACTTTTCTCCGTGAGCAGTCATTATTGGGTTGGTTAAATCAACAACGATTTCTTACTTTAGCTCAAGAGAATCCTTTTCGCAAACACCGTCCACGGCTCTCCGCCAGGAGTTTTAAGCGGTCTTAATCGTATCTAGCTGTTTTTGATATTTCTCCTTAAGAGGAGAGCCAATGACATTCAGAAGATCATATCTTTGGAGCAGTTCTTCGAATTCCTGAAGACGAGGATAATCCTCTCCGTCTCTACGCATATCAGGATGATTCAAGGCTGCCAAATAAACTTTCACGATGCGGTCCGCAACTTTTGGACGAGCGGCAATCCATTTTTTGTCCACAGGCAGGTTTTCAGTGTCTGCACTCATGGCTTGCCACTCGCGAACAACGCCATCTGCATCCAGTTCAGAGGTGGCACACTTTAGCGCTTCATCAAAAATAGGCTCAAGTATGACTCCATCAACTGCAAGATCTTCCAGTAGCTCCAGGTAAGCTGGGTACATTTGCATGTTTGCCTCATGAACCACTTGCTCTTCATTGTGAATTTTAGAATTTTCTCCAATGCCGCCTTTACCAAAAACCCTATTGTCCCGATCTTCATAGCTTCGCTGTAAAAGTAATTGCGGAATTTCCTCATCCAGCAGTTGAACAAGGCTCGCTTGCAAAGCCTCCACTCTTTCTATGGTCGCATGATCATTTTCTCCAGGGCCTTGCAGCTCCTTCCCGAATGCCTCTGTTTGCCGAAGCAACCCTATCCCTTGATCACGAACTTCACTGAGCTGAACAGCCATTTCACGTAAATCCAGAGCTTCATCGTAGCCTTCCTTTACATCGGTCAGTTTTTCGTTCAACTGTTCCGTGCCCTGTTGGAGGGAATCTAATTTTTGTCCTGAGTTTTCAAATTCTGACATAGATTTAATTTAGTTGTATTTTAAGGTAAGTTTCTGCGGACCGTGCGTCCTGGCCTTGAAGATAGTCTGTTTTAATGGTTTTGAATTGTTTTTCGAAGCTCATAAGTTTGGCCTGAAGGACTTCTATTGATTTTTTTGGAGCTGGAATACTTTTTTTCATCTTTTAATTGTACCTTATTTTATAAGATTTATCAAACGCCTTGACCTGTGTAGTATGAGACTCTATAAAAAGACATGATGCATCGAACGCTTATTCTTACTGTCGTCCTGATCTTGCTCACCGCGGGTTTGACGGCGTGTGCAAAGGAGGATATTCCTGAGGAACTTTCTTTTGAGCTTACACTTGAAAATGAAGCGGTGGAGACGGCCGTAGAAGGAGCGGCGCTGTGGCTTTTTGCAGTCGATGATGGTGAGGATGACCTGGCACTTTCAAGCGAGACAGCTGGAGAAATTCGGATGGCACGGATGAATACGGCGGGTGCGCTGACCAGTGAATGGGTCACCGTGGCGGACTCGACCGATGTGGATGGGCAGAGGATTGCGGATCACTCTCATCTGTATAGCGAGGGTTACCATTGGATCGTTTTTTCAGTCACTTCGGCTAAGGAAAGTTACTTGCTTAAACTTGATAAAAACTTCGAGCGAGTCTTTTTAAAAAAACTGGCCACAGAGGGGCCCACCAATGATATGTTCGCAGTGGCTGGAGAGGATGGCCTGTATATTGGGCACTTTTTACCCGGCACCGGTCACACCATTTACCAAGTGGATTCGGACGGGAACATGGTGGATACGTTTCCTATTGGTGGTGGCAAGTTTAAGCATTCCAATGGCGCCAGTGTTGTGCCAAGCAAGGACGGCTTTAGTGTTTTTGCGGGTGAAACTCTGAATTTTAGAGTCCAGGGAGCTCTCATGCGGCTGGATTATACAAATGCTTGGGCCGAAGCCAAGAGTACGACTTTGGTGGATGAAGAAGACACCAACATCAACATGACGAGTGCCGTCCAATGGAACGACCTGTGGATAGTGACGGCGCGTATGACCAGTTCGCAGTCCGGGTCCGGGTCCGATTCCGGGTCTGCCCTGCAAAAGGACGGTGGACAAATTTGGCGCTTTGTTTTTGATGAATCGGGCAAAGAACTCAAGCGCGAGGTACTCTACAACGGTGATGAGGGGAACCGACCGCACATGGAGCTCAAAGACACTCTACTCATCACTACTTGGGATGTGGCCGGTGAATCTATGATTAGGATGGAAGCAGTGACTGAGGTATATTGAGTAATGGAAAAATTTCCTGAAGCATTGTGGCGTGAAGTGGGCGATAGAGCCGATGCCTGCCGTAGGCCGGACCTTAAGCTTTTCTCCGACGAGCAGCCGTGGCTCCAGACTATTAGCGAGTTTAATGCAGCTCCTAAAGAAAAGGCGGAAGGCGGGGAACGTTTACATGCCGAGGCTCAAGCTTTTTGGACCGAGTATCGCGATAGGCTTTTAGCGGTTTACGAAGGTGTTTTTCTTCCATGGGCACGAGCCGAAGAACCCGATGTGAAGGTCTTTTCAGAATGGCTAAGCAGCGGTGCCTACGCTTTTGATGGTTTTTACGACGAAGCGGCGGCAAACGATAAAGATCATGGAGGCTTTGACCTGAGCCTTTTTCAAGATTCACATGAAACTCAAACCATACCAGGCGACCTAAATCATTATTTTGAGACAAACGAGCTGATTCGCAGTAGAGCTGACTGGAAGGAATTTTTGATCGGCCTCGAAAAGGGTGTTTCACGTTTTTTTGAAAACCCTGAATCTGAAAATATTGATTTAGCTGTGCAGAATGCCGAGGAAATTTTGAAACGCCTTGTGGCTAGCGCGAAACGAGGCTTCAAACCTGAAGAAGCACTTGCCTACCTAGAAAAATTCAAGAAATTAGTGCAAAACAACCCTAGCCTTTCCGAGGGGAATCGACTGCGAATGCTGAATTTACTTTCGAAAACTCATTCCAAAGAGCTTGATCAGGCGATTGTTCTTTTTGCCATTGAACTGGCCGAGGGCGTCGATCCCAAGTTGGGTCTTTTGGAACGCAGTTTATCGACGGCAATCATCACTCCACTGGGCGAAGGCGAGGACCCCGCCGTGGAACATGAGGGTTGGTATAAGACGCAGATGGACGATTCAATCGATCAGCTCACATCTCTTGAAAGAATGGGGGGTGCAATAGACAGCCTCCTGCAAAAAGGTGACATTGAAGGAGCTCTTAAGATTAGTCGCCTTTCAAGTCGCCATAGAATCAGCTCTTCAAAAGACCCTTGCAGCGATCTGCAAATCTACAATCTTCCTGATCGTGAGTCCGCACTTCAATCACTTATTGCACCATTTGGCGATCCAGAACTTAAACTGCGGATCGAAAGAGAAGTTCATAAGGCGTGGACGAGCCCGAGGGTGTTTCGCACAGACGAGCGTGAGAATCTTACGATAAGAGCTTTTTGGCTCGACCTCGTAGAACGTGGGAGGGAGAAGCATTGGCCAGAAGCCATTATTTCCGCACTCTATGACAATGCCGTTCACTATCGTTACACTGTTGGAACTGGATTCTTGGGGTCTAGGATGAACTAAAAGGCGCCTTTCAGGAAAGAAAACTTGACTTATCATTAATATTGTTTTAAATTTAGCGCAAATATAACGAATGTTTAGAAAAAGACAGAACTCACGACCGACCTCGTTCCGCAGAAGCCCACGACCCAATCGTAATGCTAGCAAAGGATCGAACATAGACCCCGCTCTTTTCCAAAGAAAGGCGGTGGAACCTGCACCTGAAGAGGTGTTTGTGCCGTCTTTTGAATACACGGACCTTCCGGTGGATCCTCAACTTCGTGGGAACATCCTAAAGAAAGGCTACAAGTTCCCTACTCCCATTCAAGATGCGAGCATTTTGCCGATCTCTGAAGGACGGGACGTGCTCGGGATTGCGAACACCGGAACCGGTAAAACGGCGGCGTTCTTGATTCCCCTTTTGCACATGGCGATTCAGCCAGGACCTAAGGAACGTGTGATCATTTTGGTGCCTACTCGTGAAATTGCGACGCAGATCTACCAAGAATTCATGGCTTTCAGCCGTGGACTACGATTGTATGCGGCGGTTTGTGTGGGAGGATTGCCTATTTTCCGCCAGATTCGAGATTTGCGCATGGACCCTGAATTTGTGATCGCGACACCGGGACGTATGAAAGATTTGATCGAACGAAAAGCCATCAACCTCAGCCGTTTCACCCGTGTGGTGCTGGACGAGGCCGACCGAATGGTGGACATGGGATTCATCAACGATGTGCGTCATATTCTTTCGCATGTACCTGAAAAACGTCAGTCTTTGTTCTTCTCGGCAACTTTACCTAAGGAAGTTAAGGATTTGATTCACTCTTTCTTGAAAGATCCGTTCACGGTATCTGTGAAGAAACAGGAAACGTCCATGAATGTGGACCAGGATGTGGTGTGGGTGAGCCAAACCGATAATAAAATTGGCATGCTGGTGGACATGCTTAAGAAGTCACACTTTGACAAGGTGCTGATTTTTGCTCGAACCAAGCGCAATGTGGACAAACTGACTAAATTTTTGGCGGACGTAGGGTTTGAGGTGGCGTGTATCCACGGAGACAAGGCTCAATCACAACGACAACGTGCGCTCGACGCCTTCAAGGCTCACCGAATCAAGATCTTGGTGGCAACGGATGTGGCGGCCCGCGGTCTCGACATTCCTGATGTGAGCCACGTGATCAACTACGAAGCGCCCGAGTCTTACGAAGATTACGTTCACCGAATTGGACGAACCGGACGTGCCGGCAAAAAGGGTCACGCATTGACCTTTGTGGAGCGACGGTACTAAACTGGTGCCATCCTCTAAATACCACGCCATGGTGAAATCACTGTCTTACGGCGGATTCTGGATCCGCTTCCTTGCTTATTTTATTGACGGAATCCTCCTCTCGGTTGCTGCCGGTCTTTTATTTGGAAACACCTGTGAAGGAGCCGGTTACTGCGCGGGCTACGACGGATGGCGTACGCTCATTCCCGTTGCCTACTTCATTGGATTCTGGACTTGGAAGGGTGCTACGCCTGGGAAAATGATCTGCAAATTGAAGATTGTGGACCTACATGGTGGCCCTATAAATATTAAAACCGCTGCGCTCCGATTTGTGGGGTACATTTTGAGCGGAGTGGCGCTGTGTATTGGGTTCATCTGGATTGGCTTCGACGAAAAGAAGCAAGGATGGCACGATAAAATCGCCAAGACTTACGTGGTGAAGCTTTAAATACATAAAATAAAACAGCCTGGCTCGGCGCACATGAACTTTAGCGCCTCACACGCTGTTTTATTTTGTGTATTTTCAGGCCGATTTTCCGTGGATAAACTTGAGCGACACGCTGTTCACACAGTGGCGGGTGTTTTTTTCGGTGAGCTGTTCGCCAGTGAAGACGTGGCCCAGGTGGCCGTTGCAATGCGCGCAGGTGATTTCGGTGCGGCGTCCGTCGGCGTCCGGGGTGTGTTTGATGGCGCCGGGCAGTTCGTCGTCGAAGGCGGGCCAGCCACAGCCGGAGCGGAATTTGCTACCTGAGCTGTAGAGCGGCGTTTCGCACTGGCGACACACATAGATTCCGTTTTCAAAAAACTCATCGTATTTACCGGTGAAGGGCATCTCGGTGCCTTTGTTCACAATCACGCGGGCTTCTTCGGGTGTGAGGGGTTCGGGCATTTGAAACGTTTAAAGTGCTTTGATTATACAATCAATTCTTTAACCTTAAAAACTGACTTACGACCCGTTCCACAATTTGATCTGCCGTTAAGATGGTAACGCCTGCTCGTTCCAGTTCGCTTCCACGAAGTGTCAAAAAATCATCTCCTGCTCTACTGAATGCATCTTGCATTATGCGTTGCCGTTCTTGAGAGGGTAAGGTTTGTAAAAAAAATTCCGTATCCTCTCTCATTTCACCTGAAATTTCAATGAGCTTGGCTATATCCCTTCTAGCCAAAGCTATTAATTCAAGTGGATCTGAGCTCTTTTGCGCTGTGGCTCCTATTTCCAATGTTGCGTTGTGCAAGCCCAACTTTCCATCGCTGGTCATAAAACGATGTCCAGTATCTCCCAGCATGAAGGTCCAAGCAGCTGCACTGCCTGCATATCCAAGAATTTGGGTTGAAACTCGGCCACCCGTGCTACGGATAGCGGACATGTATTGTTTCCACCTCCTTACCTCTTCGCCATCTCCACCGGGCGAATTATTGATGAGAAAATGTGCGTCTATGGCATATTCATCAGGAGTTTGACGAAGCGCCTCGATCTTAACCTCAAGGGTGCTGGCCTTTAAGTCAAAGGCATCGCGAATGGGAAGCCGAACGCCCTCTCTCCACGCAGATGCAAAACTACACTTGCCATCCATTACTCCACTGATCTCAGTAATTATCGCGCCTCCCAATTTCTTTTCCATAAGCTCAACTGATTAGAGAAGCTCATTTTAACATACTTTATGAATAAAGCAAGTGGCGGACGGCGTGCTGATGATTTAAGCTGGAACTAGCTAAAAACATCCTTATGAAAAACCTTTGGTTTAAAAATAAGCGGTATGGATGGGGCGAAACGCCGGAATGGCGCTGGGGCGATAAAAAGAAAAAATGAACCACGAACATCATCACCACGAAGAAACGGGCTGGAAAAAGTTTGTGCCACTGATTGCGCTGTTTAGTTTTATTGCTGTGTTCACGCTGGGTATGCAAATGGCGCACGGCTGGAGTTTGGAAAACGCGATGCTGGACTTTATGGCGGCGTTCTTTTTGATATTTGGAATGTTCAAAGTCGTGCGGCTGCGCGCCTTTGCGGAGGCTTATGCGAGTTACGATTTGCTGGCCGGGCGGAGCCGCGTGTATGCGCATGCGTATCCGTTTATTGAGGTGGCGCTGGGACTTGCCTACTATCTGCGTTGGGAGCTCACGATTGTGAATTGGGTGGCGCTGGTGCTGATGGCCGTGAGCACTCTGGGCGTAGGGTTGGCGCTTTTGAGGCGGCGCAAAATTCCGTGCGCGTGCTTGGGAACGGTGTTCAAACTTCCTATGACTAAGGTTACTTTGGCGGAAGATTTACTGATGTTGGCGATGGCGGTTTATATGGTTTTTGGCTTGGCGCAAGCCACTGAATACAGCGTGAGCTACGCGATGTCTTCGGTTACGGGTACCACCGTGGACATGACGCTAACGATTAAAGACGAGCGCGGTGAAACGGTGAAGGATTTTGAAACGGTGCACGAAAAACCGCTGCATTTGATTGGAGTGCGTACTGACTTGCATGAATTTTTGCATGTGCATCCCGAGATGGGTAGCAACGGCGCATGGGAAGTGCAGATCGACTTCCCCACCGAAGGGCCTTACCAATTTTATGCCGACTTCACGCCGCTGGGCGGTGAACCGCAGGTGCTGAGCTTCACCATGAGCATTGGAGAATTTGTGCGCGAGAAGCTGGGCGGCTACGAAGCCACGCAGGAAATTGATGGCTACATGGTGACGACCCATTTCCCTGAGGATCTGCAGGCCGGCGCCGTGGAGTATTCACTCACGGTTGAAAAAGACGGCCAGGCACTTACGACTTTTGAAGATTATTTAGGCGCCAAGGGTCACAGCGTGGTGATTAAAGAAGGAACGCTGGAGTACGAGCATGTGCACGCGCTGAACACGGCGAAGCCGAGCTTTATGGCGCATTTTCCTGACGAAGGCCGTTACGCCATTTTCACGCAAATTCAAGTCGAGGGGCAGCTTTTGACCGTGCCGTATATGGTTTACGTGGAGGCCGGCGAGGAGATGGATGACCATATGAGACACTAGCTTTACATGGGCAGCGTGCAGGGGTACAATAAAGTTACTTTAAAGTTTTTTTATGATCACTGAAGATGACATTGTTACCGTTTCAGAACTGAGAAAAAATACTTTGGCTGTTTTTAAAAAAATGAATAAGTCTAAGAAGCCATTGCTGATTTTTTCTGATTCGAAGCCTGTTGGAGTGATTATGAGTATTACTAAATATGCTGAGCTACAAATGGAATATGAGTCGGTCGTCAATCCCCAGGATTGGATAAAAGAAACGAACCGTTTAAAGAAAAAAGGTCATTCTTTATAGGTTACTCGCCTAAAAGTTCCTCCACCAATCGCTCCCCTTCCGGCCAGTCGCCCATGCCGGCGGCAGTGTTGATGTGACCTTGTGCGCCGATGTTTATGAATTGAGAATTCCAGGCGTTTGCAAAATGCTGTGCACGTTCCAAGCTTACCCATTTATCGTTGTCACTCGTAACTAAGATGCTTTTAAACCTTAGTGGCTTGAGAGGAACGGGAGAAAAGCCCTGCATATCCTGAGGAAAGTCGGGGGCGTCGGCATCACCAGGTGCGACGAGCAAAGCGCCTTTTACACGGGCAGTGTTTTCGGGGTGTTCCTTAGCCCAGTGCGCCACGAGTGGACAGCCCAGGCTGTGCGCTACTAAAACCACTTCGTCGTAACGGGAGACGTAGTCGTTGAGGGTCGCGACCCAGTCATCTTTTTTGGGATTCATCCAGTCGGCCTGTTCCACTTTCACGGCATTTGGAAACTTGGCTAGCCACAGGCTTTGCCAGTGCTCGGGGCCAGAGTCTTGCCAGCCGGGAAGAATGAGGATAGTTGGGTTCATGCGGACAGTATATGAAAATCTTGTAAGAGAATCCACAAAGTTGAAGCGGCCAGCGCAGCACGTTGACGATTGAATAAGATTCTGTGAAACTGAGCTCATGAAACTCCTCCCCCTCGCCTTCTTTTCTTTGGTGCTTCTGAGTGCGTGTTCTTCCGATCAAGCGAATCAAGACAATGCTATGAGCCAGGAAGGAGAGCCGATACCGGAAACCACTTTAATGCACTACGAATAAACTTATGGCAAAGCCATTCTTAATTGCGGTTTTTGCGCTCGGTTTTTTGAGCGGGTGCGGAACGGCCGACGAAAATGATTTTGCTTTGAGCTTGTATTTGAAGTCGGAAGAAAATTCCGAAGACAGCCATTCACAAATGGAAACACTGGATATCCACGGCACCAAGGTGACTTATACCTCGGTCTATGAGGGCTATTCATCCGATGGCGATTTTGATTTAAGTTTGGAGCAGGTGGAGTCGCTGAAATTGTTTTTGAAGGAGCAAGGGCTGGACCAAAATTTGGAGGAGAAACGGTCTATGACGGAGTTGGGAACTGCCGTGGAACTCAAAGTGGATTTGGAAATTGCCGGCGAGAAAACCAGCATTCAATTGGAGGGAATGAGCGCGATTTATGGGGACGGAACCGGTGAAAGCAATTTGGAAAATGTTGCGACCGCATCGGCCGCGCAGGATTTGATTTCTATCGTGAAAGATTTGGGCGGACTTTATGAAGACTAGAGCAGGCTGCGGCCCGTCATTTCTTTGGGAATTTTTTGGCCGAGCAGCGTGAGGATGGTGGGCGCGAGGTCGCTGAGGGCGGCCGTAGCTTTTGAATGAGAAGTCTTTTTGAGCGCGGTGGTGGGCTCGCTGATTAGCAGGAGCGGAACCGGGTTGCGGGTGTGAGAAGGACAAGGGCCGCCCGTGTCTTCATAGATCATGTATTCGGCGTTGCCGTGGTCGCCCGTGATGAGGACCGTGTAGCCGTTGTGGAGGGCGGCGGGCACGATTTGGGCGAGCTGGGCGTCTATGGTTTCTACGGCGCGCACGGTGGCCTTAAAATCGCCGGAATGACCCACGAGGTCGAGGTTGGCGAAGTTGAGCGCCACGAAGCTGTAGGGCTTGGGCAATTCCTTGAGTAGTTTTTTGGTGATAGCGGGTGCGGACATTTCGGGCTGAGTGGCGTACGAAGGACATTTGGGCGAAGGCACCATGATGCGAGTTTCCGTTTTGAACGGCTCTTTGATTTGGCTGTTGAAAAAGAAAGTGACGTGCGCGTACTTTTCGGTTTCGCCGATGCGGAGTTGTTTGAGTTTTTTGGCGTCGAGCACCGCGCCGAGATTGTTTTTGACTTTGGTTTGCGGGAAAACCACGGGCGCCTTGGTGGTGTAGGGACCGAAGGCCACGAAGTGCGGCTTCAGTTTTTTTGTGAACATTTCTGTGAGCTGCGCCGCGCGGTCGGTACGGAAATTGAAGAAAACCACGGCGTCGTTTTTGTTAATGAGACCTTCGGGATTCAGCAAGATTGGCTTCAAATAATAATCGCTTTCTAGGCCGCCTTGGTACGCGGCTTCAATGGCTTTTATGGGATTGGTGGCCGGCATGCCCTTCCCTTTTACGTACAAATCGTAGGCGGCTTGCGTGCGGTCGGCGTTGTGGTCGCGGTCCATGGCGTAGTAACGTCCGACGAGGGTAGCGAGCTCTCCCCCATTTTTCTTCATGTGCTTTTGCAGGCGCTTAATGAACTGGATGGCGCTTTGGGGCGGAACGTCGCGGCCGTCGGTGATGCCGTGCACATAAACTTTTTTGAGGCCCTGTTTTTTGGCGAAAGTTAGGAGCGCAAGAGCGTGGTCGAGGTCAGCGTGAATGCCTTGGTCGGAAATCATTCCGAGTATGTGGAAGGCGGATTTGTGTTTTTTGGCGTGCGCAGCAGCGGCCAGCAGGGCTTTCTTTTTAAAGAAGCTGCCGTCTTCAATGGACTTGTCTATTTCCATCAGCGGTTGCAGCACAACGCGGCCGGCGCCCATGGTGAGGTGGCCCACTTCGCTGCCCCCCTGCGTGCCTTTTGGGATTCCCACGGCCTCCCCCGATGCATTCAAAAGCGTCCATGGGTAGCGCCTGTAAAGCTGGTCAAAAAAGGGCGTCTTGGCGCGGGTGATCGCGTTTCCTTTATAGTCTTTGCCGTGGCCGAAGCCGTCCAGAATACAGAGAAGGACTTTTTTCATTGCCTGAATTGTAGCCGAATCTGTGCGCGTGCACAAAATTAAGCCTTTTTAGTGGCAAGCACGTGTGCTCGCTTAATGAGCGCATGAAGTTGGAACCACATGTAGATGAGGAGCGGGAAGACCAGCAAGATGAGTTCTGGAATTCCGGACATGAGAAGGAAATCGTAGAGACCGTGGAGCACCACTCCCCAGAGCAGACCTTTTTGGAAAAGCTTTTTGACGACGGCGGGATCTTTGGTGAACTTGGCGACCCCGATGTAATAACCCATGATTCCGGAGAAAAGCGCGTGGGCGGGAACGGCCGTGAAAGCACGGAGGATTCCGATTCCGACGCCGAATTGGAAGGTGTACATGATGTTTTCAAAAACGGCGAAACCCATGCTGGCGATGATGCAGTAGGTGATCCCGTCCATGATCTCGTTGAATTTTCCGTTTTCGTAGGCAACTTTTTTTACGACGAGGAGTTTTGCGAATTCTTCAGGAAGCGCGACGCACAAAAAGGGCATGAGCACCCAATAGAGTAAGGGCGGATCTTCCCAAAGGTAATAAGGCGCTGCCATCAAAATCATTTCGGCGATGATCACGGGGAAAATCACTAAAATTCCCCAGATGAAACTATCACGCATCAGACGCATGGGCTCTTTTTCGCCTTTGTCTTTGTGCCAAAAATAATAGAGCAGCCCCACTACGGGCAAAGTGGCCACCAGGATGGTGAGCAGGATAGCTTCCATTCTTTAGAGGTTAAGCAAGTAGTCCAAAGCGGCGTCCAACTGGACATCGTTTTCGGTGTCTATTGCTCCCGGCTCCATTGAAACGGTGATGTCTGGAGTGATTCCGGTATCGTCGATGCTGCGATCGTTGGGGGTGTACCATTTAGCAATGGTCAGGCGGAGGCTGGACCCGTCGCTGAGGTCATTGAGCTCCTGCACACTTCCCTTTCCAAAGCTCTGTTCTCCCATGAGAATACCGCGTTCGTAATCTTGCAAAGCTCCCGCCAAAATTTCGGAGGCGGAGGCAGAGCCTTCATCAATCAGCACCACCAGCGGCAAATCTTTGAGCTGCCCGTTTCCGGTGGTTTGCAGAATTTGGTCTTCCACGTTTCGGCGTTTCACAATCACGCCGGTGCGCGCGTCTTCAAAAAATTCGCTCATGATTTCAATGGAAACATCCAAGTAACCTCCCCCGTTCAAGCGCATGTCCAGCACCATTCCGTCGGCATCGGCCAAAAGCACTTCACGCACCGCTTCTTCGAACTCGGTGAAAGTGTCGTCTCCAAACTGGTATATAGAAAGGTGAGCCAATTTCATCCCTTCACGTTCCACAAATTCAATCTCCACGCTGGGCACGTCGATTTGTTGGCGCACGATGGTGAGTTCAATGGGTTCGTCACTTCCCTCTCGGAGTACTTTGAGTTTGGCTTCGGTTCCGGGTTCTCCACGAATCTTGGTGATGGCTTCCCACAGCGTGAGTTCGCTGGTGGCCACCCAATCGTTCACTTCGGGGTCGAAAACCATATAAATGTGGTCGCCGGGCAAGAGTCCCGCTTCTTCGGCCGGAGAATCTTTAAGTGGTGATACGATCACGAGCTTGCCTTCTTCCACCGTGAGTTCCGCTCCAATTCCCTGTAGTTCGCCATCGAGGCTGCTTTGGAATTGCGCGGTTTCCTCGGGATTCATGAATACGGAATACGGATCGTTGAGTGACTCCACCATTCCAGAAATCGCTCCGTAAATCTCATCTTGAGTGTCTACTTCGTCAATATTCACATAGTTTGCTTCCACCATGTCCCATACGTTCCAGAACAGATCTAAATCCACCTCTTCACTTTGGCTTTCGGTGGCGGTTTCCGTGGCCAGGGTATCGCCAAAAGAAACGTGGCCCTGCCAGCCCACGAGGCCTCCTATAAGAACGAATAAAAACGCTTTTGCGTAACTGCCGGAGTTGTTTTGCATGTGGAAAAATTAGATCGTAGGTATTGTAGCGAAAGCGGGTGGCAAGGCCTAGGGCAGTTTTGCTTGCTTTTCTGAAGACACAAGTATATTATTTCATACTAATTTACAAATATGTCTATCTTAGATCTCGCCCTCGGTCTTAATCTGGCTCGTTACGAGGAAACGGCTCCTGCCGCAGAATCGGCGTATGTGGATTCGTCGTATATGGAAAGAGCGGTGGTTCCTGCACTTCAAGCTGCGGACAATGGGATGCAGACGGCTCTTAAACTGGAAAAGCTGATCAATCAACGTGGGCGCAATTCTGAAAATGCGTCGCTGTGCCGAACCCTGGTGAACGACTGTTTTATAGGTTTTGACGATTTGCGAACGGTGCTTAAAGAGGTGGAAGCAGGAAATCCAAGCGCTACGAAAAAAATCCCCGGTATTTTGGCGTCCATTCAAGAGGCTATGAATCTTGAGGCGCTTTTGAGCCAGATGAAAGCCTACGTTAATAAAGATAAGGAAAAGGCTCTGCCCACTTACGTTCACGAGACGCTGACTGAATTGGAACAAGTTTTTAACGGTGCCTGCGATGGCATGCGAGGAATTTCTGACGTACTCGACGTTCAATTACAGGTGCGACGTAGCATGACGAAGGCTCTGGATAACTATAAATTCCATGGCGTGCAACAAGCCTCGGCGCAGCCAGCCGCTGTGCAAGCAGCCGCTGTGGTGGAGGCTGAGCCGGTCGCGGAAGCACCGTTCAGTCCTGTAGAAACAGCCTGGTTTGAGGAAGCTACGGTGGCAGAAAGTGCGCCCGCTCAAGCTAGTAAAGGTTTCTTGGCACGAATGAAAGCCGTGGCAGGAGAGATACTCGGCTCCTTTGGCCGAAGCCTTCCTCGCGCTGCAATGGTGGGAGCAATGCTTTCGGTTGGATGTGGCACACCAGAAGAGGCACCGACTCCGCCCCCTGCACCCGCCCCTCTTACTATTAAAGCTATTCCTTCGGCACCCGCTCCAGCTCCAGCCCCAATTAAAAAATGGACGATAGGCGATTCAAGCAGCATTTGGAAAGCAGTGGACAGTGCCTTGGCAGAGAAATGTCCTTCCTTAACAAAGGCTGACCGAACTAAGAAAACCGGCACACTTGTGCACAGTATTTTGGTGAAAGAAACTTCTGGCCTCACTAAGGTTATCGAGGCGCAGCAAGTTAAAGATACAGAAAGCGAATGGCTTGGAAAGGTGGTGACGGACGAAGCGCGTTACGGCAACGAAATACCCGGCGACTACCCTGGAGTTTTGGAGAGCAAGGGAGCAACGCGAATTGCGGGTGCCCATGGCCTGAGTTCAGTCACTATTGTGGCCAACACCTTGGCCGGATTGCCCAACTACAATACTTACAGCTGTGCCAAGTAGTTTTGCACAGATTTTGCAGAAATGCACCGTGGGAATTTTGTAAATAGTACTGCGTGCATTTCTGTTAATCTGCTCCGCAGAGTCGCTGACGCTCCTTTTTTGCTGCCGCAAAAAACAAAAATGTCAGTTTTTTTTCATAAATATTTCAGGAAAATTTCAGGGTTTTGACAGAACGAGGGTCTACGCTAGGCGAGCTAGTCTGTCCTTTGAAAGTTTGGTCTTTTCTTTTTTTTAGGCAGACCCTACTGGGTCCGCACGGACAGCGGCATAACCAAGAACCAAGAGGTGTGAGATGAAGCGTAAACATTGGATTGTGATTTTAGCGGCAATGAATCTACAGGCCTGCACGACGAACTTCGGCATTGGGGGAAGTGATTCCTTTTTGAAATTGCCGTTTGCGTCGGGCAAGTACTGGATTTTGACCCAGAGCTACGACCAGGGTTCGCACGTGAACTACGGTTTCGACTACGGCGACGATAGCTATGCGCTCGATTTCACTCAAAATGGATGCGATGCACATGGTGAGCCGGTTACGCCTATGGCGGACGGTGTTGTGTTGGAAGTAGCGACCGAAGGCAACGGCGATCACGGGTACGGCAATACGGTGATGGTGGACCACGGCGACGGATATGTGAGCCGCTATGGCCACCTCTCCAGAATTTGGGTTTCCGAAGGTGACAGCGTGGACGATTACGATGTGATTGGCACGGTGGGTAACACCGGCTACGCACTTGGAACCGC
The DNA here is from genome assembly GCA_965230905.1 of uncultured Candidatus Peribacteria bacterium. Lineage (GTDB taxonomy): Bacteria > Patescibacteriota > Gracilibacteria > UBA1369 > 2-02-FULL-48-14 > 2-02-FULL-48-14. Next base: position 412,813 of record OZ246396.1, read on the forward strand.
TTGCGGCGACTACCCCGGTACCCATTTGCATGTGGCGTTCTACAAGGACGGCGAGGCTATCAAGCCGGAACCGCTCTCGGGGAACACCGACCTGCAGGAGTACTGCTGGTACAACCGTGAAGGCGACGTGAACTGCGATGGTGACCCGGGGAACTATCCCCCGGTGGACGAAGACGACGACTACTCGGGTATGAGCGGCGAAAGTGAAGAAGACGAAGTGGACATCGACGGCGAGGGTCAGGTTGGCATTAGCTACCTGGGCATCTCGCCAGAATGGGGTACCGCAGATGAAACCGAGTTTGTGTGGGTGGCGATTGTGGTTAGTCCGGACGAAAAGCCGGACGCCACGCTGATCATCACCAACCCGAACGACGGCGTGGACTACGAGTTTGAAATGGAAACCGAAAGCCGCGATAGCCCCTACGTGTTCACCTACCAGAAGACACTGCGCGACGACGACACCGAATACGAATACTGGGTGAAGACGGACAACGGTGACGGAAACGACACCAGTTCCGTGCACAGCATTGAAGTGGACGACAGCGAAGGCGACGTGCCGGAACTGGGGTACTACGGACAGAGTCCTGCCGATGGCAACGCGGATGAAACCGAGTTCCACTGGTCCTTGTACGTGGAAAGCGACGACGAACCGACCGTGATGATGAATATTGTCTCGGCCGCGGATGCGAAGCTCTACACGTTCGAAATGGAAACCGACGACGCAGGTAGCGACCGCTGGTACGCCGAGTTTGAAAAGACTTTGCGGGATCCGGCGGTGTACACTTACTGGATGACGGCAGAAAACCGCAGCACCGTAAACTCCGGGCTGATCATGAGCGTGGAAGTCGAGTAGAGAAAGTCGAGTAAGAGGAAAAGGCCAAAGTTCTAGCGCAGACGCCATGGCGTTGCGGCAAATTTCCGGCTTGTCTGGAAAGTCCCGCACCGCTGTGTGTAGAAGACCCGGCCTCGTGCCTGGTGAACTACGGCCGGTGCCCGCTCTCAAGTTTATCTTGGCAGCGGGCACCATTCCTCTTACTAGTGGCAAAGCCGAGCAGAAGCGAGTGCCTACGGCCACAACAAATTTATTAACATTTATATTATGAAAAAACATTTACTTTTTACAGCGGTTTTATTGGCAGGTTGTGAGGTGACGAGCACGGCCAGTTTGGACCCTGCGCTTTGCTTAGATAGCGACCCCACCATGGTGGTTTCCAACTCGCCTTTTCACGAGGGCGTTGGACAGTTTTCTATGACAGGCGAGGTTCAAACGGCGGAGATGGAAGCGCCTTTTTCTGGCGAGACTGTAGACGCTGTCTACTTGGTGCTTTCCGATGACGGCAGTGAGGCCTTTGATTATTTTTATGCGATGGCTGGCAAACTCGCGATTGATAACATTGCCCGCGAACAGCTTTATTTGAAATTGGGGGTTTTGGAAGAGGGCGAATTGAAAAGTTCCGCGCACCTTGGCGACGCTGCGGAGGCCGAAATTCTTAGCGCGGTGAACAGCGGTGAGGAAATCACGCTGAACATGCTGATGGGCTCCAGCTTAGGGAAGGGCGCGGCTGCGGAGAGCGTGAATCCGTGTCTTATTGAATAACGCGGAGGGCGTCCAGTCGTGTGGCGGCTTGCTGGTCCACGATGAGCGGATCTTGTGCGAAATCATCTGGTGCGGTGCCGTAGCTGCTTTCTAGTTGTTGGTGCTCGATGCCAAGGTCGAGGTCGGCCACAGCTTCATGGGTTTGGTGGAGTTCTGCGGCTAGCGGAGGTGCCAGTTCAGGTTCGGCGTGTCGCACTTCTGAGGCTTCCGCTTGGCGGCTTGCCTCCAATTCATCGGCGTCGGTTACTAGCATAGTTTTTGGTAAAATCTAAAGATTATACCATGTTTTGGCGTGCGATGGAAGCTTGCTAGGTGGAAGAATGTTGTAGGATTCACCCCCGGGGGTGAATCGTGCCATAACTTGCATCGCTGACAATTCATAGTACTATTCACCGCCAGCGGTGAGCTTTAGAATATCTTGCGAGTTTGTCCATCACTCTCCTTCGTAGTAGCCCACCTCGTTTTGCAGGAAGAATTTTTCGAGAGTCTTTTCAGTGACAGGCATGCCGGGTGCGTCCACTGCAAAAACTCCAACTTTGTTTGAATCTGGATAGACGCAAATATCGGGCTCAATCATGGTAGAAATACACAAGTAAGTGAGCAGGGTCTCAGACGTATTTATGAGCTGGTGGGCGAATTCTGGACCGACTGGGAGGGCGATGTAGTCACCCTTTTGCACGGGAGATTCCTGTCCATTTTGTCTTAAAGTTCCTGACCCTTCCAGAATGAAAATGGCTTCTTCATTGCCATAGTGAAAGTGGTAAGGCCAGGCTCGTTTTCCAGACTGTACTGCGTAGATACGGCAGCCGATTTTTTGTGCGCCGGTACTTTGGCTGAGACTTTTTTTGGTGAATTGAAATTTTTCTCCGCTGGAAACGGAGGTTTCAGGAAGGTTAGCAATGTTGATGATGTTTGTGGGGCGGTTCATAAAGATGGGATTAGATTTTCGATGGCTTGCATGAGCGCGTGGTCTTTTTCGGTGACGGCATTCGCGCTGTGGGTCCAGCTTTCGATGGTCACCTTGTTATAATAAAGGTGAATGTCGGGATGGTGGTTCGCTTGTTCGGCGAGGGCGGCCACGGCGTTTACAAAACGCAGAGCGGCGGGGAAATCGGGGAAGGTGAAGCTGCGGCTTAGTTTCGGCATAAGATAGGGGTTAGGAATTTTTCAGCGGTTTCGCGGAGCTCGCGGAACGAAGAAATAATAAAAAGTTTTGACTGCATGTGGGAGTAGTCGTAGGGGGTTGCGACCACTTCTTCCAAGGTGAAGGGCACGCGCTCCACGGCCTCGGTGAAGCAGTGCTGGATTTCGCCAAAGGAAGAAAGCAGGCCGGCGCCGTAGGCTTTGAGGCCGGCGCGTTCTTGGATGAGACCGAACTCAATGGTGTACCAGTAGAGACGCTCGATTTGCACGAGTTCTTCGGGCGTGGCTTTGAGGGCGGCGGTGCCGATCATTCGGGAGAAGTCGACAAAATCTTTGTCGGTGAACATGGGCACGTGGCCGATGACTTCGTGAACGATGTCGGGCTCGGGGGTGTAGTCGGGGCGGCTGGAGTGGCGGATGTACTGGGTGCAGAGCATGAGTTTTTGGTCGAGCAGACTGAGGAAAATGCGCGCGTCGATGAGGCCTTCCACCGGGCCCACGCTGAACCCGTGGAAGCGTTTGAGTTCGCTATCGAGCACGGCGAGTTGCGGAACCGCGTGAGTGGAAATGGGCAGGAGGTCTTTGGCCAGAAGGTATTCACTGCTCGCGAGGTCGCGGTGGAGCGGGAGCAGTTTTTCGGTCACGGCGCGCCAGGTGCGGTTTTCTTCGTCGGTGTAAATGACGGTTGGCACGGTGCTGCGGTCAGCAAGGTAGTTGCGGGCGATGAGCGCAATTTCGTTGCGGCGCGCGCGGTACACTGGGTCGTTGGCACCGGGGTGGTCGAGGGAGAGGAAAGAGATGTCGGTGATGGGATCGTTCATATGGGAAGATTAAAAAATAGCCCCGGGAATCGGAGGCTTGGGTTTCTTAGAAAAAGAAATTGCGTCAATACGCAGACAAGCCCCCACATGAGCGGTAATAATAGGAAACGGGGGTTTGGAAACGTTTGAACATGGCTTCAGTTTAGTTCAACTTCTCGATGGGCGCAATGCTGGCGGAGAGTTTTTTGGTGCCGACGCTGGGGTCTTTGAAGGTGACGGTGACGATGCCGCCTTGGATTTTCATGACCACGCCTTCACCGAAACTGCGGTGGCGTACGAGGTCGCCTTCGTAGAGTTCAATGGGGTCGAGGTTGCTGTAGTCTTCCTCTACGGGAATGGGGCGGCCGGTGTAGGTTTGAGTGGTGGGTGCGACGTAACCTTCGACCAACTCGACGGGAATATCGAGGAGGAATTGGGAAGGCGCGTTTTGTTTGAACTCGCCGAAGAGCATGCGCTGTTGGGCGTGCAAAAGATAAAGATGATCCATGGCGCGAGTGATGCCCACGTACATGAGGCGACGTTCTTCTTCGAGCTCTTGGGGTTCGAAAAGCGAGCGGGAATGGGGGAAGATTCCTTCTTCGAGACCGGTCATAAATACCACGGGGAATTCGAGACCTTTGGCGCTGTGCAGGGTCATGAGGGTGACGGAATTTTGGCTTTCGTCCACATCGTCCAGGTCGGTCATGAGGGTGATTTCCTCGAGGAAAGTGGACAGCGAGACGCGGGGTTCGAGGCCTTCGTACTTGTCCGCTACGGTGATGAGTTCTTGGATATTTTGGAAGCGGGCTTCGCCTTCGGGGGATTTGTCTTCGAGCAAATATTGTTTGTAACCGGAGCCGGAAATGACGTGTTTGAGGAGGCCGCCCACGGCGAATTCTTCGCTGAGTTTTTGGAAGTGGCGCATGAGCACCGTGAAGGCTTCGAGGTGTTTTGTTTTGCCGGCGAGTTCAGGGATTTCATGAACGTGTTCCATGGCGCGGAAAATGGAAAGGTCGCGGACGACCGCAAAGTTCTGCAAAATTTCCAATGTTTTTGGGCCGATTTTTCGCGCGGGCACATTGATGATGCGGAGCACGGAAATGCTGTCTTCGGGATTGAGGATGACGCGGAGGTAGGCCACGAGATCTTTAATTTCTTTGCGGAGGTAGAACTTTACGCCGCCCACGATTTTGTACGGAATGCCGAAGCGCATAAAAGATTCTTCAATGGCTCGAGATTGAGCGTTGGTGCGGTAGAGGGCGGCGAACTCGCTATACGCCGGAGTTTCGTGTTGTCGCACATGCGCCATAATCGCCTGAGCAACACGCATGGCTTCGTCGCGCTCGTCACGGGTTTTGAGGATTTGAATTTTGCTGCCGCCGTCGCGCTCGGTCCAGAGTTTCTTTTCTTTGCGATGCAGGTTGCGGGAAATCACGCTGTGCGCCGCGTCCAAAATAATGGGCGAGGAACGGTAGTTTTGTTCGAGTTTTATCACGAGCGCTTCTGGGTAATCTTTTTCAAAGTCCATGATGTTTTGAATGTTCGCGCCGCGCCAGGAATAGATGCTTTGGTCGGGGTCACCGATCACGCAAATGTTGCGGTATTTTTCCGCGAGCATTTTTACGAGTGTGTATTGGGCGTGGTTGGTGTCCTGGTACTCGTCCACGGAAATGTAGCGGTAACGCTCCTGGTATTGGTCGAGCAGTTCAGGATATTTTTGGAAGAGCAGCACGGTTTTCATGAGCAGATCGTCGAAGTCGAGGGCTTGGTTTTTGGCGAGGCGGGCTTGGTAGGATTTGTAGCATTGGCCCACTTTTTCGGTGAAGGCATTGTGCGCGGAATTTTGATAGCTTTCGGAGTCCATGAGCATATTTTTAGCCTGGGAAATCTGCCCGAGCACTGCCTTTGGGTTCACTTGTTTTTCGTCGATGTGGTGGTCGCGCATGATCTCTTTCATCAGTACCACTTGGTCGTTGGTGTCGTAAATTACAAATTGGTTTTCGTAGCCAAGCTCGTGGATGTGGCGGCGTAGAATCTGGGCGCAGATGGCATGAAAAGTTCCCACGGTGGGGAGCGTGGCGCCTTCGCCTCCGAGCAGGTTCACGACGCGGGTTTTCATTTCGCCGGCGGCTTTGTTCGTAAAGGTCACGGCCAAAATATTCCACGGATGCACGCCCTTCTCTTGAATGAGGTAGGCGATGCGGTGGGTGAGGGCGCGGGTCTTGCCGGAACCGGCTCCGGCAATGATGAGCACGGGGCCTTCGGTGGCACGGACGGCGTCCTGTTGCGCGGGGTTGAGACTGTGTAAAATTGAGTGTTGCATTTGGCAGGCGGACCCGGAGGGTCTGCTAAGAAAAAGGTGACGTAAGTCACATCAATATATATTATTAATTCACTTCACGCCAAGCCACCATGCGCCGTTCACTACTCTGGGTTTGTTTCAGTATTTTAATCACACTCGGGATTGCGGTTCTGGCAAACCTGTTGTCCCCCACGGAAGCCATACAAAATTACGAGGCGACTTTTTTGGAACCTGAGGTGATTCTGGCGGAAGATTGGGAGGCGGACACCGCCGCCGAAGTGGGGCTTAGCGTCAGCATACCCGAGCAAAGTGAAACGCTTTCTTACAGTTCGCAAGCGGAAGTTTTCCGGTTCACACTCGACGCCACGGGGCCCTACACGCTCCGCTACCTGACGCTGAGTGTTTTTCCCGAGGGCCTCAAGCCCATTATGACCTGGACCATCTACCCGCTGGACGATGGTTTGATTGATTTTGAAAATCCTGTGGCGGTGAGTGAAAAGTACCATGGAAATTTGGTGCGTTTCCGCTTTTCTTCCTCCGCTTCGGCCGCGTATTTGGGCGAGCCGGGAGAAGAGGCGTTTGCGGTGGTGGCGAGTGTGCTCAAAGAATCCACTTCCGATCTGGCGCCGCAGCTCACTATTGGCTTCCCGGAAAGTCTGAGCGTGGAATGGAATTGGGCATGGCTTCCCGGCAAGCACAGCGAGGCATGGTTGCAGCTGGGTGAAAGTCTGGGCGCCGAAGAGGTTTCTGGGCTTCCTGGCAAGCCGGTTCTCAAGCACTAGTAAAAAAGCGGGCTTTGTGATAAAATGATAGGAAAAATAAAAATAAAACCCACGTTATGGCCAAGCTCTTCCTCAAAAATGCATATGAATTCGAGAATCCTGCTCGCCGCATATTTTTGGAAGGCGGCAACTTTTTTGGCGGCGAAGGAGCGAAGGCCAAAGAAACTAAACGCTGGGTGAATGAACAGGGTGAATCGAGCGCAGAAGCAAAGGCTTTGGCTGAAAGAGTCGCTCAACAAGCAGAAGATATTCGGACCAGTACCAAAAAAGAAACCTTGCAACTCTATGTGGACGTTTTCACCGATGTGGTGGGACCTCAAGATGCTTACGACATGGCTGGAGTCGTAGAAATCGATTCCACGTACTCCAAAAATGGCCTTTTACAAGTTCTGGAAAAGAACAGCCCTTTGATCACCAGAGCGTTCACTGATTTCCCAGATCTTCGTCTTTTGGCTTACGCAACGGTTTACAAGGAATTTAAAGGACAAGGTGGAGATGCAAACTTCTTGCCCATCGGTGCCACGGTAACGCTCACAGATGGAGTGGTGACGGTAAACTATAAAGAAGACGGCATCGACAAAACCTTCACTAGCCCACTTTTTCCATGGGAAACAGCTAAAGAAGCGCAGACAAAGTACGCGGCGCTCATGGCAGAAGAAGCCGTAGCAAAACGTGCAGAAGTCGAGCGTCGTGGTGAAGACGCCATTGACCTTGATGATGATGGAGTTATTGATGTCCCTGCAGTACCGGGACTTGATCCTGAGGTGCAAGAACCTGACTCTGCGGAGGACGCCCCAGTAGAGGCGGAAGCCGATGCTGCTGAAGAAGAACCCGAGGAAGAAACCGCGCCGGAGACTGAGCTCTCTCGCGATGAAGCGCTAAAGGCGGAATGGCCGAAGGTAAGAGGGCGCATTGAAGGATTGGCGTCTAGTTTTCCAGGCGTGACTATTACTTTCAAGGATGCCTCTGATGATAAAAAGGAAGATAAGCCGGCTGATGAAGCAGACATGTTCACCAACTACTCCAAGGGTAAAACGGTTTCGATTAAATACGGACCGCGAGAAACCGATGTAAAGCGTTACCAAATTATTGTTCCAAAAGAGGCGACTAGCTATTTAGATGCTTCCGTTACTATAAAGGAAGATGCAAGAAAGGGACTGGGAGTTACATGGGAATCCGTAGAAAGGCAGCCTACAGAGAATCTTTATGACTATTTTGCAGGCGAGATAGATGAGGCGATTAAAGAAAACATTTTAGATAAAATTAAGGTGAAAGACCTTGCTCGGCTCAATGAATTAAGCCCCGCTGCACAACTTTACTATTTAGAGTGGTACGTCGAACACACCTTGAGTTTGGCCAAGAAAAGTCCTGACGATTTAAGTAAAGCAGAGCAAAAGGAACTAGCTGAATTCTATAAAAAGGGCGTTGAGATGGAGGTTTCAGAAAAGTGGTTCGTGGAGCTGAATCAAAAATTGGCTTCGGCTGAGGCTAGTACCCAAACACGCTTAGACAAGATTGAGCTTAATATTCGGGCTCTTCAAAAGCTTCGGGCTGAGCGGGCTGAGCCTGTGGCGCCTGCAGCGCCTGCAGCCTCAAATGAAACCGGCGCGAAAAAAGCAGCTGAGGCTTTGGGTATTGCTCCCGCAGTTACCCCTGAACTGATAAAAAATGCCCCTGGAACCTTTTTGCGAAATGCATGGGCTCACACGGATGGATTTGTGGATGAATACAAACCTGAAGATGCTTCCTTGGCGCCTTACTTAACTGTCAACAGTAGAAATATTGGGACACCACTGAGTGATGGTAGCGCTGCTTGGAGGATGCAGCTCACAACTGCCGCTGGAGATAAAATCTACATTGGCGAAAACACCCCAGCCGTTGATCCGGCTAAAGTGACCGCTTTTGTTGAGGCGCAAGCTGCTCTTGGCAAGACGTATCTCCCGGAAGAGGTGACTCTTTATGCCGGATACCTCCAAATTATGAATGCATGGGAAGAAGCCCTTGATGAAGCTAAAGCCGAACATAAGCTCGATGAAAAATATCGTGAGTACATTGCTACAGAGCCAGTGGCTCCTGCGGAGGTGGCGGCGAGTGAGCCAATTCCTGAAGCGGATGTAGCGGCGAGGCGCGAGCGGGATGCCCTGGAGAACAGGAACACCTTTTCAATACCAATTACTCCAGCGGGAGCAGAGTTGATGAAAGAATGGGGGCTTAAGATCCAGACCAACCGTATATATATTAATGGCGTGGAACAACCAGGCAACTTTGGAGAAGATACCACTATCCTCTCTATAGATGCAGCGTTCGGTAGAATGTATGTCACTGAGACTAATGTAGATGGCAGCAGCTCTTTTTATACAGGATCAAGCCCAGAAGAGTTGTTTAGCAATATAATCTATGTTGGCACTCAAATCTATCTTGAGAAAAATAGGGCGACACTTACAGCTAGCGAGCTGCGTGAGTACAATGCATCACTTCGATCTCTTGAAAAGGCGTATCCACGTTTTAAGTTCCTGCCTCAGTACAGTGCGGAAACATCGGTGGCGGCCGCACCTTCAGGCGAAATCGATTTTGAGCTTGATGCGGATGATGACCCAATTCCTGTGGAAACTGTGCTGCCCCCAAATAATCCTGAATGGATTGAGGATATAATCAATGAGCCTACTGAACCTGATTCAATACCTAATTTTGACGAGTCCGGATTAAAGATTGTTGACGTACCAACGCCAAATAGACGTGCCTTCCATAAATATGACCTCAGCAAGTCATTCACGCTGTCTACATTGGCCTCAACTGCTTCTTTCGTATATGAAGGTACTCCTCGGGGCTGGCTCCCAACAAGGTTGACGTTCACGACACCCTCTGCAGAGATTATCCAATCAATCTCACAAAAGTACTTACGGCCCAACTGGGCGGATGGCCTAAGCCAAGATCAAAAAACACCAGTGACTATAAATGTAATCGCTCTTGCACGTTGTGAAGCAGTCCTTTCGATCATAAATTCAGCGGAGGCAAGGCTTAAAGCAACTTATGCCCAGGAAGAGTCTTTTCAGGAGACTGTATATGATGCAGAAAAGGCTCTACTTACCAATGAGTGTACTAAATTCAAGACTGCTCTCCAGCCTTACCTTAAATAAGTGAATTGTCAGGCCGGTTGCTCTTTCAGTGAAAATTTGATATAATAATAAGATTTAAAAACAAAAGTTAACCAAATCACGTATGGCACACGTTTCTAAAATTCTGCGACTCAGCAGTCGAGTATGCGCACTCACGTGCGTGCTTTCCCTTGTGGGAGGGTTGGCGGCTAGCGCTGAAATTGTAGACACTTCGCTGCTTCCTTCCGTAGTGGAAGGGCTCGATGCGGTTCCTGGAGATGGTCAAGTGACCCTCACTTGGGACGCTGCAACTGACGACACAGGCGTGGAAGGTTACTATGTTTACTCCGGACTCCAACCCATTGCGGAAAAGGGAGGTTCTTATACCTTTCCTTCTATTGATGCGGAAAACACTACTACTTATACCGTAGACAACCTCACCAATGGAGTGACGTACTACTTTGCCGTCACCGCTTACGATGACGAAGGCAACGAATCCGAATTCTATTCTAAGGAAGTGGAAGCCACTCCAGAATCTTCTGAAATTGCTGACTACACCGCTCCAACCGTTAAAAGCGCGAGCGCGGTGACCAACTCCCTCGTGGAAGTGGCCTTCTCTGAAATGGTGGAATTGCCTAGCGACCCTAGTTCTGCCTTTGCCTTAATTGCAGCCGACGGAACACCGCTTGAAATCATCAGCGCTTACCTTTCAGATGACGAAGCCACCGTATTCTTGGTGACCGACCTCCAAGAAGCTGGCAGCGAATATGAACTCACCGCCGGAATTTCCATTAGCGACGCTGCTGGAAACCCTATTGAAAGCGGAACTTCCGATACGGCTTACTTCACTGGAAGCGGCGTTGTAAAAGAAGAAACGACTCCAGTAGATGTTGAAAAGACGAGCGACGCGTTCATGATTGCAGATGTGGACGCCACCGATGTGAACGAGCTTGAACTCACCTTCACTCAGGAAGTGGCTTCTGCCGACGCGGACGCCTTCACCATTCAATTGGAAGACGACGCTAGCGAAGAAATTGAAGTCCTTGCGGTTAGCATCGACAAAGACGACGCCACTAAAGTGACGCTCGTAACTGAAGAAATGGATGCTGGGTACGACTACGTGCTCACCCTAGACGACACCGTCTTCAATGAAGATGGCGAATCCCTTTCTGAAGAAAACATGAGCGTGGACTTCACCTCAAAAACCCTCGACCTCGCGGATTTGATTGCTCCTGAAGACGTCACTAATTTCTTGTCTAAAGTGAGTGGCGACACCAGCATCTTGCTCACCTGGACTTCCAGTGTGGACACTGCGGGTGACCTGGCTGAATACTGGCTCTACCAAAGTATGGATGGAGGAATGACCTTTGAAGACGCCATCAAGGTGGCACGGAGCGCTAGCGAATACGAAGTGGAGGACCTCACCGCCGGTGAAACCTACACCTTCAAAGTGACGGCCGTGGATGAAAACGGGAACGAATCGGAGGGAGTGCTCACCACGGTGGCCTTGCCTAAGACCGGACCTGGACTCTTACTCATGGGAGCGCTTTCGCTTCTTGGGGCGGGAGCCGCCAGCCGACGCAAGAAACAGCTCTAGTCGGACGACACTAACAATGATTTAAAGAGGGAGGCCCAGAGTGGTTTTCCCTCTTTTTTATGCTTAAAAAGCATTTGGCTCGTATCTCTTACAGCCCAATCGATCAAAGTCTTTATCATAGGAAACCACTGCCCACTCTCCACTTTGAATTTCAGGTGCAGAGGCAATCAATGCATCTGTGTATTTTACTGAATGATTTGCATAAAGATCCACTCCCAGCTCCATGTTTTGATGATCCACCACTTTTAGATTGTGAACGCCTTGTAATGATTGAAGCGCTATCACTACTTTCTCTTTGTTCAGATGGTAGTAACTACGCAAGGTCCACGCAAATTCAGAGAGCACCAAAGTAGACGTGAAGGCTTCATATTTGCCTGAGCTGACTTTATCTAAGAACTTTAAACTTTCTATGGCCTGCTTGGGGACATCATGAACAAAAGCCCGGAGAAAAATATTGGTATCGATAAAAAATTTAGATTCTTTCATAGTTGTTTTCCATGTATTCACGAGCTTTCATTACGTCTTTTTTATTTTTCACGTTCATAGAACCTGCAAGCTCAAAAAAGTTGGGCAGTGGCTTAACTCGAATTTCCCCTGATTTCTCGTCTAAAAATACGCTGAGCTTCGTATTTTTCTGGATTTGCATTTTCTTACGGATGAAATTGGGGATAGTGATCTGTCCCTTGATGGTCATCGCAGTGGTGTAGTTCATTTTTAAAATGTATTACTTTTTAAGTTTAGCCTACTTTATTATAAAGTAATACTTAATTGGCGGCAAGGCAATTCGGGCACAAAAATGTCAGGAAAATTTCAGGTATTTGTCAGGAAAATTCTGCTAGCGTGAAGGAATGAAAAAGAAATTATGGCTGGTGGTGGTTTTGGCAGCGGCATTGGCGCTGGGGCAGGCCTGGCTAAAATTGCCGGCGACTTTTGAACTGCACATGCTGGACATTGGGCAGGGCGATGCGATTTTGCTGCGCACGGAAAGTGGCGAAAATATTTTGATAGACGGCGGACCGGGGAGCGCGGTTTTGGAGGAGCTGGGCGAGGTGCTGTCGCCTTTTGACCGGCGGCTGGATTTGGTGATTTTGACGCATCCGCACGAGGACCATGTGGCCGGGCTGGTGCCCGTGCTGCAGCGCTTCGACGTTGGCGAAGTGATGCTGAGCGCGCCGGATTATGGGAACGAAGCGTATGAAGCTTTTATGGAGGAAATTGGGCGGCGGGGCATTCCGTATAGTTTTGCGGACGACGAGCATGACTTTGAATTTGGAGACTTACGGCTGGACGTTTTGTTTCCGTTTGAACCTTACACGGGCGACAGTATGGACAATGTGAACAACGCGTCGCCGGTGATCCGGGCGAGCTGGCGAGATGTGAGTATTTTGTTTACGGGAGATGCGGAAATGGAGGTGGAAGAAGCGCTTTTGGCGGCCGGCGTGGACATGGAGGCGGACCTTTTAAAGGCCGGACACCATGGGAGTAAGAGCAGTAGCACTTTGGAGTTTTTGGAAGCGGTGGGTGCGGAGTTCATGCTGATTTCCTGCGCGGCCGGGAACGACTATGGACACCCACACTCGGAGACGCTGGAAAAAGCGGGAGATTTGGACATGGAAGTGTGGCGGACGGATTTGGAGGGGAGGATTGCGGTGATTTTTGGGGAGGGAGGCTATGAGGTAAGGACAGAGCGGTGAACTTGCACTTTTTGATCCACCGTGTGAGCAATGCTGTGGTGTTCGTGACACAAGGGAGCCAGGTACTTAGGATCGTGAGTGCTCGCGAGACTGAAGCGCTGACTGTGATGGATTTCTGTGGCCAGGCGTAGACAGGTTTTTATGGAACATTTTTGTCCATATTCTTCTTCAATAATGGCACGGACTGCAACGGACATGTAACGAGAGCTGGTGGGCTTTGTGTTTTGAGCGAGTTGCTCTTTTTTTTGTTGAATTTTTTCTTTTCGCTCTGTTAAGAGGCTGGTTAGGAGTTGGCTCACATCTTTGCCCTGAGCGTTGAGTTCATTCAGTTGGGTGATGAGGTCTTGAGATAATTCAAAGTTTAAAGTCTGCGGTCGCAGACTTTTTGAGTCAAATAGTGCCTTATTTAAGCCATTCTCGCTTGCGATCTGACGCTCATCTCTCACCAAAGTCTCCAGTGCTGGCTGGGATAGAAGCTTCACTTTCTCCGCCAACTCTTCTTCATTCTCCACGGTGGCAATGGAAGCAACACGGGTGAGCTTATTCAGACTCACCTCGCCATCTAGTAACAAATTTTTGAGAGACGGTTTATCTGAAAATCGCTTTTCCAGGTTGAGCGCTAAACGCACCTGTTCTTGGGAAAGTCCGGCTAGCTTGGCTGCGAAAACAAAGATGGACTCGAAACCTTTTTTCTCATAGAGGCGGCGGCGATTCACCTCCGGAAGTAGGCCGATGAACTTCTGCCGCCACTGCCTTGCCTGGGCGCCGTATTGTTTACATAGTTGGTAGAGTTTTTCGTCGGAGATTTTCATGTATTTGCAGGTTAAAATAACAAGAAAAGTATAACAAAAAATATGCCAATTCTTTAGCTAAATGACTCAGTTTGGGTGGCGAGTTTTGAATAACATTGTATGGTGAGTGAATACTCACCCTCTCTCTTTAGGCCACCATACGAAAGGGACCGCGTGAAGACTGACCATCATGCAGGACCTTTCAGTTGTAATCCGTATATTTTATATCGTTAAAATTTTCTGAATCAAGCACGTCGTTCAATCTTGGCGCCGAGGCTGCGGAGTTTTTCGTCGATGCGGGAGTAGCCGCGATCGATGTAGTTGATGTCGCTGATGATGGTTTCGCCTTCGGCTATGAGGGCGGCGAGTACCATGGCGGCGCCGGCACGGATGTCCCAGCTCACGATGGGCGCGCCTTTGAGGCGAGCGGGGCCGGTGATGGTGGCCTGGTGAGGGTTGAGGAGTTCGGCAGTGGCGCCCATGCGTTCCAGCTCGGGGAGGTAGTTGAGACGGCCTTCGAACAAAGTTTCGTGCACTTCACTGGTACCTTCACATTGCGTGAGCAGCACGGCGAAAGGCGCTTGAAGATCGGTTGCGAAACCGGGATACACGGAGGTTTGGAGTTTTTCCACGGCATGGAGTTCGCCGTGTGGGAGGATATGAACTTCGTTTTCGCTAAGCTCAAACTTCGCGCCCACTTCTTCGAGTTTTTGCCAGAAGCTGTCGAGGTGTTCCACGGGACAGTTTTTAATGCGCACATCGCCATTGGTGAGCACCGCTGCGAGGACGAGGGTGCCGGCTTCGAGATAATCGGAGGTCACGGAATAGTCCACGCCGGTGAGGGGTTTGCCACCTTGAATGGTGAGGGTCGGCGAACCGATGCCGGAAATGTCGGCGCCCATTTTTTGCAAAAACCGGCAGAGGTCTTGCACGTGCGGTTCCATGGCCACCCAACGAATGGTGGTAGTGCCGGGAATGAGCACCGCGGCCATCACCGCGTTTTCGGTGGCGGTCACGGACGCTTCGGCCATAATAATATTCGCAGGCTGCAGGGCCGCGGCTTTTAAGTGAATGGATTCGTCGCTTTCAATAATTTCGGCGCCAAGTTTGGTGAGGGCGTGAAGGTGCGCGTGAACACTGCGTTTGCCGAGTACACAGCCGCCGGGGAAGGCGAGGTCTACTTCGCGGAAACGTGCGAGCAGCGGGCCGAGCAGCAAAATGCTGGCGCGCATGTGCTTCACGAGACTTGGGTCGATTTGTGCGGAGGCCACCCGAGACGGGTTCACGGTCACGGTTCCGGCGTCAAAACTCACGTCCGCGCCGAGGCCACTCAGAATCTTTAAAAATGCGTGCACGTCCGAAATGTCCGGAACGTTGTGAAGGGTGCTGGGCGTGGTCGCGAGTAAAGTGGCTGCCAAAATAGGCAGCGCGGCATTTTTGGAGCCGCCGATGCTGATTTCTCCTTTGAGTGGCTGACCACCTTGGACTATGAATTGAGGCATAAGTTGCCTGGAGTATAGCAAAAGGAAACTGGGGCCGCCAGCCTCGACTTGCGGAAATTTGCTTATATGTTAAGATGCCGTCTTGTTATGGAACAAAGCACCCCACCACTCGCGGCCCCTGAACAGCTCACCTTGGGCGAACTTAAAGACCAGGCATTTGATATAAAGCGTCAGTTTCACAGAGGAGAACATGGGCCTGAACTTGTTGAAGCCGCACGGATGGTTTTGTCCCACTCATCAGCTCCCTCTTTGCCCAACCATATTTTAAGGGGCTTAAATCAACTTGTGGGCGGGGCGGTTCCCGTGGAAATGGTGCGTTCTTGTCGTCAGGCTCCACCTCCAAAGGCTTTCCCTATCCTTATTCAACAGGACAAGACCCACCGTAATGCCGTGAGCCGCATACCAGCAGGCCTGAGGGAAAAAGCTGCAGAAAAATCGCCTATATGTGCACCCCACGTACCGGGCTTCCGACCCAGTTCCTTTTGGGACCAAACCGACCGCACACCGGCTAACCGAGTCGCCAAGTGGGTAGATGGCACAGCTGTGCACAAAGACTGGAGAGCCAAATAAACGGGATTTTCAAGTATTGCGTTATCCGCTGATTTCGCTATAATCGCTCAGCTTTGGGCAGGTTCCAGAGTGGCCAAATGGGGCGGACTGTAAATCCGCTGGCTCTGCCTTCGAAGGTTCGAATCCTTCCCTGCCCACCATTTTTATTGACATTAAAAGATTTGCTGTTAGAATCGACCAGCCGTGAAAATCACCCGCGTACTTTTACTCCTCAGTTTTTTTTGCTTTTCCAAGCAGCGTTCTTGCCTATAATGATGTGGATGAAGGCCATACTTATGCAGAGGCGATTGAATATTTAAGCGATCAAGGCGTTGTGGAGGGCTACGATGATGGCAGCTACAAACCTGATCAGGAAATCAATCGGGCGGAGTTTTTGAAGATTGTCATGACGGCAAGAGACCCGACCGTGGCGGGAAACGCGTATAGTAAAAAATGTTTCCCCGATGTGGATTTAGACGAGTGGTATGCTCCCTATGTTTGCGCAGCGAAAGAACTGGGCATTGTGGAGGGCTACCCAAGCGGCGACTTCGAACCCGACAGCACCATCAATATGGCGGAGGCTTTGAAAATTACCCTGGGTTCCTATGATTATCCGATCGAGGAAACGGATCCTTGGTATGAAGGCGTGATGGATCAAGCAGAGGATCTCAAGCTTTTACCAGAAACTTATGAGCGTGCAGACCAGTGGGTGAATCGTGGTGAAATGGCGGAGATTATGTACCGCCTGACGGGAGACTATGATTTCACTCAGGAGGGCTTGGATCGGGAGGGGCTGGATGCGATGGAGGAGGAATTCTTAGCCCTGCTCAACGACTATCGAGCAGATTTGGGCTTGGATCCGTTGGACGATGATTTGAATTTAAATCGAGCGGCACTTCTGCACTCTGAATGGATGTACGAAACAGGTATTTATAGTCATGAAGGAAAAAACGGCAGCTCCCACACTCAGCGATGTATCGACTCGGGCACGTATTGTTATGGAGAGATTTTGATGCTTTCCTACAATCCCGATCCTCAAGGATATTTGGAGGCATGGCAGGGAAGTTTCAGTCACAACGCCACTATGACCCGGTGGTACTACACAGACGTAGGGATTAGCTTTTATGAGGGCTACGCTACGGTGGTTTTCAGTTTCACTTACGATCCAGGAGTTGACTATGGGTGGTGAGCGTGGGTAAGGTGATCTCTTTAATTTCACCTTATGAACCTCAAACTTAAATCGCGAGACCAAATGCTCGCCGCAGGAGATGTTTTTATTGCAGATCCTGAAGGCCATCGGAATCCAGATGAACCCTTTGCTTACCTTTGTGAGGGTTTTAAGGATTACTATATGCAAATTGCGGAACTGGGCGGGCAGAATCGAAATAATTTAGCCGTGCTTTTTCAAGACATTCCTAATGCGGAGTCGCGCCGCACTTTGGGGCGCATGCAATCGGATGGGCCCACAATCAGATTGGCTAGAGATTTGCGAGGTGTGTTAGACCCGCTTAAGGAAGCAGCAGCCGTGCCACTTTCGGAAAAATTAGATATGGTTTTTCGTCCGAGCCCTATCGGTGTTTTTTTAGCGACTCAGCCACTTAAAGGCCGCCTGTGCACCCGAGCAGATTATTTAGTGGGAGATGATGGAAACGTAGAACTTGCATTTAAGGGTTTCAACTTAGAAAAGATTTTAGGAACCTTAAATTGGTTAGGACACTCAGATTGGAATGAACACACGGCGAAAATTTTTGATAAGTATCTTTCCGAAAAAGGTTTCTATACTAATGTTTCACAGCCCACAACTGGCGCCTTTATTCCTAGCGAGATGTCTTGCTTGCGGGTGTGGCCTATGGGGGAGCCAAGCAGGCATAACAGCTTCCAAGCGGCGTTTGATGCGGTGCAGGAAGCTGAAAGTCGGCTGGCGATCTAAACTTGCAGAAGCAGACGGGGCTGCCTATACTACGCAGGCTAAATTCACTTTAGTGGCGGGCCATCTTAGCTCAGTTGGTAGAGCGGCGGTATCGTAAACCGCAGGTCACCGGTTCGATTCCGGTAGATGGCTCCATTAGATTCTGGTGACTTGGAGTTGAAAAGATCCTTTTTTGCTATATAATCGCTTGGCCCAGCGCCACTTTAGCTCAGCTGGTAGAGCAACGGTTTTGTAAACCGTGGGTCGTCGGTTCGATTCCGACAAGTGGCTCCATTTTTGGCATCTCGATCTGTTCAATAAAGTTATTTTTTGGTATAATTACAAGATTTTACTATTCCATTCTATAAAAGTGGGTAAAAAACTAAACCTTGGCGTCGTTGGCTACTGCCCTCCTTCACGTTTTGATGAAACAACAGCTAGAGATCTGGTGAAAAAAGGGTTTGACGCACTTGCTACAGCCCATCCCGATGCCGAAATTACTGTAGTATCAGGGCTAACCAATGTGGGTGTATTGAAAATTGCTTACGAAGAAGCACGAGACCGGGGTTGGCGTACCGTAGGTATTGCTTGTAAAAAAGCAGCAGATTATGAACTTTTTCCCGTTGATGAAGTAAGAATTGTTGGCGAAAATTGGGGAGATGAGAGTGCAACATTCGTCAGCTCAGTTGATGCGATGTTGAGAGTGGGAGGCGGTCCTCAATCAAAACGTGAAGCTGAGTTAGTAAGGGCAGGGGGGGGGTGAAGTTCTTGAATATGAGCTTGAATTGATCACAGATGGAACTCGCGAATTGGTCGGTAAAGTACTTGAGGGCTGAATTTGGATGAAAGGATACTGCTTCTCCTCACGACAAAACCCAAATACAAACATAAAATAAGTTGAAAACATTGTGGCTCCATTTTTAACTTAGGTCCCAATGGAACCCTTCCACTCTGTGATCAGGGTAAAGCCACGCCGCAGCACACTGGGTATTTGCGGGGTTTCGGCCATAAGAGGAGTCTAAGCCAAATAATTTCACCTTGGGGTGCGTCGTCCAAAGTCCACGGCTTTCGTAGTCGTGACCAAAAAATACCTTTAAAACTCCTTTGGCTTTGAGCTTGCCCCAGATGGGATCCTTTTCAGTGGGTACTTTTGTAATACGATTGTCAGGATGCAAAAAGAGGCGGTAGGCTTCGTTGACCCTCTTTGCGTCTTCGTCAGTACTTCGTTCTGCGTTTTTTTGTCTCCAGGAAAGGCCCACGGCTTTCTGGAAAAGCGGGTTTAGAGTTCCCTTGTCGTCAATGATGATCCTTAGCATTTCTTTTGTTGGGGGCGTGTGAAGGAATAAGCTGCTGCCGTGAATCGCAAAAAGCTCCAGATTAGCGAAATATCGCATGACTTCTCGACCTCTACTGGACATTTTAAAACGCCCCAGGAAGGGATCCTTCCCTGTAGGAGAAATGAGACCCTCTCGTTGCTGACGAAGCTCTTCAAGAGTTCGGCTTGAACCTGTTCGCATGGCGGACACGGCACCTAAGAGCGTCCCTAGTCCTACGTATGGTTTAGATATTCTTTTCTCTTCATTGGGATCTTCCTCGTCTAATTCGTTTCTTATTTTGTAGCAGAAATTTCTAGGGTCTTTCGTTAAAAACCGGTGCCCCATGGCTTCATGATTTCCCATCAAGCTCGTGCAAGAACCACCGGCCGCGCGTACCTGTTCACGAAGGCGATTGATGCTTGCGGCCACTTCAAAGTCATCTGTACCACGGTCAGCAAGGGCATCGCCTAGAAAAACCAGGTCTGTGTCTGTATGTTTCCAATTTCCCTGTGGGTCGATGGCACCGGCTCCCAGCAAGTTGCCCTCCAAAGCTTTATGAGTCCCGTGAAGATCTGCGATGACTAGGGTGCGACGGGGGACTAAATCAGGGATTTTCATTGGGTTCCGCGAGGTTTGTGAATTATACTAAAATATAAAATTGCTTCTGTCAATTTTTACTGTTAAGCTATGCTGCATTCTTATGAACGTTTTTAAACCCGACCGATTGCTCACCTCAGGGGCGGAGCATGAGGTTTATATTCAGAATCGGCAAGGCAGTCCGGCGGTGCTCAAGGCGCCGGCGAGCTGGTCGTGGTGGCAGGACATGAGCGCGGAAACCGCTCAGGCTGATTTGGATGCGCTGCAGGAGTATGGCATTCGCCACGTGCCCACTCGGGTCCACCCCAATGTGCTGCTGGAGGGCTTGGACGGCACGCGCAAAGAGCTAAGCTACGTGCTTGAGCAGCCTTTTAAAGAAGCGCGGCCGGTGACTGTGGCCGACTTGAGGAATCCAGCTATTGGGAGCCAATTGGCGGAGATGTTCGAGCGGAGCCAGGATTTGTATCGGGGAACGGGGCGGAGTGTGGATTATGTGGGATTTGCCGCCCTTGTGGGTTTGATGCGCAGTCTGCATAAGGAAAAACTCGAGGTGGCTATTCACAATGTTTTAGTTACGGAGGAAGCGGACAAACCGGTTGTGGAGCTGTGTGACACGCGGCTGTTTAGGGCGGAGGGATTTGCCTTGCCGCTGCGATGGGCTTTAATGCGATCCAACAACCTGCAACACGATATGGTTGGCCGGGCACTGAAAACGGCGGGTTACCCCAATGTGCGTGCCTCCACGGAGTGGCTGCCTGAGCTGGTGGGGCGCACTCTCTACGCGGGTATACAAAACAAGCTGGAGTAGTTAAAATACAGGCGTGGACATTGAAACAAAAATTCGTGAAGACGCTCCGTTGGCGCCGTTTTGCACCTTTCAAATTGGCGGCCTCGCGGATAGTTTTTTAGAGGCAAAATCAACAGAAGAGGTTTTGGCGGGGATTGAATGGGCCGAGGAACGGGACATGCCGGTATTTGTGTTTAGCGGCGGCAGCAATTTGCTTTTTGATGATGGTGGTTTTCGCGGGCTGGTGATTCGGGTGAAATCGGCTGGTTTGAAAGTGGAAGGCGAGGAGATTCATGCGGACAGCGGAGTTATAATGGCGAAAGTGGTTTTGGCGGCTCTGGAAGCGGGCTTAACCGGCATGGAAGAATGGAATGGATTGCCCGGCAGTGTGGGCGGAGCGGTGTATGGAAATGCGGGGTGTTTTGGAATGGAGACCAAGGATGTTTTAAAAAGCGCGACGGTTTTTGTACCGGGCGAGGGCGTGAAAACCGTGACGGCGGCCGAGCTGGAGTACGACTATCGGCAGTCGCGGCTGAAAAAAGAGGGCGGAGTGGTTTTGAGTGCGGTGTTTAAATTACGCGCCGGTGACAAAACGGCGATCCAAGAAAAAATGCGGGAAATTGCCAAAAGCCGCATACAAAAACAGCCGGCCGGAAGCAGCACGGGTTCGTTCTTTAAAAATCCGCCGGGGGACTTTGCGGGGCGACTTATTGAGGCAGTGGGACTCAAAGGAAAACGGCTGGGGAAAGCGCAGATTTCTGAGCAGCATGCGAATTTCTTTTTGAACACGGGCGGGGCGAGCGCGGGTGAAATTTTGGAGCTGGCGGCGCTGGCCGAGGCAGAGGTTTTTAAACAATTTGGCGTGAAACTGGAGCGGGAAGTGGTCTTTGTGGCTAGTGAGTGAAACTTGCAAGGCCTTAAAAAAGCTGCTTAAATGGCGAGTGAATTGCACTAACCCCACGCTATGCAAGTTAAAGCATTAGTTAAACACCAAATTTTCCGCGAACTTTTGATTTTCGCAGGACTTTTGGGAGCCGCTCTTCTTATTTCTCAGGTTCTTCCTAACCTAGCTTTTGCTAGCAACGGATTCATCACTCCTGAAGACAATCCAGATATCATCAGCAACGCGACCAACAATGAAAGCGACTTCAAATCTTTGGCGCTCACTATTTTGAACTACTTCCTTGGATTCCTTGGATTCGTATCTGTAATCATGGTGATTTACGGAGGTATTTTGTACGTGACTTCTGCCGGAAACGACGACAACGTAGGAAAAGCAAAAAAGATTTTGCTCTACGCAGCAACGGGTATCGTTCTCATCTTGGTATCATTCGCTCTGGTCAACACCATCCTCGGTGCTGCACTTGGCGGAGCCTCTGATGGAGGAACCACTACGATTCAGTAATCAGACCCGACAGGGTCCTATCAATAAGCATTTAAAAGAGGCCCCCTTTATCTGGGGGTCTTTTTTTGTGTTCTTACGTTGGCAACGGCACTTGTACACGGACCATGGCCTTTTTTTCCGGCTCCACGTTCAGAATAATGGCGTTGTCGGTGATTTCTTCAATGTCTTTGTACGAAAAGAGGCGGTCGGCCCACGTAATCCACAGGAATTTTTTGGAGACTTCAAAGGTGAGCAGGGAAGAGGTGGCGGTATCAAAACAAAAGTCGCGCACTCGGCCCAGGGTTTTGCCATTTTTGCTGCGCACGCGTTTGCCGTTTAAAAAGGTGCGGCGCAGGCCGTAATCGCGGATGCGCAAAATATCCATGGGGGAGCTTAGGGAGTCTGCGTCGCGCACTTTTACATAGTCGGAGTGCCATTTTTCAATTTCCGCCGACACCAGCACCTTGGTGTAGCCCACCAAAAAGCCAATGAGCTGCCCCGTTTCCGGGTGAAGGAAGGTGCCGTTCAAAACACCGAGCGGACGCTCTTCTTCTGAAACCACTACGGCTAGGCCGACGAGATCAGTCCACTGCTTCTTCATACTTGTTTAGAAGGCGATTTTATGATACAATATTAAGATTTAATTCTTGATTAGCCAAGCTAATGCCAACGACTCAAGACCTAATGGCGGATAACTTTGTTGCTTGGGCGCAAACCCTTCCTGGGGTGAGCACTAGCCAACTGGAACGAATCAAACACCTGGTGCCTAAGCTGACTTCTGAAGAGTTACGCCAACTTAAAGCGACTTTGGAACGAAATGAGGAAGACCAAGCGAAAGCTAAGGAAGTTTTGGCTCAAGTAGCGGTAAGACAAACTGACTATATCAGTGATGAACGTCGCGAAACACGTGAAAACAAAGAGGCCATTGAACAGGCACAAGACGCCGCCAATGCCGACCAACTTTTTACAAAAATTTAATTTAAAAATATGGCAGAGACTGTAGACGCTCACCGAGAGAAACTGGTTGCTAGCCAACTTGAAACCCTCACCGAAGGACAGGGTTTGAAGGTTTCAGCCGAGTTCCTTACGGCGCTTAAAGCCTCCACCAACCCAAAAGACCAAGCCTTATATACAAACTTAATGGCTTACTATGAGCTAGAAAGTGGTGAAAACGGTTTAGAGGTGAGCTTAAAAGACGCTACTGGTCTCGACAGCAAAATTGACGATTACGAAGCGGCTTATTTAAAAAGAGCGGTAAGCAAAGTCCTTGGACCTTCTTCATTCCCTCAAGTCAAGATTGGGCCCGACGGTGCACGTATCCAAATCTCTGCAGGTGTAAAAGGTCTCACGATAACAGGTAGCGGAGACCATTGGACGATCGATGGTAACACTGAGCTCAGTTTTGACAGCCTGGATGCTTGTTTGCGTGCAAGTGAGCTAATCGCCGCAGGGCTCAATGCTCTTGGGAAAGGTGAGCCTGGCACCCCTGGGGATCTTGAGAGTCCATTTTACCTAAGTGGGCTCGCATTAACCTTTGATAGAGATTGGGCGGCAGATCTTCACCCATGGATAGATGATAACCCTCTAAATGAGCGTATACCCACTGAAACGAAAGATGCGTGTGTGAACTATCTTAATAAAATCTTCCGTGATCGCCTCGTTACGAATAGCAATGCGCCAGCAGTAGCGGCAAAAGCAGCTGAGGAGAAAAAAGCCGTTGCAGATGCAGATAAAATTGCGGTTTCTCCCGAAGCACTTAAAGCCGACGGACAAGAATTCATAAGCACACATGGGCTGATGCCTATTGACGACTTGATGGCAAAAGCCCGGGCTCTCAGTGGCAAGGCCGTGGGAGAGGGGCTTAACTTAGTTTCCGAGGCATCTAAAACGAATGGCTTTAGCGTCAGCGCCTTGGTGCTTGAGAATGGTCAAATACAAATTATCCTTTCGGGAAATCCTAACGCGACAGGAAAAGAAAAACGCCAATGGACTTCTTACCGGGGAAATCTCGCACTGTCTATGCGAGGAGAAAAGGGTTATTCCTATCGAGAGCTGAAGTCGACCATTCGTCAAGAATTAGGGGGCGCCAGCGTAATAGTATTTGGTGAAAAAACTACCGAAGGCACCCAACGAGAATTTATTACAAAAAATAGTCTCCCAAGCAATGCTTCACTGCAACGAAAGGTTGATGAATTTTTAGCGTCAGCCAAAGAGGGCGACTACTATACTTTCCAAACCGTTCATGGCTACCTTGTGAGTGTTATTAAAAAAGAGGGGCGTGTCTTGGCACATCTTTCTGGATCAGAAGCTCCTGAGGCTGCTAGTAGCAAGGCTGATTGGGATCAATACCGAACAAATACAAAAGCCCTTTTCTCTCCCTATCCAGGATATACAGTCGAAGATGCTGGTGAGGCCGCCCTGCCCAATGGTGTTACATATATTTATGTAACAGGAAAACCTCGTGAAGCAGTGGCACGACAAAGTAGTGCGCCTTCAAGCACGCCAGCCCTTGCTCCTGAAGCAGCTGCCGAAGACCCTAAAAATTACCTTAAATGGAATGCGGATGGAAAATCCTTCACATTCACCGCAGCTCCCGGTTCTGAAGCGGACAAAAAGATTCGTATTGAACAACTTTTGACTACTAACGCGGAACGAAAGTTGGTTTTGACCTCTGATAAGATAAGCGGTGAATTCACCTTTCAAAACGGTGATCAAGGATATTCCTGGTACAACGACGCCGGACAACGTCTGGTGATTCGTGCCGGAGATCTTATCACTAAGAAAGTGGCGGAGGCACCTCTCGTAGCTGCTGCTCCAAGTGCACCTGCAAAAGTAGTGGTGGCTGGAGAGGCACCGGTTGAAGTGGCTCCGATTGTTGCTGCTGAGGCCCCATTTACGGAATCAGAGGCTCGGGATCTTGTAGGTCTAATTGAGGTAGGGGAACGAGCAGTGAAAGACCTTCAAAAAGAAAAGGTGCGGGTGGCTGGACGCTGGCTTGTTCTTTCCAAGGACAGACAGCAGGCTCAACTCGACGAACTCGACAAAAAAATTATCGAAGAATCCGGGATGGTGGTAAAAAATATTGCCTTGCTACAAGCCAAGGCTCAACCTGAGTTTTATGCAAACCTGGCGGACCACTATAGACCCATAGAGGCTGAGCAGCGAAGATTGGCAAAACTGCCACCAGCATCTGATGCACCTGCTCTTGCTACGGCAGAACCTACTCCTGTTGTGCCAACCGAAGTGCCTACTCCGGCGCCAGACAGCGAAGAGGGAGTGGCGGACAATCAGACTAGTGATCAAGCTGCTGATACGGAAAATGCGGACAGGTAATTGACCCACGCTTAAGTTTTCCCTATACTCCGCAAGCGCTACGCATATTGTGGAAGCGCACTATTGTCGGGGTATAGCAAAGTTGGCTATTGCGCTCGGTTTGGGACCGAGAGGCCGCAGGTTCGAGTCCTGCTACCCCGACCATTTGATTGGCGCGAAACGAAAAACGAATGGCACGAACCGAAGGTGAGCACCATCTAGGACTTCCTCTTGTTCACAAACCTTCCTGTGGCGGCATTTCGTACTACGGTGCGCTGGTCTTTGTTGGCTGCTTTTGCAGCACTTCTAACGAGTGTCATCTCTAATTTTGGACTTATGCTGGAAATGGTTGTAGTTGTCATAGCTTTATTTTACCATCGCATTCTTTCGAGGCTACTGAAAATACCTTTTACCAAGCTCTTCGTCGCGTAACTTCAGCCCGTGACAAAATGTCACGACCTCAGCGTTAGTGCAATTTAGAGGGGTGGGGGCAATTTGCCCCCACCCATTGTCTCGGCATAAAGGGTATGTACAAGGTGTACCTATCCTCTACTAAGCCTGGTTGACATAGTGATTTTTTGTATTTAAAATATGCCTCTTTCTTCTATATGCGGCTGGCTGGTAAAGAATTTACGGTTGAAAACTTAGCTCCGTTTGGGGAACGCTGGGTGCCTACGGAGGGCGGACTTTTTGTGGACAAATGGCTCAAGCAAAATCTCCCCGAGATTGTTCAGGCCGTGCGAAAGGCAAAATTGGCGGTTCTACAAAACACGCAGATTGGTGCAAACTGGGAAAAAAGACCCGTGAATCCTCGCGATGAGATTCCTCACATTGATAACGATCCATCCGTTGCGAATACGATAGGAGTGGTACAGATTTTGCATGCAGAAGGTCCTCGGGGTCCTACCGGCTACTCTAAACATCCTTATCTGGAATTGGCTGCTCAAAGCCATGCCGACTTACTCAAACAAGCCTGGGAGCAAGCTAGTCCTACCGTTCAAAAACTCTACCAACTGGAAGACTTGTGGCGCATGTATGCAGAACGACGCGTCCCTTATGTTTATAAAGACACAGAGGCACATTTTCGCTTGATGAGGGATATGCAAGTTTACCCTGAACTACGAAGCACTTTTGAACTTCTGGATGCTTTTTACCGACGGGTGGCTAGGGACTGCCAAAAGGTGGTCCATGATTGGACTCAAGAACCTGGCAGCACCGTGATGGCTTACCAAGGTTTTGATGAGCAGTTTAAACCAGACAGACCGGTGGTGAATCACTTTGCCGTGGATTCGACGGGAAATCCAGATGGAGCACCTTTACACAGGAATTTTATCCTCAACACCAAGCGATTTGATGAGCCTGAATATAGACTATTTAGAGACGATGAGGACTTAGATGGAATGGGCTTCTAGCACGCTCCCCAGAGTCCGAGCTTGGCTTCTTGGGCCTGGCTTTCGAGGGCTTTGAAATAGTCCGGGGTGGTGGTTGGATATTGATCTGGGTAGCTGGCGTAACCTTCACGGAGCAAGGCGTCGTTGAGGCGGCTGAAGCTGCCATCAGATTGGAGCGCGTCTACGTAGCGGAGTTTGCGGCCATAAGGGTCGAGGTCCTCGTTGGCGGGGTCGGCGGTGAGGCGGACGGCGCGGTTTTTAAGGAAATCCATGGTGAAGAGGGCGGCTTCAGGGCCGTAGCACTCGGCGGTGGAATCGGGTCCGTTGATTTCGTTGGTGTCCACGGCGAGGAGGCGAACCTGGAAAAGGCTGCGATCGGGCGCGGAGAGGAGGAGGGTGTCTCCGTCTAACACGGCTACCACCCAGTAGAGGTCTTCCTCGGTGAGGTTTAAGAGGTCGGTTTTAGCGGTGTACACGGGTGCCTCCACTTCCTCCACAATCTCCAAAGCGTATTTTTCAGGCCAATCCTGCGCTTCCAAAGTTTCCGCAGAAACTACAGGAGTGGCGAAGGCCGAGAAAATGAATTGGAGAAGGGTGTCGAACAATGGAAATTTAGGATGGGTATTGTTTTAACATAATTTAAAAGACCTGTCAATAGTGCCTAGCTGAGGCTCCGTGGTAAACTGCCGTTAATGAAGCAAACGCCACGCAGTTTCATCTTTAAATCCTATTCTTTTGACGCCAAAAAGAAGCGGGTACGGTTTTCGTATGCGTTTAAGGGCGGGCCGAGTTTTACAGAGGAGATTCTGCTGCCGCGCGCGGTGAAAGCCGTGCCTAAAGATTTGCTGCGGCTGGTTTTGGAAAGCGTGCATCTGATGCTGGGAATCAGTTACTACAAACTCTACTGCCCGGAGAAAGTGGAAATTCCGTACGCACTAACAGCGGAACAGGCGGCTTTTTGGAACACGGTTTACAGTAAAGGCTTGGGGGAATTTGCTTATCGGAATAAATTAGATCCGCGGAAGTTTGCGAAGTTTCCAGTGAAAAAGGGGGCGCGGGCAGAATCGGTGGATTTTGAACGAAAAGACCGCAGTTTGCTCGGCATTGGCGGTGGGAAGGATTCGATTGTGGCGGGGGAACTTTTGAAGGCGAGTGGATTTGAATTCGATGCGTTTTTGGTGGAGACAGAGCGAAAGTCGCCGGTGGTTGCTGACGTGGTGAAGACGATGAAGGTAGGCGCGCTGACGCTGGAGCGAAAACTGGATCCGAAGATTTTTAAGGAGCTGCCGGGGACGACCAACGGACATGTTCCCATCTCTGGTGTGTTTGCGTTTTTGGGACTGTTGAGCGCCGTTTTATACGACTACCGCTACGTGATTGTGGGTAACGAGCAGAGCAGCAATTTTGGGAATGTGCAGTACAAGGGCATGGAGGTGAATCATCAGTGGAGCAAATCCGCCGAATTTGAAACGCTTTTGCAAAATTATACGCGGGAATTTTTGACGCCGGACGTGACGTATTTTTCGCTGCTTCGGCCGTTTTATGAAATTCGCATCGCAGAAATGTTCACGCATTATCCACAGTATTTTGGCGTGTTCACCAGCTGTAATCGCAGCTTTAAGGTTCACAAAGAGCGTGGCGCGAAATTGTGGTGCTGCGAATGCGCGAAGTGTGTGTTTGTGTTTACTCTTTTGTCGGCGTTTATGGAGAAGGCGGAGGTGATAAAGATTTTTGGAAAGGATTTGTACGCGGAGCCGAGTTTGGAGCCGATGTTTTTGGATTTGTTGGGCCAGGGAAAAATGAAGCCGTTCGATTGCGTGGGGACTTTTGAGGAAATGCAGGAGGCGTATGCGCTGAGCCGCCGGAAATCCAAGTTTGTACCACGAGGGCACTTTGTGCACGTGCACAAAACGGTGGCCGCGCCCACGGTGCCGGTACCATTTCGACTGCTGGGCATGGATGATGTGCTGATTTTGGGTTACGGAAAAGAGGGTAAGGCGACGGAGGAATTTTTGAAGGCGCGCTGGCCGGAGCTGAAAGTGGAGATTGGCGACCAAGCCACGGATGCGAATTATTTGAGCAAGCAGGAGGATTTTGATTTTGTGATTAAGACGCCGGGGATTTCAAAGACCAAGGTCACGCGTCCCTACACCACGGCTACTAATTTGTTCTTTGCGGCGCGGAAGAACAGGAACGCTGCGCTCCGCGCAGTGGTGGTTGGTGTGACCGGCAGCAAGGGCAAGAGCACCACCGCTTCGCTGATTGCGCATTTAAGCGGCGGACGGCTGATGGGAAACATTGGCAAGCCGATGCTGACGAGTTTGCTGGAGCCAGTGAAGGCCAGCGAAATTTTTGTTTTGGAACTTTCCAGTTACCAGTTGGACGACTTGGAATATTCACCAGACATTGCGGTGGTGACGAACCTCTTTCCGGAGCACATGACCTACCACGGCGGACTGGAGAATTATTATGAAGCCAAGCGCAATATTGTGAAGCACCAGCGCGAGGAAGATGTATTTGTTTACAACCCGGCGAATGCGCAGCTGAAAGCGTGGGCAAAGGCCGCGCGCAGCCACACCGTTTCGTTCACCAAAGACTTGCCGCTGAAAGCGAGCGAGATTCCGCTGCTGGGAGACCACAACCGCGACAATGTGCGCGCGGCCGTGACCGTGGCACGGATGCTCGGCGTTTCGGACGCGCTGATTAAGAAACGCATACTCAGTTTTAAGAGCTTGCCGCACCGCCTGGAATTCGTTGGCACTTTTAAAAAAATCCACTTTTACGACGATGCCATTTCCACCACGCCCGAGTCCACTATGGAGGCGCTGAAGGCCCTGAAAAAAGTGGACACTATTTTCCTCGGGGGCGAGGACCGGGGTTACGAATTCGGCGAGCTGGAGAAAATGCTGCGCAAAATGAAAGTGCGAAACATCGTGCTGTTCCCCGATACCGGCGCGCGCATGCTAAAATCCCGTACGGGCTTCAAGATTTATGAGACGCGCCGCATGGAGGACGCGCTGCATTTTGCTTACAAAAACACCGCGCCGGGGAAAATCTGTCTGCTTTCCTGCGCATCGCCAAGCTACAGTTTGTGGAGCAATTTTGAAGAAAAAGGCGAGCAGTTTCAGAAGTGGGTGAAGGAGCTGGGTTAAGCCGCTTTCTTAATTCTTTCCGCTCCATCTTTAGCGGCGGTTTCGACATCGGCCCCTTTCCCAACAAGGCTTTGGACATAAGCCATCCAGAGCAAGACCTCGGCTCCTTTTTTCTTTCCAAGTTCGTCTACTTTTTCGGCTCCGATTTCAGCAGCGATGTGATCGATTTGATCCACCTCTTCTTCGTAGGTGTCGTTGTTTGCGCCAATGGCTCGCTGGGTTCGCCAGTGAACGAGCCCCTCGCTGTGCTGCTCCGTGTCTCCAACGGCTTCGTTTCCACTGTGAATATCTTCATGAACAATCACTTCGCACACTTTTGCAATGCCGGCGCGCGTGCTAGCAATGTCTTCACGGATGCGCTTTTGCTTACTGCCGGTGTTAAAGGTACCGCCGGCATTTCCCATCTCCTCAACACTTCCCACTTCCATTCCCCAAAAGTTCCGCCCACCGCGTAAACGGCTAGCTCGATTCACTTCCGTTTCGAGCTGCATTCCCAGCTCCGTTCCCGCCATCTCCTCTCGGTAGTCTTGTAGCGTTTCCATATACATCGGGTTAAGGGACCATATTACTCCCGCGGGCTTTATTTTTCCATGCTTTTTTGCTTTAATGGATTCACCTAACCCACATACCATGAGCGACAAAAATTCGTTTGATCTTTCGAATCGGGTGTTTACTTTGTTTGCCATTTTGGGAGTGGGCCTGACTTTGTTCTGGATATTTAGAATGGTGGAAATTTGGAAAGATTTTCAGGGAGATTATGCGCGTGAAATTTCTGTGGAGGGAAGCGGCGACGCCTATGTGGTGCCGGACCGAGCGGTGATTCAACTCGGGGTGACCACCGATGCGGCGACGTCTGAAGAAGCGGTTTCTATGAATACCGAAAAGATGAACAAAGTGCTGGAGGCGGTTAAGGCGCTGGGCGTTGCGGAAGAAGACATTCAAACCACGGGTTACTATTTGAATCCAAAGTACGATTGGACCGATGAGGGCCAAGTGGATGACGGCTACACGCTCACGCAAAACGTGGAAGTGAAATTGACCGATTTTGACCTGCTGGGACAGGTGATTGCCGATAGCAGCGCAGCCGGTGCCAATGTGGTGGGCGGTGTGGAATTCACGGTGGAAGACCCTGAAATGGCTAAAGCAGAAGCCCGTGAAGAAGCCGTTGCTGAGGCTAAAGAAAAAGCTGAACAAATTGCGGCCACCAGCGGACTCAAACTGGGCGACGTGGTGAATTACTATGAATACAGCTCGGGTGGGGAAAGCTACTATCCCATGATGTACGAAGCGGACGCCGTGAAAGCTGAGGGCTCCGTGCCCAGCATTGAAGCTGGACAGGAAGAAGTGAGCCTCACGGTTACGCTGACTTACCAACTTCGCTAATGGTGCACCAACTGCTCACAGCGCTGCTCACTCTGCCTGTAATCCTGGCAATGGATTTTGTGTGGCTGGGCTTCGTGGCCCGTCCATTTTACCAAAAACAGATTGGCATATTGATGGGTGAAACGAAATTCTGGGCGGCAGGCGTGGTTTATTTACTGTTAGCCCTGGGGCTGATTTTGTTTGCACTGCCGCATGCAAAGACCTATCCGCAGGCGCTGCTGTGGGGCGGACTGTTTGGCCTTATTGGTTACGGCATCTATGATTTCACCAACTTGGCTGTTTTAAAAAACTGGACCCTCACGGTTTCCCTTGTGGACATGGCCTGGGGCGGCGTGGTTTGCGCCGTAGCCACCTGCGCGGCAATGTTTATAGACAAGCTGCTTAGGTAAGGTATAATCCGCCTGCATTTTTGTGCACTCGTGGTGGAATGGTAGACACGCACGCTTCAGAAGCGTGTCCGCGTATGCGGGTGGAAGTTCAAGTCTTCTCGAGTGCACCAGATTGATTTGTTCAAGGACTTTTGCGTTCTAAAAGCGCATAAGCCTTTGCCAACATAACTTTTT
Organism: uncultured Candidatus Peribacteria bacterium; assembly: GCA_965230905.1. Classification (GTDB taxonomy): domain Bacteria; phylum Patescibacteriota; class Gracilibacteria; order UBA1369; family 2-02-FULL-48-14; genus 2-02-FULL-48-14. Next base: position 444,459 of record OZ246396.1, read on the forward strand.
CTTCTTCGGGTTCTTCGTGGTCGTAGCCCAGGAGGTGCAGGGTACCGTGGGTGAAAAGAAACTGAAGCTCTTCCTCTAGGCTTTGGCCGATGTCCTTGGCTTGCTGGCGGGCGCGGTCCACGGAAATGACGAGCTGGCCCAAGTGGACAGGGTCTTCCATGGAAAACGACAGCACGTCCGTGGGCTTGTCTTTGCCGCGGTATTGTTTGTTGAGGGCGTGAATGGTGGCGTCGTCGGTAAGCAGGAGCTCGACGTCTTTGTAAGCAAGGGGGCCTTCGACTTTGGGAACGCGTTTTAGGATGCTCTTAAAAAGCTTAGGGTCGACAGGCGTTTTCGTCTCATTGACAAACAGAAGTTGGATCATGGACACAGTATAAATCAGATATGTTTTTGCATCAATTCCAAGTCGCGGCAAGAGCAACTCGACACAAAAAGGTAGTCAAAGTAGACACGCCTTGTTAAGCTTCAAATAGACAGTTCACCACCACGCCATATGAACGTACAAATTCCTAAATTCACGATCACTCGCAAGCAGGCGGCGGACCTTTTGGACGTTTCCACTCGCACGATCGATCGTTATATTCGCAACAAGAGACTTTCTGCCCGCAAAAAGGGTGGGAACATCTTGCTTTCCGAAGAAGAACTCAACAATTTAAAGGTTTCTCTTTTCCAGAACATGCACGGAGCTTCTCCGGATGTGGAAGGACGAGCGCACCGTCACGTTGACGGCGTAGCTGCCCGAGACAACCAGGCGATTTTTGATGCTGAGACCGGAGAAATTGAAGAGACCATTGAAAGACCGATTCCCGTTGAAAGCGGCAGCCTCACCAAGCGCAGCGAACGTGAAACCGTGTTCGAAGAATTGTATGACTTATCTCGCCGTGAAGTACGCGAATACCACAACAAGCTGGAGGCTGCGAACTACCGTCTTGGGCAAATCGAGACTCAAATGAAGCATTCTGTGCCACTTCTCGAATACCATGAAAAAGAAGAACTCGTTCGTGAACAAGCTCACCTCATCGACGGAAAGATCAAACGCCAAGAAGAAGCCGTGAACATGATGGAGAGCGAGCTTAAGGGAGAACGTCTGAACAAGAATATCTACATTGGTCTCTTGTTTGGTCTCCTCGCGCTCCAACCTCTTTTGTGGCTCTTGCTACAATAAGAAGCTAAGCATCAATTAAGAATAAAGAGGACTCATAGAGTGGTGGGTCCTTTTTTTATTTAGATCTGGTTCGTGGTGTAGCCCTGTTTGCAGCAAGTGCTGCGTCTTCGGCTACCTTACGCCTTAGATCTCGTATTTTTTCTGTGGCCCAAGCTTCTACTCGTTCGCAATCTCCTTCATATGCAATTACGCCCTGTTCACAGTGTTGTTCAAATTCTTCTCCTTTAAGCTCAAGGGGTTCTCCCGTAGCTAGAGAGATAAACTGATAGACGAAATCTGGCGGAGGGCTTTTACGTACAAAGATGGCACGTGCCCCATCATGGCCTGGACTGACCACTATTGTGCCGGGTTGCATGCGAGTATACCAAGGGTATTCTAGCTCTAGGGCAGCGGAGCGTGCATTTGGCGCGGGTGGTGGTGGAAGGTCTTCTCTTAAAACTTTTTTGCCACAGACAATAAATACTTCAGCTGGTATTTTTTCTTTTAAATTGGCGGACAGACTTTGAACAAATTCAGTTTGCTGGTTTGACCTACTTTCTGGAATGAAAACCGTAAGGACTCTTTTATTCGGATATTTAACCAGCAAAAATTGAAGTCCATGAGATAAGTACACCCTATAAGCCGATGGATTTGAACTGACCGTTTCCGAATCTTCTAGTGTATAACCTAGCTCCTGCAGCTCTCCTACTATACTGCCACCAATCACACGTTCAGTGATTTCTTCTGCTGGCACGCTTTGCGCTTCAAGTTCTTCAATGAACTGAGCAAATTCAGTGGTCATTTCAGGCGTTAATTCGGTGTATTTGTCTGATATTTCTGAAGTCATAGAGGCTAAGTTACAGTAGTATACTATAGCATATTTGCTGCATTTGCACAAGTACCCGACCTCCCGGCTGAAGTAGGCCTACGAAAATATCGAGCATGAGATTAACTTCTGCCGTTGGTGTACTTATGAATGATGCTAGAAACAAAAGTCTGGTAGGGGATGCCATCTAGCGCTGCTAGTTTTTTGACATCCTTTAAGTCCTTCATGGTGATTCGAATATTGATGTGCTCGGTTTTTTTTAAATTTCCCTGAGCGATTTTTCTAATCTCAGGAATTCTGGATTTTTGTGAAATCCAGCCTCCTTTTTCAACGGATTCAATGGTGTCTTTTTCGTCCTGATCAAAGTATTTCATAGTAGAAATATAGTTTTCACTAAGCCCTGAAGTCAAGGAAGGAGGGTTGAGCTTGTAGTCAGTATCATCTTTTAGTACCATAGAGATACTTTCGGGGATTTCCCGCGGCCCTGCCAGAAATGGCAGGGAATATTTTTATAGGTAAAGTTTTTGAAATCCATTTTTTACTCTTTTATAATCGACTTCATCCAATTCGCCCAATCTTGTAGAGAGCCTTCTATGATCGACGGATCTGGCGTGCTGAAGACAGGCAGTCATTTCTCTACCCTGCTGACTAAAGCTTACATACCAGGTACCAGTGCGCAATTGAGTCGTAACAGGAATCACGAAGTAGAAACCATGCGTCAGCTTTCTAAAAATTATGGCTGGCCGTGAGAATAAATAATTCTTCCCGTTGATTTCAGCTCCTACGTTTTCGCCAATACTAACCCACCAGATCTCACCTTCAGACACATGAGGAGCTTCGTGTACAATTGAGTGCAATCTTTCCTTCAAACCAATCCATTCTAAAAACTTTTTGACATGCATAAATAAAATTAAGGGTTTTACAATTATAAAGTATGGCCTCCACAAAAGTCCTGACAAAAACCTGAAATTTTCTGACTTTTTTAGAACTTCCTTTGAAGCAAACCCACGAAGATACCGAGCATGATGAAGCCACAGAAGCCTTGCGTGGCTACCAGGACTTTGCCGGCTTCCGTGACGGGGACGATGTCTCCAAGCCCCACGGTGGTGGTGACGACTATGGAGAAGTAGAGGTAATCGAAAAGATGGCCGAGGCCGGCGGGGATCATGCGGACGGTTTCAAATTGATCCACGGCCCAGTAGGCGACGGCGAAGATGAGGGTGAAAACGAAGGTGGTTCCGGCCCAACGGAAAAGGCTTGTTCCGTATGAGCTAGTGAGCTGGAAGAACAGATATTCTAAGTAGCTAAGGAATTTCTTGTCGTAGTAATAGCTGTTTTTGCGATAGCCCATTTTCCGCTCGTTAGCGGCGTTGCGACGCACATTGAAATTGTGACGTTCGTAGAGGAATTCCAGCGAGCTGTAGCAGCGTTCCATGAGTTGGTAAAAATCACGTCTTTCGCTGAGGGGGATTTTTTTGTCTTTGAGATAAACCTTTTCTTGAGCCTCAAACTCGCAGTCCATTTTTTCGTAAAATTCAATGCACTCCTGGGTTTCGTGCACCAACTGGGCCTTGAGGTAGCTGGCGAGCAAATAGTAGTAACAAAGGGCCCTCTCAATGTGGTTGTCTTTGGTTAGACTTTTGAGCTGTTCTTCAAAGAATGGTTTCACCTCCGCAAAGCGGTTGAAATCTCCACGTTCCTCGATTTTTCGGACGGCTTCTTGGAAATCCATTTAGGCGGTGATGAGTTCAGTGAAAACGAAAAGTAGGTAGAATGCAAAGAGAAACAGTCCTTCTTTTTTCTTGAGGACGCGCCCGCTCTGCATGAAGTAATAGAGGAGGACGGCGGCAAATAGCATATAGAAACCCGTGATGTGCACGAGGCGTTTGTCGAACGCAAATGGCTGGATGATCGCCACGATTCCCATCACGATGGTGGCATCGGTCATAACCGTGCCCAGTACATCCCCGAGGGCCAGGGAGTCAAAATGGTGTCTGGCTGCCTTTATGGCGAAGATGAGTTCGGGGAGAGTGGTTCCCACTCCCACAAAGAACATACCCACCAGTACGGGGCTAATATGCAGCGCCGCGGCCACCGCCACTCCGGACTCCACGGTGAAGTGAGAACCCACGAGCAGCAGGCCCATGCTCGCCACTAAGAACGCTAAACTTTTGTATGAAAAATCTACCTTCACCTGCTTGATTTTCTGCTTGTCGCGCTTGAGTGCGTAAATGTGAAAGAGCACCCCGGTGAGGATCATGGCGACTCCTTCCCAACGAGAATAAAAACCGTTGTAACCCAAGAGGAGCGGTATGGCCAATCCCAAAAAATACCAATATTGATCTTTGAGGACTTTGCTTTCTACTTTGAGTCCTTTCCCAACAAAGAGCAGGACCACGGCAAAGACCAAGGTGAGGTCGGCCACGTTGGAACCAAACAGGGTTCCCACTCCAAAAGAAGGAATGCCTTGGAAGGCCGATTGAACGGCGATGAGCGTTTCGGGGAGCACAGAAATACCCGCCACAATCAGGAAGCCCACCACGTGTTTAGAGAGGTGCAGCGAATCTGCCAAATTGGACGAATAACGAATGGCTGAATCGGCGGCTTTCACCACCACAAGGAGGGAGAACAGAAAGATCAGGAGATCCAACATAGGCACTTTTAAAAATATCTACTTATTATAGCAGATTCTGCAGGTTTATTCCAGGTCAAGCACTGAGCGAGTTGGTGCCTGTGGGCTTGTAAGATTTTGTACAAAATGTTAATATTGTACATATGAAACATTACAGCACTACTGAAGCGCGGAAACACTTGAGTGAGATTGTTAGCCAAGTGAAGTACCAAAAAATCATCATTTCCATTGGCAGGCATGATGAAGAGGAGGTTTTGGTGGTTCCTAAAATGGAATTGGGGGAGTCTTTGCCAATTAGTGAGATGAACGCCGCGTCGCCCAGCTTTAACTTTCTGGAAGATGAACCCGACCTTTATTCCCTAGACGATCTAAAAAAGAGATATGTTTGAGTTTGGAACCATTGTTTTGGTGCCTTTCCCATTTACCGACCTTACTTCAACTAAGGTTCGCCCCGCTTTAATTGTTTCACGAACCAGCCCGACTTCACCCGACTTAATGCTCTCCTTCATCACGTCGCAAGTGGCCAGAAAGGAAAGGTCTGGAATCTTCACACTGAGAAATGACGAAGATGGTTTTGCAGAAACTGGACTTAAAGTAGATTCGAGTTTTCGTTTCGATAAAATCGCGACCCTTAGCAAGACCTTGATACTTGGAGAGTTGGGTTACGCTAAAAAAGCCGTGCTCAAGAAGATGGTGAGTGCCTTTGATGACGCGTTTGGATTTACTGAGTAAGAACAGAGAGGCCTAAGCTCCACTCAGAATGACGTTCACCATGGCAAAGGCAATCAGGGTGCCAATGATGACGAGAGGCGGAAGCACGATGAGGGCAATGCCCCAAATGATGCGGCGTTTTTTAGCTTTTGGATCTTTGTTGTTGAGGCCCGTGACGAGGAGGACGATTCCGCCGGGAATGCCAATAAAAACTCCGATGACGGCAAGTAAGCCTAGAAAACTGATAATATAATTCATGGTGACTAAAACAGTATCTTTCATGGCGAAGGGTTAGGGGGCGGAGTTTATTCCCACTCTATGGTAGCGGGTGGTTTGTTGGTGACGTCGTAGAAGACGCCGGAGATTTGTGAATCCTGAAGGAGGGCGCCGGTGAGGAGGGCGAGGGAATCCATGGGAAGCTGGGCGAAGTGGGCGGTCATGGCTTCTTCGGACACAATCGGACGAAGCACGAGGGATTCTTTGCCCGGCGCGTTTATGGAAAGAGGCAGGAGCACGGTGGGCATTTGCCAAACGGCGCGGTCTTGGCCGATTTCTTTGAGCCATGTCATGGCCAGAAGATCAGCGGTTTGCAGGGTTTTGATGCGGGCTGGGTTGAGGTCGCCGGGAGTAATGGAAAGCTGGGTGATGGCTTGCGGCGCGAAGGTGTAAAGTACGCGATTGATTTCGGGAAAACGGTTGGTGAGCGCTGGCGCGAGTAGCACCAGTTGTTCCCATGTAGTTGCTCCAGTAAGCGCGAGAGGGTGGCGGTAGGTGCGGAAATCACCCTGAACACCTACAGATTTGAGCGGGAGAATGTGGGCGCTGAGAGCGCTGCCTTTTTCTTGAAGGAAGTCGTTGATTTTTTCTTGGAGGGCCTCGTGGTTTTCGGGCCAATCTTCTGTGCGCGCGCACAGAATGCGCACCGCGAGACCTGGACCTGGGAAAGGGTGACGCCAGACCAGCGAAGGCGGCAGCCCGAGTTTTTCGCCGACTTCACGAACCTCGTCTTTATATAAATCTTTGAGCGGTTCCAGCACGCGGCCCTGTTTGATGAGTGCCTCAATTTCCGGCACACGGTTGTGGTGCGTTTTGATCTTGGCAGAATTTTTGGTGCCGCCGGATTCGATGGTGTCCGGGTAAATGGTTCCTTGGCCGAGCATCCAGTGATCCGGATTCAGGCCGAGTTTCTCTGCCACTTTCTTTTGGATTTCTAAGAAAACGCGTCCGATGATTTCTCGTTTCTTTTCAGGTTCATAGACGCCTGCAAGGGCCTCGGTGAACTCAGCGCTGCCTTCATAGACGTGGAGGTTTTGGATGCCTTCGTCGCGCAGGGCTTTTTCCACTTGTTCACGTTCGCCGGCGCGCATGAAGCCCGTGTCTACAAAGAGTCCATAGACACGCTCGGGGCCCAGGGCTTTTACGAGCAAAACAAAGGCCACGGTGCTGTCCACTCCGCCGCTGATGAGCATGAACACATTGCGGTCCGCCACGAGTCTTTGCGTTTCGCTCACGCTGTAATCTATAAAATTGCCCAAGTCCCAGTCGCGTTCAATGCCGCAGAGGTCGAGGAAGTTGGAGTAAATTTTCGTGCCTTTTTCACTGTGGGTCACTTCGGGATGGAATTGGAGTCCATAAAAATTGCGGCTCACATCTCCCACGGCCGAGTACTTATCGTCTGCAGAAGAGGCGAGGATTTCAAAACCTTCGGGGAGGCGGGTCACGCGGTCGCCATGGCTCATCCAGACCTGGGTTTTGTCGCCGGGTTCAAAGCCCGCAAAAAGGCCTTCGTTTTTTTGAATAGTGATTTCGGCTTTTCCAAATTCGCGGCCCTGGCCTTCGCCGGGTTCCACGGTGCCTCCGAGCAGATGGGTGAGGAGTTGGTGGCCGTAGCAAACACCAAGCACAGGGATACCGAGCGCAAAAACTTCCGGGTCCACGGTGGGGCTGCCGGCTTCATAAACCGAAGCGGGGCCGCCGGAAAGAATGATTCCTTTGTAGGCTTTTAAAGCTTCAGCTGACGCTGAAGTAGGATCTAAAATTTCACTATAAACGCCCAGCCGTCGTATACGCGTGGCAATCAGGTGCGTGTACTGGCTTCCAAAGTCGAGAATGGCGATTTTATTCATGGGAGTGAGGCCTGTTGTTTGTAGAATGTCGGAGCAGGCGTTTTTTGGCAAGTGTTTCAGAGTTTTTTAGTAATGCCACGCTTGCTGTCTACAAACTTTACCCGCTTCCATATCGAGCAGGTAAAAAGCGTCTTTCACAATTCCAGCGGAATCATGGCCTTGGCGTTTGATCAAATGAGCTTCCTCATGAATGACCGTACTCACCAGCTCACATGGATCCGAAAATGTTAAAGGGTAAACCCCGTAAGACCCGGGGCTAGTCTGGCTTGGCATCTCTATGACAATGCCTGCAATCATGTTGCCTGGCAGCCGTGACCTCTCACTATTTGGACAAAAGACTTGAGCTTTCCCTAGGTTTTCGCTGAGTTCTTTTTCCAGTTTAAGATTTGCACGGATCCAGCTTCGCGCTGCTTCGATGCGCTGTAAAGAAAGTTCGTCGCAAGGGACTTTTCTGCTTTCAGTTTTAGCTTCTTTGACACGTTTTTCTGCTTCTAAAAGTAACTCTAAAATATCCTCATATGAAGGCTGCTTTGTGGAATCATCAGACCGGGCAGGTGCGCAGAGCAAGGTGCTCATCAATAAACTGGTGCCGGTTCGTTCTAAAAAATTCATACCCATCTGCAAAGAAAGGTACTATACCATGAATTGTGAGGGCAGCAATAGGCGCCCTATTCTTCGGGAAGTGCTTCGTCCGTAGTGGTTTCTTCGTTCACAATTTCTTCCACTGGCTCAGGAAAGTCACGCAAAACCACCGTGATTTCGCGCGGATTTGGGCTGATGGCGTTGCCGCTTTGGTCGGTGATGCCGCGGAGTTGGACGGAATAACGTTCTTCTATTTGGCCGGTCATGCCGGCCGTTGTGATGATGATGGCGGTGCCGTCTACACGAATGTTCGTGATGGCGAGGGCGTCGGTCACGTCGGCATTGGCGAAGTCGGTGTCGGTGATTTCAAAATTCAGCGGGTCCTGGCCGTGATCCACGTTGAGCGGTTCATTGAATACGATGGTGATTTCGTTCATGGCGGTGATCTCGTGGCTCACGATGCGGGGCGGCGTGTTGTCGTCCAGCAGGGTGAAGTTCAAATTGGTGTCAGTGGTGAGGTAGCTGTCGAAGAAGCCAACGTTTTCGCGCACATCAAAGGTGCTGGAATCCATGCTCATGCCTTGGGGCAGGCGCACCACCACACGGACATGGTCGCCTTCGGTGCCGGGTTGTTTGTGGAGGTGGAGGTAGTAGGTGCCGTCGCTCCACACGTATTCGGGCAGTTCGTAGGAATAGCTATAAGTCACGGTCTGGCCGGGTTGGAGTTCCACCATTTCGCCGAGTACGTACACGTCCTCGCGTTCTTCGGTAATCCCACCGTTCACTTCCACATTGGAACCGAGCGGAATCATGGTGCGGAGGTAACTGGTGTAGGGGCCGCTGAGTGGAATGTTCCAAATGCCTTCGTGAGCCAGGGTCACGGTCACGGTGCCTTTCACCACGGGGTTGCCGAGCACGTCGGTTTTGCCGGTGACTTCGAGTTCGTATTGAACGTCGCGGGTGATGTAGCGGTTGGATTTCATGCCGCCGTAATTCGCGTCGTTGATGGCGAGGAAGTCGCCGAGGTCGGACTGGGGCAGGGCGCCGTCCCAACTTCGTTTGTGGAAGGAGCTTTGCATGCCGCTGCGAGTGAAACTTCCGAGCAGATGTTTTTCTTCAAAGGCGGTAGCGGCCAAGTCGCGGATGGTGAGCAGACGCCAGGGTAAAACAATGCTTTTGAAAATGATTTTTTTGACGATGGGGCTGGTGATGTTTTTGCGGCTGGCCAGCGCTTCTTCGTTGTGGCGGTCGATGTCGGAAACCACGGACGAAAGGGTTTCAAACAGATTCTCTTCGGTGAGTTCGTAGCCCTCCACGTTCAAGGGTTCGTAGTAACCCACCAGCTGTTCGAGGAAAGTGAAATCCGCGGCAAAGACGCCGTCCACGCGGGTGTCGGGGTTCGTGAGATTGTAGAATTCAATCAGCTCATCGCGGGTGAGGTTGAAATCGGGGTCAAAATTGGCGTCACGGAAAGTGTGGCCCTGGTAGCCTTCGCCATCGAGGAGGGCGCTCAAAATGAGCGGCGGTTCAACGTAGGGGTGGTCGTCGATTTCGCTGTAGACGTCGTGGAATTCGATGCCGGTGTAAAAGCCGTGTGAAAAGGTCAGCTCGCCGTACGTGGAAATGAAGCCGCCGGTGGGACGGAGCTCGTAATTGTTTTGAAAAAGCACAATGTAGGTGCGGCTGCCGAAGGGGAAACCGGAAAATCCGGGGTAGCGCCAGAACATGAATCGGAAGGGACCCATGCAAAGCCACACGAAAAAGAGGGCGATGAGGATGAGCGCGGCGGCCCATTTGAGCACTCGTTTGGGCAGGGATTTTTTACGCGAGTGCGCGACGGTTTCGGCGCGCTTGTTTTCGTGGAAGCGAGAGGGGACGTAGCCGCTGGTGCCGTAACTGCGCTCGTGCATGAGGTAAATTTAACTTTGGCCACATCATAGAGGGGCGGGGCGGGCTACGCAAGAAAGCATTTGTGCAAAACTAATTTGGCCGATGCAAAGAATTCAGAATTAATTCAGGAATCGTTCAGGACTTTTTGTTTATAGTGAGAATAGCCCAGCGCACATTCTGCAAGTTCGGTACTGCGTGCAGCTTCGCTGTACTACGTGCAACTTCGCTGTCGGAAAAGTCTAACCTGGAAATTCCTGCCCGGGCAAAGATTTTACAGAGTAAAACTTACTATTTTAGTATCTCAAATGGTTACAAAATATCCACCCGTTCATCCCGGCAAAATTCTCCTTGAAGAGTTCATTCTATGTTTTCGACTCACAGAGGCACAGCTGGCCAGAAGTCTTGGGATTCCTAGGAGGCGCATCAATGAAATTGTGCTTAAAAGAAGAGGCATTAGTGCAGATACTGCCGTTCGCCTCGCCCTGTACTTTGGGAACTCTGCTGAGTTTTGGATGGAATTGCAGATGCGCTACGAACTGGAAAAAGCTAAGCGGAAGTTGAGAGGACACCTATAAAAATTTTCCCCGCCATCTCTGGCGGGGTCGTGGGAGAATCCCCAAAAGTGTTTCTATTCTAACAAATCTACGGTTCGCGTTAAGCATTTTACCCCAGCACACTCCGCTCGCCCACGGTCCCTCCACAGACTTCCTGAACCAGTGCCACGAGTTCCTCGATGCAAGCCTTGAAGTCGGCGGCAGAAACAAGGGGTGCGGCGTCCAAGTTGAGATAAAGGTCGGTCACGTCTGGAGTGATTTTAGTTTGGTCGGCGTCGAGGTGGTTGAAGTCGCGTGCCATGCAAAGATCAGAGGAATCGAAGTAGCAGAGTTCGCCTTCGTCGAGGGTGCGTTCCTTGTCGCCGAGCCCTTGGAAGCGTTCGCCTTTGCGAGCGAAGCGCAGAGTCACGGGAGCTTTGAAAGCGGCAGCGTTGAACGCGCCGGCGGAAATTTGGTGTTTGATGCAGAGGTAATTGTACGAATCCACGAGGTCGTTCACACGAGGGAAATCTTTTCCTTTGGCGAGGCGATCCACGAGCATGACAGGCGAGGGTTTGTTCTTGTTGGGGTTCGCACCAAAGTCACGGTACATCTGCTCGAAGGCTTCGAGGCGGGGGCTATCTTTCACTTCTTCCCAGTTGCGGCCCTGTACGAGCGCGGCGATTTTCTCTGTGAGGAGGGCGTGCTGCGTGCCAATGCGGACGCCGGTGAGATGAATCCAGGCGCTTTTTATGCCCGGGAATTTTTTGAGCACGGCGGATTCCACGTGGAGTGCAGCGGATTCGAAGGGCGGAATGATTTCTTCTTTGGGCGCTTCGGAGGCAGCGGCGGCTTCCATTTGGGCGATGACAAAGTCGCGGTCGAGCGCTTCCAAAAACCAACCCACCTGTGGACCGAATTCCTTGCCCATGAGGGTTTGGTAGATGGCTGGGAAGGCTTCCGCAGGTTTGAGGCCCGAGTCTTTTACGAGTGCGTGGATTTTGCCGTGAATTTCTTCACCGGTGAGCGGACCTTCGCGCAGAATGGCGGCGACGTTTTTTAGGAAAGTTTTTTGAACGGGGCTGAGAGCGCGAGCGGCATCAGGAAGCTCGGGAAGGATTTTGTAGAGATAACGTTCCGGCGCAAAGTTTTCAAGCCAAGTTTTGATGTAATGGAGGCGTGTTTGAATCTCGGCGCTGTCGAGTTCCGTGAGCGCCGCACCTTTGTCTTTGGCCACCATTTCTTCCACATCCACGTGGGGGATCTGGCTCCAGAAAACGAGTTTGCTGAAACGAGGTAAGTAATGTTCCTGCGCTTTCTCGGGGTCGAGTTGTGCGTAGAAGAACATGCGATCCAAATCTGGATTTGTTTTTTCTGCTTCGGGGAGGAAGTAGTGGCGGGCGGCTTCGTCGTAACGGTCAAAGAGGCGAGGAATGGTTTCGCCGTCGGGACTGAATTCAATGGGCTGATTGGGCTCCTTCATGATCATGAGGAAGCGAAAGACTTCTGGGGGAAGCAGATCCGTGACCGCTTTGGCGGATGCGGCGTTTCCTTTGGACGAGCTCATTTTGGCGCCTTCAAACAGGAAGAACTCATAAGGAATGTCGTAGGGCACGTGCGTTTTCAGCACTTCTTCAATAATGGCCTCCGCAACGTCGTGCGAGCCGCTGGCGGCCGCGTGATCTTTACCGGCGCCTTCGATGTCCACTTTGTAGGAAGCCCATTTCACCGGCCATTCCACTTTCCAAGGCAGTTTTCCGCGACCTTTCCACGGTGCGACTTTTCCTTGATGTCCACAGCCTTGTGCCCATTCCACTTTGTCTTTTTCGCAGCGGTAAGTGGCGAGTTCACCGTCAAAATCAATCACGGTGGTGGAGCCGATTTTCCCACACTCCTCACAAATGATTTGCAGAGGCATCCAGTCTTCCGGTTTGTCCGAGTTGGAGATGCGTTTGTAGATGGCACGGATTTCTTTGGGGTATTTGAGCGCCACACGAATCCAGTCGTCGTAAAAACCTTGTTGATAAAGCTGATAAGCCCAGGTGATTTCCGGCTGGAAACCCAGGTCGTGAATCACTTTCAAAAATTCCAGTCCGTAGTATTCGGCGAGGTTGTTGGCGTGCATGCCTTGGTATTCGCGGTCAGCAGGGGTGGGCACATCGTGGAGCGGTTTCCCCATGTGAGGCGCGTAGGCCACGGCATCGAGGGCGGCGGGCATGCCGTCCATGGGGTCGGCGTCGTTGAATTCGTAAATGAAGCGGGCTTTTCGTCCGCGGAGGCGCAGCGCTTCGGCAATTACGCCGTGAATCACCACTCCGCGCAAAGACCCCACGTGAACCTGGCCGGACAGCGTTTTTTCGTCGCGCACAATCAGCTCTTCTTTGTCGGGAAAAGTTTTTAAAATATCGTCGGCAATCCGGTCAATCCAAAACATAAGTGTGCGAATTATAGCCAGAGGCTTCTCTAAAGGGAAGACCGGATTCGACTTCCCTTTAATTGACAGAAAGCTATAATGGACGCTTAACTTCTATTATGGCATCGCACGCGGCTGGACCTAATCTTCGTTTGATACTGCCTGACTGTCCTCCAGGTGAATTGGTGACCATTGAAAGGCCCGATCAAGAAGGGGGTATGACAAGCATAGATTTAATGCTTCCCCAGCGCGACGTCATTGCTACGGTGTTTTTTGCGGGGAGGGAAACTTTTGTTTTTTGGGGTGGTAAAAAAATGGCCAGTCTTATGAAACGTGGAGAGCCGTTTCCTCTATTTACGGAGCTCACGCTTTGTTTAGATCCCTCCAACAATTTGACGCTGAACAATGCCTTCGATAAATCCATAGAGTATTCACACCGAAAACCCTCAGGCGCGGAGCTGGCTGTCACCCGTGAGATACAGTATCCAAGCGATCTTACGCAAGATTTGCCGAGCAAGCGACGCATGGTTCATGCTACTGTTTTTTTGGCTTTGGGCGCGGCTTTAGGCCTGGGAGCGGCAACGATTGTTGATGCTTACGGGGATGATTTTGGCGCTGCCGTGCTGGCTAAACTGGCCGAGCTGGAACGTCAGTTGCCTTAAAAAAACTTTGTAGTAGAGTTAATTCTATTATGGAAATTTCACCGCCAGGACACAAGACGCTGGATGATAAGGTTAGTTTCAGTTTGAACGGCATGAGGCAAACTAAGCAAAAATTGACTTTGTTCAATAACGGCGGACGCATAGCAACCATTGCTTATTTTAATGAAGCGCTTTTAATGCGGCGTGGAGATACACTTCAGGTTTTAGCTCAAAACAAAAACTATATTATTCCAGAGGGAAATGGTCTAACCATAAGTGTGGAGACGGGGCGTATTCGTTTTATAGTTCGTAAGGCTGGCACTAGCACGTATGATACCGATGCGTTCAATAAACAGGATGAGAAAAATTGGGCTCGCATACAAGGTAAAAAAAGCGCGAACATTGCAACGAGTCGTTCGAACACCGGTCTACGCGTGGCCGTGGTGCTTGGTCTAGCCGCTGCAGCGGCTGCCACGACGGTAGCCTTTGACGGGTGTCCCGCTCAATTGGATGATCAGTACGCGGCTTCCGGAGAGTAGGCGCCTTCCAAGGTGTGCTTGCGGTCGACATCAAAGAAGCGCATTTGTTCTTTTTTGAACAAGAGTTCGGCGCGGCCCACCATTCCGTGACGGTGTTTGCGCACGTAAATATCGGTCATTCCCTGACGGTCGGTGTCTTCTTCGTAATAATCTTCGCGGTACATCATCAGCACCACATCGGCATCTTGCTCAATAGCTCCAGATTCACGCAGGTCGGAGAGCTGAGGAATTTTGACGGGGCGTTGTTCCACGGCACGTGAAAGCTGGGACAGCGCCATGATCGGAATATGGAGTTCACGCGCGAGCTGTTTGAGCGACCGGGAGATTTCGGAAATTTCCTGCACACGGTTGGTGATGGACGTGGAGCCTTTTCCAATGGACATGAGCTGGAGGTAATCCACAATCAAAATGTCCAGACCGTGTTCCATTTGCAGGCGGCGGGCCTTGGCGCGGAGTTCCGCGATGGAAGCACCCGGCGAATCGTCGATAAAAATGCGGCAGTTGTTGAGCTGATCCATAACCTGGCCCATGCGCATAAAATCGTCCTGCGTGAGCTGCCCGGTGCGCATCTTCCAGCTGTCCACCGCGAGCATAGAAACGAACAAACGTTCCACCAGCTGCTCCTTGGACATTTCCAGGGAAATGACTCCCACGGTTTTTCCTTTGAGCGCGATGTTGAGCCCCATGTTGAGGGCGAAGGCGGTCTTTCCCATGGAAGGACGAGCGGCGAGAATAATGAGATCGGAGGCTTGGAGGCCGGTGAGAATGTGATCCACGGAGTTGAATCCGGTGGAGAGTCCTTTGTATTTTTCAGCGGCTTCCGGGTCGTGCAGATCGGAGATTTTTTCGTAAGTGCCGGCGAGAATATCTTTAATGTGCACGAAGCGGTTTTTCAAAAAGGTCTGAGAAACCTTGAAGAGTTCCTGCTCGGCCTGGTCCACGAGTTCGTCCACGTCTTCTTCTTCTTTGTACCCGAGGCCGGCGATGTTGCTTCCGGACGTGATGAGTTTTCGCAGAGTCGATTTGGACTTCACAATGGTCGCGTACTGGTACACGTGCGAGGCGGTGAGCACTTCATTGCAGAGTTCTTCGAGGTAGGTTTGCCCGCCCACTTCTTCCAATTTACTGTTGTCTTTGAGCCAGGTGCGCACGGTGAGTAGATCGATGGGCGAGCGTTTGGTGAAGAGCTCGAGCATGCCGGCGTAAATGATGCCGTGCACGTCGTAATAAAAATCTTCCGAAGCCAGCAGATCCGCGATTTTAAGGATGGCATTTTTTTCCACCATAACGCTACCGAGAACAGATTTCTCGGCTTCTAAACTGTGTGGCGGAATGCGTAGATCGTCGGGCATAAAAGCGCTGAAGGTTGAGGGGAACTCAGTTTCGCACAATTAGAATTTCGCAGCAAGGCTTGATATTGTGTTGTGCCTGAGGCTAAAAGGCGGTAAAAAGAAAAACATAATATTATTTATGAATGAGTGTGAAAATACTGATGCCGATGGCGTGACTGAAGAATCTGCCTCTCTAGTCGTGGAAAACGGCCTCAGTGGAGAAGCCCTTCAAGCTCTTAAAGATGCTCTTGTAAGGGCGGGTTTAACAGATAGTCCCGTGCACCGTGACGTGATCGTGCAAGCGTATGGCTTTGCTTGTAACGCCACTCCTAGCACCATGATTAAATCGGGTTTTGCCCCAGAGTATCTTCAGCGCTTTGCAGAAGCAGTTGATGCAGGGAGCCCCCTAAAGGAATATGCGGGTGATATGTTCGTATGGGCGCAGCTCCAAAATGGAAATTGAGAGAGGGGTGGGGTGTAAAATAGAGCCATGCAAAACTTTGGCTCGGAAATGGAAGGGGTGGCGGCGCAGTATTTGGAAAGCGTGCACGGATGGCGTTTATTAGAGAAGAACGTGCGGTTTCGCGAGGGGGAAATTGATTTGATAATGGTGGCGGGGAATGAGCTGCGATTTGTGGAAGTGAAGGCGCGCCGGAATGAAAATTTTGGGGGTGTTGTTGAAAGTGTAACAACGCTAAAAATTCAGCGGCTGCGGCGAGCGATTTACAGATGGCGGGAGCGGTCCGGGGACCGTCGAATTGGCGCGATTTTTTTTGTCGGAATTTTGGCGAAGCCGAATAGTGCGCTCACAATAGAGGAACATTTCATCGAATAACTATGTCTGTTTCCTTTCCGTCCTATTGTTTGCAAGGCCTCACCGCCATTCCGGTTCAAGTTGAAGTTGGCGTGAGCCCGGGCATGCCGATTTTTTCCATTATTGGGATGGCCGGCACCAGTGTGCAGGAGTCCAAAGATCGGGTGCGCAGCGCCATTACCAGCAGCGGGTTTTCTTTTCCGCTCACGCGCAAAGTGGTGAATTTGGCGCCGGCCGAAGTGATTAAGCACGGCAGCCATTTTGATTTGCCGATGGCCATTGGATTTTTATTGGCAAGTGGACAGCTGAGCGAGGCCGAGGGTTGGATGCTGGGGGAGCTTGGTCTGAATGGCGTTTTGCGTCCCGTGAGCGGGCTGGTACCGGCCCTTTTGCTGGCTCGTGAAAACGGCGTGAAGGAAGTGGTTTTGCCCGAAGAAAATTTGGCGGAAGCCGGGCTGGTGGAAGGGCTGACGTATTACGGGGCGCGCAATTTGCGTGATGTGGTGGGACATTTTTGTGGGCAAAAGTTGCTCCCGTGGGAAGACCGCTATGACTGGCAGGCACTGGCGGCGAGCGTGGACTTTGCCGATATTTCTGGGCAAACGGCGGCCAAGCGAGCGCTCTTGGTTGCGGCGGCGGGAGGACACCATGTGCTAATGAGCGGGCCTCCGGGCAGTGGTAAAAGTTTGCTCGGCGAGGCGTTCCGTTCCATTTTGCCGCCGCTGTCTAAAGATGAGCTCTTGGATGTGCTGCGCATTCATTCGGTGGCCGGACGAAACATGCAGCACCTGTCGCTGAACCGCCCGTTTCGCATGGTGCACAGCCGGGCGAGCCGACACAGTTTGCTGGGCGGCGGCGCGGATTTGGCTCCGGGTGAAATAAGTTTGGCGCACCGCGGCGTGCTGTTTATGGATGAGTTCCCGGAGTTTGAGCGCGAGGCGCTGGAGAGTTTGAGGGAACCGCTGGAGGCCAAGGAGCTGAGCATGCGGGTGGGGAAGCGCAGCAGTGTTTTCCCATGCCAGTTCCAGCTGATTGCCACCATGAATCCGTGCCCGTGTGGTTATTACGGCGACCGCGAAAAACCGTGCACGTGCACGGCCGCGCAAGTGGCTCGCTATCAAAATAAAGTTTCCGGGCCGCTGCTGGACCGCATCGATTTGCATATAAATGTGCCGCGCCTCCCGTACGAGGAATTTAAACTCAGTGCATTGGAAAGTTCGGCGAGCCTGCAGGGGCGCGTGATGGAGGCGCGCGAGCGGCAGCGAGCGCGATTGTCTCCGCATGGCCTGTGCACTAATCAGGAAATGACCGCGAAATTGCTGAAAGGCGAGCGGCTGGATTTAAAAACGGAAGAACTTTTGAAGAGCGCCACCAAGCACCATTCGCTTTCCGGGCGGGCGCTGCACCGAATCATAAAAGTAGCCCGAACCATCGCTGACTTGGATGCCAAGGAGCATATAGAATCGGGCCACCTCATGGAGGCGCTTCAGTACCGCGTGAAGGCTTGAATTACTGATTCGCTGCCTCAAAATTCTTCAGAGCTTCGTTGGCCTCCCAGTTCATAGAGTTGTCGGCCGTGGGATCCTGAGTCACTTCAAATGTGGAAAGGAAAATATCAAAGAGTTCGGGGCTCACATAGTTGTCGGCACGGTAGGCTCCTTCACTGCCGTAGAACAGCACCATATCGTATTCAATATTTTCTTCATTGCTGGTGAAGAAATGTCCGGTGGTATTGCCCACGGTAGTTTCGCCTCCATCGGTCCATTCACTCTGAGTCTGGAAGGCACTTAGTTCGGCTTCAAAAACTTCCTGTGGAGTAGCTGGAACCAGAGTGCCTATATTACAATTCAAGTCTTCGGCTGGGCATTTTTGGAGCACAAAGCTGGTGATATTGAAGTACGCAGCCTCACCATTTTCCCCAGTGACGAAACTTCGACTGAAACTATCGGTATCTCCACCTCCTGCATAGCTTAAAGTTTCTGGGAGTTTGAAACTGAGACCTTCACCTCCTTCGATGGAATAGGGCACGGTCCATAAAGAAGCGTCGAGCAGTTCGGAACTTTGGCCTCCATTACAAGCAGAGAGAACGAGGGCGAGAGATATAAAGGTCGTGAGAAGTTTTTTCATAAAAATTTTAAGGGTTACACTCATAGAATGAGGTATTTAAGAAAATATTACAATATTCTTACAAAGATCTTGCGCCGAAGGCTGTAAATCGTTACATTTCACTCCGATGAGCCCCAAAAAATCTAAGCTCAATCTTCCTAAAAAAGTTCTGATCCTAGGATCGGGCGCTCTGAAGATTGGCGAGGCGGGTGAATTTGACTATAGCGGTTCCCAGGCTATTAAGGCCATGAAAGAGGAGGGGATTAAGGTGATTTTGATCAATCCAAACATTGCGACCAACCAGACCAGCGCTGGCCTCGCCGACGAGGTTTATTTTTTGCCGATCAAGCCGTACTTTGTTGAAAAAGTGATGGCCAAGGAAAAGCCGGATGGAATTTTGCTGGCCTTTGGAGGACAAACCGCGCTGAACTGTGGAGTGGCACTTGAAGAAGAAGGCATTTTGAAGAAGCATAACGTGCGCGTGCTGGGAACTCCGGTGGCTTCCATTATTAAAACCGAAGACCGCGAAATCTTTAACAAAGAGTTGCAGAAAATTTCTGTGGACGTGCCGCGCAGTTTTGCGTGCACCAATTTATCCAGCGCGCTGGATGCCGGACGAAACATTGGATTTCCACTTTTGATCCGCGCTGCGTTTGCACTCGGAGGGAAGGGAAGCGGATTTGTGCACAATGAACAAGAACTCATCGACAAAGTGAACCAAGCTTTTGCGTATTCACCACAGGTTTTGGTGGAAGAAAGTTTGAAGGGCTGGAAAGAAGTGGAATACGAAGTGGTGCGCGACGCTTATGACAACTGCATCACGGTGTGCAACATGGAAAATTTTGATCCGCTGGGAATTCATACCGGCGAAAGTATTGTGGTGGCACCTTCGCAAACTCTGAACAACACCGAATACCACATGCTCCGCGAGATTGGGATCAAGGTGATTCGGCATTTGGGAATCGTGGGAGAATGCAATATTCAGTACGCGCTGGATCCTGAATCCAACCGCTACCGTGTGATTGAAGTGAACGCGCGACTCTCTCGTTCATCGGCTTTGGCGAGCAAGGCCACGGGGTATCCGCTGGCGTATGTGGCGGCAAAACTCGGGCTCGGGTACAGCTTGCCGGAACTGCGCAACGCGATTACGGGCGTGACCACCGCGTGCTTTGAACCGTCACTCGACTACATCGCACTCAAGATTCCTCGATGGGATTTGGACAAATTCCGCAAAGTGGATCACCAAATTTCCAGCGAAATGAAATCCGTTGGGGAGATTATGGCGCTGGGCCGCAGCTTTGAAGAAGTGGTGCAAAAGGGACTGCGCATGCTGCAAATCGGGATGATCGGACTCACGGAAAATGAACGTCTCAATATTAATACTGAGAACTTGAAACAAGCGATTTCGCACCCTACACCCAAACGTATTTTTGCCCTGGCGGAAGCGCTGCGCGATGGATGGGAGATTGAAGAAATTCACAAACTTTCCGGCATCGATCCATGGTTCCTGGGCAAACTGAAAAACATCGTGGACATGAGCAAGCAGCTGGAAACGGGCGATTTGGATGAAGACCTCATGCGCAGCGCGAAAAAATACGGATTCTCCGATAAGCAAATTGGAATCATACGCGGCAAAGAAGAAATGGAAATTCGCGCGCTGCGCAAAAAACTCAAGGTGCTGCCGGTGGTGAAACAAATCGATACCCTCGCGGCGGAGTATCCTGCAAAGACAAATTATTTGTACGTGACTTACCATGGAACCAAAAATGATGTGGAATTTGGTGGACGTGGAAAAAGGGCGATTGTGCTGGGAAGCGGGGCCTATTGTATTGGGTCTAGCGTGGAGTTCGACTGGTGCAGTGTGAACGCGGTGAAAACGCTGCAGAAGAACAAGTACGAGACCATCATGATCAACTACAATCCTGAGACCGTGTCTACGGACTACGATATGTGTGACAAACTTTACTTTGATGAACTTTCTTTGGAACGGGTGCTCGATATTTATGAACTCGAAAAGCCTGATGGCGTGGTGGTTTCTACCGGAGGGCAAACGCCAAATAACCTCGTGATGAAACTCGACCAAGCCGACGTGAAGATTTTTGGAACGAGCGCGCACAGCATCGACCAAGCCGAGAATCGTCACAAGTTCTCACAGATGCTCGATGTGCTGGAAGTGGATCAGCCAAAATGGAAAGAATTCGCGCAAGTGGAGGAAGCGGTTAAGTTCGCCGACGATGTGGGCTACCCCGTACTTGTGCGCCCTTCGTACGTGCTTTCTGGCGCGGCTATGGCCGTGGCGCAAAATGAAGAAACTTTGAAAGGCTACCTGGCGAAGGCCGTGAAAATTTCCAAGGAAGCGCCCGTGGTGATCACCAAATTTGAACTCGGGGCGAAGGAAATTGAAGTGGACGCCGTGGCGCAGGATGGGGAAGTGATGATCTACGCGATTGCGGAGCACGTGGAAAACGCCGGGGTGCACAGCGGAGACGCCACCATCGCGCTGCCTCCACAAAAGCTCTACATGGAAACCATTAAGCGCATCAAGACCATCACGAAAAAAATCGCGAAGCAGCTCAAGATCAGCGGGCCTTTCAACATCCAATATTTGGCCGTGAACAACGACATCAAAGTGATCGAGTGTAACTTGCGCAGCAGCCGAAGTTTCCCGTTCAGCTCCAAAGTCACCGGTTACAACTTCATTGAAATCGCGGTGGAGTCCATGCTCGGCATTGCCAAGAAACGCGATTACAAGACTCTGGACCTCGACTACGTGGGCGTGAAGGCGCCGCAGTTCTCTTTCTCACGGCTCAAGGGCGCGGACCCCGTGCTGGGCGTGGAAATGGCGTCGACCGGAGAAGTGGGCTGTTTTGGAGACGATCTACACGAAGCTTTCTTCAAGGCCATGCTTTCCACCGGCTTTGAAATCCCTAAGAAAAATGTGCTGATTTCCATTGGAAAAATCGAAGACAAGGCGGACTTTTTGCCCGCCGCCCGCAAACTGGATGCCATGGGCTACAAGCTCTACGCAACGCCCGGTACCGCTGAAGTGCTCAGCGCCGGCGGGCTCACCATAACCGTGGTGCACAAAATGGACAGCGACCTCCACCCCAACTGCGCCGAGATCATTAAGAAAGACAAAGTGGACTGGGTGATCAACGTGCCCCGCAACTATTCACACGAAGAAACCACCGTGGGTTACGCCATCCGCCGTTACACCATCGACAACAACATTCCGCTGACCATAGACCTCAAAGTGGCCAAGCTCATGGTGGACACCATGGAACGCTACACCATCGACGACTTGGCTATTGAGCCGTGGAGTCATTATGTTTAAGCTTTTCTGGAACGCGCATAAAGCCTGGATAATAGTTTTTGCGTGCGCACAGGAAATCGCCGTGAAAGATCGAGGAGTTTTTCAAAAGAGAGCGCTTCCAAATTGATCTTTTTTAAGTCGACGTAATAGCGCCCCAGTGAGTAGAGATACAGCAAGTCCAGCAGCGCTTTTTCGGGTGTGGCGATGGTTATTCCGCTGGGGTCCGCCTGATAGGAGAAAAAAAGTTTTTTGGGCAGCTTGTGGTATTTCCACGTGAGGTGTCCCACTTGTTTTTCCAGGCTGCGGGTGAAGCTCACGGCTTCGATGTGGTGGGGAAGTCCGGGGAGCACGCGGGCCTCCGCGAGCGCGGTGGTGAATGAAAGATACGTGTTTTCTTGAATGAGTCCGCTGAGGCGGAGAAGGTCCGCGCGGTCGAGGTGTAGGAAGACTTCTTTAAAAACATAGAGATCGCGTTTGATGCGGAGGAAGATTTTCTTCTTGGCGTAACGAGCGCAGAGGACCCGCGCGGAGTCGGCTTGGATTTCGAGCACGGCTTGCACATCTTTGGTGCTGAAGAATTTTGGGAGAGCGGCGGCGAGCTTTAAAAAATGCATGGTGGAAGTATAACACAAGTCGCAGAAACTCAAATATAGAAAGTTATCATTCCTATACCTTATCTATTTTTAAATTTGCCTTTTAGGGAGGGGTGGGCGTATAATTAATATGTTGTTGTTTTGAAAGTCGGCCGCTGAAAAGCGGTTTTTTTGTGCCTATCTCTGGACATCCTGAGAAAATCTTTGACAATACTGTGAACTAGTTTATAATTGCAACTATTCACCTCTAAATATGTTTGTGCAACCTTCACACGACTTCATAAAGCACGATGGCACCGAAGCCTCAGTAAAGCCTACGCTTGATGCGAAAGAATACGACAGTTTTGTCCAAGAAAATGGCCTAAAGCCTGCGGATTTTGCCCGTACTTCCGTAGCTGTTGACCAGACTTTAGCCCCTCGACCCCGAACCTAGTCTCGCGGGTTTGACCATTTAAAATTAAAGCCCCGAGACCAAATCTCGGGTTTTTTTTATGTTTATTTTCACTTCTTTTAAGGGCAGGCCCTGCGGGCCCGCCTGCTGGAATAAAAAGCTGCCCTGCGGGGTACTCATTATTGTGAGGCTTTTTATTTCTTCAAAAATTTGATTCTATGGAAAACATGAATATTGGACTCATCGGTTACGGACATATGGGCAAGGCGTTTGAAAAGCGCTTTAAGGAAGTACAAGAGAAGGGGGCTTTGATAGATTGGCACTTGCAAGTTTCTAGTAGCCACGACAATACAGTTTTGGCGCGCAATTCAGACATTGTGGTTTTGACGGTGAAACCTGGACATGTGGAAGAGGCGCTGGCAAACATTCGCGGGAACGTTAAGAAAGGTGCCGGACTTTTGTCCTTGGCTGGCGTGGTGCCAGTGCGGTTTTTGCAGCAAGGCTTTGACGGCGTGGTGGGGCGGGGCATGGCCGACCTGGGTTTTGAGCAAGCTATTCGGCATCAAGGGGATGAGCGTATTAACTTCCTGATGGACGCGTTGAGCGAAGATACCTGCCTAGAAACGGGCGACGAAACGGTGGTGGACCAGCACACCACGTTGGTGGCTTGCAATCCTGGCATCAGCGCCTGGCATTTTTTGCATAACGCTGAGGTCGCGGCGGCCTGGCTACGGGAACATACGCAGCTGACCGAGGATATCTTGGGAGTAAATCCTGCCGCTATGGAGCGCCTGCAAAGAAAAGTATTTGAAGAGGGAAATTTCGCTGGAAGAATAAAGGAAGTGGCGACCGTTGGAGGCGTAACCGAATCTATGGTTTTGGCACTCGAAGCCGCCCGCGGCAACATAGCTTGCGAGCCCTTATATCAGGTGGGTATGCGAAAAATTGAGGCGGTGCTTCAAAAGTTCAGCGCCTAAAGTTTAACCAACTTCACTTTCAGTCCTTTGATCTTCTTGAAATCCTTGTCGGCCGTGACCAGCGTGAGTCCCTCCACTTGCGCGGTTGCGGCGATGAGGAGATCTTTGAATTTGAGTTTTTTGGGAAACTTTTTTTCGAGGCGCACAGCTCCCAAGGCTATTTTGGTGTTCAAATCTAAAGGGGCGAATGTGCGCAGAATTTTGTCTAGAAACTCTAATTCTCCTTCAGTTTTTGCACCCATGAGTACCTCAATACGAGTGATTACACTTATAAAAAAATACTCCCTACGTAGTTTCTTTAAGAGTGCCACGATCTTTGGCTCTCGCTTTATATAGTAAATAATTATGTTGCTATCTAGGAGATATTCTTGCATCAGAAATAGTCGAATAAGTCTGCTTCAGGTCTTTTTAAGTAGCTAAAATCATGCTGTTCAATGAGTTCCAGAGATTCCTCAAATGGAGTCTTCGGTCGTTTTTTCCTCTTCAGCTTTATCTCCAACAAATATTCTTCATCCAGATCTACTTCAATAATATCTACTTTCTTTTGAAGAAGTTTATCCTTCAAAGACTTGTAGTTGCGGAGCAGCTCGCGGTTGGTAATAGTGAGGTTCATGCCTCCATTTTACGTTTGTCTGACAAAAGTGTCAAACAATGCCCTTCCCCTCAGCATCCAGCTCGGCGATGGCCATGACGATGATTCGTCGCACCTCGAGGGTAGCGGCTGTTACGGTGGTGATTTCTCCAGTTGATCGGTCGAGCGTAATTGCTTCTTCTCGTCCGGGTTTTAATGCAAATTTAGTAAGCTTTGCCTCGTCTAATTTGGCGCGGAGGGCACGGGCCACTTTTAGCAAATCTGCCTCACGAGACATGTCTTCGCCAGGTGGGTAGCCCATGTGTGGCTCTGCATAAGTGACGGGGTTCTTCTCTCTCATGCCCTCTTTCACCACCACTTGACCCTTCTTATTTTTGACAACAAAACTGAGAGGCGGCTGGGCCTTGGAATTGTACTCAAAGCTGGCGTAGAGATCGGCTTTTTGCTCGCGCATAGGGGAGGCTATAAGTTAGTATAATAAAGAAAATCTTGTTTTTGTCAAATTACTGGGCTATAGTTTGCTCCTTTTTCTATCTTATGGAACTAGCGGAAGAATATCAGCTCTACCTTGAAACTCCTGAACCCGAGTTGCTGCTCGCTAAAAAGCCTGCCAAAAGAAGTTCTCCTGTGGAGCCTCCTTCCAACCCGAGCCGTTTTTACAGCCTACTTGCAGATCAAAATGGCGGGATTGATTGGTTGGGCGCCCACTTAGGATGTACACCGGCGAACCGTGGAGTGGGACTCATGGAACCACGGGTTTTCTTTCAAGTGGGGCAAAACAGTAGGCTCTCTTTCGTCCACCCTTCTCCAAATAAGCAGGATCCAATGGTATTTAGAATGGATCTGCCCTACGTGAACGAGCTACGTACTTGCAATATACGCCTGGACGGACAGGAGGCGGCTCAAATCCAATTGAAACGCAGTGAAGCTTCACGGATTGTGATGAGCGTGCTTAAGGCCCGGCAGCATAACCAAGAGTTAAAAATGGCTTTTGTTCCACTCTTGGTTGGATCGAGGGATTTTTGCCCGCCGACCGATGCGAATCGTGCACCTTGGCACGTTTTAAGATAAAATAGCCATGATGAACCGACAAGAACTCATTGCGGAGCTGATCAAAAGCCTGGGCGAAGACCTGGGGCGTGAGGGCTTAAAAGATACGCCGAAACGGGCGGCCGAGGCGTGGGATCATTTGTTCAGTGGGTATGAGAAAAAGCCGGAAGAGGTTTTGACGGTGTTTGAAAACGAGGGCTATGACGAGATGATTTTGGTGAAAAATATTGAGTTTTATTCAACATGTGAGCACCACTGTTTACCATTTTTTGGGAAGGCGCACGTCGCCTATATTCCGCGAGACAAAATCATTGGGCTTTCTAAGATTCCAAGGCTGGTGGAAATTTTTTCGCGCCGGCTGCAAAACCAAGAACGGCTGACCACGCAGATTGCGGGGGCTTTGGATGAACTCTTGTCACCGAAAGGAGTGGGGGTTGTGATTGAGGCCAAGCATTTTTGTATGATGGCGCGTGGCGTGGAGAAGCAAATGAGCGAGGTGACCACCTCGACTTTGAAGGGACTGTTTAAAGAACGTCCCGCCACGCGCGAAGAGTTTTTGCGTCTGATTAAAGGCTAGGCTAGAATCACCTTAGATAGGTTGTGGCTTACGCCACTTTATTGCTTAGCAGACCCTTCGGGTCCGCCTTATGGATTTTCTCCCCGAATCGATTACGCGGCTCATTGAAGAGCTTCAACAGCTGCCCGGCATTGGGCCAAAGAGCGCACAGCGTTTGGCGTTTCATCTGTTGAAAGCGCCGGAAAGTCGGCTGCAGAGTTTTAGCGGAGCAGTGGCGGAGGTGAAAACAGGCGTGATTTCGTGCGGAACCTGCCACTCGCTCACCACGGAAAATCCGTGCCGCATTTGCAGCGACGCGCGGCGAGACCGCAGTATTTTGTGCATTGTGGAGAGCACGCTAGATTTGATCGCGCTGGAAAAAACCGGCGAATTCCAAGGGCTGTACCATGTGCTACAGGGAAAACTGTCGCCGCTGGAGGGGATTGGCCCGGACGACTTGCGAATTGCTGAACTTTTTATGCGGATGACGGAGGCGGACTGCTTGGTGAAGGAGGTGATTTTGGCGCTGAACCCAGATTTGGAAGGCGACACCACGGCGTTGTTTCTACGACAAAAACTGGCGGCACTCAACCCGGTCCATGTGAGCCGCATTGCGCGTGGGATTCCGAGCGGTGGAAATTTGGAGTTCACGGATGACGCGACCTTGATTCGCGCGATGCAAGGAAGGCAGACTATGTGAGAATAGCAAAGGCACTGCCGCTGCCGGTGAGGACGGCATTTTTTGGAACGGCTGGGAAGAATACTTGAAAGTCGTTGTGGAGGTTTTGGAGGAGGGCGGCGTGGTCTTGGGCGTGGAGGGCGGCAATAAATGCAGTGGAATTTTTTGCGGAGTGGAGGCCGGAGGCGTCCCATTTTTCGAAGGCCTCTTTAGTGGAAGATGGCGCCGTGCCAAGTTCGACGCGGAGTTTTATTTCAGCGGGAAGCGGCGGGAGGGGTTCGAGTATTTCACCGTAGTGGGTGCCGCGTGCCACCTCATAACCGGACATGAAAAAGGGCACATCCATGCCGACTTCCGCTCCGAGCTGCATGAGTTTTTCGTGGGAGAGTTCGAGCTGTTCAAGGTCGTTGAGGGCGAGCAGGAAGGAGGCCGCATCGCTGCTGGCACCGCCGAGGCCGGAGCCGGGCGGAATGCCTTTTTCGAGCGTGATGCGGTATTTGAAAATGCGGCCGGTGTGGGTTTGGAGAACGTCCAGGGCTTTCACGATGGAGTTGCCTTCGGCGGGAAGGGTTTCGCAGTGAAAGGAAAATTCATCGGCGCGTTCGAGCGTGAGCGTGTCTTGAAAAAGCCGCGTGCGCATAAAAACCGTGTCGAGGAGGTGGTAGCCCGATTCGCCCTTGCCAAGGATGGCGAGGAATAAATTCACCTTCGCGGGACAGAGGATTCGAAGCATCTTATTTCTTAGTCGCTGCAAAGAAGCATACGACTGCTAGGATCAGCGGAGCCCAGAAAAAGTCCTTGAGTTCGGTGAGATGACCGGAGTTGGATCCCACGATGAACATAGCGATGGAGGCGATGAGCGCAAGGGAACCGATTACTTGGAAGATCTTTTTAGGGTTTTTCATGGAGGCGGGTTAGATGTGCCTAGTTTAAAGGAAGGACGGTGAGCAAAGCAAGGCAACGGATGCCTTCGCCGCGGCCGAACGCAGTGAGGCCTTCACCGGTGTGTGCGGAAATTTGGATTTGCTCGGGTTCGATGGCGAGGATTTTGGCGAGGGAGGCCTTGAGAGCAGGGGCGAGTGGATCGATTTGAGGACGGGCACATTCGAGCGAAAGAGAAACTTGCTGAATGCGAACGTTTTCGAGGAGCGGCTCGAGGTAGTCGCGGCTGTCTGAGTCGCCGGAAAGTAAAAGTGGGTCGGCAATTTCAGAGAAGTTTTCGCCGCAGGCTTGCGCGAGTGCGCGGCCGATGGCGTGCAAAATCACATCGCCGTCGGAATTGGCTTCGAGCGCAGGGAGTTCGGGGACACTAAGGCCGCCGAGCATGAGAGTGCCGGTGGTGGAAAAAGCGTGTGAATCTTCGCCAAGGAAAGTACTGCTGCAGAGGGCGGCGAGGTCTTCGGCAAAAGTAATTTTGCGATTGGTGGGGCTGGCATCGACTACGGAAACTTGCGTTGCTCCGAGCAGAGCCGAACTAAGATCGGTCGCGTCGTGGAGAGAAATTTTCTGCAAAATATCTCCGCGGACCGCCTGAGGCGTTTGCATGAGGCGGATTTTTTCGCGTGGGATCGCAGCGGTGTAGACACCATGGTCAGCTGTGAGCAGAGTGTCTACTGCCGCATGAGAAACCGCAGCGGCTCCGGTCTTTTGGGCAGCAGCGATCACATCGGCGATTTCGCGCGCAGTCACGTTGGGATTCGCGGCGTTGTGGTCGATGATGACGTCGGCGTCTTTAAAATTGGCGACAGCGAGTCCGGCTTTAAACGAGTCCATGCGGGTCGCACCACCGCTGGTGAGCTGTGTTTTTTCTCCATCAATAAAAGGGAGAAAACGGAACTCGTCACCTTTGGGAACCACGAGCACGATTCGGCCGATTTCGGGGTGGGCTTTAAGGGTTTCGTAGCTCAGAGTCCAGAGGGGTTTCCCGTGAACGTCTGCCCAGAGTTTATTTTGCCCGGCCCGCTGGGATTTCCCGGCGGCTAGTAGAATGGCTATATTCATTGGTGATTCGCTGAGTTAGTGAAATCATTTCGTCGAGTGTAGCAGCGGGAACTTCCCAGAGCCACTTTTCGAGTCCGGCTTCAATGAATTCATAAATGCCGAGGAAAGAAATTTCGCCGCAGAGGAAACGCTGCACCGCGAGGTCGTTGAGGGCGTTGAGCACCACGGGGAAATTGGGATTTCCCTTGTGAAGTTCGAACCACTTGAGCGAGCGGAAAGTCTCGGCGTCCGGCTGATCAAAACTGAGTTCGCTTTTGCGGGTGCGCACAATGGGCCAGGGGCAGACGGGCTGAACGGGGTAATGCAGGGCATACGAAATAAAGAGCTTCATGTCGTTTTGCGTGATGTGCATTTTGGTGGCGCCGGTTTTGGTGTGGATCATGCTGTGCACGATGCTCTGCGGATGGACTACAACGTGGATGTCTTTGAGCGGAATATCGAAGAGATTGTGAACCTCGTAAATTTCCAGAATTTTATTGATGAGGGTGGCCGAGTCGATACTGACTTTTTTGCCCATTTTCCAGGTGGGGTGGGCGAGCGCTTCGGCGATGGTGACGTGCTCGAGCTCGGCGCGGGTTTTACCGCGGAAAGGGCCGCCGGAGCAGGTGAGGGTGATGGAGCTGATGGGTGCGGCGCCGTACTCGTGGAGTAGCTGCCAAATGGCGGAGGCTTCGCTGTCGAGTGGAAAGATTTGCGCGCCGGTTTTTGCAGCTTCCGCGCGGAGGTAACGTCCCGCGATGGCGAGGGATTCTTTGTTGGCAGAAAGCAGGGTTTTCCCGGCACGAACCGCAGCCAGAGAAACCTCGAGGCCAGCGAAACCGGGGAGGGCGTTTACGATGATGTCGGCTGCTGCGATGAGGGTGTCTTTGTGAGTGAGCCCTTTGTGCCCGGGCACAGAAAATTCTGATGCCTGTTTGGCGAGGAGTTTTTCATTTTTCAGACCCGTGATGCCGAGTAACTTGAAATCTTCAGGAAACGCGCGCAGCACCTCCAGCGTTTGCGTGCCGATGGAGCCGGTGGAGCCGAAGAGCGCTAGGGTTTTCATGGCTATACAATACTCTAAATTTTAACCTTTTTGACCCCTAGCGAAAACCGGGCGCCGAAGAGCATGAGATTAGTATGATCAGGATTGTGTTTATAATTCCGGCATACTTGACCACCGGCCCCGTAGAAGGCACCGGTGTATAGGTCGTTTTTATTTCCTCTTCTTTTTGGAGAGTACAGCCACGGGAAAATTTCATTGTCTCGGACTAGGCCGGCCCAGGCTAGCTCCTTTGAGGTTTCTCTACTCGTTAGTTTGACTCTGGGATGAATCCTTTTAGCGGAATCCAGTGCATTTCCAAAGCATAAAAAGCCATCCTTAATAGCTTTGGCTTGTCCCACTTTATCGTATGCCAGGCCTGACATCGGAATGCCTTTGAAGTCTTCCCAAGGCACGTCGCTCACGCTTTCGCTCCACTCTATTTCTTCATCCTCCTCCATGGTAACGATGGGCAGAGTACCCCGTGCGATAAGGTCTCCCAGAATAATAATGGCTTCAGGGTCTGCCTCCAAGCTGGCTTGAGCGACTTTCCAACGAATACCAGTGTTGAATTTCCTCACGGTTTCGCTGAAGATGAATCTGAGTTTGGCTAGGGTTTTTTCCTGAGAGACCTCCGGTGTTCCTTGAACTGTGGTGTCGTTTTGTTCCATGATTTCTTTTTAAAATGTGACCAAGGCAGCATTGTATCTCTTTAAGCCTTTTCGTCAATCAGCTTCAAGAGTTCCGGCACCAATTCTGCTTCCGGCACGTTGACTTTGTAGAGCTCGCCTTTGTAGTAGAGGGCGCCGGCGTGTTTGCCGCCCGCGATGGCAAAATCGGATTCCTTGGCTTCACCCACAGAGTTCACCACGCAGCCCATCACGGCGATGCGCACGGGTTTTTTGAGGTGCTTGGTCGCGGCTTCCACTTCTTTCACCATCTTTTCCAAATCGACTTCGATGCGGCCGCAGGTGGGACAGGCGATGATGTCCGGCTCTTTGCTGTAGAGGCCGAGCGCTTTGAGGATGCTTTTGCAGGTTTCCACTTCGTTTTCAATGGAGTCGGTGATGGAGGCGCGGATGGTGTCGCCGATGCCTTGCATGAGCAACGTGCCGATGCCGAGTGCGTTTTTAACGGCGCCGGGAATCAGCATGCCGGCGTGCGTGACGCCAAGATGCAGCGGCACATCGTTGCCGGCGGCCGCGAAACGTTGGTAGGCCTCCACCATCACGGGCACGCGTTCACTTTTTATAGAAACCACAAAATTGCTGAAGCCCAAGTCTTCAACAAATTTCACCCAGCGCAAGGCCGATTCGGCGAGGGCCTCCGCCGTGGGAGCACCGTGTTTTTCCCATAAATCTTTTTCCAGGGAGCCGGCGTTCACGCCGATGCGAATGGCGGCGTTCTTTTTCTTGGCGAGGGTGATGACTTTTTCCAGATACGATTTGTCAAAAAAATTCCCGGGGTTGATGCGGATTTTGTCCGCGCCATAATCGAGCGCAGCGATGGCGAGGCGCGGATCGAAGTGAATGTCTGCCACAATGGGTACGCTGACTTTTTCTTTGATGAGTGGGATCGACTTTGCGGCTTCAAAAGTCGGCACCGCGATGCGCACAATGTCACAGCCCATGTCCTGCACGGCTAAAATCTCCTTAATCACGCCCTCGGCATCCTCGGTTTTGCCCATGGTCATGGTTTGAATCGCCACGGGGTGTTCGCTACCGACTTTCACGGTGCCAATGGTGCAGGTTCGGGTTGTACGCCTTGGAATGGACATTGTGGTTTGTCAACTTTGATGGCAGTATAACGGCTTACCCAAGCGAATGACAATGGAAGCTCACAAGACTTTTGACGCCTATATTCTTGCCCACCTCAATGAGCCTTCTGTTATGGGTTTGCCTAGTTGTGGAGCCTCTTTACAATTTTCCAAGGAAGAGCGCGGATTAGCTCAACGGGGTTTGCTTTTTGAGCTTATGACTCTACTCGGCGAAAAGGTCAAACGGCAGACATTGTTGGAGAAACAACGTGAGCTCGGTATTGGCAAGAACCACATAGCAGCCCTCAGAGATGGAAACGTTTGTGTAGATTTTTTGACCAGCACCAATGGGGGAGACATGCTGCTTGGACACGCTTTTAATGCAGTATTCGCTCCAATCATAGCTAGAGGGGGCCTCGTGAGGAGTTTTGCCGGAAATCGGGCTTTTAGTTTAGGCGCCATGACATGGATGGCTGCACAAGAACGCTACGGATTGGGATGCACTCAGTGGCTCTGGCATCTGCCTTGGCCTCGAGGTGCACCATTGAGACCTTCAATTCTTACAGAGGCAAAAAAACAATTTCAGCCGGCTATACGATTTTTTAGAGAAAATGGCAACGGAGAGGACTGGGCCCGTCAGCTAGATACTATGAATTCTCCCGATGATCAACTTGTTTTAGGTGCTCCAGCTCTTCAGGAAAGAGGTTTTCTTTCTGCCGCCCCTTTTCTCGATCATCTAGAAATGCTGGAGTACCTTGAAGCTCGTACCCCCTGGCGTTTCAGCGTGGGAAACAGTTTTGATCTTTTAGGGCCAGAACTTGCTCATGAGTGTTTTGATGGGCTAAGAGGACGTGGCACACTGATTTGAAGGGTGAAGGAAAAAGCCTGGAAGCTCAATGCCTGTTGACTTAAACCTTAAAACCTCCTAGAATGCGCAAGATCTTTTAGGAGGTCTTTATTTTACTAGCTTTACAGATATAAGTAAGCAACTCCGCAAGAACGAAGAAATTAGGGCCTTAACGGTTCGTTTGATTTCTGAGGAAGAAGGCGGGCCCTCCGGCATCATGGGCATTGAAAAAGCCCGTGCGCTAGCCAAAGAGATGGGGGTGGACCTTGTAGAAGTGTCTCCAACCGTGCATCCTCCGGTCTGTCGTCTGATGGACTTCGGGAAATATCTGTACCGACAACGTAAGCAAGAACAGAAGCACAATGCCTCACAAAAGAGCCGCGAAGTGAAGGGAATTCGTCTCTCACTCCGTACCGGAGAACACGACATTGAAGTTAAGCTCAATCAAGCCAAGCGCTTCCTCAAAGAGGGTAACTCACTCAAATTCACCTTGATTTTTAGGGGGAGAGAGGTTACACATTATGACCTAGCGCTTGAAAAAATGGTCAAGATATGCGACGCCCTCAAGGAAGTTGCCAAGATTGACCAGGAGCCTAAAAAACAGGGATACAACCTGATTATGATTCTTTCACCCCTCAAATAATGGGACGCATGGGAAAAGTTGGAAAGCAGAAAACGCACTCCGGTGCGAAGAAGCGATCGGATATTACCGGAACCGGTAAGGTCCGTATGAGTAAGGCTGCCCACCGGCACCGCCTCTCACAGAAGTCAGCTCGCCAAAAGAATTTGGGAGGTGGCAAAACCGCTATTCACAAGAGTGACGAGAAGCGATTGAACGTTATGTTGCACATCTAATTTCATTTATTTCGCTGGCCCATGGCAGGTTGCCCCGCCTACGGCCGCATATTTATAACCCTTAAGTTCTATGGCACGCGTCAAACGTGGTACGGTTACCCGCCGTCGTCACAATAAAATTTTGAAAGCGGCTAAAGGATACCGAGGAGTTTCTGGCCGTCTCTACACACACGCGAAGAGACGAGTCATGAAAGCGGGCATGCATGCGTATTCGCACCGTCGACGGAAGAAACGAGATTTCCGACGTCTATGGATTGCGCGTCTCAGCGCAGCCGCTCGTGCTCACGGTATTTCTTACAGCCAGTTCATGTACAAGCTATCTCTTAAGCAAATTGCGCTCGACCGCAAAGTGCTCAGCGAAATGGCCATCCACGAACCTGCAGTCTTCGAAAAGATCGTTGCAGAAGCAAAGAAGTAAATTTCTTTCAAAACTTAAGGCCGGTCACAGTTGCTGCATAAACCCAGCCATTCGTGATCGGTCTTTAAATTTGTGATGCGGCGCAGGCGGGGGGTGAGCGAGAGTGCTTTGTTTACTGGGGGGCTTTTTGCTATACTGGGCTTCCCCTTAAAACATTATGAAAGCCCTGCTCCGAGATTGGGTCCTTAAAACACTGCAGTTTTTGGCGAAACGAAAGCTGCGCAAGATTCAACCGACCATCGTTGGAATCACGGGGAGTGCGGGGAAAACCAGCGCCAAAGAGGTGATTTATGAGGTTCTGAGCCGACGTTTTGAAACCAAGAAAAGCGAAAAGAATTTGAATTCACAATTTGGAACGGTTTTGACGATTTTGGATCTGAAATCGGGCTATTCTTCCGCCATGGCGTGGGGGGGAGTTCTGTTTCAGGCCCTGGTGGATACGTTCAAGAAACCGGCAAAATACGAGATTCTGGTGCTGGAAATGGGAATCGATTGTCCGGGGGAGATGAGTCAGATTTTAGAGGTGGTGAAGCCGGATATTATGGTCTTTTTGAATGTGAAAAACGTGCATTTGGGCGAGGGGCATTTCCCAAACCGGCAGGCTATTTTTAGCGAAAAATCCAAGGCTTGTGCGGCGGTTTCCAAAGAGGGCTGGGTGGTGCTCAACCACGACGACGCCTTTGTGAAACAGCTGGAAGACCATTTGCCTGCGCACACCGTGACCATTGGAACCGAGGAAGGCAGCGATTTGCGGGCGGTAGACGTGCGCATGGATTTGGAGGGACTGAAGTTCACTTTGCAGTATGAAGATAAGGAAATGCCGGTGCTTTTGCCGCATGTGATGGGTAAGCAGCACGTGACCATGGTGCTTTCTGCGATTGCGGTGGGATTCATTCAAGGCATGCCGTGGAAAACGATTGACGCGGCGCTGCGAGAATACCGTTTGCCGCCGGGGCGCATGAACAAAATTGATGGGAAAAATGGCGCGCTGCTCATAGACAGTTCCTACAACGCTTCGCCGGATACCACGGCGGCGGCGCTGGAGATTTTGAGCCTGTTCCACGGACGCAAGATTGCGGCGCTGGGAACCATGAATGAACTCGGCAACCTTAGCGAAAGTGAACACATTAAGATTGGGAAGATCGCTGCCGAACATGCAGATATGCTCCTGGCGGTGGGGGACCGGGCCAAGGAATTGGCGGAGGGTGCGCAGCGCGGCGGAATGTCTGCGTCCATGATTCACACTTTTAAAAACTCCAAAGAAGCGGGACAATTTTTGAGTAATATCTTGGAGCGGCACGACATCGTGCTGGCCAAAGGTTCGCAGAGCGGCGTGCGCATGGAACATCTCGTGAAAGCGTGTATGAAGGACCCGGCGGAAGCGCGGCATCTTTTGGTGCGGCAGGAACCTTATTGGCTGACCCACATGTAAATGCTATACGGACATTCGGCCCTTTTTGCAGATTTGAAAGCGCGCGGTGAGGCCGGCCAGCTTTCCCACGCGAACTTGTTCGTGGGGCCAGCGCACGTGGGCAAAACCAAAATTGCGACGCTGCTCAGCGTGGGGCTGCAAGGTGCGGAGGATCAGGTGATTTTGAAGAAGCAGATCATGGAAGGCGCCAACGCGGACACGCTGCTGTTTTTAGACAACGGGGAAGGACTTTCCATCGAGGAAGTGCGCAGCATTGTGGAGCGCGCGAGCCAAAGCCACAGCTACCCGTACCTGATTTTTGTGATCGAAAATATTGGCCGAATGAAAGTGGAGGCGGCGAATGCGCTTTTGAAAACTTTGGAAGAGCCGGGCGAAGGCGTGATTTTCTTTTTGACCGCAAATGCCGAGGATGACGTGCTGCCGACCATCCGTTCTCGCTGCAGCATGACAAACTTCCAAACCGTTCCCGAAACTGAGCTTAAACAGATGATAGATGGGCACGTTTTTGAAGAACAATTGCTGTTTTTTGCCATGGGCCGGCCTGGAAAACTGCGCCGTCTCCTGGACGAACCGGCCTATTTAGAGGCACATCAAACCATGCTGCAGGACGTTCTAAAATTCCTGGAAAACCCCAAAACGGCGAGTGTTTTTGACCTGGTGCGCAAATATGAGGGCAGCGAACTGAGGGGGGAAATGCTTGACATACTTCTCCGTCGTACGAGAACATGGCACTTGATGGAACGGGTTGAGGAGGCCAAAAGTCTGCTCAAACAAAATGTGAATTCAAAGCTGGTTCTGGAAAATCTTTTACTTTCTTTTGCACCCTAAATTATGTTCGCTTGGATACTGCTCATTGCTTCTGCTCTTGGACTCTTGATGGTTTTTGTGCGCCGACTCAAAATGACCCGCAAGGACCTCATGTTCCAGGAAACCCTGGTGGAGGAAATGGCGGAGGAAGCCATGGAAGAGGGGCTTGCGGAGCTTGAACAGGAGCAAACTGGGCTTCGCCCAGGGGAAGACAGCGAAGCGAAGGCAGAACTGCTGGGAACCGTGCGCAAAACTTTTTTGAAGGCCGACACGCATTTGAGTCGCAATGAATTCGAGGAAGCCTTGCCGCTGCTTTTGGCGGTGATTGAAGCGGAGCCGGATCATTTGGAAGCGCACCACAAATTGGGTCTCAGCTTTATGAAGCGGGGGGATTTCCCGCAGGCGGAACTCTATTTCTCCAAGCTCGTGAATTTGAAACAAGATCCAGTTTTCTTCAGCAACTTGGGAGCCGCGCTGTACCAACAACAACGTCTGGTGGAAGCCGCTGAGGCTTACGAAAACGCCATTGCCCTGGACGACAAGCGCGGCGAACGTCTGCAGAGCCTGGGACAGGTGTATTACGAACTCGGCGAGGACGACAAGGCCCTGCATTATTTTGAACGCGCCGCGCGCCGTAAGCCGAAAGACATCGACCTTAAATTGATTTTGGTGGATTACTACGAACGGCTCGTGCGTTTGGACGAAGCCATTGAAACGCTGGAAGGCATTTTGGAACTCGACCCATACAACGATGAAGTGAAGAAGCGTCTGCGCTTACTGAAGAAAAAAGCCGGAGAAAATGTATAGTTACTGCGGCACTTTGATCTTCTTCCTTCCTTCAGGCCAAATGGCTTGAAAATGTTTATTATTAAAGGTTAGTAGCAAATCCACTTTTGCCTTTTCTGCAGCCTCAACTATTAGCGCATCGTAAATCATTCCACCCGTCAGTTCTGCCGCCTCCATCCCATCCAAAACTCTTAAATAGTCTTTTGTATTTAAATCTACAAACTGAGCGTGCTTTTCCACATTTTCTATAATGAGTTTCCTGGCTATAGCTGGGGAGAGGGAGGGGCTCACAGGCAGCTTAGTCAGCACGGCAAAAAGTTCTGCCAAGGTATGATTGCTCACATAAAACTTAATTTGTTTTTTCAAAGCTTTACTGAGCCAAGGATAAGCCTGTTCATGGTGAGGATGCTTTTGTATAAAAGCCGCGATGAGTACGGACGTGTCGAACAGTACTTTCATAGAGAAGCGCTTAAATCCTCGATGCGGTCGACTCGGCTTCGTTCCACGGCATATTCCAAATCAAAGTCTTCCCCTTCACCTGTGTAAACCAGTACTTCGCCTTTTCTCTTCAATACTGGTTCTTGCTGAGTTGGCTCAAGGAGCAATCCCTCTTTTATTTGGATAATTCTAATAGAAGCACCATCCCCGAGCCGAAGCGCTTTTCTGAGACTTTTAGGGATGACTACCCTTCCGAACTTATCTACTCTAGTGTTCATAATTGCCATTATATCATGGCAATTGCCAAAAATAAATGGCAAATTAATCACTCAGCACCAGTATCGCCCTCTCGCCGGTCTCTACCGTGCTCTTGGAACCTGTCCAGTCATGGAGGGCGTTTTGTATGGTCTCGTAGGAATAGACATAGGAATCGCCGCTGCTCACTCCGGGGTCGTGCGTAATGAAGCCTTGGTCGTTGAATCCAATGATCACAATCATGTGGTAGGGCGGAGCTGGGTTGCCGTAACCGGGGTTGTCCAAAATATTTCCGGCAACGGGAATGATGATGGGGTAGCCCGCACTGAGCAGAGCTTTCATATTTTCTGTGGTCACTTCGTCACCTGTGTAGACCGTGGCCGTGAGACTGTAAAAGTCTTCCGCCACGGCGCCTGCTTGCGCCGCGCCAATGTCTATGCCGTAACCGTGTTCTTCCACCCATGCGGCGAGTTCCACAATCTCGCTGTCGGCATTTTTTTGGCCAAGGTCAACTCCCGTGAGGTACGCGTTCACCATAATAAGAGCGGCTTCTTCACAGGCTTCTTGGTAGGGCATGCTCCAGTTTCCATAAGGAGCTTGTGAGGTGAAGGGCACCGAGAGGGTGAGCTGGGTGGGTGCTTTTTCTTCCACCTCTCCATCTTCCAGATATTGAATG
Source organism: uncultured Candidatus Peribacteria bacterium (assembly GCA_965230905.1). Lineage (GTDB taxonomy): Bacteria > Patescibacteriota > Gracilibacteria > UBA1369 > 2-02-FULL-48-14 > 2-02-FULL-48-14. Next base: position 482,190 of record OZ246396.1, read on the forward strand.
GTGCGTTCGATTATCACGGCGAGTTCAGCGCGGTTCACGTAGTCATCTGGTTGGTAGCTGCCATCCGGGTTGCCTTGAAGAATGTTCTTGTCTTGCAGGCTTTCCACGGCCGGGGCGTACCAGGCATTTTCTGGTATGTCCCAAAAGGTGTTGGCAGCAAAAACCAGCATCGTGGTGCTGAGCAGAAGCATCACTGAGAAAAGAGTGGCGAGAGTGAATCGTTTCATACTAAGTAAGACGCAGAAAGGACTAGTTTGTTTCACCAATTTCTTCCGCCTCCTCTCCAGCGCCCTCGGTGTACTTGGCGGGGCGGGCTTCGTAGTCGCTGTGGATGTTTTCGCGCACGCCGTTTGCGGCAGCGGCGTAGGAGCTCACATAGGCGCCTTCAGCTAGTTCTTCTTCCGTGGGGATGAGGTACGTTACGGTGCGGTACCAGTCCACTTTGAATCCAGTGTGACCGTATGCTTCCAGCACGCGCACGCCGGCAGCGAGTTCATCGGTGTAGGAGGTCACGGCGGCGGGTGGGTTTGTGTAACCGTAGGTGTAGGGGCCTTCCATTTTCACGGTGCGGCCGTCGTAGGTTCCGTATAAAACGAAGTACGCATCGAAGCCGTCGGTGTAGCCCTGGATGAGCAAGTCACCGGGCGTGTCGTTCATGAATTTTAAGTTGGGATTGGGGTCGTACACAGTGGCGTCCAGTCCGTAACCGTAAGGTGCCGCATAATAGGACACCGCGTAGGAATGGTTTTTACGCTGAGTGATTGGGAGGCCGCTGTAGAGCGCCGCGCGGAACATGGTGGAAGAAACTTGGCAGAGTCCGCCGCCGTATTCAGGAATCGTTTCGTCACCTTTGATCACCAGTTCGGGGAGCCAACCGTTAGCGGCGTCGATGGGCCCCATTAAATCGGTGAAAGAAAATTCCGTGCCCTGTTCAATGATCACCCCATTGAATTGCTCAAAACCACGATTCACATTGGCGATACGGTTCGCTGGAGAAGTGTTGTACGTGGAATAACCCACTCCCACCAGTTCGGTGATGCCGCGTTCACGCAGGCTGTCGGACACGGTGACTTGGGGCTCGGTTTTGGCCACAGGGATTTCCAGGACGGCCTCGCTCGGCTCGGCCATGAGCATGCCCGTGATGGATGCCATGAGATCGGTTTTATTGATGGTCACGCCAAAGCGCGCACTGCCTTCAAAACTGATCGTGCCGTCTTCATTTTCAGTGATGATTGCGGGAGAGGGTTCGGCTTCCACTTCAGGCACGAGATCCGTTTCCACGTAAGTGATGAACTTTGTTTCGTCGATTTGCCAAGCGTCTCCAACGGGGCGAATCCAGTCTAGGTGCTCTGCCATGGTGAGCCCCCACGTATTGCCGAATTCATCCTGCAGCGTGAGCGCTCGGCTCGCCAAAGTTTCTACCGTGGGAATCAGCGTTTCCAAATCTGTATCGCGGATTTCGGGTTCTTTCACGCGGAGGGGGAGTTCATCGCTTCCAGGCACCGTGAAATCGTCTTCCCAATAATTTTGAATTTGTTCCGTGAGCGCTTCGAGGTCGATGCCGTAACCGATTTGTTCAGGCACAATCACGACCTGTCCATTTTCAAAGCCGTATTCAGGTTCTTTCATTCCTTGCTCGATTCTACTTTCAGCAAAAGCGAGTTTGAGTTTTTCGCTGTCCACGGTGACTTCCGTTTTAAGGGAATTTCCAAAAATATAAACGGTGAGCTTCTCCAGGGCGCCCGCGTTTTCGTTGAAGTTCAGCAAGTAGTCCACCGCCTCATTGGTCTGGGCGTCGACGCCCAAATTTTGCAGCGTGGTTGTCACATTTCCGCGCTCGGACGTGAGCTCCACTTCCTTGAGTAAAAAGGCGTCTTCTTGCACTTGGAGCGCCAGTGCCGCTTCCGCAAAAGTGCTTTGAGTGAACTCCATTTGGGGGAGGCTCATGCGCTGCACAAAAACGGATTCCGGTTGTTTGACAATAGAGTAGCCGCCGGCCACTAAAGAAAGTGCGGCTGCGGAAATCAAGCCTACGATAAGAATCTGACGCTGTGATTTATTCATGATTTATATTAGCAGACCCTTTGGATCCACTTTGAGGAAGGGTTTCCATTTCATTTGGAATGGCCTTCATGTCTTCTGTTGAAGTTTTCTTTGATTTCTTGAGCATGCGCTGAAAAAGTTTCTTTGCTACTTTGAAAAGTCCGGTTCCTGTTTCTTTTGCCAGATTGCCTGCCTCTAACCCTTTGTCTTTGAGGATTTCCCGTGTGTCTTTTCCTTTTTTAGGTGCGAATCCCATGCCCAGAGCAGATCCAATGGCCGTGCCAATGATGGCTCCCATTATCACGTTGTCCATTACGGACTTTTTTTTGTCTTCGGACATAGAATGCGGTGGTTATTTACGAGTCGGCTTGTTATGCAACTCGCGCGCGTAGTCAACTGACTTCGTCACACGGATTAAGTTTACCTTGATTACTCCTGGAAATGCAACCTCGGCCTCTATTTTGTCGGCCATGTCTTCGGCGAGCTTTTGCATGGCTGCGTCGGTGATGCGGTCGCGGTCCACGCTCACGCGCAGTTCACGGCCGGCAGAAATGGCGAATACTTTTTGCACACCGCTGAAGGAAAGCACCGCGTCTTCAAGTTTTTGAATGCGTTCGAAATAGTTGTTTACGGACTCCTGACGAGCCCCGGGGCGGCCGCCGGAAAGGGCGTCCACGGCCTTCACAATAAAGTCTTCCGGCGACACGCAGGGCACCTTGTCGTGATGAGCAAAGGCGGCGTGCACAATGCGTGGGTCGTAGTTGAAACGTTCTAGAATTTCCTTCGAGAGATCGTCGTGTGCGCCGCCCACATCGTGGTCGATGGCTTTTCCAATATCGTGGTAAAAAGCGGCCTGCATGGCGATGCTGGAATCGGTTCCAATGGAGTCCGCAATCATGCGCGCCGCGAAGGCCATTTCGTTGGAGTGGCCGGTCACGTTTTGTCCGTAACTGGTTCGCAGGTAAAGGCGTCCCACGTAGTTCACGAGTTCAGCGGGTGTGGCTTTGGGGTCCAGCCCAAGCAGCTTGAGAGACTCGGCTCCCTTTTGGTCGCAGAGGGCCATGATTTCTTTATCGGCTTCGTCCACGGCTTGCTTAATCATTTCGTGGTCGAGGCTGCCTTTTTTCTTCACCCAGGTTTGCATTTTTTCGATGGCGCGCTTGGCGATGTTTCGGCGAATGAGATTCACGCCGCCCACGTGAATGGTTTCGGCGTCTCCCAAATTGAAGATGATGGAAACGGGGAGCAGGCTTTCGAAATACTGCACATTGCTTCCATTTTTCCCTACGAGTAGCCCTTTGAATTTGTCGTCCTTCACGGTGACAGAGGTATTATTTTTGTCCACAGAGCTGGTCACGCCGAGGCGTTGAATTACCACCTGCAAAATGGACTTGGCGTGGCGCTGTGCGTCTTCTTCCAAATCTTCGATGGCTTGTTTATTGCGGGCTTCGGCGTTGGTTTGAATGAGCGTATCTAGGTTGGCGCGCGCTTCTTCGAGGGCTTGCTCCGGTGTGAGTTTACCGCGCTTGCTGAGCTCGGCGATGGTTTCTTGAGTGACGCGGTCTTCGTCTTCGGCGAGTTTCTTGAGCTCGGCACGCAGTTGCTGCACCTGTTCTTCGCCGGCTTTGTTGCGTTCTTCACGGCGTTTTAAAATATCTTCTTTTTGCTCGATGAGTTTTTCGGATTTCTCAAAACTTTCCTCCATGCTGCGTTCCTCGGATTCCAAGGCTTTTTGCATGGCCTCGATGCGGTCTTTGTTTTCTTCACGTAGACGGTGTGCTTCTTTTTCGGCTTCGCTGAGGAGTTTTCCTGGCTTTGCAGGGTCGAAATCGAGTTCGTTTTTCATCAAGAAAAATGCGGCGGCCCCGCCAGCTCCCAGTCCAATCAGTAAAAATAGAATTTCCATAGCTGGACCATTCTAGTCATTCTGGAGCTATTTTTCAATCTTTATGTTCTTCGAGGTCCCGACCGTGTGAAAAGAGATCTTACGTCCCCTGTTTTTCTCAGTCTTTTTTCAAAATCTACTGTGGCAGCTCTTATGAGCGGGTGAGGGTTTTTTGTGTGGAAAGCAGGGATTTCGCCTGTTCGAATGTCTTCCGCCACAAGGCGCACACACCTCAGACCGGCGCCGGTAACCAAAAGTTCGCCTTGGCTGGTTTGAACCGTGGTTCCTATACGAAGGGAGAATTGCAAAAGTTCGGGCAGCTGATAGTAGTCGCCGACTTGCCTACAGTTGGCTAAATCCACTTGAAAGGATTGAGTTTCAACTGACTGAGTGTCGTCTGTGCTCGCTGGAGTTTTCCCTTCGATATTCATGACCAGGCAAATTAAGCCTGAGTATCATACTCTATTCAGGCTTTTTGTCAATAGACTGAGGGCGGTTTCAATTTCTTCCTGTGTGGTGCCGCGGCCGAGGGTGAGGCGCAGGGATTCGCCGGCTTCCTTGGGGCTCTGGCCCATGGCCAGGAGCACGTGCGAGGCTTCCGTTTTACCGGAGGAACAGGCCGAGCCACTGGAAGTGGCGAGGCCTTCTATGTCTAGGCGCATGACCAGCGTTTCGCCGCTGAGGCCGGGCGTATGAATATTGATGTTGTTTTCGAGGCGTTTTTCGGCGGAGCCGTTGAGCGTGATGCCGGGGATTTTTAGGAGTTCGGCGAGCAGGGAATCACGAAGGGCGCCGATGCGCGCGGCTTCTTGCTTGCTATCTTTCATGGTGAGCTCCAGGGCTTTTGCAAAACCCACAATCAGCGCCGGGTTTTCGGTTCCACCGCGCATGCGGAACTCCTGGCCACCGCCCAAAATAAGTGGCGTGATTTGCACGCCTTCGCGCACATACAAAAGACCAACTCCTTTGGGGCCGTAGATTTTGCTGCCGTTGAGACTGAGTAGGTCCACGCCGAGGTAGTCCACATCCATGTTGAGGAAGCCGGGGGCTTGGCAGGCGTCCGTGTGGAACAAAATTCCGCGGTCCCGGCAGAGCTTGGCTACTTTTTTGATGGGCTGAATGGTTCCCACTTCGTTGTTGGCGTACATAAGGCTCACCAAAACAGTGTCTTCACGCAGCGCCGCTTCCACGTCCTCTGGCTTCACGATGCCATCCGGGCCGGGCTTTATTTCCGTGAGTTCGAATCCAAAATTGTCGCGCAAATACCGGGCGGGTTCTAAAACAGCCGGGTGTTCAATGGCGCTGACGATAATATGCTTGCCTCGATCTTGCCGCGAAAAGGCGGCGCCATAGATTGCAGTGTTGCAGCTCTCGGTTCCGCTGCCGGTGAAAATAATTTCGTGCGGCGAGAATGCGCCGAGCAGTCCCATGACGGTGTTGCGAGAATCATCGATGGCGCGGCGCGCGCGCTGGCCATATTGGTGAATGGACGATGCGTTCCCAAATTCTTCCGTTAAATACGGCATCATGGCCTCGAGCACGCGAGGATCGAGCGGCGTCGTTGCGCTGTAGTCCAAATAAATCATGCTTATTGCTTAGCAAACTCTTCGAGTTCGCTTACCACTTCGGCGTTTAATCCCAACTCCGCGTTAAAGGTTTTGAGCTCACGGATGCTGCGTTGACGACGAGGCGGTTCCCGCATGCGGTCGAAATGTTTGCTGAGACGTTGTTCCAGTTTTTGCATAGCGAAATCCAGCGCTTCCGTGATGGTGTGTTTGGTTTCCTCCGCCATCAGACGCTTGCGGGGAATCTCCAGAAGGAGATCGAACGCGAAGGCCGTGTGCTTTTCGTGCTTTTGAATTTCGGCAAAAATATGCACCGCATCCGAGTCGGGATAGTGCGCTTCAATCACCGTAGAAATCGCATCCAGCTTCTTTTCCAAATAGCTCTCGAACTGCTCGCGCTCCGGCTCCGTGAGGTTCTTTATCCTTTTGTGTACGCGCATGGTGAAGGGGTTAAAAGCTAGGGGATCATTGTAGCACTCCACAGTATTTCTGGCACGCCGTTCTTCAAATTTGCCTGACGGCCCAGCAAAAATAAATAATCGGAAAGGCGATTGAGGTAGGGCAGGGCGTCTGCCGGTAAGGGCGTGAGGATGGAAAGGTGGCGTTCCGCTCGGCGGCAAACCGCCCGGGCCAGGTGCAAGCGCGCGGCGGCGGGATGGCCGCCCGGGAGAATAAAATTGTGCAGGGGCGGGAGCGTGGGCTCTAAAATTTCCACTTCTTTTTCGAGCGCGGCGAGGGCGGCGGTCATGTTTCCGGCGCCGTCCGGATTTCCCACTAGCGCACCCAGTTCAAACAAGTCGCGTTGGAGCTTTTGAATTTCGGGCGCTTGCAAAAATCCGAGCTGCGAAGAAAGTTCATCAATGTCCCCGAGCGCTTCCATGCGCGGGTCGGACTTTTTGACGCGCTCTCCATTGTAAAGACCCGTTTCCCCCTTGTCGCCGGTTTTAGTAACGATGCTCATGGCCTGATTGTATCACTCCCGGGAGTGAACGCTACAATGATTCGCCTTTTCTGCAAGCCATCCGCTCTTTGCAAGCGGCGCACATTTGCTAAGCTGGCGTCACTTTAACTTTCAGACCCATGTCCGACGCAATCATTCAAGAAAAAATCAAGATTCTTCAAGAAAAAGCTCAAGAGCTCAAGGAGATTAAAAGCCTCATGAAGGACATCGAAGACGACATTCCAATGGAGCTGGAAGACCTCAACATTCAACTCAAGGATTTGAAAAAACAGGCGAAGGAACGAAAGGACGAGCACATGAAAACCATTTTGGACGAGAGTTTGGAATACAGCGAGTACCGCGAAAAAGTTCAGCTGGCTAAGGAAGAAATCGCCAAAGCAAAACTCGAACTCTTCACCATGGCGGCCAACCAAACTCGTGAACACGGAGATTTGGATCAAACCGTGATTGTGGAAGGCGCACCTTTCCGACTTCAAACGCAAAAAGAAGTGGCGGTGTACCTAAATGGGAAGGTGATTAAATAGCTCTTAAGCCGCTGGTGCGAGCTTAGGCGACGGTTTCCATTTTAGGCCGGCATTGAAAAGGTTGGCGCCCACCAGGGCGAAGAGTTCGCTGTAGGGCACTCCCGCGTAGGCGAGGGCGTTGAGAATCGCCGCAGCCAAAATTCCGTAGGCCACCTGTTTCCATGGAAGGAAAGGGGAGGTTTTTGGTTCGGGCAGCATGATGCTGGCAAAGAAGTAAACAAAGGAATCCAGGTAGGTGAATTGAAGAAATTCAAGATCGCCGGTGCGAAGGTATGCAAGCATCGCGTAGGCCGCCAAGAAGCTGAGGAAGATGGGCCATTTTCGCCACACGTAAAACCCGCCGCCGATCCAAAGGGCGAGGAGAATCAAGGACACGGGTACGCCAATTGGGAGCATCCAGTAAGACGCGCCCCACCAAGAAACGAAGGGCAGTTCCCAACCAATGAGTGCGCCGATTCCTGCGGTGAGTAAAAGGGCGGCGGCGGCGGGATTCACAATAGGGGAGCTCTTCCACTCGATGAAAAACTTCAAAGTCTCGGCAATGAAAACGGCCATGAGCGGATAAATGAGCGAGGAAAGTCCGGTGCCGTAATGTAGGAGCAGAAAAATGAGCTCGGCGGTGATCACGGTGTCCCACACGTTTTTGCGTTTGATGGAAAGTTTGCTGTAGAGCGCAAACAGCACCAGGCCAAACCCAAGCGTGGCGGCCAAATGCAGCAGCACGTCATTGGACCAATTGTACGCAATGGCCACTCCGGCAAAAATCGTCAAGAATAAACAGAAGCGTTTTATGGGGTCGAGCTTGAAGTTCATAGGCGTTTGTGAGAAAGTGTTTTCCGCACCATTTTAACACTCTCCATGCAAAATACTATTCGTTACGGACTTTTTTTACTCATTGTTACGGGGGCCCTCTTCACCGGCTGTGAAAGCGAGGTGGTTGACCCTGAAATGGAACTTCCTACCAACGAAGAGGTGGAGGAAGCAACCGGCATCGACACCGATTTAGATGGCGACACGGACGCGGAAACCGATGAAGCTGAAGCCAATACCACAAGCGGCAGCACGACTACTCCTCAGAGTGAGCCTGCGGAAGAAAGCAGCGTTTATGAAGACGGCAGCTACGCGGCGAGCGGAAGCTACGCGAGCCCAGCAGGACCTGAAAGCGTGGGGGTTACACTCACCGTTAAGAACGACCTTGTTACCAGCGTGAGCGTGGTAAAAAATGCCATCAACCCTACGAGCGTAAATTTCCAAGAGCTCTTTGCTTCCGGCATTTCCGGGCAAGTGGTGGGAAAATCTTTGGATGAAATTGGAAACTACAGCAGCATCAACGGCAGCTCACTCACTCCAAATGGGTTCGACGCAGCACTCGCTTCTATTAAGGCTGACGCCGCTTTGTGAAAATTGAAGTTCAGCGAAAACACTTAGGCACGCCGATTGTGATTACCGTGGCCGCTCATGATAAAGCGCGTGCACTGGAAGCGATTGAGCGTGCTTTTGCTGAATGTGAGCGGATTGAAAAAGCGTACTCGCGCTTTTCGGACGGCAATGAACTTAGCGCGCTGAATGCGCAGGTCGGCAGCTGGGCGGAAGTGAGTGACGAGCTTTATAAGCTCATTGAGTTTGGCGAGCGGGTGAAGGGGCGCACGGGCGGCGCTTTTGACCTCACCGTGAAGAGCATTTTGGAGGGCTGGGGTTATGACAAAGACTATTCTTTGAAGGAAGGGGCGGCGGGGCAAACCGGGCGGATTGAGTTGGCGGACGGTCGCGTGAAACTGAGCGCAGCGTTGGAACTCGGGGGCCTGGGCAAGGGCTACGCCATAGACCGCATGGACAGTTTTTTGCAGGACTTTGCGAATGTTTGTATAAATGCCGGCGGAGATTTGAGGGTGAGGGGAGTGGACGACTTCGGCAAGCCGTGGCGGATCGTATTTGAGCATCCCACCGATATCACGAAGGGAATTGGCTTTGTGGAAACGAGTGATTTGGCCTTGGCGTGCAGCAGTCCGTCGAGGCGGAGCTGGCGAAACCGCCACCACTTGGTGGATCCGCTGAGCGGGGAAGCAGCGAGCGAAATGCTGGCGGTGTACACCCAATCGGGAAGCGCACTTTTGGCGGATGCGTATTCCACGGCGCTGTTTGTGATGGGTTATGAAAAAGCAAAGGCACTGCTAACAGGAACCGGAGGGCTGCGCCCTCTGTTGCCGGTGGAGGCGATGCTGGTGAATCCGGCCGGGCAGGCTTTTATGAGCCCCGGCTTTCAGGGAACTTTATTTGGAAACGATTGAAAGGGCGGCGGGCATGATTTCAACGTTCACCACTTTGCTCTTCAGCACTTCGCCATCCAGCTGAAATTCCAATTCCTTGTGGCTTTTTATGGAAACTTTTTTTGCGGTGTGGTGTTCAAGGAGACCACGTGAGCTAAGCACGAGCACGTCCAAAAGGCCGTCGTCGGGGCGAATGGGGACGAGTGGAAAAGGGAAAATATTGAAAACCACAATAGAGCGGGCGAGCACCGAGTGGTGAGCGCCGTCGATGATGAGATCGTAAGGCTGGCAACGGTAAAAAAATGCGGTTTTTAAAAAGACCCAGGCGTAGGCGAAGAGGCCGAGTTTGCGCTTGAGCTGCCGCGGCGTTTCTTTCATAAGGAAGGCGTCGTAGCCGCGGCCCACCGCAATGGTGCCGTAATGAGTTTTGTTCACGCGCATGACGTCCAAGGTGCGGGCGGCGCCGTTGAGTCCGGTTTCAAGCGCACGGCCGGGTTGGAGCAAAGGAATACCGAGGCTCATGGCCAGCAGATTTCCGCTGCCTTGCGGCACCACCACCAGCGGTGTTTTAAGGTTTACGCTTGGCTTGGCGTTTAGTTTGGCGCGCAGCACTTCCGCCACCGTTCCGTCACCTCCGCTCACCACAATGCGGTCGTATTTTTTGGCAAAAAGCGGTGCGAGATTTTGCTTTGGTTTGGTTTCATACCATGTGTATTCGTAGCCATTTTTTTCAAGCAAGTCTTGGAGGAGAATAGCGGCATCGCCCCATTTTTTGTGGCCGGAAACTGGGTTGAAAATGACGAGGGCTTTTTTCATAGCTTGTCCGATAGTTCACTGAAAAATTTCATCTGGCGTGATTATAGCAACCCCAAGTCGTTGACTCCACAAAGAAACGTGGTAGCGTGGAAGAATCCCCTGACTTCTAAAAATCATGTGGTTCTTTTGGGCTCTTATTCTAGTGGAAATTGCTTCGATAATCGCATGTCTTTTGGGTGTTCGTCGTCTTTATAAATACATTCGGCGTTACCGTTTTGACGAGACGGTATATAGCCTTCTTTTTGGCTTCATGCATTTACACTATTTTGTTTATGCTTATCTATTAAGCATGGGAGTGGTCACCGTTAGCGGCGTGCTTTTTGCTTTTTCACTTTTAAGCTATGACGTCCCCGCATAAAAATTTCAGAGGACAGCTGGACGAGGAGCTTGTGCTTTGTTATTTTCGGCGGCATTGGATCCAAATTTTGCCGGGACTCTTGCTGCTGCCTCTTTGTTTTGCCGTCTTCATCGCTGCGGTTATTTTTCATAAAATGATCCTTGCACAAACTGAGCTGCTGACCGTGTTGATTGCGCTGGGGCTGATACTGCTCACCCAGGTGATTCATTACCTATTCCTTAGCATTTTTCGTTACTACCTCAGCACGGTGATCATCACGAATATGCGGGTGGTTATTTTGGATAAATCGGTATTTTTTAGGGACAGCAATATGACGGTGGATCTCACTAAGGTTCAGGATATTAAAAAGGTACAGACGGGAATTTTTTGCCACTTGCTCAAGTTTGGAACCATTAAGCTCGACTTGTCCGGCGGCGACCCTATAGAGATTAATTTGGTTCCTCAGCCGGATTTTTATTTTAAGAAAATGAACGAAGTGAAAAAGTCCCTGGCCCCCGACGCCCAAAGCACACCGGACCCCGCTAGCCCGCCCGTTACGCTTACCGAAGCCCAAGATACCGGCGCCACGACCACGGTTCCGTTTCTCGAAACGACGCCGGTGAAGTAGACTGCGCACATGAACAAGTGGGCATTTGTGGATTTGGAAACCTCCGGCGGCAGTTTTACTGAGGAGCGCATCACCGAAATCGGGATTGTGATTATGGAAGACGGCAAGGTCACGACCGTGTATGAAACCTTGGTGAATCCCGATAAAAGTGTATCGCCGTTTATTTTGGAGCTCACCGGAATTCGCGAGGAAGATTTGTGGCGAGCGCCGCAGTTCCGCGAGATCATGGGCACCGTGCACGAGCTTTTAAAAGACGCGGTGTTTGTGGCGCACAACGCCAGTTTTGATCGAGGTTTTTTGCGCGCCGAATTCAAGCGCTGCGGACTGGAGTGGAATCCGCCCACACTCTGCACCGTGCGCCTGTCGCGCCGACTTTTCCCAGAGTACCGCCGCCACAATTTAGATGAAGTGATGGCGCGCTTTTCTATTCCGTGCCGGGCGCGGCACCGGGCCCTGGGGGATGCGCAGGTTTTGGTGGACTTTTGGCGGATACTGGAAAGCAGCTTCCCGGCGGCGCTGCTGAATAAAACGGTGAATGAACTGACCGCTCATACTAACCGATAACCTTGAGTTCAACTATTTTCGTGAAAACTTTATCCTTTGAGACCAGATAAAGGTCGAATATTTTTGCTGAAGCCGCCAGAAGCGCGTCTGGGAAACTTAGCCCATATTTTCGTTTAATGGACGCTGCCTCTTTAGCCAGCTTTTCATCAATGTCTAAAACGGAAAATTGCTCTAGAAATGCTTCAATCAGTTCGACTTGATCCTTCTTTAAGCCTGGCTTTGCCAAAAGCTCAGTCACGCTGACCACCGAAATAAATGCTTTACCTTGAATCTGATCAACAAAAGATCCAACTTCTTTATGACCGTCTAGATAATAGATTAGGATGTTGGAATCCAGTAGGTACATAGTCAACGTTTATAACCATTCTTTTCGAATTTCTTTTTGATATTTCACGCCATCCCCAAAAAGGTTTTTTCCTTTACCTAAGTAGGTTTTCTTGGCCTTTTGATTCGAAAAAGTGAATATTTTGAGCTCTGCTGTTTTAGCTAAAACTCCCAAGTTCTTGGTTTGTTCTTTTTCAGCTCCAGTTTGTTTGTCTAAAAGTTTTGTCATAAGCAATTCATTATAAGCCTATCCTTGATTAAATTTCAAGATAAGCCAAAATGGCGGGATGAACGGGACTCGAACCCGCGACCTCTGCCGTGACAGGGCAGCGCTCTAACCAACTGAGCTACCATCCCAACGATGGGCTTTACGTAAGCCGTAAAAGCCAACGCACTTTAGCAAAGACATCTTTTGGATGCAAGAGGTTTAAAGACAGGAGGCTCAGCACGGGAGCCCTTATGTGCTTCCCCTCCCGTCTTTAAACCTACGTCACCTGTCTAAGGGGGTTGTTCTTCCGCGGAACTTGCTGTAAAACAACAAGGCCTTAAAGTTCCCTATGCGAATTGGAATCGACGCGCGGATGTACAGCACCGAATTCACTGGAATCGGGCGCTATGTATATGAACTGGTGAAGGCACTGACCGAACTCGACGACAAGAATGAATATGTGCTTTTTATGAACGCGCCGGAGTACGGCAAATTTGAAGAGAGCCGCCGCGTGAAAAAAATCCTGGTGAAGGCCAAACATTACTCCCTGCGCGAACAGCTGGGTTACTTGTGGACGCTGCGCCGCGCCAAGCTGGACCTCATGCATTTCACCCATTTCAACGCACCGATTTTTTACCGAAAACCCTCCGTGGTGACCATTCACGATCTGACGCTTTCCTTCTTTCCGGGCAAAAAAATGAACTCCGCGTTTTACCGCATGGCCTACAACACCGTGCTCAAGGCAGCGGTTAGGAACTCGCGCCGCGTTATCGCCGTTTCCGAAAATACCAAGGCCGATTTGGTGGACATTGCCGGAACCTCGCCCTCCAAAGTGGAAGTGATTTACGAAGGAGTGGGGGAGGAATTCGGGCCTCGTGGCGATAAGGAAACTCAAGAAGATGTTCACCGCAAATACAGCATCACGCGCAACTTTTTGCTCTATACCGGAGTCTGGCGCGGACACAAAAACTTGGTGAATTTAATTCGAGCTTTCGCGCTACTGCGAGAGGGCGAGGAGGGGCATGATTTGCAACTCGTGATCACGGGCGAGGAGGATCCGTATTACCCAGAAGTGAAACGTACCGTGAAAGAACTGAGCCTGGAACACCATGTGATTTACACAGGCATGGTTCCCGAAAAAGAACTCGTGGCGCTGTACCAAACCGCGACGGCTTATGTGTTTCCATCTTTATATGAAGGGTTTGGCCTTCCTCCCCTCGAGGCGATGCGCTGTGGAACGCCGGTGGTGGCTTCCAAAGTTTCCTGCATTCCAGAAATTTGCGGCGAGGCGAGTGCCATCTATTTTGACCCGTACGACCCCGAAGACATTTCAAACAGCATCCGCAAAGTGCTGCTCGACGAGAATCTGCAAAAGGAGCTGCGTGAGTGCGGCCTCAAGCACAGTCTCAAGTTTTCGTGGGAAAAGATGGCTCAAAAGACGCTCGAGATCTATACTGAAATTCTCGAGTCTCTTCCTAAGAAAAAGAAATGAACGAATTCATCCACTTCACCAAGTTCATTCCGCAAGCGCTTAAAAAATATAAGCTGACCCGCGAAGCCCGGGCCGGACTGGTTTGTGCGCGTTTTCAAGGACTCCTGCCCAGCATTGTGGGTGACGACCTTCCCAAAACCGTGCATCCCAAGTTTTTTAAAGCCGGCGTGCTCACCGTGGCCGTGCCCAGCAGTGTGTGGGCCCAGCGGATATATGTGCATCGCCACGACCTTTTAATGAAGCTGAACCTGCACCTGGGGAAGGATTGGGTGAAGGATTTGCGGACTGTGGTAGAGTAGTTGCTTCCTTCAAAATTGTTGTGCATTTCACCCCCGGGGGTGAATCCTCCAACCTTTCGCTGTTTACGCAAGTAGCATGTTGACGGGTTTTTATAAGCTTGTATAATACCGTGCTAACCCTTTTTGTGAAACCCTCACGAGAACAAATCGAAAGCGATCTACAGGTTTATGTGAATTCGGCACTGATGCCTTGCCCTTTTGCAAAGCTGCCAACCGCCTATGTTCATTTGGAAGATATGCCGGGAACTAGCCGGGTGCAGGAGCAGCTTAAGACTGCTTTAGATACATTTTATCCATACCCTTCCGTGTCCATTCTGGCGCTAGTGCCACCTTCGGAACCAGAAACCCATGGAAAAGCTCGCCGGCAGGCTTTTTTACTGTTGCAAGATTGGATGAACCTCCACGCCGAGGCGGTTTTTAGCGACGAAGCCAAAAGAGCGACTGCAAAAAGGTTGGTGGCGACACGCATACAAGAAATGATCAACGATAGTGAGCTATACATTGGACCGCATTTTGAAGTGGGCGATCGACATCTTATTGGAACCACTTTCAATCCCCTCTATCCTCCTTACCACTCGCGCTACGCTCCCCACACGGTTTATACGACCATTCGAATGAAGGACTTGAGCGACATTTCGGAGAGAAAACCAGAGCTTTCCAAGAAAATTTCCGAGCACTCCAAGTCAAAAATTCTGTTCAGCATGATTACGAATCGGGAAGGGGTCACGGTGGATGATATTTTGAAGGAGATTGAGCTTTGGAATAGACACTTGTTTCTCTACAACCGTTTTGTAATGGAACTCGACGTGCCCAGTTACCGACTGGATGAGGAAACCCGACCTGTAATGAAGGAAATACGTGGTATTCGGAAGCAAGCCTTGCCCACGGTGATCGGATTGGCGCCCAAAGCTAAAGCCCACCTCAAGACGTGTGGACAAACGCCCACTTTGTGCAAAATCCTGGATCAGAATCCGGAGCTCAGTCTTCTTGAGATCGCTCGCGTGGTATACGGGGACACGTCCGGACATTATGTGATCCCTCAAAAGTAGGCCACCAAGCCCTTCCGAGGCTTTCTTCTTGACAATTTCCGGTTCCTAACTAAAATCGGTAAGCAATAATTTCTAATCCCTGAACTTGTGCAGGTAATCCGTCTGACCCGAATCGGTAAGCAAAATCAAGCTGCCTTCCGTATTGTACTCGCTGAAAAATCCAAAGCCGTTAAACGACAAAATCAAGAGATTCTCGGGTTTTACAATACTGCAGAAGGCAAGAAGATTGATTTCAATAAAGAACGAATTGAATACTGGATTTCTATGGGCGCTCAACCTTCCGATTCTGTGGCTTCACTTTTGAAGACCAACGGAGTAGCTGGAATGGAAAAGTTCATAGCTCCTCGCAACAAAAAAACCATAAGCAAGAATGCTCCTGCCCCTGAAGCTCCTAAGCCTCAAGCAGCAGCTCCCGCTGCAGTGCCTGCCGCAGAAAATGCTGCAGCTAGCGACGCAGTAGTGGCAGCGTAATCCTTAACCCACCCTCGTATGGCTTCTGATCTACACGACAGCGCTCGAGAATTTATTGAATTTGTTGTAAAAGCAATCGTAGACCACCCCGAAGAAGTGGAAGTTACCCAAACCGTGGACGACTTGGGTGTGCTCATCACGCTTAAGGTGAACAAGGAAGACATGGGAAAGATTATTGGAAAGGCCGGACAGACTGCCAAGTCGCTCCGTGTGCTGCTCCGAATGATGGGCGCTAAGCTCGATTCCCGTTACAATTTGAAAATCATTGAACCGGAAGGGGCATCCATGTAGTATGGGCTGGCTATGAACTTTGCTTCTCTTGTAATCGCCACCGTAACCGAAGGGTCCGTTTTGGACGTTGCTCAGCAGTACGACGCCATTGAAGTGATCAACCGGGCCATCGCCTACGCCATCATTGTGGCGGGGTTTCTAAGTGTGGTTTTCATTTTCTTTGGAGGTATTTCTTTCATTCTTTCCGGCGGACAAGAAGATAAAATCAAACAAGCGGTGTCGACCATTCGTTACGCGATTATTGGGCTGGTGGTGACGATGCTTTCCGTGGCCATTGTGGCGATTGTGGGGCGGGCGATGGGTCTCAATGTGATTCAGTACATCAACCTGGGTGAGATTTTTGATCTCATCGCAAATATCACTTCCGGAACGGATAGTGGGGGCGGAGGCGACTTCAATAATTTGGACTAACGTGCAAAAAGCCCTACGTAGTCTTTTAGAATAAACATACGGTTTCTTGAAAAACCCGTGATTTCTTTAAGAATTCCGATTTTTTCCAGCTCATTTATTAAAGTGTTAGCTGGAGTATTTGAGATGTTTAAATAACGCGCAGCACCCGCCGTACTGATTGCGGGGTCTGAGAAGAGATGTAACAAAAGAGCGTGGGCTAACTTAGCACGACGCCCCAGGCTCATTATCTCTGTTTCATAACGCTGGCGAAGATCAATAATGCGTTCAAAAGTGGCTTTTCCCTTTTTTGCCGTTTCAATTACGGCCGTTAGGAAAAATAAAATCCACTGATCCATGTCGTTTCTCGTACGCACAAAGGTGAGTCCGTCGTAATATTGCCCCTTATTTCTTTCGAAAAAATCGGAAAGATATAAAGTTGGCTTTTGCAAAATCCCCAAGTTAAGTAGATGTAGGGTGATTAAAAGCCTCCCAATTCGACCATTTCCATCCGAGAACGGGTGAATGGTTTCAAACTGATAATGCGAAATTGCTATGCGTATAAGGTTTGGCACCTTTAAACTTCGGTTGTTCCAAAAGAATTCCAAATCTTTGAGAAGTTCTGGGAGATCCGTTGGGTGGGGTGGTATAAAAGCAGCCGTTTGTATATTAGCTCCTCCAATCCAATTTTGGCTGGTGCGCACTTCTCCAGGGTGTTTACTTTCGCCTCTTACCCCGGAGAGCAGGATTTGGTGTGCTTCTTGCATCAAACGCATCGAGATGGGGAGTTCTTTTAGACGGTCGGCAGAATAATTCAAAGCCTTAACGTGATTCTGTACCTCCATCCAGTCATCACGTTTTTCAGGAGAGATTTCTTCTTCTGGCAAAACAGCTTCGTCCATTTCTGTTCTGGTTCCTTCGATTTGGCTAGATTTTAAAGCTTCATTTCGAACGTGCATCTGTATAAAAAAATCCACATCAGGTACCAAAATGGAGTATGCATTCAATTCACCCAAGGTTCTCATGGCTTCCTCTAAAAGCATGGGTACTCTTTTATCTGCCCACTCATAAGGTTGATTTACTAGCGTTGGGAAAAAGCTTTCGTATTCATAATCCTTGTTATGAAATTGTTTTTTGTAGGTTCCAGATACGAAATTTTTTGAGAGATTCACGGATAAAGAAGCAATAAGTGCGTTTATATTACCACTTAATTAAAAAAAGAACAATATGTTTCTTTGTATTGTTACTTTGTGCCGTAAGTAACAGTGACGGCGCGGCTAAAGTTTCATGAGGCCTTTTCCTTGGCTGCGGAGGTTTTCCCAGTCGTAGGCGAAGGCGAAGTTTTCGAGGGCGCGGACGATGGCGGCGTGGACGTTCCAGACACCCAGTTTTTGAAAGAGGAAGGAATTTCCGCATTCTTCTACCGGATTGTAGTTTTCGGCATCCTTGTGGAGGCCTTCCAGCATAACGGGGACAATGCCGCGCTCTATAATCATCGAGAATTGGCTGGGCAGGCTTTTTCCTAAAACCACCCAAATGTGGCCTTCCTCCATGGCTTCTTCAAAAGAAAAGGCGTGGGGAAGGGTTTTGCCGGCTGCGCCCAGGAGGCGGAAACGGGCGGGGAGTTCATCCAGACCGGGCAAAAGTGCGTCTACTAAAGCAGGGTCGGCGTCGCGGACGTCGAGGACCACGTGCGGGATGCGGATTTTAAGCTTGAGTGGAGTTTTTGTTTTTGCCATACCCTTTTTTAGGCTCACCTGAGGTGAGTGATTAGATCATTATATCACAAAGAAGCCCGGTTTTCTAGACCTATTTAGAGATCATAACTTTGGCGCCCTGAAACTTTATATTTATTCTTAGAATTGCTGAAACTTTATAAAGTTTGCTAAGCTCCAGGGGTGAAAAAAATCGTTATCCTAGACGCCAACGCCCTGATTCATCGCAGTTTTCATGCGGTGCCGCCCACTATTCACACTCCACAGGGAGAACTGGTGAACGCGGTGTTCGGGTTTACGGGGATTTTGCTGGGCATACTGGAGCACGAAAAGCCTGAATATATGGCGATTGCCTTCGATATGAAGGGTCCCACGTTCCGAGACGCGGTTTATACCGAGTATAAGGCCACGCGCGGGCCTATGGATGATTTGCTCGGGAAGCAGTTTCCTCGGGTGCGAGAGGTGATTCACGCCTTCAATATTCCTATTTTTGAGAAGGAGGGCCTGGAAGCGGACGACTATTTGGCGATTGTGGCGACGCAGGTGAAGCAAAAATACCCAGGTGTTGAAGTAGTGATTGTGACCGGCGACAAAGATGCACTGCAACTGGTGGAAGAGGGCATCACGGTGGTAGCGCCGATTAGCGGCTACACCAAGGTGAAACGCTACGAACGTTGGGACGTGAAAGAAAAAATGGGTGTGTGGCCGGAACAAGTGCCGGATTTTAAAGGACTTTCCGGCGACCCCAGTGACAATATTTCCGGTGTGCCGGGCATTGGAGACAAAACGGCGTGCAAACTGCTGGATAAGTGGGGCAGCGTGGAAGGAATTTATGAGCATATAGAAGAAGTGGAGCCGGTGCGAATACGCGAACTACTGCGAACTCACGAAGAAACCGCGCGGCTCTGCAAACACATTGCAACCTTGGTGAAGGAAGACGGCGTGAGCGTGGATTTGGACTGCTGCACCATGCACAAGTTTGATATCGAAAAGGTGCGCAGCCTGTTTGAAGCGCTGGGGTTCAGGGGGCACTTGGCAAAAATGGAGCGGCTCAATAAAGATTGGGACAAGCTGCGGGTGAGCGATGAGCAGGCGAGTTTGTTCTGAGCTGAAGGTCAGAGAGTCGTATCCGTCATAGCCACGGTTTGATCTTTACCGATGGACGCTCCTCCCAGAGAAGTGTCGTGCAAAACGAGATTGTTCACATCAGTTGACCCGACCGCAACGACGGTGATATTTGCCATCGTCATGGTTAGACTTGAACCTGTTGCTGAAGCTCCATCAATAGTACAGACGACCCTTTGCCCAAAAGCCACACAAATGATGTTGCTAGTCCCTTCAAGGCTTCCTGTGACAGCTGGCGTCAAGGCACTCACATCCAATTCAGGGGGAGCGGTGAATGTGATGGTGTCTGTAGCGGCAAGGGGAGTGGCAAGTGTTAAGTTCAGCGTGGCCAAGCTAACGGCACCAAGTTTAGGGTTGCTCAAGGTAAGCGTTGCGGCGACATCATTAGAGTTGACCGAAAGGCGAGTGCTACCCGCACCGGTGACGTACTTTGTGCCTCCGTCAAACGACCATTCCAATGCGGCGCCCGCCGAAGTAGCCTCTCCAACAAATCCAAGCCCTGAAATCTGAACGCTCTCACTCGCAGCAAAGTCAGTAGTAACGTCCAGCACCAGAATCTGATTTGAAGCGTAGACAGCCGTGCTGCTAACCACACCCGTAGTTGGGTTTATAATTGTGGCCGTGGTGTCCAAGGTAAACCAACGAGCATTGACCGTTGAAGGGATGCGAATTCGAATATCATTCGCCGCCGTGATTCGTGGCGTGGAACCATCTATGATGGTCAAGGTATTTATGCTTTCGGCATTTCCACTCGTTGAAAGAACTTGAGGTGTACCCGTCATGCTAGCTGACCGTGGAAAGGCCCCTTGCAGGAGATCTCCTGATCCAAAGGCGAGTACTCCAACCGTGAGAAGAACGGCAATGACTGCTACAACAGAAAACTTTTTCATAAGAATGAGTGAAGATGTGAGTAGTTTAGCAAGACAGGCATTGAAGGACTAGGGAATTCCGGTTAGTGTTGACAAAATGTCAATTTGTCCTTATGCTAGCACCTCATTAAAATCAATGAATCATGCGGCTCACCCCTTTTGCGCCTTTGCTACTAGTTGCTTGTACAGATGGTGAGCCTGCTTTGGTTAAAGACCAACCGACTGAGCGGGATCGTGGAACTGAGTGCTTAAGTGAAGTTTCAGAAAAAGTTCGTCAAACTCTACCAAGCGTGACCTGCGTGGAGCGGGACATGACCCTTAGCTGTGAAGCTGTCGACCCATGGGCTTTTGCAGAGGTAAGACTGGATACTGGAGGGCGTGGCGCAACAGTGGTCTATACCCCTTCAGCAACTGTACAACGTCGTACTGAAGGATTAAATACTTTTGGCTTGGGGAACGACGGTGAGTGCCAAGACCTTCAAACGAGAGTTACCCGAGTACTTGCGGATCAATTAGCAGATAGAGATATCCAGGGTATGCTGGCTGCTGAACAAAGTCTCCAAGCAAGCGCTGTCTTTAACGCAAAACCGGTGAGCCCTCAAGATGCGGGTGAACTTTATGGCTATAAAGGTATTGGCGGTAATATAATGTTCTCTAGGTCTGTGAAGGGACTTCTTCCAGGCTCTCAAAAACTTGCCATAGCGTGTTATATCCCTGCTAATTTGGTGGTGAGCTGCGGAGGAGAGACCTGGCGTAATGAAAAAAACGGCGGTGGCATTGATTGTGAACAGGCTGATATTGACGCTTGTGCCGCTAAAGGCACCCTTCAAGAAGTTCTTGGGCGACTTCCAGAATTAGCGACCTGCGTTAAGACTACTAATGACCGAAAATCCAGTGCCGCAGTCTGGGCTATTGGGACCTGCAGTGAACAATAGGCGTGTTTGTTTTATATTGCCTTAGTTATGATTGACGATTCTGAAGGCACTTTCGAATATATTCCAGATCTGGGCATCCAAGGAAAAATCATCAAGCCTGATTATTCCGATGCTCGTTTTCGTCAGTTTGGTGTTTTAGCGGGTGAGGGGGCTGAAGAGCTTGTTTTCAACCGAGAGAATTTTATTTCAAAGATTGCCGTCGCCGCTTCTAAGTATGGACTTGTTCTTTTCAGGACCTTAACGGATAGGCAACGAGCCTCCTTGAGAAGTCCCGCAGTGCCTTTTGGTTGGGATCCCATTCCCCCTCGTTCCGATCATGCACGTATCCCTCATACTGACGGGCTTGGGCCGAATTTGGAGGTATCAGCCCTTTGGCGACAGAAAGTGGTTCCTGGCAGCAGCACTGGTTTTGTAGGGATAGAGCCCGGTTTGCAGGTTATGAATCGGCATTTTGACCTTTTAGCCCCCTTGGCCGGCGATTCGGAACTATTTGACGTTCAAAAGCGTTTGCGGGATTGCGAGAGCAGTGTGCACGAAACTGACTCGTCTTTGGCTCAAACCATTCAAGATCTCTATCATGTGCGGCAAAGATTGGAGGCGACGACGGGGACGGGAAGGGGAAAGAGGGGGCCATTCATTAAAAACGTGCACGCTGGGCTGCGCCACGAAGGCGTGTGGGCATTTTGGGATGAGATTGAACTCGCAGTGGTGGCGAACAAATGCCTTCATTTTGCTGGGGATGGAGACATGGACCCCAACGATTTATGGGTTTGTGATCTGCCTCTTCGTTAGAGTAGCCCACGGCAGACGCTTGCCTTGGATGAGTATTTGTTGTAAAGTATGCGTATTATGGAGCGTCCGACTGAATTTAGCCTGGAGGCCTTACCTGGGGTGCGGGGAAATGTGCTTGACCCTATTCATCCAGATCCTGCGTACCCATTTTTAGGGATTAGACTAAACGAGGGCAGTGAAACCATTCCGCTAACGCGCACTGGCATAAGAAAACATCTGACTGCTCTTGTTCGCCGATTTGGGGTAGTGGCTTTTAGTGAGTTGACTGACCAGCAAAGGCAAACTCTGAATGGACGTGCTTTTGACTGGATTGGCCTGCCGGAGCGAGAGCCTTTTACACGGTTTCCTCACTACGATGAAGTCGGGCGTAGGGGTGTCACTATTCTGAGAAAAATCAAACCTGTGAGTTCAGGCGTAAGCACAGGATTCGCTGGTTTTCTGCCTGGTATAAATGCCATAAACAGCGCTGCGGAGCCCCTCGCTAAGCTCTTAGAAGGATCTCCTTGGGATACGCTTATAGGCGAGATCGTGCCGCCTTTTAAAGCTATGGCAACGGAGGGGGCCATTTATGAGCGACGTGGCCAGGTTTCATCCTTTATGCGGGAGGCCGTGAACACGTTTCATAAATCTATTATGGATCGTGAAGGTGCCTCTGCGACTGTTGACGCTATCCAAAGAAATTTGGCAACGGAGGGTGTGCACGTGGACTGGTCAGATACTGAACTGCTGGTGTTTGGCGACAATATTTTACATTGGGGTGCAGAGGGCCAATTGAATGGTTCTATAGTCTTTGGAGAGATCTGGTGAGTAGTTTTTTTGTTCATGCGTTCTTGCCGCATAAAAGGCTTATTCATGCGGTCCGCGGGTCTCAAGCATGGCTGCGCATATTTTTTGGCTAAGGCAAGCCAATTTTGAGGAGTGGGGTGGGCTTGAGAATACGGCTTATTTTAGCCATGATTTTTGAGTAAAAAATAGGTTCAATAAGCGTTTTTTGGCTTCTAAAAGCCCTTCTTTTGCTTACAAAGGCTTGCGGGGGGTGAGCGGTTGTATTAAAGTCGGTTCATGCCAAAGCACCGAATCATCGCCGGCCTCGATATTGGAAACTCCAAAATTCGCGTAGCCGTTGCCGTCATGGACGAGAACAGCACCACCCCCAATGTGATTGGAGTAGGGGTGTCGCCGTCTGGCGGACTCCGAAAGGGAAATATTATTGATGTGGAAGAAACCGTGGGCAACATTGCCTCGGCGCTTGAAGACGCGGAACGAATGGCCGGAGAGCCCGTGCACAATGTGTTCTTGGGAATTTCCGGAGACCACATTTCGTCTATGGATTCTAAGGGCGTGATCGCTATTTCACACAGTGGAAATGAGATTATTGAAGACGATGTGGACCGAGTGCTCGAAGCGGCTCAAGCCGTGGCCATTCCCAACAACCGACGAATCCTTAGAATTATTCCAAAGAGCTTCACCGTGGATGAACAGACTGGAATTAAATACCCTGTGGGGATGACTGGAATTCGGCTCGAAGTGCTGGCTCACTTGGTGACCGGACTCGTGCCTGCCGTTAAGAACATTGAAAAGTGTGTGCATCAGGCTGGGGTGGACATCAACGATATTATTCCATGTGGCCTCGCGGCTGCGGAATCCGTGCTGACTAAACGACAAAAAGAACTCGGAACCGTGGTGATTGACGTGGGCAGCGGAGGGACGAACGTGGCTGTGTACGAAGAAGGAACTGTGCTGCACAGCGCGTCTTTGCCGGTTGGAGGAGACAACGTGACCAACGACATTGCGATTGGGCTGCGAACCTCTATTGATACCGCTGAAAAAATTAAGATCGAATACGGTTCTTGTATTCCTGAAGACATTCACGACCGCGAAACCATCGACCTCTCTCTGCTTTCTAAAATCGACACGCAAACCGTTTCTAAGAAACAGCTCGCGGAAATCATCCAGGCTCGTTACCACGAGATCTTCATGATGGTTAAGGATGAGCTTTCACGGGTACAACGTGACGGCATGCTGCCCGCTGGAGCGATTCTAGCCGGAGCAGCGGTGAAGATGCCGGGCGTGATAGACCTCGCTCGTGAGGTGCTGAATTTGCCCGTTCAAATTGGATTCCCAACGAACTACGAAGGAGTGGTGGATAAAATTGAAGACCCTGCTTATGCCAGCGTGATTGGACTTGTGATCTGGGGTTCCCGCTTTCAAGGCGAGGGCTACGGAAATCGTTTCAATTTCAAAAACATCAATATCGAAAAAGTAGGCCAAGGCCTCAAGAACTGGTTCCGCGGACTGCTCCCCTGATTTCATTAAACACACTCGGCATTCCGCCGAGTAACGGTTTCCCCACCGATTTAACCCTTTATCTCTATGGCCTCTCAACAAGGACAAGACGACAACCTGAAGAACCTTTTCTCAGGAAGTTCGTCCTCAAAAAGACGCAACTTTGAAGTCACTCCCGACGTGACTCCGGTTGCCCGTATCAAAGTAATTGGCGTCGGAGGAGGAGGCGGAAACGCGCTCAACCGAATGATCCGTTCCAACATCAAAGGAATCGACTTCATTGCGATCAACACCGATGCACAAGCTCTGTATCACAGCGAAGCGGTTACCAAAATCAACATTGGTAAAGCAACGACTCGTGGACTTGGAGCAGGAAGCCACCCCGATGTGGGACGACAAGCGGCTGAAGAATCTTCTGAAGAAATCAAGCAAGCGATCGATGGAGCTGAAATGGTGTTCATCACCTGTGGACTTGGGGGAGGAACCGGAACCGGTGCTGCACCTGTGATTGCTGAGATCGCACGAGACCTTGGAATTTTGACCGTTGCCGTGGTGACGAAACCTTTCTCATTCGAAGGACACCGACGACGCACGCAAGCGGAAGAAGGGCTCGAGAATTTGAAGAACAAAGTGGATACGCTCATCACGATTCCAAACGACAAGATCTTGTCTCTCATCGACAAAAAGACGCCTCTTACTGAAGCGTTCCAAGTAGTAGATGACGTACTGCGACAAGGTGTGCAAGGTATCTCCGATTTGATCACCGTACATGGAATGATCAACGTGGACTTTGCCGACGTGAAAGCGATTATGGAAAATGCCGGATCTGCCCTCATGGGAATTGGATACGGTACTGGAGAAAACCGTGCTACCGAAGCGGCTCGCGCTGCGGTGGAAAGCCCACTTCTCGAGCTCGACATTCAAGGAGCGAAGGGAATTCTGTTCAACATCACGGGAGGAAGCGACCTATCTATGTTCGAGGTGGACGAAGCGGCTCGTATTATTACCGAGGCTGCCGACCCAGAAGCGAACATCATCTTCGGAGCGGTCATCAACGACTCGTACACTGGAGAAATCAAGATCACGGTGGTTGCTACCGGATTCGACGACATCAAGCGTGGCGTGCAGATTGCTCGTCCGCTCGGCGAATTCCGCCCGGCACAACAAAACGCGCCTATGCAACGCCCAATGGCGCTGCAGGACAACCGTCCCAGCACTCCATCCATGCCTATGGGTGAAGACACGGGAAATGAATATGATATTCCAGCGTTCATAAGACAGAAAATGCAAAAGTAAATTTAAGAGCCACCCGCTCAGCGTACATGAACTTTAACGCTTCCCGGGTGGCTCTTAAATTTCCCGGATAAAGGCAGGCGGCGCACAAATAAAAAGAACCCCTTCGCAGGGGCTCTTTTTAAAGTTTCGAACTAGTAAGTTAAGGTGTTCCCGGCAAGCGTGGTGCTGCTCACGTTTCCAACCCATTTAGCGGTTGTGTTGGTGTCAGACCACCAGAATCCACCATTGGTGATCTTTCCTCCGGCGGCAGACCCCAGCTCTATAGAAACGGTCAGAGGATCATCGACTCCCGCATCTTCGTTCAAAAGTGCTGAGGTGTTCAATTGGAGAGTCCAGTCTTCATCGTCAGACTTTGCTACTTCACCTGTGACCTTGAAGCTCACCTGCGCCTGGGATGCATTGGTGAAGGTAACTGGGGAAGAAGCCATGGATGCACCCGTATCATCCAATAAGTAAGCGGTAATAGCAGCCGCAGTATCAAAATCTCCATCAGAGGTGAGGTCTATGGTTACTTTTTTTGCGTCAACTTTTTCACTTGAATCGGCTGCAACATTGAAGATAAACATATTGTCTACCGATGAAACGCTGCGCATGCCGGAAGGAGAGCTGGCGCTTAAGCTGAGTGTTGGCTTGGTTTCGTAGACGTGCATCAGGTTGGTCATTTTCAAATCGGCAGGCTTGCCGACTACAGAAACGGTTTTGTTGCTGGTCTGCCCTACTGCCACTGCACCGGGGGTAAGGTACAGGCGGATGGTTTCACCGGAATCTGCCCCGCCGCTGACCACGTTCAAATCAACAAGGATGTCCATATCTACGGTATCGTCTTTAGGCACGTAGAGTTCAAGACCCGTGAAGGTGGCCACTCCTGTCGATAGAGATCCGGCTTCGGTTTGTGCGACTCCACTGCTATCTTCGTAGTTCAAATAAACTTTTAGGATGTTGTCGTCGGAAAGGCCTAGGTCATTTTTATTGTTTATTGTTAGGTCGGTGACCAGAAAAGCTTCTTTGTTGGAGGTGAATTGGTAGCTAGCGACTTCTACACCGCTATCACCTGCCACTACAATGTCTTCCCGAGGAGTACTGGGGCTAACAGCAGCGGTAATACTTGGAGCAGCACCGAAGCGGCCTTGAAGGCTTTCGAGATTGCCTGTTGCGTGAGCAACGACCCCCAGGGTTACTAATACACCAAGACCGGTGAGGACGATGGCTTTTGTTTTCATTTTGTTTTACTTAAGGTTAAATTGAAATAAATCATGTCATTATAACATGGGATGGGGCGGGCGTCAAGACGGGCGCTGGCACAAATAAAAAGAACCCCTGATTTTGTGGGTTCTTCTTACGGTTGCTTAGTCCGTGTATTATAACGGGCCAGTTTCCAATTTATTACAAAATTAGTAGATCAGTGCGTTTCCGGTGACGCTTTTCCCGTTGTGTTCCACCCTTACTGTGAGTGGATCGTCGTCTCCTGCATCTTCGGTAAGGATTTCGCTTGTATTGGTCGTGATGGTGAAGGTCTTTGCAGTTCCTGCGGTGAGGCTTACGGCCTTTGTAGTGGTGATGACGGCGGTTCCTTCACTTGGATTGCTTGGGTCCACTAGGGCGAAAGTGCCGGTTCCAATCGTAGTAGCGCCGTCTTTCAAAGATACCGTGGTTCCATCTGCAAGGGGGTCTAGGTCTAGATCGGTGGCAAAGCTGACTATAAAAATGGATCCTAGGGTTAACCCGTTGTCTGTTGGCAGGGTCATGTCGAAGTAAAGCACACTGTCGCTAGCGGACACTGCGTAAGACCCGCTGGGGCTGCTTGGGGAAAGCGTCATCTCCCATGCTTTAGTTGGTTTTCCAAATCTTCCTTGGAGGTCTTCTCCTTGGGGCATACAGGACGTCAGCAAAAGGGCGCTGAGCATGGTGAGGGCGAGGAGTTTTTTCATGGCGTGAAGTTAGTGTGGCTAGAGTCTACTAGTTGGCGCGATTGTCTGCTAGACTAAGTGGGATGGATACACGAATTATAAGATCGGACGAGAGGGCGGCCTGGGATAAAATGGTGGCGGCACATCCGCATGGGGGCGTGGAGCAAAGTTTTGAATGGGGCGAGCTGCAAACACGCATTCCGGGAAGGCCGGCTTTTTATGCGCTGGGGATTTTTGAGGGGACGATTTTGGTCGGTGGAATGCTGGTGATTCGGCAAGAAATGGGCGGCGGAAAGAGCTGGCTCTGGTGCCCGCGTGGGCCACTTTTGGCAGAAGGGAGGGGTTGGAACGAGTTGTTGGCGGCGGTGACTGTTTTGGCTAAAAAAAGTGGCGATGTGTTTTTGCGGATTGAACCTGGCGTGCCGGTGGAAGAGGCGTTTGTTGTGGAGGGAAAGGCAACGGAAAATCGTTACTTTCCTGAGCATACTTTGGTGCTGGACTTGACGCTTTCCGAAGAAGATTTACTCGCGCAGATGACGCAAAAGGGAAGGTACAATATTAAGCAGGCGGAGAAGCAGGGCGTGACCGTGAGTGAGGTGGGCGCGGAGGGGGCAGAGGACTTTTACAAACTACTGGCGGACACCGCGGAGCGGGATGCGTTCTCGGTACACAAAGCGCATTTTTATGAAGATTTTTTGGAGAGCTTGGCCGGGAAATTGTATTTGGCGCAACAGGATGGCGAAGTGGTGGCGGGCATGCTGGTGACGAATTTTGGCGAAACGGCGACGTATTACTTTGGCGCGTCTTCGAGCGCACACCGCGACAGCAAGGCGCCGTATTTGCTGCAGTGGACGGCCATTCGGGATGCACGGCGAGCGGGTCTGAAGATGTATGACTTTTTGGGCGTGGCGCCGGAAGGCGATGAGCGGCATGCGTGGAGTGGTGTGACGCAATTTAAAACCCGCTTCGGTGGGAAGCGGGTTTCGTATCATTCTTCGCAGGTTTTTGTGTTCAGGCCTTTTTGGTGGACGCTTTACCGGCTAGCCAAGTTGTTTAGGCTTTAGCCACGGCGTGGTAGTTGGCTGGCCTTTAAATTGTCGTGTTTATACATTAGCCCCGCTGCTGGAGAGGTGTAGATGCTATTGAACGCAGCCTGAAGAGGTGCGGTTGCCTGTTTCCACTCTGCGAGATTTTTAGCTTTATAGTATGTAACGCTGCCTCCTCGATTGCCGCCGAGTCCACGGTTGTGGTTAATATCAAGGTCCTGTCCCAGCTGACTAGCAATTTCTTTTATAGCTGACTGACTTGGGATGGCTCCGGTTGTGGTGGTATCTCCGGTTAATGCTTCCTCTACGTCATGTCGTCCATGTTTTCCCACAAGGGTCAGTATCGTCTGGGTATTTGTGTCAATGCTAAGCTCTCGATCTGAATCTTCAGACCCTTGACTGTCTTGAGTTGCGTCAGGTGACCAGCCGAGTACATCTGCATTTATAGGTTCGTCTTCGCTGCTTCCTTCTACATCGGTTCCGTCTTTCATGGTATCTTGGTTAATTGTCAGTATTCTACGACTTTTTGTACGAACTGTCAAGTCGGCCGGCTAGGCTATTTCTTCTTTGGCTTCTTTTCTTCGATCTCGTGCGCGCGGTCGATGAAGAGTTTTCCATCTAAATGATCGACTTCGTGTTGAATGATGCGGGCGTTGAAATGGTCGAGGAGCAGGCTTTGTTCCTGGCCTTTAATATTCATGAAGCGGACCATCAAATGAGCGTGGCGCATCACTTTTCCCCACATGCCGCGCAAGCTGAGGCAGCCTTCTTCACCGTCTTCCATTTCTTCGGAGGCGTCTACGATTTCTGGGTTGATGATGGGGAAGACGATCTCGTTTTTTTCGCCGGGGTTGAGGCGCACAATTGCCATGCGAATGTTGCGGCCGCACTGGGGCGCCGCGATGCCTACGCCGTTTTCGGCGAACATGGTCTTGGTCATTTCTTGCGCGAATTTGCGGATTTCGGGCGTGACTTTAGCCACACGTTTGGAAACCGTGCGGAGGATAGTGTTATCGGAGCCTTTTTCAACAGGAATTGCCATGATGCAAGGACTTTAGCAGGTCAGCGGATGGTCGGCAATCCGTCCTTCTTTTCTTCGTTTAGTTCAGCGAAACCCTTTTCGAAAATTCGCTTAACGGCAATCGTTATAAGGAGGATAGCGCGCGCATGGCCCACGGGGTCTTTAACTACACTACGCAGGATGGGGCCGTTTCGTTTTGTGGCTTCTTGAACGGGTGCTTCTTCCATTTTATATAGAGGTGGGCTGGGCTTATTGTTTTGACTCTGTGGGCCCTACCTTAGCTGTGGAAAGGATCTGTTGAGCCCTCTGCTCTATAAAACGAGCGAACTGAGCTGAATTCGCTCCAGCCTGAAGAGCAGGGGCTCCGGTTGGAGCGCTAGCACTCAAGAGTTGTGTTAGGGTTGGTTGGGAGATAAGAGCGTGGTCTTGTTTGAGTGCGGTCATAGGATTGGTTTAAGGCTTGGATTTTAGACTGGCTTCTATGAATCCGTCAAGGTCTCCGTTGAGGACTTTGTCCACTTGGCTGGTTTCGTAATCGGTGCGGTGGTCTTTAACCATTTGATAGGGCTGGAGAACATAGGAGCGGATTTGGTTGCCCCAGGAGTGCTGCACGTGGTCGCCGCGGATTTCTTGGATGGTGTCGAGGTGGTTTTGTTCCTGCAGGGCGAGGAGTTTGGTCTTCAGAGTTTTAAGGGCGTTTTCGCGGTTTTGAACCTGGCTGCGCTCGGTTTGGCAGGCTACGGAAAGGCCGCTGGGGATGTGCGTGACGCGGGCGGCCGTGCTGGTTTTGTTCACGTTTTGTCCTCCGGCGCCGCCGGCACGGAAAAAGTCCCACTCTAAATCGTCGTCACGAATTTCCAGCTCCACCTCCTCCATTTCGGGCACCACTTCCACCATGGCAAAAGACGTTTCGCGGCTTTGCTTGGCGTTGAACGGCGAGAGGCGCACCAGGCGGTGCACACCGTGTTCGTGTTTTAAGTAACCGTAGGCGTAGGCTCCTTCCACCCGGAAGGAGGCGGATTTTATGCCCGCTTCTTCGGCGGGGGACAGATCCAGTTGAGTGGTTTTCCAGCCGCGGTTTTCACAAAAACGCAGGTACATGCGCATCAGCATTTCGGCAAAATCCTGGGCGTCCACGCCGCCGGTTCCAGCGTGGAAGGTGAGTATCGCGTCTTTGGCGTCGTAGGGGCCGCTGAGGTAGAGCTCGATGCTGAGGCGGCTATGGAGTTTTTCGGCTTCTTGCGTATCGGCGGCGATTTGTTTGGCGCTGTCCGCATCTGCAGCATCGATCATTTCGTTGAGGTCGAGGAGGTTTGCGGTGTCGTGCTCGAGTTTTTCCCAAGATTCAATAATATCGCGGATGAAGCCGGCCTCTTTGGAGATGCGCTGCGCGCGTGCTTGGTCGTTCCAAAAATCCTGCGCGGACATGTCTTTTTCAAGATCCGCGAGTTTGGACTTTTTGGCGGGTAGCGCCAAGTGTTCGAGGGATTTCTTCACCTCGTCTTGGAGCAGGAGCAGCCGATCTTTGATTTCTTGCATCACGAGGCCTAGAATACCCTGCGATATGTCTACCGCAAAGAAAATCCTCAGCAACACCGCCGTTCAGGTGTTTGGCCGCGCCATTATGGCCGTGCTCAGCATTGTGATTTTAAAAATCATTGCGCATTTTTTGAGTGTGGAGGGTTATGGAATGTACACGGCGGTTTACGAGTTTTTGGCTTTCTTTGGGATTGCCGCGGACCTCGGACTCTTCACCATTGCGGTGCGGGAAATGAGCAAGGGTGAACGAGACAAGACCTTTATTGCGAACAATATTTTGGGGATGCGGATGACGATGGGGGCCATAATGATGGCGCTGGCGAGCGTGGCGGCTTTTGTGATTCCCGCGTACCAAGGAACCTACATTCCCATGGGCGTGGCGATTGCGTCTATTTCTGTGTTTTTGGCCATTATGCACGGCACGGTTTCCAGCGTGCTGCAGGTGGAGCTGAAGATGCAGCACTCCACGTGGGGTCTGGTGCTGGGGAAACTATTTTCGCTGGCGTGGATGGTTGGTGTGATCTTTTACTTTTTCCAAGACGAACCTTCGCAGGAGGCGTTCAATCAGCTGATGGTCGCTGGGGTGGTGGGGAATTTGATCTCATTTTTGTACACTTTTTACTTTGCACTCAAGGTGCAAAAAATTCGTCCGCAGTTCACTAAGCAGTATTGGAAAGAAATTGCTATTACGGCGGCGCCGTATGGAACCGCGCTTATTCTCAACATGGTGTATTTCCGCGTGAGCAGTTTGATGCTGCTCTTTATTGATGGGCCCAAAGAGCTGGGGTACCTGGGGCCCGCCATGCGGATTTTGGAGATTTTGAACGTGATCCCCGTGTATTTTATGAACAGTGTTTTGCCGGTGCTTTCGCGCGCCGTGCGGGAGGGGAGCTCGCAGGTGGAACGGATTGTGCAGCTGTCCTTCAACTTTTTGTTCATGACGGCGCTGCCCATGTCCGTGGGGCTGTATTTGCTGGCGTACCCCATTATTTTCCTCATCACACAACCGGAGTTTTTGAGCGATTTGCCTAACGGCGTTTATGGCTCCGATTACGCCCTGCGAATTTTGGTGCTGGCGATGTTCTTTTCTTTCCTCAACAGCACCTTCAACTACTCGCTGATTTCGCTCGGCAAACAAAATCATTTGCTGTGGATCAACGGAAGCGCGGCCGTGCTCAACATTGCTGTGAATTCTTTCCTGATTCCGGCCTACGGGTTCCGCGGGGCGTGCTGGACCAGCGTGGGCGTGGAACTCTTTATTCTGATTCTTTCGTACAGTGTGGCGCGGCGCCATATCCGTTACCGTTTTGACTTGTGGGCGCTATTTAAGACCGCGTTGGCCGGGCTGCTCATGGGCGCCGCGGTTTACTATCTAAAAGACCCCACCTATAAGTTATGGGGGCTCCAGAATTTGAATGTGATTGTGTTGGCGGGCGGCGGGGCGGTTCTGTACGCCGGGCTACTGTATATATTTAGAGCGATTCCTGAAGAATTCCGTTCCAAAGTATGAGCCTGGACTTGGGGGGCGGTTTTCGCTAAAGTGCTCCTGTAAACAAAACTCGAGGGAAGAAGACTCGTTTAATTGTACCTAGATGAACAAACTTGATAAATTGTCGGAATGGCTTAGAGATGCGGTGCAGGGCGGGAGCAAGGCTCCGCTGGTTTCGCAGACCGAGCAAAAAAAACAGCACGCCGCCCAACCGGAGGCGATAAAAAAGACGCGGGGGCCGGCCATTCATCCTAAAACGCTGCGGGCTATTCCTATTGGAGGACTGGAGGAGGTGGGAAAGAACGCCATGATTTTTGAGTATGAGAACGACATTGTGGTGATTGATATGGGGTTCCAGTTCCCGGAAGATGAACTCTTTGGGGTGGACTATATTATTCCGGATATTCAGTACCTCGTGCAGCGCAAGGAGCGCATCCGGGGGATTTTGATTACGCACGGACACTTGGACCACATTGGCGCGCTTCCTTATGTACTGCCGGATTTGGGGTTCCCAACGGTGTATGGATCGCCGCTCACGCTGGGCCTCGTG
This sequence comes from uncultured Candidatus Peribacteria bacterium, assembly GCA_965230905.1. Lineage (GTDB taxonomy): Bacteria > Patescibacteriota > Gracilibacteria > UBA1369 > 2-02-FULL-48-14 > 2-02-FULL-48-14. The sequence goes on from OZ246396.1 coordinate 514,871, forward strand.
CAAAAGCAGCTCGAGGAACACAAGCTGGTGAAGCACACGCGCTTTAAGGTAGTGGACAATAAACAGACGTATCAGCTCGGGGCGATGCAGGCGGAATTTTTCCGGGTGAATCACTCGATTCCGGATGCGATGGGAATTTATTTACGCAGCCCGGCTGGAAATATTATTCACACGGGAGACTTTAAGTTTGATTTCACACCCGCCGATGGACTTGATGCCGACATTAAGAAATTGGGCGAAATTGGGAAACGCGGAGTGAATATTTTGTTTTCGGACAGCACGGGGGCTCTTAAGCCGGGGCACACGCTTTCGGAAAGAATGGTGGCGGAGAGCCTGGAGTACGCGATCATGAACGCCAAAGGGCGCATTGTGATTGCCTCTTTTGCTTCCTTGATCGGACGCATCCAACAGATTCTACAGTTTGCTCAAAAGTATGGGCGAAAGGTGTTCCTCTCTGGGGGAAGTCTGGAGGCCAACTTTGAAATCGCGAAAAAACTTGGGTTTTTAAAATTTCCGGCCGAACTGGTGCACAGCATTCGTGAGGTGAACAAATACGACGAGCGAAATGTGCTTATTTTGAGTACAGGGGGGCAGGGAGAGCCGATGGCGGCGCTGAGCCGCATGGCTACGAACGCTCACGCACAGGTGAAGATTCACGAGGGTGATACGGTGGTGATGTCTTCATCGCCGATTCCGGGGAATGAACGGCAGGTGCAATTTTTGGTGGACTGTCTGGCCCGCATGGGAGCGAAAGTGATCCACAACCAACTGGCCGACGTGCACGCGTCCGGGCACGGGCAGCAGGAGGATTTGAAGCTTATGATGAGCCTGGCGCGGCCGGAGCACTTGGTGCCGGTGCACGGGAACTTTTATATGCGCCGCGCGCACGGGGACTTGGTGCCGGATGTGGGAATCCCTTTAGAGAATGCGCACATGCTGGACAACGGGCACGTGATTGAGTTGAAGGATGGAAAGGTGGCGATGAAGAAAGAAGATATTAAAGTGAGGTACGTTGTGGTGGACGGGCTAGGAACGGGAGATTTGGGGTCACAGGTGCTGAAGGAGCGTGAAACCATGGCCCAGAACGGTCTGGTGAGCGTTACGATTAAGATGAGTCACGGAAAAGTGATGGGTGCGCCTTTTATACAACTCCGTGGATTTTTGGCCGGAAAGGACATGGAAAAGAACATGAAAGAAATGGATAAAAAGGTGCGAGACAGCATTTTAAAACTGCAGAAACGGAATGGGAAACCCAGCGTGCACGACTACGAAAATGTGATTCGCAGCGATTTAGCGGGTTACGTTGTGCAAAAGTTCAATAAACGGCCCCTGATCCTACCTGTTGTGGTGTTTATGTAGGACGGTGCAAAACCTTTGTGCAATTGTGCATAAGTGGTGCAAACGGGCTTTTTGCGATGTGCACAATGCGGTGTGCATAAAGGGTGCTTTTGGCTTGTGAGTTTTGAATTTTTGTTTTGAAGTTTGTCAGTTTTCGAAGGGGCTTTGCAGAGGTTTTGAACTTTTTTGCACGGTTTTACACGAGTTATGCACAGGTTTTCCATTTAACAGATCTAAGTTTTGCACAATTGACGGATTTGAATCTATAGAGATTGTCTACTTTAGACAGAAAAAGTGGTGAAAATACATTAAAAGTGGGGGGCAAGGCAAGGCCTTACTATTAATAACTACTGTTTTATATAATTAATCATTAATTAGAAAATTGCTTATAGACACATGAAAAGAAATTTGGTTTTATGGATGGGATTTCCCAACTCTTATGAAACTTTCTTGCTCTCAAGCCGACCTCGCTCTGGCTCTTTCTCTGGTGAACCGTGCGGTGAGTCCCAACAATACTTTGCCCGTACTGAATAATATTTTGGTGAAAGCGGAAGGAAAACGATTGTTTTTATGTGCGACCAATCTGGAAATTGCGATCAGTGCGTCTTTTGATGCGGATGTGCAAAACGAAGGAACGCTCACAGTTCCGGCAAAGGTTATGAGCAGTTATGTGAGTCTACTTCAGGAAACAAATGTGGAATTGGCGGTTTTGAATGGTAATACCATGGCGGTGAAGACAGCTGGATCTGAAAGTAAGATGAAAGGAATTTCCAGTGAGGAGTTTCCTCTTTTGCCTAAACTAGACAATCCCACGGTATTTACTTTGCCGGTGGAAGAACTCAAGGCTGCTATTGAACAAGTGGTGTTTGCTGCGTCTACCAATATTTCACGGCCGGTTTTAACAGGTCTGTATTGGAAGATTGATGGGAAGACTTTGAAGCTTGTGGCCACCGACAGTTACCGATTGGGAGAGAAGACGGTGGAACTCACGGAAGCGGCCGCTGGCGACGTTTCGTTTATTGTGCCCGCTAAGACTGCGCAGGAACTTTCTAAGATTTTGGAAAGTGCTAAGGAAAAGACTTTTGAGGTGCGAATAGGTAAGGGGCAGATTTTATTTAAGGTGGGGGGAGTGGAGCTGATGAGTAGGCTTATTGAAGGGAATTTCCCGGATTACGAAAAGATTTTACCTAAGGAAATTAAGACCACCTTGGCGATTTCGAACGAAGCTTTCACCCTGGCGCTCAAAAAGCTGAGCGTGATTGTGCGAGAAAATAACAACAATGTGAAGGTGCGGAGTGAAAAGGATAAACTGCTGATTTTTAGCGACGAAACTCAGGTTGGACAGGGGGCTTGTGAGGTTCAGGCCATTGGAAACACCAGCGGCGAAATCATTGAAACGGCGCTCAATGTGCAATACCTGCTGGACGTGCTCTCACACCTGAAAGACCCCGATGTGCATTTTGGCTTGAACGACGGACTTTCTCCTGTTATGGTAACGCCGGCCCAAGCGAGCGGGTATTTGCATATAATTATGCCGCTCAAAATTTAGGTGCCCAGGCGAACCCGAAGGGTTTGCTAACAAGAAGGTGGCGAAAGCCACATCATAACTTTTTAGAGTCTCGTGAAAGATTGTAAACATTTAATCAAACTCTTCCCTGCAGGACAAAACCTGAAGGTGATTGAGCAGTTCGATCAACAAGGCTATAGCTCACTTTCAGGCAGCGGGAATTATTCGTCCAAGGCTTTTTTGATTGCCGACTTGCTCCGGGAGATTAAGGATTTGAAAAAAGTGCTGTGGATTTGCAGCGATCAGGTACACAAGGAAAACATTACTCGATCGCTTTCGCTGTGGGCGGATGCGCCGGTTTATGATTTTAATGTGGAAGAAAACCTGATGCGAGACCGAGCTTTGGAACGAAAAAACAAGGTACGGACCATGGAATTGGTTTCACTCGTTTTGCAAAAAAGTGTGACTCGGTTTTTCACTATCATGTACAAGGATTTGTTTTTGAATTACCCCAGTGCGGTGGAAATCGAAAAGAGGATTTTGAAGGTGGCCCAAAGAGACAGTATAGACAGTGTGTCGTTTTTTGAGTCGCTCATCACCCTGGGTTACGAGGTTTCGGACGATGCGTTTGTGGAGAAGGGCGAGTACTTCCGCCAGGGAGACCTGCTCACGATTTGGCCGGTGAACAGCGAGGCGCCGATTCGCATGGAACTGGCTTTTGACGACATTGAGCGGATTGCGATTTTTGATCAAACGACGAAGGAGGACGTGAGCGAACTCAAGGAAATTGAAATCTATCCGATTGCTGTGCCCGAGGGCGGGGTGAATTTATTGAGTTATTTTGGAAAGGGAACCTTGGTGCTGGATGACGAGGTGGAGTTCCCCGACGACGAAACCGAAAAGTTTGAGGCGGTGATGGCGGCAAGGAATCCGGAGTCGCGGTACATCGAGTTCCGCTCGTTTATGGAGGAGACGCCGTACCACCACCATTTGCATTATTTGTCCGTGCTCAAGTACTACAACCCGCTGGATTTTATTGCGGATTTGAAGGAAAAAATGAGTCAGGATTGGACGGTGTTTTTGTTCACCAAGCATCCGGAGCTGTATCACAATTTATTTGAAGACAAGGGAATTGCTTACAGCGATTACAGCAAAGGTGAGTACCGGGGTGGGGCGGAGGTGGTGATTTTCCCGATTGGAGTGGACGATGTTTTCCCGGAAGGTTTTCAGAATCCGGCGCTAAAATTGACGCTTATCACGGACCGAAATGTGGGGAATTTTGTGGAGACGGAAAAGAAGGCGCCGGAGCGGCAGAAGGTGTACATGGACTTTTTGACGGGACTTAAGACGGGCGACTTTGTGGTGCACAGCGACCACGGAATTGGGATCTTTTTGGGACTCGACAAGCGCACCATCGACGGGGTGACGCGTGAATATTTGAAAATTGGATACGCGGAAAACGACAAACTTTTTGTGCCGATTGACCAGGCGGACAAGGTTTCTAAATTCATTGGATCAGGGGATAGGCCGCCGAAATTGACGCGGCTCGGAAGCGCCGAATGGACCACGGTGCAAAACCGGGTTCGCAAGGAAACGGAGAAAATTGCTCAGGAACTTTTGGAACTTTATGCGGAACGCGAAAGCGCGCGCGGGTTTATGTTTGAAGCGGATACAGCGCGCATGCTGCAGTTCGAAAAGAATTTTGAATACGAAGAAACGCCGGGTCAAACCCGCGCTATTTTGGACGTGAAGCGCGACCTCGAAGGCAAGAAGCCGATGGACCGACTGGTGTGTGGAGATGTGGGATTTGGAAAGACCGAAGTGGCGATGCGCGCGGCCTTTAAAGCCGTGGAAGGGAAGAAGCAAGTGGCGGTGCTCGCGCCGATCACGATTCTGGTGGACCAGCATTACAAAAACTTTAAAAAGCGTATGGAAGGATTCGATGTGCGCATTGAAATGCTCAGCCGTTTCCGCAGCCCAGCCGAGCAAAAAAAGATTCTGCGTGCGCTCGAAAAAGGTGAGATCGATATTATTATTGGAACGCACCGACTTTTGCAGGAAGATATTAAATTCAAGGACCTTGGCCTGGTGGTGATTGATGAAGAACAACGTTTTGGAGTGAAGCAAAAAGAGGCGCTCAAGAACCTGCGCAAGGAAGTGCATATTCTCACGATGACCGCGACGCCAATACCCAGAACGCTCAATATTTCGCTGCATGGACTTCGAGACATTTCTACCATCACCACGCCGCCGCCCGGACGTTTGCCGATTGTGACCGAGGTGCGCCGCTTTTCGCTGGGGCTGATTAAGAGCGTGGTTGAAAAAGAAATTGAACGCGGCGGACAAATTTACTTTTTGCACAATCGTGTGCAGACCATTGATGACATGGCCGCAAAACTCAAATCCTTGCTACCTAAGGCGCGCGTAGTGGTGACACACGGGAAGTTGAGGCCCGACGACTTGGAGGCCCGCATTTTGGCCTTTAAAAACGCTGAATATGACATTCTCGTTTCTTCGACAATTATTGAAAATGGAATCGACTTACCAAATGCGAATACTTTGATTGTGAACAGTGCGGAACGGTTTGGACTCGCGCAGCTTTACCAGTTACGTGGACGAGTTGGACGAAGTCGTAAGCAGGCCTATGCGTACTTTTTGTACCATATGAAGCGCTTGCCGCTGGATGCCAAAAAGCGTCTGCGGGCGATTGTGGAGGCGAACGAACTCGGGGCGGGATTCCAAATTGCGATGAAGGATTTGGAGATTCGCGGCGCCGGAGATATTTTGGGCGCGAACCAAAGCGGCGCCATTCAAGTGGTGGGAGTTTCGCATTTTATTCGTATGCTGAACCAAGCCGTGGACGACTTGAAGAAAGGCCGAAAAGTGACCGACGAGCACACCGTGCCGGAAGTGACCATTGAAATTCCGCTGCCCGCGTACGTGCCCGACGAATATATTATTTCATCCAAAGAAAAGATTTCCGTGTACCAAAAACTCGCGAGCGCCGACACGCTGGAGTACCTCACGGAACTCCGCATGCAGCTCACGGAAGACTACGGACGCATGCCGGAAGAAGTGGCGAATTTGTTCCGCGTTTTGGAAATCAAGATGCTAGGAAAGAAGGCTCGCATCATCAACGTGAAGGCGGAAAATGTTCACGGTAGTGACGATCGCCAGATTGTTTTACACATGTCTAGTCACGTTAGACCCGAAAATATTATGTCGCTACTCGACGAGAATTCTAAGTGGATTATTTCCGGAACCAAGCTAAAAATCAAGATTAAGGAGCTGGGAACGAACTGGGTGGAAGAACTTAAAAAGAGCCTCGCGGCGCTTGGCAAGAAACTCAAGAATGCGCCGGGGAGTGAGGTGGAGAAGGACTAAGCCGTGGGCTGCGCCAGTTGATTCAGGCTGTACAGCGAGCTCTGAAGTCGTGCTATTTGCTCGGCGTTGAGGCCCAGGGTTTTAGCGTTGCCAAGTGCGGTTGAGATGTCCATGGTTGTACCGGCGATGTCACGGAAAATCGGCTCACTTTTGGCTACGGCGGCCTCTGCTTTAACCGTAGCACCCTCGGTGTTTCTTACACCGTATTCTGCTTGGTCAAGCGCTTTATGCGCCGTGTGCGCAGTGTGTTCTGCACGGTGAACTAAATGATATTTGCCATTTACGGCCTGTGCTTTTGCCAGAAGGCCCTCGGTGATTTCGGCCGCCTCGACTCCGTAGGCAGCCAAGCGAGGGAATTGCTGGAGTACTGGATTGATGGCCATGGCGAAGGTTTCAAGGCCGCGGACCGCGCCGGTTACGCGTGCAAGGCCAGCCATTTTACCGCCCACGGCACTCAAGCTCTTTACCTTAAGGAGAGCGCCCACCCCGCCTCCAATCCCGAGTCCTGCCACCATCTCTGAAGTCATACGAATAACCAAAAGTTGCATCTCCAGAGGAGTCATAGTATTTGCACCGTGTTCCACCAGCTGCTTACCCATTTTGTAGGTATCTGGTTTTAGAAGATACGGCATCACATGGATTACGTGCCCGATGGCATCTATGGGGTGCCGGAAGAAGTCCAAAGTGGCGCCGACCGCAGAGTCGACACCCCCACACGTTGCGAGTAAGTACTGTTGATTGGGGCTGAGCTGATTTACGGGTGTCCCCATGTAAACCTGCGCCGCTCCTTCGAGTGAATAAATTTGCTTGAACCCCTCCACCGAGAGGAGATCTTTCACCATTGGCTTGTCCTGCGCGCCATGGATAAGGAAGTTGAGCATGAGGGACATTTCTTCGTCGGTCATCATCACCTCGGCGCTTGCTTCCGGATGCGCAATCATCTCTTTGTGAGCAGGATTGAATAGAACATTGCCCATCACTTGATTTAGAAGAGAATGAACGTCGAGAGCGTCTTTGAATGTGGAAAGGAACAGGCTCTTTGCCCTTCCCGGATCCACACTTGCTTGAGCTTGAACCCTTTTAAGGGCGGCGACGATGGTGGCGCCCACATCTGCTATTTGCATGCCCGTCAAATTATAAAACTCCGTTCGGGCAGCGCCGTAAGCTCGTGAATTTTTAATATCTTCAAGCTCTGTGAGCAGTGTTTTGTTTTCCTGCTCATATCCCACCAATTTTTCGACATTGGGCTTTTGTCCCAAGGTCTCACCAATCGCCACCAAGGTGTCTGAAAGGCGATCTGGGTTGAACGTGGATTCGGGTAAAGTGGCCTGGTAAGTCTCCTGTACTTTTTGTTCCAAGCGCATTTCTTTACCGGCGGCGGAGCTTAGCTCGGTTCGCATCTCAAGCAACTGTGTACTTGCGAGGTAGGCCACGGCATCGATCTGTCCTCTTGCCGATTCACCCTCTCCAGCGGTGAGGAGATCGAACTGAAAAGCGAGATTTTCGAGTAGGGCTTCTGGGGTATCCTCATTGTTACGCTGCACGTCCAAGAAGTTTTCCTTCACCCCTTCATAAATGCCCATTTGCTTGTAGCTCCCAATGGCTCCACGGATGGCCCTTTCAGACTCCACGATTTCTATCTTACGGCTCACCGAAAGATCCATTTCAGCTTTATTGACTCGGCCTTCTGCCGACGTCATTGCGTCGCTCACCGTTCTAGGTTTTTCAGGTGCCATTATAAAGACTCAAGAATATTTTCAGGATTTTCTTTGGCGGAACTTGAGGCCTCCCACTTTTTAAGAAAGCGGGGAAGCTCTACATGTTTGAAGTTTTCAAGGGCCTTTAAATGATCGGCATCGATTGTAGCTAAATGAGAAGCTTCCTCCTCACGGATTTCCTTTACACTTTGAGCTTCTTTGCCAAGTATGCCTTTAAGGCGCTCAAGACCCGTCTCATTCAATTCCCCCAGAGTGCTTAGCCAGTACCACTGTTCTTCAGGGCTGTCTTTAAGCGCTTCGGAGCTTTCGATCAAGTGACGAAGGTCTTCTTGTAGAGAGGTCATGCGGCAGAAATATTAAGGATATGTTCGAGAACCGCCACCAGTGTTTCTGGATCTGACGTTTTAAAAAGGCGTTCATTGAAGGTTCTCTGGTCGGGGCTGGCGCTTGTGGAGCTGGAGGGGCTGTTCAAAAGTGCATACAGGGCCAAGGCGGCGTTTTGCTCTACGTTGTGTGAGCCCGCTTCCATGGCTGCACTAACAAGCGCACCCTTTTCTAGTGAGGCCAGACGGCGTTTAGTCGAAGCGTCGACGTCAAGCATATCAAATAAACGATCTTGTACAGAAGGATCCTTTGGACTCGCAATCCACTTGTCGAAACACACAAAAAGCTTTTGGGTAGCCTCCACTTTACCTTGGGCCATCGCACGAGTTATTAAGTCGGCGCAATACCAGTGAGCGGGGTGGTATTTGTCCCTGGCTTGTTCTAAAAGAGCCTGCTTACTTTCCAGGGCAAGAAACATGATTTCACCGCGCGCGTCCATTTTTGCGCCCGCAGGTAGAGCCTCTGTGGCGGCGACTTGATCTAGGCCCTTTTTTGTCATAGCTATTTTTAAATCTTTAAATTGTACCACAAACCTGAAGTCTTGAGAAGGGACTTGAGGGGGAGCCCGGTCTGAGTTATACTTACCCAGCTCTTTGAAAACGTGGGGATGTACAGGCTTTGACAGAAAGATTTAGAAGTCCGTTGCCTGCTTTCAGGTGGTTGTCTGGTCCCACCTTAACCCGTCCAGACAAACTTAAGTGCTAAAAACACTGAAAACGATGGTGAACTTTCACTCGTTGCACAACTCAAGGCTCTTGTGAGCCCTCGAGAACTTGCACTTGCTTAGTTCCCTCGTTTGAACCGTCATTAAGTACGGTTCCGTTCCTTCACCGACGCCTTGTGGGTGAAACGAGCGTAATATCCGAGGCTTAGGGAAACTCCTGCTAGTGTTCCGGGAGCGTACCGAAACTTTGAAGACTCGACTGCAGCGCTTTTGTCCGCTTTTTATACTGCAGCCGTAAACAAAGCGAACTATGAAAGTAAACGGTTTCGCACTTCCTTTTTGGACGCGGGTTCGATTCCCGCCATCTCCACCATTTTTAATAAACCTCATCGTGGGCTCCAACATCTACAGGAATAATGAGGTCTTTTTTGACGATGAAGTCTAAAACCACTCGGTAGCTGATGTTGATGGAAACGGACTGGAGCTTTTTCAAAACGCCTTTGAGCTTATGTAATCTTAAAGAGGGGTGGGAAGGGTTTAGCGACAAAAGTTTCAAAGTTTTGGCATATTGCTCTTTAAGCTCAGGGTGTTTTTTTAAAAACTTTGCTGCTCGGCGCTCGTAGCTTTCGGTGAAAATCAACTTAGGCATTCGCGATACGGTTTAAGTGATCCTCTACAGAGTCTTCGTGATAGTGGCCGGCAGCGACATCTGCCTCAGACTCGCTCAGGGCTACCGCGAGTTCGCATTCGCGCAGGCGGCTGTATTCTTGGTTGGACAGGACCACATAGGTGTTTTTGCCGTGCACGGTGATGATGGCCTCCAAACCTTGAGTCACAATGGGTTCAAGTGCGGAAACGCCGCCCAATTTCAGATCGTTCGCGGTAATAATATTATTCATAGTGCTTTAAATAGTGCTATCGTTAGTATTCTAGCACGGTGTTTGTTTTGGAACAATCTCAAAATAAGTAAATGAGTCGGAAGGTGCGTGGAAAGTTTAGAGCCAGCTGGCATTGACCTGCGGCCGACTTTGTTTTATAGTAGGCGCACTTTCACTGAATAGGTATGCCTCAATTAGAAGTCGCTCACTACAGATCGTGCGCAGTAGCAAAACCGGCGGAAGAGCTTAAAACCGTTCTTACTGGTGTAACCGTAGAGGACGGAGAAATAGACCGTTTGAGAGATGAAGTTATTGCTGCCTTTGACGGTCCTGTGGATGAATCGCCCGTGGTTGTATTAGAGCTCCTCGTCGCTTCACGCATTCTGCGGGTTTATAATCGAGAGGTTGAAGACGCGGTTATAAGGCATACCGGAAGAATACCTGAATTTTTAACGTCGTGGATTATACCTGAATCGACTGCCCTTGATGGGGCTATTGTCCGATCGGTAGGAGCGTGGAAAGTTAGCCGATAGTTTGATCTCCACCAGGCTAACCAAGTCGTGATCGTGGATGGTCAGGGGTGGATCTTGCGAGTGAACGCACACGCTCCCGTACGGCTTCACTCAAGTGACCTAAGTGAGGGGAATCTCGCAGAACGGCATTTGCTATATCACGGCCAGCGAATGGCCTGTAGGCATTGCCCAATCTGTCAGCGTAACTGTGGACGCTTCTAGCCAGGTGACCTGACGAACTCCCAACGACTCGACCAATAGCCGCATCAATCTGAGCACGCGTAGCATCAGTGGTTCTTTGTCTGTGTGCCGTAAATCCGTCATCAAGGCGTGGCCTATGGACGTTTTGAATCATGAGTCGAATGACGAAATTTACCACCTCGCCAACAAGTTCTTGCTCGACCTCACCCGCATCTGCACGTTCTTGTGCGTTGGCAACCATTGCCTCGAGCCTTGGGTCTCCATTTTGTGGCACCCGATTGTCAAAATGGCTGAACAAAAGGTCTGCAAGTGAGTCGTTGTCTTGTCTGTCCATGATTCGTCCAAGCAGACCCATGAGGGAGCCTAGCTTGTGGTTGCGATTGACGCTGGTGTTTATTGAAGAGGGTTGATGCATGTCGGGTGAATTAATTGACAAGAGTGCATATTAGTGCAAAACGCATAAATCGTCAATGGAGTGCGGCAAATTGATGGAAGCAGCTTGCCATTAACAGATTAAATGTGCTAATATTTAACTGTCATCTTTTTTCGACGACATGTTGAATTTAATCCAATCTTTAGGGGCAAGTCCAAAAGAGGCTAAAGTTTTTCTCACCTTGTTGGAGCTTGGCGCTCAGCCTGTGGGGACTCTTGCGAAACAGCTTGGGCTAGCTCGTTCGTCCACGTACTCTATCCTGGAACGGTTGGAGGCACTTGGCCTTGTTGAACCTTTTGAACGCAACAAAATTAAGTACGTGAAATGTATTTTGGTGGAATCCATCCAAGATCTTATTCATGCAAAGGAAAGAAGAATTAAGCAGATCAAGGGGCTTTATGAAGACAAGCTGCCAGAGCTGCAAAAGTTGGAGCATCGCCTTAGTATCACGCCAAAAATAAAACATTTTGAAGGGAAGGAAGCAGTGATGCGTATCTACGAGGAAGTGCTCAAAGCGAAGTCTTTTGACGCAATTTTTAATCCTCAAGTGGTCAAGCAGCACATGCTGGAATATCACTACGCAATCCCCATGTTGGCAGATCAAAAGACAGTTCATTTGCGAGAACTGCTCGTCGCAGGAACTGAGGCGAGAGAGTATAAGGCTAAATTTGAAAGACCGAATCACGAAATCCGCATTCTGCCTGAAGGTGTGGAGATAAACGCGGACACAATTATCACTGACAACGAAATTTATATGGTGGGATATTCTGAAAAGGAGGTTTCTGCCACAGAAATTAGGAATCCAATTTTGGCTCAGGCGCAAAAAGTGCTTTTTGAGGGGTGGTGGGGGAGATTGTCGTGAAAATAAGTCGGCAGACCCTCTCCACCATTGCATTTAAAACGGATTTTGCTAAAGTGCTGACATAAATAATCCTTATGTTATGAAAACGCACCTCACTGTTCCTGGCCATGGAGAAGGAGATGACCTTCAGCAAGATTTTGTACACGTGGGCGCTGGGCGCAACGAGCAGGTTTTGACGCTTTCCGAATACGCAGAGGTATCTTCATTGGCTGTCCATAATGCAGAACAGATTTTTGAGATGATGCCTGATGCAGACGAAGAAACCATTGGAGACTGATTAAAGCTTATGAACGAATCCTGTTTAGAGGAGATCCCTGAGGTGAGCACCATCATTTGTGCCCCACTCGTTTTTCCTGTGTGCGCGGACTTTGAGGAAGAGTTTTTAGGGGCTATTCGCCGTCCGTGGCTAGACATTGTTCCAGTCACAAATGTTTCGGTCCATGTATTGCTTGAGATAAGAGGCGTGCTGGGCGTAGTTACGAGGATTGTCCCGAAAGTGTATGTTAACAGGATTGGGACGGTTAAGAGTGGCGTGATACAAGACGATGTTCTTGGGGGATGCATCGCAGCTCCGTGCGGAAGAAATGAGGATTTTAGCGAGAAAAACTTTGTTTTAGCTAGAAGTGTTGGTGAGACACGGCTGGGCGCTGATGATTATCTCGATTCGTGGCTGCTAAGCCAGGGAATCACTTCTAATGAAGGCACGCTTGCAAAAATGGAGTTCCGCGCCAAGCCATGGGTTGAGTCGTGGAAAGCGATCAGTCGTTTGGGGCGAGCTTCGAGTAGCCAAGGTCAAGTTTTTGCTGTATAAACTCCGCATGTCTACTAGTGAAACCATTCTCAGTTTTGATAACGTCTCGTTTGAATTCGAGCACAAGAAGCCGATTTTGGACAGTGTGAGTTTTTCTGTGCGGCGCGATACCAAGATCACGATCATGGGGCAAAATGGAGCTGGGAAGAGCACGATTTTGAAACTGATCAGCGGGGAGCTGAAGGCAAAAGAAGGGGCGGTGAATAAAATTCCCAAGTTGACCATTGCAACGGCTTACCAGGTGATTCGGCCGGAGGACCGCGAGCTCACCATTCGCGAGTTTTTCCAGAAAAATTTCAAAGAAAAAGTTTACGACATCGACAGGCGCATCGACGAGGTTTTGGCGGTGGTGAATTTGCTTGCGCCGCACGACCGACTTGTGAAGAGCTTTTCTGGTGGGCAGCAAGCGCGACTTTTGCTCGCGTCGGCGCTGATTCAGGATGCGGACCTTTTGCTTTTGGATGAGCCGACGAACAATTTGGACAAAGAAGGAATTGGACATTTGACGGCGTTTTTGGTGATGTATGAAAAGACCTGCATGGTGATTTCCCACGACGCGGACTTTTTGAATTCGTTCACGGAGGGGGTGCTGTATTTGGATACCTTCACGCACAAAGTGGAGCAATATGTGGGAAATTATTTTGATGCGGTGGATGAAATTGCGCGTCGAATTGAAAAAGAAAACATGAAAAATGCGCAGCTGGCGAAGGCGATTATTAAGAACAAAGAGCAGGCGAACGTGTTTGCGCACAAGGGAGGAAAACTTCGTCTGGTGGCGCGCAAAATGCGTGACAAGGCGGAGGAAATGGAAGAGGCCAAAGTGGACGTGCGACGTGAAGACAAAACGATTCGACCGTTTGAAATTCCTGCTCAGGAGGATCTCAGTGGGGAACTGCTCAAGCTTTCAGAGGTTTCCGTGATTCGTCATCACCACGCGACCATGCGAAAAGTGGAGGTGTCACTCCGAAAAAATCAGCATCTGCTTTTGACCGGGCCGAATGGAATTGGGAAGAGCACGCTACTCGAAACACTGGCATCCGGGAAAGCGAAGGGCGCCGTGATCGCACCGGGGGTGCGCGTGGGCTATTACCGTCAGGATTTTTCGACTTTGAATTTTGAACACACGGTGCGCGAGTCACTGATGGAGGCACTCGAATCGTCGCAAAGTGAGGAGCAAGAGAAAGGAGATCGCCCAGCAGAGGAAGAAATGCGCATGGTGGCTGCGGGATTTTTGATCACCAAAGAACTCATCAATTCGAAAATTGGCACCCTGTCCGAAGGGCAGAAAGGACTCGTTTCTTTTGCGCGACTCGTTTTGCAAAAGCCGGGCTTGCTGATTTTGGATGAGCCCACGAACCACATCAATTTCCGCCACTTGCCGGTGATTGCTCAGGCTTTGGACGCCTACGAAGGCGCTATGATTTTGGTTTCGCACGTGCCGGAATTTGTGGACCAAATCCACATTGATATGGAGCTGAATTTGGACAAGTAGTTTATGGCTTTCACGGTTTACATTCTTCGCTGCAAAGATGGTACTTTGTACACGGGTTCCACGAACCATTTGGAAAAACGTGTGCACGCGCACAATCACTTGAAGAGTGCGGCCAAGTACACGCGAGCGAGGCGGCCGGTGGAATTGGTTTACAGCGAAAGCTGCGCCAACTTTGCAGAGGCGCGGAGTCGTGAGGCAGCGATTAAGAGGCTGACTCGTGAAGAGAAGCTTGCGCTAATTACTTCGTGTTCTTTTTAACTACACTACTTATCAACCGGAGCGCCACTTAACTTAAGGGCCACCTCATTTTCTGTGCGTATGGCCCAGGCGAAACTTCTTTGCAAAGGCTTGGAAGCGTCTATTGGCGTGGACGGGAGCTCTGTAAGGGCTTTGGGCTGGGCACGCACCGCTTCTGCCTCATCTCTTAAACGCTTCAAACGAACGTGTTCCAAGAGTTTTTCCGCAAAGGCCTCTGCAGAGGGGGCGAAGTCCGCCTTATCTTGAGGACGCCAATAAAACGGATCGTCCCCTAAACTTGCATCGTAGTCAGAAGGGTACCTGCAAAGAGACTGGTTCCACTCGTAGACAGCTATATCGGAGGGATGTTCTTGCAGCCAGCGCTTAATCATGCCAGGGAGCTTCCTGTCTATTCCTGCTTGAACTTCTTTACTTTCCTTCTGATATCCTATGTGTTTCATAAAACTCGCGCTGAATGCCAAGGCTGCAAACACGAGAAGTGAGGTGCTTTGGACTCCGGCGATTTCCTCAGGTAGGCGCTGGTCTTTGGCGAACATAGCAGTCACTCCCATGGCGAGTATAGGAATCATTCCCGTGGCTAAAGTGACCGAGTTATTTCGTAAGTCTGCCTCATGAGCCTGTGCACGCAAGGCTTGCAGGCCCTCTCTGGGTTCGTGAATATTATCAACGTGTTCAATTTTTAAATCTAGGGAGCGGAAGACGTCGCGGCGGGTTTGAAGTATCGGCACCAGAAGCTCGCTGAGTTCCAGCAAAAGCTCCGTGTAAAGGGAGCGAACCTCCTCGTTACTTAGATATTCCCTAATGGTGGATAGAAAACTGGAAAGGCCGCGGTACCCTCCGCCCACGTTGATTTCGGGGAGGCCGTTGGGAGTGCCCGCCTCTGCAAGTGCGACTCCGATTCGGTCTTTCAGGGCTTTGCATATACCAATCACACGGGCTGGGGGAGGCGTCTCGGGCGCACGTTCGGTCAAGATCCCGAGTGTTTTAT
Organism: uncultured Candidatus Peribacteria bacterium; assembly: GCA_965230905.1. Taxonomy (GTDB): domain Bacteria; phylum Patescibacteriota; class Gracilibacteria; order UBA1369; family 2-02-FULL-48-14; genus 2-02-FULL-48-14. Next base: position 530,301 of record OZ246396.1, read on the forward strand.
ATAGCGCTTGGATTTTTTCTCCGGACGAATATTCGCTCATATTTCTTAGGCAAGGCTTGATCCTAACAGAGGAGTGCTGCCCTGTAAACGGCTTAGGAGCGCAGTTTAAGCGTTTTGGTGATGCCCACTTTGTTCACAAAATAGCGGTCGTGGGAAATCAGGATCATGGCGATTTCTTGGTCGAGGAGGAAGCGTTCCAAATCTTCGCGGAGGAAGATGTCGAGGTGGTTTGTGGGCTCGTCCAGCAGAAGCACATCCGGCCTATTGGTGAGCAGGATGGCGAACTCGAGGCGGCGTTGTTGGCCGTAACTCAGGGTTTTTATTTTGCTGTCTACGAGTTCGGCGGGGAACAAAAAGTTGGCGAGCACGCTGCGGCCGGAGGTGTATTCGATTTGAGTCTGATTGCCGAATTCGTCGAGCACGGTTTTGTTTTGATCGAGCTTGGAGAACTGGCCAAGGTAACCAATTTTAAGATTGGCTCGCAGGTTCACGGTGCCGTCATAATCTTTATCGGTGCCGCTGAGGATGCCGAGCAAGGTGCTTTTGCCGGAACCGTTGGAGCCCTCTACAAGGATGCGGTCGCCGTGCTCCACTTTGAGCACCGTGTCCTTTAAAAGTTCCTTGTCGCCAAAGTGTTTAGAGTTGATGCGCACGTTCATCACCATGCCTTCTTGGCCGGTTTTGAGTGGTTTCATTTTCACGCGTGGATCGGGCACGGGGGCAGGCGGCGCCTTTTTTTCCATGCGCTCGAGGGCCTTCTTTTTTTGAGCCACCGTGGCGGTGAATTTGAATTTTGGATGATTGGCGTTTTCGGCAAGCCAGGCTTCGAGCTCGTTCACTTCGCGCATGCTGAAATCGTAGAGTTGCATGCGTTTTTCATAACGCTCGTAGCGCTCTACTAGGAAGCGGTCGTAGGAGCCGCTGTAGACTTCAATGCCGTGCTCAGCGGTGATTTCCCAGATTTGATTCGCCACGGCGTTGATGAAAAAGCGGTCGTGCGACACAAAGGCCACAGAGCCTTTGAATTCATTCACAAAACCTTTGAGCCATTCGATGCTGGTGTGGTCGAGGTGGTTGGTGGGTTCGTCGAGCAGAAGGATGGTGGGTTCCAGCAGCAGAAGTTCCGCAATGGCGATTCGCACGCGTTGCCCTCCGCTCAGACTTTTAAGAGGCTGTTCCAAAATTTCTTGGGGGAGGCTCACGTCTTGCAGCACCATGTCGATTTGGTAGCTCATCCATTCTTCTTCCAATTTGGTCAATAAATAGGCGCCCACGGTTTGTTCTTCATCGGGGAAAAGAATGTCCTGTTTGAGGTAGGCGATGACTTCCTGTGAGCAGTTCACGCTGCCTTGCGCCGGCTCGAGTTCGCCCGTGATGAGTTTGAGGGGGGTCGATTTTCCACATCCGTTTTTACCCACAATGGCCACGCGTTTTTTGGACGCGCCATCGAGCGAGACGCTGATGCCTTCAAAGAGGGGGCCGGAGGCGGTTTCGTAGGAAAGGTCTTTTGTGAGGAGCATTTTTAGAGTTGAAGCCGCGTTACTATAAGGTAAGATTGGCTCATGCTCAAGACCAGCGGTTCTAAAGATCCTGTTAAGGAAGCGAAAAAGGCCGGGCTTTTGTATGTGCATCCGAGCGCGCCGGGCATTGAACGGAAAAAAACGGGGAGGGGCTTTGGGTATACATTGCCGAATGGGAAGGAGCTGAAGGATGTAAAAACGGTCGACCGAATCCGCTCGTTGGGGATTCCGCCGGCGTGGAAAGATGTGTGGATTTGCACGCACGAAAATGGACATTTGCAGGCGACGGGGCGGGACGTGCGGGGGCGGCTGCAGTATTTGTATCATCCAGAGTGGAGGGCGGTGCGCAGCCAAACTAAGTACCATCGTATGCTGACTTTTGCCGAGGTGCTTCCAAAAATTCGACAAAAAACCATGCGCGATTTGGAACAAAAAGGCCTGACTCGGCAGCGAGTGCTGGCGGCGATTGTGCGGATTATGGAAAAAACTTTGATCCGGATTGGGAATGAGGAATACGCCAAGGAAAACGATTCTTTTGGGCTCACGACCATGCGAAGTAGACATGTGAAAGTGGCGGGCGGCGTGGCGAGCTTTCACTTTAAGGGGAAGAGCGGGGTGGTGCACGACGTGGAATTGGATAGTCCTAAATTGGCCAAGATTATTCATCAATGCCAGGAGCTGCCGGGCCAGGAACTGTTTGGATTTTTGGATGAGGAAGGTAGAGCGCATGACCTGGGTTCGCACGACGTGAACCTGTATTTGCAAGAACTGAGTGGCGAAGAGATCACGGCTAAGGATTTTAGAACGTGGTTTGGCAGCGTGCATGCTTTGCAAGAAGTGAGGGCGCTGGAGCCCGGGGTTTCTAAGGCGGCGCGGAAGAAAAATATTGTGCAGGTGGTGGACTGTGTTTCGAGGCAGCTTGGCAACACCAAAGCGGTGTGCAAAAAGTCCTACATTCACCCCGGAATTTTTGAGTGGTATTTGGAAGAAAAGGCTTTTGAGTTTAAGTGTAAGTGTGGCAAGGCGCCCAAGCTTCACGAGGCCGAACATGAGCTGGTGCACTTCCTGCTGGCTAACTCATAAAATTTTGCATAAATTTAGCGATGGCGGGGTGATTTTGCTTGTGCAGAGCTTAAATTAAGGTTAAAGTGGGCGAGACTTTTTCTCGCAAAAAATATGAAAATTGCACTCATTTGTGGCGGACCGTCCATGGAACGCGGCATTTCTCTCAACTCGGCGCGGAGCGTCCTGAATCATTTGGAAGGGGACGGAATTGAAATTGTGCCGGTGTATTTTGATTATAAAAAACGGCCTTACCATTTGCTCACGTCGCAGCTTTATTCCAACACGCCTTCGGACTTTGATTTTAAACTCCGTGAGACGGCAAAATTTTTAAGCCAGACTGCGCTGAAGAACTTGCTAAAAAGTTGTAACATCGCCTTCCCGGTGATGCACGGACAGTTTGGGGAAGACGGCGGAATTCAGCGTTTATTGGAACGTTTTAAGGTGCCGTACGTGGGCGCCGATATTGAGGCCTGCAAGCGTTGGGACAAACATGTGGCCAATGAGTTTATTCGCGAAAATGGATTTTATGCGCCGCCCTGTGCGCTACTCAAAATCAATCAGGACGATCATAGGGAAATTATTGACGCGTTTTTTAAAGAGCACAAAATCAAGCGAGCCGTGGTGAAACCGGCGAGCGGGGGTTCCAGCATTGGAGTGTACTCCGTGGAAACGCCCGCGCAGGCACTGGAAAAAGCCAAGCTCTTGTTTAGCCGCCGCATGGACACTCGCGTTGTGGTGGAACCCTTCAGTACGGGCGTGGAATTCACGGTGATTATTTTGCAGAACCGCTTCAATATGCCGGTGGCCATTTTGCCCACGGAGATCGAAACGGATTACCAGAAAAACCAGATCTTTGATTTTAGGAAAAAATATTTGCCCACGCGGCAAGTGCGTTACCACTGCCCACCGCGTTTTAGCAACGAAGACATTGAGCGTATTCAAGTGCAGGCCGAGCAACTTTTCAAAATCATGGGCATGCGTGACTTTGCCCGCTTCGATGGGTGGCTGATGCCGGATGGGAAAATTTGGTTTTCGGATTTCAATCCCATTAGTGGAATGGAGCAGAACAGCTTTTTGTTTCAGCAGACTGCGCGTATTGGATTCAGTCACCGGGACCTTTTGTATTATGTGGTGAAGCACGCGGCGGACCGTTATGGAATTGCGATGCCGCCCAAGCGCGAGCCTTCGCAGGTTAAACGCAAGCCGGTGAATGTTTTGTTTGGGGGAAATACTTCCGAGCGGCAGGTTTCGGTGATGAGTGGAACCAACGCGTGGCTCAAACTACGGCGCAGTGAAAAGTACGCGCCTCGGCCTTATTTTTTGGATTTGAACGGGGAGGTGTGGGAAGTGCCTTATGCGCTCACGCTCAACCACACGGCGGAGGAAATTTTAGAAAATTGTGAGGGGGCGGAAGATAGCGAAAAACGCCTACGCTTTTTGGAAGAAAAAGTGCGGCTGCGGCTGGCTTTGGAAGTGGGCGATACCAGCGAGCCTTTCTTTATTCCGCGCAAAATGAGTCTGCAGGAATTTATAAAGCAGAGCCGTTTTGTTCTGCTGGGTCTGCATGGCGGGATCGGTGAAGATGGAACTTTGCAGCGCATGCTCACGAAGGCCGGCGTGAAGTTCAACGGGCCCAGCGCAGAGACTTCGGAGATTTGTATGGATAAGGCAGAAACAGGGAAACGCCTCGCGGGCCTGGAGAAATTCGGCATTTTTGTAGCGCCCAAGCACACGGCCCGGGCAACGGAATTTAAGGGCTTTAAAGTCAAGGACTTCGATGAATATTTCGCAAAGCTACAGAAGAAACTCGGCGCAAAAACCGTGATTGTGAAACCGCAGGACGAGGGATGTTCTTCCGGAATTGTGCGGCTCTTTAGCGCTAAAGATTTGCAAAACTATATGCACTTGGTGCTGGCCAATGCCACGCAGATTCCCCCCGGGACTTTCACCAATCAAAGCACGCCCATTGAGATGCCCCTGCAGACCATGGATAAACTTTTGTTCGAACAATTCATTGAAGTGGATACCGTGCGGGTGAAAGGAAACCGGCTCAAATGGAAACGTAAAAAAGGGTGGGTGGAAGTGACGGTGGGCGTGATTCAAGATGAAAATCATCTCTACCACGAGGGCACTTTGCATGCACTGAGCCCGAGTCTCACGGTTGCGGAAGGCGAAGTGCTTTCGGTGGAAGAAAAATTTCAAGGAGGAACCGGCGTGAATATGACGCCTCCGCCCGAAAGCCATGTGAAGCCTGCGGTGCTGGCGCGCGTTAAAAAATCCATTGAAAAAGTGAGTGAGGTGCTGGGCATTGAAGGCTACAGCCGTCTCGACGCGTTCATTCAAATCGACACCGGTGACATTATTTTGATTGAAGTAAATACGCTGCCGGCGCTCACGCCGTCCACGGTTTTGTTTCATCAAGGCTTGGCGGAAAAGAAGCCCGTGTATCCGCTGGAACTTTTGGAGAAAATCGTGGAGAATAAGGGCTATTAGCTACTTTAGTGCCCCTCAAAAATGGAATTCCCTGTACCGCTCAAACAGAAATTTTTAGACAAAGCTGAAAAGCTGCGCGTTTTTCCGCAGGATATTGAAGAGCAGTTTGTGCGGGGCAGTGGGAGCGGGGGGCAAAAAATGAACAAGACGGCGAGCACGGTGTGGCTCAAACATCTGCCCACGGGCATTGAAGTGAAGTGTCAAAATCAGCGTGAACGTGAGGCGAACCGCATGGAGGCCTACCGCATGCTGCTCATGAAAATTGAAGAAAAAATTCTGGGCAAAAAATCAGAGATGGCGCAAAAAATGTTCAAACTCCGTAAGCAAAAAAAGCGTCGCAGTCGCAAAGCCAAAGACAAAATGATGGATGCGAAAACGCAGCGAGGGGAGCTGAAAGAAAATCGTCAAAAACTTAAATTCTAATGTACGATCAAGCTTTCTACCTTACGGGTAAACGTGGCAACAACGCCTTTTCGTATGAAGATCGTGGTGGCGAGCCAACCTTGTACGTGCCGTCTGTGATTGAGGGGGCTTTGGAGGATGTGGAGGAGGGCGAGGAAGTGGTTTTTTCAGATAAAGATGACGAGGGGGTTTTGCAAAACTGCAAGGGGCTGAAGCACTTTGTGAAAACGGAGTTTAACGGAGTGCCCGTGGTCATTGTGGACAATCACAATCACGTCTTTTATTTTTGGTACGAAGCACTTTCGCAAGGCATTTTGCAGAGAGGAGCGAACCTGGTTCATATTGATGCTCATAAGGACGCGCGGGTGCCGGAGCAGCTCTTTGACGGCGGAACTTTGGAGGACGCTTTTCGCTACACGAATGAAGTGCTGAATGTGGGGAATTATATTATTCCGGCGCAAAAAGAAGGGCTGGTGGGGGAAGTTCAATTTGTTACGGGTGAGGCCGCGCTGGAGGACCTTTCTTTTATGGATAGGGGAAACAAGATCCTCAATGTGGATCTGGATTTTTTTGCACCGGACCTCGACTACATTTCTTTTGAAAAAACCAAGGCTTTTATTTTGGAGCAGGCAAAAACTGCTTCGCTGATCACGGTGTGTACGAGCCCATTTTTTATAGATCAAAAGCTGGCTATCCAGAGGCTGAGCGACCTATTCTCTGGTCGATCCTAAAAGGCCCGCGCTGATCCAAAATGGCGCCATGAAAAGTGGGAAGAGCAGGCTGTTGACGAAGATGCAGTGGACAAAAAGCCCGCAGAGAGCGGAAAGGAAGCCGAGGCCGTAGCCGGTTCGTCGTAGGTCCCAGGCTTTTTTGGCGAGGAGGAGGTAAAGGGCGAGGAAGGGGGCGAAGCCCAGAAGGCCGGTCATGGCGAGGACATTGAGGAGGCTGGAATCGCCGCCGCTGGCGGAATGAATGTTGAGGTCTTTGAGCGTGCCGAGTTCAAGCGCAGCGTATTTGTAGCGGTTGTAACCCTGGCCGAGGATGGGCTTTTCTAAAAAGAGCTGCCAGGCTTCGTCCCAGGAAGCAAAGCGCAGGCGGGCGGAGGCATCGGGCAGGGTGTAGTCTTCTACAAACACGGTCTGCACGCTGTCCACCAGACTCAGGAAACGGGCCTGCACGGGTGGCAGCACCGCCACCATGAGGAGTAAGCCCACGCCAAGGGCTGCGAGGAGTTTAACTGAACGTAGAAGGCCAAAAACAAAGAGTCCGGCGATGAGGGCCAGGTAGGCGCTGCGCGAAAGGGTGAGGGCGATGGCCATAACGACCATGGCTGCTAGGGGTAGCAGCAGTTTGCGCCAGCGTTTTTCATCCCAGGCGGTGCCCAGAATCAGGGGGAGCATGAAGGCCAAAAATCCTCCCACAAAGTTGGGGTCGAACCAGGTAGAGAGCAGACGGCTCACGTGCGGGTCCCAACCAATGGCCTCCATTTCGGTGAAATCGGGCATGATTTTAAGCTGCACAAAACCGGCCAGGCAGAGTAGAAACGTGAAGCCGAAAAGCATCCATAGAGTGGCGCGTTTTTCGTCCCTACTTTGGTTCCACACAATCACGGAAAGGAAGTAAAAACCGGCCCAGCGGATGCCGTAAAAGGCGGCGGGTAAAACTTCGCCCAGGCTCATGTCGCCGGAGTTGATGAGTAGGGAAGATAGACCGAATAACAAAAAGAGCGCTCCCGGCAACAGGGTGGGTGGGAGTTTGAGCGGCTGGCGTTTAAGCAGCTTCCAGCCCAGCCAAGCAGCGGCAAAAAAAGGGATGAAAAGGTCGATCAATAAAAAGCCGTGAAAACGCTCGAGCTCCGCAATGAAGCCAAAGAGCAGGGTGAGTGCGAGGCCAAGGGTGCTGAAGCTGAGGGCTTTTTTGAACATCGCGGGTATTGTACACTAAGGCCGTGAAAATTCTTATTGCCACCACCAACCGGGGAAAATTCAAAGGCATTTTGGAAACTCTACAGACTTTTGATGCGGAATTTGTTTCTTTGGAGGACGTGGGAATTACGGCGGATTTTGAAGAAGTGGGCGAGAGTTTTGCTGAGATTGCGCTGGGCAAGGCACGGTTCTACCACGGACTTTCTGGGTTGCCCACGGTGGCGGACGACAGTGGAATCATTGTGGACGCGATTGCGGGAGAGCTGGGGCTTAAAACCCGGCGTTGGGGCGCGGGAGCGAGTGCGAGCGATGAAGAATGGCTGCGGTTTTTTATGGAACGTATGGAGAGTGAAAGTAACCGGGCGGCCGAATTTGTTTGTGCGGCGGCTTACGTTTCCGGTAACTTGGAGCAAGTGTTTGAAGGCCGCACGCGTGGAGTGATCACGGCTGAAGCGGAGGCGCCTTTGTATGCCGGGATCCCGCTTTCCAGCGTGTTTAAGCCGGAGGGGTATGATAGAGTGTACATGGCGCTTTCAACTGAAGAAAAACAAGATGCTAGCCACCGCGCGAAAGGTTTTTGCCAACTCCTAAATTTTTTAAAACAGGCGAACCCACATCAATAATATGTTTAAACTCTACAGCTATCAGGATTGCCCCTACTGCGACAAAGTGCGCGCGGCTTTTGCGGAAATGAATCTTGATTATGAAGAAGTGGATGCGGAGCGGGGAACGCCGGGCTCGCTGAAACTTTTGGAATTGGGTGGAAAGCAACAAGTCCCCTTTCTCGTGGACGAAGAGCAGGGTATTTTTATGTACGAATCTGACGATATAATCTCCTATGCACGAGCACGTTCTCAAAAGAATTGAGGAAGAAAATTCCGAACAAGACGTGTGGATAGTGGGGCCGGCCACCGGTCGCATGCTGCATTGGCTGGTGCGTGTACTTGCGCCGGATGTGGCGCTGGAAATTGGAACGAGTGTGGGTTACAGCGCGGTTTGGATTGCCTCGGCTCTCGATAAAAACCAGCGCGGCCAACTGTGGACCATTGAGTCCCATGAGGAGCGCTACGGCCGCGCGCAAAAGAATATTGAGGAGGCCGGCCTCACGCACCGGATTTTTCAACTGAAGGGCCACGCGCCGGAAATTTTTACCGAAAATCCCGCACTGCCCGAACAAATTGATTTCGCTTTTTTTGATGCTACCAAACAAGAACACCAGTCTTATTTTGACGCCATTTTCCCGCGCATGAAAAGTGGGGGGATGATTGTGGTGGACAATGTTCTGTCGCACCGTTTTGGAAAGATGCAGCAATTCATCGATGCGGCTCATGCCAACAGCGAGCTAAAAGTGGTGGAAATTCCCGTGGGGGACGGCCTGCTTATTGCTCGGGTCGTCTAGGAGCGGCGTCTCTGGTTTTGAGCACATCCAGAAGGCCAGTGTCTTCCGCCGGTTCCTCCTCGGGGGCTGCTTCCTCTTCTTCAGGCTCTTCGTCCTCTTCTTCTTCGTCGGTCACGCGGAGCTGGATGGTGCTCTTGGAAGAATAACCGTATTGGTCCACCACTTTGGCGGTGACTTCAATCACGCTGCCGGCACGGGTGGTGGTGGGAATAGAGATGCGGCCGGTGAAAGGAGATTCAGGAGAGGTGTAACGCAGGTCGTCGTCCACATAGAATTCCACGCGGTCTACGCCGTTTCCGTTGTCCAGGATGTCCACTTCCACATCGTGGAGGCGCACTTCTTTACTGATCGAGGAAAGGCTGCTTGGATCGGTGATGGCGATTTCAGGAATATTCGCTGCGGTTTCCGCATTGTGAATGTCACTCGCGGATTGAGTGGGAGGCTGAGAGTTACCCTCTTGCGTGGCGGCCCACGCGTCTATGTCATCTTGCCAGTTGCTCCAGTCTTCTTTGTGAATTCGGTAGCTGCGTCCTTCCACCACGTCTTCGGGAGAATATTCGGTGGCCAGGCGCTTGGTCACGGTCTCAATTTTCACATTCACATAGGCGTCGTCGAGTTCGGTTGGCACGGCGAAGTCCGCAAAGATTTCGGTGGTCACCATGTCGGGAGGCGTGCTTTCGCTGGCGAGTTTTCCGCTGGCTTTGCTCACGGCGATTTCCTTAATTCCAGCCGGACGTTGCCATTCGGTGGGTTCCAAACGGTTCAGCACTTTGCCCATGTAGTTTTTCCAAATAGGCGCGATGGTGCTGTAGGATTCTCCGTTGGAATTCAGGGCGGTTCCGTCCGCGTTTCCGGCCCATCCAATGGTCACGAGGGTGGGGGTGTACGCTGCGATCCAGTTGTTGTTGGGTAGACCCGTGGTCTTCTCATTTGAAGTCCCGGTTTTAGCGGCATTGTCGATGGCGGGGAGGTAGATATTGGTTCCGAGCCCGGCACTCGGGTCAGACAAAATATCGTTCATAATGTAGGCCACTTGTGGGTCGAGCACCGTGGTTTTTTCTACTTCCGTTTCGTCCCATTGTTCCAAAATCTTTCCGTCGGTGGTCACGATTTTTAGAATAGAGCTCGGCTCCACGTGGACTCCATTGGTGGCGAATACACTGTAGGCCTCCGCCATTTCTAGCGGGGTCACCACTGCCGTTCCTAAGGCGATGCTTGCTCCATAGGCGTTGGATTCATCGTAGTTCAAACTTTCGAGGCCCAACTTTTTTCCAAAATCAACGATGTCATCTTCCTCTCCCGCTAAGAAATAAGCTTTTACTGCAGGGATGTTTCGGGATTGTCCCAGCGCGTAACGCAGGGTCATAGGTCCCTTAAAACCTCCATCGTAGTTCTTGGGAAAGTAAGTTCCAAAGTGGGTTGCTACATCATAGAAAACGGTGGCTGCGGTGTATTGATTGAGCAGGGCGAGTGAGTACACAAAAGGTTTGAAGGAAGATCCCGGCTGGCGAACGCTGGTGATCATGTTCACCTGACCGTCGATCTCTTGATTGTTGAAGTCGGATGAACCCACCATGGCCAAAATTTGCCCCGTTTGCGGCTGCATAGAGATGAGGGCCGCGTTGTTGGCGCCGTAGGTGTCGAGCAGAGTTTCTTTTCGTTCCTCAATGGCCTCTTCTGCTGCTTTTTGGAAGTCAGGATCGAGCGTGGTGTAGACCTTGAGACCTCCCTGTTCCACAATGTCCGCTCCGTATTTTTCTTCGAGTTCTTGTTTTACCCACAGCACGAAGTGTTCGGCGGTATCGAGTTCGTTGTAATTGGTGAAAGCCAGCGTTTGCATTTCGGCGAGGGCAGCGACGGCTTCTTCTTCAGAAATCATGCCCAGTTCCAGCATACGATCCAGCACCAAATCGCTGCGGCCCTTGATATAAAAAGTGCTTGCGTCGGGCATGGTGAAGGTGGTTCCCAGGAGTCCACGCGTGTATTCGTCCCATTCCAAATCTTCTTCACCCGTGATGCTGCGGCCGTTCAAACTTTCCTCGGTGAGTTCAAAAGTGAGCACCGTGTTTTTATAGCTTCCGTAAGGGGAATAACGGGTGGGCTTGTTGGGGATCCCGGCCAGTATTGCAGATTCCGCTATCGTTAGGTCTTTTGCGTCTTTATCAAAGTAACGTTTGGCCGCGAGCTCGATTCCGTAGGCGTTGTTTCCGTAGGGAATTTCGTTGAGGTACATCAGCAAAATCTCGTCTTTGCTGAACTTCAGTTCCATCACCATTGCGATGATGATTTCACGGTATTTACGAATGTAGCTTTGCTCCAAACTGAGCATGGCGTTACGCGCGAGCTGTTGCGTGATGGTGGATCCTCCGCGCGGCGTTCCGATGCCAAATTCGGAGAGCACGGCTTTGAAAAGCGCGGGAATGTCGATTCCCATGTGTTCGTAAAATTCATCGTCTTCAATGGCCAAGGTGGCGTCGATGAGGGCCGGGGAAATTTCGTCGAGTGATTTCAGGGATTCGCGGTTTTCTTCTCCATGAATGGTGTAGAGCAAGTTTCCTTCACGGTCCAAAATTTGAGTCGAGTCTTTTGCTTGGGCGTCGGTCGGGTTGAAGGTGAGCAGAATCCAAAAAGCGTAGAAAAAGGTGAATACAAAAGTCGCTCCGATTGCGCCAATGATTCCAATGATCACGTAACGCGCCGCACGCTGTTTTTTGTTCATTTCAGAGCGTGGCTTGAGCTTTTCCCAGCCTCGCTTAATATGGTGTTTTGTCCATTTTTTCATAAACCGATGGTTTTATTAACGCCCGCGTATTGTACCACCAAACTTTTCTATGGCAAGGAAGGTGGCGTCCTGCAGGGTCTGATATTCTTTTTCGGTGAGCGTTCTTTCAGAATGACGTATTTCAATGGAGTAAGAAAGAGACTTTTTATCGTCGGGGATATTCTTACCTTCGTAGATGTCAAAAAGGGTCACGCTTTCGATGAGTTTGTCGCTGTCGGCGGAGCGAATGGCTTTTTCGAGGTCAGCCACTTTGGATTTTTTAGAAACGAGCACCGAAACATCGAAACTCATGGAAGGGAACTTGGGCAGAGGGGTGAAACGTTTTTCCGCACGGCCATTTTGCACGAGCGGGCTGAAACGGAGTTCAAAGGCCGCAACGTTCTTGCGAATGTCGTAGGCGGCGAGGGTTCCGGGGTGCAGAGTGAAGACTTGTCCGATGGTTTTGCCGCGCACCACGATATCCATGCACTTTTTTGGATGCGCACAGGGAGCTGGGTACTTGGATTCGTGGACTTGGACGCTGTTCACGCCGAAGCTTTTTAAGTAAGACTCCAGGGCGCCTTTGATGGCGTAGAAAGGTTCACCGTCCATGGCCACCATGGCCGCGAGGTGCTTTTCTTCGCGCGGCATGTAGGCGCCGGGTTCGTCGTCGTAAGTGTGGCCGAGTTCAAAGATCTGGATTTTTTCAAAAGTTCGTTCGTTGGCGGCGATATTCGCAAGGAGGTTTGGCACGAGCGTTCGGCGCATGTGCGTTTGGTCTGCGGAAAGGTAGTTCAGGATTTTGACGTGACCTTGTTCGGTGAGTCCGCACTTTTCAAAACGGTCTTTACTATAGAAAGAATAGTTCACTACTTCCGTGAATCCGAGGCCCAGCGCAAAGATGCTGCGGGTGAGGTGCTTGTACAGGCGTTCCTCGTTTTCGACCGGCAGCTGCATGGGTTGGCTGGGCAAAACGGGCTCGATTTGGTCGTAGCCGTGGATGCGCGCCACCTCCTCCACAATGTCTTCTTCGATGTTCACGTCACGGGTGGCGCGGTGGGAAGGCACGATGATTTTGAGATTTTTTCCAACCGTTTTCACATCGAATTCCAGCGCTTTTAAAATGCTCACCATTTCTTTAGTCGCGATCTTTTTTCCGATCTTGCTGTTGATGACGTCGGGGTTCGCGGTGATCTCGATTTTCTTCGGTTTCCAGGTTCCGACCGTGGTGATTTCGCTGACTAGCTTCGCCGTTGGGCAGAGTTCTTGGAGTAAATTGATGGCTCGTTTTATAGCGACTTCGGTCATGGCAGGGTCCAGGCTTTTTTCAAAACGTTGAGACGCGTCGGTGCGCAGAGCGTGACGAACGGAGCTTTTGCGGACGATGATGGGATCGAAGGCCGCGGATTCCAAAATGATCTCGGTGGTGTCGTTGCTGATTCCGGATTGGAGGCCTCCTTTAATGCCGGCGAGGCCGAGCGGGGAACCCGCGAGGCTGCACACCAGCGGATCTTCGTCGTGGAGTTTCTGTTCGGTTTCATCCAGCGTCACGAGCACTTCGCCCTTCTTGGCGGCGCGCACAATGAATCCATCTTTCCCAACCACTTGTCGGTCGTAGGCGTGCATCGGTTGGCCGAGTTCGAGCATCACATAATTCGTAACGTCTACCACGTTGTTGTGAGGGTTCATGCCGGCGGCTTGCAGACGTGCCTTCAGCCACTGAGGCGACTCTTCAATTTTAATTCCGGTCAGAATGGCCGCCGAAAAACGTGGGCACATTTTGTTGTCCTCAATTTTAATGCTGAGGTTTTCTTTGCCGGCTACCGGTTTGATTTTGAGCAGCGGGTCGAGTTTCTTCAGCGGTTTTCCGAAAATTGCCGCCATCTCCCGGGCGAAGCCGTAATGGCTCCATAGATCTGGGCGGTGGGTGAGCGACTTGTTGTCCACTTCCAAGAGAGTGTCGCTCAGGCCCAGGGCTTCTGCGAGGGGGACTCCTTCTTTAGCCTTCAAGTGCGAAAGATCCAAAATGGCGTGGTCGTCACTGCTTTGGGATTTTTGCATGTCGGTCAAACCAATTTCACTGCCGGCACAAATCATTCCATAACTTTCTTCGCCGCGGATTTTGGCGAGTTCCAAGGTGACGGTTTCGCCGCCATGCCATTGCACCACCGCGCCGGGAGTGGCCACGGCTACCTTCATTCCAACGGCTAAGTTGCTTCCGCCGCAGACCAATTTGCGAATTTTTTCACCCAGATCCACATCCACGAGGCGGAGCTTGTCTGCATTGGGGTGAGCGCTGATGCTCATGATTTTTCCCACGAAGATGTTTTCAAATTTCTTTGCTTCATCAATCACGCCTTCCACCTCTGCGGTGTGCACGGTCACTTTCCAAGCAATGTCCGCGCTGGACAGTTTGGGCAAGTCTACAAAATCCCGAATCCAGTTGAGTGAAATGTTCATTTAAAATTGTGAATTAAAACGCAGGTCGCCGCTTTGCAAATGGCGGATGTCGTCGATGCCGTATTTCATCATCACCAGGCGAGTGAGGCCGAAACCAAAGGCCCAGCCTTGGTATTTTTTGCTGTCGATGCCTCCGGCTTTGAGCACGTTGGGATGGACCATTCCACAGCCCATGAACTCAATCCAACCGGTTCGTTTGCAGACCTTGCAACCTTTTCCGTCACAAAATACACAGGACATGTCGAGTTCAATTCCCGGTTCCACAAAAGGGAAGTAGCCGGGTCGGAAACGCACTTTCATTTCTTTTTTAAAGAGTCGGCTCAAAAAATCCTGCATCACGGCTTTTAAATTCGCGATGGAAATATCGGTGTCGATGAGCAGGCCTTCCACTTGATCAAACGTGTGCTCGTGGGAGGCGTCGGTGGCTTCGTTGCGGAACACGCGGCCTGGCACAATAATACGCAGTGGCGCGCCGTACTTCCGCATCGCGCGGACTTGGTTGGGCGAGGTGTGGGTACGCAGCACGAGCTTGCCTTCTTCCGCGTCAGCGGCTTTGTCTATAAAGAAAGTGTCCTGCATGTCGCGTGCCGGGTGGTGAGACGGGATGTTGAGTCCTTCAAAATTATAAAATTCACTTTCAATTTCGGGCCCATCCACAATGCTGAAGCCCATTTGTTGGAAAATTCGTTCCACTTCCATTTGCGTTTGAGGAATGGGGTGGATGTGTCCAACGCCATAGGCAGTGCCCGGTGCGGTGAGGTCCAGCCATTCGCTTTCCAGCGCCTTGTCGATTTCTGCGCGTTCGAGTGCGCGGCCACGCGTTTCAAAAGCCGCTTCCAATTCCACTTTCAGTTCATTGATCGCCTTCCCCGTTTTTTGTTTATCTTCAATAGAGAGGTCTTTCACCCCTTTTAAAAGCTCGGTGAGCTGGCCACTTTTTCCTAAATATTTTCGCTCAGTTTCCTTGAGCTGATCTGTGCTTTTTGCTGACGCGAGGCCCTCTAAAGCTTCGGTACGAAGAGATTTAAGCTTTTCTAGCATGCGCGTAGTTTAGCAAGGAGGTGGTGAGATGGCTAGAGGAGCGAATGGCGCTGAACACTCAAAAATTATTTATAATCCCTGAGCAGTTTCATTCTACCGAACGATTTAGCCTTGTTGTAATATTTTTGATCTGCCGTTATAAAAATTCCGTTCAATTGTAGGGCTAGAGCGTGATAAGCAGAATCGTAAAAGGCTACCCCTGGGCATTTTTTCATTATTTTGTAGGCCAGAAAACTTACTTCAAGGCCTAGTAGAGCTTCTCGAATCCGCAGATTCTTGAACGACGCAAAACTCATTAAGGCCTCTTGTTTTGAAAGGTTTCTTCCAAAATTGTTATTCAACTCCCATGACGTTAATGCGGGGATACAAGTTTCGAATTTTCTTTCCAAGAAGTTCTTTTTAAGAAGTTGAGCTTGTTCTAAGTCTTCCTCTTCTTTAATAAACCACTTCAATAGTACAGAGGTGTCAATAATGAATAGTGGTTTAATATCGGCGACCTTCATGAATCATTTTTAAAATATCTTTGTTCTTATGAACCTTCTTTTGTTTTTTTAAAGACTTTTCCATCTGTGCAAAAGCTTTTGCACGACTGAAGTCGATGAGCTTCTCTTCCAGTGCTTCATTTACAAAATTACTACGAT
The DNA here is from genome assembly GCA_965230905.1 of uncultured Candidatus Peribacteria bacterium. Classification (GTDB taxonomy): domain Bacteria; phylum Patescibacteriota; class Gracilibacteria; order UBA1369; family 2-02-FULL-48-14; genus 2-02-FULL-48-14. Next base: position 546,008 of record OZ246396.1, read on the forward strand.
CTCCTGCAGGCATAACTTGCTCCAACTCCTCAAGCAAAGTGAGGCTTATCATAAAATTTACACGTTTCCTGGGGCTAATAGTGGTAGTCATGGGTGAGTAACTTTATTACACACTAATTATACACACGCTAGGCAGGCGGCGCAAGACTCAAGCGCGTCAGCACGGAAAACTTGTGCAAAAAATTTGACAAGTTACTTTAAGTCCGTAGAATACGCCTACTTTAAGATTAACACCAAGTTATGTCAGAGCTTAAAAGAGAGGAGCCGCTAGAATCGCCGGAGCCAAGTCCGACACCAGAGCTGTCTGTGGCACCATCTCGTAAAGTGGCACCACGTGGTAGAGATGTGGACCGCTTTGGACAGGACCCGTGGAGGGTGAGTGGTGTAAACGTGCTGACGAGTGGTTTTGGAAAGGCGGCTCAACAGGCCGTGCACCCCAGCTACAACGACAATGAGTTTTAGGCTTTATGACTTTGGCTAGTTAAGAAAAAGCCCCGCGTTTCTGCAGGGCTTTTTTGAATTTCAAACAGACAGGGGCGCTCGCCTTTGGCGAGTGTTATCGAACCGCGTCCTTGAGAGACTTTCCAGCCTTGAAAGCAGGAAGAACCATTGCTGGGATCTTGATCTTTTGGCTTGGGTTGCGAGGGTTAACTCCGGTACGAGACGCACGTTTTGAAACGCGGAAAGTTCCGAAACCGGTGAGGGTTACGCTCTGTCCTTTAGCGAGGCTCTTTGTTACAGCTTCAAGAACAGACTCAAGAGCTTGAGTAGCTGCCTTTTTTGTAATTCCTGCACTCTGTGCAGCAATGTTGATAAGATCACCTTTTGTCATGGCGGTGGAGTTAGAGATAAATCACGGCTTATTATAAGGCCGCGATGCGTTTTCACAAGCAAAAAAAGACCCCGTTGATTTGACAAGGGGCCCCCTTCGTCCCTATGGTATGCCCGCATGCCACCAAAAAATTTAGTCATTGTAGAGTCACCTGGAAAGATCAAAACGATCTCCAAATATTTGGGGCCTGATTATACAGTTATGGCTTCTATGGGCCACGTTCGTGACTTGCCAAAGACGAAAATGGGAATCGATACGAAGAAAAATTTTGAACCAAAATACATTATCCCGAAAGAGAAGATAAAAGTGATCAGCGGACTGAAGGCTAAAATAAAGAAAGACACCGTTGTATACATCGCAACGGACGAAGACCGTGAAGGAGAAGCCATTGGATGGCATTTGGTGGAGGCACTGGAACTCGCGGATCGCAAGGATTTGAAGCGAATTGTGTTTCACGAAATCACCAAGCAGGCGATTTTGGATGCCGTTGCGAATCCACGTACTATTAATAAGGACCTGGTGGATGCGCAGCAGGCGCGACGAATTTTGGATCGGCTCGTGGGTTATGAACTTTCACCGCTACTGTGGAAAAAAATTAAATACGGACTCAGTGCCGGACGCGTGCAAAGCGTGGCCGTGCGACTCGTGGCGGATCGTGAACGTGAAATTCAAGCGTTTAAGCCGGAAGAATACTGGAGTTTGATTGCTGAAATGACTCCCGAAAAAACCAAGGAGCAGTTTTTGGCTAAGCTCACCAAATTCAAAGGCGAGAATATAAAAGTGACCAATGAAGCGCAGTCCAAAGAAATTTTAAAAGCGCTGGAAGGGGCGGATTATGAAGTGACGAGTGTGGAGAAAAAAGAAGTGAACCGAAATCCCGCCGCACCATTTACGACGTCAACTTTGCAACAGGAGGCCGCGCGAAAACTGGGCTTCTCCGTAAAGAAAACCATGATGGTGGCGCAGCATTTGTACGAAGGTGTGGAACTCGACACCGGGCACGAAGGGCTTATCACTTACATGCGTACGGACTCTGTGAACATTTCACAAATAGCGCTGAAGCAAGCGCAGGAAGTTATTGCCGCGCAGTTTGGAAAAGAATACGGACTCAGCGAACCCCGCTTATATAAAGGGAAGAAGGGAGCGCAGGAGGCGCACGAAGCAATTCGTCCATCGGACCTTTCTCGCACACCGGATTCCATTAAAAAATATTTGGAGAAAGACGAGCTTCGTTTGTATGAACTTATTTGGAAACGAACGCTGGCGTGCCAAATGGCGCAGGCGATTTTGGATCAAGTGGGGGTGGACGTCACCGCCAATGACTACACCTTCCGCGCAACTGGGCAGACCATCCGCTTTTCTGGATTCATGCAGGTGTATATGGAAGGCCAGGACGATGAAGATGAGGAAGATGAAGAAGGAATTTTGCCTATACTCACCGAAGGCGAACACCCTAAACTGAAGAAACTTTTGCCGGAGCAGCATTTCACCAAACCGCCCGCCCGTTACACGGAAGCGAGCTTGGTGAAAAAATTGGAAGCCGAGGGGATTGGACGTCCATCAACGTACGCGCCCACCATTTCAACCGTGCTCACTCGTGGATACATTGAAAAGGAAGCCAAGCAACTCAAGCCTACGGATATTGGATTTTTGGTGAACGACTTTTTGGTGGAGCATTTCCCCAAAGTACTCGATTACCAGTTCACCGCTCGCATGGAAGAAATGCTCGATGAAGTGGAAGATGGAAAGGGGACGTGGCAAAGTGAAATCCGCGAGTTTTATGAGCCTTTCCACAAGCTCGTGGACGACAAAATGGAGAACATCAAAAAAGAAGACGTGATCACCGAAAAGACCGACGAAATTTGTGACCTCTGTGGCAAGCCCATGATGATCAAATTTGGACGTTATGGAAAATTCCTTTCCTGTACAAATTTCCCGGAATGTAAAAACGCCAAACCGTTGGATGAAGCGACGGGGAAGGTGGATGAAGCCAAGGAAAAAGAAGTGGCCGATTTGCAAAAGAAACTCGGCGGCAAGCCTTGCCCTAAATGTGGTAAACCCATGGAAGTGAAGACCGGACGCTTTGGTCAGTACCTGGCGTGCACGGATTATCCAAAATGCAAAACCAGCGAAACCATTTTGAAGACCATTGGAATCAAGTGTCCTGAGTGCGGCAAAGGCGAACTCGTGGAACGTCACACCAAGCGCGGCGGCAAGCCGTTCTATGGATGCAATAAATATCCAACGTGTAAGTTTGCGGTGTGGGAAAAGCCCAACTCCAGCGAGCACGCGGCTGAGCTGAAAGAAGCCCAGGGCAAGAAAAAGAAGAAAGGCGAAGAGGACGAGGAATAAGAAAAACCTTTCTGCTAGTTTGCTCAGCACGGGAGCCTTTATGTGCTTCACAAACCACCAGAAAGGTTTTTCTACGTATTTCCCTGAGAGGGGACTCTTAGGGAAACCCCTTGGAAAGAAATTTACAGTTTGCTAAACTGGGGCCACTCCTACTCCACGCTATTTATGAAAAAATTGTTCTACGCCATTTTATTGGCCATGCTCATTGTGCCTATTTTTGTGCAAAAGCAAATGGTGGAAAAAGCGGATGCGGTCTGGCCTTTTACGGATGAACCCGGGCATGGTTTTGACAGTGGAGATGTCTGTGGATTCGTTCATTCGGTTGCTGCTAGCTACCCGTCCATCGCGGCTTTGACTGCAACAGTGAACTTTGGTGTGGTGGCGGATGCGAATCAAGGTTGTGTGGATGAGAATGGATACTTTTTTTCCTCCAGCGCTCGTGAATCAGAGGCTATTTATAGCCGCACGGTGGGAGGGACCACCACTGCTTACACTCTAGACTTTGACTTCAACACCGCTTCCAATGTTTTTGTGGATCCTACAACCGGGGAGTGGAGTGGGGCTGCGCGAATCACCAGCTCAAGCACCCCTGCCATTCCGCCCGCTCAGCGTTGGGTGGATTTTGATTGGGACTGCAGCGATTCTTGTGGGCTCGACCCGGAGGATTACCATGTGTACACCGATATGACGACGGGAGCGGTGAATGGCTATGCGTGGAGCGACTATTTTAATAGTTACATTAGCTTCAATGGACTCACCCAAGAACTTCCTGAACGGGGCATCACCACTCGTGTACAGATTTTGGCCAACGACACCGACTACGGCCCTGATGATGTGGATGGTAGCACCGCGCCTTTGGCGGATGGAGCTGAATACTGGCGAGTGAAGGTTCAATTTATAGATTCGCTTACGGGCATAGCGTTGGGTTCGGATGACCTCGATTCCTTGGCCATTACGGTTGAGGCTACCAGTGATTCTAATGTTTACCTCAACCAAGTGGAAAATAGCGGGGACGCTATTGAAGAGTCCTATGACAACACGCATTTGGGTTGCAGCTCGGGTAGCTATTGCGTGATCACGGAGGACGATGGTTCCGAAAGTTTTAATACCTTTGTATATTCCGGTTCGCCCACCTCACAGTGGATCGGCGGGGACACGGATACGGATGCAAGCATAGAGAGTCCGGCCGACCGGGACGGGTGTATTTGGATTTATGCCGATCAAGGTACGGGTTCTTGTGATGGAAGCAGCTCCACCAAAGAAGAGGTGTTTTTTGATCGCCAAAGTGATCGCAATAAATATGAAATTGACTACATAAATATAGCGCCAAAGTTTGCCGGAGATCGGGACGTGAGCATGTACACATATGACACCGGCAGTGAGGCTTATGTAGAAGTGACGGGTGCCGCAGGGACTTGGTGGCAATATTATCCAGGTGAAGACGCGGCGGATCTTAGCTACCGGCCCCGTTTCCAAATCTCAAAATTTGTTTCTGTTTTTGATGGAGAGGATCACACGGCTATTTCAGAAAATGCCAGCACCATTCAATACTTGAGGACAGAGGGCAGGATGTCTACGACGTCCACTGCGTTTCTAAGTTATAGTGGGGCTGTCGCCAAGCCAAGCTACCGTGTGTATTACCAAATGGATGCGACGTCCAGTGCAAGCTCCGTTGCCACCAATGACCAGAAGCTTTTAATAGATACCGATGTGATTCCGAGCGCGGCTATGTCCGCCGACGCAGAGGCCACTAAACGTACGGATTCTTTGACGGCTATGAATAGCTCTTACACCAACTATAAAAAGAGTTACGCCTTGGATTACGATCAAACGGAGACATACCTTTCCACCTGTGGAACTATTGGGTATGCGCCTTGTACTGCGGGGACCAATACGCTTGTGGATCCCACCGCCGAACTGTGGATCTGTGATGACGCGCCCCTAACCACCATGTCCGCCGGTCAAGCGTCTTGTTACTACGCTGAATATTTGGAGCACATCGACCGCCACGCGGCCCCAGAAAGCATGCTGGTGATTGGAGCCATCAACTCTGTGATCGATGCCGACGATGTGCTGGAAGAAGTTTCGGATACTGAGGGCACGGTGCTCTCCGTTTTGGGAACCACCGAGACCATCAACTTGCGCAATAAAATGTACGCTCAAGTGCTGCGTTACACCTTGGGCCAAAAGGCTAGTTCTGGGGAGTACACCGACGATAGCGGTAGCTGTGCCCCTTCTTCCGATTTAGTGGAACTCATGGATGGATGGTTGGTGTTTGCGGAAGGAGACGTGACCATTGATTGTTTTGACGGCAGCGATAAGACCTTGGTGGTGCTGGGCGGGGATGTCTACATCAACACCGATATCACGAATGGACGCATGGGAATCATTGCCTTTAAGCGCGATGGGCTGGGAGGAAATGTTTATGTGGATAATGAGGTTACCGACCTGTACGCCAATATGTTCTTGGATGGAAGCTTGTTCAGCTACGACGGAACCGCGCCTACGGGAACCGTTCCTGAATGGGGGAGTGATGAAGAGAGGCTGGAGGAGCTGATGCATCAGCTCTACCTCAAGGGGTCCTTGGTTTCCCGCAACACGGTGAATGGAGCGGGCACGGTGGACGGTAGCTATGACTTGGGAGATGGGACCACCACCACGGATTATGAGGTGGCCCGCGAGTATGACCTCAACATGATCCGTCAGTACCGCCAGTGCCACCCAATTAAGGACGGTGCACCCGACACCACGACTAGGGAAGCGTGTAACGAAGGCGAAAAACTCTCCGAGTATGGCCAAGCCAACGGCACCAACAACTCCTTCATTTTGGATTATGAACCGGCGGATGGACTGCCTGTGTTCCAAGTGGAATCTGGACTCTTCAACTAAGAGCTCTTAGAAGAGCAGCATAAGGTAGAGCATAAGCGCGAGTGTGATGAGCGCTCCGCTTAAACCTGTGAACACCACCGTGAGGTATACGGTGCGTTTGCTGAGGTAACGGAAACGGGCGGCGTGCTTAATGATGAGGCTGCTGTAAAAGGTGAAGCCGAGGAGGAAGAGAGCGAGGACGAGGCCGGTGATGAGTTGAAGCATGGGGAAGAGTTTAAGTGCGCCCTGTGGCCGAGTAGAGTCGAGTGAGGTCAATTTCCGGATATTTCTCTAGCTCTTCTAGCATGAGTTTAACGATTTCTTGTAAACGCTCGGGGGTGGCGGCTTCAAAACGCAGCGTGAGATTGGGTGAGGTGTTGCTGCAGCGCACGGCGCCCCAAGAAGTGGCATCAAAATTTACGCGAATCCCGTCGATGGTTATGGAGTCGTATTTAGCGCCCAGATTTTTGGCAATTTGTTCCACGATGGCGAATTTTTTATCGTCCGGGCAGGGGCATTTGAACTCGGGTGTGGACGAAGTTTGCGGCACGTCTTTGAATAGCGCTGTGAAAGGCTCTGCGCTGCGTGACAGGATTTCGAGCAGGCGCGCCGCGCCCAAAAAGGCGTCGTCGAAGCCGTAATAATTTTCGCCAAAAAATAAATGTCCGCTTATTTCTCCGCCCAGCGGCGCGCCTTCTTCCAGCATGGTTTTTTCAATAAATGAATGCCCGGTTTTGGCCATAATGGGCACCCCGCCATGCGCGCGAATATCGTCGATGAGCACTTGTGAAACTTTAACGTCAAAGACCACTTTGGAGCCCGGTTTTCGGGTGAGCAAATCGCGCGCCACTTGCAGGAGGAGCAGATCGGCTTGGTAGTGTTTTCCAGTTTCATCAATCACGCCCACGCGGTCTCCGTCGCCATCAAAACCCAGGCCCAAATCGGCCTTGTGTTCCTTCACCGCCGCGATCAATTGCTGCATGTTTTCTACTTCTTCCGGGTTCGCTTCGTGGTTGGGGTAATTGCCGTCGGGTTCCGTAAAAAGCGGAATCACTTCGCAGCCCAGGGCTTCAAAAAATGGTTTCACGTAAGGCCCGGTGGCGCCGTTTCCGCTGTCCACCACAATTTTGAGAGGACGCTGAATGTGCACAATGGACAGCATTTTTTCCAAATACGCGGGGAAGGCGCTGAGTTCATGGCGCGTGCCTTGGCCGGTTTCAAAATCACCGGCTTGAATCAGCTTCAAAACATCCTGCAGTTCGTCTCCGCAAATGGAGTGCGCGTTCTTGGCCACGAGTTTCACCCCGTTGTACTGCTTGGGATTGTGGCTGGCCGTGATGCTGGCGCCGCCGTCGAATCCAAATCGGCAAACTGCAAAATACAGCAGAGGAGTGAAAACCATTCCCAGCACAGTCACATCACAACCGGTGGAAAGCACGCCGTCAATAAAAGCATTCGCGAGTTCAGGGTTGCTGAGCCGGCAGTCGTAACCCACGGCTAAATTCGTTCCAAAATGGCGTTTGAAATAGGTTCCGGAAGCTTTTCCAATCAGATTGATGGTTTCGGGTGTGAGGTCGGGCGCCCCTTCGCTAACAGGATTGTGCGCGATTCCGCGAATGTCGTAGGCTCTAAAAATGTGTGGATTGATCATGCGCTGAGTCTAACCTATAGATGCCCCTGGAAAAAAGAGCATAAAAATGGTATAATCATAAGATTAAATTAAGGTTATGACTGAGATACTTTCATCTGCCGCCCCCGAAGGCCCTCCAGAGAACCCTCTTGAAGGAGAAATTCCTGCTGAAATCATTGGGGAGGGAAGTAAGCTTGAATCCAGAGTAAAACTCGCGGAATTGGAGGGGGACGTTTCAGGGATGGAAGCGAGTATTGGAAGCCTGAACCTTCCAAAAACCCCTCAAACGGCCACGCCTTCTGCGGCTGAGCCCACTCTTTGGAAGAAGCTCAAGTCTAGCCTTGGAGCTGCGGCCAAATGGTTCACCGACCATACGGGGTCTTTGGGACGTTGGCTCACAAAAACTTTTGGAGCTGAAGAAGAATTGCCTCACTATCGCACCGATGATGAAAGCTACGATCCCGATGATCCTGAAACCAAAAAACTGGTGGGAAGTGCAGAAAAACAGCTCAACAGTGCTTTAGAAAAAAATCCTAGCTGGCTGGGCTTGGCCCAAGAAGCCGCAAAAAGATCCACTATTGCGGTGCCTATTCTATTCGCCTTTGCCCGTTTTGAATCGGCATTCAATCCCAATGCCGTGAATGGTACCGTGGCCGGTTTGGGGCAATTCTGGGGACCTACTTGGGACCGATTTATGGCGGAGAACCCAGATTTTAAGGGCGCTTCTCGCACCGATCCCCGAGCTTCTTTTTGCGCCATGGCTTGGTACGCCCGTAAAAATGCTGAGGAATGTAAAATAGATACGTCTGCACCCGATGCCGCCGCTCGACTCTATGAAGCCCATCATGAAGGAGCGGGTGGTTTCGCTCAGCTTCAAGCCTTTCGCCGCGGAGAAATCACGGGTAAACAAAGAATCCCCAAAACCTACGCCGGAAAATCTTTCCCTAAGTTTGGAGTTCCCATTGTGGATACCTATGAAAATTATGTAAAACTGGTTACGGCCATGTCCGCCAAAGTTCAGGCGGTGGCAGATCTATACAACACCGTGCTGCCCGCTTATTCCTCACAGCAAACCAATTCATGAGCACGCCCAATAAACTGCCGGAATCGCAGAATGTGCCCGTTTCCACTCCAAGTGAAGGAGGCGTGAGTGCGGCTAGTGCTGCAGAGGGTTCCCGACGGGAATCCATAGTCAGTCGTGGAGATTTGGATGACCAAATTCGTGCCGGGCGAACGCCTGAAGAGGTGCTTGCCGCCGCAGCCGGAGTGGACTCAGGTGCCGATGTGGATGATTTAGTGAGTGAGGAAGGCAAAGAAAAAGTACGCGGAATGTTCAGCGGGGTCTCTGATTTTTTCAGCAGCATTTCCAGTAAGCTGGGAGACGTGACCAAGTCCTTAGGGAAATTACTGCACGATCTTTTTGGAGTGAAAGACTCGGCCGGTGGAGTGGATCCGGACGAAGACAGTGATGAAGATGATGACAACGATTACGATACGGACATAGTGCGAGACCCAAAAGATACGATTTACCGACTCATTGACCTGTTAAATCCTAAAGCTCCTTTCTTTACTTTTCTGAACGGCAAAGCTCCTCGCATCACGTCACGTTATGGAAATCGTGATGATCCTATGAGTCATGGCCACACTCAAAATCACAAAGGTATAGATTTGAGTTTGGCGTCGGGGGATCAAGATGTTGGTGAACCCATTGTGGCTACACGTCCACTTAAAGTTGCTTATACTGCGGTTGATAAAAATGGGGGAAATATTGTTGCGGTGGAAGATCCTGATCATCCTGGATTGGTGGTTCCTTTGCTTCATTTGCAAAGTCTCAATAACCGAGTAGCTGGAGATGCTATTCAGCCGGGTGAAGTTATTGCCCATGTTGGGAAAAGTGGCGCTCGCGTTAAGGGAGCTCACCTTCATGTCGAAGCTAAGCAAAATGGCCAGCACATCGATCCGGCTCCTTACTTAGGTATTGCCTAGGTATTGCCTAGGTATTAACTAATGCTTTCCGCTTCCGCCTTTTGGGCTTTTTTGATGGCGGCGGTGACGCGGCCCACGTGGATGACGGGAATGGTTTTTACCACGGCTTCGTTTTGTTGGGTGAGGCGCACCACTTTGTGGACCAGCAGCGCGTCCATGCCTTTTTCGATCATGGTGTCCGGGTCCACTTTATCTTCGAGTTGGCGGAGGATATCGTCGAGCTGGCCCCAAGTTCCGCCCATATCTTCTTCGTCGGTTTGTTTGGGCCAGAGGCCACGCGTGAATTCGCCGTCGGTGAGTTCGTGGGGCAGGCCCATGTGGCGGGCGAGGTCTATTACATCTGTTTTGTAGAGGTCGCCCAAAATCTGCAGTGCGCCGATGAATTCGCCGTCTTTAATGCCCAGGCCCAAATTCAAGTCGCTCTTGTTGGCGGTTCCAATAATCAAGCTGCCGGTGCAGGCGGCGTAATCGGTGAGCAGCATAGCCCGGATGCGCGCCTTCAAATGTTCAAAGGCAGCGGGCTCGCGTTCCCAGCTTACAAATTGGTAGTCCACTAAAAAGTTATTGATGGGTTCGTAGGCCACGGTGCAATCAAAATGTTCAGCAATTATTTTGGCGTGTTCGGCTTCCTCGTACGGTGAAACGCCCATTTCTGGCATGATGAGCGCGGTCACATTCTTGGCTCCAAAAGCGCGGATGGCCACGCAGAGCGCAACGGTGCTGTCGAGTCCGCCAGAAAGTCCCACCACGGCGCGGCTTGCCCCGTTGGTTTTAGCAAAACTGTGCAACTCTTGAATAAGTGTGGAAGCAATGGCGTGCATAGGGGAGGTTAGTAATCTTTCAAGTTGCTTTGGAGGCGGCGGGAGGTTTCACGTTTTTTAATGGACTCGCGTTTGTCGTATTGTTTTTTACCACGCGCGATGCCGAAACTGATCTTCACTCTGCCGTTTTCCAGGCCGCACTCAAGCGGCACCACCGTAACACCGGCCGTGTGCAATTCACTAGCGATTTTTAGAATTTCGGCTTTACGCACCAGAAGTTTTCGTGGTCTTTCGGGTTCGTAGCCTTCGAGCGTGGTTTTCTTATAAAGGGGGATGTGGAAGTGCTCCAAAAAGAGTTCTCCGTTCCTTTCCGTGATATAAGAGCCTGTAAAATGCGCGCCGCCCATTTTGACGGATTTCACCTCGTGTCCCAAGAGTACAATACCTGCGGTAAACCGCTCCAGGATCTCGTAATCAAAGAATGCTCGCTTGTTCTTGGTTAATATTTTTTGCATGTGTAGAGCATAGAAGACTGGTATAATAGCCGTCAATTTTAAGTTTTAGGCAACGTCAATCTATTTACAGGTTGATCGTCCCAGCATAAACTTTCTTTCAGATTTATTCTTTAACAAATTTGCCCATGAAGAACTTCATGACAATGCTTCTCGCTAGCTTCGGAGTTATGACTCTTATGCTCGCTGGTTGCGAAACAACTGAAGAAGATGTAGCAGAAGAAGAGGAAGATGTAGTGGAAGAAGTAGAAGAAGTGGAAGAAGCAGTGGAAGAGATGGAAGAGGATGCTGCAGAGTAATCTTCTCTCGTAAGGCTTCGGTCTTAACTAAAAGGCTCCGCGAAAGCGGGGTTTTTTAGTGTTTGGCGCTGAAATCTATGGGATAAATCTTCCCGTCGGAATTCACTTCTTGACCGTATACAATTTTATCAATATCCCTTTAGAGCGTTATAGTTATTCCCTTTCCTATGCCCTCTGTGTTCTTTGGGTCGATTGCTTTTTCGTAATCTGCGTCGTTTAGGAGTCCGTAGGTGTGAAGAACTTCGGCGCGTGCTCTTTCCCTGGCCAGGGCAGGGGCTTGTCGCATGGATCCAGTACTGAAATCTAATCCGCTATACGCCTGGCTCAATTCAACATAAGCTTGATTCCCAGCTTCATTTGCCATTTTTTGTATCTCGTCAGGGCTAAGTTGTTTGGGGCCTTCAGATACTTGTCCGTCACAAGCAGCGAGGCCTAGCATCAAAGGAATATCGGTGAGTTTCATAATTTATTTATAATAAAATCTAATTTTATGGCTAGAACTTTTGGTCGTCAAATTATTTGATTAGTGCTCGGCTTTTCTCATAGAACTTGATGCATTTCTCCACCGATGTGTTGGCGATGACGTCACCGATCGCATCCAAAGCTAAGTCGTCTGCCTTTTTGAAGCGGATGCAGCATTTGCCCATGTCCAGTTTCTTTCCGGTTTTCTCATACGCTTCTTTGAAGGACTTCCCTTCATCCGTGCCTGTGTACTCACACATCAAATACAGCGCCATATAGTTCTTCTGCGAGGCGAGGGCAACGATTCCAGTCGGCTGGCCATTGTAGGTATTTGGATAGCGCTTGAGGGGAATTTCATAGCAGATCATGCCCCAGTTCATGGTTTCTTCGTAACCCTTGGGTAGATTCTTTAAAATCATGGCACGGACTTGGCTGATTGCCTCCCGGCGGTCGGCAGGGAGTTCTTTTAGGTAAGCGGCTACGGTTTTAGCGGCGCTTTGTACCATGGAGGAGTGCTAAGATTATAGAAACATTTGCACAGACTAAATAGACCGGAAAGGCGAGGTTGGCAAAGTCGAAGGTTTGCATAACAAGAAAAGCCGCTAGGGAGTTTACCAGTGCGCCAATGTAGTTCAGGGCACTTTCGGTTTCAGGGTGTTTCCAGGCTTTGATTAGGGTGGGGAGAGTGGCAAATAGGTCACTAAGCAGAGCGAAAAGAATCGCGACAGCGGCTTCTTGTGTGATTCCCCACAGAATCAACGCGAATACGGAACAAGCTCCACACAGGTAATCCAGTGGGCCGAGTTTCCAGTAGGCTTTGGGGTTGAAGAAACTTGCGATGAGTACAATGGCGGGAGCCAGACCAGAGATGAGAATGGGAAAAGCTACCCAGCCTGCGCCTTTCGTGAAAGCAGCCGCTGCGGCGATGAGTGGAGCCACTGTCCATAGGATCCAGCTTACGCGATTGGGTTTATTTCTTCCTAAAAAAGTGTCACGCGTGTAGGAAACAGTGGCAAAAAGATTGAAGAGTCCGGCGGCAATGACTAAATAGGTGACCATAGTTTATTTTTTGCTGCTTTCTTTAACGCGAAAGTGAACCATTCTTTCTATTAAATCGTAGGGGATGGCTTCAGTTAGGGGAAATTGTACCGAGCCTTTTCCTTCTTTGTACTTGGAGAGGTCTTTTTTGAAAGCACTATGGCCGGAGGGGGTGGCGTAAAATCCTATGTGGTTTTTGTAAGCGGCAAAGTAAACCAGCGGTTTTTTGTTGAGCTTGAATGCTGGCATTTCGTAACTGATGGATTCCACGGCTTCGGGAGAGGCTTTTTGGATTATGCGGCGGAGTTTTCCAAGAATGGCCGCGGATTCTTTGGGGAGCGTTTTAAGGTAGGCGTCGACGGTTTTGAAGGTTTGCATGAGTTGGTTGACGTTTCTTTATTTTACACCATAATAAGCACTTATTATAATAATGAGAAACTTTAAGCACGTTCCAGAAGAAGTTGAAGCACTCAAGCCCACGGGGATTTTTAATATTTCCTACACACATGCCACGTCCAGTACCTCGAGACCGGGAATAGAGAAACCGGGCAAACTCATGGCGCCTCGAATCGCGTTGGCTAATGAGGCAGTTCCTTTTTCGGGGGAGCCTCAGTGGTACACCTATTTGTTTAGGGGGTACTACGTTTCGCTTTCTTCCTATCCTGATGCCTTAGACGACCACAAGTGGCAGACATATATAGCTCATGGAAGTTTATTGTGGACCCCTGAAGGGAGCGAGGGACTGATTCGCCTGCTTGAAGCGGAGAAAAGGCGAATTTTGGACGCACCTTACCGTAAGGCGGACTTCGATGATCCGCGCAGAAAGACTGATGCACGTATAAAAATCGATGGATGTATTGAACTTGAACGAGCGAAGCAGGAAAAATATGCGACTCTGGATGATATAGAAAAGGCGAGGATTGCTGATCCAAAACCAGAAATTTATGTCTTTGATGATCGTGTGAAAGAAATACTTTCTCCGGGCATTATCTTTGGGAAAAGCCTGCAGCAGCATTCGCACCCGTTTGTGCCGGCAGAAATAAACCTAGAGAGGTATTTGAGCGGCATGTTCACTTCGTTGGAAGTAGGGAAAACCAGGGAATGGATATCGGGAGTTTTAGAAAGGGACGTGCCGGTTGGCTCTTTGGATGCTTTAAATACTTGGGAAAAAAGTAAAGAGCGGTAAACTTAAGCCACTATGAAATACGTCGCGCTCCTTCGTGGGATCAATGTTGGTGGCAACGCTAAGGTGGAAATGGCGCGGCTCCGGAAAGTTTTTGAATCGTTGGGTTTTAATGAGGTTCGCACGTACATCAACAGCGGAAACGTGATTTTTGAGAGTGAGGAAAAGGATGTGAAAAAGCTGACGGTTCAGATAGAAAAGGCCATAGAGAAAACTTTTGGTTTTGCTGTCAGAACGGTGCTGCGGGAGAAAGAGAATATTTTGAAACTGGCTCAAGAAATTCCTGTGGAATGGACCAACGATACCGAGCAGAAAACGGATGTGCTCTTTTTGTGGGAGGATTTTGATAACAAAAAGTCGCTGGAGCTGATTCAGGCGGCAAAAGGTGTGGACGTGCTGCTGTACTTTCCAGGTGCGATTGCGTGGAAGGTGGACCGGGCTCAGTACAACAAAAGTGGTATGCGGAAGTTTATTGGCTCGGTTTTGTATAAAAATATGACCGCCCGGAATGTGAATACGGTGAGGAAATTGGCGGAGATGATGAAATAAGTGGCGGAGAGTAGCAATTGCATTGATAAATTTCATAAAAAGCCTTTTAATTTCCTCTTAGCTACAATCTATTCACCCATTACTCAATGGATAATCCTCGCTCCGACGAAGACAGTACCCTCCCCGATGAGGCTTTGATGAATTACTTGGACCGCAATTTCCCTATAAGTACGGAAAGTAGAGACCGTGTCTTACAGGCAAGCTTGGCGGCTCTGGATGGTCTCGAGGGGAGAACTCGAGGTATAGTAGCTAAGGAGAGTGGCGTTGAGATGATTGCTTATGCCACCCGTGAGTTTAGAAAAATGATTGAAGTGGTGGGGGCTTCAGGCACTCTTCAAAATATTTATCCGCTGCGCGATGAAGCGTGGTATGAAAATTTTCCTCGGCCACATGGGCTTTCAAGTAACGACTTAACCATGCTCGACTCGCTAAAAGGACAATATGGGGATCTGCCAGAAGATTGTAGAAAATTTGGTGGTAAAGTTTACCCTTGGGAAGAGTTTCTAGATGTGAAGCCAGGTATACAGTGTGATTTTTTGGTTGCCGGGAGTGGATTGAAGAAGGCGGCCCCCTTTTTTATAAATGAAAAAGGCTGCTTAGTATTCGGAGAGAATGGACGAAAGCCTGATGCAGACACTTTAAATACGAATTATATAGACAATAAAATCGATGCAATCTCAGCACCGGGGCGAAATTTGATTACTTTTCAGGAGTTTATGCGTCGTGTTCAAACAAAGCTTGAATGGGATCCGAACGTAAATACCTGGATGGAATCTGGACCCATAAGGCATCGCGTTTCAGTGGGGCATATTTACGAAGGGCAGGCAGGGCGTGATTTACGTGCACCAACACGGAAAGCCATGAATTTAGGAGCCTTAAGAGTGACGAGAGTGCCGCTCCATCTCCCCGCTGCTGCGCAGCCTGTTTAAAAAACCGCTAGGCCACAAGGGCCCACCGCTTTTTTAAAACTTCCTGGCGGAAGGGGGGAGATTCGAACTCCCGAAACCCTTTCGAGCTTACCCGCTTTCCAAGCGAGCGCACTAGGCCACTATGCGACCCTTCCGTGGGCTCTATTTTTACTGGAGAGGGGAAGGAAAGGCAACTAATTCTCCAGTTCGGCGCTTTCTATAAAGATTTCCAGGATCCTTGTGCTCAAATCCTTATTAAGGAATCCTCCCACGAGTTGGTAGGTGGGAACATCCATGTTTTGGCCAGGAATGTAGAGAGAGAAGGCGTCGCGAGTGGTGATTTTTAGCGCTCGGTGGCCATCTATGATTATGTTTTCAGATTGGTACTTGTGCGTTTTTCTGAGGTCTTTCAGACTACTGCCCTCTTCCTCAAAGAGGTAGGGGTAACTGAAAGTTATGCCCGTGGTGGTGTAACTGTTGATCGTGTCATCCCAATAAAGGAATTCAATTTCGCGAAAATCTTGCCCTTCTGGATGCAATTTAAAATAGACTTCTACTTCTTCGGGGTAGTCAAAACTGAGGTATTCATCCTTATAATGTCTAGACTCTTCAACGCTACCCAGGGTTACTAAAGTCTTAGCTTCGACGAGCTCCGCTTCTGATTGAGGAGTGCTGTCAGAGAGGAAACACAAAAAAACTACTATAAATAAGCTTTTCATATAAGGAGTGGTTAAAGGGGGCTAACCGTACTTGGTCCAAAAAAAGCCCCGAAGTTTTGGGAGCTTTTTTTGGTGCTTATTCTGAACGCAACGAAACTATATTTTATTTTAGTTTTTTCTTCAAGCTTTTTTTCGCACTTTTCTTTGCGATAGCGTGAATTTGAGCTTCAAACTTCTTAGGGTTCTTAGCCATAGTGCGGAGCGCACGAGCGGTTATTTTCAGGAATACCTTGGCCCCGGTCTTAGCATCGATCACGGTTTTCTTCACCAAATTAGGCAAGAATCGTCGGTTAGACTTCTTGTTGGAGTGAGACACCTTGTGTCCACTCTTGGGTCGCGCACCTGTTAATTGGCAAACTTTAGACATAGCCACGGTATCTTAAGCGACAAAAGGGCTTTTTGCAAGCCGATTTTAGAAAGGACTCTTGGCTGTCTGTTCAGCACGGGAGCCTTTATGTGCTTCTCAAACAGCCAAGAGTCCTTTCTAGGTCAGTGAAAAAATATTCTAAAGGGATTTTTATTGCTATACTGCTCACATGTTTCTTTCTCCCTATTATCTGATTGCCTTGGTGCTGGTGCTCACCTTTCACGAATGCAGCCACGCCTGGACGGCGCACCGCTTGGGAGACAATACGGCGAAAAGGGAGGGAAGGCTGACGCTGAACCCTTTGGCGCATCTGGATATTTTGGGCACGCTGATGCTGTTTTTTGTGGGAATAGGGTGGGGGAAGCCGGTTCCAGTGAATCCACAGAATTTTGAAAAACCCGTGCGAGATCAAGCTTTAACGGCGCTCGCGGGGCCACTCGCTAACCTGGCGCTGGCCTTCATCGCAGCCATTCCTTACAGCTACCTAAGCCAAGTGACGCCGCTGTATGCGCTCAGCGAAGCGGTGCTGGATGTGAGTATTGTGCTCTTTCTGTTCAATATGCTGCCCATTCCGCCCCTCGACGGGTCTAAATTTATGGGCATTTTTGTGCCGCGCCGCTTTTATCCGCTGTATGAAAAGTTTCTGAGCAAGGGTTTGCCGTACTTTATTGTCCTGATGTTCGTAGATTTGTACTTCTTTGAGGAGCTGTTTGGCATGTCCTTTATTTGGACAGCGGTTTCGCAGCTCACCTTCTGGCTTAAGGCCGCCATCCTTCTGATTGTGTAAATTTCTTGTAAGGAATAGTGGAAAGACTTCGTCTTACTTCTTGTTCGGCTTAAAAATTAACTAACACAGTATGAAAAAAATCCTTTCAAGCTTTTTAGTAGTTGCCTTTATAGTAAGTTCGGTGCCCAGTGCCCTTGCGGCAACGGTGACCGATTTGCGAAGTCCCAGCGAGGTTCTTTCTTACAATGCGAATCTTCTTACGGGGCTATTCAATGACCAAACCGATGAGGCGCTGAGCACCGACGCCGAAGATGTGAACATTCCTGCTGCGGAGGACGATGCTTTTTACATCGCTTACGACGAGAAATTCAACGGCATTGAGATAGATATCGACGTTTCTTTGGAAGGGTATGCCCTGGCCGAGCTTTTCTCCCAAGGTACCTATGTTCTTGAATACTGGGATGGGAATTGGAAAACCCTTTCCAGCGACAAATCGAATAATGATCTGAAAAATGAGTCTACGGGCGACAACTTTTCTTTAAGCTGGGACCGTCCTGAGGATTGGGAAACCGTGGTTGTGAATAGTTCGGACGCACTTTATTACGTTCGTTTGCGCATCACTGATTCATATAAATCTGATGATGAACAAGATGCGGAAGCACTGGCTTCACAGGTTTGGGTGAAGGATAGCGAGATTGTGGTGGTTGACGATGGAGATGAAGACGACGATGGCGACGGACTCACGAAAGATGAAGAAGACGACTATGGAACCAGTGACAGCGACGTGGACAGTGATAATGATGGCGTGGAAGATGGCACCGAGGTGGATATGGGGACGGATCCCGATGATTCCGCGGATTACTTGGCGAATTACCCTGATTATGAAGATGACTGTAACGATCCTTTTGACGACACCAATAATCACTGGGCTGAAGAATCCATATGTGCGCTGTACTCTGCAGGAGTGGTGGAAGGGCGCAGCCATGATGAATATGAACCCAATATGTCGGTGACGCGTGCGGAATTCTTGAAAATTGCTCTGCTGAATGCCGAACTCACGGTTACGGAAAACGACAATTACGGATACACCGATGTGGACAGCGACGATTGGTTTTACTCTTACGTCACCTACGCAACGGGTGAGGGCTACACCGAAGGATACTATGATAATAGCTTTCGGCCCAATGATTCTATCAACCGCGCGGAGGCCATGACCATTTTGATGCGGATTGCAGGCGTTCCCGAAGATGAGGAGGTGGACAGTGACTTTGAGGACATGGACGGAGATGAATGGTTTGCGTGGGCAGTTATGGAAGCCGTGGACGAACACATTGTGGAAGGCTATGACGATGGCGAGTTTAAACCTGAAAACTACATCACCCGTGCAGAAACGGCGGTCATCGCTCGGCGCGCTTGGTATGTCTACTACGAATAACACTTTGTCTTGACGGGTGTCTATTCCTCAAGTATCGTGCTTGACGACAAAAGGACGACAAAACTTGTGAGATCCATCACGACGGACTTTGGGCGCCGCAAGGCGCACGGTGTGTCCCACCGCTCCAATTACGTCCGGATCCACGGTATATAGTCGCCCTTTGTTATTTGTGGCGGAATTTTTGCCATCAGCTGTGGAAAAAAGACTGGCGCGAGCCGGGGGAATCTGCTTATATAGCCGCGCTGTTAGCCGCAGTAGCTCAGTGGTAGAGCGTTGCCATGGTAAGGCAGAGGTCTCGGGTTCAATCCCCGATTGCGGCTCCATTTTTTGTTGTAAGCCCCCTATTTTTTGTAAGATTTCGTTGTCTCGTTACGTTGTAGCTAGTAGCCTAGTAATAATTTAACCACAACGTATGAAAAAGCTAATCACACTCCTGGGGTTTGTGACGTATATTTTTGGCGCTAACACGGCCTTTGCCATTGGGGTGGGGCTGGTGTCTGCTAATAATGAAGACGTCAACGTGTACCCGGATGGAGTCTTTTTAGATGGTATACTCGAGACCTCGTGGACCACGGATGCGTCTGATTTGGATGCAGATGATGTGCCGCTTCCCACTAAAGATAGCATGGTGACGGAAGTTCTTTATATTGGTTCCAACACGGTTTTCGATATCATTGATTTTGATATCACTACTGCGGGAGTTAGCAGCAGTACTTGTGTTGTTTGTCATCACTACACGGCCGAATACTACGATGGAGGGACCAGCGACTGGGAAACTTTAAGCTACACCGACAACACCAATAATTTTGAAACGGTAGGAGAGGGAACCTGGGAATTTGACGTACCTGCTGCGTGGGATTCTGCTGCGGGTAAGACTACGGTGGATGGCCAAACACTCTATTGGATGCGTTTAACCCCAAGGAGTACGACCACCATCACTTCTTCAGCGGATGCTGGGGAAATTGCTCTGCGTGCGTACAATGTGGAACTCACTCTTGAAGATGAACTTGGAGGGCCTATGGAAGGTTTCGTTTCTGAAGATTTCACTGTGAGCGCAGGAACGTCCAATGACGTGGCTGGATTCCGAGACATGGAAGATGGAGTTTACCAATTCGCTTTGGATACGGGACTTTCTGATAACAATTATCGTATTACTGCCAATGAAAATGGCTATGTAGATGAAGTCATTAACACCGGGGTGCTTGCTTCCATTAAAAAAACTTTGAGTGGGGAAATGCAATTTGCACACAAGATTACTATTATTGATAACGACACCGTCGACCCTATAACGCCCGATACAGTCAGTATTGGATCGGTTAGCTGTACCATCTCTACAAGCACGGCCTACTGCCCTGCGAGCACCACTCAAGATGGAACGTCTACGGATGTTGAGTCCGTTACCGTTACGAAATCCGGCTATGAATCCCGTACTACTGTGCTTAGTTCAGACCGTGATATAGATGCCGACTCTCAGGTGACCACGAGCGTGGCTCTTACGGAAACCGTAGCGACGGCTGATCCAACCGAAGCCAATCTCACCATTAATGTTACTGACGAAGATGGGGATGCGATCACGAGCTTACTGGAAGGAGACTTCGATGTGTCTGGAGGAACTTCCAACGCTATTCACGCTTTCACCAACAGTGGAAGTGGGAACTATGTGCTCAGCCTTTCCATTGATAACAGCGACAACAGCTACGAGATTGAGGTTTCTGAAGATGGTTACGTGGCCGAAGACGTCACTACGGGTGAAATGACCGGGGACGGCAGCAAGAGCGTTTCTTTGGACTTTGGATATAAATTGACGGTACTTGATGAGGACGGGGACACCGTTTCTGGCGCTTCGGTGAAAGCGGGAGACGACTACGGCACGAGCTGTAGCTATTTGGGAGCTGGAGTTTATGGATGCGCGGTTCCGGTTGGGGATACGGACCTCGATTACAAAGTTACTTTGAGCGATTACGAAACGGAGTACGGCGAATTCAATTCAGCTCGTACCGACCACACGGATGCACAAGTGAGTGAAAGCGTGAGTTTGACCGTGGGGGAGAGCGATTGTGACACGGACTTCGATGACATTTACGGACACTGGGCGGAAGACTACATCACTGAACTTTACTGCCGTGGGGTGGTGAACGGACTGGATGACGACACCTTTGGACCCAGCAACTACGCAAGTCGTGCGGAGTTCCTAAAAATGGCTCTGCTCAACGCAGGTTACGATGTGGACGGGGCTTCTGGTGAAAGCTTCTCCGATGTTTCTTCTGGAGACTGGTTCTACGAATACGTTTCCTTTGGAGTGGAGGAAGACATCATCGAAGGATATAGCGACGATACTTTCCGTCCAAACAACCAAATCAACCGTGCGGAGGCGCTGGTGATTACCATGCGTATTGCTGGAATCGATGAATACGACGTGGACAGTGACTGGGATGAATTCGATGACGTAGATGACGATGATTGGTATGCCTACGCCGTAGAAACCGCTGCCGATGAAGGCATTGTGGAAGGATACAGCGACGGGGACTTCAAGCCAGGCAACCCCATCACCCGTGCCGAAGTAGCTGCGATTTCTGTACGAACTTATGACGAATACTACGCGGACTAAGTGAGAAGATGTGAAAAGTATAGAGAAAGGGCCCTGCTGAAGAGTGGGGCTCTTTTTGTATCAAGAGGCTCATTTCTCTGGTTTAATGTTCCTATGGAAAATGCCTACCTTCAACTGATTAAAACCGCATGGAAATTTGCGGAAGGGCGGAGGCCGCAGTACGCGCTGACGTATGCCATGTTTACAGTGGCAAATTTGATTATGATGTTGGAGCCACTGTTGCTTGGGCTATTCTTAAATGAAGTGCAGCTCAATGGTTTGGAGAATGAACGGAAGATACTTTTGTACTTGGCGGCCTATCCTGGTATTCAGCTGGCATTTTGGATTTTTCATGGAAATGCCCGCGTACTGGAACGAATAAACGCCTATTATATTGTGGATAATTTTCGCCGAAAGCTCTTTGATTTGCTCGCATCTTTACCTTTGAAGTGGCACAAGAACAATCACTCGGGTGGGACGATGAGTCGACTTGAAAAAGGCTCTAGTTCACTGAGAAACTTTGCTGAAGATGGATTTCAATACATTGAAACCGTGGTGCGGTTTTTTGCTTCTGCAACGGCTTTGTTTTTTCTCTCACAGCTTTCTGGTTTTGTGGCGCTTGGCTTGGGACTCGTGTGTTTTCTTATCATTTTCCGTTTCGACAAACAGCTTATTAAGTACAACAAAGAAATGAATGAGGATTGGCATAAATACGATGCTACTTTTTATGATTATGTGGTCAATATGCGCACCGTGATCACGCTGCGTTTGGAGAAGTTGGCGAAGAACGAAACGGTGAAACGATTCTCTCGTTTGTTCCCTACATGGAAAAAGAATGCAAAAGTGAACGAACTCAAATGGTTTTTACTGAGCATGGTCTTGGCGGGTTTGGCCTCGTTGGTGATGCTGATTTATTTATACCAACAGTGGGAAAGTGGGGCCGTCATTTTGATCGGAACTACGGTGGCTTTGTATGAGTATGCGCACCGATTTACTGGTGTATTTTTTGATGTCGCCTGGAAATATGAGCAATTGGTTCAGTACAACACCAATATTCAATCGGTGAATCCTATTTGGGCGGCAGCGGAAATGCTGGATGGGAAGGTTGGGACGAAGCCTATCTCTAATAAGTGGAAACGAGTGGAAATTAAGGAGCTTTCCTTTCGTTATGAAGATGAGAAACATCGCTCGCACAACCTTAAAAATGTGCATTTGGTTTTGGAACGTGGGAAGAGAATTGCACTGATTGGAGAAAGTGGGAGTGGGAAAAGTACTTTGCTTACGCTACTTCGTGGTTTGGAGATGCCAGACTTTGTGAAGGTGAGTGTGGACGGTAAAGAGTCAGAACTCCATGCGCTTTCTAGTCATATGACGCTGATCCCGCAGGATCCGGAGATTTTTGAAAATACCATTGAGTACAATGTGACGGCTGGAATTTCACATCGTGCTGCGGAGGTGCAGCAGGCCATTCGGCTGGCGCGTTTTGATGGAGTGGTGAAGCGTTTGCCGCGAGGCCTTGCGACAAATATTAAAGAAAAAGGTGTGAATCTTTCGGGAGGCGAGAAACAGCGACTTGCTTTGGCACGCGGCATTTTTGCAGCTAAAGACAGCAGCTTTATTTTGCTCGATGAACCCACGAGCAGTGTCGATGCAAAGAATGAGGTGAAGATCTACGAGTCGCTATTTAGATATTTTAAAGACCGTTGCATCGTTTCAACCATTCACCGTTTGCATCTGCTGCCCGAGTTCGACCACATCTATTTGTTTGAAGAAGGAAGGCTGGCGGCGGAAGGAACGTTTGATGAACTATTGAAAACGTATGAGCCTTTTCAGAAGATGTGGGAGGTGTACCAGAAAGCGGTAAATCGGGATTGATCTGGTTTTTAGTCCTCGAAAGCTGTCGGTTTCAAAAATGTTTGCAAGTATTTGTCCAGAGAAGCAGCATCATCCAGTTTTTTAATGTAAGCCTGATAAGTCCGGACCATTTGTTCTGTCATAAAATCCAAATACTTCTCTATATGGCCCTCCATGGCTTTTTCAAATACATTCATGTGCTTTTCTCTTTGGCTATTCCAGAGAATTATAGGGTGATAACGATGGGACTTTAAAATACTGTTCATTAAGATCCTTCCTATACGGCCATTTCCGTCTACAAAGGGGTGTATTCGCTCAAACCGATAGTAAAATCTAAAAGCTAATTCAGGTGGATATAGCTTCCCTTCGACTGAGTTATACCAATCTAATAGTTCTGATAATTTAGCAATTATTTCAGTGGCTTGAGCTGTATCTGAGTTTCCAACTACAATGGCTACTTCTCGTATGCCATGTTTGCTGGGTTCATGCGAAAGAAGGATCTTGTGAAGTTCTATGATTTTATTGATGCTCAATTTTTTTAAAACCTGAGGTGAGAAGCTGATCGCCTTTAAACTGTTCTCCACTTCAGCGTTTTTTTTAATGGATCCAGCAGATACGATTTTCTCAACCTCTTTTTTCGGCATTTTACTGCCCTCAATTTTGTTTGAGTTATAGATAAAATCGATCATAAAAGCCGTTTCCATGGCATGCTGCGCTACGTGCCCTAAGTCTTGTTTGTCTCTAAATAACTTTCCACGGAGCTGTTCCAGCTTTTGGATTACAGTCTCTTTAAAAGCTACTTTTGCCTGTGTTTTTCCTGTCCAATACTTTGTTCTTACCTCACTTTCTTCTGTCTCCACCTTTCTTTTGAATTGCAGCTGTTTTTTTACCTTATTGATTGGATCATCCACTCTTCCCAGTGAGGTGTACTTAATTTTATTTTTGCCTTTTGCAACGTAAATTTTTTCTTTGGCATATAGGTATTGTTTCCCGCCGATCTTTTTAACTGAAAAGGTAGTCATAATGAAGTAGTTTTTAACCCCAATTAATCCAATTATATCAAAATACAGATTAAAAATAAAGCTTTTATTAACTTATTTTACTGCTATTCTCTGGTTAAAATTACCCCTACTTCTAAAGACTCAGTTCCACTTTCGTAACGCTCTTGTTGAGCTTGGTCGATCTCTTCGAATCTTTGTTCTATGAGGCCTTGATTTTGGCTCACCACGCTGCCCGCGATTCCGGTGGCGGCGAACCAAAGGACGGTGAAGAATATGATGGCGTTGGTACTCAAGATGCTGCGATTTTTTAGGAAACTGAGACCAATGAAGAAGAGAAGAAGTAGGGGCAAGAGGACGATGAGATAAACAGAAACGATGAAGACGATGTACATGAAATCGGTCGCCACGATGAAGTCTTTGAGGGTGTAAGTGGTGTCGGGAATCACGCCGCCGGAGAGCTGCCAAGTGAGAGCGAAGCTGAGTGCGCCGGCTCCTAAAATACCGCCGACGGCGAAGACAATACCGAGCAAAATGCGGAGCACATTTAAGAGAGCATGGAAGATTTTGCCGAGCACTTGGAAGAACTGGGTGAGCAGCAGCTTTCCTTTAGCCCCGGCGTCTTTTACGCCACTTAGATCTTTTTTTTTTAAGTTCTCGACGCCTTTTTTCACGGATTTTTCGATCTCATGAAGGGTGAGGCGTTCGCCGCGCATCTCTGCTTTTTGAGCCGTGGTTTCGGCCACGGGCATAATGAGCCACAAGATGACGTAAATCACGATTCCAAAGCCGCCAAATAAAATAGTGATGAAGAAAATGAGGCGTACGAGCACGGTTTCGATGCCAAAGTAGGCGCCGAGGCCGCTGCAGACTCCGGCAATGATTGCGTCGTCGGGGTCGCGATAGAGTTTTTTCTCGCCAGCTTCCTTGGGTTCGTCTGGAACTTCATCGTCATCCTCTTCCTCGCTCATTTTTTTGAAATCTTTCAAGGTGCCGATTTGTTCAATAATTCCGTCTACATCTTTTTCGGTCACGGCTCCGTCCTTGTTCTTCCGCTTGGAAAATTTCTCCGCAATGCTGGCTTCCAGATCTTCCACAATTTCGTCGCCGTCTTTGTCTTTGGAGAAATATTTCTTAATGGAGTCGAGGTAGGTTGAGAGTTTTTCGAAGGCATCGTCCTCCACATTGAAGACCATGCTGCCGATGGTGATGTTAATGACTTTTTTCATGAGTTGAGGGAATTAATAGAGGTGTATAGAGATTTCCAGGTGTCTTTGAGGCTTTCGAGTGCGCTGCGGCCTTTGTCCGTGAGCTTGTAGTATTTGCGGGGCGGACCGGACTTGGATTCTTTCCACGCGTACTCCACCAGTTCCTGCCGTTTTAGGCGGCTGAGTAGGGGGTAGAGCGTGCCTTCCACCACAATCAGTTCGGTGCCGCGCAGTTTTTTAAGAATGTCTGAAGCGTAGAGTTCCGCACCCTCAATCACCGCCAAAATCGCGAACTCCAAAATACCCTTCCGCATTTGGGCCTGAATATTTTCTAAGTAGTCCATGGGTGCAGTGTATCACTCAGTACTATGCAATACAAGGGCTAGTGGTGGGTGCGGAAGGCGGACTTTTAAAATAAAGCAAAGCGGACATCCCAGCCGGCGCGCAGCAGAGTGCTCATCACGGGGCTTTTTATTTCGCCGGGAACAAAGCGGTAGTCGTAGAGTTTGCCGAGGCTGAAATTTTCACGGATGCCCCAGGCTTTGCCGATGGAAAATTGCATCATGATTCCCCGGAAAAAAGTGAAACTTTGATGAAAGCCCTTTATGCCCAGGCTCCATTCTATGCGAGTTTCCATATCGATGAGACGAGCTTCATGTTTTTCTGGACTGAAAATAATGTGGAGGCGATAGTTCCCGCTCATACCTGCCTTTTTGAAAAGTTCCCACCACACCGCGTCCACATATTTCCAGGTGATAACGAAGTGATTCGGCTTTTTTTCGGTGATCGTTAGGGGGGCATCAAAGTTGTTTATATTGAGGAATTCTGCCCTGAGTTTTTCATACGGCAGTGGCTCCACGGGATCTGCCTTAAAAAACCAGATTTTTTTAGTGAGCCAAAAGAACCAGGGAAGGTAAAAGACAAAGGCGCCCACGCCCCAAATGCCCAGGGCAATTCCTTTTGCATCTCCGTCCAGCATTAGGAGCGGGGGCAAAAGAAGGGCATACAGCCCCATGTAGAGGAGTATGCCCAGGAAGGACAAGACGGCTTTTTTCCCGATGCCCGGAGATTTAGTATCCACTGTAGTCAAGGTAGTAGTTGTAGTCGTCTACCATGTAGTTGTAAGAATCGAGCAGGTCAGAGTAATCCCAGTCCACGCTGGTCAAGTCGGCGGCTTCAAAGTTACGGATGCTTCGCTTAACGATGGGGAGGAAGGTTTGATCGATTTCGGTATAGAAGGTGTCGTAGTAGTAAGAAACGCTTTCACCAGGTTCATAGCTGGCGTGCTCCGTAACGGTAAGCTGGAGGGCGTCGTATAGAGTTTGCACTTGGGCTGCCACTCCGTCGGTGGTTCCTGCAATTAAATTGGTGTCGATCACATCTAGGATTTCATCGGCTTTATCCATGTCTTTGTCCATGTTGTCGATGCCCACGCTAATGGGGTCTGAAGGGTCCACTTCCCAGCTGCTGTAGACGCTAAAGGCCTCGTCCACGTCCTCCAAAAGCTCGTTGTGCGCGGTGTAGTAGCTGTCGATCAAAAGGTAGGCTTCGTCCATTTTTGCGTAGAGGGCAACGAAGTCGTCGTCTTTGTAATCTTGAGCGGTTACGTGACGGTTGATGTCTTCACACAAAGTTTTGAGCTGGCTGAGCGTGCTTAGAATCCCAGTGCCTTGAGCACCAAGATTGCTGATTTCTTCCGTGGTCAGACCCACGGGATTTTCTACATCGTAGGCCAAGGTCGTGTCGTAGCTTTCGTAGTCGAAGTAGCAGTAGAAGGTGGGTTCGTAGACACCTGGATCGTAGTAAAGAATGTCGTCTTCCAGGTAGTAGAGACTGTCTTCAAGGCTGCTCACGTTGTCGTGACCGGCATTGAGGAGGTCGATGTAGCGGTTCAAGCTGTCGCTGGCGCTGAAACTGTAGTCATCGTAGACCTCAGTCTCTTCACCACTGAGATTGCTTTTGAGCTCATCCAAAAAAGTACAGGAAGAGAGTAAGAGCAAAGAAGCCAGCACGGTTCCTTTGACGAGTCGGGATGCGTGGGACATAGCGTTTATGCTTAAAAAATAGTAGAGTTCATGCGTATTCTATGAAGTTTATGACTGTTCGTCTAATGGAAATCGATGCGCTGCGCGGACTTGCGATTCTTTGCATGGTGCTTTTTCATGCGGCCTATGATGCGATGATGCTGGGGATGCTCGATTTTGAACCTTACGGCTGGCCTCTCATTATTTTTGTGCGCGCGGTGCAGTTTTTATTTTTGGGACTCGTGGGCGTGAGCGTGGCACTTTCGGGGCGCGGGTTTGCGGGGCAGGCGAGGCGCGGCGCGTGGATTTTTTGCGCGGGAATGCTGGTGACTTTGGCGACGTGGATTTTCTTCCCCACGGAATTTGTGCGCTTTGGAGTTTTGCATTTGATTGGAGTTTCCGTGCCCATTGTTGCGCTGTTTAAAGAGCGGCGGGTTTTGGCGGTTTGCATGGCGCTGGCGAGTTTTTTTGTGGGGCAGGTTTTGAGTGGCATGACGGTGGAAAGGGGCTGGCTGTTTTGGCTGGGGCTGCGAGAGGCGGGTTTTGCGTCGCTGGATTATTTCCCGATTTTCCCGTGGATTGCTGCGCCACTCGTTGGGCTGGTGGTGGGGGAATGGGTGTATAGGGGAAGGCAGCCAACGCGCTTGGCTGTTTTGGCTAAGCTGCCCGGTTTAACGGCTATGGGAAGGCATTCTTTGGCAATTTATTTGTTGCATCAGCCCGTGCTTTACTTTACCTTGTGGGGGCTCAAATCTTTTTATAATTGACACTTTGTGTCCGATGAACGAAACAGGACAAAATTTGGCTCAGATGCTCAAAGGCGGCGTTATTATGGACGTCACCACTGCGGAACAAGCTCGCATCGCGGAGGCGGCGGGGGCGTGTGCGGTGATGGCGCTTGAACGAGTGCCTTCGGATATTCGCAGAGATGGTGGGGTGGCGCGCATGAGTGACCCAAAGATGATCAAGGAAATTCAAGCGGCCGTGACGATTCCGGTTATGGCAAAAGTGCGAATCGGGCACACCATGGAGGCGCGTATTTTGGAGGCGCTGGACATTGATTTTATTGATGAGAGTGAGGTGCTGACGCAGGCGGATCCTTTTATGCACGTGGAAAAAAGTGAGTTCAAAGTGCCGTTTGTGTGTGGGGCGAAGAATTTGGGAGAAGCACTTCGGCGGATTGCGGAGGGCGCTTCGATGATTCGGACGAAGGGCGAGGCGGGAACGGGAAATATTGTGGAGGCGGTGCGGCACATGCGCACGATTGATGCGGAAATAAATGCACTGAAACGGATGACGATTCCGGAACTGATGAAGGCCGCGGAAGAGATGCGTGTTTCCATGCAGCTCGTGGAAGTGGTGCGCGACCTTGGGCGCTTGCCGGTGGTGAATTTTGCTGCCGGAGGTGTGGCCACGCCCGCGGATGCGGCGCTGTGTATGGAACTGGGATGTGATGGAGTTTTTGTGGGCAGCGGAATTTTTAAAGCAGCGGACCCGGCGCGTATGGCGCGGGCGGTGGTGGAAGCGGTGATTCACTGGGACGACCCGGCAAAACTTGCTGCGATTTCCGAAGGGCTTGGCGAAGCGATGCCGGGACTGGAGATGGGCACCCTGGCAGTGAGGATGCAGGAGAGGGGGAATTGAGCTATAATTGAAAGCATTTTTTAACTGAACAAGCTATGTATACGCCCAGATTTCAACCCGACGAGATTGAAGAACAGTTAAAAGTAGGGGATCGAGTTGATTGGTGTGGACAGCCTTGCATAGTACGTAAAATTGATAAGAGTCAGGATAAAGCGATTACCCTTGAGAATCTCTTAAACAAGGGGGACATTTTTTCTGTCGAGTTTGCAGAGATTAATGACATTACTGGCACTGCTGTCGCTAATTCTGCGCTGTCGAGA
This sequence comes from uncultured Candidatus Peribacteria bacterium, assembly GCA_965230905.1. Taxonomy (GTDB): domain Bacteria; phylum Patescibacteriota; class Gracilibacteria; order UBA1369; family 2-02-FULL-48-14; genus 2-02-FULL-48-14. The sequence continues at coordinate 575,211 of OZ246396.1, forward strand.
GTTATTGATGGGCTCCGTCGGGCGATACTGGGTTAAGGCTCTGAATGCGGGTTAGGCACGAAGTTTACAGTAAATCTACGAGTTTGGTTTACAGTAAACGTTACTGGAGTTTAAAGTGCTTCATTTGTGCCCGGGCACAAATTCTTGAAAGTCTGCGGTCGCAGACTTTTGGAGTCAAATAATGGCTCAAGAAAGCCGTTTTGGTTTTAAAAGTTCCTAGGCTATACTGCCACCATGATTGGAATTTTAGCGATTCAAGGAGGCTACATTGAGCACGAGCGGGTTCTGGACCAGCTGGGGCTTTTGCATAAACGAGTGCGCTCGCTCGCGGACACGGAAGGTCTCACGGGTTTTATTGTTCCAGGAGGGGAGAGCACCGTGATGGATTTGTTTATGGAAAAATATGGCTTGGATGCATGGCTGAAAAGTCGGCCGGCGGATTTCCCGATTTATGGGACCTGTGCGGGGATGATTTTGCTGGCGCGGTATGGTTTGCTTCCGCTGAAAGTGGAACGCAACGCGTATGGGCGGCAGAGCGCGAGTTTCACGGCTACTTTGAAGATGGGCGGCGGCGTGGTGAAAGGACATTTCATTCGGGCGCCTAAAGTGACGGACAGTGGCGACTGCGAAGTTTTGGCCACGCACGAAGGCACGCCGGTTTTACTGCGGCGGGGGCGCATTTGGGCCAGCAGCTTTCATCCTGAGCTGGCGAGGGAAACTGCGCTTCACCGGGCTATTTTTTCGTGATAGGGTGTGGTGGCTTTTAACACACTCTATGAATCTACGCCGAAATCTATTTATCGCGCTCAGTTTAACCGTGCTGCTCACCGCTTGTGGAAGCAAGGGCGACCAAGCCATTCACTTTAGTAACGAGGGGCTGATTCCCGAGGCTTATTTGCCCGCTGATGTGGGTTTGTTGGTTTCGTATTCCACTCGCAGCGATGAACAATTCACGGCTATTCAAGCGCTGGAGAGCAGCCTGGGGGACGAAGACCGTATTTCCGAAACCGCTTCTGAAACTTTGGATAAGGAACTGGGAGCAATGGGCTTGGACTTTGAACGCGATTTGAAGCCGGCGTTTGGAGAACGTTTCCGTATGATTTACGCCCTGCGTGCGACCGAAGACGATCCTGAAAATTTCACGGTGATCACTTTGGAAGAGCCTTCTAAAATGAGAGACGTATTGCAAACTTTGTCCGATGCCGAGCAATTGTCCTATAAAAAACTCAGCGACATTGAAGCCTATATTTCTAAAGATTCTACCGTGTATTTAACGGTTTATGAGGATTTACTTTTTGTGACCAGCAACGCAGAAAATTTGGTGGCCATGACCGAGCAAGAGGAGGAAACGAGTTTGTGGGAAGTGGAACTCTACCAAGAAACGGTGGAGGAAGTGGGCGTGGATTACACGGTGTTTGGGGTGATGTATCCTTCGCTTTACAGCCAGGATTTGTCTTTGCTCGCCGGGTTCTCCGTGAGCGACATTCCTTCGGTGGTGGACAGGCAAGTGGTGGTGGTCCGGGCGGAAGCGGAGGGACTTCGTTTTGACGCTTGGATGAATGCGAATAAATCCAAAGCCAAAGAGGCCGGTATTTCTTTCGACAGCGTGCCAAGGGAAGAACCTTATTTGTTTGAAGAAATTCCAGCGGACGGACTTTTGGCCTACTTTGAATCCTACGGACTCGCGCAGACTTTTGCTCAAGCGGAAGCGGTGGGCGACGACACGCAGAGCCTGGAACAGTTGAAGGAAGTGGTGCGCAACTATTTTGGAATGGATTTGGAAGACCTCATGAGCTTTTTGGACAAAGGGTATTCCATTGCTTTGCATGGAAATGGTGGCAATGCGATTCCTGGAATCACGGTTTTCATCGACACCAGCTCCAATCCAGAAACGGCGGATGATTTTGTGAACAAACTCGACGGTCAGCTCAGCGGACTCATGGCGCTTGCGGAACAATTCATGCCGGGTGCGCTCACTAAAGATACCGTGAAACGTGGAGAAGATACTTTCTCACGGCTCACGCTCGACCTTAGCTCCTTGGCTACGGAAGGAAGTGCGGTGCCCACGGCGATCACGGCGGATGCCATTGAACTGGTTTACGGAATCCAAAACGACCGTCTGGTGATTTCTACTTTGAGCGATTGGAATAGTGAAGGCGAAACCATTGCGGAGAGTACGCTCTATCAAGATTTGAACGCGCAGCTTATGGAACAAAATCAGGGTCTGATTCTTATAGATGCCCACGGACTTTCTAGCTACCTCGAACAGCTCCGCTCCATCAGTGGAGAATTGGATGCCGAGAGCGAAACTCAGCTCGACAGTGTGGAGGCGTTTTTGGAAGGATTCCTGGGTCTGATGGCGCAAAGCCAAACCGATAAATACGAAAGCCACTTTGGAGGATTCCTCATGCTCGCTGAGTAAATGAACAAAGTACTCATTGGTCTCAACACCTACAACGATTTGCCTCTGCTCCGGGAAAGCCTCCCGGCGCTGGAGGAACTTCGTTTAAATCTGCCAGCGGACGTGGTGATTTTGGACACGGCCCACAACGACGAGGTGCGGGATTTTATTGGGAAGGCGTTTCCGAAGTTCAGCTACTTGCGCCACAAAGACGGCAATATTGGATATGGTAAAAGCTACAACGAAATTTTACGGGCGAACCCCGGCTACAAGTATTTGATGGTGGTGACGAGTGACGTTTTGGTGAACTCCATGGTGGTGAAAACTTTTGTGGAACGAATGGAGGGGGATGCGAGCCTCACGATGTGTGCCGGCAAATTGCACCACTGGGATTTGAAGAATCACCGCAAGACTGAGCTGATCGATTCACTGGGAATTGTGGCGGAGGGGCGGCATCATTTTTATGACCGCGGGCATGGCGAAGCGGACACGGGGCAGTACGACGACGAGCTTGAGCGGATCTTTGGAATTTCCGGCGCCGTGTTTTTGATTCGCACGAATGTGATTTCCAAACTGCATGGTGAGGACTGGCAGCTTTTTGATGAAAACATGTGGATGTATAAGGAAGATATAGATCTTGCGTACCGGCTGCGCTGGCTGGGGGAGAACGTGGCGATTTTCCCGGAAGTCTGGGCGTGGCATGGACGAACGGTGGCGAATAAAGAGGGGAAATCGATGCGCTCGCTTAGCAAGGCGGACTCCAAAAAGCGTGACTATGCGCGTCTGCATTCTTACAAAAATCACTTCTTAATGCTCAAAAGTAATTTCACGTGGCGTTATGGAGCGAGCGTGATATTGCGTGTGTTTGCTTATGAGTTTTTGAAAGGCGCTTATATGCTGCTGCGTCACCCCAAGGTCTTTTTTGCAGGCTTCAAAACCTTGCTTTTCACTCCCGGCAGGCGTAGTTCTAGAAAAGTCAGTGCACGGAAAATGCTTAGTTACTTTGAATAGGGCGTTAGCCCCACTTAAAAAATGGATCTCTCAATTGTCATTTTGCACCACGGAAGCCCCAAGGAAGTCACTGCCAATTTACAGGCACTGAAGTCCGCTTGGCTCCCCAAAAAAACCGAGGTTTTTGTGATAAATAACGGCGCTAAAAATGCGAACGCACAGATTCCTTTTGATGCTAACCTGGCCTTTGACCTACACTATTTTGAGATTAAAAATGAAGGCTATCCGCAGGGAAATAATTTTGGACTCCGCCAGGCCAAGGGCAGATTTTTGTGTATTTTGAACCCGGATGTTGAAGTGAAAAAAGATACGTTTAAAGTCTTGATGGACTATATGAAAGCACATCCGCGAGTGGGGATTGCGGCTCCTCGTCTTCGTTATCCGGACAAGAGCATTCAAGATAACTATCGCACCTTTCCCCGGCCGTTTGATCTTTTTATTAAGCGGACTTTTTTGAGGAATTTTTTCAAGCGGCGCATGCGAAAATATTTGATGTGGGACAAAGACCCCACCAAATCCGAAGCGGTGGACTGGCTCACGGGGGCTTTCCAAATTTTTACTCGCAAGGCCTGGGAGGCTCTGAAGCCCAACGACGAACGCTACTTTTTGTTCATGTCCGATGTGGATATTTGCCGCAAGGCGTGGAACAAAGGTTTTGAAGTGCACTTTGTGGGGGAGGCGGAGGCCAAGCACAATGAGGGGCGTTTATCTTCCGGTGGTATTTTGGCTTTTTTCCAAAAACGCACCATGCGTGCTCACGTACTCGATGCCATAAGGTATTATTGGAAGTTTCTTTTGAAGCCTTTACCCAAGCGGAGAAAATAGCTACAATCCTCCAGCGTTAGGCCTTTCGTATAGTGGTAGTACAGCGGTCTCCAAAACCGTTAGCGTGGGTTCGATTCCCTCAGGGCCTGCCAATTGAAACTCTAGTCTTTCCAGCTTATTCGTTAATAGGCAGTTTCAACCACTTGCTGAACTCTGCTTTGTGCCGATTGGCGCATGTCTTGAACGTAACTGCCATCCAATCTGACTGTTGATGAGAAGAGAGGGTTGCCTTCGTTTGTCTGAGCTTCGCTCGTTCCGAAAGAGAAGTTGGGGTCGAAATCGATTGCACGGCATATTTTTTCAAAAATCTTGCACTGCTCCACCGCCAGTTCACGGGTGTCGTGAGTGGATAGGGTCAAAAGATAACGATGACTGCGTTCTTGAGCAGAACCTCTCATGGACAGGCCTAAGATTATAAAATCCCTCAAGACTTGAACGGCCAAGGCAGTTCGTTCCTGAAAATGCTGATTCGTAGGATCTTCCAGGGTTTGCAAGGCACTCATAACATAAGCTGGGAATTGCAAATCACTACCCCTCTTGCCCCCGACAATGCCAAATAATTTAGCCATAAAACGGGACACCTCACCTTTAAGGCTCGATTTTGCTGAGCCTGTTTTAACTCCCTCTGCAGATTTTTCACTCAAAAAGCCTTTTTCGGCTGCCTGCCGAACGAGCGGATAAAAAATATCCATCTGTTGTGGAGACAATTGTCTACTGATCAAATGAAAGTTTAGAGTTGTTCTCGCCTTGTTAACATAGTTAGCAGGAATCATAGAACCAGACCAAAAGCCAGTAGCCACAAGAAGCGTCACGAGGTCAAAATGTGGATTGGCATGGGTGAAGTCTTTTAACAAGTTCACATCGAAACCTTCACCGGGCTTGCCTTCAAAAAGTCCTAGTTCATATAGAACCTGTACCGGTTTTATCGGCAAGGGATAGTGGCCCTGTTTCCACTCGCTTGCCGCTTTAAAGCTGCGCGCGTATCCGTTGACGTCAGCAGATCGACCTCCAGAGCGTTCATTCGCATATCTGGAAGGTTCCCACCCCAAGTCAGCAAGGCAGTGGTAAAGATCCTCGTGTAGCTCCCATCCTCTAGTCCCTTTATCTTCTTCAGGACTATTAAAACTTTCAGCAATGTCCTTGGGGGTTACTTTGAAGGCCTGGATTTGTGGAATTGCGCTAAGCATATAAATTTGACAGGTAGGGCATTGTACCACATTTCTCTTGTACGGCAAGAGCGTGTCGGTGGATTAATACGACAAGAACTTTGTGCTTCTTTGGACTAGTTTTTATCACTCATCTTCACTTTCGGCCTCCATTCCATTGATGGTTGGCTTGAATTCGTCCGTCGCCTCGGATTCCATCTGGGGTGTTTTAATCTTGTTCTTGAAACGTCCCTGTAAGTCTGAAGAATCTATAAGAAAATACAGGCCGGCGACTGCTAAAATTCCCACGGCCAGGGGTATTATGACTGATTTTTTCATGTTGGAGGATTATGTGCTCCCAGCTTAACCGAGAGATATTTTTTTGTTAAGCATTTTGTATCACTCACAATTCGCCACTTCTGCTAAATCTTGGAAGACCGCTTGGTAGTCTTCATCGCCAAAGGGTGCTTCGGTGTAGGTCCATAGGAAGAGGCCGAGGGAGCCGGGCACTTTGAGGAGCTGCTCGCCGTAGTCGCGGATTTCTTCAGGGCTGAGCACGCCGCTGTCTTCGTCGCCATTGGTGATATTGAGGCCCCAAATGGAGTCCACGCCTAGCGCGTCCGCCGCTTCGAGGTTGCTTTCAATGTAGTCGTCGAGTTCACCTTTGCGTTCGGTGTACTGGTTGAGCGTCGCGTCTAAATCGCCATAGTCGCCGCTGGGCATATCGTCCGCATCGTGGCGGAAGAAAGTTTTTATTTTGGGGAAGAGGTCTTTGCTGTATTCAGCCATTTCTGCGAGTTCTTGCGCCGTCGGGTTTTGGCCGCCAAACTCATTGTCGAAGGTGTCGACGTCGTCCAGCATCATGTGCCACTCAAGCTCCTCTCCCGCAAAGGCGTCTAGGCTGGGGTCGTCCCACAAACTGACCAGATTTTTCCAAGTGCTGAGGCTAAAGTTCCCGCTGCTGTCCACCAGCACGCCGTTCCCGCCGGACATGCGAAAAGCGGCGCTGAGACCCGCTTCCTGCACCGCTGGCAGTTGAGTGTTCACGGCGTAGTTGGGAGAGGTGGCGACTATGAATGCATTCATGCCGGTGGAGTCCGCCATGTCTTCGTAGTCGCTTGTTATGCCCCAAAACCCAAAGAGCTGCTCTTCGCAGGCCTCAAGGATCTCTTCATCTTCGTCTGCCTCTTCTTCGAGAGTGAGATTATAAATCAGCTGAGCCATTTCCCCTCGGGTCAGCTCGTGGGAGGGGTCGCGTGAAACGCTGTCGAGCAGGTCTAGATCCTGCGCCGCTTCATAGTAGGGTTCGTACCAAAGCTCGTAGCAGCTTTTGCAGGTGGAAATCTGGTAGGTTTCGAGCAATACTTTCAGGGCCTCTGCCAAATTGATTGGGTTGGCGGGTTTGAAGGTGCCGTCACTATAGCCGTCGACAATATTTAGGTCGTGGGCGGTGCACACGTATTTTGCGTACCAATCCGCGCTTACGTCGGGGAAGCAGTGGGAGCCTTCCGATTCGCCGGGGTATTTTGCTTCCATCAAGACCTTTACAAATTCCGCTCGGTTGATGGACTTAGTGGGTTGAAAAGTTCCGTCGGAATAGCCTTCGATGATGCCGGCTTCCTCCAATGCCTCGATGGCCGGTTCGTTTTCGGAATGGGAAACATCGCTGAAAGCCGCAGCTAGCGGAATGCACACAAGACTGGCACATAGAAATTCCAGGAATCTAGTGATTTTCATTGTTTAATTCTACAAGAATTGAGGGTGGTTTTCCATAAGAGCCAGCGGGATTTTTCCATTTGACTTGCGGCGTTAATTGTCTTCCTTTATGCTAAGCTCCCCACATGAAAAGACCTTATCTACTGCTGATTTCCCTGGTGAGTTTTCTGTTTGTGCCTGAGGCCCTTGCCTTTACGGATGTGGGCTTGCAAGACGATCAAGACGCTATTGAATATTTGTTTGAAGAAGACATTGTGGACGGTTATAGCGATGGCACGTATAGGCCACGGAATCCCATCAACCGTGCGGAGCTTTTAAAGATTTTAGTGGAAAGCCGGGTGAACACGGTGCCGAATGACGAGGATTGTTTTAAGGATGTTGCCGAAGATTGGTTTGCGCCCTATGTTTGCTATGCCAAGGAGGAAGGGTGGGTGGAAGGTTATTCCGACGGAACTTTTAAACCGGGTAATAATATCAACCGGGCGGAGGCCATTGCTATGACTTTTAAAGTTTATGCGGACGAGCTGGATTTTTTGGATATTGAAGACGGGGAGGACTCCGTTTATTTGGATGTTTCAAATAAGGCTTGGTACGCGGACTATTTATACACCGGAAAAGAAGCGGGGGTGCTTGCAAAAAATACTTATTTTTATCCGGGGAATGAAATCACTCGTGGGGATACTGCTTCGCTGCTCTACCGTTTGTTGAGCTCGCTGGAAGAAGAGGAGGGAGAGGTGGAAGAGGTGGAAGTGCCTGCGCCGGTGGAGATTGTTTCGGGGCAAAATCCTTTTAGCGGGGCGACTTTGTACATTGATCCTTATACGCATGCGGCCGAGGCGGGAATAGAAGCCATTGCTGGGCAGCCTATGGCGAGGTGGTTTGGGGATTGGAGCGGAGACAGTGAAGCGGCGGCGAATAAATATGTGAGCACAGTGACGGCGAGTGGGGCACTGCCGGTGATGGTGATTTACAATATTCCCGGACGGGATTGTGGAAGTTATTCGGCTGGGGGAACCGAGGATGCGGAGGAATATTTGGATTGGATACAGGGTTTTGCGAATGGGGTGGGAAGCCGCGAGGCGGTGGTGATTTTGGAACCGGATGCTTTGCCGCTGGATTGTTTGCACGCAAGTAGCGAGAGCTTGATGGGCGACGCGGTGGATATTTTAAAATCGAAGCCGGGCATTGCCGTTTATTTGGATGCGGGGCATCCCAACTGGACGCCAGTCGATGAAATGGCGGAACGACTGAAGGCCGCGAACATTGAAACGGCCGATGGATTTTCCCTCAACGTCTCCAATTTTTATTTCACCGAAGAAAATGTTGAATTTGGTAAAGAACTCTCTGGGCTGGTGGGGAATAAGCATTTTATTGTAGACACGGGCCGGAATGGAAATGGGTGGAATGGGGAGTGGTGCAATCCTTGGGATATGAGTTTAGGCCAAAACCCCACGGTGAATACTGGCGAGGAATTGGTGGATGCGTATTTATGGGTGAAGCCGCCGGGAGAATCGGATGGAACTTGCAATGGCGGACCCAGTGCCGGAAGTTGGTGGCTGGAGTATGCGCTTGGGTTACTGAATTAAGGGCGTCGCTTGACACTGAACAGGGCAAATTCTATGGTGGACTTATGAATATTCAAAGAAGCTTTGTTTTAGTTGGGATCTTGTTGCTACTGGCGGGATGTGGCGAAACGGCTCCCGAGGAAACGGCGGAACCTGTGGTGACTGAAGTCGAAGCACTGCCCATTTACATCAGCACAATGACTCACATGGAGGGCATTTTTAAGGATGACCAAGTTGAGAATGTTTTTCTAAAACACGTGGAAGATTTGCGCTGGGCCATGGATCTTTTTGACGAATACGGCGCCAAGCTCACCATTGAAAGTGAACAGTCTTTTGCGAAGGCCAATACTAAATGGGATCTGAATTTTTTGGCGGAAGTGGTGGAGCGTGGTCATGGCGTTGGCACCCACATGGACGCAGGTTTCAATGAAACAAGTCTCAGCGCACTCACGGCGGATTTTAAAGAAAATAAAAAGTTGATTGATGACTTGGTGGGTGCTGAAAACAATCGTGGAATGAGCGGAGGGTCCAGTGGGGTGGATTGGGTGACGGCCGCCAGGGAAGCGGGGTTTGAATTTATGGATGCGGTGACGGCCCTTGGATATTTATCTATGGATGAGTCGTTGCGGCCGGAAGGATGGACGGACGCGTATATTAAAAAAATCGTTTACCACGATCCGATTCCGGTGGATTTTGAAGAACGTATTTACCCCCGTGTGTTTGAGGATGCGCAGGATTTGGAGAGTGATGAAGAAGGCTTGGTGGTTTTATTTGGAGACGTCGGTGAGTTCTCCAGCTTGGCGGAAGGGCGAAAAACCTGCGGCACGCAATGTACTTTTGACAGCGATGATGCGAAGGCATTTTTGGCGGCGATTGACGAGGCGGAGGCCGTGCGTGACCCGAGTAAATTTGCTCGACTCAACATGCACATCCCTGCAGCTTTATTGGTAAAAGAGAATGAAGCTTTGCTCCGCGAACTCTTGGCTGGCATTCAAGAATACACCGATGCCGGCATAGCTAAATGGGCGACCCAAGTGGAGGCCTATGAGGCTTTTATGGTACACTTTGACCAATGAAAAAACTTTTCTTTTGTTCTGTATTGGCTTTTCTACAGCTAGCAGGGTGCAGCTTCACTGCTTCGCCCTTGCCGGATGAATTTTGGGCTTATGGGACTTGGCGCTACGACGGGGATGAGACTCATTTGACCGTGGCTCCAAAGGGCACGGCTCTGATAACCATGCATTTCACGCGTCAGCAGGGTGAACAGTATTTGATCGATGGAACGGTTACGTATGATGCTGAGTCGCTCTCATGCGATGTATTTTATCTTTCAGAGGATCTGCCAATATGTGATGAAACCTGTGCGCTCGCTGAAACTATTCCCGGAGAATTAACTGGTGTGGCAGTGGTTCGTGACGATACATTGGTGATCAGTCCAAATTGGGTCACTAAACCTGATGAACACTATACGTGGACGTGCAGAGATGTGCCCGGTGGTTCGACCACTCAGAGCACATGGGCTGTTTGGCAGACTATGGGCCCGCTGGGCGCTGGGATTGTGGAAGCCACCTGGGAACTGGACATTGCTGGCGCAGCTTTTATTGACGATCTTCCCGTGAATGAAATCACGGATGTAAAAACGATGTCGGTTAATTTTGACGTTGAAGCGAATTTTGTTGCAGCGGAGGGCTTGATTGGTTTTTATCGGGCTTTGCCTGAGTAGTTGGTGGACAGGTCAGATGAATCGAGTACAATGAATGGACAAAACCAATAACCTTTTTCTTATGAACACTTTATCTCGGATAACGGTCTCGCTTTTGGTGCTTGCTGGTTTGGCTGGCAGTGCTGTGGCGGCTACGACCATTCTTGGTTGGCCAACTACTTCGACCGTGGAAATTGGCTCCGGCGCACGTGCGCTTTATTCTGCCCTTGAACCCAGCGGGCTTGTTTGGCACAGCGGACGAAATCAGCTCATGCTAGTTGGAGACGAAGGGCAAGTGATTGCTATGGATGACGATGGAAGCAACGCAAGCTTGTGGACGGTTTCCGGCGATTTAGAAGACATCACCGTGGTGGATCCGACTTCCAACTACGTTTATTTGGCGGATGAAGATGGTTCGATCAAAAAATACAATCTATCCACTCGCGCTGTTACGCAGACCTGGAGTGTGACCACGTGGATGCCGGAGCTAACATGTCCAAGTGGAAGTGGAACCTGTGGAATGGAGGCGCTCACCTATGCGGATGGTTATTTTTACGCGGGTTACCAGTACAACGGGAAAATTTTCAAACTGGATTTGAGTGGCACCACCGCCGTTAAAAAAGCTGAGTACACGGGATATTCCGCTAGCAGCACTGACATTTCTGGCCTGACTTATAAAGATGGCTACTTGTACGCCCTTTACAGCGACACTTTGGTGATTATGGATTTGAGTGGAAATATTAAGACGGCTTACAATGTTCCCAACAGCGACCAGGAGGGAGTGGCGATTGGCGAAGACAGCAATGACGATGGAGATGCTAATATCTTTATTGGAGAAGATGGGTCAAAAAAAATTTACAGCTACGACAATTTCCCCATTTATGGATGGACGGCGCCAGTGGTAGTTACCGATCCTGATACCGATGGCGATGGAGTAGTGGATTCCTTGGATTGCAGCGACAGCGATGCCAGTGTGCACACGATGGCTACTTTCTATACCGATGCGGACAGCGACGGTCTGGGATCTGATGCTGCGGCTTCTTTCTGCGCGGTGAGTGCACCAGCTGGGTATTCTAGCAATTCCAACGACAGCAATGATTCCATTCCCAATGCGGGTGTGGAGATTTCCGAAGACGGCGTGGACAACGATGGAGATGGAAAAACGGATGAGGCTAATTTAGGAAGCGAGGGGCTCCACCCTTATTACGGAGCTTTGAACGCCAATGTGAATTCAGTCGGAAAAATAACTGGATTCTGGGGGCTTCAGTATGGACAAGTTGGCGTACGCTATGCAGATGGATCGGTGTATCGCTACCGACCTTTTAGTGTATCGACTCGCACGGTAGCCACTGTGAAGGCCATTTATGGAACCGCGTACTTCACCGTTACTTTGAACGGCAGCACGGTGTACATGAATGGGTACACGGGAGCGGTGGGTTCTTATACGCCAAACACCCGTACGGAAATTTATAATGACGGAGTGGATAATGACTTGGATGGACTCGTGGATGAGCACAGCACCACTCTTTCTAACGGCCTTCACCCCAACTACGGTGTTTTAGATCCTGCGACTTCCGCTAAGAATAAAATCGTCGGATTCTGGGGTCTTAAGAACGGGGCAATTGGAGTGCGTTATGCCGATGGATCGGTGTACCGCTACGAAGCTTTTGATGTTCAAAGCGAAACCTTTAGCACCGTGACTCAAGTTCCTGGCACGGCTTACCTCACGGTTACTTTGAACGGTAGCTCGGTGACTATAAATGGTTACAATGGAACGGTTCGTTAAATCTTTTTCGCTCGGAATTCTATTTCTCCTCCTCAGCGGCTGCGGCCAAAAGGAGGAGATTTCAATTGTGCTACAGAATGATTTGAAGAGGTTCCTGTTTACGCGATAGCGGATGGTGTGGTGGTGCGGCAGGGTTGGGTGGATGGAACCTAGTGTTTTTTTGAGTTCCTATTGAAGAACGCGGTGCTGATGAGCAGCGCGCCGATGAGGAAAAAGGTGATGACCTTGGCGCCAATGGCCATTTCCCAAACGTCCACAAGCAGCAGGCGCGCCACTACACAACCGATGAGTAGGCCTCCGACGATGCGGCTGGCTTTTTCATTCTGTATGGCTCCACGAATGTTGAAGTAGAGGCCCGCCAGCGTGTAGATGCCCAGCGATACGGTGATGTGCAGATTGGGATTTTGAATGAGCGCATCTGAGGAAAGCCATACCAGCATCATGGCGTAGAGGCCGCTGAGTATGAAATAAGGCAGGGCGAATTCGTCTTTGTAACGGCGCAGGAGTAGGCCGATGCCCAAGGTGACCAGCACGAAGCTGAGCAAAGCGGCGAAGTGCGTGTGAAGAATGCTGCCATCCGGCCAGCCACTAGAATCCATGTTCATGCTTAGAGCGGGAAGGAGCATGGCAGGCAGCAGGCGGCTCACGAGTCTATCTTTAAAGAGGTACGCCAGCACGGCCATGAATGGCACTATGATCGCCATGAAAATAAGATTTCTTGCCCCCGCGTCCAAGATAAACATTTGCACGGCCAGTAGGGTGAGGGCCACGCTTTGCAGCCCCATGATCACGAAGAAAACAAGATGACGTTTTTTATTGCTGTGGAGGAAATAGCTGAGGGCTAGGAATACCGCGACTTGCGATACCAGTGATAGGAAGTGTAGGTCCAGGAAAAGATTTCGGTTCCATAGGGAGCTTTCGTAACTGGGACTTCCACAGAGCAGTGCGGGTAGGAGCAAGGGAGAAAGTTTGAGCGCGAGTTTGGGATCCTTTGTCGCGAAAACCGCCAGAGCCAGCAGGGCCGCCGCGCCCCAGGTGAGGGCCAGCGTGAGTGGTGCGTTTTGCCACTGAATTAGGGCTGCGCACATGAACACCACTGCGGCGGTCACGTAGTACACATATAGGATTTTTTCTTGTTTTTTTATGCGGCGGTAAAGCGCGTGAGTGAGCGCTAGCAGCAGGACTCCCATTCCAGCAAAAGTGAGGCTTGCCCAGTCCGTGGGCACCATCTCATACATCCAAACCAGCAGAAGAAAACCGGTTCCAATAGCGGTGGCCATTTCGGTTCCGGACGAGCGCTTGGCCTTCCAAATGCCCAGAACATTGCTGAGATAAAAAAGCCCGATGAAGGTGGAGGCAAAGACGAGTCCAATGGTTTTTTCGGAGTCGGTTATGGGGGCGCTGCCGCTGTAAAAAAAGATCACCAGGAAGCTCAGCAGTGTGAGCACTTTCCAGCCGGACTTGTACGCCACGGTGAGCGTGCCGAGCGTGAGTACGAGCAAGTAGGAAAAGAGTCCGAAGTAATCGGGGGCCGGCGAGTTGATGAGCAGGGGAGCGAGTGCGCCCATGGCGAGACCCGTGACGGAGAGCGCGAGATTTTTGTGACGAAGGCTGGAGAGGCTCATCCACACGACTGGGATGAACATGCCAAGTAGGGCGGTGAGGGGAGTGAAGAAGTTGTATACGTTGCGGGCGGCGAAGAGGGACACCAGCACCGTGGCGGCGCCGAGCGCCAAGAAAACGGCTCCTTGGCCCGCGTACTTTTTAATGCGCCATTCCCCCAGAATCATGATCAGTGCACCGGTGCCGAGTCCCAGCAGAATGCGGCCCATTGGTCCAATCCAGTTATTGACGAAGGCGTAGGAAGTGAGCCATGCAAAGGCCAGTAGAATCAAAAAAGCTCCGAGTTTCATTGGCCAATCTGTGCTCAGCCATTTCCATAGGCCGCTTGGTTTTGCAGCTTTGCTGCGACTGCGCAGGGCGGGGGCGCTTTTAGCCAGGCGTGGTTCGCGCGGCAATTGGATGCGCTCTGGTTTGCCGGACGACTTGCCGGCGGATTTTCCGTCTAAGCGGTTTTGAATTCCGCCAATACGAATATGCGCTGCTACTACAAGAATAAGGAGCAGGAAAATAACGAGAGAAGAATCCATGGAGGTGGCGTGAGAGTACTTAATTTATACGCTGCCATTCTGCAAAGCTCAAGTTGTCTCTTTATCGGGTGGAATGCTGTAGTAGTCGAAAAGGAATTCTATGATTTTGTGGAAGACTTGCCCGGACGTTCCTTCGGCCCACTCGGTGGAACGGGGGCGATCCATTTTCACTAAGATCAGGAATTCAGGATCGTCGATGGGACCGTAACCCATGAAAGTGGTCATAGTGGTTCCGGCGCCACTCAGCACTCGATTGCCTTTGTAAGTTTGGGCGGTCCCGGATTTACCGGCGATGTAGTGCTCGTCCAGGGCGATTTTGGAGGTGTACTGACCCACCACGGAGGTGAGCATGGCCGTGACCGTTTGCGCGGTTTCGGGCTTGAGGGTTTGTGCTACAACCTGAGGTTCAAATTCCTCCACGGTGCCATCGGCGTACTCGATTTTTTTAACCAGATACGGCTGCATCATGGTTCCGTCGTTGGCCAGGGAGGTGTAGGCCTGAATGAGTTGCAGCGGGGTCATGGAAATACCTTGTCCGAAGGATTTGGTCACCATTTCGGATTCGCTCCAGCCGTCGTAGTGCTCCACGTCTCCTTGCACTTCGTCGTCCAGGCCCAGGCCGGTTTTTTGCAAAAGTCCGTAGCCCTTGATGTAGGAATAAAAGAGCGCCGCGCCCAGTTTTTTAGAAATGAAGGTCATACCCGTGTTGCAAGAGTGTTCGAGCACTTGGGTCATGGTTTCAAAGCCGTGGTATTGCCTGTTGAAGGTCTCAATGTAGTAGTCGTATTCTTCGGTGTAGACATTGAAGTCCACTCCAATGGGTCCGCTGTCCATAAAGGTGGTGGACGCGGTGATTTCGCCTGCGTTGATGGCGGCGGCGGCCACGAGGGGTTTGAATACGGATCCGGGCTCGTACACCTCCTGAATCATTTTGTTCTTGTATACTTCAGGGCCCCACTGATTTTTGTAGGAATAGTATTTGCCGGGCACTTCGGGGTCGGGGAAGATCTCGATGCGCAGATCGGGCTCCACGGTGAGGTAGAACCAGTAGCGCGGATTTTCTTCGGTGCCGGTTTTCACCAGGAATTCTTTTTTGTCGTCGGGAATTTCCAGGGTTACTTTTTCGAGCACGTCTCCAAAGCTGTTGGGGTTGAAAGTGGGGTACTGGGCCATGGCCAAAATGGCGCCGGTGCTGGGGTTTATCACAATGGCCTGTGCGCTGTCCGGTCGATATTCTTCCACTCCGGCTTGGAGAAATTCTTCCACTTTGGTTTGGATGGCGCGGTCTATGGTCAAGGTGATGTCCGCTCCGTCCACTGCGTCTTCAATGATGCTGTCACCCACGGTGATTTGGTTTCCGTTGGCGTCTATTTTGGAGGTGAAAATTCCATCCGTTCCTTGGAGGATTTCGTCAAAAGTGCCTTCGATTCCATATTGTCCACCGTCGCCGTTCACGTAGCCCAGCACTTGGGCGGCCAAGTCTTGTTCGGGGTAGAAACGGTAGTATTCATCCACCAAACGGATTCCCAAAAAAGCGGGATCTATAGGTTTGTCGGTGCTTTGAGAAACGGCTTTGGCGTCGGCCAAATCTTGCTTTAGGATTTCTTCAATCTGCACGGAAATGGCCGGGTCGAGTTTGCGGCGCAGCACCACGTAACGGTTGTTTCCTTTCAGCACGGTCTCCAGGTTTTCCTCGTCCCAATCCAGCGCCGCGCCCAGGATTTGAGCGGTCTCTTTTTTATCGTTGATTTTGGCTGGGTAAGCGTAGATATCTCCGTCGCTGGTCACTTCAATCCCCTCCAAACGCAGGTCTTTTACTTCAGTTTGTGTGTCTACATCCTGGCCTTCTAAGAGCAACACAATATCGCGGGTTTGATCACCCAAAATATTCGTCAGCGTTTCTTTATAGTCGGTAAAAAGTTCCTCATCGGTTTTTAGAGCCAACTTGCTCAGGGCTTCTGCTTTCAGCACTTCACTTTCTATTTTATTAATGATTTCGAATTCTTCTTCGTGTCGTTTTTGGTCCAGTTCTTTTTCCGTTTCCAGATCAAACAAAAGGGGAGCGAGGGTGTCTGCCACCAGGGTCGGATCGCTTTTCTCCACAATAAGTATGGGGTCGGCAAAAACCATTGCGAGGGTGGTGTTGGTCGCCAGGCTGTAGCTTTCGCCGCTGTGGTAGTCCTCAATCAAAATTTCTCCACGGCGGGAGGGCAGGGTGGTGTATCCGTACTGCTCGTCTTGAGCAATGCCTTCGTAGTAGCCGTGGGCAATCACCTGCAAATAAAACAGACGAATAATGATGAGGCCGGTTACTAGGTAAACGGCTAGGAAAAGAGCACTGAGCCGGCTGAGACTGATGCGGGATTCCATATTGAGTCGCTTGCGCGACGGCTTTTAATAGGCACTAAAGCGCCTAGACTTCGATCTTACCTTTTGCTAGCATCTCCGCGCAATACTTTTCCTAGGCCAACTTATGCATCGAAAAACAACTCTTTCCAATGGCATGCGTGTCATTACGGATCGTATTCAAGGCACCCAAGCGGTGACCGCACTTGTGCTGGTTAAAGCCGGTTCACGTTACGAGCACAAACAGATCAACGGGATCTCTCACTTTTTGGAACACATGTTCTTTAAAGGAGCGAATCGCTACAAAAATGCGAAGGCCGTTTCTGAGGCCATCGACAGTGTGGGCGGCGAATTCAATGCCTTCACTTCTAAAGAATACGCGGGTTACTACGTTAAGACGGCGGCGCAAAATATGCGACTCGCCATGGACGTGCTCTCGGACATGATGCTGAACGCGCGCTTCGACCAAGAGGAAATTGAAAAGGAACGCGGTGTGATTATGGAAGAATTCAACATGTATCAAGACACGCCGATGTACCAAGTGGCCTGGAATTTTGAACGCGGGATGTTCGGGGATCAGCCGATTGGGTGGGACGAGGTGGGGACGAAGGATGTGATCAAGGCACTGCAACGCGATGATTTTGTTGCTTACAAGGAATCTTTGTACGTGCCGGAGGCTATGGTGATTTCGCTCGCAGGAGCGGTGGATCACGACGAAGTGGTGGCTATGGTGCAGGAACTTTTCCCCATGGAAGCGCGCAAGGCGACTGGCAAATTCCTTCCTTTCGAAGCAGGGTTGCCGACTCGTCAACGAGTTTCTTTTCAAACCAAAAAAACAGAACAAGCGCACGTGGTGTGTGGAGTGCCCGGTTACCCAGAAGAACATCCTGATCACTACGTTCTCAAGGTTCTTTCCTCTATTTTAGGAGGCAATATGAGCAGCCGTATGTTCTTGGCGGTGCGTGAAGAAAAAGGCCTCGCGTACTACATTTCTTCTGGAACGGAAGATTATTTGGATACCGGAACTTTCTACACTCGCGCCGGGGTGGACGTGACTCGAATCAAAGACGCGATTAAGGCGATTGTGGAAGAATACAAAAAGATCGCTGGGGAAGTGGTGCCGGAGAGCGAACTCAAAAAAGCCAAGGAATTTTTGAAAGGAAAACTCGTACTTTCTTTGGAAGATAGCGAAAGCGTGGCGCAAATGCACGCCCTCAATGAACTCCTTTACGACAAGATCAAAACGCTCGCCGACATTTCTGCCAATATCGATAAAGTGACGGCAGCCGATGTGCAGCGTGTGGCCGAAAATATTCTCAAAGAAGACCTCATTCAACTCGCCGTGATTGGTCCTTACGAGGACAAGGCGGAGTTTGAAGCTTTACTCAACTAATTCTTAACCAAACTTTTATGATGGAACGCACCCTAGTACTCATCAAACCAGACGGAATCCAACGTGGACTCGCTGGAAAAATCATCACTCGATTCGAAGAAAAAGGACTTAAAATGATTGGATGCAAAATGATGGCGCTGGATGAAGCGGTTCTCCGCGAACACTACGCGCACATTGCCGACAAGCCGTTTTTCCCTGGTGTGGCTAAGTTCATGAGCAGTTCACCGGTGCTCGCTATGTGTTGGGAAGGGGTTGAATGTGTCGAGGCCGTCCGTCTGATCACGGGGGTTACCAAGGCTCGCCAAGCGGACGCCGGAACCATTCGTGGAGACTTTGCTATGAGCGTGTCTTGCAACGTGATTCACACCTCCGATTCAGTGGAAACCGCTGAAAAAGAAGTGCCTCGTTTCTTCAACCCAGACGATTTATACGACTACAACAAAGGTGAATACGAACACGTCTACAACGACGAGGAACGTTAAAGCTTAAAAGCTATGACGGTTTTCATGGGAGTTCTCAATGTGACGCCGAATAGTTTCTCTGATGGAGGGCGTTTTAAGGAGCACGGCGGTGCGGATGATGTGGTGAAGGTTGCTTTGGAAATGCTGGCGGACGGCGCGGAGATTTTAGATATTGGGGGGGAGTCCACAGGGCCGGGGAGCACGGACGTTACGGTGGAAGAAGAGTTGGCGCGGGTGATCCCGGTGATTCAGCGGATTCGGGCGGCGGCGCCGGATGCTATTCTTTCTATAGATACCTGGAAAAGTGAGGTGGCGGAGGCGGCTTTGCGCGCGGGTGCGAACTGGGTGAATGATGTGACGGCGGGCCGGGGCGATGAGCGGATTTTTGAGGTGGCGGCGAAGGCGGGTGCGCCCATGGTTCTGATGTATTCTAAGCAAAATAGCCCGCGCACGGACCGTGAAATGGTGCAGTACGACGATGTGATGAAAACCGTGAAGGATTTTTTACGCGAGCGGGTGGCGCTGGCGCTGGCGGCAGGAGTGAAAGAGATTATTGTGGACCCGGGGATGGGAGCTTTTGTGAGCGGGGAGCCGGCCTATAGCTTTGAGATTTTGGAGCGCATTGAAGAGTTGCGCGAGTTGGGTTGTCCGATTCTGGTTGGAACCTCACGGAAGGGCTTTTTAGGGGACGACCGTTTGGGCATGACGCTGCTCACGACTTTGCAGCTGGCTGGACGCGTGGATTATTTGCGTGTGCACGATGTGACGGAGAATGCTACGGCTACTGACTAAGATTTTAGATAATCTTTTTCAAGCAGTAAAAACTTTTCTTCGGAAAATTGATAAATGCCAATTACAATTTGTTCCCCAGTTTTTTCTTGTTCGAGTAGTACCAACTCTTTGCAGTCGAAAAGTATTGTTGGGAAATCGTTCATGTCACACGAGGCAATATACAGGCCTGAATCCCGATAGTGCTTTGCTTCTGCCCAGATGACACTGTCCACCAGGGAGATTTTCCCTGAATGATTTTTACATTTAGAATAGTAAACTGAAGAAAGGTGACACGCTTCATCGATTAGGTTTTGTCTTTCAGGAGGAAGCTGAGTTAAATTCGTAAGTCCGTTGAGCAATTCCTCTTTTACTTTTTTGGAATTTTGACTGTTGGCTCCTCGTAGGAATTCAGCTTTGATGTAGGCATTGATCGTTAGATTCACTTGTAGTGACTCTAGTCTGTTCAAAAAAACAGTCATACTTTTAAAGTACGACTCCTGTGACATATAAGCCAGAACGTTTGTATCTAGTAAGAGACTTTTATTTTCTAAAAAATCGATCATAGTAAGGTTCTTCTGCCATCTGTTTACTGGCTTTTTTAACGACGCTCTCCATAAGCTTTGCATCCCAAACCACGCCTTTTTTTTGTCTAAAAAAGTTTTCACTGCGTTCTGCTAGCTTGTCTTTTGTCTGCATTGCTGGAAGATTAATAACACTCTCATTTTAAGCTAATTTTTCCCAAAAGCCAGCCTTCTATTTTGCTTGAAACTTGTTTGATGGTCTATATCTCCCTATAATGCTCGTCTATGTTCGTTTCCAAAGACTTCACTTTCGACTCGGCGCACTTCCTGACTAAATATCATGGCAAGTGTGAAAACCTGCACGGGCATACTTATAAGTTGCGTGTGACGGTGGAAGGGCCGGTGGGCGAGGATGGGATGGTCATCGATTTTAAAGAGCTCAAAGCGCTCGTGAAGGACAAGGTTATTGATCGCTATGATCACCAAAACTTGAACGACTTTTTTGAAAATCCCTCTGCAGAACTCGTGGTGATGAAGATTTGGGAAGATTTGGCGCTCGAGCTGCCGGTGAAACTTTATGAGATCACCCTGTGGGAAACGGCGGAGAGTTTTGTTACTTACCGCGGCAACTGATGCACATATTCTTAGGACTTGGAACCAACTTGGGCGACCGTGAAATGAATCTGGTTACGGCCAGGGATCTTTTGATGAAACACGACGTTTTGGTAGTGGGGCAGAGCAGTGTACTGGAAACGGCGCCGCTGGGTGGGCTGGACCAGCCGATGTATTTGAATCAGGTGGTGGAGTGCATAACGGAGCTCAGCCCGCAGGATTTATTTGTGGCCTGCAAAACCGTGGAAAGGGAAATGGGCCGCGAGACGAGTGTGCCGATGGGGAATGTGGCGTTTGGCAGTGGGCAGAAGACGCCGTCGAAGTGGACGAGTCGAATCATCGACATAGACATTATTTTTTACGGAGAATGGATTGTGAATGAGCCGCAGCTTACTATTCCGCATGCCCGGCTCACGGAGCGGGATTTTGTGGTCGAAGGGGTTTTGGAACTTTCCCCAGACTTTGTCCATCCGCTTTTGAAAAAGCCGTTGAAAGCCCTGCGCCCTCAGGCATAATGCGAGTATGAATCCTAGACAACGCGAACTTCGGCTCGAAGCGCTCGAGCTCATTTCAAGAATGGGTGAGGGGAGTAGTGGACGCATGCTTTCGTCTATTGATTTGATTGAGGGGCTGTATTTTGGCGAAGAAAACGGGCGGCAGATTTTTAAGCACAATCCCAAAATGCCGCAGTGGGAAGAGCGTGATTATTTTGTCCTGTCTAAGATTGAGGCCTTGCCCGGTCTGCACGCGGTTTTGCAAAAAGCCGGGTACACCCTGCCGGAGGTTTTGCCGTTTTTCCCGAACCGAAAAGTGCCCGGGGTGGAGGTGACTACGGAGGAGCACGCGTATGGAATTTGCACGGCGGTGGGCATGGCGCAGGCCATACAAATCAGCCGCCTGAACCAGCACGTGTTTTGTTTGGTGGGCGATTATGAACTGGATCATGGGCGGGCTTGGGAAGCGATACTGACGGCGGCGGAACGCAAGCTCGACCGGCTCTGTTTGATTCTTGATGAAAACAATCCCAATGACTATTTGTGGCAAGAACGCTTTGAGTCATTTGGCTGGAAAGTCATTAAGCTGCGCGACGCACACGACCACGATGAAATTGTCTACGGCTACATGAAAGCACGGCTTACTTTGCGGAAACCAACGTGCATTTGGGCGCCCACCAAAAAGTCCGCCGGCATTCCATTCGCGGAACGAAAAGGCGAATACGACGATGTGATTTTTTCCGACATGGAAATGCAAGAAATTCGAACCCTACTCGTATGATGCTGGATATAAAACTCACTCAGCTCGGACTCAAAATTAAGAACCTCGTGGTACTCGATCTTACATTTCCCGCAGGCAAGTTTCCTGAGTTTAAAAAAGCTTATGATCAGCGTTACATTCACTTGGCCGGCCGCAAGGAAATGGCACTCGCGTTTGCGGGTGGGCTCAGTGCGTTTGGCAAAATTGTGCTTATTTATGGAATGGATAGCGATGAGTGTGAGGTGCCCGACAGGACGTTGAATATTAAGCTCGTGGAAGAGGGCGTGGAGGGGACGTGGGAGATTTTTGAGGAGGAACTCAAGGCCTTTGGCCCTGCCGTTCTATTGATTCCTGAGGAAGTTTGAGCGCGAACTTTTGACTACACCGTAAATAGGGTGTTCGGTCGAGCGGAAGTAGTTCCCTTCCAGGAGCTTTTTCTGTAGAATTTTCCTGCTTTAATTAAATCCACACAATGAAATTTCTGGCACGCTGCTTTACTCATATACTTTTTGCTCTAGCGCTTTCTTTGTTCAGCGCAAGCATCGCCTCTGCGGCTGTGCGCACCTGGGATGGTGGGGGTTCTACGAACAACTGGAGTGAAGACGCAAACTGGTCCGATAATACCGAACCAGGAACCGGCGACGTCGCAACATTTGATGCTACGTCCACAAAGGCTGCAACCATTGATATCACGATTAGCGTTGGAGGGGTTGATATCAATACCGGATACAGTGGAACCATCACGCAAAGTGCGGCGTTGACGGTGGGTGGATCGAACTACGACCAAGCGGACGGAATTTTTACGGGTGGGAGTGCATCAGTGACATTTAATGGAACATTTACACTTACAGGCGGTACCTTTACGCAAACAACGGGAACGACCACATATGCCGGAAGTTTTGCGCATAATACTGGCGGTACGTTTACTCATAATTCCGGAACGTCAAAATTTACCGTATTCAGTGGTACGATAAACATCTCAGCAGCTTCTGCGGGTACGGAAACATTTGGGACGTTTACACTCGAAATCGACCATAATAACTGTCTTTCCGTTGCCAGCGGTGACACGATTATTATCGCAGGAGACATGACCATTGTGAATGGTAACCTTTGTACGGGCACTGTTGAAATTAAGGGAAATATTACCTGGGGAGCTGCCTCTGACGGTGCTGGAACTGATACGAATTTGCGTATTACCGGTACGGGGGATCAGACGATTACTTCCACGAGCGGTGCGAGCTTTCGTGGAACACACACTATTGATAAGGTGAGTGGAAATGTGTATTTGGGTTCGAACTATAGCCTGACTTCCGGAGCATTTGTGTTAACCAATGGAACGTTTTATGCGCGTAATTCTGCAAACACAAATAATTATTCATTAACAAGTATAGGGAGCTATTCCCAGTCAGGTGGTACGTTTAACGGCGGATCTTCTACAATTTCTCAAGGAGGCTATACCACGTTTACGCTCTCGGGAGGTACGTACAGCCAGTCCAGCGGAACGACAACTTATGGCGGTAGTGGGTGGACACATACGGCTGGTGGAACGTTCACTCACAATTCTGGTACAAGTTCATTTATTAACGGAAACGGTACGTTTAACGTTGATAATACGACTGGAGAGACATTTTATCACCTCACTCTTTCTGCTTCGGGCGACAACAACGACAATAAAACCATTACTTCTGGCGACAAGCTTATTGCTGAGGGTAACGTCACTATTGATCAGGGGAGTTTTGATACGGGAACTTTGGAAGTTCGTGGGAACCTCACGTTGGGGTCGGGGGCGGACGATTCAAGCGCTCTCTTTAAGATTAATGGAACAGGCGATCAAACCATCACTAAAAGCGGTGGTACGTTGAGTGGAGGCGTGACCGTAGATAAGGCAAGTGGCAGCGTGTATCTTGGTGCAAACTTTTCTTTGTCGAGTGCTTTTATCCTTACGAGTGGAACGATGTATTTGCGTGATTCCGGTGCAGTGACGAACTACTCGATGACATTGACCAGTACCTACTCTCAAGGAGGTGGAACAATGAATACCGGTTCTTCGGCATTTTCTGTATCGGGGGCGTTTTCTCAGACAAGCGGTACGTTTAACGGAGGATCTTCCACGGTTGGGCATACGGGCACATTCTCACTTTCTGGTGGCACGTACAGTCAATCCACGGGCACAACAACCTATGGAAGCACCTTTACACATACTGCTGGAGGAACATTTACGCATAATTCCGGAACAAGTTTGTTTAGCGGTTCGTCGTCGAGCATTGACGTTGGGACAACAGAAACGTTTGGTCATTTAACGATTAGTTTGACGGGGGGCCAAACAAAAACGGTTGCTAACAGCACCACATTGATTGTTTCTGGTACCCTCACACTCACTGATGGAAGTGTTTCGCAGACAACGATTCCGACCGCAGGAACCATTTCTGCACAAGGGAACGTTGTGGGCGCTTCTACGTATGACGGCGGTACGGGAAAACTCATTTTCTCCGGATCTGCAACGCAGACATTCGACCTTACTGGCGCGGCAGGCGTGTATAACGGAGATATTGCGGTGAATAAAGCGGGTGGTGCGGTTAACTTGCTTACTGCCCTAACCATGGATGCGAGCGGTCAAGATTTGGTTATTGAAGAAGGTACGTTTGATGTTTCTGGGTTTACGCTTTCGGTAACTGGCGCAGGAACGGAGACGATCATTGTGGAAACGGGAGGAAATCTCCAATTACAGGGCGGCGAAACCATTACGGGCGATAGCGCGAGCTACCCACAGTTAAATTCTGGATCAACGGTCACCTATGACGGTACATCTACCCCATACACACTCAAGGACTACACCTACCATCACCTCACCATTGCGGGTGGAGCATCATCAGTATTTACGCTTGCCGCGAATGAATCACTTGGTGGAAACCTCACGTTAACCACGGGCATTCTCTCGCAAGGTGGTTTCACGCTTGCGGTTACGGGAACGTTCAGCAATGACTCAACACTTCGTCGGTTCCAAAATGAAACGCTCACGGTAACCATGGACATCAACTCGGGTACCATTGAGTATGTGGGTGATGGAGATGGCAGCGCCGAAACGGTAACTCTTGCGGATCTAGGAACAACCGATTACTACAATCTCAAAATTAATGACACCAATGTTACAAAAGATATTTTCGCGCTTGGAGCTGCGACGGTGATTGCGGGAACCTTGCAAGTCACCAGCTCAGAATTCCAGCAAGGTTTATACGACCTAACAGCAGTGACGCTTCTTGTTGACGGCGGTACGCTTACCGGGAGTTCTTCCAGCTCATTCGTAATAACGGTATCGGGCAATGCGACGATTTCCTCAGGAACGGCCAATATCGGGGCTGCGGCAATAGATGTTTTTGGAACGCTCACCATTTCGGGCGGTACATATAACGGGAATACGTCTTGGGGACAAATCATCAACCTTGCGCTTTCTTCGGGTGCCTACAATGGGAATACCTCAACGCCGACTCTTATTTTCGTCACGATTTCGGGCGGTACGTTCACGGCATCGTCTGCTACCACCACTGTGGGTGGAGACTGGACGCACACGGCTGGTGGAACGTTTGTTCATAACTCAGGAACGGTGGCCTTTACGGGAGGGGGCGCAAACATCAACGTTACAGAAACGGAAACCTTCTCGGGACTCACCATCAGTAAAGATGATAATACTCTAACGATCGCTTCTGGTGACACGCTGGTAGCAGAGGGAACACTCACGTTGAGTAATGGCTATTGGCAAACGGGAACACTCGTTGCACAAGGAAACATTGTGGTGGGTGCTAGCTGGGATGCTGCAGGAGCTAGCACATTAAACGTGACCGGAAGCGCGACACAAACACTTGACCTTTCCGCAGGTGCAGGACTGCTCGATAATCCTGTTACAGTGAACAAGGCTGGCGGAAGTCTTACTCTTGCCTCTGCCTACACGCTCGACCATGCGAATGCAGACTTTACGCTCACGCTCGGCACTTTCTCCACGGGCAACTTTACGATGACCACATCATCAGGATCAGATATCGCGGTGAATGGCGGTACGTTCAACGCAGGTTCTTCCACCATGACTCTTGCAGGATTGATGACGGTTGCTGGCGGTACCTACAACGGTAACACCTCTTCCGGGACTACTTCTGGCGCCTTCCTTCTTTCGTCAGGTGCCTACAACGGCAACACTTCAACCCCAACATTCTCGGGAGGTCTCACTATTTCTGGTGGAGTGTTTACTGCAAGTTCAGGAACCATGACCGTGTCTGCGAATTTTGCTCACACGGCAGGAACCTTCACTCATAACTCAGGAACGGTTGCGTTCAACAACTCCGGAGTCACTTCTACTATTTCCGGGGACAGCACTTTCTATAATTTCACTTCCACTACGGCAAACAAACCCATCACCTTCACAGCAGGAACCACGCAAACCGTTTCTGGATTACTCACGCTCACGGGAACTTCTGGCAATTTGATTGTTCTCCGCAGCACCGTTACGGACAGTGTTTGGAATTTGAATGTTTCCGGGACCAGTTCAGTGGATTATGTGAACGTTCGTGACTCCAATGCAGCCGGGGGAAATGCAATCACCCATGCGGTCGCCGCATCCAGGTCTGTTAACGTAGCGAACAATACTAATTGGAGCTTCAATGCGGCGCCTACGGTGGCCACGGTTACGGCTGTACAAAGCAGCGCTGGAGATGGAGACATTACGATTACTTTCATCATGGACGACCCAGACGATGACAACACTCTTCAGGGGAAAGTGGAATACAGTTTGAACGGAGGAAGCAGCTGGGCAGACCCTACTATCAGCACGACTGGCAGTGAAACGTCTGCCACTTTTGGCGACCCTTCGGTGAGCAATGCAGCGACCTACCAAGTGGGACAAAGCGGTGCGTATATTTTAAGCTCCAGCGGCGCTAACACGGTTACTATTGTGTGGGAGTCTGCAACGGACATCGCCAGCTCTACTGATATTTCTAATGCTCGTATTCGTATTACGCCTTACGATGGCGTTGCGGAAGGCACCGCCTCCAGCAGTTCCAACTTTACTTTAGATCGCGTTGGGCCAAGCGGACTTGCAAACTTTAGACATACCGATTTCTCAAATAGTCAGGTGGTTTTGTCTTGGACTGCAAGTACCGATACCAACTTCAATCACTATGAAATTTGGTCTGGAGTTACTGAAAGCCAGGTTATTGCACGGAGCGGCAGTGCAGTGGAATGGGATAACGATAACGATGCTACGCTCACCACGGCCAGCACCGCTAGAACCACCATCAACAATACCGATCCCCGCAACAAGTTCTTTAAGATCTTCGCGGTGGACAATTATGGTAATGAATTGACGCTAGCGACTTACTATTTAAGTGGAGGAACCACGTCTAGTTCTAGCAGCTCATCTTCTGGAGGCGGAGGAGGTGGTGGAGGTTCTTCATCTAGCTCCAATGACGATGAAGAGGAAGAAGAGGAGGAAGAGATTGTTGAAGAAGAGGAGGAGGAAGTAACCGACGAAGAAGAAACCGAAGAGGAAGAGGAGGAAGAAGTGAATATCTGGGAAGAATTCGACGTTCAGGTGGATGAAGACCAGTGGTCCAATGGGTACGTTAAGTATTTGGCTGAAGAAACGAATATCATTGAAGTGGCGGTGAGCCAGCCCACTTTCTTGGACATCCTTACCTCTATTCTTAGTACTCCCAATGAAGCAATGCCACGTGGAAACGCTCTTGAATTCTTGTTGGTGCTGGCTGGCTATTCACTAGATACCATGACGGTGAATGTACGTTCCATTGCCTTTGAAGATGTTTCTTTGGCAGATGACCAGGCAGGGTTTATACAGTTTGCGTATGAGCAAAGACTTATACAAGGTTACCCAGATGGAACTTTCCAGACAGATAGAATCGTGAACCGTGCAGAGGCACTCAAACTGTGTTCATACTTCTTTGAAGGAGATTGGACCCATGAGCTTTATGGGGATGATCTTTTGGCGCTGTATGACCTTACAGAAAATCCCTTCACGGATGTGGACTTGAACGCTTGGTACGCTCCGTATTTAATCAATGCTTATGCAAAGGGAGTGGTGAGTGGGTATGGGGATGGCACCTTTGGTCCGGGCAATGAGGTTACCTATGCTGAGTTCCTAAAGATTGCCACTCTGATGCAAAACATTGAAGAAGCCGTTGAGATGGCTGAGGAACTACAGTAAGATAAGGGCAATAGAAGCCCATGTCTCCACAAAAAAACCTCCGCATTTTCTCGGGCTCTTCTCATCCGGCACTGGCTAGCGCAATTGCAAAGGCCATGAAGCTGCCGCTTTCCAAAATGCACATCTCCAGGTTTGCGTGTGGGGAAATTTATGCGAAGCCGGAGGAAACCGTACGTGGAATGGATGTGTTCATTGTGCAAACCTGCACCGGCGATGTGAACGAAGACTACATGCAACTCTTTATTATGATCGATGCGCTGAAGCGCTCTTTTGCGAAGGCGGTGCACGTGGTGATTCCGCATTATGGCTACGCCCGCCAAGATCGTGTGGCGAGTCCGCGCGAGCCTATTTCTGCCAAGCTTATGGCGAGTTTGATTGCGGCGGCGGGGGCAGACCACGTGATTTCCATTCATTTTCACAGCGACCAAACGCAGGGATTCTTCCCATTCCCGATGGACAATTTGAAGACCAAACGACTCTTCGCGGATTATTTGAAAAAGAAAAAACTCAAGAATGCGGTGATTGTGGCGCCCGATGCGGGAGCTGCCAAAGAAGCCGGACGGCTCGCTGCTTTCCTGGATATGCCCCTGGCGATTTTGACCAAAGAACGACCTAGTTTCAACGTCGCGGAAGTGACGAGCGTGGTGGGCGATGTGGAGGGCAAAACCTGTATTTTGGTGGATGACATGATTGATACCGCCGGATCGGTGGTGGCGGCGCACGCGGCGCTTTTGAAAAAGGGCGCGAACAAAGATATTTATTTGATGGCTACGCACGCGGTGTTTTCCGGGCCTGCCGTGGAGCGACTCAAGAAAACTCAGTTCAAGGAAGTCATTGTGACGGACACCGTTCCGCTACCAAAAGAAAAACAATTCAAAGGACTGGTGACGCTTTCTGTGGCGCCGATGCTGGCGAAAGTGATTCAGTGTGTGCACGAAGATAAATCCGTAACCGAGGTATTATGAAGGTTTACATCGGCGCAGACCATGCCGGGTTTCCGCTTAAGGAAACTTTGCGTGAAAGCATGAAAGCAGCGGGCTATGAAGTGATTGATCTCGGGACGTTTAGCGAAGAATCGGTGGATTACCCGGATTTGGCGCGGGAAGTGGGGGAGAAAGTGCGTGAGAACGGCGACAGCCGCGGCGTGCTGGTGTGTGGCACGGGAATTGGCGTAGCGATTGCGGCGAATAAACTCAAAGGAATCCGCGCGGCCAATGTGCACGATGTGAATGAAGCCACGCTTTCACGCCAACACAACAACGCCAACATTGTTACCGTGGGCGCACGCACCACTGATCCAAAACTGGCGGACGAAATCGTAAAAACTTTCCTGGCCACGCCTTTTGAAGGCGGACGGCACCAAGCCCGAATCGATAAAATCACTGCCATTGAAGAACATGAATAATACAGCGCGGAGCGCTGCTGCTCCCCTCCAAATTGCCCCCTCCATTCTCTCTGCTGATTTCGGCCGTTTGAATGAGGAAATTGCGAGCATTGAACCCTACAGCGACATCATCAGTGTGGACGTGATGGATGGCCATTTTGTGCCCAACATCACGGTGGGCATGCCGGTGCTGAAGTGCATCAAAACCAAGCTGCCCATTGAATGCCATTTGATGATTGAGCATCCCGAAAAATATATTGAGGAATTTGCAAAAGCCGGGGCGAATATTATTTCCGTACACTATGAGGCGATGCTGGAAAATACGGCCGCGGTGCTCACGCGCATCCGCGAACTCGGCTGCCAAGCGTCTTTGGCCATCAAGCCCGCGACGCCGGTTTTGGAGATCGAAAAATATTTGCCGCTCATGGATGCCGCAGTGGTGATGAGCGTGGAACCGGGTTTTGGAGGGCAGGCTTTTATGCCTGAGTCGCTCGAAAAAATCCGTCGTCTGCGCGAGCTGAAACCCGAGCTGGATATTATTGTGGATGGAGGAATCAACGCTGAAACCGCCAAACTCGTGAGGGAGGCGGGTGCGAATATTCTAGTGGCTGGCTCCTTTATTTTTGGAGCGGCGGATCGTCGGGCTGCTATTGAGAGTCTCCGTGCTTGAGCGGACTTTTGCAAAAAAGCCGAGGTAAATAAAAGTGAAAAGGCCTAGTGCGCCAAAAAATATCCGAGCAATCAGCGCGGCTCTTTGATCTTCAGCTGAGCTGACGTCGAAGGGTATGAGCATTGGCAGTAGGGAAATGTAAGAAAGCACTGCTGCTCCGTAAATTCTTTTGAGTTTATCAACTTGCGTGCCAAGAGT
Source organism: uncultured Candidatus Peribacteria bacterium (assembly GCA_965230905.1). GTDB lineage: Bacteria > Patescibacteriota > Gracilibacteria > UBA1369 > 2-02-FULL-48-14 > 2-02-FULL-48-14. The sequence goes on from OZ246396.1 coordinate 605,330, forward strand.
TTTGTAGAATATTCCAAAACAAAAAGAGGCCAGTGCTAGGAGCCCCATTAGACCCAAGATTGCGTATTGAAAACCGGTGTAGTTTGGCACATCGGGAATTCTTTGAATGCAGCTGAATAGAAAAGTGAAGAGGCCAAGTATAAAGGTTCCCATGTAGTACCGAGTTTGCGGGTAGGCCACGTTGAGTGCCACCAAAGTACGAACTCCCAGTGAGAACCCAACGATAACATCAAATAGAAATAAAATTTCTAATGAAGCTTTTATTAATAAATACCAGGACCCCAGTGCGTCGGTATTGAAGCAATAGAAAGAAACAGGGCAGCTGCTGTCGTAAGAGTTCCCGCGAAAATAATTGATGGAAAGCGATTCCCACCCAGCCAGGTACGCCATGCCTGCAGCCAAAAGGCTTATTCCCAGCCAGCCTAAAAATATCCATTTACTAAACATGCAAATGAATGCAAAAAAAGCTAGGACGGCGGCAAAGATGGCGGAGGCCAATAAGTTTTCCCAGAGTATGTGCCCACTTTGCTGGCTAAAAAATAGTGTCATTGTAGCGAAACTCGTCAGGAAGACCAGGAGAGGTGCCAAGATAAATTTTAGGAGTTTTGATTTGAACATTTTACTGAAGGTGAAATTTTTTCTTTTCGGTGTGAACCCAGAGCAGGCCACTAATAAATACCACGGAAAACAGCGTGAGGAAAACCGGATCGGTGAAGGCTTGGCCGCTGCCCATGTAGGCAAGGCTGAAGGCACAGCCCACGTTAGCCACCACCGTGACGGGCACAAAAACCGCAGCTTTAATTTTCGAAAACCCCAAGAAATATCCAGCGTAGTCGCCGGGAAAGCCTGGCAAAAAGCAGAGCACGAAATACAGCAGAATGGCTTTTTCGGAAGCCAGCAGAGCGTCGTATTTATGTACGTTTTCTTCGGCTACAAAAACTTGTAAAATCTTACGTCCGTAGCGTCGGCCCAAAAAAAAGTTGATGCAATTTCCAAGCACGCGTGCAATCCAGAGCATGATGAAAGCGGGGAAGGTTCCATACACAAACCCGCCGGCCAGGCCTACCACGGTGTAGTTGAGAGGAAGCACCACGGTGCTCGCAATTCCGCAGAGTGTATAAAACAAAAACCCCCAATTGCCCCAGCTTATAATGAAGGCCTGAAGTTCTTGCTGGCTGGAAAATTTTTGCATCAGCAAATAAGGCACGACAAAAGCCATTAGGATGAAGAGTGTAACGCCGATTGCTATGAGTCGAGTCTTTTGGCGCATATGCAAGGAATGTTACTTTTCAATTACCATCCGTGCAACACTGAAAAGTCAGAGTACATGAGCCGCATGCTTGACGGATACATTCTTTTGTTTTAAAGTCACCTCTAATCATTTCAAATGAATAAGCATATTTCTTTGGATACTTTGGACCTTTTCCTCCAAGAGGAGGCGCCTCTGGATACTCCCGAAACGGTTTTATGCGAATTGTTGCGGGCTTACGACCGCTTGAAGGGAGTTGTTTCCCGTACGGATTTAGATGAGCTTCACAAGGTGATTCGAGGAGCTTATGAAAAAGTAGTGCCTATTCGTCCTATAAAGCCTCCTTTGGCAGGTGTCTCTGAGGCTATCCTAGAGGAGCTGGAGCTTCCTGAATTAGCGGCAAGAGTGTCTGAGATTATACTCAACGGAGATAGAGACCAGTGCAGTTGTTTGAGCTATAGCATAGGAATTAGCTCGCTGGATAGGGAGTCGTCTTTTTTTAATCACTATCTTCCTAAAAATGGAAATCCTCCAGTGCCTGAACTGCTCGATGATTTACCCATGTGGTTAAAACTTTTCCTAAAGGATCACGAAGCTTGTCCTGAGCCTGTTAGAATGGAATGGCGTTACTATGTGGGACTTCCCGACCATATTGGGGGGGCTCTAGATCGAGATGCCCTGTGCATTGTCTCTGCTGATTTTGACCCGCAGTGGATCCGTGACTCTTTAAAAGATTTCGTTCACAGGCAGGCGACTCTTTTTGTTCCTGAAACAGAGGGCTGTTTGACCTGCGTAAGGCACACTCCATACTAAAAATGGTGACCGTGGCAGGAGGACGCTCGCAAGCTCCTTTCGAGTTTCAAAATCTGGTGACCGTGGCAGGAGTCGAACCTGCGACCCTCAGCTCCGCAAGCTGATGCTCTATCCAACTGAGCTACACGATCACGTGGGCGCATCCTAAGGGAAAATTGTAAATTCTGCAAGGCTAGCTTAGAATGAGCCCATGGACACCGCTCCCGAATCCCTACCGCAGCCAGAAAGAAAAGAAGTACCCCGTAAAGGAGAGATTCTTCGAGTTATGGATACAGACGAAATCCGCGGAGCGGGTGGTTTGGCTTTGCATCATATTGATGAGGAGGGTGGAGTTTTGAGCGGAGGGGCGGATTACAGGGAGGACAAGATTGTTCGGATGCCGGTGGGGAGCTAAGGTTAAAGTTGAGCAGGCTTTTAAGGATGAAGTTGGGGTGTGGGTGGTTTTTGATTACCCTTATCTCAATCCAAATCAGGGGCAAAAGACACTACGCGCCTGTGCCATGGTGGAAAAAATCAGCGGTTTTACTCGTACACCGTACATGGAAAAAGTTATTGAAACGGCTTCCGCGCTCGGGCAACTGAAGATGGAAATACAGGCGTCCCAAGGCTAGCACATTGACTTATTTTATGTTTTAAGTAAGATTCACCTCTAGTATTTATGTTCAATATGTCAGTAGACGAATTTGATAAGATTGCGGAGGGGTCAGCCCAACTGCCACCTAGGCTAAAATCAGGGGATGTAGCGGAGGTTCCACCTACTCGGGAAAAACTCATTTTTGATTTAAGTGAGTTGATGAAGGTTTCTCTTCAAGAAGATAAGGCTTTTGAGATTTCCGTTGAAATTGGGTCTTACGGACGGGGTGTCTTTTTAGTGATTGTGGTGAACGGAAAAGCTTCTGTTGTTGAAACGAATTCAACTTTTACAAACGATGCGTATGCCAATAGCCATTCTTTGTATGTAAATAACAAGCTTTCTTCGTTTGAGCTAAAACCTAGATTCGGGAGCCAATTCCCTCCGATGAGGGTAGGGGTAAAGGTAGAAGAAGCCGAGTGGGCCGACAGAGATGTTTATAAGTCTCTTCTTGAGAAAAAAATCGAGCCCACATGGAGTTCGGTTGGAAAAACAGTCGGCCTTGTTGTTGGTGGAACGAGTCTTTTAGTTGCGGCTTGTTGTAGCGGTGCTTATCAAGTTTTAGCTGGTGATTCGGCTGAAGAAACGCCGACGCATCAAAGCAGCTCTGCTCCGTGAGCTTGAATCACTTTGAGCATTTCGCTGTGCACCAGACCGTTGGAGCCCACGATGTTTTTGAATTTGGGGTTGAAGGTGCTGCCGTCCATGTTGGTCACGGTTCCACCTGCTTCTTCTAAAATGATTTTTCCGGCGGCCACATCCCAGGGTTGGAGATCGTATTCCCAAAAACCGTCAAAACGGCCGGCGGCTACAAAGCACAGATCTAGCGCGGCGCTGCCGAAGCGACGTACTCCTTGGCCGGCGCTGTAAAAGGCATCAAAAAGTTCCATGGTCTTTTTGTAGCGGGGGGACGTTCGTTCATAGGGAAATCCGGTTCCCAGCAGACTCTTTTTAAGGTCTGATACCTTGGACACGTGGATGGGCTTCATCCCAATAAAGGCGCCTTTTCCTTGTTGACCCCAAAAGGTCTCGCCCAGGGCAGGGATTTCTACCACTCCAATGATGGGTTTACCCTGGTGGACCACTGCAATCGAGATGGCAAAAAGGGGCAGGCCGTGGGCAAGGTTGGTGGTTCCGTCTATGGGGTCGATGATCCATTTGTACTCGCCGGTTCCTTCTTTTAAACCTGATTCCTCGCTCAAAATAGAGTGATCGGGGAAGTGGGTGAGGATGGTGCGGGTGATGAATTCGTCGCAGATTTTGTCTATATCGGTGACCAGATCGTTGGCGCCGCTTTTGGTGCTCACGGTGAAGGCTTTTTTCTGGTAGGTGAGGGCCATTTTACCGGCGTCGTAGGCGACTTTTTTGGCGAATTGAAGGAGATGATTGGGCATGGAATGATCTTAAAGTTGTTTTTATCATACTGGAACGAGGCGCTTTCTGCAGGGGATAAGGTTGACAAAATAGTTTATAATGCTATTATTCACTCTATGGTATTTCTACAGGCACTTTACGGGTTACTCTTGGCGGCTAAAATGCAGGTAAACTTGAGTTCAAAGTCTCAAGGGTGGTACAGTACTTTATTATCTGGTGAGCGAAAACATCGTATAATCCGATAAACTATGGGTGTTGTCTCAAAAAGTGGGGTGGCGGAGAGCTTTAAAAGACATGAGCCTGATGACGAAGAGGTTTTGCGAGCCATTCGAGACCCTCATTCAGCCGCCTATTGGCGTGCGCTGGAGCCACATGCTTCGACATCCCTTTTTGAAGAACAGCTGAGGGCAGCCTTGCTGGACGGTGGGTTCAATCGAGTGGATACTTCACAGTTGACGCGTAAAATTTGTCAAGACCCCATTTTTCAAGCTTCAGGCTTGGGAAAGGACTTTCCAGCTGAGGTGGTGCCTTTTACTAGCGCGGGCAATCCAGGATTTTTTGCCGTGCATTGTAGTAGCGTAGTAGATCGCTTGAATTTGGAATTTGGTTTTTTGACTCAAATGGGCGCGAGCAATTATTTCCGTCAATTTTTTGATGATAGCGGGGCATTTACAAACGTACGCGATCCACATCGCTCTTGGCCGGCTTGCAATACGCATCCTGATGCCAAGCGACCCACCACGGGGTTTCTATTCTGGAGGCGCCCCTGATGGGCTCGTTTGCTAGTGAGCGGTTTCTCTGGTAAACTCCTTGGGCTTTTCCTCAAAGAGGATTTTGTATGATTCAGAAAAAATTCAAAATAAGTACGGAGATGACGCCCAAGGGAGACCAGCCCGTGGCGATTGAACAGTTGGTGAAGGGACTGAAAGATGGCAAATCCAACCAAGTGCTTTTGGGAGCCACGGGAACGGGAAAAACGTTCACAATTGCCAACGTGATTCAGCAGACGCAGCGGCCAACGCTGGTTTTGGCGCACAACAAAACGTTGGCGGCGCAGCTGTGCACGGAGTTTAAGGAAATGTTTCCGGACAACGCGGTGTGTTACTTCGTTTCTTATTACGACTACTACCAGCCGGAAGCGTATTTGCCCAGCAGCGACACCTATATTGAAAAAGACGCGCAGATCAATGACGAGATCAACAAATACCGCCACAAGGCGACCGAAAGTTTGCTGACTCGCCGGGATGTGATTGTGGTGGCGTCGGTGTCTTGTATCTACGGACTGGGATCGCCAAAGGAATATTTGGATATGCGCATTGAGCTGAAGCCGGGTGATAAAATTCCGCGTGATGCGCTGCTCCGCCAGTTCACGGATCTGCAATATGTGCGCGCAGCCATGGACTTTAAGCAAGGAATGTTCCACGTGCTTGGGGACACCATTGAGGTGTTTCCTCCCGGAGGCGACACTGCGATTCGGTTGGAATTTTGGGACGATGAAATTGAAAAAATCACGGAGGTGGAACCGTTCACGGGCGAACTCATGGGCGAGCTGGAGGAGATCACGATTTTCCCGGCAAAACACGCCGTGACTACGGAAGAAAAAATCAAAAATGCGGTGGTGGGGATTCGTCTGGAACTCGATGACCGCGTGAAGCAACTGGAATCCATGGGTAAGATTGTGGAGGCGCACCGACTGCGCAGCCGAACCGAGTACGATTTGGAGATTTTGCTGGAGACCGGTTACACCACGGGTATTGAAAACTACGTGCGTTACTTTGGAGAAGGGGGAGGCATGCCGGCTACGCTGCTGGAATATTTCCCCAAGGACTTTTTGATGGTGATTGATGAATCGCACATGTCTATTCCACAGCTGGGTGCCATGCACAACGGAAATCTTTCCCGAAAACAAACTTTGATTGAGCACGGGTTCCGTTTGCCGTCGGCGCTGGACAACCGTCCGCTGAAGTTTGAGGAAATTGAAGGATATATGAAGTCCGTGATCTATGTTTCGGCGACGCCCGCTAAATACGAAATGGCCAAGAAGGATAATTTGGTGGAACAAATCATTCGTCCTACCGGGTTGATTGACCCGGAAATTTCGGTGCGACCCAAGGAAGGGCAGATCGATGATTTGATGAGCGAAATTGTGAAACGAACGGTGAAGGGCGACCGCGTGCTGGTGACCACCCTCACCAAACGAAGCTCCGAAGATTTGACGGAATATTTAACGGAAGCCGGGGTGAAGGTGCGTTATTTGCACAGCGATATCGATACGCTGGAACGCATTGAAATTCTGCGCGACCTGCGACTTGGAATCTTTGATGTGCTCGTTGGAATCAACCTCTTGCGTGAAGGACTCGACCTCCCCGAGGTTTCGCTGGTGGCGATTTTGGACGCGGATAAAGAAGGGTTTTTGCGAAGCACTTCCGCGCTCATCCAGACCATTGGACGAGCCGCGCGTAATGCGGACGGGTATGTGATTATGTACGCGAGCAAGATGACCGATGGAATGAAGGGAGCGATTGACGAAACCTACCGCCGCCGTGAGAAGCAAATGGCTCATAATGAAAAACACGGCATCACGCCGCAGACCATTCGCAAGGCGATTAAAGATATTGAAATGCACCGTAAAAATGAAGAAGCCAAACAAGTGCGCCGTTACGATTCCAAAAAAGTGCCCAAGGAAGAACTCTTCCGTCTTATTGAAGTGCTGGAAGCCGAAATGGATTTGGCCGCCCAGAATATGGAATTTGAAAAGGCTGCCATCATTCGCGATGAGGTAGAAGAGATGCGAGCGAGGTTGAAGTGAGGATTAAACTCCAAAGAGCCCTCGTAGGCCGGCCCAACGTTTGCCTATTTTATTAATAATGCTTTCATTGGCCTGCAAGGTACCAATATGGCGATGCATACTGGCGGCGGTTTCTGCCATTGAGTTTAAGGTCAGTAGACGTAAGGTCAGGTCATTTAGAGGCACGTACCTTGCTCTACTGCCTTCTCTTGTGGGGAAGAATACGGCTGAGGCTTCGTTCCTTGCCGTATTTAGACCAACCCATTGAAAGGCAAGTGCCTCGTTCTCTGCCGAATCATCTTCAGAATTTCCCAGTTGAGCCAGGGGGACTACGCCTGCTTCTAGAATTGCATTTAAGTTCCTTCCGCGGTGTAGGTCTGCATCGAATTTACTTATGAATACTCCGCCACCACTTAAGACAATGGCGTGGGGGCCGACCAAACTTTTTGGTGGGGTGAAACCTTGACGAACGACTAAGCGGGCTTCTCTAGAACCGGCTATGCCTGAAAAGGCGCTTGCTTCTGCCGTTGCCATATTGGGTACTTGATGAGGAGTGTAGCCGGATTCCTTAACGATCTCCGCACTGTTATCGGTAGCTAACAGTCCGCTAAAAACGCCGGCGGTATTGTTCATTAATCGTGCCAAATCTGCATCAGGAACCTCCATTTTAGCCAAGGACGGAATCCGCGTTACGGTTTGTTTTGTTGTCGCCCGCACTTGTAATCCTGGAACTATGGCTATAGGGGTCTCCACGGCTCCTGCAAACCAAGCTCTAAGGCCAAGGACTTCGTATTTTGCAGGATTCCCCAATTGCTTTTTAGATTTGCCATCGGGTTTATCGGGCAAGTCGTATAAGCCGGCTTCTATTAATTCTCTATCGCGAACCCAGAGTGGATTGAGGGAAGAGGGTGGAACCGTTGAACCAGGTTTAGGGATTTCAACGGAGTGTCGAGTCATGACTTCATCTTTTTGAATCGTTCTGCGCTCAGCTCTCATTACATCCTCAAAATCTCTTTTTGTTCGAGTGCTGACGCCTTCAAACAGGGGAGAATCTATAAACTTTTTTTCACCCGTATTCTGGCCACTTGAAATTTCGTAAGCCTCTCGTATGTCATTCATACTCAGGTCTACGTCTCCTCGTCCAGCGTTTTCATCGGTGCGTGCCATAGGTAAAAAATTAAATAAGTAAAAAATTAATTGGTTTTCTTCCGAGAGATTATAAAAATCTTTTTTGTGGCGAAAGTCAATAAATACCCTAAAGTCAGACCGAGCTCTAAGGCTCTTGATTTTTGCGCGCGGATGAGTACACTATCGGCGTTCCAATTACGCATCAATGAGCCAAACACACGTTATGAGCACCGACAAAGATTCCCAAAGATCCATCATGGCGCGTGCGTTTAAGCACTACACCGAGATCACGTCACGCGTGCTCGCGGCTACGGTGGGGACGGTGGCGCTGTTTGGAGTTCCCGGCTACTTTTTGGACAAATGGCTCGAAACCTCGCCTTGGATTTTTGGCGTCGCCCTGGTACTTTCTTTGCCGATCTCTCAAGTCATGACTATAAAAATCATGCAACGCTACGTTAAAGATAACCCTCAAGACTGATGACGCAAGATGTTTACACTGTTGAAGAAGCTGGCCAGGAAGAAGCTGGGATGCATATTCAGTTGGCTGCCGAACCGGCGTTTCAAATTGGGAATTTCACGGTGACCAACACCATGACCGCTACGTTTGTAAGCACTTTGATCGTTATACTTTTTGCTTTAGCGGTTCGCCGCAAGGCAGGAGTGGTGCCAAGCCGTATGCAGGTGCTTTTTGAAGACATGTTTATGATGTTCTTCACTCAGCTCGAAGATGCCGTGGGCGAAAAAAAGGCGCGCTTGATCGCACCGCTCATCATTACTTTGTTCCTTTTTGTGCTCGTAGCGAATTCCTTTATTTTGATTCCCATTGTGGGAAGTTTTGTGACGGAACACGGGCACTTTTTCCGCACACCTACTACGGATTACAGCTTAACGATTGCTCTGGCCATCATCACGATGGGAGCGGCTCACTTGATCGCCTTCACGGCGTCCCCACTCCAACACATTGGAAATTACATTCGTGTTAAGCCTTTGTTCCAAGTGCTTACGGGAAAGAAACCTATTGGAGAACTCTTCAACGCAGGAATTGAAATCTTCCTGGGAGTGCTCGAAATTTTGGGAGACTTCATCAAAGTTATTTCACTCGGAACTCGTTTGTTTGGAAACTTACTCGCGGGGGAAGTGGTGATTATCGTTATTTCCGGGCTTATGTTCGCGACTCAATTTGTGGCACCTATTCCGTTTATTATTCTGGCCTCGTTTGCTGGACTCATTCAGGCCTTTGTGTTTACTCTGCTGTCCACGATCTTCATATCAAATAATTTGGTGCACGCGACTTCGCACCATGATTAACAGAGCGCAAAGCGCACAAAACAAAAACGATTTAATTTATTCATCCATTTAATCCCCTAACCAAACCTTATATGGATATCGAAATGATGAAAGTACTCGGAGCTGCACTCGCTGTTGCTATCGGGGTTGCTGGACCTGCTCTCGGAGAAGCCCACATCGCTGCAAAGACGATGGAAGCGGTAAGCCGAAACCCAGAAATGCAAGGAAAAATGTTCACGAACATGTTGATTGCTATGGCCTTCGTAGAATCTCTTGGAGTGTACTGCTTCTTGGTTTCTTTGATTCTCCTCTTCGTATAACACTTACTTTTTTAAACAGCCCCTTTTATGGAAGGTTTAGCTAAACTCGGAATAGATCCGCTCAGCATACTTCTCTACCTGCTCAACACGGGGCTGCTTCTTGTCGTTTTAATTTACGTTCTTTATAAGCCGATTCTCCGCTACCTCGACCAAAGACGAGACCAAATTCGTAGCAGTGTGGAAGAGGCGCAACTCTTAAAGGTTGAGCTCGATAAAAAATCGATCGAAGCCGCTGAAGCTTCCAAGAAAGCAGAAGAAACGCTCAAACGCGAAATGGAAAATCTCCGCAAGTTTACGGAGGAAAAACGCGCTGAGCTGACTGCCGAAATGGAAAGCGCCCGCAATGAAATGCTGGCTAAGGCTGACGCCGATATCACTCGCCGAAAAGATGAACTTCTTAAGGAAGCTGAAAAGGCGACCATGGATCTCATCAAGAAAGTTGTGCTTCACATTGTTCAGAACAAAGTTCCTGAAGAAGTGGTGGAAGCCAGCATCAAGGACAGTTGGAAGCAATTTAACACTGCCGATAGGCGTTAAAAATGTTTAAAGATTTTCTCAGTGCGCTCACTCTAGAAATCCTCCGAGCCCTCACAAAGGGTAAGGACTTCAAGGGTCCACAAGTTTTCAAAGATTATTTGGACGCTACGTCTGATGACGCTCTTATGAGCGACCTCCGGCTGGTGTTCCAAGTCATCAATGGAACGGATCTAAATAGTTTGAACTTGAAAAACAGCGCGTTCTTTAAGGCCGTGCTGCAATTCTTTGCTGAACATTTCGCTTCTAAATTGGATGCTTTGGGTGGCAGTTTTTATCTGCTTCCCTATGAAGAACGCAAGAAAAAGGCAGAGCAGCTCATTGAAAGTGACTCACACACGGCCGCAGCCCTGCGTGATCTCCTAGTTACGAACTCGTACCAGGAAATCTCTGAGGCGCTCGAACTACTCTCTAAGAGTGTAGCCGATGCAGGCACGATTGTGGTACAAGCCCCACGGGACATTGCGCCCGAACTTAAAAAGGAAATGCGTGAAAAATTCGCGCACGACCATCCGCTCACGTTTCCGAGCTTTCAAGTCAACCGTCAGCTCATCGGCGGATTCCGTGTATTCATCAATGGACAGTCTCATGACCTCTCTTGGTTCTCTCAAGTTCAAAAACTCACTTCTCTTTAATTTTTAATTGGCACTGGCGTGCATGTTTATGGCTAAAGAATCTTTACATCAATTCCTGGCTCAAATCGAGACCGCGCTCACGCAGTCCGAAGCGGCTACGGAGGCCGGCGGAAACCACGGAGTAATTCAGTCTTATAAAGACGGAGTTATCTGGGTTAAGGGTCTCTCTAATTTGAAAATGAATGAGGTGGTAAAAATCGAAGGTGTGGAAGCGGAAGCGCTGGTGATGAACCTTGAAAAAGACTCTGCGTATGCTCTCGTACTACAAGCGGATCGTGGAGTTCGTGAAGGACTCTTTGTTCGCGCGACTGGACAATACATGTCTATTCCCGTGAGTGAAGAACTCCTCGGACGTACGGTGGATCCCCTCGGGGCTCCGCTCGATGGACAAGCGGCTATTAAGGGAGGCACTCGTATGCCTCATGAAGCGGTGGCTCCGTCCGTAATGGTTCGAAAATCCGTGCACCAACCGGTGCAGACAGGAATCGTGGCCATCGATGCACTTATCCCAGTAGGACGTGGACAACGTGAACTTATTATCGGAGATCGCCAAACAGGTAAGACGACCATCGCTATCGACACCATCATCAATCAGAAAACTGAAAACATGATCTGTGTCTACGTGGCGATTGGACAACGTCAGTCTCGTACGGCGCAAGTGATCGAAACTTTGAAGAAACACGGAGCTATGGACTACACCATTGTGGTGTCTGCTTCCGCTTCGTCTTCGGCCGTTATGCAATACTTGGCGCCTTACGCCGGATGCGCGGTGGGAGAATATTTCATGGCGAAAGGAAAAGATGTGCTCGTGATTTACGATGATCTTTCTAAGCACGCCGTGGCTTACCGTGAAATGTCCCTGCTGCTCCGCCGTCCACCAGGACGTGAGGCGTATCCAGGAGACGTGTTTTATCTCCACTCTCGTTTGCTCGAACGTGCAGCGAAACTCAACGATGAAAACGGGGGAGGAAGTTTGACTGCATTGCCTATTATTGAAACGCAAGCAGCGGATATTTCTGCCTACATTCCTACGAACGTAATTTCCATCACCGATGGACAAATCTTCTTGGAACCACAGCTCTTCAACAAAGGTATTCGTCCTGCGATCAACGTAGGTACATCCGTATCTCGTGTGGGAGGATCGGCACAAACCAAGATCATGAAGAAGGTATCTGGATCTGCAAAACTCGACCTCGCGCAGTACTACGAATTGGAAGCGTTCTCTCAGTTTGCTTCTGAACTCGACGCTACGACTAAGGCTCAGCTCACTCGTGGTAAACGTGTGGTGGAAGCACTCAAGCAAGGACAAAACGCTCCATACAAACTCTGGCAAGAAGTGCTCGTGCTCTTCTGTGCGACCAAGGGTTACCTCGATAAAGTGGAAGCGGAAGACGTGGGCGCTCGTATGAAATCTCTCTTTGCACTCGTGGAATCCAGCCACCAAGACTTGGTGAAGGACATCACGGCCAAGAAAGAAATGAGCCCAGAAATTGAAAGCGGCATCAAAGCCATTGTAGAAAAATTCTTTAACTAGACCCGCAGCTATATGTCAGGAAGTTTACTAGAAATTCGGAAGCGGATTACGGGTGTGAAGAACACTCGTAAGATCACTAAAGCCATGCAATTGGTGGCGGCGAGCAAGATGCGCCAATTTCAAAAACGTGCGGTTTCGACCCGTCGTTATGTGTGGGATCTCATTGATTTGCTGGAAGAAAATATCCACGTGATGAGCCAGTTCACCGAGCAACGCGAAAAGGGCCAAGTGCTCTTTGTGCTCTACACTTCCGACAAGGGACTGTGCGGACCGCTGAACACGAAGCTCATCAACGGACTTTTCCGCAGCGAACGTTGGAACGCTTTGCAAGAAAATGAACGCATGCTCGTGACCCTTGGAAAAAAGGGAACCGACTTTGCACGCAGCAACGGCATCCACATCGACAAACATTTTGTGGGTGTGCCAGAAAAAATGAACACCGTGGAAGCTCTCAAAATTGTGGACGAACTTTTGGCCTTTTGGACCAAAGGGAATGTGAAAGAAATCGTGCTCGTGGCGCCTCACTACAAAAATTCCTTTACGTTTTACCCGGTTCTCAAAACTTTCCTCCCGTTCACTCGAGCGATGGTGGAGAGCAATATTGGGACCGAAGAAAACAAGCATCGTCGTCACAAAAAGCCCGATGATTTGATGATTTACGAGCCTTCAAAAGAATACGTGGTCAACCGTCTTCATCAGCAAGTGGTCTCCTCACTTTTCTTGGAATCCTTCTTGGAACTCAAGGCCAGTGAATATTCTAGCCGTATGATGGCCATGCAAGCAGCGACCGATGCGGCCGATAAAATCACTTCTGAATTGTCGCTTCAATATAACAAAGCCCGCCAACAAGCTATTACGCAAGAAATTGCCGAGCTCGTGGGCGCCAGCGCGGCTATCTCCTCTTAACAGACCCGCAGCAACGCGGAGGGTCCTTTTCCCCCTTAATCTCTAAACTCCTTATGACAGAACAAACAACATTGCCAGCCGGTAAGATCGTCCGAATCATCGGAGTGGTCGTGGATGCATATTTTGCGGATCACGTACCCACTCAATTTTCTGCGCTTTACACCGAAGGTCCTGCGGGACGCGTGGTGCTCGAAGTGCTCGCTCACCTTGGAAACGGGGTGGTACGAACGGTAGCTATGACCACCACCGACGGACTCGCCGTGGGATTGGAGGTTTTGGACACTCAAAAAGAAATTCAAACGCCGGTGGGGAAAGCCGTGCTTGGACGTGTGCTCAACGTAACGGGAGACTTGATCGATGGAGGACCTGAATTGCCTAAGGGAACGGAATACCGTGGAATTCACGCAGAAGCACCTAGCCTCGAAGACCAAAGCCCAACCGTAGAGATTTTTGAAACGGGAATCAAAGTGGTGGATCTTCTCTGTCCTTTTATTAAGGGAGGAAAGGTGGCGCTGTTCGGAGGAGCCGGAGTAGGGAAGACCGTGATCATGCAAGAACTTATTCACAACGTGGCCATGGGTCACGGAGGATATTCTGTGTTTGCTGGAGTGGGGGAACGCAGCCGTGAAGGAAATGACCTCATTGGAGAAATGAAAGAAAGCGGAGTTATCGACAAGCTCGCCATGGTGTTCGGACAAATGAACGAACCTCCTGGAGCTCGTATGCGTGTGGCGCTTACGGGTCTTACCATTGCGGAAAAATTCCGTGACGATGGACTCGACATTCTGATGTTCGTGGACAATATTTTCCGATTCACTCAGGCCGGAGCTGAAGTATCTGCTCTGCTCGGACGTCTGCCTTCTGCCGTGGGTTACCAGCCTACGCTCGCAACCGACATGGCGGCTCTGCAAGAACGTATCACTTCTACTAAAAAAGGATCTATCACTTCTGTGCAAGCGGTGTACGTGCCAGCGGACGATCTTACGGATCCTGCGCCTGCTACGACTTTCGCCCACTTGGATGCAACCATCACGCTCTCTCGTAAGCAAGCGTCCATGGGACTTTTCCCAGCGGTGGATCCACTCGATTCCACTTCTACTGCTCTCAAGGCAGACATCGTGGGAGAAGAGCACTACGGCGTAGCGACTCAAGTTCGACAAATCCTCCAACGTTACAAGGAACTCCAAGACGTGATTGCGATTCTGGGTATGGATGAACTTTCTGAAGACGACCGACGTGCCGTGTACCGAGCTCGTAAGATCCAAAAATTCCTTTCTCAAAACTTCTACGTGGCGGAACAATTCACCAGCATGCCTGGACAGTATTACAAGGTGGCTGACACGGTTCGCGCGTTCAAGGAAATCTTGGAAGGAAAATACGACCACATCGACGAACAACACTTCTACATGGCGCCTTCTATTGAAGACGTGGTGGCTAAGCACGAGGCTTCTAAAAAATAATTCCCATGAGCGAATTCAACCTTATAATTCGGACGCCAGACCGCGATGTCTTTGAAGGCAAAGTCGGTTCACTGAGCTTCAATACTGAAGTGGGACGTGTGCAAATCTTGCCACACCACGCTAATTTCACCACGACGCTTTTGTTCTCGCCGGTGAAGATTGAAGACCCTGTGGATAACCGCGATCAAACCTACTTGGCGCGTAATGGAATCTTCAGTTTTGATCACAAAAAGAACGAAGCACTGCTGCTTTGTTTGTACTGTGAAGAGCAGAGTGAAGTTTCTTACAAGACCACCGAAGAATATTTGACCTTCCTCCGCACCGAACTCGAAAAGGGGGACCTCAGCGATTTCCAGGTGCAGTACTTGAAAGGTGAACGCTTGGCGGTAGAAAAACAAATGAAGTTGGCGAAGTAGAACCTTTGCAGTAAGCTTTTCTTATGAAAAGTCGCTGGCCCACTATTCTCCTTGCTCTTTTAATACCGTCGATTTTGGTGGGCGTGCATTTTTATAGTGTTCGCAGCTGCGGTGGAGAGGCTCTGGATGGCACGGCCGTTTGGGTCCCACATTTGAATATGTGTGCGGCTTTGACGAGTGAAAGTGAGGATGCGTTGGTGTTGGATTTAGATACCATTTGCGGCAGTGAAGAGGGGGATTGCCAATATATTTATCGGTCGCCGGTAACGGGAGAGCCCTTGGTGCTCCCTGATTTTGTGAACGTTAATTTCACTCCCAATTCGTATCCGGTCACTCCGAGTTCAAATTTGAAAAAGCTCATTTATGTGCAGTTGAATGAGGCGGAGGCGCAAGTTCATGTCTATGATTTAGTGAACGAACAAGACTACAAAGTGGCGAGCATTGATTTTGAAGCGAGTTATCTTTCTAGCTTCAATTGGGTTCAGGAGAACCAGTTTAGTTTTGTGGCTTTAAACTATAATGCGGCTGAGCCGGAAGATTTCACGGCCACGCGTTATGTGTATGAGTGGCACGACGAAATGTGGAGCCTCGTTTCAATGGAACCCGTGGAGAGTGGGGAAGTGGAGTGCAACCCGGTTTATTGCGAGCTAGTTGGCTGAATTATGCCTAAAAACGGGATTTGGCCTCCCCATAATTGACAAATTCTGGCCGCCAGGTATACTGGAAGTATGCAAATCCCAAGATCTTATCAATCTCTACAAGATTATTTAGAGCCTAAAAAAGTTCTGGTTCTTTATGGACCAAGACAAGTAGGCAAGACTACTCTTATTCGTGAGCTGGAGAGTGTTTTTAAGGGTAAGTCGCATTTTGCTACTGGAGACAATCTAGAATTGGCGGCATTGTTCGAATCAGAGGACTTCGAGAAAATTTTGGAGTATGGGAAAGGTTATGACTTATTAATCATTGATGAGGCTCAGCGGCTTCCTAAAGTAGGCCAGTGTTTAAAAATTTTAGCCGATTATTCCTCTCAGCCGCTTTCTATTGTTGTTACGGGCTCATCTTCTTTTGAACTTGCAGGTCAGATTGGGGAACCTCTCACGGGTCGAAAGCGCACCTTGATTCTCTACCCAATTTCTCAACATGAGTTGCTTACTCAAATGAACGCTTATCAAGTTCGTCAAGGTTTGGAAGAATATTTAATTTATGGCTCTTATCCTCGTGTGATTACTGCTTCTTCTAATGTAGAGAAACAGCGAATTCTTGAGGAAATTACACTTTCCTATCTTTTTAAGGATGTTCTGGAGCTTGATGCTATTAAAAATTCAAAAGTTCTATTGGATCTTCTTAAGTTAATTGCTCTACAGATTGGTCAGGAAGTTTCCTTGTCAGAGCTTGGCCAGCAATTGAGCTTAGATCGGAAAACGGTTGCACGATATTTGGATATTCTAGAAAAGGCATTTGTCCTTTTCGAACTGCGTGGCTACAGTGGTAATTTGCGCAATGAGATCAGTCGTAAAAGTAAGTATTATTTCTTCGATGTTGGTGTGCGTAACGCCTTGATCTCTAACTTCAATCCAGCTGATTCGCGCAATGATTTTGGTCAACTGTGGGAGAATTTTGTTATTGTTGAGCGCTTAAAGTTTCGTCAATATACGGGACTTTCTTCGGGGATGTATTTCTGGAGAACTTATGAACAGCAAGAGGTGGATTTGGTGGAACAACGAGAAGGTCGTTTATTTGGTTATGAGTGTAAATGGTCTGATAAAAAGGGTAAAAAATCAAAACCGCCTAAGCTTTGGTTGCAGACTTATAAAGAATCTACTTACGAAGTCATTACTCCAGAAAATTATTTAGATTTTGTAGGTGCAGTGAAATCCTAGTTGAAATAGCCGTCGTAGTCGTTCACGCGTGGGTCGAGGATGAGGATTTTTTTGCCGTGCCAGGCGTTGCCGAGGAAGTGGCTGAGCAAGGTTTCGTAGCGGAGGCTGGTGTGGGGCAGCGTGAACTCTTTGTAGGGGTCTTTTAGGCGCGCGGTGCGGGCTTTTTGAATAGGATCTTCGGGGCTGCCGAATGGCAGGCGGTGCATAGCAAGGAAGTTTAGGGCGATGCCTTCGTTCATAAGGAAATTCATGAAATCTTCATTGCCCACGAAGACATTTTTGCCGTCGGTTTTGCCGGAAAGTTTGGCGATTTTTCCCATGCCTCCGCCCATGTTTTGCACCAGCAATTTGAGGCCCAGTTCTTTGGTGACTTTGCCAAGTTTGTAGAAAAATTGTTCCGCGGTGGCCATGGAATTGGCGATGAGCATGGCGTTGCCTTCTGCCTTCGGTAGCCAGCTTTTTAGCTCGTTTACCACGTCTTCAATGTTCTGCGGATCGTTGGGGCTGCGGATGGTTTTTTCAGGGTAATACAGGGGCAGAGGTAGGGCTTCCGCGGCGGACTGAGTTTGAATGTCTGCGGGCAAGCCCAGCTCCTGTTTTAGAAAAGCAAAATCGTCTTTTAAATTTCCGTGGTGAGAAAAAAGGTGCAGTTGGCTGACGCCGTGCCACACACGTTCCACAAAGATTTCATGCGCATTTTTTGGGAAGGCATGCACGATGGGTTGAAGTTCCTTGCTGAGCGTTATCCAAAGTACGGGAGCATTGAGCTGAAGGATTTTGGTGAGGTACAAAAGGTAGCGGCTGAACTCTTCCAGTGCGGTGCTTTTTTTGCAGTGGTCACCGAGCGCGGACACCATGCTTTCAATAGAATCGGCGGAGCCTTTTACCTTGTTCCATTCGGTGGTATTGAAGTGGTGGGTTTCGAGCACCAGCGCGTGGTGCGGGTCGTGCATATTGCCGTGCGTTTGCATCACCATACCCAGGAATCCAAACAAAATAGAGACTTTGGTGGCGAGGGAATCGATGACTTCGCTTGCAGCAGGATTTTCGTTTTTGATTCGGTTCAAATCTTGGATGAAACGGCTTTCGCTGAGGCGGATGTGCCACGCGTCTTCTATGCCGATCACGAGCTGTTCGGTTTCGCCCACAATCACCACGGCCGGTAGGCTCAGTAGGGGATCTTTGCGGCTGCGGTCTTTAAGGAAATAATGCTGGCCCACCGCCATAACTTTTTTTTCTTGGCTGGATTTTTGGGCCTTGGCAAAGAAGGATTCGGGTGCGCCGCTTTCTTGGCAGCAGAGGTCGAACCACACTTCTTTTTCTTCCTTAATGAAGCGTAGTTCGGCTTTGTCACCGGTCTGGGTTTCCAGGAGCCAGAGCTGCATTTTCACGGCGATCATGGTCTCGGTGCCGGTCAGACGTTCCTTGCTAATAAAAAGGCCAAATCGGTTCTCGTCCAAGTATGAATTGGGGTGTTTTAAAATGCCCAAATCTTTGTGCGCGGGCAGGTGCTCGGGCACGTCTACCACGAGCAAAGATTTCTCGTCACGGCTGAGCGCGTAGTTGAGTAAATCCTGGTAAGTGTGGCTGCGTTCTTCCAGTAAAAAAGGCGTCTTCAAGGTTGCCGCGAGCTCGGCTAAATTTGCGTGTTCTTCGGAGTGTGCAGAATTTTCCACGGCCTCGGTTTCAGTGAAACGCTTTCCCTTTTTTCCATCGTCCAGCAGGGGGAGAATATGCTCGGCCCAAGCCCAGTCACTTTTTTCCAGCAGCGGACGAATGGCGGCTTTTTCTTTTGCGGAAAGCGCACGCACGTGGTCACTGATTTCCCAAAAAAGTTCAATATTTGCGAGCACGTCGTCCAGGGCGCGGTGGGCGCTGACTTGCCGGATGCCGAGTTTTTGACAGAGCACTTCCAAACTGTAACTCGTCTCTTTGGCCATGAAGGCTTGGGCGAGTTGGCAGGAGTCTAGCATTTGGTTTGGCACGCCGAATCCTTTGGCATTCAGGAAGCCAACGTCGAAGGGAATGAAGTGTCCCATGATGGGGTAGGCGCCGAGTTTTTCCAGAATTTTTTCTTTCACTTCGTGGAGGGCAGGAGCGTCTTTTACCATCTCGTTGGTGATGCCGGTGAGGTGGGTTGTGAACGCGGGAATGGAAATGGCGGGCTTCACAAGCGTGGACCATTGATCGAGGATTTTTTCGCGATCAAACAAAACGATGGCCACTTCAATAATATGGTCGTCTTGAGAGCTGAGGCCGGTGGTTTCGAGGTCGAGACAAATGAACATGGAGGGATTGTATCACCTCGTAGGTTTATTCCCTAGACGAGAGAAAAAGGTCATTCAGATTCCTGGAGCGCTCCGGAAAAGTTCATGAACTTTTCCTTGCTTCCTTTAGGTTTATGAATCTTCATGCCCTCTTCCTCTCATGGAATAATCCCACGAGTGAAACATAAAGTTTAGGAAAGAAAAGGACGAATCATGATGAGGCCTTTTCTGCTCCCGTTGAACGAGTGGGATTATTCCATGAGTTCCACTACAATCTTACAAACTTCGGCGCGGGTGATGCTTTGATTGCCGCGGAAGGTGCCGTCGGTGTAGCCGCCGATCAGGCCGGAACTTTTGGCGTAAGCGGTGTACTTGGCAAACCAGTCGGCCACGGTGTCTACGTCGGAAAAGTTGGGGACTACAGAAGGGAAGTCGCTGATACCGCCGGCCACCAAAATGATTTTAAGGGCTTCCGCGCGGGTCACTTCGTTGTTGGGGCGGAAGGTGTTGTCGGAGTAACCGGTCACGATTCCCAGGCTGGCTGCGGCGGTGTCTACGTAATCGATGTACCATCCACTTCGATCGACATCGGAGAAACTGGAAATTTCTTCAATTCCCAAGGGGTGGTCAAAGCCGAGCAGAGCGATTTTTACAATTTGCGCGCGCGTGATCTTGTCGTCCGGGCCAAAGCGGCCGTCTCCGTAACCGGAAATCACATCGTCGTTGTAGAGCTGGTTTATATAGTCCTTGGCCCAGTGGCTTTCAATGTCGGTGAGCGGTTCTTTATCCTCTTCGGTTGAACTTTCGTCGGCTTCTCCGCCGCCTGTAACATAGACTTTTACACCCGAGCTCACGTTGCCGGCCTTGTCTTGTATAGAAATGCTGAAAGTGTCTTTTTCACCGTCTCCGGTCAGCTCTACTTCCACAGAAAAACTTCCGTCGCTGTCCACTGTTTCTTCGCTGTCTTCACCGTTCACCAGCACATGTCCTTTGGCTTCGCCGCTTCCTTCAATGGTGTAAGTGCTGTCCGTGGTTTCCACGTCAGTTTCCTCCAGGTCCGGGGCGTCTGGGGCGGTGTGGTCTTCACCCGTGCTCGCTTCGTACGCTTGGGTTACTTCGGCACCTTCCACGATCACCACTTCAATCGACTCGCTGGGATCAGCACCTGCGGTGGCGGCCGTAATATAAAAAGTGTTGCTGCTTTCTTGCACTAGCGCAACTTCCACCGAGAACTTGCCCTGCGCGTCGGCGGTGGCCGTGGGGATTTCATAGCGTCCGCCCACCACCATAATCATAGCGCCGGGGTCGGCTTCACCGGTGAGGATGGCTTTGTTTGCGTCCACGGGAGAGAGCGGCTCGTCCACTTGGGGCGCGGCGGTTTCTTCGGCCAAAGCTAAAATTACAGGGAAGGAACTGCTCATCGCGAGCAAAAGAAAGGCGAAGAAAAACTGTTTCATGAGCGTGGCGTGCTAATGCGGAGGCTATTCTACAACAAGGCGACGAATTCGTCGAACAGGAAAGAAGTGTCGGTGGGGCCGGGCGCCGCCTCGGGGTGGAATTGTGAGGAAAAGAACGGAAGGTTTTTGTGGCGGAGGCCCTCTACGCAGCCGTCGTTTGCGTTTTCAAAATAGACTTCCCAGTCTTTGGAAAGCTTTTTTGGGTCCACGGCGAATCCGTGGTTTTGTGAGGTGATGTAGCAGCGGCCCGTGGTGGTATCGATGCAAGGTTGGTTTTGTCCGCGGTGTCCGTACTTGAGCTTGTAGGTTTTGGCGCCGGCGGCGATTCCCATGATTTGTGTCCCTAAACAAATTCCAAAAGTGGGGATTTTTCGCTCGAAACATTCTTTCATAATCTCCACGGTTTCTTCCATCATGGAGGGGTCGCCTGGGCCGTTGGAGAAGAAGATGCCGTCGAATTTCACCTTTTTTGTAGGGGAGCTGGCGCTCTGCTCTTCATAACGGAAAGGGCTGCTGTTCCAAGGGAAGCGCGTGATTTTAACGCCGCGGTTCAAAAAGCTGCGCAAAGTATTGTTTTTAACTCCGCAGTCGATCACGGCAATGTGCTTTTTCCCGTTTCCGTATTCATGAATTTCTGTGGGGCTCACTTTGGCCACCAGGTTCACCGCATTGGGGTCGTAGAAATCGCTGCCTGCTTCGCAGTCAGTAGGGTGGATTTTTCCAGGTTGAGAGCCATTTTCACGGATGTATTGAGTGAGGGCACGGGTGTCTACGCCGGTGATTCCGGGCACGTCGTATTCGCGCATCCAGTCCGAAAGGCTTTTAGCGGCTTTCCAGTGAGAATAAACCTCGCTGTAGTCGCTCACAATCAGGCCTTTAATATGCATGCGGTTGCTTTCAAAAAACTTGCTGATGCCTTCTTCATCCAGCTCTTCGGCGGGCACGCCATAATTTCCAACCAATGGGAAGGTAATGACCAAAATCTGATCTTTAAAAGAGGGGTCCGTGAGGCTTTCGGGGTAACCCACCATTCCAGTTGTGAAAACCACTTCACCTTCGCTTTCCTTGAAAGCTCCAAAGGCTTTTCCTGTGAGTTGAGTTCCGTCCTTGAGGGTGAGGGTGAGTTTTTCCATGCGAGGTAAATCCTCAGCAATTTACTTTAGCTGTGCGGATTTCTCAAGGTTTATTCCAGGAATTGTCCGTCGAGTGGATAAAGAGGAACTATAGAATCGCGTTTTATAAACTCATGAAAAGAGTATACGGCTGTTCTAGCTACAGGATCAGCATAGTGATGAAAAGCCCTTAGGGTCTCCATGGTGTGCCAGGTCATTCCTCTATCGACTACTGTGAATTGGGCTAAAGCGCGCAGTAGTGGCTCTCTTTGAATAATATGCTTTCGGTTTTCGTCGCTGACTTTCGTGTGGGCTGCCAAGCGTAGGCCAAGTGACTCCAGTGCTTTGCATCCATTTACAACCATGATTTGTTTAAAATGGTTGGTAAAACGCACATTTCCCAACCATTTTTCCTTTTCTTCGTGAGGAGGCACTATGGGTGGCACTAATCCGCTAAAAAAACGTAAAGTTTCAGGATCACCAATATCTTCTATTATGGGTATAATGAGTTCACGGAAGTAATCCTGTCTATCGTTAAAATTCCCTGCAGCAATGAGGGTGTCTTTGTGACTTACCTCAAGAACATTAGCAAGATCGTTATTCTTATTTTCGTGATGAGAATTCCTTATTTCGATTAAGTCAAAAGGCTTTTCAACCATTAAGTTCTCAAGTCCAGAGTCTATATCAAAACAACGGTATTCTATTGAATGCCCCTTTCTTTCAAGGGCTTCCCAGTTTACGCCGAGGACGTTTCTCCCAGGTCGGTTTAGCCATGGCGTCTCTTTGTAAAATTCCAGCATTGAGTTCCAACCGGGGTGATAAGAATTGAATTCATATTCACCTCTTTGGGCGAGCTCGATGAGAGTTTTATCAATGTCAGCTGCGACAAGTTTTATTTTGGTTCTTTGACGGGTTCGATCAATCTCTCGATCGAATCGTGCAAGAAGGTCGATTACCGTTTCTCCGGTTGCGCAACCGAGCATTAAAATTCTAAGCTCTGCGGGGAGTTCACTTGAAGTTAAATCGCGAGCCACCATGCGGTCGATTAAGTCGTAGCGTCCGAAAAAAGTTTTAGGGCCAAAACCTAATGGTTTAGGTCCGGAAGGGGGTGATTTCATATTTAACAGCCAAGAGGCCTATTTTGGCACAAAATTTTCATACGTCAATTTTATCTCGAGGCTTAGATTTCCTAGTATTTTTTTGCGTGATCTGTTAACTTAGGCCCAATACTATGCAACACCTTCTCCACTCAAAAGATCTTTCGCGCGACGAGATCCTGGGTCTCCTGGACCGGGCGGAGGCATTTTTGCCGACGGTTGAAGGACGGACCAAACTGGATTTGGCGGAGGGAAAAATTCTCGCGACCTTGTTTTATGAAGCTTCCACTCGTACGCGCTTTTCTTTTGAAACAGCGATGCTGAGGCTTGGGGGAATGGTGATTTCCAACGCCGACATGGGCGCTACGTCTTCTGCGAAAAAAGGAGAAACTTTGTATGATACGGGAAAGATGGTTGCCACTTTTGCGGACATTATTGCGATGCGCCATCCAGATTCAGGAAGTGTGATGGAGCTGGCTAAAGGAAGCAGTGTGCCGGTGGTGAACGGAGGAGACGGAGCGGGGGATCACCCCACGCAAGGGCTGCTGGATATTTTTACGATTCAGAAATGCCTCGGACGTTTGGATAACTTTACCATTGCGATGGTGGGGGATTTGAAGAACAGCCGTGTGGTGCATTCGCAGTGTGAATATTTGATGCATTTTGAAGGAGTGAAATTTGTACTGGTGTCGCCGGAGGGACTTAAAATGCCTGCGGAAATTGTAGAAAGATTGCGGACGAAATCTGATGTGGTGGAGACGGCGGATTTGGAAAGCGTGATGGGCGAAATGGACGTGCTTTCCCACACGCGCATCCAACAGGAACGCTTTGCGAGCGAGGCCGAATACATGAAATATAAAGGAGTCTATGTGCTCACGCCCGCGCTGATGGCGAAGGCGAAAAAGGAGATGATTCTGCTCCATCCTTTGCCTCGGGTGGATGAAATTGATACTGCTGTCGACGCAGACCCTCGCGCGAAATATTTTGAACAGGTGAAGTATGGCGTGGCGGTGCGTATGGCTATTTTGGCTACTCTTCTTGGATTATGATTTTTATAAAAAACGTCACGGTGGTCAGTGCTCAGGGCCGCGAAGTGCGTGACGTTTCTTTTGAAGGCGCTGATGAAGTGGTGGACGGCACGGGAAAATTTTTGTTGCCTGGGGCGATCGATGCGCACGTGCATTTTCGTGACCCGGGTTCTTCAGAGAAGGAAGATTGGGCGACTGGTAGCGCAGCTGCTTTGGCAGGTGGGGTGACCACGGTGCTTGATATGCCAAACACCACTCCCGCCACTATTACGGTGGAAGCTTTGGAGGCGAAGCGCGCAGTTGCGGCGACGAAAAGTCTGGTTAATTTTGGCCTGTTCTTTGGGGCGACCCGCGACAACTTGGATGAAATGCGGCGCGCGGAAAATATTTGTGGCATTAAAATTTACATGGGGTCTTCCACGGGAAATTTGCTGCTGGATGACCCCGCCGTGTGGGAAGAAGTGTTTAAAATTGCGAAAGAAAAAAATGTGCCGGTGGTGGTGCACGCAGAAACCGAAAGCATGATTCAAGCGGGGAAGCGCGATTGTGAATGTGCGCGCGTGGCTACGGAGGCTGCCATTGCTCTGCGTGAAAAAGTGGGCAACCGACTCCACATCGCGCACGTGAGCTGCAAGGCCGAGCTCGCGCTCATTCGGGAGCATAAATGCCCCGAACTCACCTGTGAAGTGACCCCGCACCACCTGCTCTTCACCGAGGCTGACCGAAAAGATGCCTTTCTAAAAATGAATCCGCCGCTGCGAACAGCGGCCGATCAGGCCGCCCTGTGGGAAGGCCTCCGTGATGGAACTATTGATTGCATCGCGACCGATCACGCGCCGCACACGGTGGAAGAAAAACAAAAGCCGATGGAGGAAGCGCCCGCCGGCGTGCCGGGAGTGGAATTTATGCTGCCACTGATGCTCAATGCCGTTAATGAAGGCAAGCTCACGCTGGAAAAATTGGTGGAGCTGACCAGTGAAAATCCGGCTCGGATATTTGGGGTGCAGGCGGCTGGGTACGTCTTGGTGGATTTGGATTTGGATAAAACCATTGAAAATGCCGACATCCTTTCCAAGTGCGGGTGGTCTCCCTACAAGGGGCGGCAAATTAAGGGCTGGCCCATTCAGGTTTGGCTTTAACAAGCGCTCGGTTGCCATTTTCCGTATTGACTAGACGGCGCTTTGTAGTAGACTGACCACCTGTCTATTTTGTCTAACCCCCGTACAAATGCAAAGCATCAGTTCTCTTAACCGCCTAGTCCGTATCTTAGGGCTTGGAGTGTTTATGTTTAATATTCTCGTTGTTTCAACGGGGGCTTCTGAGTTCGACTTGGATGAGGATGGAATGCCCAATGAGTGGGAAGAAGCCTATGGACTTAATCCAAACGATGCTAGCGATGCCTCTATTGATTTAGATCGAGACGGGCTCACTAGTCTTGAAGAGTATACGCTTGGTACGGACCCTCTCAATCCTGATACGGATGGAGATATTTGGGGAGATGAAGAAGAAATCTTCAACGGAACTGACCCACTTGTTTTTGAAGCGGCTGATTTGGATGTTTTGGACATTATTATGAACTCTGCTACTGGTGAAATCAGTTATGTTGTGACTAACTTGGGAAATTTGGACGTGGACTACGTGATGGAAACTGGTGCTACGACCGTTTACCTCAATTATGGTGAAGAGGACGAGGCTATTTATTCTTATGATTGGAACTCAGAGATGACGATAGGAACTTGGACCGGAACCTTCTTTTTGACCGGTAGCAGCGAGACCATTTCTACTGGGCTCGGTTTAATCTCTGGAGAGCACAGTGTGATGGTTTGTATTGATCCCGCAGCTAATCATGGAGAAAGTGTTTCTGAGCTCGAAAACTGTGAAATTGAAAGCTTTACGGTAGGCCCTGACCTCACGGTTACAGATATTAGCTTTGAGGGAGACTCTGTATATGTGGATCTTGCAAATATCGGAGACTTCGATGCAAATGCCGAAGTACCTGGAACTATTACGACTACAAATGGTGTAAGTGAACAAATTTATGCCTGGACTGATTTGAACGATGGTGAGCAAGACTTTTTGTCTGCCAATGGGACTACTTTGAATTTTGAATCTTTCGAAGATACTTCTGCGTTTGTAGATGGAGATACTGTTCAGGTTTGCGTGGACAGTAACGATCTTGTTAATGAACTGAATGAAAGCAATAACTGTCTTACCGAGGTTTACTCAGATGGAGTTTTCACGGTTGAGGCTGGTGTGGACGAAGGAATTGGATTTGGGACTGAGTATACTTTGAAGGCGTATGCTGAAGAAGCGCTTTCACTCGACTCTGCTGTGGTAAATTGGGGCGATGGTGCAGTGCAAACCTTGACGCAAACGATTGATGGAGACCGGATAAATCTTGGTGCCGTTCACACCTATCCTGCTCCTGAAACCTATACCGTAACGGTTTGTGCCAATGATGGTAGCGAGACGGTTTGTGACATTGTTCGTATCTCTATAGTGGGAAACAGTTCAGGCGGTTCAAGCTCTTCTAGTTCATCCAGCACAGGTGGTTCAGGCGGCTCAAGCGGCTCTGACGATAGTTCAACAGATGAAGACGTGGATTTGGCTGGAGAAGAAGACCAAGACGTGACTCTCACTGAAGAAGAGGAAGCGGCTGCAGCAGATTGCAGTGCAATGGTATTTGAAGATGTGTCTGAAGATGACGACTTTTATGATGGAGTTTGTGAACTCTGGGCAGCAGATATCCTGCACGGAAAGTCAGCTGACTTCTTTGATGCTGAAGACGTGATTCGTCGTGATGAAGCTTCTAAGATCTTCACTCGATGGTTTGGATACGTGACTGAGGCTTACGGAGAAACTCCTGAGGCTGAAGGTATTTTTGACGACGTGGACACTACCGACCCTTTGGCTTACTACGTTGAAGTAGC
The DNA here is from genome assembly GCA_965230905.1 of uncultured Candidatus Peribacteria bacterium. Lineage (GTDB taxonomy): Bacteria > Patescibacteriota > Gracilibacteria > UBA1369 > 2-02-FULL-48-14 > 2-02-FULL-48-14. Next base: position 632,176 of record OZ246396.1, read on the forward strand.
GCATGAAGAGGGAATCGTAACAGGAGATATCGACACGGAAGAAGCGTACTTTATGCCTCACGATGCCATCACGGCTCAGGGAATTGCAGATGCCCTTGAGGAGATTCTGGGAGACAATGAGGCAGGTGAACAGCTCGACGAAGAGGGTTATGTGAGTGAAGACACTATGACTCGTGGAAACTTCGTAGAATTCCTCTACGGACTGACTCGCTAAGAATCTTGTAAGAAATTAGTTGAAAGGCCCTTCTATAGTCAGAAGGGTCTTTTATTTTTACTGGTTTCAGGGCTTGTAATTTTAAGGCCTGCGTGGTTTTATGCAGAAGAACCCAAGGCACTTTAGTGCCTATCAAGGAAAATCATTATTACATGGCTGACCTCTCAGTAGAATTCTGCGGTGTGAAGTTCAAGAACCCAATCGTTCTCGCTTCCGGCATTTTGGGTGTTACCGCCGATAGCATGGCGCAGGTGGTGCGCAACGGAGCCGGGGGAGTGACGAGCAAATCGCTCTGGCCCTATGAACATATGGGGCATCCGAATCCGACGATCATTACGAGCGAGCACTATATGCTCAATGCGGTGGGAATCCCGGATGCGGGGCCTGAAAAGGCGAAGGAGGAAATTGCTCGGTACCGTGAGGTTTGTGACGCACCTTTTATTGCAAATATTGTGGGCGGCGTGATGGACGACTACGCGGCGATTGCGGCGGAAGTGGCGCTGATGGGGCCGGACATTGTGGAGCTGAATATTTCTTGCCCGAATGTGGAAGATGAACTGGGGAAACCGATGGCGTGTTCTGTGGCGAAGTCTTCGGAAGTCACCAAGTTGGTGCGGAAAGTTTTGAATGAAAATGGGGCGGGGAAAATTCCGCTGATTGTAAAATTGTCTCCGAATGTGGAGAACATCGTGAGCATTGCGAAGAGCGTTTTGGAAGCTGGGGCGGATGGGATCACGGCGGTGAATAGCGTGGGTCCGGGAATGGCGATCGATATCGATTTTGCGCAGCCGATTTTGGCGAATAAGGTGGGTGGACTCACTGGGCCGGCCATCAAACCGCTGGCTATAAAATATGTGTATGACATTTATCGCGCGACCAAAACTCCGATCATTGGAACGGGTGGAATTTCGACCGGACGCGACGCGATTGAAATGATGATGGCGGGCGCGACTTTGGTTGGAGTGGGCAGCGCGGTGTGGCTGCGCGGCCAGGATGTGTTTGGGAAAATCGTGAACGAAATGAATGAGTGGTGCGATGCAAACGGAGTTAAAAAACTTTCAGACTTAATCGGAAAAGTTCATGCAAATCATTAATACATTGCCGGTTGCGATGACGGTGAAAGAGATCCTGACCGAAACGGAGCAGGTGAAAACCTTTGTGCTGGATGGAAGTGTGGGAGCGAAGCCAGGGCAGTTTGTGAATGTGTGGATTCCACGACTCGATGAAAAACCTTTTTCCGTGGCGATGGATAACGGACTGGAACTACATTTATCCATTGCGGCGGTGGGGCCTTTTTCGAACGCCATGCACGAGCTGAAAGTGGGAGACAAAGTGGGAATTCGTGGACCGTTTGGAAGCACATTTAGCTGTGAGCCGGGGCAGCACCTCGCGTTTTTGGCCGGAGGCTATGGCGCAGCGCCGCTGTACTTTTTTGCATACGAAGCGGTGGCTAAAGGTTGCACGGTGGAATTCATTGTGGGTGCACGGCGCGCGGATTTACTCCTGTTCACGGATCGTATTTCAAAATTGAAGGGCGTGAATTTGCACACCGCCACCAACGACGGCAGCGCGGGTTATGCGGGGTTCAACACGGATGTTTTGAAAAAAATTCTCGACGAAGAAAAAATCGACTGCGTGTATACGGTTGGGCCCGAAATCATGATGATGAAAGGTATGCAGATGGCCGAAGAAAAAGGCTGCGCCGCGCAAATTTCTGTGGAGCGTTACATGAAGTGCGGCTTTGGAGTGTGTGGCAATTGTTGTGTGGATGGACTCGGAGTTCCGAGCTGTATTGATGGCCCCGTGATGCCGCTGGAAAAAGTGAAACAGCTTAAAGATTTTGGAAAATACCACCGCGATAAACTCGGTAAAAAACAATATTACAATTTCTAAACCATGGAAAACTATCCTCTCGGTATTGCGCAAGATCTGCTCGCTACGGGCGCGTTCAAAATTTCGCTCGATCCGCTTTACACCTGGACCAGTGGAATTAAATCGCCGGTTTACTGCGACCTTCGGGCGCTGATTTCCAACGTGAGTGCACGCCGTTTAATTGTGGAAGCCTTTCAAAAAATGTATCCGCGCGTTGCGGAGGCTGATGTGATTGCCGGCACGGCTACGGCTGGAATTCCGTGGGCGGCTTGGCTCGCGGAGGCTCTTGGCAAACCCATGGTTTATATTCGTGGGGCTGCCAAGGAACATGGAACTAAAAAGCGCATTGAAGGAGATTTGAAGCCGGGACAAAAAGTGGTGCTGGTGGAGGATCATGTGTCCACGGGAGGCAGTAGTATTTCTGCGGTGGAGGCACTTAGGGAAGAGGGGCAGGCCAGTGTGGACTGCATTGTGGCCATCAATACCTACGAACTTCAAAAGGCGGCAGATCAATTTGCAGCGGCACAGGTGGACGTATTTACGCTCACCAATTTCACCGTGATTTTATCGGCGGCGAAGGCGCAGGGGCTCATCGACGATGCTAAGGAAGCGCTTTTACTCGATTTCCGAACCGATCCGGCGACTTGGGCTGGAAAGCATGGGCTATAAGAAGCTTAAGGCTTCCCGCGTTTTTAAAAACGTGCTATAAAATTCAGGATTAACTTTCTTTTATGCACTTTGCAGACCGATTGACCGCCGCCATGAAAGTCAAGAATAGTGTGGTTTGTGTGGGACTCGATCCGCAGGCAGCTAAGATTCCGGCTTTTTTGCTCAAAGAGGCGGAGGCTGAACACGGCAAGACCTTGAAGGCCATGGCCTATGCGTATTTGGAATTCAACAAAGGGATTATTGAAGCGGTGAAGGATTTGGTGCCCGCGGTGAAGCCGCAGCTCGCGTTTTATGAAGAGCTTGGCTCGGCGGGAATCTGGGCTTTTGAAGAGACTTGCAAGTATGCGAAGGCGGCCGGCTTGCTGGTGATTGCCGATGGAAAACGGAACGACATTGGGTCAACGGCAGAGGCTTATGCGAATGCCTTTTTGGGCGGAACCACTGTGTTTGGCGAAAAAATTATGGCCTGTGAAGTGGATGCGCTGACGGTGAATGGCTACCTCGGCTTCGACGGAATTCGGCCTTTTTTGAAAGCCTGCGAAAGTGAAGGTAAGGGAATTTTTGTTTTGGTGCGCACGAGCAATCCTTCGAGCGGCGATTTGCAGGAACGGGTGACGGCGGACGAAAAAATGAGCATCGCGGATCTGATGGGACATTTTGTGGAATCGTGGGGTGATGACGGTGTTAGCGAGTGTGGCTACTCCTTTGTGGGAGCGGTGGTGGGCGCCACGTATCCGGCGGAAGCAGCGAAACTACGTAAAATCATGCCACGGGCCTTGTTCCTTGTGCCGGGCTACGGCGCGCAGGGTGGAACGGCGGCGGACACCAAACCCTGCTTCGACGAAAACGGTTTCGGAGCCTTGGTGGTGAGCGCGCGCGGGATCATTTATGCTTATGCCGAAGGTGACGATAAAGAGGGCCGCAACTATGCGGAGGCGGCGCGGGCGGCGGCGGAGAAGATGAACGCTGAACTCAATCAAGTTCGGTCAAACCACAACGGTATATAGTTTTTGCCATTCGGCTAGCGTCAGGTCCTCGGCTCGGGTGTCCGGGTTTATTTCAAGTTTCACTAGCATTTCGCGAATTTCGGTGGTGGGTTTGCGCAGTGCAGCCGAAAGGTTGTTGGTGAGTTTTTTACGTTTCTGAGCGAAACTGATGTGGAAAAGCCAGATGAGTTTTTTGAGATCGCCTTTTATGGCCGGCTCGGGGCGCACGCGAATTTTGATCACGGCGGAGTCCACTTGTGGCACGGGACGGAAGGCTTGCTTGGGCACAATGCACACCATTTCCGGTTCGCCGAACAAATGCACCTGCAGGGAGAGCACGGAATGCTTTTCCTTCTTTGCCACAATCTTTTCCGCCACTTCTTTTTGCACCATGATCACGAGCAGCGTGGGTGGATTGCCGTCCATGAATTGCTCAATCAAAAAGTGATTCAGGATTGGCGAAGTGATGTAATAAGGGATGTTTGCGATGAGTTTGTAGGGCATGGTGGGCGGCACAAACGTGAGCGCATCTTGGTGCACGAGGGTGAAGTTTTTGTTCGTTAAGTAACCGGCTTTCAGGCCGGGGATGAGGTCGTCGTCGAGTTCAACGGCAATCACGTGGCCGGCTTTTTTCACGAGTTCATCGGTTAGGAAACCGCGGCCAGGTCCAATCTCAACCACGGTGTCTTTTTCGCTGAGTTCACTGGCATCCATGATCTTGCTGAGCACACCCAGGTCGTGGAGAAAGTTTTGGCCGAGACGTTTTTTTGCGTACATTACCAGGGTAGGGTGATTAGGTCTGGAATTCTAACAAGTTTCCGAGCATCTGAAAAGCCGCTTATGATTTCGATGTTTTCCTGGTGCACATGCAGCGACTCGGCCAGAAACCGAATCAGCTCCTCGTTTGCGCGGCCTTTTTCTGGCACGGCTTTGAGGCGAATCTTTAAAGTGCCGTCGCTCATAGTTGCGACGTATTCTGTTTTCTTAGCACGCGGAATCACTTTAATTTGTAGATGCATCAGACCGTGGTGGATTTGGGTTGGAAGCGTTTCCAAATTTCAATGATGACCATGCAGGCCGCTGAAAGCCCGCCAATTTCTAGCCAGTCTCTCACGCTCAGCGGATGAGTCTCCAGCACGGTTTGGAAGAAGGGAAGGTAGATGCCCAGGACTTGAAGTCCTAAGCTAAAGAACACGCTCACGAGCAGCAGTTTGTTTTTAAAAAACCCCGTAAAATAGTGTTTGTCTTTATAGCGAATGGCGAATACAAGTAGGAGTTCAAAGACCACAATGCTGGTGAAAACCAGGGTGCGGGTGTGCTCGATGGAGTATTCTTCCAAGTGAGAAAAATAGAGGTAAAGGGACGTGGCGGAGGAAAGGATTCCAGCCAGAATGCTGAAGCTGAGCAGGTCTTTGAATATGCTTTGTTTGGGGTCGCGCGGCTTTAAAGTCATGATGTCGTCTTCCGGAGTATCCATACCGAGTGCCAGCGCGGGGAAGGCGTCCGTGAGCAGATTCACCCATAAAATTTGAAGCGGCAAAAAGGGAATAGGTACGTTCAACAAAAACGTGACGCATACTAGAATGACTGCCGAAAAGTTGGCACTCAAAAGGAAGCGGACGAACTTTTTAATGTTGCGATAAATGGTCCTGCCAATTTCCACGGTTGCCACAATGGTGGCGAAATTATCATCCATTAGAATCATGTCGCTGGCTTCTTTGGAAACGTCCGTTCCGGTTATTCCCATGGCCACGCCGATGTCTGCCTGTTTGAGTGCGGGGGCGTCGTTCACGCCATCTCCGGTCATGGAAACGGTGTGTCCTTTTTCTTTCAGCGCCCGCAGGATTTTCACTTTGTCGGCGGGGTTTACGCGTGCGTAGATGCTCACTTTTTCCACGATGCTGCAGAGTTTCCGGAAGGTCATTTTTTCCAACTCGGCTCCGGTTATGACGAGGTCGCCTTCCTGGAATAGTCCGATTTCTTTTCCAATGGCCATGGCGGTGAGGGCGTGGTCGCCGGTGATCATCACCGTGCGAATGTGGGCATTTTTACAGATTTGAATCGCCTCTTTCACTTCGGCGCGGGGTGGGTCGATGAGGGCGGCAAGTCCCAAGAAAACCATATTTTCTTCAGCGGCTTCGTTGGTGATTTTGTAGGCAAAGCCCAGCACGCGGAAAGCCCGGCTGGCCAGTTTTTCAATTTCTTTATGTAGGAGTTTTTTTTGTGCGGTGCTGAGTTTTGAGATCTTTCCTTCTATTTGAATGTGGCTGCAGACTTCCAAAATCGTGTCGGGCGCGCCTTTAGTGTAGAGGACTCCTTTGTTCAAAGTAGACATGCGTTTACGAACCGAATCAAAAATGAGCTCCTTTGTTCGTGGAAACTTTTTGTTGAGGGCGTCGGGATTCAGGCTTCCTTTCCGTGCCAAGGTGAGCAAGGCGCCCTCAGTGGGATCACCGGAAATTCCCCAATTTTCCCCGCTTTGAATCAGGGCTGAGTTGTTGCAAAGGGCGCCGGTCCGCAGCAGCAATTCCAGTTCGTCGGAATCGATGGGAAATTGTTCTTTGGGTTCATAACCGATGCCTGGAATGTCCACTTGGCGGCCGTTGATCCACAGCACTTTCACGGTCATTTGGTTCTGAGTCAGGGTGCCAGTTTTATCCGTACAAATGGTGCTCACGCTGCCCAGGGTTTCGGCCGCGGCGAGTTTGCGAATGATGGCATTTTTCTTGGCGATTTGCTGCACGCCCATGGCCAGCGTGAGGGTTATCACAGCGGGTAAACCTTCCGGAATCACACTCACCGCGAGGCTGATGCTGAGCAGCAGCATCTCTACTAGATCACGCTTGGTGAGCAGCGCGAGTAGGAACATTAAAATGGCTACGCCCACCACGAGTAGCGCCAGGATTTTGCTGAGTCGGTCGAGTTGTTTTTGAAGCGGAGTTGCTTCGTTGTGCTGGCTCTGAACCATGTGGGCGATCTTTCCAAATTCCGTGTTCATCCCGGTTTCCACTACGATGGCGACGCCATGTCCCTGGCTGATCACCGTTCCCATAAATACACAGTTTTTCAAATCTCCTAAACTACTCACTTTTTTAAGCACGTCCACGGTCTTTTCGGTGGGCTGACTTTCTCCCGTCAAACTCGCCTCAATGGTGTAGAGCTGATTGCTTTCTAGGAGCCGGGCATCGGTGGGCACTTGCGTTCCTTCTTCTAAAATCAAAATATCTCCGGGCACTAATTCACGCGCCGGAATCTTATGAATTTCATTGTTTCGTCGCACCAAGGCATAGGGCGCCGTCATTTTGCGCAAGGCTTCAATGGCCTTTTCCGCTTTATATTCCTGTAAGAAACCGATCACGGCGTTCAGCACAATAATAATTCCAATGGCGATTGCATCGAGCTCTTCTTTCGCAATGATGCTCACCACTAAGGCTCCGATGAGCACCAACACCATGATGTTCACGAACTGGCTGAGCAAAATTTTGTACCATTTCACGTTTTCTCCGCCTTTGATCTCGTTGTACCCAAACTGTTTGAGCCGTTTCGCTGCTTCTGCAGAACTCAGTCCTTTCTCAGAACTCTTTAAATCTTTCAAAACCGTGGCGGCGGATTGAGCTCCCCAATCGGTCATAAGGGCTTTTTAAGTTTACTGTTACGCCAGCGGGCAATTTCCCCATGATTTCCCGACATCAGTACGTCCGGCACCTTGAGGCCTTCATACTCGGCGGGTTTGGTGTAGTGCGGGTACTCAAGCATGCGGCCCGTTGCCAGACTAAAGGATTCTTCCTGTGCACTTTCATCGTCGCCCAAAACGCCCGGCAGCATGCGGCTCACCGCGTCCACAATACAAAGCGCAGGCAGTTCGCCGCCAGTCAGCACAAAGTCACCCACCGAAATTTCGCTGTCCACCAATTCATCGATCACCCGCTGATCTATGCCTTCATAACGCCCGCAAAGTAAAATGATTCCGTCCAATTCCGCCAAATCCTCCGCTTTTTCCTGCGTGAAACGTTTTCCTACAGGTGAGAGGTAGATCACCGGGCCGCTATTTTGCTCTTTTACCGCTTTTATAGCATCGAATAAAGGTTGGCAGCTCATAACCATGCCTGCGCCACCGCCGTACGGTGTATCGTCCACTTTCTTATGTCGTTCTTTGCTGTAGTCGCGAATATTGTGCACGTGCACTTCAATGGCGCCGCTCTCCACCGCCCGTTTCAAAATAGAATCGTCAAAATAGGGAAGCACCAGGGATGGGAATAGAGTGAGTATGTCGAAGCGCATGTCTAGATTTTATCTATCTCTGGGTTTATAATCCATCCTCAATTGATTTTATGTCTTTTTACTCAGATTTTGAACTCGGTCCTGACTTAAGCGACGATGCAGAACTTTTAGAGTCTGTGAGGGAAATCGACAGAAGGCTTGAAGGACTGGAGATTCCTAAAGAATTCGCCGGTCAAAGGCCTATTTTTATGCAGATGCCCTCCGCTTACGGTGAACTGGGTAAATTGTTTAATGTGCCCTTTTCACGTCTAATGGCCCAGTTTAATGAGCGTATGCGAGAAGCTTCAATGCCAATTGGAATGTACGATTATTCTTTGGAACGAAGACTTCCTTCAGTCCCTCAAGGTTGGCATTGGGATGGTAATCGTCCTAGGGGGCATGCTTTTGTTTATTTTGACGACTCTGCCATCTTTGAGATGATTCGTGGGAATATTCCCGCAAACAGACAGTGAGACTCGGCTTCGCCGAGTACTAACGCTTGGAGAACTGTGGAGCACGGCGAGCTTTGTGCAAACCGAACTTCTTTCGTTCTTTGATACGGCTGTCGCGAGTGAGGAAGCCTTCTGGCTTGAGACGGCTGCGGTTGTCGGCATCTACTTCAAGGAGTGCTTTAGCGATTCCATGACGTACTGCGTCGGCTTGACCGTGCTTTCCACCTCCTTCTACCATTGCGGAAATGTCGTAGCTCTTTTCAGCGCCCAGGAGCACCAGGGGAGCCATCATTACGTTGATGCTTTCGTCGGTTCCAAAGTATTCACGAGCGTCCATTCCGTTCACCACCACGCGTCCAGCTCCTTTGTACAAACGTACACGAGCCACGGCAGATTTGCGCTTTCCGTTAGCGTAGAAGTAAGTTCCGGTGAAAGTCATTGCATCAGCCATTTTACTAGATCGTTAGAGTTTTAGGATTTTGTCCGTTGTGAGGGTGCTCAGAACCTGCATAAACATGCATTTTCTCAACCGCATACTGACGGATACGGTTTCGAGGAATCATTCCTGTTACCGCGAGTTCAATCATACGTTCAGGGTGTTCGGTACGCATTTTTCCAGCCGCCTTCATCTTGATTCCTCCTCGGAACCCAGTGTGACGGATGTAATCCTTCTTCGTTTCCTTTGCTCCCGTCAAAACCACTTTCTCTGCATTGATGATAACCACATGGTCACCACAGTTCAGGGAAGGGTGCCAGTCTGGCTTGTGCTTTCCGCGAACGTAGTCAGCTACCTTGGTAGCGATTTGTCCGAGAACCACGCCTTCAGCGTCGATAATGAACCACTTTTCAGATGCGTTCATTTCCTTGGATTTTGGATGGGTCGTAGTTTGCTTCATATTAGTCAACGAGTTGAATAGATACCATTTCCGCTGCGTCTCCGGCGCGGTAACCGAGCTTCACAATGCGAGTGTAACCTCCATTTCGTTCCTTGTAGCGCTCTTTGAGCACTTCGAGGAGCTTCTTTCCAGCGTTGTCGTCTTGAACGATTTGGTTGATCTGTCGGATAGCGGCTACTGCACTCTTGGTTTTAGCTTTGGTGATGAGGCCTTCCACAATAGGACGGACCTGTTTAGCACGACCTACCGTTGTCTTCACTTTTTCGAAGAGAATAACAGAGGTAGCGAGGTTGCGGAGCAGTGCAGTGCGGTGATCGCGCTGCATGTTCATTTTGAGATTTTTCTTTCGGTGTCGCATGTAATATTGTTGTTTGCTTGTTTGTACGCACTAGCGTGCGTGTTACTTGAGATTGGAATCCTAATGGAGTTAATCCTCTAGAGCAAGGGCAAATCCTCGCTTTTCAAGGGCGTCCGCCACTTCTGTGAGGGCCTTCTTTCCGAACCCGCGAAGGTTAGAAAGTTTAGACTCAGAGGCCTTGGTGAGTTCCTCGATTGAACCGATGCCGCCGTTGATGAGGGCATTGAGGGTTCGTGGAGAAAGTCCAAGAATCTCGATAGGAGTGTAAGATTGCTGTTGAGGTTTAGCGCTGTCTTCTTCGGCCTTAGCCTTGGCAGCGATCTTTTCGAAGTCGCTCATGAATTCTGGTTCAACGGGATCTTGATCTCGGTTGAAGAGATTGAAGTAAGATTCCAGTACGTCTCCGGCAAACTTAAGCGCTTCATCAGGTGTGAGTGAGCCATTGCTCTTCACTTCGAGAAGGAGTTTGTCGAGGTCGGTCTTTTGTCCCACACGAGTTGCCTCGATGGTGTAGTGAATCTTCTTGATAGGGGAGAACGCTGCATCGATTTCAATCATTTCTGCGTCGCCATCCTTGCTGTCTCCAATCAACGCTGCACGGTATCCCACACCCTTTTCGATGCGGATTTCCATGTCGAGCACGCCACCCTTGTCCAGAGTAGTGATGTAGAGATCAGGGTTGTGAACGGTCACTCCAGATGGCAAATCAATGTCTCCGGCCGTAACCACTCCAGCTGTCTTCACCTTCAAAGAAATCAAACGAGTTTCGCTTCCATCCATGCTGAGAGCCAATTGCTTCAGGTTGAGCATGATATCGAGAACACTATCTTTAACTCCTTTCACCACGGTGTATTCGTGCGTGATTCCTTTGATCTTCAAACCTGTTACGGCAGTCCCTGGGAGCGAAGAAAGCATTACACGTCGCAAACCGTTCCCGAGCGTGGTTCCATAACCTTGCGGAAGGGGACTGATCGTGAACGTGGAGTGAAAATCTTCCATTTTCTGTTCAGAAATTTTTGGAAGACCGATTTCTTCTTGGATGATATGCATAGCAAGAAGGGGTAAAGTTATGGATTACTTAGAATAGTACTCAACGATGAGCTGAGTTTCAATGAGCTGATCGAGATCGCTTTCTTCAGGAAGCGTAGCGATTTCGGTCTTTAGGCCTTTCTGATCAGATTTGAGCCAACGAGCGTGGTCAAATTCTTTATCCTCTTTAACGGCCACAAAGAGGGGGCTTTCTTTCAAACGAGGACGAACTTCAATGACGTCGTTCTCACGAACTTGAATAGAAGGAACGGTTACTCGCGTTCCATTGAGCGTAAAAATACCATGGCTCACCATTTGGCGGGCCTGGGCACGGGTTTTTGCGAATCCTCCACGGAACACTACGTTGTCCATACGTCGTTCAATTGATTTCATAAGTTCCACACCGGTAGCTCCTTTTCGAGATGCTGCCTTGAGGTAGTAGTTGCGGAGTTGTTTTTCTGTAAGACCGTACATGAAACGAAGCTTCTGTTTTTCGAGGAGCTGCTTTTTGTATTCAGAAGCCTTTCCTGCGCGGGCTGCCCCATGCATTCCAGGTCCGTGAGGACGTTTCTCCAAAAGCTTGGCCATCTTGGTTGTACCAAAGATGTCAACTCCGAAGCGTCGTACTAAGCGTCCTTTTGGTCCAGTGTAACGTGACATTTGTTCTAGTTAATTAAAGTGTTAAACCCTTCGAGTACGAGGCTGTCGGCATCCGTTGTGGGGAACCGGTGTCACATCCATGATGCGAACAATGGTGATTCCTTGAGCGATGAGACCGCGGAGCGCTTGTTCACGTCCGTGTCCAACTCCCTTTACATAGATGTCAGCCTTTTCGAATCCGTACGCCTTTGCCTTTTCAGCAGCGTTTTCAGCGGCCATTTGAGCAGCAAAGGGGGTTGCTTTCTTAGACCCCTTGAAACCACAGGTTCCAGCGGTAGACCAAGCAAGTACGTTTCCTTCAGAATCCGTGATCGTAATCAGTGTGTTGTTGAATCCAGCGTTTACATACACGTTACCGGAAGTAACGGTCTTTTTCTTGCTGCGTCGTACAGCCTTTTTTTCTTCTCCGGCAGGTGCAGCAGCATCAGCTACGGCAGCTCCAGGTGCAGCAGTGTCTTTAACGGGTTTTTTAGTTTCTTCGGTCATAATGAGATTATTTTTTACTTAGTTTCCTTAGCACGTCCGCTTCCCATGGTCATACGTCGTCCACGTTTGGTACGAGCGTTGGTCTTGGTGCGTTGTCCACGAGCCGGCAGACGTCGTTTGTGACGAACTCCACGGTAGGAAGAAATGTCCTGAAGACGTTTAACGTCCATTTGAACTTTTCGTCGTAGATCTCCTTCGGTTCGTAGTTTAGTGAGCGCTTCACGGAGTTTAGCGAGGTCTTCTTCAGTCAAATCTTTTACTTTTTTATCGAGAGAAATGTTCAGCTCGTTGAGAAGGGTTTCCGCTAGGGGACGTCCAACACCGTATATATAGGTAAGACCTATTGCGATGCGTTTTTCCATTGGGATTTGTACTCCAGCTAGACGAACCATATTAAAGTTATTTTATAGTAAGGATTATCCTTGACGTTGTTTGTGCTTTGGGTTCTCACAAATGATGCGAATGACTCGCTTTCGGCGAATCTTGTGGCATTTTTCACAGATGAGTTTTACTGAGGCTCGAACTTTCATTGTTTAGGTGATTCAGTTGAAATTACTTCAGTTGCAGGGACTTCGGGAGTTCCTTCAGCGGGAGCAGCTGGGGTAGCCGATGGGCCACCAAGATGCTCAGGCAGGGGTTGTCCCTTCTTATGTCGGAAAACAATACGTCCCTTATAGAGATCGTAAGGCGTTAGCTCAACGGTAACCGCATCTCCGGGAATGATTCGAATATAATTTATTCGCATCTTTCCTGAGAGGTGACAAAGCACTACGTGGTCCGTTGGATAGGCCGGGTCATCCAATCTTATCTTGAAGGTTGCGTTGGGTAGACACTCTACCACGACCCCCTTTACCTGGATGACTTGTTTCGTCATTTATACCCGTTTTTAAGGTAAAAGCAGAGGGATTCTACACGGCAAAAAGGGCAATTGCAAGGGCATTTCTTCAATTCTTAAACAGAGCCTTATCTTTATTAAATTTCATGGCGATCAATAGGGAAATTAATACAACCATCGCAGCGACAAATGTACTTTCGTAATCTTTTCCCATGGAGCTGAGAATCAAGCCCGCGGATGCCAAAAAAATAATGGAGCCTAAAATTATATTGTACAATTGAGGCGTTCCTTTCTTAAATTTAAAAACCCCCAATGCTAGTCTGGTTGCAGGCCAAATAGTAACGCATAAAGCAACGATGATGGCAGGAATCAGCACCGCGAGGCCACCACCCCCAAAGAAAACGAATATAAGGATAACATATGCCACACCAGCTCCAGCTGCTATTCCACCTATTAAAATCAATACGCCTAGGACTGTATAAAAGGCACGGGTAAATCCATTGATTTTATTGTGGACTGTTGGAGTGGTGGAGAGTTTCTTAGCCATCTTTGAGTAATACTAACTTTCTTGGGTCGACTGTCAATATCTGTTTAAAATAAATTAGCTCTTTAGCAAGCCGAGCGGGGCACTTTTCTTTCCTCTTTATAAAGCGCTTCGGTATAATGTTTCTACTTTCCATTATGGTTAAGAACAAAAAGAAAAAGCCGGTTCAAAAACTAGTCACTCGCCAGCGCGTGCAGGCTGCTTTGATGCTGGCTTTGGGGCTTTTGCTCCTGAACCAGACCATTCAGTTCTATAATATGAAGGACGACTTGGCTTTTATAGACAGTCTTTCGGATACCAACAGCGACGTGCTTCAAGATTTGAGCCAAAGTAAGGAGTATTTGAGCAGTTTTGGCGACGACCTCAACGGCATTCGTGAATTTTTGCTGCTTCCTACTAAAAACTACACCTTTGACGATTTAGGGCAGGAAGTTCAGCTGTCTGAAGAGGAGGAAGAGGAGAACGTCACCGCGCAGCTCTTTACGTATGTGGAAAAGTTGGGGACTTATGAACAAAATAAGGAACGTTATGATGCTAATTTGGCGGCTTTTAATACGGCAGTTGGCGAGGCTTACTGGAGTGAACAGGGGCTCACGGTGAGCAGCACGCAAGGTTCTGATGCCATGATTTTTTCTTTCACTGACGCCAGTTTGAACGGAGCGGAACTTTTTTCTGTTGAACTGGGTTACGACGGGCTCTTCACGGTTGATTCTATGGATACGAGCTGGGAGTTTGATGACCGAGAAGTGGCGGAGAATACCGTTAAGGAACTGAAGTCTCTGGTGGACAGTGACCTGGAAGAATTGCGAGAACAGCTTAAAACTTTGGAAGCCAGCCGCAGTAGTGTGACGGCACTTTTGTCTGCACAGAGCGTGAAAGACGCACTGGCTAAACAAAATATGAGCGTGTCTATTGAACTCAGCTCGCCCAATGCCTACTACTATGAATTCAAAAACCAGGATGCGGAGCGTTTGGCTGAGTTGTCCATTGCTAAAGGAGATGGAGCGATTACTTTGAGCTTGATTGAGCCGATTGGTGACTATGAAAAGAGCATGGAACTTGGTGCCGATGCGGAGGCTAAGCTTACGGATGCTCTGAACAACGGGGTAGATGCTCGAAGTGAAGGGGTTAAGCTGGTGGATCAACGTGAGAAAGAAATGGAATCCGTATTCGATGACCGCGCCTTTAAAGCGGTTTTGCAGGAGATGGAACTGCAGATGGGAGTGAAGAGTGAAAACGATGCGCGCATTTCGTACCCACTACTTCGAGTGGATGGACAGACCTTGCGAATTATTTACATCGACAAGGCGACTGGCGAAGTGAAAGTGGAAATGCCGGACGGCAAGGAATCTCAAACCCTTTCGATGGCGATTGAAGCCATTGATCTGACAGGTAAAAAAAAACTTTCGACCCCTCTGTGGTCTTGAGTTCTTCAGGGGAGATCGTGGATGATCCCACGCATTTCAATGTTCTGGTGATGGGAAAACACGGCAGCAATGTGGACACGATGATTTTTACGAATGTGGATAGCGAAACTCGGGAGATCACCATGATCAGCATTCCGCGTGATTTGTATTTCAACGGGCGAAAAATCAATGGAGTCTATGCGCAGTATGGAATTGAAGAACACGTGAGCTGGGTGGAAGAAGTGGTGGGGCAGGAGATCGACAACTATATCCTTATAGATATGTATGTGTTCCGGGACGTGGTGGATTTGATGGGTGGAGTGGACATCACTTTGAAGGAGAATTTGATCGACCCTACGTACAAAACTTGTGATGGAGATGTGTGTAGCACCTTGTACTATGAAGCGGGCGAGCATCATTTGAGCGGAACGGAGGCTTTGCGGGTGGCGCGTAGTCGGCACACCACATCGGATTATTCGCGCGCGGAACGGCAGCAGCTGATTTTGGAGGGAATCAAAGCCAAGGCCATGAGTCTGGGGATTGGAGATGCCAGCACCCTGATGTCCATTCTTTCTACGGTGATTGATTCTACAGAAACGGATATCTCTGTGGACGATGCGCTGCGTTACTATTTCCGTTACCAAAACTTTAGCCTGAGCAGCGGTTACGTTATTTCCACGGCCAATGTGCTCGATGCCGTTCCCGTTCCCGTGGGCTATGTGACTTCGCATCCAATTAAAACTTGTCTCGACGAAACCAAGCCAGAAACCTGTACTGAAACTTTTGCCATCGATACTTTGATGCCCACCGGGGGAGACTGGGGGCTGATTCGCGGCTATGTGGAGCAGATTTTGGCGGAGTAGTTACTGTTTCTTTTCTCCCGCCCTCATGGTCAAAACCTCGTAGCTTTTTTCGGTGATGAGCAAAGTGTGTTCGTGTTGAATGGCCAGAGAGCCGTCGGCGGTGATGATGGTCCAATCGTCGTCGAGGGTTTCGATTTCAGGATCGCCCATAGAGATGATGGGTTCGATGGCGATGCACATACCAGGCACCAGTTCTTCGCCTTCGCCCGGATTCCCGTAATTGCACACGTAAGGTGGTTCATGGAGCAGGCGGCCGATGCCGTGGCCGGTGAGTTCACGGATGATGGAGAAGCCCGCGGCTTCCACCACGGTTTGCACTGCGTGGCCAATGTCTCCCACATGATTGCCGGGTTTGGCTTGGGCGATTCCTGCCCAGCAGGCTTTTATACAGGTATCCACGAATTTTTGTACTTCTGGCAAAGTTTCGCCGCCCACCACCGCTGCAATAGCGGAGTCGCTGTTCATGCCGTCAATAATCACGCCGCAATCGATGGAGAGTATGTCTCCTTTTTGCATCGGGATTTTGTTGGGTATGGCGTGTACCACCTCGTCATTCACGGAGGTGCAGAGTATGTTGGGGTAGCCGTGGTAACCTTTGAAGGCGGGTTGTACGCCGTAGTGTTTAAAGAGTTCTTCCGCTTTGTGTTCAAGGTCCATGGTGCTCATGCCGGGTTCCAAATATTTTTCGAGATCCGCTAAAATCAGCGCAAGAAACTTGCATGATTCCCGCATGGCTTTGATTTGAGTCGGCGTTTTGATGCTTACTTTACCTCGCATGGAAAGTGGGGATTCAAGACTTCAAAGCTGGCCTTTGTTACCGCCTCAATCGCTTGATTTCCATTCACCACGAGCATTTTTCCTTGAGCCTTGTAGGCCTCAATAACGGGAACCGTTTTTTGAAGGAAAGTGTCGAGGCGAACGCGAATGGCATCCGGTGTGTCATCTTGGCGGGTGATGAGTGTGCTGCCGTCTTTTTCGCAGGTTTCTGCGGTGAACATGGCAGGGTAGATGGTTTTGCAAGTGGGGCAGATGCGGCGGGTTGTGAGACGCTTGAGCGCTTCTTCTTCGCTGAGTTCAATCAAAAGTCCCATGAATGTGCGGCCTTCACGGGCCATCATTTCATCAAAGAGTTTTTGTTGGTCATCGCTGCGGGGAATGCCATCGAACAGGGCAGACTTGCCCGCTGGCAGATTTCGTAAAAAGTTCGCGATGATTTCCATCACTACTTCGGTTGGTACGAGGTTTCCTGCTTCAATAATGCCTTTCACTTTCTTCCCGAGTTCACTGTCTTCTGCAGCCAAGCGGCGGAGTTCAGCTCCCGTTTCAAAAATCTGAAGAGAACAGCGCTCTGCGATCAACTGACTTTGTGTTCCTTTGCCAGAGCCCTGAATTCCGAAGAGTACGAGATCCATATCACACTATTTTTAGGTGGTTGTGGCTTACGCCACGTTCTTGCTTAGCAAACCCTTCGGGTCTGCCTGTTAGCCTTTATAGAAACGTTCGTAGTGATGCGTGAGAAGGTCAGCGTTCACGCGTCGGATCAAATCCAGAACCACACCTACTACGATGATGATTCCAGCTCCGCTCACCACCATAGGCACAGAACCCATGCTGAATTGTGAGAAGATCATTTGAAGTACAATAGGGAGCACGGCTACGATGGCGATCATGGTTCCTCCGAAGAGGTTCAAACGGTTGGACACTTTAGCGAGGTATTCAGCGGTTTCTTTACCTGGGCGAAGACCAGATACGTACCCTCCACGTTTTTGAATGTTTTCAGCCACTTGGTCTGGGTTGAACACGATGCTTACGTAGAAGAACGTGAATCCAATAACCAGGAAGAAGTAGACACTGACGTAGGTCCAGCTGGTTCCGTTGAATTGAGTGGTGGCGAATCGTCCGATGGATTTAACCCATTCGGAGTCTGCGTACAAAAGGAATTGTCCAATGATAGAAGGGAAGGTCACGAGTGAAACTGCGAAGATGATAGGAATCATTCCGGCTTGGTTTACACGGATAGGAAGGAAGGACTGTTCCACTTTCCCTTTTCCACGTTGTCCCGCATAGGTAATAGGGATGCGGCGTTGTCCTTCGGTGAAGAGCACCACCACGAGTGTGAACAAGAGAGCGAAGAGCAATACGGCCACGAGAGGCAAGAGACGTTCAGGTTCTGATTGAGCCAAAGTCAGGGTAGGTCCAATGATGGTGGGCATGGACGCGATGATACCGGCAAAGATCAGCACGGAAGTTCCGTTTCCAATTCCTTTTTCAGTGATCACTTCTCCCAGCCACATCAGAGTCAAAGTACCTGCACAGATGGTCACCATGATGGGGAGCATCACAGACCAGTATTCCCAACCTGCTAAGCTTCCATCGATTCCTTCGATGATGGGCACTTGAGCTTGAGAGTTGATGAGCGTGATCATTCCATAGGATTGAAGGAACGCGAGTGGCAAAGTGAGCCACCTTGTCCATCGGTTCATACGTTTTCGTCCTTGTTCACCTTCTTTTGAAATCTCCTCAAGACGAGGAACGATTACGGTCAAAAGTTGAACGATGATGGATGCGTTGATGTAAGGAGAAAGCCCCATCAAAACGATGGAGAAGTTCTCGGAGCTACCCCCGGTGAGGAGGCTGAAAGCACCGAGCAAAGAGTTTTTGTCGAATACGTACTTGAGCGCATCAATGTTCACTTCTGGAACGGTGATGTGCGTCATGAAACGGTAAATCGCCACGATTCCCAAAGTGAAAAGAATCTTCTTGCGCAGATCCTTTGATTTCCAGATTTGCTTCAATACTTTCACAAGAGAAGTGGTTATTTAGTTTCCGTTTCGTCAGCGTCTGACTTCTTAACTCGCTTGGTTTCGAGCAAAGTGAGTTCTCCGCCAGCCTTTTCTACGGCTTTCTTAGCGCTGTCAGAAGCGGCGTGAACAGTGATCTTGAGTTTGAGCTTGAGCTCACCGGTTCCAAGCAATTTGATGTGTCCCTTTCGGTTCACAATACCCGTTTTGAGTAAGCTTTCTGCATTAACGGTGTCGCCGTCTTTAAATACGTCGAGTTGGTTTAAGTTCACGGTTCGGTACACGTCTTTGTTGAAGTTCTTGAATCCCTTCAGTTTAGGCATTCGGCGAACGAGAGGAGTTTGTCCTCCTTCAAAGGCTGCGCGGGATTTTGCTCCCGTTCGTGATCCGGCTCCTTTCACTCCTCGTCCAGAGAAGTTACCGCGAGTTCGTCCACGTCCGCGACGGATTTTGTCTTCGCGGCTACCAGGTGCTGATTTTAGGGTGTTGTGCTTCATGATTTAATCTTTTTTTAAGTTGGGCTTTGCCCCGTTAGGAGATTCCGTTTTAGGAGTTGGCTTGGTCATACGCTTGTCTGCGTTCACCATTACTTTGGCTTCGCTCTTAGACATTTTCTTAACTTCTGGGGCAGCACGGTCTTCACCGGCTTCTTGCTTAGCGTTCTTTTGCTTGTCCGTTTCCATATCAGGTCGGAGTCGGAGTTTGGTGAGCGCTTCGTAAGTAGCTTTAGCGGTGTTGATCTTGTTGTTAGAACCCAGAGACTTGGACAGAATGTTGTGCACTCCAGCCAATTCAAGGATCTGACGAACGGCTCCTCCAGCGATGATTCCAGTTCCTACGCTCGCTGGCTTCATCATTACTGAGGAGGCCTTGAACTTAACTTGGATCAAGTGAGGAATGGTTCCATTGTACACAGGTACCTTGATGAGTCGCTTTTTAGCCTTAGCCACTGCCTTTTGAATGGCTTGTTGTACTTCAGTCGCTTTTCCAATTCCGTATCCTACTGTTCCTTTTTTGTCACCAATCACTACCGTAGCTCGGAAACGAAGACGTCGTCCTCCTTTAACCACACGAGTCACACGATCAACTTGAATCACGGCTTCTTCAAACTCTTTGACTTCTTTGACGAATGGTTTTTTTCCGGGTCTAGACATAATAGTTATTAAATTTGGTGATTAAAACGTGAGGCCACCTTCGCGAGCTCCGTCTGCAACGGCTTTCACGCGGCCATGATACTTATATCCGTTTCGGTCGAATACACAAGTGGTGATTCCGGCCTTAGTGGCTTTTTCAGCGAGTTCAGTACCTACTGCCATTGCACGTTCCAGCTTGGTTCCTTTCTTTGCCTTCATGTCGTGAGCGGCAGCCAAGGTTTTTCCAGATGCATCATCAATGAGCTGAGCATAAGTGAACTTAAGGCTTCGGAACACAATGAGGCGAGGTTTTTCTGCAGCGCCTTCCACACGGGAACGAATCCGGATGTGACGGCGGGTGCGGTGCTCTGATTTGGATTTAGGACGTTTCATATGAGGCTTTAATAAGTTTAGTACAGTTCAGACAGGGAGACTCGGCTCCGCCGAGCGTTATGCAGCAGCTTTAGCAGCAGCTTTACCGGCTTTACGACGGATATGTTCATCGGAGTATTTGATTCCTTTTCCTTTGTAAGGTTCAGGTTTTCGGAATTCTCGGATTTCTGCGGCCACTTGTCCAACCAATTGCTTGTCGATTCCAGAGATGTAAAGAATGTTTTTCTTCTCATCATCTATCTTGAATGTGATTCCAGCAGGTGTTGGGTAATCAATAGGGTGAGAGTATCCGAGGTTGAGTACGAGTTTTGAACCCTGTACTGCTACGCGGTAACCCACTCCATTGATTTCCATAGTCTTGGTGAAACCCTTGGTCACTCCTTCCACCATGTTGGCGATGAGTGTGCGGGTTAAACCGTGCAAAGAATGTTGCATCTGATCGGTGATGTCAGCAAGAACCACGATTTCGTTTTCCTTGATCTCTACTTGAACCAAAGGATTGGCTTTGTAGCTCAGTTCTCCCTTAGGTCCTTTTACTACGAGCGTTCCATCATTTAAAGTAACGGTAACTCCGGTAGGGATGACGACAGGTTTTTTTCCGATTCGTGACATATTTAGTTTAGTTATTAACAGGAGCATTCTCTGCTCCGCAGAGTGTTAGTAGATCTCACATAAGTATTCTCCTCCAAGCTTTTGTTTGCGAGCCTGGTCACCGCTCATGATTCCCTTAGGAGTCGATACGATGGCAAGTCCCAAACCGTTGAGCACTCGTGGAATCTCTTGAGACTTCACGTAGATGCGTTGTCCTGGCTTGCTTACAGACTTGAGGTGCAAATCTTGCTTGTTCTCAGGAATCTCGATGAGCAGTTCTTTAGCCACTCCTTCTCCGCTTGCTTTCACTTCGAGCACGTATCCTTTGGATTTAAGCACTTCACAAATGGAATGCTTCATCTTTGAATAGGGAATGCGCACGAGTGTTTTTCGCGCACGAGCCGCATTTCGGATGCGAGTGAGAAGGTCTGCTATTGGGTCGGTTACTGTCATTTGATTCTTAATTAGTTGTTTAGTTGAGGGGAGAACAGGGGCGCTCGCCTTTGGCGAGTGTTACCATGAAGACTTTTTGATTCCCATGAGGGTTCCGGCGCGAGCCATTTCACGGAAGCAAATACGGCAGAGATCAAAGCGACGCATGTAACCGTGGCTTCGTCCGCATTTCCCACAACGATTGTAGGTGCGAACGGCTTGTCCAGGTTTAGGTGCGAGTCCGAGTGCAAGACGGTGTTTAACCGCGTTCTTGGCTCGAGCCGTTTTGATGATCAATGAAGTCTTTGCCATGATGAATTATTTTTTAGATGCTTTAGCTTCACGAGGTTCATCTCGGAAGGGGAAGCCCAGGGCTTTCAAAAGAAGGTAGGTCTCCCGGTTGTCTTTCCCGGTAGTAGATACATTCACTTGAAGACCATGAGTTCGTGAGAGTCTTTCCTGATTCACTTCTGGGAAGATAGTGATGTCTTCGAGACCAATGGAGAAGTTTCCTTGTCCATCGAGTCCACGAGTGGAAATACCACGGAAATCACGTACACGGGGAAGGGCAATGTTCACAAGTCGAGCGATGAAATCGTACATTCGTTCTCCACGCAGCGTGCTGTTGAGACCCACTGGGAGTCCGGCACGAAGCTTGAAGTTAGAAATAGCCTTTCGAGCCTTACGAAGCACCGGTTTTTGACCGCTGATTTCAGCAATGCTGTTTTCGATGTGGCTGTAGTCCTTCATTCCGCCAGTTACCATGCTTCCGATTCCCACGCTGATGCTAACTTTCTTCAGCTTAGGAAGAGAATTGATATTCTTGCGGCCCAG
Organism: uncultured Candidatus Peribacteria bacterium; assembly: GCA_965230905.1. Lineage (GTDB taxonomy): Bacteria > Patescibacteriota > Gracilibacteria > UBA1369 > 2-02-FULL-48-14 > 2-02-FULL-48-14. Next base: position 653,890 of record OZ246396.1, read on the forward strand.
CTCTTTTTGGAGCATAGGGAGCACTTCTTTCACGTATTTTTCTTGTAGGTATGACATTATATTACTGAGTTACTTTTTTTAGCGATTCGTTCTTTCTTTCCGTCCTTAGATACTTTGTATCCGATTCGGGTCCCTTTCTTGGTCTTAGGGTCGAGCACCATGACGTTTGAAATGTGCAATGGAGCTTCGAAAGTGGTCTTGGATCCGGCTTGGGTCTTGGTCTTTTTAACGTGACGAACCACTTTGTTGAGACCTTCCACGACTACGCGGTCAGTCTTCTTTGAAACGCGCAGCACCTTTCCGGTTTTGTTGCGTTCCTTTCCAGTGATCACCACGACCATGTCTCCTTTTTTGATTTTCATAATACTTCAGGTGCTAAAGAAATGATTTTTTGGAATCCTCGGTCTCGCAGTTCACGGGCAACCGGTCCGAATACACGAGTTCCCTTAGGAACTTTGTCCTTCCCAATGATTACCACTGCGTTTTCGTCGAAACGAATGCAGGTACCATCTTTTCGTTTGAAATTGTTCATCACTCGAACAATCACAGCTCGTTGAACGGTCTTTTGCTTCACAGCTCCCTTAGGCGCTGCCTTCTTCACAGAAACGATGATCTCGTCTCCAATTCCGGCATAGCGTCGCTTTGAGCTTCCGAGCACCTTGATGCACATCACCTCTTTGGCTCCGCTGTTGTCAGCAACTTGTAATCTGGTTTGATTCTGAATCATATTATTTCTTAGCTTTTTTAGTAGGAGTAGTTTCCTTAGTAGCTGGAGTAGGCATGTCCACGGTCCAACGTTTTAAGCGGGAGAGCGGACGTGTTTCGTAGATCGTAACCTTGTCACCAAGCTTGAACGTTTCCTTTTCGTCGTGCGCGTGGAATTTTGTAGATTCGCTGTAGCGTTTCTTGTATTTAGGATCCGTTTTAGAGGTCTCCACTTTTACGACGATGGTTTTGGTGCCTGATTTAGAGACAACCGTTCCTTCTTTAGTTCTCATTTGGTGGCTTGTTTATTAAGGGTTTGTATACGTGACCGTTGTTTGTCCCACGCTGCCTTTTGATGGCTTTGTTTGTCCTTTCCGGTTCGCATATTGATATTGAGGTGAGCGATCGCTTTCTCAGACTCAACCATGAGCTTAGTGCGGTCTTCCGCGCTCATCTTGGTGAGTTCTTCCATGCTGTAGATTTTAACGTCAGTCATATTATTGATTGATTGAAACGAATTTAGTGGTTACTGGCAGCTTGTGTCCTGCCATGACGAGCGCTTCTCGTGCGATCTTTTCATCCACCCCGTCCATCTCGAACATAATAGTTCCAGGCTTCACTAGGGTAGTGTAACGATCCACAGCTCCTTTTCCGGATCCCATCGGAGTTTCAGCAGCCTTCAAAGTGATAGGCTTGTGAGGGAACACGCGGATCCAGATCTTTCCGGTACGTTGCACGTGGTGTGCGAGTACACGGCGAGCGGCTTCAATCTGACGAGAAGAGACTTCTGCAATCTCCAAACTCTTGAGTCCGTAGCTTCCGAACGCCAGGGTGCTTCCACCTTTAGCGGTTCCGCTGAAACTTCCTCGAAGTCGTTGCCATTTCCGGTATTTTGCTCGTTTAGGTAGTAACATAATTATTTAGTTGGGGTCAGGGCCTTTTGAGGATTGAATACCAATCCTTTGTTCACCCATACTTTCACTCCGATCTTCCCGTAGGTTGTCTGAGCTTCAGCGAGAGCGTAATCGATGTCAGCACGGAAGGTGTGAAGAGGGATTTGTCCTTCAGCGTAGAACTCTGTTCGAGAGATTTCTACTCCGTTGAGACGTCCACTCATACGAATCTTCACTCCTTTGGCACCTGCATCCATTGCTTTCTTGATCGCCATTTTAGCTGCACGTCGGTAGGAAACACGTCGTTCGATTTGCATCGCGATGTTTTCACCTACGAGCCATGCGTCTAATTCTGGCTTCTTGATCTCTTTGATGTTGATAGTGAACTTGTGTCCAAATTCCTTTTCGAGAGCGGCTTTAAGATCTTCTACGCTGGCTCCTTGTCGTCCGATGATCACACCCGGTTTAGCGGAGTGAACATTCAGGGTGATGTCCTTAGCGTTTCGAGCGAGCTCGATGCGGGACACTCCAGAGTCGTTCAATTTCTTTTGTACAAACTTTCGAATCTTAATATCTTCAGAAAGCATCTTTCCGTATGCCTTTGGATTTGCATACCAGCTGGAATCCCATGTTCGGATGATTCCTACTCGAAGCCCAATTGGATTTACTTTACTGCCCATGGTTATTCTTGAGAGTTAGATTCTGGAGCCTTTTTAGCTGTCTTTCGTGAAGGCTTTTTGGCCTTAACGGGTGCACCGCTTTTTACATCCACGGTAACGCGGATCTGTGCAGTTCTCTTAAGGATAGGGTGTTGACGTCCACGTGATACGGGAACGCCACGCTTGTACGTAGGACCTTTGGTCACCACGATTTCCTTAATGTAGAGATTGCTTCGGTTTTGCTTTAGGTTGTTCTCGGCATTGGCTGCAGCTGATGCAATGGCCTTATAGAGGAGGCGAGCAGACTTCTTAGGTGTGAACTTAAGTTGAGCCAGTGCATCTTCTACCATCGCTCCACGTACCAATCCTGCTACCAGGTTGGCTTTCTTTGGAGATACGCGAGTGTTTTTGAGGAGTGCTTTCATGATTAAGCTGCAGTTGCAGTGGTTTCTTTAGATTTAATAGGATGTCCACGGAACTTGCGTGTGAAGGCAAATTCTCCGAGACGGTGACCCACCATGGTTTCTGTAACGAATACAGGAACATGATCTTTACCGTTGTGAACCGCGAAGGTGTAACCTACGAATTCAGGAGGAATTTGGCAATTTCGTGACCAAGTCTTCAGAATCTTCTTTGAGTTTGGGTCAGCATTGAGAACCTTCTTGAGAAGTTTCTGATCAATGTACGGACCTTTGTAGGAGCTTCGAGCCATAATTTAAGATTATTTTTCAGTTAATTCAGCGACCATTTTGCCCTTTCGGGTCTTAACAATCCAGCGATTTGAACTGTTCTTACGTCGTCGGGTCTTAACACCGAGAGCGTGAAGCCCCCAAGGAGTCTTAGGATACTTAAGTCCAATTGGACAGTTACCTTCTCCTCCTCCGTGTGGGTGGTCGTTGGGGTTCATGGCTTTACCACGAACTTCAGGACGTTGACCCTTGTGACGATTACGTCCAGCTTTACCAATGGTTACATTGGAGTGATCGGCGTTAGAAACGCGACCGATGCTGGCGTAACATTCTTTGTGCACAAAGCGCACTTCGCCAGAGGGGAGCTGCACTTGTGCATACTCACCATCCAAAGAAGTAAGTTTTGCGGCAGAACCAGCAGTTTTAGCCAGCTGACCCTTTCCACTGAGATCAATTTGAACGTTGTGGATGTCGAAACCAACGGGAATGCTGATCAGTTGCATACGGTTTCCGGCACGAGCCTTAGCCCGTTTAGCCGTGATGATTCGGTCTCCAACCTTGATTCCTTCTGGAGCCAAGTGGTAACGGTATTCACCATCCTTATACAGAACGAGCATAATGAACGCGCTTCGATTTGGATCGTATTCTACGGTCTTAACGGTGGCTTCGATGTTCAGTTTGTCGGTTTGCTTGAAGTCGATAACACGGATCATGATCTTGTTTCCAGCTCCACGGTGACGAACCGTGATAACTCCGTTGTTGTTACGTCCGGCGGCTTCGTGCTTATGACGCAAGAGACCCTTGAACGGTTTGTTCGTTGTTATTTCTTCGTAGGTCAGCACGGTCATTGACCGTTGTCCGTTCGTCGTATTTTTAACTTTTCGTATTGGCATATAGGTTTATTGCTAGGCAGCGGCTGCAGCCTTTTTAGGAGTTTTTTTAGCGGTAGCGGTCTTTCCTGGCTTGGCTATTTCTAGCTTCTCACCAGCCTTTAAGGTAACGATAGCTCGTCGAGTCTTCTCTTTCTTTTCCATCAGCATGCGGCTTCGTCCCATTCGGAACTTAGGCAGACCATGCAAGATGTTAACACTCTTCACCTGCACTCCGTATAAGGTACGAAGAGCGTTCTTCACGTCGATTTTCGTTGCATCTTCGTGAACCACGAAGGTGTATTTACCAGTGGATTCCTGGTGTACGCTTTTCTCGGTGAGAACCGGTCGAACGAGTATTTGAGAGAGATTCATATTACTTAGAGTAGGTGGTTTCGAGGTCTTTCAGCGCGGCTTCTGTGAAGAGAACACTGTCGTAGGTGAGGAGATCCTGAGGGTTTAAGTAACCGCTCATGATAACTTTTGCCTTTCCGATATTCTTAGAAGACATCTTGAGAGTCTTTTCTTCACGGTTTCCAACCACGAGGATGTCGCGTTTGAGCTCGAGCTTCCCGAGGAAGTTAGCGAATACCTTGGTCTTAGGTGCATCGAGTTCGAACTTGTCGAGCGCGAGTACTTTTCCGTCCTTAGCTTTCATGCTGAGGATTTGGAACAGAGCACGGTTTCGTTGTTTCTTAGGCATCATTACTGCGAAGTTTTGCCACTTCTTAGGTCCAAATGAACGTCCTCCACCTCTCATGTGTGGGTTACGAGTGGAACCTTGTCGAGCTCGCCCTGTGTGCTTTTGTGCAAAAGGTTTCTTTCCTCCTCCAGATACGTCGGCTTTGTTCTTCACGTGGGCAACCGCCTGACGTGCGCTCTTTTGTTGGTACACCAGATAGCTGTGAACGATTCCTTCGCCACCTTCGATTTCGAAGATGTTCTTAGCGAGGGTAACGTCACCCGTCTTGGTTCCAGCCTGGTTGTAAAGAGGTGCTTTCATTTGAATTATTTTCGGATGATGATGAGGGTGCCATTAGCTCCTGCAACGGCTCCTTTGAGTCCGATGAGGTTCTTAGCAACGTCTATATATACAATTTCTTTCATCTCGGTCTTTCGGTCGCTTCCCATGTGTCCGGCCATACGCTTACCTTTGTGCACTTTACCAGGTCTTGCACGAGCTCCGATGGATCCAGGTTCACGTTTGAAGTGGGAACCGTGGGTACGTTTACCTCCGGCGAAGTTGTGACGCTTCATTACTCCCTGGAACCCTTTACCTTTAGAGATGCTGCTTACCTTAGTCATTGCACCAATCTCGAATCCCTCGAGGTTAACCGTGTCTCCCGTTTGTACAGACGCAGGGTCTTCAATACGGAATTCACGCATGGTACGGAATTTTCGGTTCTTGGTCGGCTTCTTCAACGCATCAAACCCGAGGACTACCGCCGGATATCCGTCTTTTTCAACAGTTTTCACTTGTACCACCGTGTTAGGGGAGCACTCGATCACTGTAAGAGGGATCACACGACCGTCATCTTGGATGAGACGGGTCATACCGATTTTTTTACCTAGAATTCCTGACATAGTTTAGAGCTTAGTTTTGAATCGAAGCGTTTGGTCTTTTCCCCTGAGGGGTCCCAGAATTGTGTCGCTTGCGCGACGGATTCTTGTTTAGCACTGAAGTGCTTGGGGAGCCTTTTGCTTCTTTTCTAAGATAAATGCCCGAAGATACTAATGACCCTTAAGCGCAGAGTCAAGACATTTTTTGGAAATCCTTAGCTTTTGACTGTAGACAGGTGAGAAGACACAAAAAAACAGAAGCTGAGACAGGCTCGAACTTCTGTTTTAGTAGGTGGCTAAGCCTTTGCCGCAGCTTCTTGCTGCTGGCATAAAGTCCTAGACTTTAGGTGCTTTCTTTGCAGACTTCTTAGCTGGCTTTTTGTCTTCACCTTCACTGGCTTCCATAATCATCTTGATTTCGATGTCCACTCCAGAGGGAAGAGACAGGTTTGAAAGCTCTTCAATAGTAGCAGGAGTCGTTTCGGTGAGATCCACGAGACGTTTGTGGGTTCGCATTTCGTACTGTTCACGAGAGTTCTTGTGAACGAAGGTAGACTTGTTAACCGTGAACTTGTCGATGTTCGTAGGCAGGGGGATTGGTCCCATTACGATTGCGCCGGTTTTTTCGGCGGTTTCGATGATCATGCGGGTAGCATCGTCGATAACCTTGTGATCAAAGGACTTGATCTTGATACGAATTTTTTGCTTAGACATAGGACTTGATAATAAGGATAAAAAAATACCGAACTTTTTACAGCTCGGTTTCTAAGCACCAGGTGGTGCCGAAGTTTGAAACGAGGTGTCCCGTATGTACGAGGAAGATTCTAAAAGCAGAATCTTGCATTTTGTAATGCAGTATTTAAAGGAATTGAAGGGGCTTGTCAATATTAGAAGTTCATGGCTGAACTGAAGATGTTCCTCAAAAAGTGCAGAAATCCCTCCTCTTCGGGTTCAGGTTCTCCGGCGATGCTGTGATGAGGCTCCTCTTCTTTTTCGGAAGCCATGCTGATTCGCCCAAGTTTATGGATTCCTTCTTTAAGTTCAGAGAATTCGCCCACTTCTTCAGCAATGTTCACGGCTGGATTCTCGATGTGAGGAACGTTTTCCTTAGACATCATGACTTCGCTGCTCCAAGCAAGCAGGTCGAGTTTCTTGAGAGAAGGAACGTTCATTTCCTGACCGATTGCAGGTAGGCCCACAAAGGTGAACAGGGCGAGAGAGGCTAGGACGAGCTTCCAGTTGAACATATTTTTGTTTTTAAGTTCCCTTAATTATAAAACAATTTTCGTCATTTGGCAAGCTTGTAAAGGACGGAATGTGTGCAATAATGCTTTCTTATTTAAATTATGGCACTTGTTGATGTAAATCCAATGGGAAAGGTGGTGGACGTAAAGAGCCTTGGCCGGACAGCCCTAACTCTTGCTGCGTTTCAAAAATGTGTGGGTGGGCTTGAACTCATCGAGGATCGCGGTAGGGAAATAGATGTGAGGGTGGTTGGGCAGGAATTTAACCTGAGAGTTGAGCGAGTGATGGGTGGAAATCAGTGGAATGTGCTCAATAATTTACGAGTTTTAAACGAGGCGGGTTTCCCCAGTTTGGAGGTGGAAGCCCACTTTGGGCTGGGAACTGAGGAGGCGGTGGCCCGGAAATCCCTTTATTTGCCAGGTTGCTCTAAAATTGACCTCGAAACGCCAGAGGGTCCTGGGCAAGTTATTTTTGATAAGCGTCTCAAGGAAAAAAACATTGTCATCAGTTCGGCGCCGCATGGGGAGAGTGGTCAGGCGTGGTGGAGGGCGTGGGAGCGGTTTTTATTGGAAGACAAATCGTGTTCTTATTATTGGAATCCGGCGCGTAAACAGTTGGATGGGGGAGTGCCGGGGGAAGTGAGACGGCGATTGCACGGCCGCGTAGCTATTTTCCAGGTGAATGAAAGGGAGGCACAGCAGTATTTGAATGCCTATGCATCCGGAGCACAGCTTAAGGATTTGCCGGAAGTGGTGGGGGCGGAGTGGACAGTGATCACCCGGGCTGAGAAGGGCATGCGCTTGTATGCGGGTGGAGAAGTGTATGAGGAAGAGGTGATTTCACCCGGAGTGGCTAAAGAAATTTTGGGTGCGCAGTTTTTGGAAAAACAGGATGTGGGTTGTGGCGATGCCGGTTTTGCGGCTTTTATTGCGGCCAAAGAAGGTGGCCGAGCAATGAGCCCCCAGGAAGCGCTTCGTATGGCCAGCAATGTGAGTGGTATTCAATACAATCACGCAGGTTCCAACTTACGGAGCTTGAGAGGAGTGGATCTTTCATCTATAGTCTAGGCTTACTTTATTAGTATGGGATTACGAGAAGAATTTTCACGGCCACGAAACCACTATGTGCTTGCTTTTGCTGCTGGTGGTTTATTCGCCATGTGTAGGGATGAACCAAAAGAACCCAAGCCTGCTCCTGTAAAAATGCCGTCTTCTCCCCTTCCTAAAAAAATTAAACGAAATAGAGAAGAGGTGCGGGCACAGGTGGATGAATTGATGGAAGCTTTGGCAGAGGGAGGCGAACCGCGGGTGGTGTTTGGGGCCGACCCCAAAGGTGAGCTCTATGCCGTGGAACAGGGCTTGGCCGATTGTATTCAAACGGAAGAAAATACCTGTTATTTAAGCGCTGATTTTAGGCGTCGGTTTGGTACCAACTTAATGTGTTTCGCTAATGATTGGGGCGGAGATGCTCTTGAGATAAGTTTTGGTGGATCTGCTCCGGATGGAATGAGCACGGTGGTTCGCATACCTGATGGTGAACGAATGGAGTATGAACAATCTCCCCACCCCGCCATTGACTCTGTGGCGGCTGGAGATTTTTATACGGATATTTGTAGAGATGTTTTGGAACTTTTGCAAAAAGAACCTCCTGTGAATCCTTGTATAGAAAGGCCGGATTCCTTTGAATGTTTTGATGTGGAACACAGCGCCGATTGGGCCTTTGACTTTGCCCCCACGGTTAAGGATACTTTTGCACTTTTGAGTGAAAATGGCTTTGAAATGAAAGATGGGGGAATGAATTTTTTTAGTATCGGGTTTGAAGCTTTGGATGGAACGCGCAAGTCACAAACTTTTTTTCCAAAACCTGCCCATTGCTTTGAAGAATACGATCTGATTCCTTGTTGGAAATTCGAACTCCAGTTTGGGGGCGAATACACCACCGACGAACTTTTGGAGAAATCTTTTGAGATGCAGGAAACTTTGGATGAGGAGGGAGAACTTTAGTTGGAACTAAAAAGGCCCGCACTTGTGCGGGCCTTTTCTTGTTTCTAATTGGTCGAGTACTAAGCGATTACTTTCGCAACCACTCCGGCTCCAACGGTTCGTCCTCCTTCACGGATGGCGAAACGGGTTCCTTGTTCGAGAGCTACTGGAGCTCCAAGTTCTACGATCATGTTTACGTTGTCTCCAGGCATGATCATCTCAACTCCAGCTGGGAGTTCGATGGTACCGGTTACGTCCGTAGTTCGGATGTAGAATTGAGGCTTGTATCCTTTGAAGAATGGAGTGTGTCGTCCTCCTTCTTCCTTGCTCAGGATGTACACTTCAGATTCAAACTTGGTGTGAGGCTTGATAGAACCAGGCTTAGCCGCCACTTGTCCACGTTGAATTTGTTCACGTTCAACTCCTCGCATGAGAAGTCCAACGTTGTCTCCAGCTTCTCCACGGTCGAGAGTCTTACGGAACATTTCTACTCCGGTAACGACTACCTTACGTGTGTCGGTGATACCGATGAGTTCAATTTCATCGTTCACGTTTACAACCCCTTGTTCAATACGTCCTGTAGCTACTGTTCCACGTCCCTTGATAGAGAACACGTCTTCAATAGACATAAGGAAAGGCTTGTCGAGTTCACGTTGAGGTTGAGGGATGTATTCATCCAAAGTCTTGAGCAATTCTGCAACGGCATCTCCACCAGGTCCCTTAGGATCTTCGAAGGCCTTGAGAGCAGAACCCTTAATGATTGGAGTAGTGTCTCCTGGGTATTCGTACTTGTTGAGAAGGTCGCGGATTTCCATTTCTGAAAGTTCAGCGATTTCTGGATCAGCCATGTCCATCTTGTTGAGGAACACAACGATGTAAGGAACGTTAACCTGACGAGCGAGCAAGATGTGCTCACGAGTCTGAGGCATAGGTCCGTCTGCGGCAGAACATACGAGAATGGCACCGTCCATTTGAGCGGCTCCAGTAATCATGTTCTTAACGTAATCGGCGTGACCTGGACAATCTACGTGTGCGTAGTGTCTCTTATCGGTCGTGTACTCTTGGTGAGAGGTAGCGATCGTGATTCCACGAGCTTTTTCTTCCGGAGCGTTGTCGATTTGGTCGTAAGCTACGACGTGGTTCTCAGCGCCACCGAAACGAGCCGCTGCTACAGCGGTGAGAGCAGCCGTAAGAGTGGTCTTCCCGTGGTCAACGTGACCAATGGTTCCCACATTAAGGTGCGGCTTTGAACGGTCGAAGTTCCCTGCCATATCGTTATGGTGATAAAAAAATAAATGGCTATTTGAAGCGAGGGCATTGTAGTAGATGCAAAAGCCTTATGCAAGCTGAAATCCAGGGTGTTCTAATTACAAGGTTTGGATTGAATGAAAGCCTATTCTCCTTTCGGAAAAGCTAGAATCATTTTAAGTGGGTAGATCCCAACGTCAGTATCATGGGAGCAAAGCCTTGCTTCAGGATTCGTCCATTCAGCTTCTGGAACAGAATCCCACCGATACCATTGTGGACCGATTTTAAGCGCCACTCCATATCTGTCTGAATCAGTGAGTATTCGAGGGATATCAGAGGAGCCTAGTAGTACCACCTTATTTTCACTCAATAGTCTCTCGATAGTTTGTTTTGTTTCAAGCCCTTGCATGTCTTCCACTGGGATGGCTTCAAATTCTCCTGTTTTCATGCCTCGAAGAACATCTGCGTTAATCCCTTTCGGTCCTGTAAGTGTATACTTGCGGGCGATCTCTGTGACAATGTCTTTTACTGCTTTAGCTTTATCACCGTAGAGGCTTTGAACACTTGCTTCGTCTACTAAATCTCCGAAAGCACCACTCACCTCTATTTGTATACTCCACGCCTGCTGATTGCTCTCTTGAGTTTGTTTGAATTGCTCGTGCCTAGAGGAGAGAGCTTTTTTAAATTCGGGACTTGCTAGAAATTGATCAAGCGTTACTTCGCTAGATGGAAGGCAGAGGTCCCTTTCACCCTGTCTTAAGTTTATATCGTATAACCACACATGCCGATCATCTGCTTCCTCAAAGTGAAGAATTGGACTAGTGGATAAAATGCGCTCCAAAGTTTTTGCCCAGGCTTCTTCGGAAAACTCCTTAGGATTTTCTGATGATTCAGCGTCTTTACCTTGGACACACGTGAGTTCTATACCAAGGACTGAAAGTAAGCCGCTGTAATGTGCGCACAGTTCTGTGACGCTTTCTGTTGGAGTCCCTTCACGACAATTTAATTGTATAGCTTTTTGATCGACTGGCGCAGGTCCACCCTTTAATAAGCGAGCAAGGCGCTCGTTTATAGTCGTATATAATAAGTTTAAAGCTCTGTGAGTGACTGGGGCGGAAGCAATGTTTGTTGGTAAGGTTAATCTATTTTTTAATCTTTCGCTCCCCATAGTAGAAATTTTAAAAATAAGAACCCATAATAGGACTTATAGGGGTTTCGTCAAGATTCTAGGTCGGATGTTTTAAGCGAGTACAAAAAAAGAGACCCTGGGGTCTCTTTTTTATTTGGCAAATAATTTACGCCTTCACTCCGCGGTCGGCCTTGATCTTTAGGGCAACGTTGCTTGGCACTTCAGCGTAGTGGCTGAATTCCATTGCGTAGTTACCACGTCCTTGTGTCATGGAACGGAGATCGGTTGCGTATCCGAACATCTCAGAAAGAGGAACGGTACATCGAACCACCTTGGCCATACCACGGTTGGTGCTTTCCACAATTTGTCCACGACGAGATGAGATGTTTCCCATAACGTCTCCAAAGTAATCTTCGGCAACGGTTACTTCCACTTTCATGATTGGCTCGAGAAGCACTGGGCTAGCGGCGCTGCAACCTTTTTTGAAGGCCATAGAACCGGCGAGCTTAAACGCCATTTCGGAGGAATCCACATCGTGGTAAGAACCATCGGTGAGTTCAACCTTAACGTCCACTACTGGGTAACCGGCCACCACTCCACGGGAGAGGGCTTCCTTAATACCTTTATCAACAGCTGGGATGAATTCACGAGGAATACGTCCTCCCACCACTGAGTTGATGAACTCGTATCCTTTTCCTGGTTCGTTGGGTCCAACGGTCATGATTACGTGTCCGTATTGTCCACGTCCTCCTGTTTGCTTGGAGTATTTTTCTTCACATTCTACTTCCTTCTTGATGGTTTCACGGTAAGCCACTTGAGGTGCACCTACGTTAGCCTCTACCTTGAACTCTCGTTTCATACGATCCACGATGATGTCCAAGTGAAGTTCTCCCATTCCGGCGATAAGGGTCTGGCCGGTTTCATCGGAAGTAGATACACGGAACGTAGGATCTTCTTCGGAAAGTTTTTGGAGAGCCATACCCATTTTTTCTTGGTCGGCCTTGGTCTTAGGTTCAATTGCGATTTGGATAACCGGTTCAGGGAAGGTCATGGATTCCAAAGTGATTGGATGATCCGGATCCGTGAGGGTGTTTCCGGTGAAGGTGTTCTTAAGACCAATGGCAGCGGCAATGTCTCCGGCGTGCACGGTCTTGATTTCTTCACGGTCGGCAGCGTGCATACGAACGAGACGTCCGATACGTTCCTTGTCACCGGTTGCAGTGTTGAGAACGTAGGAACCTGCATCGAGCTTCCCTGAGTAAACACGGAAGAAGCAGAGTTTTCCTACGAATGGATCGGTAGCAATCTTGAAGGCGAGCGCCGCGAAAGGTTGATCGTCGTCGAGCGTACGAATTTCTTCGGCATCGGTGTCTGGGTTGATACCTTTAATAGATCCCACATCCATTGGAGAAGGGAGGTAATCACGAACTCCATCAATAACGAGCTGAACTCCCATGTCGCGGAGCGCAGATCCACAGAATACTGGGTAAATTTTTCCAGCAACGGTTCCCTTTCGGATACCACGCTTGATTTCGTCGATGGTGAGTTCGGTTCCTTCGAGGTATTTGTTCATGAGGTCGTCTTCTTGTTCCGCAGCGGCTTCAACCACCTTAGCGCGGTATTCTTCCACTTGCGCGTTCATGTCTTCTGGAATGGGGATTTCAATTTGAACTTCTCCGTGTTTTCCTTCAAAGCGGTAAGCTTTTCGTTCCACGAGATCGATGATTCCGCTGAAAGAAGAATCTTGTCCGATAGGGAGTTGAATAGCGAAAGCGTTCTTAGCCAAACGGTCCCAAATGGACTTAATGGACATGTAGAAGTCGGCTCCGATTTTGTCCATCTTGTTCACGAAGGCGATACGAGGTACTTCGTATTTATCTGCCTGACGCCATACGGTTTCAGACTGAGGTTCCACTCCTTGTGATCCGTCGAATACGGCAACGGCTCCGTCGAGTACACGCATAGAACGTTCTACTTCCACGGTGAAATCCACGTGACCTGGAGTGTCGATGATGTTGATCTTAATATCTTTCCAGTAACAAGTCGTTGCAGCGGCCGTAATTGTAATTCCACGTTCCTGTTCTTGTTCCATCCAGTCCATGGTTGCGGCTCCTTCGTGCACTTCTCCAATCTTGTGGCTGCGTCCTGTGTAAAAAAGAATACGTTCGGTTGTGGTCGTTTTTCCGGCATCGATGTGCGCGCAAATTCCAATGTTACGTAGATGAGCTAGGTCGGTCTGGATAGGTTCTGCCATAAAATCTGTTAAATGTGAGTTAAAAAAAGCTTTGGCATTATAAGGAAGCCAAGAGAGAAGTCAACGGCAAGCCTTTTACGCAATGATCGCGACTACTTTTTCGCGAAGTAGTTTACGTTTGGTAGATCTTTGAAATCAGCATCTTGAGTCCAGAGAGTGGCACCATAGAGGAGGGCAGTGGCATAGATGATGGAGTCGGCCATACCCAAGCTTTCTCCTAGACTTATTTTGCTCCCTAGTACTGCTGTCCATTCATCAAGTTCAAGAACTTTTCCCAACTGCATTTGTTCCATTGCTGTTACTGCTGCTGTTTGTCCGCGTTCTTTCATTACTTTTTTGAACACTTCATAAATGTTTATTGTAGGTACAAGCAAGTTATCAATATCTTCAATTGCTTCCGAAAAAAGGTCAGCTCGCTCTGTGTCAGCGAAGTATTCGAGCCAACCTGAAGAATCCACTATATTCATAATTCTCGGTCTGGTTCACGGACTATGGTGGGATCCATCCCCTTGAGAAACCCTCTTAATTCCCGAATATTTTTTACTTTTACTGGGAATAGTTTGATGGAACCGTCCATTTCAATAGTAGTGGCGAATTTAGTTCCAGGCTTCCATCGCAAGAGGGTGCGCAATTCTTTTGGGATGACTATTTGATATTTTGGCGAGAGAGTCATGATATTCATACGTTTTTGTGATCGATCGAATAAACGTAAAAATTATAGGCTAAAAAGCGAAATAAAGCAAGTGCACACAAGGCCTTATTCTTCCGCAATAACCACGTCTGGATTTTGAGATAAAAGGCTTATCTTTAAAAATTCTGCGTAACTTACGGCACTGTCTGGTTTGAAGCTGCCGTCTTCATAACCTTTTATAACTCCCTTTGAGTAGGCGTGGAGTAGGTAAGGGGCGTACCATTCATTCAAGTCTACATCGTTGAAGGGATTTTCATCGAGATCATATAAGGAAAGTAGTTCCTCGTCTTGAAGGTTTGTGTCCACTGTTTCGTTGAAGAAACGAGCCACGATCTTTAGAGCTTCGGCACGGGAAATGGTTTGAGTGGGGCGGAAGGTGCGGTCGGGGTAACCGTTGATGAGGCCTTGCTGGTAGGCATAGTCGATATAAGCGGAGCGTTCGTACGTGGGGGGCACGTCTGTGAAAATGCTTTGGGTCTCATCGCTAAGGGTTACGTCGCTCACTTCATAGGATGAGAGGGACATTAAAAATTCCAATGATTCGCCGCGATTGATGGCTCCATTGGGACTCACGAAAATTTCTACGAGTATGCTTAGCAAGGTTGGAGCGCTTGTAGCCGTGTTTGCTACTTTTTGTTCTAATTGCAGGTGCTTTAAATAGCCACTGGACCAGTGCACGGGAAGTGGGTAAGCAAAGTTTTTCCAAAAACTTTCTAAGTTGATAGATGCTTGCTCGGGCGTTGGAGTTGTGGTGACGGTGCTTTCGGTTTCGGTGCTGGTGTTTAGGGAGATTTCCGTGGATGAGGGCGTTTCGACGGTGCTGTTGGAAGAAGTGTTGTTTCCGTGGTTTTGTGTGAAACTAGCGGCGATGAAAAGGAGAGGAGAGCTTGTGATATTACCAAAATCATCGATGGTAAAAATTTTAAAATATTTCCAACGGGGGTCACGGCCGTCAATGCGCACCGTGTTTGTGCTTGCTAGGCTTAGAGCTGCATCGTTGGCAGGTCCCCAGCTTTCTCCCGTTAGGCTGTTCATCTCGGCTGAAGCTTCCCCTTCACCGTGCCAGATTTCGTAGTGCTTGAAGTTGGAATCTGAAGCGGGTAGCCATGTCAGAATGATGTGGTTGTCGGAAAAATCCATATGATTAAAATTGGTCACGGCGCTTGGTGGAAGGAAGTCTAAGACGAATTCGTCGCTCACAATCGTGACCCCGGATTCAGTGCCGTCGTTGGGTGTGATTCGAATTTGTGCATGCGCCGCGTCGGCAGGAAGATCGAGCCGGGCGTTCCAGTTGAGTAGGGCGGAGCTAGGTCCGCTAGTCGTGCTGAAATTGGTTTGACCGGCGAGGGTTGGACTTGCCCAGGTGTCTCCGCCGTCTGTGCTGTATTCGATTTGTGTTTCTACCGCGTCTTGGTCTGTGTCCTCTACGACGAAACTTATTGAAGCTAAACCTGTTCCGTCGGTGCTTTGCTGGGCAGTCAGTTCGCTAAGAACCGGAGCCACGTTGAAGACCCAGTGCACATTGTTGCCGGAGTTGAGGCTGCTGACTTGTTGAATGGGATTTCCGCCGCTCGCGTTGGAATCGGACACATCTACGTACGAGACATTTTGGCTGCCGGTTGAAATTAAATACCAAGGCATGCCGGATTCACTTGATTGAAGCAGCAGAGGGTTCTCGAGGCTACCTGTTAAGTTTAGCTGCCCGCTCACGGTCTGGGTGCTGCCGGCCGTG
This sequence comes from uncultured Candidatus Peribacteria bacterium, assembly GCA_965230905.1. Classification (GTDB taxonomy): domain Bacteria; phylum Patescibacteriota; class Gracilibacteria; order UBA1369; family 2-02-FULL-48-14; genus 2-02-FULL-48-14. The sequence continues at coordinate 669,546 of OZ246396.1, forward strand.
AAGGCCAAAAATTTACCGGGATTTATGGAATTCAAATGGTTGAAGTGGTTGTCGCCGGATATCACGGACGGTGTGCTGGAGGCAAAGCTGACCGTGCCGTTGTTGTGTGAAAAAGTTCCACCGCTTCGATTCCAGTCCTCGTAAATACTCAAGTTTGCTGTGGGTGCGCTTAAAGTGCCTGAGTTCAACGTGAGGTCACCCGTGATTACCACGTTTGCATTGCCTCCCGTGAAGGTGCCTCCGTTTAGGGTGAGTGCGGAAGCATGGATGCTAAAAGCGTTTTGTTTGAACTCACCACTTTCAATGGTGAGACTGTTCTCAATATTCAAAATAGCCGAGAGAGCGAAGCTGTCTTTGGCGGAATTTTGGTCATTGATTTTTAAATCGAAGTAATCGGTTCCGGCGCCAAAGTCGGTAATGGTGAAGCTCTCGGTAAGAAGGTCTCCGTCGCCACTGTATTCAACCGTTCCGCTGCTCGTGTCCATAAGCCCCGTAAAGGTTTCTGCGCCCAGCCGCCTTAAGGTTCCTTCGTTTGAGAAAGTTCCCGTGACGGAAAGATTGAATCCATTTTGCGAAAATATTCCTGAAAGAATGGTGAGATTTCCTGCAATGGTTTTGCTGGCGGGAAGATTGAAGAGCGAGTTGGAGTCGCTGCTTATGATGAGGTTTTGGTAGCTGTAATTCTTGAGCGTGTAGGGGCCGGCTGTACCTTCGTAAAGCACGGTGGATCCAGCTTGAAGAGAGGGGTAGTTGGTGTTTGCGGTTAAAGTCTCATTGCCGTTCAATTCAAGTATTCCTGTGCTTTGAACGATCAAAGTGCCGGAACTTCCGTTAACGCTTAAATTGTTTCCGTTGAGCGCGAACGAGCCATTTTGTATTTTTAGATCTTGGCTGCTGGCGTTGAGCACAAGTGCTTGGCTTAGTTCCACGGATCCGCCGAGTTTATTTATGGTGAGGTCGCCGTCTATATTGTTTACCGCGGTGCTCAGCATTTGGGTGCCTGTTCCGCTGAGCGTGAGTGGCACATTCATTGCATCGGCATCAGCGCCCAGCGTTAAATTTCCATTCAATTGAATGGAAGCCGTGCTGCCGGAAAGCAGGCCATTTATTATGGTGAGGTCGCTAAAAATCGTCCATGCATCCAGGGCTCCGATGGTTTTCGTTCCCGTGCTGTTGATGCGTAGTTTGTAAAAACTTTCAGTGTTGGGTACATCAATCGTCGCTCCTGCTCCATTGAATTCCACGGTTCCATTGTTGTGGAAAAAGCTTCCACTTGCACCCCGCGTCCATGCTTTTGAAGCGGTGAGTGTCCCCGAAGTGGCGGTGAAGCTGCCTCCTGTCAGGCTCACAATTCCAGTGAAGCCCAGACTGCTGCTGCCTCCATTAAAAACTCCTGAATTGAGTGTGAAGGTTCCTGCGAAGGTTTTGCTGCCGCTGCCTGCGGTGTAGGTTCCGCCGGAAAGAGTGACGACCCCGGAATGACTTACGTTGTAGCCGTCCATATTTAAAGTTCCGGACGTGAGCGTGAGGGCTGCAAATTCAATGGTCCCTGAGCCCGTTCCACTCAGCGTGCTGCCTGTTCCATTTAGGGTAATGGTCTGTGTAAGGTTGGAGGCAAGTTCACCTGGAATGGTGATGGTCTCGTTAGTACTCGTAATATTAAAAAGTCCGGTTCCGTTTCCGTCCCATGCGGAGGCAATATTTACGGCTCCTTTGGATTGAATGGTGCCTGTGGCCCAGCGACCTTCACTAAGGTTGAGGGCGCCGTTCACTACCACAGTGTCTCCGCTACTCACGGTTAAAATGACTCCATTGTTTTTATTGATTCGGAAATTGTAAAAATTCACCGCTGTTTTGCCTGGCAGATTCATGGTCGAGGTGCCTCCATCGAGCTCAACGCTTCCGTTGTTGTGTACAAAGGTTCCAGCTGAGTTGGCCCAGCCGGCGGATACAAACAGAGTGCCGGACGTGGATGTGAAGCTGCCACCGGAAAGGGTATAAGTTCCGTTGATGTCTATGTTTGCCGTGTCGCCCAAAAAGGTTCCGGCGGCTTGAGCATAATTTCCGTTTATAGTGAGCGAACGGGATTGGGTGATTGTGCCGGTGTAGCCGGTGGAAATGGTGAGGCCCGTAACGGTGCCAACGGCGCTGCTGTCCAGCGTGGCGCTTTTTGTTGAAGTGGTGTTGAAGGTTACGCTGTCGCTCGCAGTGGGGCAGGCATTGCTGGACCAGTTCGCGCAGGTGGACCATTTTGCGTCTGAGCCACCACCGTCCCAAGTGCGTGAAGCTGCATTGGCAGTGCTTGCTTGTGCCATGCACAAAAGTGCGCCAAGCCCGAGTATAAAGCCGAATAAAAATGTGTGGTGGAGGATTTTCATTTTGGAAAAGAATCATAGGTTTTTTTCTTTTGATAAACAAAGAAAGCCACTTGCTAGGTACCTTTATTCAAGGTCTTCTAAATGATTTTTGCTCTCGAGAAAAACGGGTTTGGGAAAGAGTCCGTCAATAGTGGACAATATGTTCTTATTCTACTTCTGTGCTCACGTAGCTTTCCAAGGTATCGACCAAGTCATTGTTGGCCTCAATGAAGGTGGTGTAGTTGATGTGCATGGTTTCATCCAGGCTCTCCACTTGGCTGATGTCTTCCTTGTAAGTGCCTTCGCTGTAGTAGCTGAGCATGGCGGCGTAGCTTTCCAAATAAAGTTCAGCGGCCGTGCGGTAGGTTTCCACTTCGGTGCGAACGGCGTTTTGTTGCTCCAAATTGCGGGCTTCCAAAGTCAGGAGCTCGGCGGTTTTTTCCAACGCGCTCACGGCGTCGTCGTAGCTGCTTTCCATGGCAGCGGTATCAATAAGGTCTTCTTCGGTCACTACATCGGGCAGCGTTTCATTGTAAAGACTGGTGGTGTTTTCAATGGCGAGGGATGTGGCGTTCACTTCTTCAACCACCAGATTGTTGTATTCCACTTCACTGTATTTACCAAGCAGGTTGCAGCCGGAAAGAACAAAGGCGCTGACAAGCAGAAAGGCGGAAAGAGATTTTTTCATAAACATGGGTTTTGGCGTGTCCTGATTTTAGCAGGACTCACTGAATAGGGCTACAAGAGCAAGATTGACGAAATGCCGTAATTGTATTAGAATAGCTTTTCAATAAAGCTTATGGGAAATTTTTCCAACCGTATTAAATTAGCCTCAAAGATTTGGCCGATTTTAGCTGAACGTGATCTGCCTCATAATCTGGAGGGCAGGGGTGCCATACCCGGATTGGGGCTTTTGCTTCAAGAAGCAGTGAGCTTTGAAGAAATCATAAAGCTTACCTTGTTGGAAGATACACAAACCGATTTTGGCAGAGCGATTTCTCCAGCTGAAGCTGCCACTTTGCTCTTTTCCAGCAGTGGGTGGACTCGTACGCGGAAATTGACCATTGGTTTTTGGGACGCGGCTTGGGCAGCTTTGAAGGCAAACCCGAACGATCAAGTTCACGTTCTTTATATTGGTACGGGGCCGTACGCCAGCTTGGCTTTGCCAGTGGCGGCCGCTTTCCCTCAAGAAAAGCTCGTAGTGCATGCCGTGGATATTCATCAAGAGTCTTTGGATATGCTCGATCGCGTGCTTCGCCACTTTGATTTAGAGGAAACTTTTCCAACGCGCCTCTGTGCGGATGCCACTCAAGTTGATTGGCATAAACACCTCACCGTGAAGCCGAAGATTGTGCTGGTGGAATGTATGGATCGTGCGCTTTTACGGGAGCCTCAGGCAAAGATTGTGGAAAATTTGAATCAACAGTATGGCTCAGATTTTTTGCTTGTCCCCGGGCGTGTGATGGTGAATGTATATCTCTATGGAGAGGACGGACGAATCATGGAGAACTTCCCATTTTTCTTTCTTGATAGCTCAGGAGTGGTGGGTCGTGGGGCTGATTACAGCGGGTCTGAACACACTATTTCCAAAGAGTTTTCTTGGGAGGATTTAGAGCAAGGTGCCACGGAACGAGTTCATTTTAGTTTGGAAACCATCGTTAGGGTGGGGCCAGAAAATATTCTTTCTGATGATGAAAATGCTATCACCCGTGAAGTGTATTTGCCGGCACTTCCCTCAGGTACTAAAAAGGCCCGCATTTCCTATAGACTGGGATGCGAGCCTAGAGATGTTCGGGTAGAAGCACTCTAGCTATCACTTCTTCTTAGTGAAGCGAGCGTAGTGAGCGAAAGCTCGGTTCGCTTGTGCCATACGTTCCACGTCGTCTTTCTTCTTTACTGCTCCGCCGTTTCCGTCGGAAGCTTCAAGGATTTCGAGAGTGAGACGTTTGAACATAGGCATTCCTTTTCGTTTGCGAGCTCCGTCGATGAGCCATCGGAATGAAAGCATTCGTTGTCGTTTTGGGTTCACTTCAAATGGCACTTGGTACACCGCTCCTCCGATACGTTTTGGACGTACTTCCATGGCAGGTTTAGTGTTTTCAATGGCACGGAAGAAAAGTTCACGAGGTTCTTTGTGTCCACGCTTTTCGATTTCACCGAGCATGTCGTTGAAAATGGTTCGAGCAATGGTCTTCTTTCCACCTTCCATGATGTAGTTGATGAACTTCTCAGAAGTTTCATCAGACAGAGGAGGTACGTAGGTAGTGATCTTAGTCTTCATGATTTACTTTTTAGGTTTCTTAGCTCCATAACGGCTTCGGCTTTGCCGGCGGTTTTGAACCCCTTGGCAATCCAAAGATCCACGGATGATGTGGTAACGAACTCCGGGGAGGTCTTTAACACGTCCTCCACGAACCATAACAATGGAGTGTTCTTGTAAGTTGTGTCCTTCTCCTCCGATATAAGCATTCACTTCCATTCCATTGGTAAGTCTCACACGCGCAATTTTTCGAAGAGCTGAGTTAGGCTTCTTAGGAGTCATGGTCGTCACCTTGGTGCATACTCCGCGTTTAGCGGGGCAAGCTAGGGGACGGTTCTGAGAACGAAGCGTATTGAAAATAGTCTGAAGCGCAGGAGCTTTACTCTTTTTCTTTACAGCCTTACGAGGCTTGCGGATGAGCTGGTTGATGGTTGGCATTTAGATTGAAAACTATAAAAGCTGAGAGAGTTTAGTGCGTTTTAAGGCCTAATGCAAGGGAATTTAGGGCTGATCTATGCTAAGCACTGGGCGCAACTCTGTTTCAGCCTCAATATGCTTCGTGCTGCCCCAGGGCGTCCTCACTAAATTTACATCTGGATTGTGAGCGTAGCTGTCCTCTTGAAAGTGGCCATTTGTTACCTGATTTGGGTTCGGCAAGTCGAATGGTCCACAAGACACGGTGATGTAATAAGGATCCATTTTTTCAGTTAGGGTGGGAGTTTCAGCGCGGTCCAATTCCGCCAAATTCCAGAGGCAGGCTGAGGGACTTTGGAACTGTAGAGTTAAAATTTCGCCTCCAACTGCGTTCATACAAGCCTCCGTAGCCTCTTTATCTTCGTGCGGAGCCATGAGCACCAGGCGATCTTCAGGTGCAGCGCTGGAGTCATAGAAGGTGCTGGTGAAACTTAAAGTACCATCTTGATGCACCAAGGTTTCGGTATTGATTTTTTCCTGTTCTAGAAAGGAATTGGACTCGCTGAGGTAAATATTCTGGCAGTCACCTAGTATACCACCCACCACCCAAGTCAGCATGTTTTGAGAATATTCTTTATTTAAGCGATCAAGTTCTCTGTCGGCGCTTTTTGAGAGAGTTAATTTAGGATAAGCACAAACGGCAGCACCTGTTTCAGGGGCTATGCTATGAGGACGCGTCACCGCTCCCATATATATAAAAGCGGCCAAGCCTATAGTGGCGTGGAAGCTAGTTTGAATGACAGCGCGGGGGAGGACGACACTTTTTACAAACTCACCTCCATTGTGAGTATGGCGGGTTCCTTCAGTTTCCTCGATGAATTCCAAAAGAGGATTCAACCTTACGTAAACCGCTTGGTGGATTATGCGAGCAGCAAAGGCACTGACAATACCCTTTGCAAGGGGATGGATTTCAGGTGTTTTTTGGGTTCGTTCAGGCTTGTTCACGCGTATATTTAAACACTATTTTCTTTATACGTCAATTACCAGGCGGAAAAGCTTATACAGAAAGACCCTTACGCAGTTAAAGCAAAATCGCTGACTTAGAGTTGAGGCTCAGCAGGGTTTTTAAAAGCAAGTCTACTTCTTGAGCGAGTTTTTTAAGATCGCCTTTATTTAACAGATATAGCGAAGCCAGTAAATCTCTCCAGCGGAGCAGCTCAAAGCGAAGGTTTCCTTTCTGACAGCAAATAGTGAGGTCGGTGAGTTCCAGTGCGCGTTCTATGGTGAGCTTAAGAGTTTCTTCGTCTTGATCTGCTGCGAGGCTGCTGAGGAGGCGGTTTATCTCATTCCCGATCATGAAAATTTGCTTCTCAGTAGGGAAGCTAGACCAACGTTCGGGGGTTAGACTGGGGTGATGCTTGAGTGCGTACATTTTACTGGATTAGTTTCTCTACAAGTACTTGAATCTGTTTTTGAATGTGTGGATCTTCAACGGACATGCTTTTATTTCCTTGAACGGGGCGAATGTTGATGAGCGAAGTAAGTTCAAGCAACTTTGGTGGGCTAAAGTAAATATTCGCACCCCATAGGTTTTCTTGCTTGCTGTCGTGCGACTCTAAAAGAAGCTCTTCGAGGTCTGCATGAAGTTCGGCGTCGAGTGCGATTATTTCTTGCTCAAGGTCCACGACAATCTTCACCATCTTTTCAAAAAAATGATTGTGATTTTCTTGGATTTCTTTGAGAGAAAGAGGAGTTTTTATGATGAGCATGTGGAGAGTGTAGCAAGTTTTGTGCACGTGCACAAAATCGAATCAGTACTTGGCTCCTTGGTTTGTCAATGTTTGCAGCTTGGGTTCTTGCCGCGCGGCAAGAAAAGCCGCTAGTTGTTTTGCGTCAGCAGCTTCTTTGTGTTTTAATATTGGCTTCTAAGTTAAATATGGCGATTGAATTTGGCGGTATCGAGTTTGAAGAAGAGGGGAGTTTTTTGCGGCCGAAAGATAAGAAGGTGCAGGTGGAGCGGACCTGGCTTGACAGTCCAGATTTAAATTCGAGACGTTTGGGTGAACGCATCGTGCTAGCTCCTATTGATAAAGAGGGAAGCTGGGCGGCACGGAAGTCTGATCAGGTGTGGCCTAATTCGGCGGTTTTTTGGCATCAGGATCGTCTGGGGTGCACGGTTTTGGCGGTAGCGAATATTGCCAATGGCAATCAACGAGGGAATTCTCGGTGGGTTTCTTCAAGAAACGCCTTGGTGGACTTAGCGGTCATGCCACAGCATAGACCTCGCGTGGCCGAGTTTTTGAACCTCGACCAAAAGAAATTATTTGATTTAAATAATGAAGAGTTTATTGCGCATCGAACTCGATTGAATGAATGTATAAGGGCGATTTTGCTAAGTGATGGTGCTCCAGCGGATTTTTCTAACGGAGTACTGGAGGTGAATTGGGCGGAAAATCCTTATACCGTTGCCATTTTAAATAATCTAGCTGGTTTCCATGCGGGTACAGCCAAGGGAGTTTTTGGCGCATTGGCATCCAATGATTTGCATCGGCATATGAAGATTGCTTGCTAGGCTAAAGCAAAAAGCCCCACCTTGCGGCAGGGCTTTTTTTGAATGTCCTTTTGATAGGCTCGACTTCGTCGAGTGGACTAATCCTCGCGGGTGTCGATTTCCTCTCCGCGGAATTGTTTGCGGAAGGTTTCTCCGGCAGGGATCAAACGTCCGATGATCACGTTTTCCTTGAGACCGGCGAGCAGATCCACTCGGTGAGTGGTTGCAGCCTCCACGAGTACGCGGATGGTTTCTTGGAAGGAAGCGGCTGAGAGCCAGCTTTCCGTGTGCAGAGCGATACGAGTGAGTCCGAGGAGCAGTCGTTCGTATTCGATGACTGGCTTCTTTTTCTTTTCGAATTCGTTGTTTTCTTCCACCATCGTTTGGTAGTCCACGATTTCCCCTGGGAGGAAGTCGCTGGCTCCAGATTCCGCCACGCGGATCTTGGAGAACATCTGACGAGTGATGATTTCGATGTGCTTGTCGTTGATGGTTTGTCCTTGAGACGCGTAGATGCTTTGTACTTCAGACATGATGTACTTTTGCGTGGTGTAGATGTCCGTGAGCTTCATCAGCTTGCGGAGATTGAGGTGTCCTCCAGTGAGCGGAGTTCCCTTGGCCACGAGGTCGCCGTTCTTAACTTTAACGGTTTTACCAGAATCCACTTTGTATACGGACTCAACCACATCTGGCTGAATAACGATTTCCTTTTTGCCGGCTTTCACTACCACTCCATCGAGCGTAGCGCGGAGTTTCTTTCCTCCTTTTTCAGCGAGCACATCTTTGATGTTGATCTTGTCGTCCTTCTTCACAACCACCTCGAATCCTTCTGGTACTTCGAAGGTTTCTTCGGGTACATCGGTTGGGGTGATGGTGATGACGGTTTGGTTGGCCTTGTTGCTCACGTTCACCTTTCCATCGATTTCCGCCAAGAGGGCAGGCTTCTTTGGAGTGCGGGCTTCGAAGAGTTCTTCCACACGAGTCAAACCTTGCGTGATATCGTCTTCGTCGGCGATTCCTCCCATGTGGAAGGTACGCATGGTGAGCTGAGTTCCAGGTTCTCCAATGGACTGAGCTGCAATGATTCCCACTGCGGTTCCCAGGTCCACGGTCTTGTTGGTTCCAAGGTCACGTCCGTAACACTTTTGGCAAACCCCGTTGAGGGTGAGACAAGTCATCACAGAACGTACACGGATGGTGGGCAGTTGATCTTCTTTAATGAGTTTGAGAGCAGCCTTGTCGATTTCGGTTCCGGCAGCGATCATCACTTTGCCTTTCTTATCGAGTACGTCTTCTCCAACCGTGCGTCCGAAGATTCGGTTTTCAAAGGCTTCTCCAATCTTTTCAGATTCTTCACGAGTCACCAAGTGAGTGCGGTCGGTTCCACAGTCTTCTGCCTTAATAACGATGTCCTGTACCGCGTCCACCAGACGTCGGGTGAGGTATCCGGCTTCAGCCGTCTTAAGCGCGGTGTCGGATTTACCTTTTCGTCCTCCGTGCGTCGCAATAAAGTATTCCAAGATCGTGAACCCTTCCATCAAGTTGGACTTGATTGGCAATTCAATGGTCTTACCGGCGGGATTCGCCACGAGACCTTTCATTCCACATAGCTGAGTGATTTGTCCCCAGTTACCACGAGCTCCAGAATCTACTTGGTAGAAAATGTCGTTTTCAACATCGAAGCTTTCGATCATCTTTTTGGAGATGTCGTTCTTGGTCGTTCCCCAAACCTTAATGGCTTGGTTGTAACGTTCATCTTCCGTGATGAATCCGGTTTCAAAGTACTCTTGGATTTGAGCCACAATCTTTTCAGACTTCTTCATGATTTCTGCTTTCTCCTTAGGGATGTGCAGATCGGCTCCAGCAATGGAGATTCCGGACTTGGTTGCGTACTTGAACCCGAGTTCCTTGAGGTCGTCACAAAGCTTAGCGGTCACTTCGATTCCATATTTTTCGAATACAAGCGCCACGATTTCCGCGATTTCCTTTTTCTTCAAGGTGTGGTTTTGGTAACCCATTCCTTCTGGAACCACGGTGTTGTAAATGGCACGTCCAATGGTGGTCTCGATGATTTCACCACGCAGACGAATCTTAACCTTGGCTTGCAAATGAACTTCCTTGAAATCCATAGCAATGATGGCTTCTTCCAAGTTTCCAAACACTTTTCCTTCTCCCTTCTTGTTCTTCTGTTGAACCGTGAGGTAGTAGAGACCAAGCACCATGTCCTGAGTAGGAACGGTGATAGGTTCTCCGGCAGAAGGCTTCAAAAGGTTACGAGCGGAACACATGAGTTCGCGGGCTTCTTCTTGAGCTTTGTTGGAAAGGGGAACGTGTACGGCCATCTGATCTCCGTCGAAGTCGGCGTTGAACGCAGAACATACGAGAGGGTGAACTTGAATAGCCTTACCTTCGATGAGTACAGGTCGGAACGCTTGGATACCCAGACGGTGCAGGGTAGGTGCACGGTTGAGGAGCACGTAGCGTCCTTTGGTCACGTCTTCCAAGATGTCCCAAATAGCTTTGTCGCTTCCTTGGATCATCTTTTCAGCGCTCTTGATGTTGTGAGCGTACCCATCGTTGATGAGTTTTCCAATCACGAAAGGCTTGAAGAGTTCAAGCGCCATGATTTTTGGAAGTCCACATTCGTCGAGTTTGAGGTTTGGTCCAATAACGATTACAGAACGTCCGGAGTAATCCACACGTTTACCGAGCAAGTTCTGTCGGAAACGTCCTTGTTTACCCTTGAGCATGTCAGACAGGGAACGGAGCTTGCGCTTGTCACCTGAGTTGAACACGGTCTTTCCTTGACGAGCTGAGTTATTGATCAAAGTGTCCACGGCTTCTTGAAGCATACGTTTTTCATTTCGGCAGATTACCTCTGGTGCTCCAATCGCAATCAAACGTTTGAGACGGTTGTTACGGTTGATCACACGTCGGTAAAGGTCGTTCAAGTCGGAAGCGGCGTAACGCCCTCCATCGAGCTGAACCATCGGACGAAGATCTGGTGGAATAACAGGCAGAACGGTCATGATCATCCATTCTGATTTGATACCTGCTTTTACAAGAGATCCGATGAGCTTGATGCGCTTCATGATCTTGGTTTTCTTTTGTCCGCTGGCCTTTTCCATTTCGACTTCCATGTCTTTGATCTCTTTGTCCATGTCCATGTTTCCAATAATCTTGTGCAGAGATTCCGCACCGGTACCGGCCTTGAACACGTGTCCGAATTTCATGGACATGTCTCGGTATTCAAGCTCGGTGAGCACCTTGCTGTTCTCCAGAGATTCCAAGTCCATGCGGGCTTGTTCCATTTGTTCGTTCAATTCTTCAACCTTGTTTGCTTGTTCTTTTTCAATATCCTTAGGGCTGGTTCCACCGGCACGAAGACGTTCTTCGTATTCACGGATCAAATCCTTTTTGTAGCTTTGGAACTCGTCGTCCAGCTGAGCAATCGCGGCTTCCTTAGCCTTTTCATCCACTTCCGTGATGATGTAAGCGGCAAAGTACACGATTTGTTCGAGCGTCTTCACGGGCAAGTTGAGGAGCAAACCGATACGGCTTGGAGTTGAGCGCAGGAACCAAATATGAGTCACCGGCACCGCGAGGGTGATGTGTCCCATACGGCTTCGGCGAACGATAGAGCGGGTAACTTCCACTCCACATTTTTCACAAATAACTCCCTTGTAACGAATGCGTTTGTATTTTCCACAGGCACATTCCCAGTTCTTCGTAGGACCGAAAATGCGTTCGCAGAAAAGTCCATCACGTTCCGGCTTTTGAGTTCGGTAGTTGATGGTCTCCGGCTTTTTCACTTCTCCATGAGACCAGGAAAGGATCTGTTCAGGGGAAGCAACGGAGATTGCAATCGCGTCAAAGAGCACAGGGGCTTTCTTTGAATCTTGATTGTTCATCATGAGAATAAAGGATTAATAAATTGAAGTAAGAATACGAGGTAGAGCAGAATCATGAGTGCCCCCTCGTAAGCGGACCACTTTTTTTGAAGTGTAGAAAAAGTAAACAAAATGAGAGCAATGAGCAGAAAGGGCAGGGCCAAGTTGAGCGTATCACCGGTTACATTCAGCGTTCCGAAGAAAGAAGGAATGGCCATGACGAGGGTTGCGTTTAGCACCGTGGAAGCCACGAGCAAACTCACCACTGCGTCTCCATTTCCCCGTTTTGCGGCCCGGTGTGCGAGCAGCATTTCTGGGGCAGACACTCCGAGCGCAACCACGCTGCCACCCAGCACGCTGGGAAGCCAGTTTTGCATTTCGGAAATCTCAATCACTCCGGTTACCGTGAAGTAGGCTCCGGCCACTAACGCAGCTGCACTCAGCAGAAGGGTCAGGGCAAGGGGAGCGCTCCAAGCTTCCATATTGAAAAGTTGGCTGATACGGTCCATGAGGCCTTGTTTGTGGTCTTCACGGCGAGCTGCCAAAAAGACGCCAAGCGCAAGGAGCAGGACACCGCCTTCGATTGCCGTGAGGCTTCCGTCGGCGGAAAGAACAACGAGCAAGAACAAAGTACCGAGCAGTAAAGGCACTTGCCGAATGGTGCTCTCTTTCTGCACGCTTAACGTTCGTGTGGTCAGTGCGCAGATTCCCATGATCAACAATAAGTTGACCAGGTTTGCGCCCCACACGTAAGCGGGGACAAAAGAGGAGTACCCTTTAGCGGAAGCTACTGTGGAAATCACCAGTTCAGGCAAGCTGACGCCCAGAGCCATGAGCACCACGCCCCAAAAGAAGGGAGAGAGCTTGCTGGCCCGCGCGCCTTCCTCTGCCTTGGCAGCAAAGACCTGGGAGGCCGCTGCTGCCACTGCGAGGGAGCTTACGAGGATGAGAGTCCAGAGTAAAATTTGCATTTAAAGTGAATTAAGGGAGAGGGCAGGACTAGATCTCTTCTTCCATATCTGGCTCCTTGGGAGCCTCTTCACCATCGCTATCGTCTTCAAAACTGTCGCCTTCTTCACTGAATCCGGCTTCACCGCCTTCAGCTACGACTGGTCCTGGAGAATCCAATAATGGCTCTTCTTCTTCAGGTTCCACGTATTCTTCTTCGTCCACGGCAACGTCTTCTTCGAGTTGCAGCAAGTCCACATTGAGACCGAGTGACTGGAGTTCCTTAACGAGTACGTTGAAGGATTCCGGTGTACGAGGTTTGCGGATGGCTTCACCCTTGATGATGGATTCGTACGCTTTAGCACGTCCGTAGGTATCGTCGGATTTGATGGTGAGCATTTCTTGCAGGATGTGCGCGGCACCGTATGCCTCGAGCGCCCATACTTCCATTTCTCCGAAACGTTGTCCTCCGTGTTGCGCCTTTCCTCCGAGAGGTTGTTGCGTAACCAGAGAGTAAGGTCCAACGGAACGAGCATGGATTTTGTCTTCAACTAAGTGGGCCAGTTTGAGCATGTAGGCAATTCCCACGGTGCTCTTGTGGTCAAAGGCTTCACCGGTCTTACCATCAAAGAGTTGGAGTTTTCCATCTTCTGGCAGACCTGCCTTTTTAAGCATTTCTTTGATTTGTTCGTTGGTCACTCCGTTCAAAGTAGGAGTGGCTACGTACATGTTCATGGTTTGAGCCGCCCAACCTAAGTGGGTCTCAAGGATTTGTCCAATGTTCATACGGCTGGATACTCCGAGTGGGTTCAAAACGATGTCCACCGGCGTTCCATCTGGCATGTAAGGCATGTCTTCTTGAGGCACGATGATGGATACAACCCCCTTGTTCCCGTGACGTCCGGCCATTTTGTCTCCTACTTGGATACGGCGGGTTTGTGCCACAGAAACTCGGATTTGTTCAATAACTCCGTTTTCGAGTTCGTCTCCGTTTTCACGAGAGAAGACTTGTACGCTCACCACTTTTCCTCCTTCTCCACCTGGGAGACGTAGGGAAGTGTCTTTCACGTCGCGAGCCTTGTCTCCGAAGATTGCGCGGAGCAGACGTTCTTCTGGAGTGAGTTCGGTTTCTCCTTTTGGAGTGATCTTACCCACAAGAATGTCTCCTTCACGTACGGACGCTCCCACACGAACCACTCCGTTGTCGTCGAGGTCTTTGAGGCGAGCTTCTCCTACGTTAGGAATATCACGAGTAACGATTTCTGGACCTAGTTTGGTGTCTCGTACATCTACGGTGAAGTCTTCAATGTGCACGGAGCTGAATTTGTCTTCCTTCACAATGCGGCTGGAAAGAATCACGGCATCCTCGAAGTTGTAACCTTCCCAAGGCATGTAGGCCACGAGAATGTTTTGTCCGAGCGCCAAGTCTCCCATTTCGGTAGAAGCTCCATCCGCAAGGATGTCTCCTGCCTTGATCTTTTGTCCGGCATTGCAGATTGGACGTTGGTGGAACGAGCTTCCTTGGTTGGTTCGGCGGTATACGTCGAGGTTGTAGGTCGCTTTTCGTCCAGAATCGTAGATCACGTCGATGCGGGTTCCGTCTACATAAGAAACGGTTCCATCTTCTTCGGCGATTTCAGTTTGGTTGGTGTTACGTGCAGCAAGCCCTTCCATTCCGGTTCCAACCACAGGAGTGGTGGGGCGGAGCAGAGGTACGGCCTGACGTTGCATGTTCGATCCCATGGAGGCACGAGTGTTGTCGTCGTGTTCCAAGAATGGAATCAGGGAAGTGGACACGGAAATAATCTGTTGAGGAGAAATATCCATGTGGCTCACTTCTCGTTCGGTAACGGTAATAGGTTCTCCCATTTTTCGTGCGCTCGCGGTGTCTTCAATGAGCTCTCCATCGTGCGTCAAAGGCGTGTTGGCTTGTGCGTATACGATTTCATTCTCATCTTCGGCATCGAAGTAGCTGACCTTGCTTCCAAGGTGGGCACGAACGGAGATTTCCTTCAGGTCCTTTTCTTTCATGAGTGCTTTCGCGTCTTTTTCATCCATCACGGTTCCTTTCTTAACTCCAGCAGCTCCTTCGGCGAGGGTGTGACCAATAGCGGCCTTACCATCGTTCTTAACAGAGTGCATCACTTCACGGAGAGGAGTTTCAATAAACCCGTATTTGTTGATCTTAGCGTAAGAAGCCAAGTGAACCACGAGTCCAATGTTTGGTCCTTCAGGCGTAGCAATAGGACAGATACGTCCGTAGTGGGATGGATGCACGTCACGAACGTCAAACGACGCACGTTCACGTGAAAGTCCTCCAGGTCCCATGGCTGACAGACGGCGCTTGTGCTCCAATTCTGAAAGTGGGTTGGTCTGATCCATGAACTGAGAAAGCTGTGAGCTCGCGTAGAATTCGCGGAGAGCCGCGGTGATTGGACGAGAGTTGATCAGCTGAGTAGGTGTCACGGTATCCAGATCCATAACGGTCATACGATCCTTAGCGATACGTTCGGTTCGAAGCAGACCTACACGGAACTTGTTTTGAACGAGTTCTCCAACCGGACGAATACGTCGGTTAGAAAGGTGATCGATGTCATCGGGAGTTGCTTCCTTATTATTGAGGCGGATGAGGTGCTTCAAGATGAGGATGAAGTCGTCCACTTGGAAAGTGTGGAACTTACGTTCGTTGGGAGTCTTGAGGTCGAAACGTCGGTTGATCTTGTAACGAGCTACCGATCCCATGTCGTACTTCTTGTAGTCGAAGAAGAGCGATTCGATGAGAGCCTTAGCGTTTTCTGGAGTCGCGAGATCTCCTGGTCGGATCTTTTTGTAGATTGCTTTGTAGGCTTCGTCGGTGGTTTTAGCAGGATCTTTCTCAAGAGTGAGAAGAATGAAATCACGGATTGGGTCGTTGATTACATCTTTAAAGAGATCCATGATCTTTTTGTCGGTATCGAAACCGAACACGCGGAGCATAGAAGTGATGTAGATCTTTCGTTTTCGGTCGATCTTCACGGTGATAACACCTTTTTTATCGGTTTCAATTTCCAGCCAGGCTCCACGTTTTGGGATGATCTTAGCGTTGTGCATTCCTGCAGCCGCACCGTTCTTGGAGAAAAATACTCCGGGAGAACGTACGATTTGGGAAACCACCACACGTTCGATTCCGTTTACGAGGAAGGATCCGTCGCGAGTCATGAGAGGAATAGGTCCCAAGAACACGTCCTGTTCCTTGATTTCTCCGCTTTCCTTATTAATGAGCTGTACGTGCACCTTTAAAGGAGCTTCGTAAGAAAGGTTCTTCGTGCGGCACTGCTCGGGAGTGTATTTGCATTCACCCAGAGAGTGGTCGAGGAAGTGAAGTTCGAGCTTCTTTCCAGAAAAGTCCGTGATAGGAGTGATTTCTTCAAGAAGTTCGCGAATACCTTCGTTCAGGAACCATTCATAAGATTCGGTTTGAATCTCAATAAGATTCGGCATCTCTGCTTTTCCGTGGAGATCGACAAAATATTTCCGATCCAAAGGCTTGGTGGAAATACGTCCTGTCTCTTTTACCGCGGGTTTGGAGGAAGCTTTAGACTTGCTTGCGGTTTTAGCCATGGGGCTGAGTCGGATTAAGGATGTAAAAAAACGAAACTAGACGGATTCCGCTAGGGGAACCCGACTATCGTGCTTTGCTCTCTTGCGCAACTAAATCTGTAATTCGAGAGCGATGTCGACTGCTATTTTATTTATAAATGACCAATTGTCAATCTAAAAAGTAGACATGATGAAATCCCCTGCTCGGCGAGTTTGGTTGACAAGCGCAATGAATCATTGAATAAACTTGTGCGCGTGCACAGATTGCTGGTAAAATTTGCCAATTATGAAACAAAGCACCAAGCTCACTTTACGATTTTATGCAAAATATGTGCGCCGGCACTGGGTTTTGGCTTTGGTGGGCCTGATTGGCGCAATTGGGGGAGCGGCCGGTACGATGATTTTGCCCTTCTTTTTTAAGGATTTTGCAGATGCGCTTACAGCGGGCGAGACGGAAAAACTGGTGCCCATTCTTATAAGCATGACCGTGGTGTCTTTGGTGGAGTTCGCCTTTTGGCGGACTTCGTTTTATGCGATGGCTTCTTTTGAGGCCACGGGGATGAAGGAAATTGCGGATGATTGCTTTGAATATTTGCATAAACATTCCTTTAACTTTTTTAGCAATCAATTCGTGGGTTCGCTGGTGAAGCGGGCGAACCGAATGGCGCGCAGCTTTGAAGATATTATGGATCGTCTTTATTACGACTTCACGACTTTGGCGGTGCGCATAAGCATTGCGATTGTGGTTTTCTTCTCCATCGATATGACCTTGGGTTTGATTGTTTTTGCTTGGGTGGTGATTTTTATGGGACTGCACTTGAAGATCGGAAATTATAAGATGGCTCGTTACGACGTGCCTAAGTCGTTGGCTGACACACGAGTGACCGGCGCGCTGGCGGACACGGTGACCAACAACAGCACTATTAAATTGTTTGCGCGGCTGCCTTTTGAAAAAGTGGAGTTTGGGAAGGTGACTAAGGATTGGTCTTCCAAAGTCAGGGCTTCTTGGTTCTTCAGTAATCACGTGGAAAGTGTGCAAGTTTTATTTATGGTGGGGCTGAATTCTTTGGTGCTTTATATCGCGATTGGTATGTGGGAAGAGGGTACTCTTTCGGTTGGATATTTTATTTTATTTCAAACGTATTTTATTGAACTCTTTTCGCAACTGTGGAGCTTTGAACGTGTGCTTCGGCATTTTTATGAGAACCTCGCAGATGCCGAGGAAATGACGGAAATTTTGAACATGCCTTTTGAAGTGGTGGATGTGCGCGGTGCCAAAAAACTGCTGGCAAAAAAAGGCGAAGTGAAGTTTGAAAATGTTTCGTTTTCCTACACGGATGATGAAGAAAGCAGTGTGGTTAAAAATTTGTCTTTCGTGGTGGAGGCAGGGGAGCGCGTGGCTTTGATTGGACCTTCGGGCGGAGGAAAAACGACCATCGTAAAATTGCTGCTGCGTTTGTTCGATGTGGATAAAGGGCAGATTTTAATCGATGGTCAGGACAGTTCCAAAGTGACGCAGGACAGTTTGCGTGCGAATATTGCACTGGTGCCGCAGGATCCGATTTTGTTCCACCGAACGCTCATGGAAAACATTCGTTATGGAAAATTGGATGCCACGGACAGCGAAGTTTTTCGCGCTGCAAAATTGGCGCACTGCCACGAATTTATTTCTAAATTTCCAAGTGGCTACAAAACTTTGGTGGGGGAACGTGGCGTGAAACTTTCCGGCGGAGAGCGTCAACGCGTGGCGATTGCCCGTGCCATTTTAGCCGACACAAAGATTTTAATTTTGGATGAGGCGACGAGCAGTTTGGACAGCGAATCCGAAAAACTTATTAAGGACGCGATGCGCGTTTTGATGAAAGGAAAAACAGTGTTCATTATTGCGCACCGGCTTTCTACTATTGTGGATATGGATCGCATAATTGTGCTCGAAAAAGGTCGTATTGTGGAAGAAGGCGGTCACAAAGATTTACTTAAAAAGAAAGGCGGGCTTTACAAGCGCCTTTGGGATTTGCAAGTGGGTGGTTATTTGGAGTGAGCTACTAGCGGAAAAATAAGCCTTTTATAGTATTGGCAAAACTATTGGTGTGACGTAAAACCGTATGAGCTTCGGATCTTTTATTCCCGCGAACCGTTTCCCTTAAGGCAGCTTTAATCTTTGCCTCCGCCTCCATAATACCAAGCTCACCCTTTGCATTTAGATAAGTGACTAAGTATGGATTTGTTTCGTTTTGAAAACGTTCTCTAGCGGCTTCGTCCAAGTTTACTCCCTGGCTATCCAGGCAATGACGTAAGGCGTCTTGGAGGTTTGGAATAGTTGCAGATGATTGAGCTTCTTTACGTGCTGCAGCTAGGGATTTTATTAAGTCGTGCAAAGGTTTGTCCTCCGGTAGGCGCTTTTTTTTACGAGCCAGATTCTTTGAGTCCTCGATTTCCCGAGTTGCTTGATGACGGTCATTCATGTGTGTGGAAGAGTAGTTCTGATTTTTATTTTTTTCAATCAGATTATTATACGCTTTTTTGGACTTTCATTCAAGCTAAGCCCTTTGTTAGACTTACGGCATGGATGTAAAGATTCACGATTCGTGGAAAAAGCATTTGGAAGCGGAATTTGAAAAACCCTATTTCAAAGAGCTCGTGGAGTTCGTGAAGAGCGAGTACACGGGCAAAAAAATCTATCCGCCGCCGGCGAATATTTTTCGTGCCTTTGAACTGTGTCCGTTTGAAAAAGTGAAAGTAGTGATTTTGGGACAGGATCCGTATCACGGAGTGGGGCAGGCGAATGGACTGTGTTTTTCTGTGAATCACGGGGTTCACAATCCGCCGTCGCTGCAAAATATTTTCAAAGAAATGAAGGACGATGTGGGTGGTGAAATGCGGATGGATGGAAATTTGGAGGACTGGGCGCGGCAGGGCGTTTTGCTTTTGAATGCAACTTTAACGGTGGAGGCGAGTAAGGCGGGTTCGCATCAAAAAAAAGGTTGGGAATCTTTTACTGACGCCGTTATAAAAGTGCTCTCCGATGAAAAAGAAAACCTCGTGTTTATTTTGTGGGGACGTTATGCGCAAGAAAAAGGCGCCGTGATTGATGAGAAAAAACATTTGGTTTTACGGGCGGCGCACCCATCGCCATTTTCTGCTTACAGCGGATTTTTTGGCAGCAAACCGTTCAGCAAAACCAATGAGTATTTGGAGGGGAAGGGGGTTGACAAAATACAGTGGGCTGCTTAGAATCAGGTGCTATGAATCTGGCTGAGCACGATATAGAGCAGGAAACTATTGCAGGACCCTGCCCTGAATTTCCAAATGGGTATGGGCGCGTATGGCGAACAGAGGAGCCACTTCCTGCCATTGATTTAGTTCGTGAGAACCCTGACTTTTTTGAGTCTTTGTTGAAGGAAACAGGGGTGATAAATGTTGTGAACTCAGAAGTTGGGGGGTCTCCAACTATACCCCCTAAGCGGTCAAGGTTTTTGCCCCTTCATAAGGATGAGGTGGCATCTTTGGCGTTTCAGGCTAGTGATCGTACAAACCCACGTCCATTTCCTTTTCAAACGGCTCCAATGTCCGTTGCGGCTAATGGACTTCGTCAACGTGCTTCAGTTTGGCTTGAAAATCGCGGCCTCGACTTAGAAATAAGAGAGGTAATGGAGCGATTTTTATTGTCAGGCGGAGGAGACGACTACATTGTATTGCTTGCAGATCGCATGAGTGCCCGATTTTCCACTTCACAAATTACTAAAACTTTTCGGACTTTTTTAAGAGAGGCTCATACTTTTAGTAGCCCTAAATACGATCATTCTTTTCTTGAATTCCCAAACTCTACGTTGCTTGTTTCTGGACTTGTTCAACATGGCCGCTTTGTGCCAGAAGATTTATTAGATAAGGCGGACACGCCGTATCTACACTCGTGGATTTCCTATAGATACTAGGCCTTTCCAATCACCGTTCGTCCACCCATGTAAGGCCGCAGCACTTCCGGGATGGTGATGGTTCCGTCGGCATTTTGGTACATTTCCAAAACGGGGATGAGGATGCGGGGCGACGCGACGCAGGTGTTGTTGAGGGTGTGCACGTATTGGGATTTTCCGTCCGCGTCTTTGTAGCGAATGTTGAGGCGGCGCGCTTGGTAGTCCAAGAAAGTTGAGCAAGAGTGGGTTTCGCCGTAACTCTTGCGGGAAGGCATCCACGTTTCGATGTCGTTTTTGTAGTATTGGCCCTGGCCCATGTCTCCGCTGCACACGGCAACCACTCGGTAGGGAAGTTTTAAATCTTGCAAAACTTCTTCGGCATTTTTGAGCAGAAAGTCGTGGAGGCGTTTGCTTTCTTCGGGATCATTTTTGCACAAAACCACTTGTTCGATTTTTTGGAATTGGTGAATGCGGTAGAGTCCACGAGTGTCTTTTCCGTAGGTTCCCGCTTCACGTCGGAAGCAGTTTGAGTAACCGGCCATCAGTTTTGGCAGCTCTTCTTCCTTCAGCATTTCACCGCTGTGGTAAGAGGCCACTGCCACTTCGCTGGTTCCAATTAAATACTTTTCATCGCTTTCCATTTCGCCGGTTTCGCTGTTTCGTACGCCGAGCAAGTAAGCTTGTTCTTCACCGCCCGGAAAGTATCCGGTGGCTTCCATCGCCTCGCGGTTCACCATGAGTGGAGGCAGGAAAGGCGTGAAGCCTTTGGCCACAAGTTTGTTGAGCGTGTATTGCAAAATAGCGAGCTCCAGCAGCATGCCCTCGTTCTTTAAAAAGTAGCTGCGGCTGCCGCCAATTTTCACGCCGCGTTCTACATCAATAATATCCAAGTCTTCGCCGAGGGCGATGTGGTCTTTGATTTCAAAATCCCATTTTGGTAGCTCACCCCAGGTGTACATTTCTACGTTTTCGCTGTCATCTTTGCCTTCGGGTGCATCGGGGGAAATCATTCCGGGGGCGCGGAGGAGCAGGGCTTTCCACTCCGTTTCTACTTGAGTGAGCTCTTCGCTGATGCGTTTTTCATCGTCGCCTTGAGCGCGCATTTCTGCGATGGCGGCTTGTTTTTCTTCACCTTGGAGTTTTTGAATTTTGTCAGAGGCTTTGTTTTTTTCTGCACGCATCGCGTCCACTTCCGCTTGGAGGGAACGGCGTTTTTCATCGAGTATGATGAAGGCGTCTACATCGAATTTAATATGTTTTTTGCGTGCCGCTTCGCGAACGGCGTCGGGGTTTTGGACGATGGTTTTTGGGTCGAGCATAAGTTTTTAATAGAGGGCACTGAAGTGCCTGGTGCGCAGAGGATAACGCTAATTCTAAAATTTGCCTAGGAGGGCTGTTTGACGTAAATCACAATTATTTCTTGACTCGACACCCTTTATCCTGTAAAAATACTTGAAGTTTATTTTCACTTAGATGGAAGTCGATATTGAAGCATTGTTCCGTTTACAGAAGGGTTGGGTTGAGCCCAATGCTTTACCTGAACAGGACCATTCCGTTCTTTTTTCACAAAAACGATTGTTTAGCTCTATGGCTGCATTCGTTTTGAGTGAGGTGCGTGCTGGCATCCTGTCTGCTTCTGATGAAATTCCCACTTCGCAAGCTTTGGCCCAGTACTTGAATTCTGTGCAGGCTCACTTCACCCTTGAAAATTGTCTTAAGGTCGCTGCCTTTCATGGTCTAGTGGGCAGTACTTATAAGACTCCTAAAGATATGGATATCATAACTCACTTGGATTTCCCGGCACCTTTTGCTGTGTTTGGGAGTGCTGGTTTTTGGAATCGCGTACAAGGTATTAAGCCTGAGGCTTCTTCTTCACTTGAATCACCGGCAAACGTTTCACAAACACTTGCTTTCCCTCAAACAGAATCTGCAACTCAATAGGTTCCCAGCTTTCGATTTTGAGGCCTTGAATGCCCCAAAAATGGGTATGTGATCCGAGTGGTTTTTCCATTTCCTTTTCGATGGTCGATTTGGCGAGCACCTTGTCTTGCTGCATGAGACTGAAGGTGATGCTGTGCTTTCCTTTTGGGATGAGGATTTTGGAAACCACAAACATTTGAGGATGCACGGCCGGCATTTGTTCGGACATGATGCGTTCAAAAATTCCGACTAAATTGAGCTTTCCGTCGATGGACATTGAAGCGTAGTCACAGAAGAGTGCGTATTCAATGGGTTGGATTTTCATGCAGCTGCAGTGGTGAAATATTTTTCTACTTGGGCCTCGCTCAAATGAGCGAGTTGGGTTGGAACTTTGGATTGGCGAGAAGGGAAGGTGCGGAGTTTTTTAAGCTCCTCCTTACTGATCTCCATGGATTCGTGACGCTCTTTGATGGCAGGGGTTTCGCCTTCCGCCTCTTGAGTGACGGCAATGTATACGAGAGTGAATTTACCGTTGTCCTTCTTCTTTACCGTGCAGAGCCGAACCATGAGAAAGGGTTAATATAGACTACTGTATAGGATCACCTGGTGCTTGCCAAGGACCTTTTTTTGTTTTATAGCCATTTGCCCGGGCAAAGATTATTCACCTTTTTCATAAACTTTCACGTCGGGATCTTCACTCGCTGAGTCTGCGGTCGCAGACCCTTCACCAGCTTCTGCACCTGGAGCACCGGCACCTGGTTGTTGGTACATGCTAGCGCCGATCTTTTGGATTTCTTCGCCCAAGGCTTCGTGTTTGGTTTTCAAGTCCTCCGCTGAAATTTCGGTGTTTGCGAGCGCATCCTTGAGATCTTTGAGCTTGGCTTCTACGTTGGTTTTCACATCCGCAGGCACTTTTTCCCCGAGGTCTTTGAGAGTGCGTTCGGTTTGGGAAACGAGGGATTCCGCGTTCACACGAGTCTCTACGGCTTCTTTCTTTTTCTTGTCTTCTTCGGCGAAGATTTCTGCGTCTTTTTTCATTTTTTCAACTTCTTCGGCGCTGAGTCCGCCAGATCCGGTGATCGTGATGTGTTGAACTTTGCTGGTCGCTTTGTCGGTGGCTTTCACGTGCAGAATTCCGTTTGCATCGATGTCGAAAGTCACTTCAATTTGAGGCACGCCACGGGGAGCCGGAGGGATTCCGTCGAGTTGGAAATTCCCGAGCAACTTGTTGTCGGCGGCCATGGGGCGTTCCCCTTGGAACACGCGCACGTCCACGGAAGGTTGGCTGTCTGCTGCGGTTGAAAAGACTTGTGACTTGCTGGTAGGAATGGTGGAATTGCGTTCGATGAGTTTGGTCATCACGCCTCCCATGGTTTCAATCCCCAGCGAAAGGGGAGTCACGTCGAGGAGCAAAATGTCCTTCACATCTCCTTGCAAAACTCCTCCTTGAATGGCGGCTCCGAGAGCTACCACTTCATCCGGGTTGATCCCACGGTGAGGTTCCTTTCCAAAAATTTCTTTGGCCTTGGCTTGCACGGCGGGCATACGAGTCATACCTCCCACGAGCACAATTTCGGCGATGTCGCTCACGTACACACCTGCGTCTTCAATGGCTTGTTTGCAAGGCTTCGCACAGCGCTCAATGAGTTCTGCAGTGAGGTCTTCCAGCTTGCTGCGAGAAAGTTTCATCACCATGTGCTTAGGTCCATTTTTGTCCGCAGTGAGGAAGGGCAAATTGATTTCGGTTTCGTGTTGAGACGAAAGTTCGATCTTGGCTTTTTCAGCGGCTTCCTTCAAACGTTGCAGAGCCACTTTGTCGCTCTTGAGGTCGATGCCTTCTTGTTTTTTGAATTCGTCCGCGAGGTGATCCATGAGAACCATATCGAAGTCGTCTCCTCCCAAGAAAGTGTCTCCGTTGGTGGACAGCACTTGGAAAACCCCGTCGCCGAGTTCCAAAATGGACACGTCGAAGGTTCCTCCTCCCAGGTCAAATACAGCGATTTTCTTCTCGCCGGTGTGCTTGTCTAGTCCATAGGCGAGGGCGGCTGCGGTGGGTTCGTTGATGATACGATCTACTTTGAGTCCGGCGATTTCTCCGGCGTTCTTGGTGGCCTGACGCTGAGAGTCGTTGAAGTACGCAGGCACGGTGATCACGGCATGGTCCACGGTGGTTCCTAAATATTTTTCGGCATCTGCTTTCACTTTTTGCAGCACCATTGCGGCAATTTCTTCGGGTTGTTTTTCCTCACCATTCAGCACAATCACAGCCTCACCGTCTTTTCCTTTTCGCACTTCGAAAGGGAAGCGGTCGATGAGTTTTTTCACTTCGTCGTACTTGCGTCCAATCAAACGTTTTGCAGAAAAAATCGTGTTGCTTTCGTTCATCACCATTTGGCGCTTGGCGGGTTCCCCAACCAAACGTTCAGTATCTTTCACCGCCACGATAGATGGGGTGGTTCGCTTACCTTCGCTGTTGGCAATAACGGTGGGTTCGCCTCCTTCCATCACGGCGAAACAGGTGTTGGTGGTTCCGAGATCTATTCCAATGATTTTTGACATATTGAATGGTTACTTTTTAGTGCGCGCTAAGGCGCGTATTAGCACTCACCATATTAGTGTGCTAAGTATTAAGGGTCAAGAGAAAAAGGATGGAACTTGCTTAATTTACTATTTAACGTATAGTCATACTCTTATCACTTCCAGTTATGTCATTACGAACGCTGGCTCCGCTTGCCCTTGGTACACTTTTAGCTTCTTCTTCGGTGGAGGCGGGGATATCTGAAAAGCCGGGTACCTTTGAGCGTCAGCAGAGTGGGGATTGTTCCGGGTACCGAACTTTAACTCGTGACATGATTCAGCTGGCCAATGCGCCGGTTGAGGATAGTTTTAAAGACTCTATACAAGCGGAGCTTGTGAAAAGATTTCCAGATGGAAATCGACTGCAAATTTATTCGCATCAGGGTGAAATCATTGGGAATGTGGATGGTGCTGATTTTCGGCCGATCGAGTCTGCGGTGTGGACTTCTGTTGACACCAGTACCGCTTGCCAAAAGGAGCGTGCAGATTTTAAAAAGCAGGCCGAACTTTTTTTGAGTGAGGCTGTGAGTAAAGCTTCAGTTCCTGCAACTCCATCTCAAGAGGTCTCTCAAGTGGCACCTGAACCCGTTAGTCCACAAGTTACAGAGTCTAAAAATCCTGCCGCCCGTAAAGCACTGGTAGAAATGACTGATATGTTTGGATACGGTCCTTGTAGAGAGGCGCGTCTTTTTTCAGGTGCTTCCATTGTGCAGACGCCGGAAGATGGTAGTTATTGGAAACAAGAATTAGCCTTTTTAGCTGGAGGTTTCGAAGTACAAGTGACAGGAGTTACTGATACTTGTCATACAGCTCTTATGACTGCACCTAGTGAATATAGTTCTGCTGCCTATCAATGGAGTTCTGCTTGCACCTGGGGGTCTAGAAGTATGAAGGGCTTGGATGAAGCTCTGGGCACGCAGGGGACTAGGACTCTCGCGGCGCAATGTTTTGATTCTGTGGACAGCAAACGTGCCGTCGTGAAAGACCCCGTTGCTAGTGTGGGCTTCAATTACTGATTTTGCAGTTTTTCAAATAGAAGTTTGCCTGCGCCAAAATCTTTGCAAACGATTAGCTGTTTGAGGAGGGGTTCCAACTGTTTTCGAACGGGACCATTTTTAGTGAGTTACTTAAGGCGTGATTGTACGCCAAGCCTTTGTAGGTGCAAGAGAAATTTGCACCAATCGATTTTTAATGTATGATATTTTTTTGCACCATTCTAATCTATGAATAGAACATTAACTGCTGGATTGCTCGCTTGTGGCATTGCTTTTGAGGCCGGAGCAAAGGGAGTGAAGCAAGGCGACGATATAACGCTTTACACCACTATGGTTCGCGAGATGCTTATATTGACGAATAAAGCGTTGACTGTGGGCTGCCCCGGATTGACTTCAGGCATTGCAAGCAACTTAAAGAGCATCCCTTTCGGGAAAGAGGTTCCGGTTGGAATTGAAATTCTGACTCATTATAAAGATCTTTTGAAAAAAGAAATTGTTGGACACACCGTGATAGGATCCGGGGGCATAGAAGAGGCACGCATTGTTTATGATATTTCGAATCCGGGAATGCAGTCTTGTTTTCAATTTAGAATTGATATGGTCAATAGTGCCATGAGTGGATTTACGGAAAAGGAGACCTGCAATGTTCACGAAGATATTGCGGTTGAGAAGCCACGTTCGGTTTCTGTTTTCGCCTCCTGTGGGCCGCGTGCATTGCCAAATGCCAATTCCGACCGTCACTTTTTTCATCATCCTGGCACCACGTCTAGATCGTACTGACGCCCGCGCTTAGCTCCGGCCTACCTGCACTTTCGCGGGGCGAATCGTTTTGCCTTTGAAGGCGTAACCTTTTTCGAAAATTTGAACTACTTGGCCGGCGGCGCCTTCGCCTTCCATGAGTACTTCGTGTTTATTGGGGTCGGCGGGAATACCGATTTGGTCGATGGATTCGAGCCCGAGCGCAGCGAGGGCGTTCATTAAATTGCTTTCAATTCCTTGGATGCCTTTTACCCATTCTTCTTCCTCTAAATCTTCGGGGATTATTTCAAAAGCGCGGGCAAAATTATCGAGCGCGGGGAAGATAGCTTCGAGGAGTCGCATATTGGCGTAGACCTGAATTTCGCCACGTTCTTCTTCGGTGCGGCGTTTGAAATTCTGCAAATCGGCCATGGCGCGTTTCGCGGTTTCCGTCATCGCCGCGAGCTCGGCTTGTAGGGCTAGCATTGGATCGTCCTGGGTTTGTCCAGCGGGTGGAGTTGTATCTTCTGTCATAGTTGATTGGTTTCTAAAAGGTTACGAACTTCGGTGAGGATGGAGGAGTTGTACGCGTAGGGCATGCGCTTGGGGCCGAGGATTCCAATGGCGCCGCGGTAGCCGTCGTAGTCATAGCTTGCAACGATGAGGGAGCAGCTGTCAATTCCTTGCAGAATATTTTCTTCACCGATGAAAATTTTGGGTTCTGGGCCAAGTTCTAAATTTCCTAGGCCGGTTAAAAAGTGGTCGCGGTCTTCAATCACTTCCATCACTTGGCTGGCTTTGAGCGGCGATTCCAAAAATTCCGGCTGGCGGAGCATTTTGGAAAAGCCCATGAAGAAGGTTTTGGTGGAATCGGGAATAGTGGCAAACACCATATTTGGCGTGGCTTGTGAAAGTAAATTCACCGCATCGTGCACACGTTGTTTGGCGGTTGCGGCGCGACCTTGGTCGCGCAAAGTAGACAGCGTTTTGTGCGCGAGGGCCTTGGCTATTTCAAAGTCGGCCAGTTCATCCACATAAAAACGGTAGCCTTTATCGGTTGGCACGCGACCAGCCGAGGTATGGGGCTGCATAATGAGCCCCTGGTCTTCCAGCTCCGCCATATCGTTGCGCACGGTGGCAGGGCTAACTTTAAAATTATAGGTCAAAATGATGGTTTTAGACCCAACGGGCTCCGCCGTCTGTACGAAGTGGTCAATAATGGCGCTTAAGATCTGGTTTTTTCGATCGTCGGTGTGCATACTTAGTTTATAAACGTTCCCGCTTTAAATCTCAAGTGGGCTCTTGCCAGCAGATACAATCGTGGTACAATTACTTATCTCTTAAACAGGTTATGAACGAAGCCGGACTAGAAGCTGCGGAGTTACTTCTTCAAGAAGGTGCGCTGGCCTTAAAGCCACGCGCAGAAGAGGGTGTGTCTGATTCTGTTCGGAATCAGACTGGCAGGAGTGTCTTACGTTTGGTTGGTGCGCCACCTACAGCAAAGGAACGTTTAGATTGCCTCGAGGAGATTGGAAACCCTGCTGACTTTGCTGAACCGGGCAGCGTTTCGTTCCAATTGATGCAAGAAGTCTATGACAATGCTCCTAAAGTGGCTCGCGAAAAGTTGACGCAGATTTTAGCTAAAGTGGCGCCACTGCACCTTCGCCCGGTGGTGGCGGCTTTGACCAAGGCTATTGAAGAGAAACGGCTTGATGGGATGTCTTGGAAGCAGATCACGGATGGAATTAAATTGGAAATTCCGCTCCAAGGGCATGCCATTACGGTTGCGGATATCAACGGGTACACTGCGTGTTTATTGAAAGGGGAATACCACGAAAAAGTGCAGACGGCCACGGACATAGTTCGTACCTTCAATGAGGTAGCTAAAGCAACGGGTGCGGTTTTGGTGGAACCCGTGGAAGGAGATGCGGGGATGTTCCTGACCTTCAATGCGGCTCAGCAGGTAGAGCTGGAATCTGAACTCAAGCGAAAGATTCCGATGAGAATTAAGAAACTTGAAAAAGAACTTCATGCGGATGGAACCGATAAATATCCGGTGGATCCCGAAACCGGTGAGCGGGTATTTAAGAAAAGTGTGGGAGTGGAAACTTTGAAGCAGATCCCGGGCGAGTTGAAAATGGTCGTCTATTCAGGAAAAGGGATCGCACAAGGAGCTGTGGTCGTGAGTGGGGAAGCTCGCGATGCTGCCGTTGAGTATCAGAAAAAAGCGGGTCCTGGGGAAACCCTTAAACAAGACTTGAAGGGATATGACGTAAAAAATCCAGATTGGAATAAGGATCCAGAATTGCCCGATACTATCAACGTAGCTGTTAAATTAATTGAGGCACTTTTGAAGGTTAGTCCTTATTCAGCAGCCGCTTTTCAAGACCTCATCCATTCGTCTAAAGATGAAGGAGCTGAAGTCAGAAGCGCCAAGATGAATGCCTATTATTTGGCGCTTGAACTCAGCCCCGCTCCAGAAGACGATGCGCAAAAAGTGGACGCCTTTTGGGAGCTCCTGACTCAGGAGGGCACTGGCGATGACCGTATTCGTTTGTTTAAACCGGGTGGAAGTCGAGGTATGCATTTTTGGACGCAAGGAATCACGAGCTCAAAAGATTTTACGCAGGCCTTTGGGGCTTTCAATCAACGGATCAACCGTTTTGCTACGGAATGTGGACTCACGTTCCGCTTGAGTTTAGGGTACGAAGATGCGCTTGAGCTTATTCTACTTCCAGACAGTTTTCAGGTGGATGCCACCGGCCCTTCCATTGTGGCAACGGTTCGTGGAATTGCGGCTTTGGAAGGGAAAGGGGATGGAAATTGGATCAGTGTGGATCGTAGCGCGGTAACGGCTATGGGTCTGGTTGGAATGGAAATGACCACCATTTATATCAAGGGGACTCCGTATCAGACGGTGCAAGGTCGCTTGGAGCCGGATGGGAAATGGGAGCTGCGAGAAAGTTTAGTTGGACGCGAAAAACAAGAGGCTGAAATAAATAGCTTTATAGCCTCCTTGGGTTTGAATGGAGTGGCACTGCGAGTGCATAAGCCTGCAAATGCAAAGGATTCCGGGTATGGAGAATCTGCGTTGCTTCGTGCTGCCGAACGTGCGGCTTCAGGTAAAGGCATTCAGGTTGTTCAATTGAAAAATAAAGAGACCTTGTTTGATGACCTTGAAGCCCAATTGGGTTATAGCTGTGAGGAACTTATTAATAATCCTCAACTCTTAACTCGTCAGGTGCTTTTGACTTTGGATGAAGATTCTTTTAGCCCCGACTTAGCGGCTCGGCTCGACCGCTTCCTCTTTGCCATGGCGGGCACGCCTCTTGGAATTATTTACACTGGAGCCTATCAGTTCCGTCCAGAGGCCTTTATGGGAGATGCCTACAGCGGGAAAGAGCTCAGCAAAGACATTGAGGTGGATGCTCTTAGCACTGAAGCTGCTTTGGATCTTATTTTTAAAGCCCGTCCCGATTTGAAACCACAGGATCGTCCACTCATCGCTCAATTGCTTGCAGAGTGGGGCAAGCCGCTGGTTCCACGCGCCTTGATTCGTAATTTTGCCCAGGCTTTGTTTGAGCAAGGAGACGGATGGGAACTCAAGCCGGCCCTATTGGAACAAGCCCATGCCGGAGCCTTGGATTATGCTTTGGAAGCTGCTGGTTTGAATGAAACGGATCGCACGGTTTTGGGTGTGGTTGCCGAAATAGGGTATGGAGTGCCGCTTGAATTTATACAAAATGTGCTTGGCTTTGATTGCGCTGAAGCGCTCGGTCATTTGCTGGATGAGGCTCATCCTTTCTTGGTATTAGAAGGGGGACTTTATTCCGTTCGCGAATCGTCCAGCCGACAGGCACGGCTCTTGGCACGAAAATATCAGCCAGCCGTACATGCAGAACTCCAAAAACGCGGATTTTTGAGAGAAGATCCCGTTGTGGATGAGCAAAGTTTGGATCGAAGTATGCTTGAGTTGGAACACGCGTTGGCGCACGTTGAATCGTGTAAATCGCCTCGTACCCTTTTGCTCATGGCGCGCTTGGGACATTACTATTTGAAGGAAAGAAAAAACTTTGGCGCCGCGTACGGCCTGTACCACCGCTTCTTGGAAGCGTGTGAAGGGCATGAGCTAGATTTGGGCGGACTGCCGGAAGATTTGCTGCATGATTTGGTGTGGGCACTTTTGGAAACGTCGCACGAAAAGGACACGAAGTGGGCACAGCTTTTAATTAAAGCTCATTCTGAAGTGTCTACCCCTGAACTCATGTGGAGAGAGAAAATGAGGCTGTTGAGGCTTACGCCCAATAAAGATTTAGATGATGTGCCTGAAGGAGATGCTTATAGTGCGATTGTGGCCCAGATCCGTGAGGCTTCTGAACGTTTGAATGCAAAGGGAATCACTCTACATGCTGAACTTATAAAAGACATTCAGTCTTTAGCTGCTTTCACTAAGTCCGCCCAGATGGCGAGTGAGGCAGATTCTTCGCAGGAAGTCTTGTCTCTTGCCTTTGCTGGGGCAGCGCTTTCCAGGCTTTCTTGTGCGGCTCGGCAATTGGTGCGGCTGGCAAAACTAGTCGAAAAGAAACTGCCAGAAGAGCTTGAGTTTGCTCGTGATCTTCGAGCGGCTGGATCTAGTGCTGAGTTCGACACACAAAGACGTTTGCTCTCTTTGGGAATCAATCTAGCTGGCCTGGATGCAACTTCTGGATTGGATCAAGAGCTTATGGCAGAAATTCTCCGCTGTCTTTTAGATACTTATAAATACCTAGCGTCCACTCCAAGTGCTGAAGAGATGAATGTGATCAACCGTTATCATGATCGTGCTGCTAAATCCTTCTCTAAATTGGAACGGCCCGTTCAGTATGCCGCCCTAGATGCATTTGATGTACAAGCTAATGCATTTGCCTTGCACTGGCAAAGAAAATTACCTTTACCAGGAATTTTTCCAGGTGAAATAGAGTCCACGGCAACTAGTGAAGATAAAGCTGTTGTTTGGGAAGTCTTAAGTGATTTTGAAACAAAAGTACGCGTTCAATTGAATCATGCTATTCGTAATGCGCTTGTGCCGATGCGTCACCGTTTGACGCATCAACTTATGAATTTCATTCAATTAAAGATGCGCCTTCTCAAAAGAACTTTTCATGAAAATGATCGACAGTTAGTCGAAAGCTTGGATGATGAATATTTATTGCTTGCACAAGATTCTGCGCGTGTTTGTTTGCTTTTCACCGGAGAGACACAGGATGATTATTATGCATTAGAATGTGCTCCAATTAAGAAAGCCGTGGATCAAATATCCACGGCCTCTCAAGTTTAATTGTGCAATTTTTAGTTGCGAGTTTCAATCACACCGGTGCTTGTTTCCGTAGGAGCAACGGTTTCTATTGTCTTAGTATTTGTTCGTAGTTTAAAAATACTGGTTTGAGTATTTGCGCTAACGAACCAGAGCAGACCTACGGCGAGGGCTCCAAGGAGCACACCGGCGATAAGGGCCTTTTTGTCTTTAACCCAGACGCGGGCTGATGTTCTTTTCATTTTTATTTTGATTAGAAAATAAAAGAAATCATCTAACTATACCACAAAACGGTTAGTCTGGCAAGCGTCATGAGTTGGAAGCTTTATTCTTTCGTCGCCATGTAGGCGGCTAGGTCGATGCAGCGGCAGGAGTAGCCCCATTCGTTGTCGTACCAAGCAAAGACTTTCACCAGGCGGCCGCCTTGTACCTTGGTTTCGAGTGAGTCGAAGATGCTGGAACGCGCGTCGCCTCGGTAATCGGAAGAGACAAGGGGAAGGTCGGAGTAGCCGAGGAAGCCTTTAAGCGGTTCTGTTTCGGAAGCTGCTTTCATGGCTGCGTTAACACTTTCAACGGTGGCGTCTTTTTTTACTTGCACGGTGAGGTCTACAATGGAAACCACGGCGGTTGGTACGCGCACCGCAATGCCGTTCATCTTACCTTCCAGGGAAGGAATCACCAGGCTGATGGCCTTGGCGGCACCTGTTGAGGTGGGCAGCATGTTGAGGGCGGCGGCACGGGCACGGCGCATATCTTTGTGGTCGTTGTCGTGAAGGTTTTGGTCGTTGGTATAAGAGTGAATAGTGGTCATGAGCCCGTATTCGATTCCAAAAGTTTCTTCCAAAACCTTGGCCACCGGCGCGAGGCCGTTGGTGGTGCAGCTTCCGTTGGAAACAATAAAATGTTTAGCGGGGTCGTATTCGTTTTCGTTCACGCCCATCACAAAAGTGTGGTCGATTTCATCTTTGGCGGGTGCGGAAATCATCACGCGTTTTGCTCCTGCTTTAATGTGTTTGCCGGCTCCTTCACGGCTGGTGAACGCGCCGGTACATTCAATCACTAGGTCGATGTTCAGGTCTTTCCAAGGCAAAAGCTCTGGGTCGCGGTTTTGTACGAGTTGCACCACGGTCACGGTACCGTCGGGGCGGGTGATAGTAAGTTTGCCGGCTTCTCCTTTAATGTCCATGGGCAAGGTGCCGTAGCTGGAATCGTACTTTAACAGGTGCGCGGTTTGTGCGGGGTCGCCCAAATCGTTCACGGCCACGATATCAATCTTTGGGTTCATTAAATTAGCTCGAAAGACCATGCGTCCAATTCGTCCAAATCCATTGATGGCAACTCGCATTGGGAAGGGGTTATTCGCGCTTCAGTATAATGAAATTTTTTCGGCTTTCAACTAGTACTCTAGCAATCCCGGCGTTTCGCCGCGATGTTGTTGGGCAGGGCTCATGTAGTCGGAGAGCAGCCATTTGGTTTCCACGGTTCCGTCGGGGTGAGTGATCAGGTATTTCCACGCGATTTGCCCGATGCCCAGCGGCGCGCCCACGCCGGCTTTCACCTCGTCGGTTTGATTGGCGCCGGTGTAAGGACCGTAGAGCTCGGTGCTGCGTCCGTCGTCTTCGCCATAAAAACGAATCACGGCTTCTTTAAAGCCCTCTTCCTGCGTCACCATGAGCATGTAGTTGGGCGTGTTGTTCACGAATTTAAAGTCCTGTTCGCCGGGGAAAATAGTTGCGTCGAGTCCATCGCCGAAGTGCTGATAATAGATCACATAGAGGCTGTGGCTGCGGTGCTCGCTGATTTCCAAGCCCGCGTTGAGTGCGGCGCGGTAAATGGTGGTGGAAACTTGGCAAACTCCGCCGGCGGGAGTGGGCTCCAGCTGCGTTCCTTTAAAAATAGCGGTGGCTTGTTTCCAGCCCGCGTACTCAATTTCGCCCAAAAATTCTACATAAGAAAACTCGCCGCCCGGAGGAATTAGGATTCCGTTGAACCGTTCGTTGAGCGCCTTTCTAATATTGAACTCGCGTTCGGGTGAGGAACCCCAAAATGAGGATTTCCCTTCTGTTAATAGGTCCAGTGGGCCGAGGTCGAGGCCGGTTTGGTTGATGATTTTTCCTTCTACCTTGCGCAGCACTCCTTGCGTTGTAGTTTCACTGCGGGCGAGGGCGCCGATGATCATTTCTTTCGTGAGTGCGGGCACGAGTTCACGTCCATCTTTAAGCACGCCTTCCAAAGTCACGCGGCTGGTTTTAGTGGCGTCCGCTTCCAGGAGTGTGATGTCGGTTTCGGGGTCGCGTACGGCTTCGGCCACGGTGCCGAGCATGTAATCCATGAACTCCGGCGTGAAGCTGAGTTTGCTTTCATCCGCCGTTTGCTCCAGGCTTAAATCTTTGAGTTGCGCGGGGAAGGGGTAAGCTATGCCATCCACCTCAATTGTAAAACCTTCGGTGGTGAGCAGGGCGATTAGATTTTGGTGCTCGGCTAAATCTTCGTCTGTAAAAGGGCTTATTTTTGCATCGGCCGCCAAAATGCTGGCGTATGAGTTGCCCATATCCGACAATGAATAAGAACTCGCCGGACCTTGGCTTAGGATAATAAGGAGGAGAAGGCTTGTGCCTCCCAAAACAATGCGGGTTTTCATGTGGCGAATAGTGAGCACACCCTAAGATACTTTTGAGTGGGGTGCAAGCTGTTGACACAAAATGAGCGATCCTCCCCGGGGAGGATTTTTGACCTGTAAAGTCCGGCCCGGGCCGGAAGCTTAACCTGTAAATTTATACAATATTCTTGAATGTGCTAAACTCGCCCTATGAATGATTTGCTGATGAACGCCGTAAAAACCCTTCACTCAGGAGGCGTGGTGGCCCACGCTACTGAAACTTGCTACGGACTGGCGGCGGATATTTTTCAAAAGAAAGCCCTGGAACGCCTCTATGCTTTAAAGAAAATGCCGCTGGATAAACCGGTGAGCGTGCTGGTGCGCGACCTGGATGAAGCGCAGCGCTACGGGGAATTTTCTAGCACGGCTCTGAAGTTGGCGCTCAAATACTGGCCCGGGCCGCTTACTATTATAGTGCCACGCAAGGCGCCGCTTCCGCCGCTGGTCAATTACGGTCACCCCACGGTGGGATTCCGGGTGAGTTCCAACAAAAAGACGCGTGAACTTTTGGAAGCCTTTGGCGGACCCCTCACTACCACGAGCGCGAATGTGCATGGCCAGCCCCAGGCTTACTCCGTGCAAGATATGCTGGATCAAAGTCTGGTGCCCGATGCGGTGCTTGATAGCGGACGCATAGGCGACAATCCTCCTTCTACTATAGTGGAGGTGATCGGAGAGGAGGTGAAAGTGGTGAGGCAGGGAGAGATTAAGCTCTAAGTGGAATTAAACGTCTCTTTATGGTATAATGGGGAGATTTAATAAACACCTGATGAAGCTCGTCAACCCCTTTAAGAAAAAAGAAACCTTCAGCCGACACTTTGTTACCGTTTTGTTGACGGCCATTGCGGTGGTTTTCTTCTGGAGAGGCATTTGGGGACTCACGGATAACTTTCTTTTTCCTGAGAATTCAACCTTGAGTTACGTAGTATGTATATTCTTTGGATTGGTGATTCTGTACGTCGACGATAAGCGGATTTCAGAACTCGACCACTAGTAGGGGTATGAGTATAGGCTCACCACTACCCGTCGTATTTGCTGTAATTTAGGCCCACCAAATTGATTTACTGAGTACATTTATTACGCAACGTAGTCGGCTTAAATGCAAGTACTTTTAATTGAAAGTTTTTGACCGCATTTAACAGGTTTAAAAGTACTTCACCGGTGCTTCCTCTGTGCAATTTTTGTATCCAGCCTTGACTACATTTTTTATAATATTCTTGACGGTCATTCGCACTAAGCCTAGCGTTGATTCACTTTCCACAAAGCTGTGCAAGAAACTTATTCAGGGTCGGGAAGTGCTCATCAGTCGGTTCTCCTCCAGGAGTGCCTTGAGTACTTGGCTCTTAGACCCGGAATGATAGCAGTAGACTGCACGCTTGGACTCGGAGGCCACGCCAGCGAAATCCTTAAAGCCATTGGGCCAAAAGGGTTTCTCTACGCCTTCGAACGTGATGAAAGAAACCTTAAGGTTGCTGAAAAGCGCCTGGGGGAGATCGGGAAGAACTTCAAAATCTTCCACGATTCGTTTGGTTCTTTGAAAGATCGGCTCAGGAGGGAAGGGGTGTCTCACGCAGACGCTATTCTCTTTGATCTTGGACTCTCGTCCCCACATGTGGACGACGCCGGACGTGGTTTTTCTTTCCTAAAAGAAGGCCCGCTCGACATGCGCTTCGATGCCAGCCAAGGAAGCACCGCCGCCGACCTGCTCAACTCTTCAACCGAGGTGGAGCTGGCCGACATCTTCTACAAATATGGAGAAGAACGGTTTTCCCGCAAGCTCGCCAGAGCAGTCATACAAGATCGTAAAAAGGAACCTTTCCAATCAACTACGCAGTTCGCGGCCTTCGTGGAGCGCGTGCTAGGAAGAGGGAAGCCCGGTCATCACCGAGCGACTCAAATCTTTCAAGCCCTTCGCATCGCCGTTAATGAGGAACTTATGGCCCTGGAGCTTGGTCTCAATCAAGCGATTGAGCTTTTAGCTCCTCAAGGACGCGTGGTTGTGCTCAGTTACCACTCTCTTGAAGACCGCTTCGTGAAGCAGCTCTTCAAGCAACTCGCCACAGACCTCCGCGATCCTACTGATTTATTTGGCCGCAGAGTCCTAAGGTCGAAGAGCCTTTCCCTCCTGAATAAAAAGCCGATCCGGCCTTCCACCACGGAAGTCCAATCTAATACCCGCGCCCGCAGCGCACTCTTACGCGCCGCGGAAAAACTCTAATATGTCCAGCCTCTACGCCACATTACAAACTCTCTTTCACCGCAATGAGAAGCTCAGCTTCATCTCTGTGGGAGGGGTCATTCTTCTATCGCTTGTCGGCATGGGAATCGTCTCTTTGACCTCCCTGAACGACAAGGCCATGAAGGGTTACCTGCTCAACAAGCTGGAGAATGAACGTCAGGAACTCGTTTCTGATGGAGAGATCACCGAAATGCTCACGCTCAAAGCCCGTGCCATGGAAACAGTTCATCTGCAAAGCACTCATATGGTTAAACCTGAAAACATCACCTACGTCATGCCAGTGAGCGTCGTTGCTCAAAACCAAGAGTCTGCGTTTGATTAAGTGTCTTAGTTAATCTATGAAACCCTAAAGGGGTTAAGGGGAAATCCATAAAGCCTTCCAGTAATGGGGGGTTTTATGTTTAGTAGGCAAAGAGGGTTGACAGATTGAGTTAAAGAGGTTAATTTGACCTCTAATTTTTAAACGACTTTTCTTATGTTTCCACCTCTTGGGCCATCTTCTCTTGTACCAACTACTGTACCAACTACGCCAGACCAGCGCGTAGATGCCGTTATGGCTCAAGTTCCACCTTTTGAGGAAGCGATTCTAAGGTCGGACTTTGTTCAAGTTTTTGAAGGAAAAGAAGCCGATCTTGCTCTAAGAGGAGTAGTGCTTCAAGATACTTTGCGTGGCTATATCCGAGAGCTTGCTGCTACAGCAGCTCTGGAGGAAGCCGCTCCAGGGAGAGAGTCTCTTGATTTAGCGGTAGGAGAATTTGAAAGTGCTCTCGCTGGTTTTTTGGCTCAGCTTCGGGTCAAGTTTGCTTCTGTTCAACAAGGCCCCATTTCACAGGCTTTAGGGAATGTAAACGTAGGGACCAGTGACTTACAAGCGATTATACTTGAAGCTTTAAGCTATAAGAAGCCGGATGCTCTTATTGAAGAATATATTGCTGCACTTAAAGCGCCCCACCTTTCATTAATGGCTAAGGCGGGATGCCCAGACTTGCCTGCGCCGGCTCCGCATGATGCTGCAAGTCTCAAAACTCAGTTAGTGGATTATTTTGTGGCGTCGGCTAAAGAAGCCTATACCATTGCTCGTGAAAAACTTCGTGAATATCTTTTGAATAAGGAGCAGGAAGCTGAACGTGCAGAGCTGGCAGCACATGCTTTAAAACGAGTTCCTGGAAAAACAGTAGAACTGATGGATTCAATAATGGTGAATTCACTGGATAGACGTACTTATGCGGATCAAGAAAAGGCCTTGTTTATTACGTTTGGATCAGTCCTTAGAGATCTCACTGGAAAGCAATTTGGCCCAAAACTGCAGGCTGAGTTCGGCGTAGCTCTTGCCGAGGGATTCACTCCACCTGGTAAATTGACCTCACGAATTCGAAACGCCGAGGGATTGATTGATGTTTACCGAGGACAAGCCAGCAATGGATTTATTAGTATGAAGCTGGCAGAGATCCAATTTGATAAGGAGGAGGCCTTAATGCTTTGTGCTCAAGAATATATCCAATGGGTGAATGGGAAGGCAGCGCAAATATTCACCATCCCTGAAGAAACCGACCCTTCAGAAGCCGAGCTTTATGATGTAGCTCGAGTAAATGTCGTTGATAAATTCTTTGAAGTTGCTACTCAGCATGCGGATAAACAATTTGCTAAGGCTTTAAGCTTATTGACGCCTAGCTTGCCCTCCGTAGTTGTTCCTTTGCTGGCTCACCGAGTGCAGGAAACGCTAGCTCAATTTGTTGATAAGCAGCCCGTTTCTGCGACTTCAGTTCAGGCTCAGTATACGCCAGATATGAATCTTACTACTGACGCAGAAGCGATTGTGGATGCATTCTTAGCCAAGGCTCCTCTTTTGCTCGCTAAGTTGGAGAATCCTGCTCAGCTGTATCTGGATTTATTTGCGGCTTTGGTGAGGGAGGGAAAGATGGATCGTGAGCCTGCAGCACTAGTTGCAAGACAAATAATGGACATGCTCTTCGGAAAACCTGAAGGAAAAAGAGAAACGGTAATGAGCCTTGGGCGATACTCTTTGACCCGTTCACCTAAAGTTCCTAAGGCACCTAAGGTTCCTCCAGTTCCTCCCGCTCCTAGTAAACCTAAGCCGACTTCTCGTAAGCCGATTTCTAGAAATTGGCTTGCTGGAGGGCTTGCGGTCGGTTTAGCAGGAGTTGCTGCAGCTGGAGTGGCTTATAATTGGTCCTCTCCTGAGGTAGAGGAAGTTCCCGTTGAATCTCCAGAGGTTCCCGTGACTCCTACTCAATGGGGATCTTTGAATCCTGAGGCATATCCGACCTTTGAGAATACTACTATGCAGTGGTTTGTGGATTTATCCAAGCAGAATCCCGAGCAAGATGTCGGCCAAGGGGCCATTGCGATTCAATGTGTGGGTGGAGAAAATAAGGCTAGCTCTACGAGTCCGGCTCAAGCTCACAGTTTCACGGTACTGAGTGATGCCGTGACCGACGAAGGCACCATCAATTGGATCGTAGAGGGTTGCCAGGTGAAGGGTTTTAAACCTTTTACTCCAGGTGCCTGCGTTGCTGACGTGTGTGCCCTCAATGAAGGATTCTATGCGGTCGCTTTGACTCCTGAGCAGAACTAAAGTTATAGTTCGTGAGCCCCTTAATTTAAACTTATGGATCTCAACGTTCTTAAACAAACCGCTCAGGCGATGATTGCGCCGGGGAAGGGAATTTTAGCTATTGATGAAAGCACTGGAACCTGTAAAAAGCGTTTTGAAGCGCTGGGAGTGGAGTGCACGGAGGACACGCGTCGCGAATACCGCGAACTTTTGGTAGACGCGCCGGGAATTGAAGCAACTGTGAGTGGAATGATTATGTACGATGAAACGCTGCGTCAGTCGACTAAAGACGGACGTCGATTTGTGGATGTTTTGAAGGGGAAGGGAATGATTGCGGGGATTAAAGTGGACACGGGGGCTAAGGATTTAGCTTTGCACGCGGGCGAGCAGGTGACGGAAGGTTTGGATGGCCTACGGGAACGTTTGATGGAGTACGGCAATCTTGGTGCGCAGTTTGCAAAGTGGCGCGCGGTGATAAATATTAGCGATGTGCTGCCTTCGGCTGCGTGCGTGAAGGCGAATGCCCATGCGCTCGCGCGTTACGCGGCGCTGTGCCAGGAAGCGAATATTGTGCCCATGGTGGAACCCGAAATGATCATGGAGGGCGCGCACAGTATGGAACGTTGTTATGAAGTGACCGCGCAGGTTTTAAAGGGATTGTTTGCTGAGCTTGCGGAACAAGGCGTGGCCCTGGAAGGAACCATTTTGAAAGTGAGCATGGTGCTGGCGGGGAAGGACGCAGCGGTGCAATCGAGCGAGGGCGACGTGGCGGCGCAAACCGTGAAATGTTTGAAAGAAAATGTGCCAAGCAATATTGCCGGCGTGGTGTTTTTGAGCGGAGGACAGAGCGACGCAAAATCCACCGTGCACTTGAATTTGATGCATCAACTGGGTGAAGCACTGCCTTGGCCACTGAGCTTTTCGTACGGACGTGGAATTCAACAGCCGGGCCTAAAGGCATGGGCGGCGAACCGCGTCGACGTGGCGGGTGCGCAAAAACTTTTGGTGCACCGCGCACACATGAACGGCCTCGCGGCGGAAGGAAAATATTCCGCAGAAAGTGAAAACATTGCTTAACCCTTTTTCCATGCTTCTCGAATTTCTTCAGAAAAAAAACGTAGACCTTTCGCTCGCGGAAGTGATTGTGGAATTGGGCCGCGCGGCGGAAGAAATTGCGTCGTCCATTATTCAAGCGAGTACTAAAAAAGCCGGCAGCACCAACGCGTCCGGCGAGGAACAAATCGCCATGGATATTTTGGCGAACGATATTTTGGTGCGCACCGTTAGCGGGAATCCGTACATCGGGGGCTACGGCAGTGAAGAAATCGATGGTTTTGAAAAAGGGCATGAGGAAGGCATTTATAGCGTGTTCTTTGATCCGCTTGATGGCTCCAGTTTGTTTGACGTGAATTTTTCGGTGGGGACGATTGTGGGGATTTACGCGGGCAATGAAGTCCTTGGAAAAACTCCGCGCGGCCAAGTGGCCGCGCTGTACACGGTCTATGGTCCGCGCACCACAATGATGCTTACAGTGGGGCAGGGCGTGCATGAATTTTTGCTCACCGACGCGGGCTGGGAATTGCTGAATGAGGAAGTGCAACTGAGTGGCACTAAGAAATATTTTGCGCCGGGAAATTTGCGTGCGGCGCAGGAACGCGGAGATTATTTGCAGCTGGTGAATTGGTACATGAGCGAGCAGTACACACTGCGTTACAGCGGCGGAATGGTTCCCGACATCAACCACATTTTCAAAAAAGGCAGCGGGATTTTTATGTACCCCGGCATGCCCAGCGCGCCGCAAGGAAAACTCCGGCTGCTCTACGAATGTGGGCCCATGGCATTTTTAATGGAGCAAGCGGGCGGTGCGAGCAGTGACGGAACCAAGTCCATAATGGACGTGGAGATTTCCGAGTACCATCAACGCAGTCCAATATTTTTGGGAACCAAGAATGAAGTCGCGCGATGTGAGAAAGCCTTGAATTCCTAAACAGACGTACGAAGACTGTCTTGGGTCGATTCAGCGGGAGCCTTTATGCTGAATCTCTCCAAGCAGTCTGAAGGCGTTTTTTCCTGTAACTAAAAGCTTTTCCCCTGCGTTTAAAGTAATGTATGCTGGATTTAGCGCTTTAACTCCACCAATGCCACTTTCTGCTAACGCCAATTTTGATATTGACGCCTGGGTGCTTGCTGCACAAGAAGGCGATAAGGAGGCTTTTGCTCACCTCTACGATCATTTTTTTGATCCTATCTACCGCTATGTCTATTTTAGGGTATCTCCATCAGAAGTGGATGACTTGGTGGAAACTGTTTTTATCAAAGCGTGGATGCATTTGGAGAAATATGAGAAGCGGGATGTGAACTTTTCGGCTTGGCTCTTTAAGATTGCGCACAACACGGTTATAGATCACCGCCGTTCGCACCGTCCGCTCTTTGAAGTTAAGGAGGATATTAGGGACGAATCAGAAAACTCGGCCCCCAAGGAGCTCACGGAAAAAAGCATGCTCTCTAAAACCATTCGCGAGGCCGTAGATGAACTCAAAGAGCCGTATCGTCAGGTGGTGACCCTAAAGTTCCTTTTGGGGCTTTCCAATGCGGAAATCGCGGAAATCCTGAACGAACGGGAGGGGAATATTCGAGTGATTCAGTTCCGGGCCCTGAAGGAACTAAAAAATATTCTTAACAAAAGAGGACTGGAGCGGGAAATTTTGTAATGAATCCCGTTCTGCCCCGTTCTAGACAGCGGCCAATTGCTTATATGGACAATACTCAAATAGAAAACGCAAAAAAACGGATTTGGAGCCGTATGCAATCCAAACTACCTGATCGAGGACTCAGTCCTTATCAGGTGCTGCTTTCTACCATTAAAAGCGCCTCTTCGCCCACGGTTTCCCGTTTAAAGCGCGTTCAATACAAAGAACATCTTTTGGATATTCTGCCCGACCGGCCTGAACCGGCTCTGTCGCTTCGACGGGTTTGGGGAGTGGGGTCTTTGGTTGCCGTGCTTTCTTTGATCTTTATGCCTGTTTTGCAAAAAGCTCCCATGGCTTCTGCTTCTTCGGTGAATACACTCGAAGTGGTGGAGGGTCAGGTGCTGGTGAACGGGCAAGTGGTTAAAGAAAGCGTTGTGATTCAAGAGGGCGATCGCATTGAAACCTTGGAAGGTGCTATGGCCCACGTTTACTTTTTGGACGACAGCCGCATGACCTTGGCTCCCCAGACGGTGGTGGACATTGTGGACACCGAAGTAAACCCTTTGAATAGGGCGGATACTAAGGTAGCGGTTTATCAGGAAAGTGGACGGGCTTGGGTTCAAGTTCTCAATCTTCTCGCCTCCAATGACTCTTACTTTTTGGTGACGTTCCCCGATGGGCAAGCGAAGGTTGATAGCCGGGCTAGTTTCGATTTGGAAGTGGGTGAAGAAACCCGCGTTTCGGTGGCGCGCAATTTGGTGGATCTGAGTTTGAAAGGCGAAGACGAAGTGTCTTATGCCGGAACCTTGGGGCAGGGCGCTGAAATTTTAAACAATGATGGGTTCATAGCCACAGAAAATATTCCCGCGGAACGTGAAGAAGAATTTTGGTGGGCGTTCAACTACAGCTATGGACGAACCTACGCTCAAGCCCTCGACGATCAGTATAAAGAAGACGCTACTTTGCACGCGATGATTCTGCCCACGCATCCCCTCTACTTCCTAAAAACGTTCCGTGAAGACATGCAAGTGTCTTTGGCGTTTACATCGGAAGCGAAGGAGGAACTGCTCGTACAACAGGTTGAAAACCGTTTAAATGAGGCTCAGATTTTGTTGGCTCAAGGTGAAACTGCAGCAGCGACTGAAGTGCTCAACACTTATCACGATACCGTGGAAGAAGCTTTGGAAAACACCGACAATCCTGTGCTGCTCGCTAAATTGGAAGTGACGCAAAAGCAAATGCTCACGGCTCCCGAAGTGAATGAAAACACGGTGCTTTTGGAAGATCATTTGGCGTCTTCTTCGGCGCTGGTTTCTTCCACTTTGGAAGGGAAGGCAGAGACTAAAATGCTCTCCGCTTCACAGAAATTGGAACGGGTGCCCGACTTGATTGCCAATGGTGAATTTGACCAGGCTTTGATTGATCTCTCTGCGTACCAAGTGGATTCTTTGTCGATATTAACCGAGCTTGAAAACGTGCCCATGGAACAACGGCAAGAGATGGTGTCTGCGCTGCTCGATCAAAAGTTGAAGGACGTTCAATTGCTCCGCGTGATTGCCAGCATGCCTGAAACCTCAGCGGCTGTGAGCATCGATACTCAGATGCTGGAACAAATGAGCATGATGGTTTTGTCTCTCAAGGAAATGCAGCTCTCGGATCTTTCTACTTTCTTTGAAAGCACCGATTACGATTTGGAGGTTCAATACAGTGTGTACAATCGTTTGAAGGGCGACGTGCAGATTGATGAAGAACTGAGCCAGCAATTTCAAGATATGGAGGATGAAATTCAAAATTCTAGCAGCGAGCCGGTGATTGAAATTGAAGAAGTGGAGACCGTTGAAGTGGTTCC
Organism: uncultured Candidatus Peribacteria bacterium; assembly: GCA_965230905.1. Lineage (GTDB taxonomy): Bacteria > Patescibacteriota > Gracilibacteria > UBA1369 > 2-02-FULL-48-14 > 2-02-FULL-48-14. The sequence continues at coordinate 712,994 of OZ246396.1, forward strand.
TGCAGTAGAAACTACGCCTTCCATTGAAACACCATCTACGGATTCCACTAAGCAGTGATCAGTCGCCCATTCCCACAAAGCCCAGGGCTAGGCCAAGGGTTGCAATCAGAGCACCTACAATCCAAAAACGCATAACCACTTGAGACTCGGGCCAGCCGAGTTGTTCAAAGTGATGGTGCAGAGGGGCGATGAGAAAGACCTTTCGGCCGAAGCATTTTTTTGACGTGAGTTGAATGATGACGGAGAGCGTTTCAATCACAAAAATAGACGCAATGAAGGGGAGGATGAGTACCGTGTTGGTGAGCATCGCAATGACGCCCAGGGTGGCTCCCAAAGCCAGGGCGCCGGTGTCTCCCATATAAAAACGGGCCGGTGGGATATTGAACCAAAGGAAGGCTAGGGTGGCCCCGCAGATCACGGCACAGAAGGCGGCGAGTATCAAAAGGCCGTGTGCGTAGGCGAGTCCCGCGTAGGCGCCAAAGGCGATGATGATGAGGCCGCCCACGAGTCCATCGAGACCGTCGGTGAAGTTCACGGCATTTGCCGTTCCAGTGATTATGAAAACAAAGAGAGGGATGTACCAAAAATCTAGTTCAAAGTCGCCCACGCCGGGTATGTGGATTTCGTTGTAGCCAAGTTTGTAATAGAACCACCAGCCTCCCATGAGGGCCAGCACGGTGAGCCAAAAGAATTTAGGTTTGATGTTTAAGCCTTTGCTTTGGCCCCAGCCTTTGATGTTGAAAAGGTCGTCCACCATGCCTAGTACGGCCACGGTTGCCAAGGTGAAAATGGGCAAGTAGGTTTCACTTCGGCTGAGCAGCGAATGTTCAAAAATTCCAAAATAAGACAGGGCGCGGGAGAGCACAATGGTCACCAAAACGCTGCCCCAAATGAGTATGCCGCCCATGGAGGGAGTGCCGGCTTTTTTTGCATGGAGAGCGTGGTAGAGATCTGCATTTTTTCCGTCGCTGGCCACCGTGCGGATGTTCTTACCCAATTTCCATTTTCGCAGGAGTCCAATAAAAGGTTCCGCAAATACATAAGCGACTAGGAAGGCCAGAAATCCGGATCCAATAATAAGGATCAGGTGCCGGACGGTGTCGGTGATGGGGAAGTAATTACCAAACATAGGCTCTGTAAATCCAATCAACTAAAGTTTTGGTGTCCGTGAAGCGGCTTTTGCTGCCCAGGATCACCGTTAAAATTTCATGACCTTCCGGGCTTTCGGCCAGGGCAATTAAACATTCGCCGGCCCCCGGAGTGGTGCCCGTTTTAAATCCTTTAATGCCCAGTTCGCCGATTAAAATATTGGTGTTGCTCAGTTCATGTTGGTCGCCGGTTTCGCTGCTCACGGTCACGCTGCTTTGATTCACAATTTCGCGCACGCTGTCGTCTTTGAGCAGGTGAGTGGTGAGGGCGGCGAGGTCACGTGCGCTGGAAAAAGCTCCGCTGTTGTCGAGGCCATTGGCGTTTTTATAATGTGTGTCTTCCAGGCCGAGTTTATCGGCCATGGTGTTCATTTTTGCAATAAAATCTTTTTCGCTGCCGGCGTTGAATTCGGCTAAGGCAAGCGCGGCGTCATTCCCGGAAACAATCAAAAGTCCGTACAAAAGATTCCGCACCGTGATTTGTTCACCCGCGTAGATTCCCATGCTGGAACCCGTGGCGCTGGCGGCATTGCTGCTCACGGTCACCACGGCGTTTGGGTCGTTTTCTTCCAAAACCAGTGCGGCGGTCATGAGTTTGGTGAGGCTGGCGATTGGCACGCGAGTCATAGAATTTTTCTCAAATAAAATCGCCTGGGTTTCCAAGTCCACGGCCAAAATGGTTTGAGCGGTCATGCTTCCCGGGGACACAAACTCCTCCTGTAGCACCGGTACCGAAGACACAGAGAGCAGCGTTTTATCGTTAAAAGCCACTTCACTGCCGGCTCCAAAGGACCCAAGGGTCAGACTGCTGGCGAGAAGGAGAGAGAGGAGGCTTTGGAACATGCAGGTAGTATAGACGGGAACTTTAGATTTCCAAATAGAATAAGAGCTTTTGTATGCGCTGTTCGCACGGGAGCCTTTATGTGCTCCCAGCGCATACAAAAGCTCTTACTTAAAAATCTAAAGTTCCCGTCTAACGGCTATTGAGAAGAGGAAGGTGAGGTACATAAGGGCTCCCGTACCGAACCTCCCTCTCCTCAATATATTCCAATATAAAACAACTCGTCGTGTTCTTCGTAGAACTCTGCAAAGTCTTCGCCCAGGATGATGATGATTTTAGCTTCAGTGGGGCGGCTCACCGGCTGGTATTCGGCGGGAACCGTGCTGGTGATTTCTCCAAAGGTCATGGTGGGCAAGAGTTCCAGCGTGGCGTCATTTCCCTCCACAAGGGAGATGATTTGCGTGTCGCTGGTTTCACGGTCGAGGGCGTTTCCGTAGCTCACCACGTTGAATCCATAACGTTTTAAATACATTTTGGTGAGTCCGGCGAGGCTGTCCTCTTTGGTTCCGTTCAGCACTTCAATGGGCACATTTCCCATGGTGATTTCAGGATGGTAGAGGAAGAGTTGAGCAAAGAGTTGGAGCTCTACAAAATTCATTTCGCCGGCGTAGGGGATGAGGTAGTACGGCTCGTTTTCTTCCCGGGGTGGAGTGTAGAGAAATCCGCCTATAGAAGTTGCGTCGTCGCTGATCACCGCAGAGAATATGGAGTCGCCGGTGAGACCTTCGGCAAAGTCCACCAAGGAGAGCATTTCATCCAGTTCCATATCGGTTTCAAAATTGGAAGATATAGCCCAGTAGAGGTCTTTGATTTGGCTTGGACTCGTCAGCATGCCCATGCTCATGGCCTTGTCTTTAATGGCGGAGATCACTTCTTGTTGGCGGCGAGCACGGTCGAAGTCGGAGGTGTTGTGGCGGCTGCGCACATACTTGAGCGCGGTTTCTCCATCGAGTTTTTGCACCCCCGCTTCCAAATAAAATGGATCGTAGAGATAGTCGGACCCGTCGGGGGCGGGGTAGGCGTCGTCAATAATGGTTTGTTCTACGTTCACGGTGATTCCGCCGAGCGCATCCACAATGTCCACAAAACCCTGGAAATCTATTTTTGCGTAGTAGTGGAGTTCCACATCGAAGACTTCCTCAATTTCTCCCCGTAGTTGATCCATGGCATAGAGCGGATCTTCGGTTTCGTCGAGCACATATTCATAAATACTGTTGATGCGCGTGCCCCAGCCCACTTCTTCATTCTCCACATAAAAGTCGCGTGGGATGGAAATCATGGAAACGGTGTTGGTGTCGTGATCAATGGAAGCCACCATCATGGTGTCCGTGAGGTTTTCGCCGTCGTGGCCTTCACCGCCCACTCCCACAAGGAGGACGTTGGTGTGTCCGTAGGCATCGGTTTCCACTTCCTGGCCCACGGCTGAAATGAAAATTTGCTTAACGGAAAAAGGATTGCCATTGGCAATGGCGCCCACCACTCCTTTGAGCGTGAATAAGCCCAAAACAAGTGCCAGCAGGCTCAAGAAAATATGGCTTTTGATCCATGTCTTGGCTCCCTTGCGGTTTCTACGTGGCTCTTCGTGACGAGGAGTCTGAATAGCTCTGGTTTCGAAAGAATTCATGCTAATTTACGGCCAAAAAGCTGCTTAGGTATTCTAGTGAAACTGGGGGGAATAGCAAGTTGGCTCTAAATATTCATCAAAGTGCCAAATATGCCGAATGCAATCGCACTTTTAATTGTTTTGTACTGCTCTGATTGCTGCTTGTGTTGCGCGAACAACTGGACCAATTTCTTTAAATATTTCATCAAGTCTTACTCTTTTTGCTTGGATACCTGGGTGTGCAAAGGCAGCTGCGAGTGAAATTATCTCATCGTCGGCAAGCCCCTCTACGGGTTCACGAGCTACCTTATAGAATTCAGCTGCGGCTGATACAAGAGCAGTTACTCTTTCTTGATCAAAGTAGGGATTGTTGACTACATGTTCATCCAGCCATCGGAAGACTTGATCTGAATCTTGTGCATGTGGTGAGAGGAGAGGATTGAGTGCATTGTGTCCGAGAATTAGTTTCGGGTCCTCTAACGCTCCAGCTATGAGCGCAAGACCATCTGCGATTAAACTTTTGCCTTCCATGCTTATTTGTTACACCCAAAAAGTATACAGATTGTTTTGTTCCATACAATGTCCAAGGCTGTACGATGTTTTTGCTTGTTACAATTTCGCACTATGCGAATAGTGCGTGTTATGTGATGTATTTTTGCGGCTATTTATTTACCAAACATTCTTACTCTAATTCCTTCAGCTTCTTCTGCAAGTTTTTGCCATTCTTGTGTATTACTTGGCGGGTTTTTATCAGCCAGGACAGATAGCTGGCAAACAGTGTTAGGATCGAATTCTCCAAACGCTTCTCGAAATTTCCCCCGTGTCATACCAGTTTTAATGTGGATAAATTCAATACTGTTTGCAGCGGCTACAGCTTCCAGATCTTCTCTGCTTGCAAACCGCCTTGCTGTATCTGCTAATTGGCGAATTTTATCTAACATAGAATACTATATTAGCAAAAACTTGCATTTTGTCAAGGTCTGCCGCAAAAATATAGCATATAATTCGTTCATATGCTAAACGGCGAGGGCTCGATCTATCATCTTGGCCACATCTCTTAACTTAGTGTTTTTTGACTTGTCGAAAATAGCTATACAGTGAGCTCTCACTGCTTCGCTGAGATCACTTGGGGTGCCGCTTCATCTTCAGCGACTAGAATTTTGCTGGCCATATTGCAAAGGGTTGGAAAAGTAATGTTTATGCATTTTCTTGGCCGTCGTCCGGAACGTTAGCAGAAGTTGCGCTGACGTTATTCCACTACCTTTACTTGAGCAAAATGTGAATAACAATCTGGAGCTCCTCTGCCTCCAGTGTATAGGTATCGTTCGAGCTCGACTGTTATTGGATTTTCAGAGCTAGAATTCAGAATTGTTTCTGATTCTTCTAAGGAATTGGTGTATTTTTGCATGCCGAATTCGTTGGAATCATTCATGCGCCATAAAATATCCTCTTCGATACATCCCAATCCAATGCTCGTTTCTCCTACAAAAGAATTTCCTCTTTGCTCCTCGATGTAATCATCAAGGAATTCATTGTCGGTGTTTAATACATTGAAGAAAGTATATGTATAGATTGGACAATTTTCTTCACAAAAAGCTTCTGGTCTTTCCTCGAAAGTAAGATAACCATTAACTACAAGTTTGCCGTAGTATGCGTAATTGTCCTCGTCATAGTGAAAGTTGTCTGTTGCTGATTTTTCTTCGTTATCAGCACGAATGCTTTCATTGTCATCCAGCAAAGAGGAAATCCTGTTTTCTTGCCAAAAGTAAACCGAAATACCAACCGCGACGCAGACAACGAGAACGATACCTAATTTGTTATTCATACTTCGTTTATTAGTTGAATAAATTGTACACAACTGCAAATCAGAAGTCAGCGCAACTTCAACTAAGTTTCCGCTTTTGTTGGCCATATTTCAATAGCTTTGTCGAAAACTTTCGCTATGGCCCAACTTTTCTTTGAAGGTAAAGGCGCGGCTCTCCATCCCCAAAATAATTGTCCTTCCACCCCGTGATACAAAAATCAAAATGTAAATATATCAATATCGCCGGAGTATTCCCCGGATGAACAACTAATGAACAGTTTTTGTTGCCGATTTCATCTAATAGTTTGTTCATGGCTAAACTGGCAATACCCTGTCCACGATATTCTGGCATAACGGTAAGGCCGTTGACTAAAACGGCTCCATCGTCTTGGTTTTTATACGAGATAGTACCGATGGCTTTATTGCCATTAATAATGGCATATACTTGGCTTTCCCCAATATACTTTTTATAGCCTTCCTCGCCGTCACAAGGTGCGAACATATCACTTGCTGCACCTTCCTCCAAAGATCGTGCTAGTTCCCAGTCATCAATAGTTATTTTTTTGAATTCAATATCCATATTTGGGTTCTCAATTTCGTATAGAAAACAGATATTAGTAGTATAGGTGAACTTAGTGGAAAAAGCATTGTGCAAAACTTTCGCGAAATTTGCAGCGATTTCAGGAATTTGTCAGGAAAATTCTGTTAGGGTGATTGTTATGGATGTTTATAAAACTAAGGCGGGGAAGTTAACGGGAACTGATTTTTATGAGGTACGGGCTGCTGCAATGGTGGTTTTTAAGAAAATTAAACAGAAGTCTAGAAGACAGCCTTATATTCGATCGTTCTATTTTAAAAAAGATAAAGTTTTTTTGAATTTATTCTGGCAGCATTTATTTGATAAAGAGAATTGGAGAGACCGTATGAGGCGACTCCAGTATTTTGAGGCTGCACTTGAATTGATTGAACGTGCCAGTATTAAACCCCAGTCAAAGAATAATCCTAATAAAGCGAATGAGATTCTCCATCGCTTTACGGGCGTTACAAAAGAAGGCGATTTATTCTTGTACAGATAAAAGAAAGTCTTAATTCTAAGAAGAAATTCCTTATGTCGATTTTTCCTGGGGATAAAGAAAAAGCCTCCCGCTTTGCGTAGTGTATAAACTACAGGCCGTTGGCTCTTTCATCCCTATTTTATTCCAAACTATTTCCTTGTCAATTATGATCCTACCGCTCCTCTCTGCACTCAGTTTTTTTGCCGGCGTGCTGCTGGCTACGTTTAGTGAGGTCGGGGCTGCGCAGTGGGCGTGGCCGGTGGCGTTGCTGCTGTGTTTTAAAAAGAAAGGCGTGGGGCTTTTGGTGCTGGCGTTTTTGTTCGGCGTATGGCGGATGGATTTTTATGAGGAAAATTTGGAACAGGGGCAGACTGGGCTTCGCCCAGGAGGCGAGGTGGAATTGGAGGGCGTGATTGTTGCCGAAGTGGACGTGCGCAGCGACCACCAAAAAATCACGGTGGAAACGGAGCAGGGGCGTGTGCTGGTGAAGGCGGGTCAGTATGAGGATTTGCACTATGGGGACCGGGTGAAAGTATTGGGGGAATTGGAGCGTCCGGAGGCGGGGGATTCGTATGCGAATTATTTGTTTCGTTATGGAATTTTGATGAGCATGGACCGGGCGCAGGTGGAAGTTTTGGAGCCGGCTGGGTTTTCGCTGCGTGGATTTTTGTACGATTTTAAAGAGCGAGTTCAGATGCACATCAACCGGCTGTATTTTGAGCCGGAGGCGAGTTTGGTTTCTGGGCTTTTGCTGGGCAGCCGCAAGGGAATGAGTGAGGAGCTGACGCGTGATTTTCAAGCGGTGGGGCTCACGCACATTGTTGCGGTTTCCGGTTACAATATTAGCCTCGTGATTGCATGTATTTTTGCGCTGTTTTCTTTTGTGCCCATGAAACGGCGGGTGATTGTGAGCGTGATTTCGGTGGCGCTGTTTGTTTTGTTTGTGGGCGCGTCCGCGGCTGCGGTGCGAGCGGGAATAATGGGGAGTCTGGCGATGTGGGGACTCTACACGGGGCGCCGCAGTCAGGCCTTTTTTGCGCTGCTGTGGAGTGCGGTGGTGATGATACTTTGGAACCCCGCAATTCTGCCTTTTGATATTGGCTTTCAACTTTCCTTTGTGTCCACGCTGGGGCTGTTGGTCTTCACGCCCATGCTCGAAAAAATCTTTCCGCTCAAGGTGCCTTTTTTGCGCGAAGCCCTCTTACTCACGCTGAGTGCGCAGCTTGCGACCTTTCCATTTATGCTCTTTTATTTTGGACGGCTTTCCCTCATTTCACCGGTGGCGAATTTGGTGGTGGCTCCGCTGCTTCCATTTTCCATGCTTTTTTCTGGGCTGTCTTTGGTGGGTGGAATGCCGTTTGCGGTGCTGGCGACGGTGTTCTTAAAAGGAATCATTTTCAGCACGCGCGTGCTCGCCAAAATTCCCTACGCGGATGTGCCGCTGCAAATCGGGCTGCACGGATTTCTGCTTACTTTGTCTTTGCTTTCTTTTTTGGTCCTAATTTTTTATAAACCCAAATTGGTCCGAGCTTTTCTTCGCGGATCCGGGGAAGTTTTTTCCAAGGTTCCACGCCCTCAATCACAAAGGCATGAGACACAATGAGCGCGCCGGGTTTGAGTTGAGGAATCAAATGATCTTTCATGCGCTTCATGGAGTGGGTGAGGAGGTAGCAGAAAATTACATCCGCATCGCTGAGGTCTTTTTTCCAAAAGTTTCCGAACTTTAATTTGGCGGAAGTGCGCCACCAAAACAGGCTGAGGAATTTTGCCCAGACCCACACAAGCGGGGAGAATTCGTAGCCCACGGCATTGGCGCCATAGTCCTTGGCTGCATGGTGAACGAGGCGTCCGTCTCCACTGCCCAGGTCGTATACTTTCATGCCAGGTTTGAGGTCCGCTGCTTTGAGCATGCGCTGCACTTGCACCATTTCGGTGGGCACAAAAGGTGCGCCGGCGATCATGGCGTAGCAGGTGGGTACAATTAAAACGGCATAGCCAAGTATTTCTAGTAGGGACAAAGTGGGAAGCTGCATTGCGGCGTAGAAAAAACAGAGCTAAGATACAGTAAAATTCCGCCATGCACTATCTTATTCTTACCGCCTTAGTGATTGTGGGATTTCCTTATATCCTTACCCTCCTCCACGCATGTTTTTCTTCAAAAGCAAAACGCTCACGCACAAGCAAACCGCGATGATTGGCTTTGTGCTCGCCCTTATTTCTGTGCTCACCATGGCACTCATGACGACTGTTTTCCCGCACTTTGGCGCGTGGCTTAATAACAATGGTGTGTACCAATTGGATCTTTTCCTTTTGATATTTTTTGTCACGATTTTTTTGGCCGTTCAAGGATTGCTGCTTTTTGGATTCCCCCTTTATTACGCGCAGGACAAAAAGAGCCACATGACCGGCTTTCAGATTTTGCTCTACGCGCTGATGTGGATGATTCTTTTGGTCTTGGCCGTTGCGCTCATTTTTATTCCTATTAATAAGCAAAAGGCTTATACCTTGGAGGATTTGACGCCGAACGTGGAAGTGGAAACGGAACTTTAAGTATAAAGAAAAGAGCCGCCCGAGGGCGGCTCTTTTTAGTTGGACGAAGAGCAATTAAGCTTTCTTGAGCATTGGAAGCCCAGTTCGCTTGTTTTCTGTGGTCTTGTATCCATCTGGGAGAGCATCGAGAGCATCATCTTTTTCTTTGCGAGCAAAGTAATAGATTTGTTGCTTGCGTCCTCCGCGAAGGGTAACCATCTTTCCGTGAAGGAAGTATGTTTGACCTTTGCTGTTTGTGACTGTGTAAGCCATAAACTTTGGGTTAGGGTGTAAACTGATCCGATTATAGTAACCTGTTATCAGGTTGGAAAGCGCATCGCCTTGCAAAATCCCAATACTGTGGTGCTTTTCAGGTTAGCCAACCTGGAAAATAGGGCTTTCCCCCCGGTTCCTTTTGGCGTGCTTTTAGCTCTTGCTTAGCTCTAAATGCCCGATTGGTTTGACTTCAACCCGTATCTTCGTATACTTTCTTTGCCTTTTTCAAAGAGGTCCCATCGTCTAACGGTTAGGACAACAGGTTTTCATCCTGTAAATCGGAGTTCGATTCTCCGTGGGATCACCAAATTAGAAAGCGCTCCATGTGGGTGATTTTTAATTTGTGGTTCTCGAAGAGAACAATCGAACGATAAGAGCTCGATTCTTCGATGGGACAGAGGTGTGCTGGTTTACCTGTTTCTCTCGAGACGTCTTAGGGTGTTTGCTCGTTCATCATTAATGTGCCGTTCTCTGTCAGCTCTCTCAGCCTCACTCCTTTGGTACTCTCTCCAATTCCTCTCCTCCTGCTCGCGTGTAGCATTATGGTCGTCCCTGCCTGGCCTACGACGAAGCTCAGAACGGTAGAAGCTTTTTTCAAGAGCTCTCTGGATATCTCTCTCTGACATATAAGTATTTTAAGGAATATTATTTCTAGCTCGAAATTATAATGCTAATGGCGCATTATAGCAAGTCGGACCGTCGGGTGAGATTTGGAAAAGCCGTTTCAGTTCCCTATACTCCCACCTTTGGCTTTCAAAAGCCTCTAAAACGTCTAGGAACAGATAGAGAGTTTGTTCAAACCCTGCCCTACAATGGATCACCATCAAATACCGCTCTAGTGTGTGCGGTTATTGACATATCGAGTAATAGATTTACTATTAAGGTATGCAGCTCCCATCTGACATCATTCCGCCTGATAAAATAGAAGAAACCCCCTTTTCTCAGGGTAGTCGTGTTCAGGTTTATCGTTTACGGGGGAGAGAGGGGCTAGATGGCCGAATTCTACGAGTCCCCGTGAATCCTCAAAGTGATCCGGCTGAACTGGTGCAGATGCAAATGCTAAAATCGGGTCCATTAAGAGAATTTTTACCTTCTCCTCAAGTGGTTCGTGCAGAAATTGATGGCAAGGTTCGAGCGCTCGTTTCCAGTTTGGAAGTTAAGTCTTCCATGTGCCGGGAGCTACCGGGCGCTGCAGCCTTGAGTGACCATTTGAATTTATATGAGTGTGATGGCCAAGTAGCCTTTTTAAGAGGTATCAGGGCTTTTGTGGAAGCCTGTAAAACGAACTATGAAACGCACAAAACTTTGCCTGACTTGGTGGGTATGGGAAATATAGTGGCTGTTAATGCGCAGGTTTTGCTTTTAGATTTCAACAACATCTCTGGCCAGTGGAATATTGGAGGTGAAATTGAAGTACCTTTGGACGATCAGGGTTTACCCATTTTTGATATGGGGTTGGATCTTTTGCATCGTATTGAAAAAAACCTTTTGACACATAATGGAGGAAACTTTTCAACGCAATGCTTTAACCGGTTCTTTAGGCTACAAAGAGATATGAAAGGGACTGCTTTGCCTCCTGAACTTGAGTCGACGCTCGTTTCGCGTGAGGAGTTGAAGCGCGACCCATTTTATGGAGCACTTCGGTTCCAAGCACGAAGAGAAAAAGTCCGACAGATTTTAGCTCGTCATGCACAGAATTTGTGTGTTCACTGATCAAGATTAGTCTGAATGGACATGCATCTCCGTGGGATCATATTATCTCAAGGGACACCAAGATCTAGTAAACTGGATCAACTCTCCCAGTTTTTGGTCTTTTGGCGTCAGTTCCTGAGATCCACATAATAAGAATCCGTGGATTTGCTGCGTGTCTCTGTTTAGATTTCTTAATTTTAATACTCGGTCACCGCGGGTTACCTCAAGGGGTTCTTCAATAAGTTGACCTGGCAGTAGGATGAAATGGGGGTATTTTTTATCGCTAATTTCTCGAATCTCATGGCAGGCCAGTGGAAAGTAGTGACGGTTTACTCCTAAATGTGCCGTTTGTTTTGGGTCAGGCCAAGCTTGGTGAGAAAAACGATCGAGTGACTTTTGCAGTACTGGAGAGGGTGTTTTTTCATTCGGTATCATCAACTCAAAGTGCGCGTGAAGTCCATTTAAAATATAAGTCAGCTCTTCATGGTTTACATAAATCTGCCCTCCATGACGATGTGCCCAAGGGTCTGCTTCCACTGCCCAATCTGCATACTCGAGCACATCATAGCGAGGATCTTTAAGGCCTATTCTTTTAGTGGGTCCTGGATTCAAATCCCACTGAAGAGAAAGAGGGTCGATTGCCATATAATCTAAAATTTAGCCGTAAGCTTATCATATGGTTCAATCTTTTGCATATGTGTTTAGAGGTGCTACACTCTGCTCATCTTCACCACGCCATATGAAAAAATTAGCTCCCTTTCTTCTTGCACTGCTGCTTTTGAGCGGGTGCAGTAATTTTGTTGTTAGAGAGGAAGTCTCCATGCCGGGTTATGATGTGGTGGATTATGATATGGAGGAATCGGCGCCGATGGATCGGTCCATGGGTTCAACGGTGATGATGGATGAAAGCGGTTATGTGGCGGGCGTGGAGCAAAAAGTGATCAAGACGGGAACGCTGAGCCTTCATATGGAAGGCGTGCGCGAGGGAGTGGATTCGATTAAGGCAAAAGTCACCGAGTGGGGCGGCGATGTGACCAATTCCAATATCACGCGTTACGACAACTCCTATTATGGAAGCATCACGGTGCGCGTGCCATTTGATAAGTTTGATGCGGCGATGAGCGGACTCAAGGAACTCGCGATTTACACGGAAAGTGAATACACCAATGCGGAGAACATCACGGAGGCTTACATGGATTTGGAGGCTCGCCTGACGAATTTGAGGGAGGAAGAGGCTCAGTACCTGGCCATTTTGGACAAGGCCGTGACCGTGGAGGAGATTTTGCAGGTTACGGATTACCTTTCAACCGTGCGTTATGAAATTGAAAGCGCTGAAGGCCAACTGAAGTACTACGACACGAATGTGGATTATTCCACCATCACGCTCACGCTTACGGAAGATGAAAGCGTGGAAGCGGCTCAGGAAACCTGGAAGCCCAAGAGCACCTTCAATGAAGCCATAAGTGACTGGGTGGGTTTCCTTCAGGAAATTACCGATACGGTGATTTACCTAGCGATCTTTGGATGGCCTCTCTTGCTACTGGGCGGAGTGTTCTACATCTGGAGAAGGTCTCACCGCAAAAAACGAAAATAAGCAAAAGAAGGGAGCATTCAGTACGGGAGCCTTTATGTACTTCATGCTCCCTTCTTTTGCGCCGCTTTTTTGGGCCAGGCACAGATTTCATAGAGTGGGCACTCGTAGCACTTTGGTTTATAAGCCGTGCAAGTTTTACGTCCGTGGAAGACTAGCTGAAGGTGCAGTTTGGACCAGTGCTCAGGTGGCACGATGGCTTTGACCTGGCGCTCGGTTTTGTCGCGGTTGGTGCCGGAGTTGGCGATGCCCAGGCGGTTGCATACCCGGTGCACGTGCGTGTCCACGGCAAAGCCCGGCAACTTGAACCACTGCGCCATGATGACTTGCGCGGTTTTGGCGCCCACGCCGGGCAGGGACGTGAGCTCGGTGAAATCGCTGGGAACTTCGCCTCCACGCGCTTTTATGGCCGCAGCGCTGCCCATTATGGCTTTGGTTTTGCTGTTGTAGTAACCGCAGGGGAAAATAATTTTCTTCACGCCTTCTTCACCCATGGTCAGTATGTCGTTCGGGGTGCAGGCGCGGTCTTTGGGAAAGAGCAGGGGCGTGATGGTGTTCACGCGCGCGTCCGTACACTGCGCCGACAAAATCACTGCCACCAAGAGTTCAAAAACGCTTCGGTGGCGAAGCGGTGGCTGAGGGTCTGGGAATTCTTTATCGAGGATTTTGAGGAGCGAATCAATCATTGGCTCGCGGTAGTGGGGTGAGGTTTTCGGCTACGTTTCCTCCTTGCACATAGGAAAGGTCATGGCTCTCGGCGATGCGCATTTTTTTAAGGGCGGCGTTCTTTTCCAGATTGATAAAGGACTGAGCGTCAACCACTTTGCGATCCAGTTTACGTAGGTCTGACTGAAGCGATTCATAATCGTTTTGAAGTTGTTTGAGCTCGTAGCCTTTTGCCGGCGCTAAACTATTCATATACAAGTAGGTCCCTGAGGTCATGAGACCCAGGAACAGGATGGCGCAAACAAGCGTTCGGTACGTGTTTCGGATCTCTTGCGAAAGAGGCTTGCGATTACGCTTCCACTTGAAAGGACGGACGGTGCGTGTAAGGGGATCTACCATCGGGATCTATTGTAATCCTTTTTCATCTCTACACAAGATTGTCTTTGTATGTGGGATTTTTCTCGCTGGGAGCGAAAGCACTCGGATCATGATCCTCGTCCTTTCTTCCTAGGCTTTACGCTCAAAAAATCCCACATACAAAAACAGACTATTAATGGAAAAGGATTACTTCAGAACTTCGAGTCGGACTTTAATAATTCCGGTAGAAAGCGTGCCGATTTGTTCAAAAGCGGCGGGGGTGAGGTCGATGATGTAGCCTTCGGTGTAGGGGCCACGGTCCACAATTTCTACGTCCACATACACGTTGCTGTTTAGGTTGGTGATGCGCACAATGGTGCCAAATGGCAGTGTCTTGTGGGCGGCTTGGAATCCGTAGGCTTCCAGACTTTTGCCGGAGGCGGTGTTGTGGCCGTCGTAGCTGTAGCCATAATAGGAGGCGATGCCGTATTCCACGGTGCCTACGTAGGGTTCTTTTTTGAATCGGTAGATTAGGTCTGCGAGTTCACCACGGGAGAGGGCGGCGCTGGGTAGGTAGTTGCCGGACGCGTCGGGAACGATGAGGGCGTGTTCGCTGCCGTAGGCCAGGTAAGCGGTGAACCATTCGTCGCTGGCAACGGCGGGGAGTTCACTTTGTTTGCCAGAGGCTAGGATGAGCATTTTAAGAGCTTCGGCGCGGTTCACGGTGTCGAGCGGTTTGAAGTTTCCATCGTCATGGCCGCGTACGATGCCCTTGTCCACGGCGGTATTGATGTACTCCATGTACCAGGCCTCTGCTTCCACATCTGGGAAGACGGCACTTTCTTCCCATGCCAGGGAGGTTTCGGTGGCTTCCAGAAGCATTTTAAGGGCTTCCACACGGCTCACTGGATTCTCTGGCTGGAAGGTATTGTCCTCATAACCTGAAACGAAGCCCGCCTGCGTCATATAATAAATGCCGTCGTGGTATGCGTCGTGGTCGGGTACGTCGGAATACCAACTGCTCAAAGCTCCGGAAGTGACGCCGGGTGCCAATACAATCGAGAGGGCAATGGTGCTCAGAAGAGCTAGGGATTTCATTTTGGGACTTAGAACTAGTTCGCTGCTTTGTACTTAATCACTACCTGACGGTAGTTTCCTTCACCGATGCTTTCGGTAACTAGATTTTCGTAGCCTTTGGTTTTGATCATCATGTGCACGAGACGGCGGAAGTAAGGAGACATAGGGGGGAGGGCCGCCTGAATTTTGGAGGCTTCCACTTCCTTCATCTTCTGTTCAGCAATGGTGAGCACATTTTCTTCTTGTCGTTTGCGGTAGTTGTCTACGTCGAAGGCCACAGTTACTTCTTCGCCCAGCATTTTGTGGAAAATCACGGTGAGGATTTTCTGCATAGCCAAGAGGTTTTCACCATGGTGACCAATGAGAAGGCTGGGTTCTTCGGAAACGGAATTAATACGGTAGTTCTTGGGTTCGGTCTCTTCAACCTCGATATCGGTGAAATCGATGCCAAGTTTTACAAGAAATTCAGATACCAGCTTTTTAATTTGCTTTTCCATGTTGATGGTTTAATGCTTTTTATTGATTACTCTAATTTGTACGTCGTCCTCAGGAGATTTCGATTTGGAGCCCTCTTTATTTACCACAAGTTGTTGGAGTATGCCATAGAAAGTTGAAGTTCCCCAGTACAAACCTACGGCGGCGGGGAGTTGCGCGGTGAACACTGCGATCATAACGGGCATGATGTATTTCATCATCTTGTTTGCCATTTCCATCTCATTTTGCATGGGTTTTGGAGCGCTTCCTTCTTTTTGAGCGGCCTTTTTCTTTTTCTGTTTAGTCATCATGAGCTGCATTTGGATGAATTGCAGGCCTCCCACAATAAGAGGGAGCACGATCATGCTGCGGGTGAGCAGATCAAATCCTAAGAAAATTGGGTCGATTTCATGGAGCGAAAAGGCTGGCATGAAGTCATAAATCAGGGCGCTACGATCTGGGGAAAGTCCTCCGTTCACCACGCTATACAGCGCGATCAAAATGGGCAGTTGGAGCAAAATAGGGAGACAGCTGGAGAGCGGATTCACTTTGCTGGTCTTCCAGAGCAGCATGGTCTCCTGCGCGAGGCGAGCTTGGTCGTCTTTGTACTTTTGCTTCAGTTCCTCGATTTTTGGCTGCATTTCTTGCATGCGGAGCTGAGCTTTCATCGCTTTTTGAGAAGGCACGAGCAGAATGGTTCGAATGATGATGGTGAGCAGAATCACGGAGAGGCCGAGCTTGTGGCCGGGCATATAAACTAAAATTCCAATCAGTACGTTGAGAATGGGCTGGTAGATTATGCCGCGCCAGAGTTTGGTGAAGACGCCTGGTTCGTGGATCTCGAATTCAGGAGTGCTGTAGGCCACTTCAGCGAGATTCAGTTGGAGTTTGTAGCGGCCAATTTCTCCAAAATCGGAATAACTGTAGTTGAGCAGGCTGAAAGTTTCTTTTTGACCCGGTTGAATGGTCGTGACGACGCTGTCGGTGCATTCGGGCAGGTTGGCTGTGTTGCTCACTTCGGTGAATCCTTCATTTTCATACTTTAAAACGGTGAAAGGAGGGAGGAGCAGCTTTCTTCCATCCATCTCATTACATTCAGAAAGCACTTCAATAGCTCCGGCTTGGTTGTTTTGAACGTCTACACGGATGTCTTTGCCAATGGCGTATTCGTTTTCGACGGTTTTAAGTCCCACGTCACCGCTGCTGAGCACCGGGTCGGGGCTTTTGTTGAACAGTTGCAAAACTACAAACGTTGCCAAGAAGACAAAGAGGTAGGGGAAGATGTTGAATTTTTTCATTTGAGCGTGGTAAGTAGGGCTTTGAGAGCCTTTTGCAGCTCATCAAAGGAGGCGGTGACCGCCGGCTTGCGTGCGATGAGCACTATATCAAAGCTCGGCTGACTTGGCACGAGACTTTCTTTTTCCATCATGCGGATGATTTCATAAACCTGGCGGCGCTTTTTATTGCGCTTCACCGCAGACTTTTCTAGTTTTTTGCTGACCACCACGGCGTACCGTGTGCTGGGCAGGGGGCTTTCTTGCTTTATCAGGATAAACAAAGAAGAAGGGGTGGACTTACCTTCCTTTAAGAGTGCCTGAATGATAGGCCTACCGTGAATTCGTTTACTTCGTTTCAGCACGACGTACGGATACCGTCAATTTGTGTCGGCCCTTTGCGCGTCGTCGGTTCAAAACAGCCTGACCACTTTTAGTGGACATGCGCTTAAGGAAGCCATGGGTTCGAGCTCGTTTACGTCGTTTTAGTTTTCCTAGCATAATAGTAATTTAGCTGGGTGATTGTAGGGAAGGGGGAAAGGAAAGTCAATTAGATTTATTTCCTCCAGTTATTTGTATAGCGCCACGACCTAAAGTTTGGATCGCATCTGTTACTGCTCCACATAGGCCTAAATAGATGGCAAACTGAGGGTCTCCATTTCCAACGGTTTGGTCAAGTACGGTCCCGGCAAGTGCTCCAAATAGGGCACCCCTGATGGCATTTCTATAAGTAGTCATTATCAGCACTTCTCCACGTTCATTAGGTGCATTACGTATACGATCCATATCTTTTAATGGATTGAGTATATCGAGTAAGGGTGTTTTTTCTGCCATAAATTTTATTAAGTTGAGAATAGTTTAGCATAGACAGCTAAGCAAGTTTGTCGGAGGTGAATTGGATGTCTACTAAACCGCTACGGTGTCCTTTGGTTTGTGTCACTAAATCTCTTAATAATAGGTAGAGTTTCATACGTGTTGAGCGTGGGTCTACTGAGACATCGTGAAGATTTTGAATACGGGTTCCTTCAACTGAACTGTCTATCTTAAACCCCGTTTTCTTAGGATCTCCCAATGCGCTACCTTCGATTCGTATCGTTGGAATGCCAGGAATCGTGCAAGTGGTCCATTCTACGGGTACGTCCAGTGGATGCACCGTATCTACGCCTATGAAACTGTCGTAGAGTTGAAAACTTGTTAAACTCACTACTTCACGCGTCACGGTTACTTCTGAAATTAGTCTAATCAACTCTGCTTCTGCCACTTCAAAATCAAAATGAATGCTTGGAATGACCAAGAGAACACCGTTATCTTCTGGACCTATCTCTAGTGGCGTGAGACTGGATGGCTGCTGGGTTATTTTAAGGCTGGCTGCTGGGTTATTTTAAGGCTGGCTGCTTCAATTATCCTTGCTGCCTTAAGTACTCTTTGGCGAAAGCCTTCCAGGTTAAGAACCAAGATCTTTGGAGAAAACTCCATGGGGACACCTGCTTCGCGATAATCCTTTATTTGTGTCGCTAGCCTTCGTTCTGCCTCCTGCAATTGAATTCCTGTCACTGCCATAGTGGCCATTCTAATATATTAGTAAATTTTGTCAAATACTAGGGCTTGAAAGGGGGAAGTTTCGCCGAAAGGTGAATATATACTCACCTATGGATTTGTCACTAGAAAGTGTGAAGTTTGATCTGTTAAATGGGCGAATTTTTGCTAGAATTTAGATTCCTTAATCCACCCACTATGACCGATCAAGAACTGTATGAAAAGGCCCGCCTTTATGGACAAAATGCCCTTGTGTGGAGACAGCGGTTCATGGGGCTGCTGCCGGAAGTGGAAAAACGCCGATTGTATGCGACCAAAGGTTTTGGCTCCGTGTTTGAATTTGCTTTTAAACTGGCCGGTCTGAGTGAAGAACAGGTACGAACTGCCCTGAACTTGGAGAAACGTTTTTCAGGGTTGCCTATTTTGAAGGGACTTTTGGAAGAGGGGGCAGTGAGTATTCATAAACTGGTTCGCATTCAATCCGTCGCCACTGTAGATAACGAAGCCTTTTGGGCTCAGCAGGTTCAGCTACTTCCAAAGAAAGCTTTAGAAACTTTGGTCCGCGATGAACGATCTTTGCCCGGGCAAATGCTTCCGCTACAAATTTCCCAGGACGTCAAATGCAGGCTGGAAAAACTGCAGGAGAAAGGAATAGATGTCAGCGAACTTCTCACAGAACTTTTGGATCGTCATGAACAAGAAATCGCCGAAGAAAAAGCAGCCATCGCGGCAGAACTACCAGGATCGCAATCACGTCATGTTCCTGCTCGCACTCAGCGCGTCCTTAATAAAGAGCACGGCAGTAAATGCTCCATACAAACCTGCAAAAAGCCGGCGGAGCAGCTTCACCATACGCAAACTTTTGCGCTCAGTCGGCGGCATGATCCGCACTTTCTTGCCCCGCTTTGCAAAGACCATCACACCATTGCGCATGCCATCAATGTGAAGGTGCAGCAAAAACGGCATGAATGGCTATTGTGAGCGCTGTACAAGTGCGATAGAATACCCCGCTAAGGAGCCAAGCTTGCCAACCAGATTATTGCTCCTGTAAAGTAATCTCAAATCGATTCATATGTTTCTACAGCTCCAACAAGAATCACTCGTTCTCGGACGCCGACCTGTCGGTTTTACTGAGCATTACTATACGGAATGGGATGACGGCCTTGGAAAAGACAAGATTGCACTGTTCCTTTTGATATCTATAAACAGCACTCAGGTTCCGGGGGCAGAAGTGGCTAAAGAGGCTTTTCAACTGCTTCAGGATCACTTTTTGGATGATCTTGCGGGTGATCCGTATGACCGCTTTGAAAGCGCGCTGCGTGAAATCAATGGAATGGTCAGTGAAAAGGAGAAGGAGCTCGGGCTTAAATTCATTCCAAATGTGAACGTGATTATTGGAGTGATTCAAAAGGACATGGTTTTCCTCTCACAACGTGGGGAAGCAGCGGGTTATTTGATCCGCAAACGTCATGTGAGCTCTATTACCGAAGGACTTTACGATGAAAAAAATAAAGATGAGCTGTTCCAAAACATTGCCAGCGGAGGACTCGAAGTGGGCGATTGCACACTGTTTGTTACGGGTGCACTCATTCAATATGTGACGCCCAACGACCTTTCTAAGATTTTCTCTGAACAGCCGCTGAGCGAGGCGATGAAGGAACTCGATGATCTGCTGCAGACCGATATGGAGGACCAAATGACGCTACTTTCTTTTGAGGTTTTGGAAAAAACGGAAGAAATGGCGGTTCCGATGGCGGCTCGTGAGGAGCGCGAAATGGTGGTGGATGGCGATGAAGAAGAGGATCGAAGGCCTGTGCATGCGAGCTTGCATGAAGAGGAAGAACGTCCAAAATCTAAGCGTGTGAATAAAGGGCTCGAAGTGCTGCGTAAATTTGCACAGCGTAAAGAAAACTGGGCCTTTTTGGATGGTGTGCGCAGATGGGATAAGAAAAAACTGCTGATTGCTTTAGGAAGTGTTGGACTTCTGCTGGTGGTGGGAATTTTCCTGATGACCGGCGTGATTGGAAAGCAAAAGACCATGCAAGCAATGCAGGACAAACTCGCTTTGGCGGAAGAAAATGTGACTCAGGCGCAAACGCAGGGAGCCTTTGATAAGGCTAAAGCAAGTGAACTCTTGGATCAGGCCGAGGCCTTGGCCGTGGAGGTGCTGGACAGTGGATATTCAGGAGGAGAGGCTAGCCAGTTGCTGGATGAAATCAATACGGAACGAAACGCCCTCGACAATGTGCAGTACGTGGATGAAGAAGTCCGTTTGGTGGCTGATTTGAGCTCTCAACTCGGTGGCGTGCCACTGATAGGAGTGGAGCAGTATGGAGACCGCATCGTGGCGTACACCGCTCAAAACGCGTACCAAATTTTGCTCGACCAAGTGGAAGCACCTGACACTCTCGATGCCGCAGATAAGGTTACGGCTGGAGAATTCTTTGATGATTTCGACAGCATTGTGATGGTTACGGCCGGCGGAAACTTGATTGAATATACCGAAGGAAATGCACAATTTGCCGACACGGCCGATGTGGATTGGCGCACCGGAGTGGGTGTGGCGACTTATTCCAATAAGGTTTACATCTTGGATCCTGCGTCCAACCAAATCTGGCGTTACCAACGCGGCACGGACGGATACGGCAGCGGACAAAGCTACTTCTCCAGTGAGCTGGATCTCAGCAAAGCCGTTTCACTCGCGGTGGACGGAAGCGTGTGGGTTCTGAGCAGCGACGGAAGCTTGGTGAAATACCTCAGTGGAAGTTTGGTGGAATACGGCATTAAAAAAGCACCGCTCAATTCTATGGAAGGAGCGACCAAGGTTTACACCGAACTGGAGATCAACCAAGTTTACGTTTTGGACCCAGGTGACGATAGACTCTTCATCTTTGATAAGAGCAGCAAGAACGACGACCTTACTTACAATGCGCAGTACGTATTCGAAGATTTAAAAGGAACCCTGGTGGATTTTTACCTGGATAAAGACCGCAACGTGATTGTGCTGGTGACGACGCAGGCACTTTATGAATTGAGCTTCAATTAAGAGAATTCATCGTCCCTTCCCCTGTTTCATTCTATGGGTGGATTTCTTCAACAGGAGCGAAAGAACTCGGATCATGATCCTCGTACTTTCTTCCTTAAACTTTACGTTTCATAAATCCACCCATAGAACCACGGAAAGGGAACATGAACTCCTAAACAGAAGGAAACTGCTTGGAGAGATTCAGCATAAAGGCTCCCGCTGAATCGGACCAAGACAGTTTACGAACGTCTGTTTAGGAATGATAGATTCCCTAAACCTGCTTCGCCATTTGTAACTCCTCGTTCGTAGGAATCACGAACACGGGGAGGAAGGAATTGCGGTGCGATATTTGCATGGCGTTTTTCTTGTTGGCGCGTGGGTCGAGTTTGAGGCCAAAGGATTTGAAATAAGCGCAGATTTGTTCACGCAAGTAGAAGGCATTTTCGCCGATGCCGGCGGTGAAGACCAGGGCGTCCGGTGGGCCGCCGAGTGCGGCGAAGTAGCTGTAAATGATCTTGGCCATTTGGTAGCTGAATACGTCGAAGGTGCGGCGCGTGCCGGGGCTGCGTTTGTTGGCCCAGAGGGTGCGTACATCGGAACCGAGCTGCGAAAGGCCTTTGAAGCCAGATTCTTTTTCAAGGAGTTGGTGCACGTCGGCGGGGGATTTTTTTTCTAGGAGGTGGAAAATGATGGCGGGGTCGATGGTGCCGGAGCGCGTGCCCATGAGTGGACCTTCGAGCGGAGTGAAACCCATGGAAGTATCGAGGGAAATTCCGTCTTTAATCGCGCAAAGACTTACGCCGTTTCCAATGTGGCAGGTGATGAGGCTGGCGTGTTTATTGTTTAGGATTTTGACGGCTTCTTGCGCCACGTATTGATGACTGGTTCCATGAAAACCATAGCGGCGGATCTTCTTTTTTGTGTAGAGCTCGTAGGGTAGGCCGTAGAGGAAAGCCTTTGGTGGCAGCGTTTGATGGAAAGCGGTGTCAAAAATGGCCGTGTGTTTTGCTTTGGGAAGTAGTTTTTTGCAGGCTTCAATGGCGGTGAGGTTGGCGGGGTTGTGCAGGGGGGCGAGCTCGGAGAGTTTTTTGATGGTGGCGATTACACCGGGTGTGAGTTTGGTGGCTTTTTTAAAAGATTCCCCGCCGTGCACCACTCGGTGACCGACTTTGTTTATTTCTTTGAGGTTTTTTACGGCGCCGTCGAGTTGCAAGCGCTTGAGGCCATAGTCGAGGGCTTCTTGATGATTCTTGGCTTTCACGGAGTTTTTTTCTTCACTGCCATCGTCAAAGGTGCGGCGGAACTGGCAGGTCTTTTGGCCAATGGCGTCGATGTGACCCTTGTAGAGTCGTTTGAGTTTTCCGTCAAAAAGGGCGAAGCGGAGGGAGGAAGAGCCGGCGTTGAGAATGAGGATGGCCATACGTGATTTTTTCCAGCATAGCATTTTGAAAAAGAGAGCGCTAGAATGAGCTCTTAAAAAGCTATGACCCACACCCCAGAAAATCCCATTTCCAGTGAGAATAGGGCCCGAAGATTTGTGCTTAGAGAGCTTGATGATCGGATCACGGTAGGGCCTCAGGGCACAGTGCGTGAAGGCGTGATTCGAGTGATGAAGGGTGAGGCTGCAGAAACTTTTATATTTTCTGGGCAAAAAGAACTTAGGACCTCAGGGGGAGTTTACCTACAAGATCCTGGCCAAATTAATGAAGAATTTGAGCTTCCGGCACAGGCCGTGGGGATACCTGGTGTTCGTGTTTTCTATAATTTGGAAGCAGCTTGGTTGCGAGTGGAGCGGATTTTTGAACCTAAGCCATTGCCTATAGAAATCACGGTGGATTTCCCTGGAGATAAGCCTCTTAAGTCTTTGATGAAATTTGAAGGCAATAGATGAAGGCCGGAAAGAAAACTCATTGAGGAATCTCATTAGCTTCAGTAAGATGGATTTGGTTTAACTCACGCCATGACAAAAACCGATCAAGAAGCCTTGCAGTGGCTTAAAAAATATCTGCGTTACACCGATTACATCGGGGCTGCTCAACTTTATTTAAAGGACAATTATTTTCTCGACGAGAAGCTCAAGCCAGAGCACATCAAAGAGCGTATTTTGGGACACTGGGGAACGGTGCCGGGACTGAACTTTATTTATGCGAATTTAAATTATTTGGTGTGGAAGCATTCGTGTGAAATGCTGCTCGTAACAGGTCCGGGACACGGCGCGCCGGCTATTTTGGCGAACTTGTTTGCGGAAAAAACTATGGACGAATTTTATCCGGAATTTCCGCGTGATGGGAAAGGAATGGGGCAACTCATTCATGATTTTTCTTGGCCGCACACTTTGTTCCCAAGTCACGTGACACCGGGAGTGCCGGGGTCCATTTTGGAAGGAGGTGAGCTGGGTTATAGTTTGGCGACTGCGTACGGAGCCGCCATGGACAATCCGAATTTGATCGCGGCCGTGGTGGTGGGAGATGGAGAAGCAGAAACCGGGCCGATTGCCGCTGCCTGGCACAGCAATAAATTTTTGAATCCACGTACCAGTGGAGCGGTGCTGCCCATTGTGCACATCAACGGATACAAAATTTCCAACCCTACGATTTTTGGACGCATGGACGACAAGGAACTTCGTTCGCTGTTTGTGGGTTATGGATACGAACCTTTTATTTTGGAAGAACCCAATTTAGAAAAGAAAACTCTGGAGGCCATGGAGACGGCGTATCAAATGATTCGCGCCATTCAAAAGAAAGCCCGTGCCAGCAAGAAAAATCTGCTCAAACCCAAGTGGCCGGTGATTTTGCTTCGCTCGCCGAAAGGCTGGAAAGGAATTCAAAAATTTCATGGACACAGTGTGGAAGGTTCCTTCCGCGCACACGGAGTTCCGGTGGGGCATCCCAAGGAAGATCCCGCTGCACTGAAAGCCATTGAAAGCTGGCTCAAGATTTATAAAATTCGGGAACTCGTGGACTCGCAAGGACGACCTAAATCGGAGGTAGTGGAATTTGTGCCCACGGGCAGCAAACGAATTGGAATGTGCAAGCACGCGATTGGCGGAAATATTATGAAGCCGCTTAAGTTGCCTTCGCTGGGGCAGTATGGACTCCGTGTTAAAAAACGCGGGGCTTTAGAATCGGGTAGCACGCCGGTGGGAGCCAAATATTTGCGCGATATTATTAAGCTCAATCCAAAAACTTTTCGGATTTTTTGCCCCGACGAATTGGAATCGAATTTATTCAAAGCGGTGTTCGAACAAACGGGCCGTGGATTTACGTGGCCGGTGGAGAAAAATGACGAGCACATGGAATACGACGGGCGCATTTTAGAAATGCTTTCCGAGCACAGTTTGCAAGGCTGGATGATGGGATACACGCTCACGGGACGCTTTGGATTTTTCTCCAGTTATGAAGCGTTTTTGACCATTATTGCGAGCATGGTGGACCAGTACGCGAAGTTCCTGAAACAAAGTTTCAAAGTGAAATGGCGCAAGCCCGTGCCGCCGCTGGTTTACCATTTGGGAAGCGTGGGATGGAGGCAGGAACACAATGGGTATTCGCATCAAAATCCCAGCTTTGTGAGCAACCTTTTGCAAAAGCATGGTGAGTTCTGCCAAGTGTATTATCCTTGTGATGCCAACAGTTTTTTGGCGGCTTTGGAGGAAGCCTTTCAACGTCCCAATACCATCAGTGTGATTGTGGCGGACAAGCGCGAAGTGCCGCAGTGGTTGACACTCCAAGAAGCTCGTGAACAAGCTAAAAAAGGAATCGGGATTTGGGAATGGGTGGGTGGAAAAGAAGCCACTAAAAATCCGGATGTGGTGCTGGCTTCGGCGGGGGATTATATGACGCAGGAAGCTTTGCACGCGGTGAAACTGTGCAAGGAATTGGTGCCGGAAATGAAGGTGCGTTATGTGAATATTTCTGAACTCACGGGTCTTTGCATGGGTGATTATTGTTCCTCGGCTCATGCGTGTTTGGATCAAACGGCTGTGGATAAATATTTCACGGCGGACCGACCCGTGGTCATCAATTATCATGGATACACCAACGACATGGAGCAAATTTTGTGGCCTTTTGTGAACCCCAAACGGTTCAGCATTCACGGGTACCAGGAACGTGGAAGCACCACTACGCCTTTCGATTTGAAGGTGACCAATGAAGTGGATTTCTATCACCTTTCCATGGACATGATCACTCGCGCGGCCAAGCACAATAAAGCCGTGGCCAAAAAGAAGGACGCCATTATTAAAATGCTGAAGCAAAAGATTGTGGATCATCAAAAATATATCCGTGAAGTGGGAGATGACCCTAAGGAAGTTAAGACCTTCAGATGGTAAAAAATATTCTCATTGTGGGGGCGGGTGTGGCGGGTCTGCACTGTGCCCAGCGGCTTGCAAAAAAAGCGCCGGCGAATGCGCGCATTATGTTGGTTGATAGCAGCGATGTGCACACGCTTAAAGCGGATTTGTATGAAGTGGCGACGGCCTTCAATAAAGAAATCACCGACGAGTGCATGGTGCAATTGAAGGCTGCGGTGGCCACGCCGATTGTGAGTTTGGTGGACCCTGAGCGGGTACACTTTTTGCAAGACAGCGTGATGGCAATTGATACCGCAAAGAAGACCGTGAAGCTCAAAAAAAATAAGGTGCTGCACTACGATATTTTGGTGCTCGCGCTCGGCAGTGTGACCAACTTTTTCAAAGTTCCGGGCATAGAAAAATATGCCTTTCCGCTCAAAACCGTGCACGAGGCGCTCGCCATCAATTGTCATTTGGATCGGCTCTTTCGTGAGCGATGGACAAGCCGCAGCAAAGCGAAGGCCATTCATATCACGATTGGGGGCGGTGGGGCGACCGGGGTGGAGATGGCCAGTGAGCTCTATGCGTCGCTCAAAAAACTCTGCAGAAAATATAAATTCCCCCGCGCAAAAGTACATGTTCAACTGGTTCAAAGTGGACAAGATTTGGGTGGACTCGACGACAAGGGAACGGAGAAGATTTTGAGCCGTTTGGAAGGCATGGGAGTGTGTGTTTACCGCGGCTTTCGCATCAGCAAAGTGACGGAAGATTCCGTGCTGATGAAGGACTCAAAAAACAAGCTCAAGACTTTGCCGAATTCCATGCTTATTTGGACGGCGGGGGTGAGTGTGCATCCTGTGGTTGCGGCATTGGGCGATGCGAAAAAAGGTGGCGCAGTGGAAGTGGATGCCACGCTCGAATCCAAAAAATTCCCCAAGGTTTTTGCGGCCGGTGACAACGCATTTTTGGAGGATCCTAAAAAGCCCGGGTCTCGCGTGCCCATGCTCGCATATGCTGCGTGGCAGGAAGGCAACGTGGTTGCCGATAATATTGTGCGCAGCATGCGCAAAGAAAAACTTCGCGACTACAATCCTGGTGACGCGTGGATGATTTTGCCGCTCGGCGGAAAATTTGCCGCGTTTAAATGTGGCCCGTTTTTAATCACGGGTTTTGCGGCGTGGCTTTTGCGTCGGCTGGTGATTTTTCGTTATCATTTTTCAACCATGTCCTTCCGGCGCGCGTTTAAAAAATGGCACAAGGGCGGAGAGCTATTTGAGCAGAATGACTAAATAAAATTGGCCTCCTGGGCTTCAATGGTGGTGATGGCCGCCAAGTTTACGATGTCTTCGGCGCTGGAGCCGCGCGACACTTCGTTAACGGGTTTTCGCAGGCCTTGCAGAATAGGGCCAATTGCCTTGGCTCCGGCCAACCGTTCTACGAGTTTGTAGCCAATATTGCCGGCTTCCAAGTTGGGGAAAATGAGCACGTTGGCTTTGCCGGCCACGGGTGAGCCTGGGTCTTTGAGCGCGCCGATTTTATCCATGAGCGCGGCGTCCACTTGCATTTCGCCTTCCACGAGCAGGTCTGGGCGGCGGGATTTTACCAGGGCTGCGGCGTCCTGCACTTTTTTTGCGAGGGGATGCTGGGTGGAACCGGCGGTTGAAAAAGACAGCATGGCGATCACCGGGTCCACGCCAAAGCGTTTGGCGGTTTCGGCGCTATCAATAGCTATATCGGCCAGGGTGCTTACATCGGGGTCGACGTTGAGTGCGCAGTCGGCAAAAAGCAAAATGCCTCCGTTGGCGGCATCAGCGTCCACGGTCGTCGGCAAGACCATAAAAAAGAATCCAGAAACCTTGTGGAATTTTTCCTTAGTTTTAATGATTTCCAGTGCGGGCAAAATGCGTTCGCGGGAAGTGGCGGTGGGGCCGGCGATCATTCCGTCGGCGAGGCCTTCCTGCACCATCATGGTGGCGAAGTAATGGGGCGTCCTCAGTTTGCTGCGCGCTTCCTCCTCGGTGGCACCCCGCAGTTCCATGAATTTTTTAACAAAGTCTTCAAAGTGAGGGTCGGCTGCTGGGTCAGCAAAGGTCACCGGAACGGCCAGCCCTTCCTTCACAATCGTCGCAATGGCTTCCTGCACGCGGGGTTCATTACTTTCGGCAAAAACGATCCGCTTGGGATTTTGTTTAGCGCGGTCCCAGATCTGTTTTAAAAAAACTTCCATCAGTTTCCAATGGATTTCACGTCCGTCATGGCTTGGTTCACGGCGTCGGTTGCGTTTAAAACGGAGTCCTTGGCTTGGTTCACTTGATCCACGGTTTCTTCCACGCCTTCCTTAATCTCCACGGCCTCTTGCTTGATGTTCTCGGCGGCTTCTAAAGTTTCTTGGGTTGCTTTGGAGAGTTTATCGCAAGCAGGGAGAAGCAGGAGAGCGGCGAGTGCGAACGTTAGTGCGTAGGTGGAGGAAGGGCGCATAATTGTTGTGGCTAGCGCCACTTTATTGCTTAGCAGACCCTCTGGGTCCGCTTGATAATTAAGAATTTTGGTTCTTTTCCTGTTTGAACATGTCGTTGAAGTTTCCTTTGAAGCCTTTGAGGAAATTGTGCATATCCAGTACTTCGTTCGAAGAGATCTGTTCCATACGGGGAGCGCTGCCCAGGCGAATAGGGCCGTCGCAATCCATAGGTTCGATTTGCATGTTCACGTGGATCACCGATTCGGTCTCGCATTCAGGGCAAAAAGCGTGAAAAAAGCTTTCCTCACAATTGAGGCTACCGATCACGTCGATATCGATATCGTGGTATTTACCATCGCACTTTTGGCAGTGCATGGTTTTCTTAATTTGGCTGACAATGATTTTAAGGTCGTGAAAGTTCATTCTTCGCTTTTAAAGAGCATGTCTAATACTACCGTGTTTTATTGGGGGATTCCAGTGGATTTTATACAGCTTCTGTGTGCGCGATGTTTGCTGCGGGAGCAATGTGAGCGTGAGGGTCGGCTAGTGCAACCATGTCGTGCTCTGTAGTCATCTCGTTTGCCACGGCGGTTTTTGCCGTAGCTGCTTCGAGGCGAAGCGCATGTACACGTTCTCGCACGTGTGAAAAATAGCCTTCTTTGGTGCCTTCGATCACAGTGGCTGCTTTGGCAGCGCCTACCACTGGTTTAAGTTCAGGCTGAACGGCACCGATTACGGTTCCCATTTTTCCCGTGAGGGCTCCGGCGGCTCCTTGGTAGGGAGTGATGATTCCCTTCACCACGGTTTCTTCCACTTTTGCCTGGTAGGCGATCTTGGCTTCTTCGCTGGGGTGTTCGCCCAATTCAGCTTGCATAGCGGCTTCTTCTGCATTGTTCATTTTGAATTCCACTATTCCCATCTTAGCGAAGGCAGCGGCCATTAAACCGGGGGCAAAGTAGGCTCGGAGGTTTAGAAAGGGCATGTATCTCATAAGAAACTCGCCAAATCCTGTTTGATTCGCTGCGGCGAACTCTCTTTGGGCAAAAGCGGGAAGCAGTTTCCACGCCAATCGGAAAGGAGCCGTTAAGAAAGAAGTTCTGAATAAATAAGCGACTTCCGCCACGCTGTCCACTCCAAGCCCAGATTCGGCACCTTTTTCGGCTACTTTAGCAATAAGCTCCAAACCTTTGTTGAGCTTTTCGACTTCTGATTGTTCTTTGCCGTCGTGACCAGCTTCATGGCCTTCTTCAGCGTGGTCTTCGTGCTCGGGGTGAGGATCGTGTGACATAGGGTCTTTTGGTTAAAAGCCTTATAATAGAATAAGGTTTTTAGCGTATCTTGTCAAGCGCGTCCTGCAGTCTTTTTAGAGTGAGCTCTTTACCCATGAGTTGAATCAGTTCAAAGGTTCCCGGCGAGAACTGTTCGTTGCTGAGGGCCACGCGCATCGGCCAGAGCATTTGTCCGTTTTTTACACCGAGTTTTTCAATCACGGTTACGAGGCAGGCTTTGATGCTTTCTTCGTTGGAGTAGTCTTCGAGGGCTTCCAAAGCGGGAATGCTGTTTTCAAGTGCCATCACGGTCATGGTTTTGTCTACCTTCATCTTTTCGCTGTAGAACAGATTGAAATCGTAGTCGAGTTCGTCCAAAAGGAAGGGTCTTAGCATAGGCGCGGCATCGGTCAGAGTTTTCATGCGCATTTGGACGGAAGCGAGGAAACGCAGGAAATTTTCTTGAGTGAAGGAGGTCTTGGAGAACCAATCGGTTTCTTCGAGCCAGGGTTTCACCAAGGCGGCCAGGTCTTCGATGGATTTAGCACGTATGTAGTGACCATTCAGGAAGTCGAGTTTTTCCAGGTTAAACACGGCGCCGGCTTTTTGTACGCGCTCGATGCTGAAACGTTCCACGAGTTGTTCGAGGGTGAAAAATTCTTCTTCGGTTCCAGGGTTCCAGCCTAGGAAGGCAATGAAGTTGATCATGGCTTCTTTAAGGTAGCCTTTCTTTATATAGTCCTCGGCGGCCACGTCGCCTTGGCGTTTGCTGAGTTTGCTGCGGTCGGGGTTGAGGAGCAGGGGAAGGTGCGCGAAAGCAGGAGGCGTCCAAGCAAAGGCTTGGTAGAGCCACACGTGTTTGGGCGTGCTTGGCAGCCATTCTTCGCCGCGGATCACGTGGGTGACTTCCATTTCGTGGTCGTCTACTACATTTGCCAGGTGGTAGGTGGGGAAGCCATCGGATTTAATGAGCACTTGGTCGTCGATGTCTTTTCCGTGGAATTTCATTTCGCCGCGCACCAGGTCGTTGAAAAATAAGTCTTCTTGGGGGATGCGTTGGCGGATCACATAAGCTTCGCCGGCTTCGCTGCGTGCTTTGATCTCGGCTGCGCTTAAGTTGAGGCAGAGCCGGTCGTATTTGGGCGGTTGTTTGTTGGCTTCTTGCTGCTTGCGCATTTCATCCAGACGTTCGGCGGTGCAGAAACAAGGATAGGCGTGGCCGGCTTCCACAAGCTGGGTCGCGTACTTCATGTAAATTTCCGTGCGCTTGGATTGGAAAATGGGGCCTTCATCCCAGGTGAGGTTAAAAAAGTTCAGGGCGTTTTGCATGCTTTCCACGGCGCCTTCCACATAACGTTTTTGGTCGGTGTCTTCAATTCGCAGGGCAAAAATCCCCTTATTTTGGCGGGCATATAAATAAGAATAGAGGGCGGTGCGGAGCCCTCCCACATGGAGGTAACCGGTTGGCGAAGGGGCGAAACGTGTTTTAACGGAATTTTGCATAGGTTTATTTATTTGAGAGTTTATCAAAATCTTCCAACGATAAATCGGCCATTTTAAGAATGTTTCTAAAGGTTCCCGGCGTTAATTCTTTATGATCTGGAATTATGACAGTCTCAACATGTGCTGTAAGTTCTTTGCGTATTTTTATATGACTTCCTTTTTGTGAGACCTCAAAAAAGCCCAATTTTTTAAGTAGTTTTACCATTTCTCTTCCAGATATAGAGCGGAAAAATTTAGGCATATTTCTTTAACGGCACATCTACGGAGACTACCATTTGAATATTGTATGAAGGTTCTTCAACTAAATCGTCGTCCAAGTAAAGTTCAATAGCTTCTTGAATGTTTCTTTTAGCTTCCTCTAAAGTGTCTCCTTGTGAAAAACAACCTGGAAGGGTTGGAACGCTTACTGAAAAGCGTCCATCATCTTCTTGAGTGAATACAGTTAGGAAAGACATAGTTTGAATTAGGGTACAGCGATCATACCATAGTCTTTTAAGATTTTGAATTTAATAGTATGCTCTGTGTTAAGTAACCCCACACCATGAAAAAGATCACACTGTTCTTTCAATCGCTTTTTGCACGGACCATGGAGGCCTTTCGCCGCTTTCCGGTGAGCATAGTGCTCATTGTGCTGGCCTTTGGTCTGATGATGTACAACCTGTGGAGTGAATTTTACGATAGTGAGGAGGGCGTTCTACGTCTGATTGTTATTCTCTGGATTGTGCTGCCAATCTTCACGGCGTCGACGCTTTTCTTTAAGCAACGCTGGGGACTTTTGCTTGGCGTGCTGGCGGGGGTGGTTTTGTACTTTACGACTCACGATGCCATGACGCAGGAAGATACGCAGATTTTGACGATGTGGGGTTTTGCCTTTTATAGTTTGATGTTTGTGTTGCCGCACTGGAAGCGCAACCAAAACAATGGGTTTTGGAATTATTGTGCGCAGATTTTCTTTATCTTGGTTTTGGGATTGGTGTGCAGTGGGATTTTGGCGCTCTCGCTCACGCTCGCTATTGAAAGCATCCGTACTTTGTTTGAACTGAACATTGATTACCGTTGGAACGAAACCATGGTTATGTTTTCTTTCTTCTTTGTATTGCCGATTTTTGTGCACGTGGGACTTCCGCAGGAATGGGAGGATTTGGAAAAAAGCACAGACTATCCTCACTTTTTCAAACCTATCAGTCATTACTTGCTCACGCCCATTTCTCTTTTGTATTTCGCCATTTTGACGGCTTATGTGGTGAAGATTTTGGTCACGCAAGTGTGGCCTTCCGGGCAAGTGGCGTACCCGGTGCTCTTCCTTTCCGCTTTGGTTTTTGGTTCTTATCTCCTTTCGTATCCTTGGAGAAAAGAATGGAATAAATGGTTCTTCACCGCGCTGCTTCCTTTTATTGCGATTTATTTCATCGCTCTTGGAATGCGTGTGGAGCAATACGGGCTTACGGAACTTCGTTACCTTGGACTTTTACTTGGAGTTTGTTTGACTCTCATGTCCTTTTACTTTGCGTTTGTTAAACGTCAGCGACTTCAAATGATGCTCATTCCACTCGCAATTGGTGCTTTTGTATTCGCCATGGGGCCTTGGGGCGCTTCGACTTTGCCGATTTATTCCCAAAAAGATCGTCTGGAAAACTTGCTTACGGAAATTGGTGCGCTGCAAGATGGAAGATTGGTAGTGGTGGATGCGGCCGCTGTAAGCATTGAACAGGAAGTTGAAATCAGTTCGATTGTTGAATACCTCTATTACCGGGATCATTTGGATGATTTGCAGGCTTGGACGGATGTGGATCTTTCGGACGACGAGGACGAAAAAGGCATTTATAGAGACCTAACTACAGAATTTATGGGAGCGATGGGTCTTGAATACACGCCTTGGTATTGGGGGCAGGAAGACGATTTGTATTTTGATCACAACTCGACTTACAGCCAGACCTTCTACGTTACTGGTTTTGATGCCATAGCTGATTTTGACGCCAACTACGATGTGAATTGGCCCAGCGATCCACGGATCTACACCTGGTCTAACGGGGAAACGATCACCTTTGCCATGAGCCCCGAGGGCGTGCTCACGCTCACCAGCGGAACCAGCACGTTGACTTATGACGTGATGGCGCTGCACCGCGAATTGGAGGCCAGCGGAAGCTACTATGAACTGGATCCTGAAGAGCTCATGCTGGACGCCGAAGACGAAGCTCTAAAGGTTCGGCTCTACCTAAACGCTATGAACGGAGCCTACACGGATTCATCTGAAGAAACCCTCCAAAATCTAAACATATGGGGGAAAGTGATGGTGGATTTTAAGTAGGCTAGCGAGCCAGTTCCACCACAATAGGGTAGTGGTCGGCGGCGATAGGTTCAGTCCGATGAAAATCAACAAGTTCCCATCCTTCACTCAGCAGTGCGTGATCGATGGGAATTTTGAAAAAGGCATTGTGGGCGTGCCAGGTGGGGAGGAGGCCAAAGCCCACGCGGGCGTCGCTGAGCTGCGCGGTTTCCATGAGCTCGGTGAGGTAGGGCGACCACGGAGTGGAGTTGAAGTCGCCCATGATAACGGTGGGGAGCGGGCTGGAATTAACGTAGCTGGCCAGGTCGGCGAATTGAGCGTTTCTTTCCGTGGCCCAGGCGGGCGTGAGGGGGGCGGCGGGGTGTACGCCGAGCACGCGGTAGGAGCTATCTTCAGGTATGAACTCCAGGCCAAATTTGCTGCCCAGTGGAATTTCGGTGAAGCTGCCGGGAATGCGGCTGGCCATGGCGATGCCTTGTACGCCCAGATCATTTGAGAGGGCACTATAAGGGTAGTCGGCGCGGAAAAGTTCAATGCCCTGAGTCCATTGTTCGCCGGCTTCGTGGATCATGAAGAGGTCTGGATTTTCTTGGGCGAGGATGGGTTGGAGTTCCTCAAAATCGTCGTTGGTGTAGTAGAAATTGCTGGAGAGAATGGTGAGAGTTGGCTTGGCGGCGGAGGGGGTGGAACGGCTTAGGTAAGGGCTCAGGGTTCCCAGGTGGATGCTGGTGAAGGTTAGGAAGAGCAGGGCGAGTTTCCAGTGACGGCGATTGATGGCGAAGAGCGCGAGGAGGGTTCCCAGCAGGGCGTAGTAGTGAGCGTAGTGAACAAAGAGTTCAAAGAACCACCAGGTTTTGGCCAGGAAGAGAGTGAGTTGGAGGAAAAAGAAGCCGGCGCAAGCCAGGGCGAGGAACTTTTTAAGCATGCCGGAAGTTTAGACTAAGATTTGCTGCTTGTGAACCTGTAAAGTATTTGCTAGCATTGGGGCCGATTTATTTGTTTTGGAATGGTAAAAAGACGAACCACCCGTCGACGGAAATCCGCACCGATTTTAAACTTTGAAGTGGAAAGCCACATCATGCGTGAAATTTGGGCTGTGGCGTATTTGGCTTTGGCCGCTTTGACCTGGCTTTCGCTGAATCAACAGCTCGGTGTGCTTGGGGATTTGTGGGTTTCTGGTTTGCGGCCGCTCTTTGGAGTGGGCCTCGAGGCCGTGCCAGTTGCACTGCTGTTTATGGGCGCTTCCGTGTTTTTCTCCAAGAAAATTAGCTGGGGTCTCGCGCGCATGACGGGGATTTTTTGTTTGGCCGTTTCGATTTTGGGCTTCATCCACATGTCCGTGCCCGAGGCGGAACTTTTGGAAACCGCGCAACGTGGGGAAGGCGGAGGTTATATTGGATTCGTTTCCAGCTTTATTTTTTCCGCAGCCTTTGGACGCGTGGGAGCTTACGTGCTTTTGATGGCCACTTTTTTGATTGGAATTTTGCTCACGCTGCAGGTGAGTTTGGGCGCCATTGCCCGCTTCATCACTCCTACGCCCAAGATGGTGCGCAAGGTGATCGACAGCGCGACTCCCGAGTTCACGGTTACGCATGACCACGAGGACGACGAACTGCGCATTGTGAGCCCTGAGCCGGTGATGTCCAAGGCGGAAGAACTGCTGAGCATGACCATTAAGGAACTCAGTTTGAAGGAAGTGGAGGATCGTTTGGCGAGTGGCGAGGAGGAAGATGACGACAACGTGCCGGTCATGAAGGACGAAGACGAAGCGGAAGTCACGGTGGTGGATAAGCATGGGGTGGAGACTAGCAATAAAAAGAAGAAGGAGGACGTGGTGGAGTGGAATTATCCGCCCATGGATTTGCTGGAAATTGGAAAGGAAACTTTTGAAATCAATGAGAGCGAATTGAAGCGCAAGGCCGACATGATCAAGACTAAGCTCGAGCAGTTTGGCATTGATGTGAGTATGAACGAGGTGCACGTGGGGCCCACGGTGGTGCAGTACACGCTGCGGCCGGCGGATGGGGTGAAGCTTTCTAAAATCACGTCACTCAAGAATGACATTGCGCTTGCGTTGGCGGCGCCGGCCGTTCGTATTGAAGCGCCGATTCCCGGAAAATCTTTGGTGGGAATTGAAATTCCAAGCTCCAACCGAAGCACCGTGCACATGCGCGAAATGATGGAAACCAGCGAGTACACCAAAGAAAAATCCGGACTCAAAATTGCACTCGGGCGAGATGTGTCGGGGCGGTCCATTGTCGCAGATTTGGCCAAGATGCCGCACTTGCTGATTGCCGGAGCCACGGGGTCTGGTAAATCCGTTGGACTCAACAGTTTTTTGATTTCTTTCCTCTACAACAACTCACCAAGGGATTTGAAGTTTATTATGATCGACCCTAAGCAAGTGGAACTTTCCACGTACAACGGGCTGCCGCATTTGCTCACGCCGGTGATCACGGATCCTGAAAAGGCCGCGACCGCATTGCGTTGGGCGGTTGCCGAAATGAATCGACGTTACAAGGTGTGTGCGGAGGCCGGTCACCGCAATATTGCGGACTACAATGCCGACCGCAAGACCGCTGAAAAAATGCCAAAAATTGTGATTGTGATCGACGAGTTGGCCGATCTCATGATGCAGGCCCAGAAGGAAGTAGAAGCCTCCATTTGTCGTATTGCCCAGATGGCGCGCGCCGTGGGAATGCACCTTATTGTGGCGACTCAGCGTCCTTCGGTTGATGTCATCACCGGTTTGATTAAAGCAAACATCCCGGCGCGTATCGCCTTCACGGTGGCGTCTGGGGTAGATAGCCGAACCATTTTGGATACCGGCGGCGCGGAAGATTTGCTGGGCCAGGGGGACATGCTGTATTTGAGCGGAACCATGGGCAAACCGATTCGTGTGCAAGGAATTTATGTGTCGTCTAAGGAAATTGAAAAGGTGACGAACCGTCTTAAACTCACTCACGAACCAACGTACCAACAGGACATCACATCCAAGGAAACCGCTCACCGTCAGGTGCAAGGTGTGCCCGACATTCCCGCTGAAGCCAAGAGCGACGAAGAGCTCGTGAACCAGGCCATTGAATGTTTGAAGAAGAATCGCAAAGCGGCGTCGACTTCATCACTGCAACGTTACCTACGCATTGGCTATTCCCGTGCCGCTCGTATTATTGATTTGCTGGAACAAGCCGGCGTGATTGGGCCTGCGCAAGGAAGTAAACCACGTGATGTGTTTGTGAGGGAGGATTGAACTTAAATTTTTCTCTTGAATCCAAATTTTTTCATAAAATATCGAGGCACAAATAGTGAATCTGACTCGGAAATTGATTTAGGTACTTTGGGTGATTCGATCGTTGGTTTTAATAGTGTTATAAAGGAAGTTTTTTCAATCTCTAAAATTCAAGGTGAACTCAAGGTAACAGCTACTGAGTTAAGGCAAGGATCTTTGATTGTTGATATTATTCTCAAAATCTTTGTAGAGAACAAAGAGGCGATATTTAAGACGATTCCTGATTTGCTCGATTACCTTAAGGTTATTGATGTGGATGCGTGTAAGCGAGCCATAGAGTTCTTTAATACCTCTTTCGATATAGGTGCTGATGTACATCAAAAAATGAATGCATATGCTAGCAAGTACCCAGCTGATTATGATCTTATAAAATTAGGCCTTGGGTCTTTTGTTCTTTACCTACTTAAGAAAGCAAAAACTCAAAAGCAGCGTCCTGATTTAAACGAACTGCCTTCAGGCTATGCAGTTAAAGTTCATAACATGATACGAAGGCGCAAATTTAAAAGAGCTTTGAAGCCTTTTATAGATGATGAAGTTAGTACTATTGAGATAAGTGCTGACCGCCAATTTCGGACTCCAGCTAAAATCGACACTGAAAACTTTGATAAGTATCTTAGTGAGTCTGAAGTTATTTTGCCCAATTATATTCATGGTAGAGTTTATAAATTTAAAGGCACTATAGTCAGCATGCAGTGTAGTCATGGTGATTCGATGAAACTGCGTGTGATTGGCTTACCTCAAAAAGATAGAGATTTAGTGGCATTTCCTCCAGATGGTAGCTCTACTCGTGATTTTGATCAGTATTATGGTGAAACAGTATCTATTGATGCACTTATAGAACGCCGGTCTTTATACCAAAAACCTAAACTACACATTCAGCATATCTCTTTAAATCAAGAAAGTTTTATTTAGGTTTTTTGAATTATACTTGAATGATTGTATTATCTTTTCTAAGCAGAAACCCTTTCGCTTCAGGAAACGAATTATAGCCTTTGGTGGACATGCTGGCGCAGTAGGCGCCGGTGCCTTCAATCAAGAATAGATCTCCGATCTCAGCTTTTTGGAGCAGACGGGGTTTGGGCACATCGCCGTTGCCGGGCTCCGGAGTCAGCAGGTCGCCGGATTCGCAGCAGTGGCCGACCACAATATATTCCTGGGTTTCGGAGCGGGGAGTTTGAGAAATTACGCTCATGCGGTGCTGCGCGCCGTAGTAAGAAGGGCGAATGATTTCGGTCATGCCGCAGTCGAGTTTGATGAACTTAAAGCGGTCGGTTTCGGTCATGTCTTGGATGCGGGAAAGGAGCACGCCCGCGTTGGCGGTGAGGTAGGTGCCGGGCTCAATTTCGAGTTTAATTTGTCGGCCCGTTTTGTCGGCAAAGTCGCGCAGGGCTTCACTCACTTTTTCGCTGATGGCCTGGAGGTCGGTTTGTTTTTCGCCTTCGTAGCGGGCCACTTTAAAGCCGCCGCCCAGGTTTAAAATAGTTGCGGTTGGGAAGCGCTCTAAAAAAGTGAGCATGAGTTCGGTGCTGCGTTTCCACACCTCGGGGTCGGCGCCGGAACCGATGTGGCTGTGGATGCGTTTCACCGTGAGCTCGTGTTTTTCAAGGAGCGCTGTGGCCTCCGCTAGGTGCTCGTGCCAAATCCCAAAACTGGATTCGCTGCCGCCCACATTGGTTTTTGCAAAAGCGCCGCTGCCTTCGCCCGGGTTGATGCGCAGGCTCACTTCGGTGCCCGGGAATTGCTCACCATATTTTTCAAGTTGGTGCAGGGAACATGCATTGAACTGCACGCCTTTTTGAATGAGCGCCGCGAGGTCGCGAGGAAATTCTTGAGAGGTGAGTAGGATGTGCTCGCCGGGAATTCCGTAGTCCAGCGCTCGCAGGGCTTCGTATTCGGAACTCGCATCGATGTGAATGCCCATTTTATAAAACAGCTCGATGATGGCGCGGTTGGGATTCGCTTTCATGGCGTAACTCACTTGCAGTCCAAAAGGCGCTTGAAAGGCGAGGGCTTGCTGGGCCGCTTGTCCCAGCGCGTCTTCAAAATACACATAAACCGGCGTTCCAAACTGCTCGGCAATTTTAAGCGCTTGCGGGTGTTCCATGGAAATGATTATGCAGAATTACTTCTGCCTCGAACAGTTGATTTTGTGGGACCATCATCACGGTCACTCCACGGTCGGGCAAAGCGTGCATGTAGTTAACGCTAATGCCATTTGCTTCTAAAAGCTTCCAGAGTGGATGTTCGTTGAAATTTTCGGTTTGAGCTACAATTTTCAAGTCGGTGCGGGATTCGAAAGTCCAACCGTTCCCAAAAGCTTCATAGAGAGCGTCGCGCAGTCTACTGATGTCTGCCGTTTGAATGTGTTCATCTAGGGTAACGGTCCAAGTGGTTTCGGAACTGAAGGTTTGATCAATATTGTAATCACGCAGCACGGCCGTTATAACTGCCAGCACTCCGGGGGAATCGCTCATGGGACCCTCAATGGTCAGCGCGTAAGGAATGGGTACGCCTTCTGCTGAATTCTCTAGCACCGTAGCGGCAAAAGGAGGCTGGGCCACCCGGTTAGACATGAGTACTTTTCCGCTGGCGCTGCTAGTGGGATGCTCGCGTTGAGAGCCTCCCAGACAAAAAACCATTCCCAGTTCATCTTGTTTTTGAACCGTGAAGGAATCGTCCTCCAGGCGGAGTCTTAAACACGCTTCTATTTCTTCAGGTTCTTCATCTTTTAAGGTGTTGTCTAGGGTGAGGGTCACGGTGTCTCGTGTGCTGATGGTTTGATCAATATTGTCGTTTTTCAAAAGGGAGGTGATGGCGGCCAAAACTCCTTTTCGGTTCGCCATATTGCCTTCAATTCGTAGCACGCTTTTTGTTGCTCGTGGCTGCACAATTTCTAATTCGTCTACTTCTAAGCCGGCATGCCAGGGAATATAGGTGGTGCCTTCTTCGGGCTTGTCTGGATCGCCCACCACAATATCCACTTTGGTGCCCTTTAAAATGGACATCACATCGGACTGCAGTACCTTAGCGGCTGCTCCGCGGGCCCCGGTGAATTCGGCTGCCAAGCGACGACTCATCATTTCCACGCCTTTTGATCCTGGAATTTTATCTCCCGTTCGAATCCTTGTTCCTTTTTGTTCATCGATTAAGGTGCGCCGTCCATGAGCATCAGCTGCTCGGGCTTCTTCCGCGGTTCCGGCGTCGGTGTAACCTCGTTTTCCTGCTACAAAAGGTAGGTGACCGCTATCCAATTCAATTGGCGCAGGAGTTTTCAGAACTTCTCCCACGGTTTGCTTCAGTACTCCTCGTACCCGTTCAAGGGTTTCTCGTTTGTTTCCAAAAGCTTCAGCAGGCCCTTCTGGGTAGACTCTTTTTGTCATTCGCTCCTTATTAATATTGCTGCTGTCCAGACCGTGGTGGGCAAAGTAAGCCTGGTATAAACCTTGGCACAAGTCTTCGCCGAAACCAGTTAAGGAATGATGTGCGCCGGTAAGATCCGTATAGATCCAATCTATACCCAGATTTTGTAGGCGTTTGAGCCCCTCTGAATTCTCTATTTCTAAAAGTAGCTTGGAAAAATCGCTCAAATACCTTGAAACTACGGCTTTCAAAATGGGCCGCGCTTCTGCCTCTACTTTTTCGTCGATGATTCCTTCGTGAAAAGTTCGGATGCTTTCTACAATGGCTTCGGTTTTAACTTTGTCCCCCTTGCGAAGTGCCTCAACGATTT
Organism: uncultured Candidatus Peribacteria bacterium; assembly: GCA_965230905.1. Lineage (GTDB taxonomy): Bacteria > Patescibacteriota > Gracilibacteria > UBA1369 > 2-02-FULL-48-14 > 2-02-FULL-48-14. The sequence goes on from OZ246396.1 coordinate 752,765, forward strand.
TCAAAAGCTCGTCTGTGGTGCTGAATGTCGCCGTTCGCAAAGCTGAAACCAAAATGAGCTGAGTTTGTCCTGCGGTTTTTCTCTGTTTTGCTCGCTTTAAATTGCTTTGGAATTTACACGCGTTTTCACCACCGATTTTGGTAGCGAGTACATCGGCTTCTTTTATGGCTTGCTGTCCTTGGTCTAAATTTACGTTCATAGAAGGAGGTGAGTGTAGCAGCTGGCTAAGAGAAAATCACCCCTTTTTGTGCAAAACTAATTTTAGCGGGTCTGCATGTCAGATTTATTTCAGGAATTTGTCAGGAAAATTTCAGATTTATTTTGATAGCCTTAAGTGGCCTCATTGACACTATTAACGCGTTACGTTATCATTTGTATGATCAAAAGTTTTAAAGATAAGCTCGCTCGAAGTGTATTCACTCGAGAATTCTCAAAAAGAATGCCGCAAAATCTTGTAAGAACTGCCGAGAAGAAGCTCTGGATATTGCACTTTGCGGACCAGCTTGGTGACCTAAAAATCCCTCCTTCTAATCGTTTAGAACCTTTAAAAGGGGATCGTGAGGGGCAGCATAGTATTCGGATCAACCAACAGTGGAGAATTTGTTTCAACTGGCATGAGGGAAACGCTTATGATGTAGAAATTGTTGATTATCACTAAAAATCTATGAAAAAAAAACTAGCTCCCATACATCCCGGTGAAATCCTTTTGGAAGAGTTTTTGGAACCTTTGGGTATTAGTCAGTATCGTTTAGCCAAGGAGATCCATGTTTCTCCGAGAAGAATTAATGAAATTGTTCATGGTCTAAGAAGTATATCGCCAGATACGGCGTTGCGGCTGGGTCGTTATTTTAACATGACGGCTAAATTTTGGATGAATGCTCAGACTCACTATGATTTAGAACTTGAAAAAGATCTGTTGGAAGATCGTTTAGAAGAAATTAAAGTTTTACAGCACGCTTAAGTCACATGACTTTTCAATTTCAATTGCTCACTTCGTTGGTTGCTAAACGTTTCACGCCTGCTCTTCTAAAGGAGGCGCGGAAAGTTTTTAAGCAGATTCGTATGGCGCTTGTGGAGGCGGATCCTGAACTCGATCCGTTTAGAGTGCCGAGTTTTGATACCGCTGAGGAGCTCGTGTTTTTTCTGGCCATGGTGGGAGACGATGAGTGGATTAAGAAGGCGGTGGATGTCTTTGAATTTGTGGAAAAGGGCCGTCATTTTATTGGCTTAGGTCTTCGGAGAGATCGAGAAATGTGGCTGGGTGAAGAAGGGCGCACGCATTTAAATGCCAGCGCGATTCAAGCGTTTACGCCGCTGGTTTATGTGAAGAAGCAGGTGGCTGCGTATCTTAAGCTCCGTGGCACTTTTTGAACTTCTGGCCGCTGCCGCAAGGGCAGGGGTCGTTGCGCCCAATCTCATCCATATTGATGCTGCCTTTTTGCGGAGCTAGGGCAGATTCCTCGGTGTTGGCGTCGATTTCGTGAGTGTTGGTGGTGGCTGCAACGGGTGCGGGCGGTTTTACAATCTGTACATTGATCTTCACGTGCAAGAGGCTGCGCACCGTGTTGCCATTGATTTTATCCATGAGTTCTTCAAACATCGTGTAAGCCTGGTTTTGGTATTCAATCAGTGGGTTGCGTTGGCCGTATCCGCTTAGGGAAACCGCGTCGCGAAGATCTTTGAGTTCGTCGATATGACGCATCCACAGCATATCTAAAGTGCGGAGGCTGATCATGCGCTCGGCTTTGCGCAAAATATCGGGCGAGGGCAGGCCCTTTTCTTTTTCCAAATATTCTTCGAGCAAATAGTTTTTGATTTTTTCGATGAGCGCCTCTTGGTCGAGAGCTTCCAAAGTCTCGCGGGCCAGCGGAGTTTTGGGGTCGCGGTGCAGCGCGCTCACACTTTCATAAATTTCTTTGGTGTCGCCGGGGTGCTGGAGCACAATCTTTTCGGCTTCTTGCTCAATCATCACCAGCATGTCGTTCTTGAGGTTTTCATTCTCCAAAATCAAGCGGCGTCGTTTGTAAATAATGTCCCGGTGCATGTTGATCACGCTGTCGTACTCCACCAGGTGCTTACGGATGTCGAAGTTGTGGCCCTCCACTTTTTTCTGCGCGCTTTCGATGCTGCGGCTGATGATGCCGTTTTCAATGGGCACATCCTCGGGTAGGCCGAGTTTGTCCATGAGGCCAACCATGCGGCCGCCTCCGAAAATGCGCATGAGGTCGTCTTCCATGGAAACGTAGAACTGCGTGAGCCCGGGGTCTCCTTGGCGTCCGGAGCGTCCACGGAGCTGGTTGTCGATACGGCGTGCTTCGTGGCGTTCGCTACCAATCACGCAGAGTCCGCCGAGTTCCTTCACGCCTTCGCCGAGTTTGATATCGGTTCCACGACCCGCCATGTTGGTGGCGATGGTCACGGCGCCTTTTTCTCCGGCCTTGGAAATGATTTCCGCTTCCTGTTCATGGAATTTGGCGTTGAGCACATTGTGCGGCACACCTTCTTCCTTAAAGAGCTTGGACAATGCCTCGGATTTTTCTACGGAAATGGTTCCCACCAGCACGGGTTGTCCTTTTTCATTCAACTCTTTCACGGTGCGTGCAATGGCATGGAATTTGGATTGTACGTTTTTATAAATGGCGTCCGATTTATCCTTACGCGTAACGGGGCGGTGGGTAGGAATTTCATACACATCGAGCCCGTAAATACTTTGAAATTCTTCCTCTTCGGTCTTTGCGGTTCCGGCCATGCCCGCCAGCTTTTTATAGATGCGGAAATAGTTTTGGAAGGTGATGGTTGCCAGCGTGCGGCTTTCACGTTTAATGGCCACGCCTTCTTTGGCTTCAATGGCCTGGTGGAGTCCTTGGCCAAAACGGCGTCCAGGCATGAGGCGGCCGGTGAACTCGTCCACAATCAGGATTTGGCCGTCTTTTATAAGGTAATCCACGTCCGCTTTGTACACGGCGTGGGCGCGCAGCGCTTGTTCAATGTGGTGCACTTCTTCAAAGCCTTTGTCGGTGTAAATATTGTCCACGCCCAGCAGTTCTTCCATCTTTTTAATACCTTCTTCGGTCAGGGTCACGGCGCGTTGTTTTTCGTCGATATTGTAGTGCGTGTTTTCATCCAGCAGGCTCACAAGTTTGGTGTATTGGCCGTATTTTTCGGTGGACTCTTCCGCAGGCGCAGAAATAATCAGCGGGGTGCGGGCTTCATCAATCAAGATGCTGTCCACTTCATCCACAATGGCGTAGTTGAGCTCGCGTTGAACCAGGGCTTCCAAACTGGGCGCCATGTTGTCGCGCAGGTAGTCGAAGCCAAATTCATTGTTGGTTCCATAAGTGATATCCGAGTCGTAAGCCGCTTTTTTCTCGTCCTTGTTTTGGCCGTGCACCACGGTTCCCACGCTCAGCCCCAGGTAACGGTAAAGTCCGCCCATCCATTCGGCATCACGTTGAGCCAGGTAGTCGTTCACCGTCACCACGTGCACCCCTTTTCCTTCAAGGGCGTTGAGGTAAACGGGGAAGGTACACACCAAGGTTTTTCCTTCTCCGGTCTTCATCTCGGAAATATTGCCTTCGTGCAGCACCATTCCTCCAATCATTTGTACGTCGAAGGGAACCATGTCCCAGGTATAATCAAAGCCGCGCACCTTCCAGGTTTTTCCCACCAGAAAACGGCAGGCTGTTTTGAGGAGGGCGAAGGCTTCGGGTAAAAGGTCATTCACGGTTTCCCCACTTTGAATGCGACGTTGAAATTCAGCCGTTTTTAGCGGAATATCGGCTTCGGTGAGTTCAGTTTGGTAACGGGCTTCAATCTCATTGATGAGCGTCACAATCTTGGCGATGCGCTTCAGCTCTTTACCCTGATGGTCCCCGAAAAGTTTATTGAGAAAATTGACGACAGACATATATTGGTGTGGCATTTGCCACCTTATTGCTTAGCAGACCTAACGGTCCGCTTGGTGCAGGCAGGATAGCATAAATGGCTTGTGAGCGCGACAGCTATTTTTAATCCGCCGCCTTTCCGCTCAGGATCACCCAGAATGTTTTTAGCATGATCTTGAAGTCCATCCAAGGAGTCCAGTGTTTGATGTAGGTGGTGTCCAGGCGCACTTCTTCTTCAAAGTCCAAATCGCTGCGGCCGCTGGTTTGGCTGATGCCGGTGATGCCGGGTTTGATGGTTAGCAAAAAGTGGTGGTGTTTTTCGTATTTTTCCACCTCTTCTGGCAGGTGAGGGCGGGGCCCCACAATACTCATGTCTCCTTTGAATACGTTCCAAAGGTTGGGGAGTTCGTCGAAACTAGTCCGGCGCAGGAATTTGCCAAAGCGCGTGATGCGCGGATCGTTTTTTATTTTCATGAGGGGACCTTTGCGGTGATTTTTTTCGGCCAGTTCACTGTAACGCAAATGGTGAGTGTTGTGCTGCATGGTCCGGAATTTGTAGAAAGTGAACTGTTCACCGGCTTGGCCAGTGCGCACGGCGGGGGAACCGTCTTCGAGTTTGGTGAAAAAGACGGGGCCTTTAGAATCCAATTTGATTCCGATGCCGACCAGTAAAAATAAGGGTGAGAGAACCAGCAAAGAGGCCGCGCTGATCAGAATGTCCGCACTGCGTTTATAAATACGTCCCCAGCCGTCGAGTGAGGTGGGTTTGAGGTGGATGAGCGGGTAACCGCCGATGGTTTCTATCTCAATATTGCTGCGTTCCACCGCCAAAATGTCTGGTACAAAACGGTATTCCAAATGGTTTTCCTGGCAGAACTGCAGAATTTCGTGGTCCTGCAAATAGCTGAGGTCTTGGTTGGTTTGAATCACGCCCTCCACTTTGTATTTTCGCACCATGCGGCCCAGCTCCTTCAAACTTCCCAGCATTTTTGCACTTTCAATGCGTGCGCTGCCTTCCGTGAGGTAGCCCACCACGCGGTAGTGCGGATCTTTTTTGAGTTTGCGCGCCAGGCGGTCCGTGATTTTGTTTGCCCCAATCAGCAGCACGTGGCGGCGTCCAATGTCTGCGTTCAAAAGCGTGCGTTCCACCCGGTGGACCAGCAGGCGGGCCAATATAATGAGCAGTACGCTGGCTACGGCGCCAAAAATCAGTACCAAACGGGAAAAGAAGATTTCGCGACTCAGGAAAAAGTAGGACATAATCAGCAGCATCCACACAATGGAATGCTTCATCACACTGCGCGATTCGCCGAGCGGGCTTTGTGTGTTTTTGAGTTTGTAGAGTCCAAAGAAAGCAAAGGTTAGCACCAGCATGCTGGCAAAAAGCAGCCCAAATTGCAGATACTCATCGGCTGGGATGAAATTGGCGGGCACCACTTCAAAATTGCGTCCGGGGATGAAATCGCCCATGAGGCGCAGTTTATAACCTGTTAGAAATCCCAGCACCACCATGGTGAAATCCACGGGAATCCTCAGCAGGCCAAAGGTGATTTCGGAACGCTTCATGGCGGCAGTTTAGCAAAAAAGAGGGAGTTCTCATACACAACTCACTTCACGTATTCGAACTCCCTCTTTTTTGCTAACCGATTTTTGGCCAAAAAGAAAACACCCTTTCGAGTGTTCCTTCATACTCCCTATAAGCCGAGTTCTGTCCATTTACGGATTGCCCGCAAACAGTGTGACCATCTCTCTGGACCCGTTATTGCTAACGGGTTCAAGCGGTGGGCGCGCGGGGGTCTTAGGCAGACCGAGTCCCGTACTCCATTCCCACCTTGCAAGGAAAAGGGTTTACCTAGCCAACTCTCTCTCGAGAGGGCTCCCCGTGTCCCGTATTGCTACTAGATAGAGGGGGCGTTTCATGTTGGTGCGTCTCTGTGGCACTTTCCCTACGCGGCGTTTTTTAGGTCGCCGTGCGGCCGCCGTTAGCGGCTTTTCTGCCTACCTTGCTCGGACTTTCCTCACCTTTTGCATACGTACCGAAGTGCGTGGTGCGCGGGGCGCGGTCACAAGGAGCTTTAACAGATTACGGATTTTTGAGAAATTGTCAATCAGGCGAACTTAGGCGGCAGATTGCATAACATCGCCGGGTCTCTTGTCACGTAGCTGGCGGTAGCTGGGGCCTCTTTGAGGTGTTTTTCCAGTTCGTTGGCTTAACGCCATCACTTCATCTGCTCGTCTTTGCACTTGTTGTTCAAGAACCGCTTCTAATGCGCTGTGGAAGCGAACCACCTCTTGATCCAGAGCCAAAATGGCGGCTTGTTCATCTGGGTCTTTAGTTGCTAGGTAAACATCAACGAGTTGATAGTTGAGTTTCACTGCCCTTGTAAAAACCTCTGGACTTGGCGCTTCCGTTTGTAGGTCTTTTAGAGTTTGGCGAACGGTAGCTAGAGTGGGCGTTTCATGAGGAGTATTCATAAGAGGGCAGGTAAGGGAGTATAACGTTTCAATGCAGAGAGGCGGGTTTTATTACAGATTAATTCTGAGGAGGAGGAGGTTCGGGCACTAAAAAATTTTTAAGTGCACCATTTCCCCTCATTATCATCAAGATTCTATCTATCACAATCTGTCCTTCCTCTGTTTCCATTAAATCTGTTACGGGTCTGCCTTTCCATTCAGTAAGGTCAATAACTTGCTGGACGCTCTGGGTGAGATTAAGTTGGGCTGACATAGGTAGTGTGGCTAAAAAATAAAAATCCCCGCTTTGTGGGCGAGGAGGAGGTTTTAGATTTTTTATGAATCGTTTACCTACTTACTCCTCGCACAGACCAATACGCAAAGCAAAACTTTGTTGTGGTGGTGCAGGTGGGAATAAAATGTAGACGTGTCATAAGAAATTTAAAACAACCCTCACTCTACTTGGTCTATTGCATACGTCAAACAGTCCCTTTTGCAAGCGACGTGAAATCGGTGTCTGGTATTACTTCTCCTCCTTGAGCTTTTTGAATTCGCGTTGGAAGAATTTAGCGGTTTCAAGGCAGTCTTTTGCTTTTTCGTTGTGGGGTTCCAGCGCGAGCGCGGTTTCCAAAAGAGCAATGGTTTCCACAAATTGACGGTCGTTCAAGTAGCACACTGCAAGGTCACACATAATGAGCGTGTCTTGGGGAGCCATAGCCTTGGCACGTTCCAAAATCACGAGTCCGCGTCGGCGGTCTCCGCTGTGGAAAATGCTCCATCCCAAACATCGGAGGATTTCGGGGTGGTGGGGTTGTACGCGGTTGGCGAGTTCCAAGGTTTCTACGGATTTCCCAAAGTCTCCTAAAGAGGAATAAAGGAATCCGAGGAGGTAGAGAGCGTTTGGGCTATTTGGCTTGAGTTTGAGCGCGTGTTTCAGCGCCTTCATAGACTTGTCGTACTCCCGTAAACTGAGGTAGTTGTCCCCAATTTCCTCATAAGCCTCCACATACTCAAGATCCATGATGAGCATCTTGTTGGAGAGTTGGATGGCTTCTTGGTGCCGTCCAGCTAGCTTGAGGCCATCGGCCTGTTTGAGGAGGTCGTCGTACATGTTTATTGATTTTTATTTTTTTGTATCTAGTTATTATAGCAAAAAAACCGACTTCCTTCAAGGAGTGTAGGCTTGGCATTTGAGGGGAATGTGTTGGACTATTCGCCGCCTTTTTGCAGGAATTCCTGCATGCGTTCCCGGAGTTCCGCATCCTTCTGCGCAAAAGCCATATTTGCCTGCAAAAGCCCCCAAGGGGTGCCGGTGTCGTAGCGGGTGCCTTCTACTTCCAAGGCGTAGATGGGTTTTCCTTCGGAAAGCAGGGTGCGGAGGCCGTCGATGAGGCGAATCTCGCCGTCAGGTTGGCTGGATTGGCTGCGCGCCAGAGCTTCGAGCACATCAGGAGTGCAGATGTATTTACCTACGATTCCCAGATCTGAAGGTGCGTCTTCGGCGCGGGGTTTTTCCACGAGGCCGGTAACCTGGATTTGGCGGCCCGTGACGGTGCCGGGGCTGATGACGCCGTAACTGCTGATGTTTGCTTTAGGCACGCGTTCGGTGCAGAGCACGGGGGCGCCGGTTTGTGCGTACACATCCAGGAGCTGGGCGAGGGCGGGGCGGGGTCCATCTATAATGTCGTCGCCAAAGAGTACGGCGAAGGGTTCGCTTCCCAAAAAGTCCTTTGCGCAGAGCAGGGCGTGGCCGTCTCCTTTGGCTTCCAGTTGAGGCACGTAGGCCAGATGAACGCTTTCTTCTATAGTGTGCAGTTCGTGCAGGAGTTCGCCTTTGCCCCGTTGGATGAGGTCTTGCTCCAGTTCGTAGTTGGGGTCGAAGTGTTCCTCGATGCTGCGTTTTCCAAATCCGGTCACAATGATGATTTCTTGGATGCCGGAGGCCAGCACTTCTTCCACCAGGTATTGAATCACGGGTTTATTCAAAATGGGGAGCATCGGTTTGGGAATCACCTTGGTCATGGGGAAGAAACGCGTCCCGAGGCCCGCTGCCAAAATCACCGCTTTGCGTACAGGTTGGTTCATGCGCTGGGGCCGCCTTCTTCTATGTGAATGATGCGGGTTTTAAAATCTTCCGTTTTAGGAATGGTGACGATGAGCATGTGTTCGTGTACTCGAGCATTGATGTTTTTGCGGTCGATGTGGTCGGGGAGCACAATGGAGCGAGAAAAAGTTCCCCAAAAGAGTTCGGATACCAAGGCTGAGTTCACTTGAAGGCCTTCGATTCGCTTACGTTCGCCGCGAATGGTGAGCACGTCGTCTTGAATGGCCACTTTGATATCGGATTTCTCTACGCCGGCAATGGGGCACACAATGATCATCAAATCTTCACGCTGCAAAATGTCCACGGAAAGCTGACCTTCCTGCGCGGCTTCTGCGGCGGTGGGTGCTTTATGGCCGTAGGCACTCGCCTCTGCTCGTGGGCGCGCGCTTAATTTAACGGGCTGAGGGGCGCCCTTTTTTAAGGGGGCTCCGGCTGGCGCCTCCGCCCTGGCGTGTTTGAGTTGGCCGATTCCTACTTGGCTCATGGGATTAGTGTAACTTAAGCATCTGCTTTCGCCAATTTTTTCCCTTCCAGGAGTTTAACAAACTCCTCACGGGTGAGGGTTTCGCGCTCCTTCAAGGCTTTAGCGATGTGTTCCATGTCTTTGCGGTGTTTGGTGAGGAGTTCCTTGGCCAGCTTATAGGCCTTGTCCACGAAGCCTTGAATCTCTTTGTCGATGAGGGCGGCCTTTTCTTCGGAGTAATTTTTCACGTGACCAAAGTCGCGGCCTAGGAAGACTTCGTGATTCGCTTCACCATATACAGTGGGGCCAACGGCGGCGCTCATTCCAAATTCGGTCACCATGCGGCGTGCCATTTGGGTGACTTTTTGCAGATCATTGGAGGGGCCGGTGGAAACTTGGCCGTAGAACATTTCTTCCGCCACGTATCCGCCCATGCCGGAGGCCATTTCGTGCTCGAATTTTTCTTGAGTGACCAGATGCGTGTCTTCTTCAGGCATGAACCAAGTGAGACCCAAGGCCATACCGCGAGGGATGATGGTCACTTTGCGCAGCGGGTCGCATTGGGGGAGCAGTTGGCGCACGAGAGCATGACCCACTTCGTGATAGGCCGTGACTTCTTTTTCTTTTTCTGACATCACATGGGATTTGCGTTCTGGTCCGATTTGAACCTTTTCCACGGACATTTCAATGTCGTGCTGAGTGATTTCTTTTTCGCTCTTGCGGGCGGCCATGATCGCGGCTTCGTTGAGCACATTTTCTAAGTCAGCTCCGGAGAAACCAGGGGTTTGCTTGGCCACATGGCGAAGGTCGATGTTTTTCACCATGGGCTTATTTTTGCTGTGCACTTTAAGGATGGCTTCTCGGTCGTCCATGCTGGGACTGTCCACCACCACGCGGCGGTCGAAACGGCCGGGGCGCAGCAGGGCAGGGTCGAGCACATCGGGGCGGTTGGTGGCCGCCATTACAATGACGCCGGTATTGGTTTCGAATCCGTCCATTTCGGTCAGTATCTGGTTGAGGGTTTGTTCACGTTCGTCGTGTCCTCCGCCCACTCCGGTTCCGCGTTGGCGGCCCACGGCGTCGATTTCATCCATGAAGATAATACAAGGCGCGTTGCGCTTAGCTTTTTTAAACAAGTCACGCACACGGCTGGCTCCCACTCCCACGAACATTTCTACGAATTCAGAACCGCTGATGCTGAAGAAGGGCACGTTCGCCTCACCGGCAACGGCGCGGGCAAGGAGGGTTTTTCCATTTCCTGGAGAACCCACGAGCATAACCCCTTTTGGAATTTTGGCTCCCATGGCGGTGTATTTGCTAGGGTTCTTTAAAAAGTCCACCACTTCCACGAGTTCTTCCTTGGCTTCTTTGAGTCCGGCCACGTCGTCGAAAGTCGTCTTTTCTTTTTCTTTATCGTGCAGACGTGCGTTGGATTTCCCAAAGGACATCGCTTGGTTGTTGCTGCTCGCCGCGCCGCGCATCATGAAATAGAGGAATCCAATGATCAGCATAAAAGGAATGATGGCGAGCCCGATGTTGAGCCACACACCCTTGCTGGAAGTGTCCACGACTTCAATATCAATGGAAGCCACCAAAGCGGGGTCCACGCTGTCGAGCACTTCGCTCACGGTTTCACCCGGTTCTTTGTAGGCGTATTTTTTCGTTTCATCTTTAAGCGTGTAGTCCAGGCGGCTGTCGCTCACGGCCACGGTTTCCACGTTTCCTGCTGCCACGTCTTCTACGAATTCACTGCGGCCCACTTGTTCAATCACGGTGCGGGAATCGGAATTCCAGATTGTATAAATACCCGAAAGCAGCAGCGCCACCACGAGCAGGGTCACTAAAGGATTGGGAGATTTTCTTGGGAGCATGTTTGCCATGTTTTAATTTATTTAGGGCGGTCTCTATTCTAGGCGTGTGGAGGGTTTGGGGCAACTCTATTGGGCAATTGGAGCGAGCCTATTGGTGTAAGAGTCCAATAAGTCGAAACCAATCTCTCTCACGATTTCTCGCACCCTTCTGAGTTGCGCCTTAACACGGGCATCGTTTGGGGGCTCAACAAAATCAAGATGATCCAGGCGTTTGTCTATTTTGTGCCTGCCTTTGTCAAGAATCGCATCCTTTTTGGCGGCTCTAATTTTTGGCTCCAAATCTGTTAATGCATCACAAAAGGACACGCAATGAGCAAGCGCTGTTCGGTGATGTTTTGTGGCCATAGCAAGCTCAGCTAATGAGGGTTCCAATTGGTTCTTTGCCAAGGTTTCTTCTCTACGTGCCGCGTCGGCTCCTTGAAAGTGCTGCTGTATGTCTCTTTGCGTGGTCAGAATTTTTTCGAATCTAGAGATGAAGGAATCGGTTGTACCGGCATAGTGACTTGCCACCACATAACGGAATCGATTTATAGTGTCGGGCACGAAGTAAGTAGCCACGTATTCCCAGTGTTTTTCATCCAGAGTGCCAATCTCTACTTCATCCTTAAACCATTTCAGCCAAGGCACTTTAATGCGTCCTGTTTGGAAATCTACTTGGGGTACGAATGTTTGGGTGAGATCTTCAAATGGAGTCAGTGGAGAGGGGCTAAAAGAAAGGGCCCAAGGTGACACTAAGGTTCCTCTCATGTAAACCATACCGTGATTTACTTCCGAGTCGGTAACTTGTGCTACGGTTTTCCAATGATAACGGTCAGGATCTCTGGCAGCTATTGCTTGGAATAAATGTTCAAATGTTCTGCTTCCATGATCGTCGATGAGCAGATGAGCGTGTTCACTGTACATCTCATATGGATGAATAGAGTGATAATCTTGTTGCCATGAAGCGACGCTTTTTACTATTCGCTCAACGACTTCTTCCCTTTTTTTCCGTGCGTTACACGCTTCTTCTAGGGCTTTTTGAGTATCCCCAGTAGGTCTTAAAAATCTTTCACTCAGGTCACTTATACCTTTTTGTAGAGCGCTTTTTCCCATAATTAAAAGAGGGTGTATTGTAACACCTTGGACTTATGCGTCAACAGGCTTAGCTGAGTTTTGCCCGCTCTTTTGTCATCGTGAGGAACTTGGCTTTTTTGGTTTCGGCGCTCCACTCGGTTTTTTTGCGGGGTTCGAGGGTGAGGATGGCTTCGTCCCAACGGTCGATGGTGGCGTTGTCGGGCACGCGTTTGCCGGTGGACTCTAAATACCAGAGTTCCAGCACGGTGGCGCGCAGTGGGTAGGGGAGCTCGGTAAAGGCTTTGCGGTGCAGACCGTCTTTGGGATCCAGGAATTCGTTCATGAAATTTTTAGCGCCGGTTTCCAGCATCACTTGCAGATCGTTCCAGTAGCCCTTTTGGTTCTGCCAGCGTTCGGCGAGGCCGGGGTGCACGTGGTTGAGCACCGGCACGATTTTGTGGCGGAGGAAATTGCGCATGTAGCGGTCGTCTTCGTTGGTGGGGTCGTTGCGGAAAGGAATCTGGTGCGCCTCCACATACGCGGTGATTTCATTGCGGGACGTGTAGAGCAGCGGGCGGATGAGGTGGCCGCGAATAGGGGCCATGCCGGAAAGTCCTTTAACACGGGTTCCACGGAGCACGTGGAGCAGCATGGTTTCAAAATCGTCGTCTTGGTGGTGTGCGGTGAAAATAAAATCGGCGCCGTGTTTCTTGCAGAGTTTTTCAAAAAATTCGTAGCGTTTTTCGCGGCCCCATTCTTCCACATTTCCGCCTTCGGGTGGGCGAGGTTTGAAAAATTCACATTCGAGTTCCCAGCGTTGCATCATGCCGCGTGTAAAAAGAGCGTCGTCGTCGGCGCTTTCGCGGAGGCCGTGGTTGATGTGGGCGGGAATGATCTTTAAATCGGGGCGTTGGTGGATGAGCGCGTGCACGAGTGCCATGGAATCGCGGCCACCAGAAACACCGATAATGACGGTGGATTCTTTAGGAACAGCCTTGAGTTCTAGCTTGAGTTTCATATATTGGTGTGGCTAGGGCCACCTTCTTGCCTAGCAAACCTTTCGGGTTCGCGTGGGCGTAGGGTTTTGACTCAGCTGGGCAGCGAGGACCATGTTATCATCATCTGCCATTTTATTGCGAATAGTTACGCCACATTTTGTACATTCGTGCAAGAGAATCCATCCTTTTTTGCCGGATTGCGTTACGCCGATTGGCTTCATTAAGCCATGACACGTGGAGGCACGGTCGCCCGGGAACTCGGCATCCAGATGCTGGGAGTGCAGACACTCGGTGCAGTGGTTTCGGCAGCTTCCTTTATGAGGCGCTACGTGGGCAGTGCAGTTTCCGCATTGAAAACCTTCGTTGATAACAGTAAAATTCATGCGACCTTAATTATAACGGACACACGCCGTGTCTGCACGCCAAATGGATAAACCTTACGAAGCCCCCCGAGGGAGATTGTTGCCGACGCTCGTTGTATTTGTCTTCGTGCTGGGCGTACTTTACACATTGTTTTTGGTTTTCCAGCGCGTGAACGTGAGCGGAAACATTAAACAATTGGAAAACGAAAAAGTCGATGTGCAGGCCAAGATCGACGAACTCCGTGCGGAAGAAATTGAAGAACTCTTTGTGGCGCAAAAACTGAAAGACCTTTTGGAAGACAGCACGGTTGAATGGTCTAAGGTGGTTCGCAGTGTGCAAGATCTCACGCCCGTGGCGGTGTTCTTAACGGCTTACACGATTGATGAAACCGGGGAAATTCAAGTGAGCGGACTGGGAGACTCCTTTGGCAGCGTGGCGGACATTATTTCCAGCCTTCAAAAATCATCGGACTTTGCGAATGTGTTCGTTCCTTCGGTCACCGCAGGAACCACGGCCGACGGACAGCCGGTGGTGACTTTTAGTCTTAAACTTGACTACCTTCCTCAGTGAAATCCAATTCTTTTTCTCAGCTCGTGTCCATTGTTCTGCTCTTCCTGATTATTGTGGGAAGTGTGGTGTTTGTGCTGCCCCTGCGTGAGAAAATCGCGGCGTTGCAGTTGACCGAGGAGACGTACAGCGGAGAACTGGCGGTCTTGGAAAGCAATTACGAAGATTTAAAAACACTTTCGGAAGAAGTGGCGACCAGCGAAACCACTCGGACTATGCTCAAGGCAGCGGTGCCGGTGGGCTACGATCAAGATGCGCTGCTTTTGGAACTTTCTGAGATTACCGAGGAAATTGGATTTAAACTCAATGCCGTGAACTTTTCTGACACGGTGAGTGAAACGTATGGAAACAGCATCGAAATTTCTGCTAACTTTACCGGAACCTACGGGGACTTGGTTTCGTTTTTACAAGCCTTGGAAAGTGCGGACCGTTTGATGCGCGTGACGAACATGAGCATCCAAAGGACCAGCAGTGCCGCGGTGGCGTTTAATGTGAGCATTGAGGTCTATTACCAATAATATTAAAATCCCCCTGTCATGGAGCTTCCTTCTAAGCTGATGGAAAAATCGTCCGAGAAGGAAACTTCGGTTGTTTATGGAGTGTACAGCAGTGTGGGTCAGCCGTTTTCTGTGCGGATGAGGGACTTTTTTATAGACCGCCGAAAAGTGGGCATTAAAGAGAAATCGTATTTTTTCCATCTGCTCGCGGTGATGATCGATGCCGGGATTCCTATTATGAAGGCGCTGAAGGTGCTGTCTAAGAAAACAGAAAACCCACGCTTTGCGCGGATTATAAATACGCTGGCTTATGATGTGGAACGTGGAAAAGTGATGAGCCAATCCATGCTCAAGTTCCCCGATGTATTTAAGGATTCGGAAGTGGGAATTGTGCGCAGCGGAGAGAGCATTGGAAATTTGGGACTGCTTTTGTTCAAGCTCGCGAAGCAAACCGAGCGCACGCACACCTTGTATTTGAAAGTGCGCGGGGCTTTGATTTATCCAATCACGGTTTTGATTGCGCTGCTCATTTCCGGTGCCATTGTGGTGACGGTGGTGATTCCCCGCATCGATCAATTTTTTACGCAGGCGAATTTTGACCTGCCTTTTTTGACTCAGGTGATTTTGAAAGGAGGAACGTTTTTTATCAACTTCATGTGGCTCTTCATTATTTTGATGGTGTTTTTAGTTTTACTGGCAACGTTTTATGCGGGAACGGAAGGTGGACGCCGGCGCATGGACATTTGGGCGCTTTCGTTTTTCTTTGTGGGCGACACCATTCGTAAACTCAATGTGGCAAAGTTCATTCAATTGCTCAGTTTGCTGGTGGAAGGTGGAGTGCCCATTCATGAGGCCATTCGCATTGCGGGTGGCGCGGTGAGTAATTCTTTATATAAGGACTTTTTTGTCACGCTGCGTAGCGGGATTGAGCGGGGAGAAAAAATTGCCGACAATTTGGCCAAGGCGCCGTTTTTGTTTCCAGAAACCGTGATCGCCATGGTTTCGGTGGGAGAGAACAGCGGGCAGCTCGGAAAAATTTCAGAAAAATTGGCCTCCCACTATGAACAAGAAGTGGAAAATTCCCTGGCGAATTTCACCACTATTTTGGAACCCATTGTGATTGTTATTGTGGGAGTGGCCGTAGGAGTATTGGCCCTCGCTTTGCTCGGGCCCATTTTCTCTCTTTCAACCTTAGTATCATGAAAAAGCCACCTTCGATGATGGCGGCTCCTGGATTTACACTGCTAGAACTTCTTTTGGTGATCACCATTATTGGGGTGCTTTCGGCCACGCTGGTTTTGGATTTTGCAGGAGTGAAGCAGCGGCAGGAATTGGCGCTCATTGCGGATCAGTCTGTGGCGATGATGCAGCAGGCGCGCGGCGAAGTGGGCGGAGGAAAGGTGCGCCGTGAAACGGCGGAAGACGGAACGGTGGAGACGATTTTTTTGTGCGAGGGTGCGTATTTTGAAAAAGGCAAGGCGCCGCTTTTTGTGCGGGGCGATTATGTGGGCGGAGCTTGCGAGAACTTTGAAACGGAATCGTACGGAATGCCGAGTGGCGGCGCTTTTGCTTCTGCCATTGCTGTGGCCGAGCTGCCGGTTTCTAAGCTCTGGGTGCTTTACAGTCCGCCCGATGGAGAATTGGTTTTTTACACCGAAAATGGCGAGGCGACCACGGGCGACGCCGTGGTTCATTTTGAGCACAAGAATGAACTGGATATGGATTTATCTGTTATCATTTCCCCCGTCACCAACTTAGCTACCTTATCCCTCGGCACCGATGAAGAATAGCGCCCCTGGGTTTACTCTCATTGAAACCTTGATTGCCATCACCCTGATAACGGTGGTGATAAGCGCTGTAACAGGACTTATTTTGAGCACGCTGCTGGCGAATCAACGCAATCTGCACTCGCTGCAGGGCATGTATTTGGCGCAGGAAAGTTTGGAAGCCGTGCGTTTTATGCGCGACTCCAACTGGCTCCAAAATTATTCCTGGAATGGAGGTAGCCTGCTCTGGGGCAGTGATTTTGATATGGGCACGGAATCGCAGCTCAATCTTTTTTTGACGGATGAAGCCTGTCCACCGTGTTTTGGCTTGGCGAGGTCAGCGGAGGATTCCATTGTCACCGACGACAGCGGATTCGAATACACACGTGCCCTTAGCTTCAAACCTGTTACCGACTTGCAAGACGTGGTGGAAGTCACGGCCACCGTGAGTTGGGAGGAACGCGGCATCGCCCGCAGTGTTGAACTTTCTACTTACTTAAGCGATTGGAAATGAAAAGATCAGCCTTTACATTGCTGGAGATGATCATTGCCATCACGGTCTTCACTATTTTTATTGGCTTCGCTATTTCCACGTATTTGATGTTTCATCGCGCGGACCAAGAAGCTTTGGCGATGCGCAGCCTGATGCTGGAAACGCAGGGGACCATGGATTTGATTTCCGATGCGGTGAAGGAGAACACCATCGATTACGCCTACTACAACGATGGTTTGAGCTCCGACGTTTTGGCCCTGCGCAGCCCCGACGGCCAGACGGAGACGGTTTTTATTTGGGACGAGGAAGTAGAAACACTAAGCCTCTTCACCATTGATGAAAACGACGTGGCCAGCTCGCCCGTTTTGCTGCACAGTGAAACCACCCGCGTGCCCTATGTGCACTTCCGCATTTTCCCCGACAAAAATCCTTACGAAAACTCCACTGAAGAGGCCATTCAATACCAGCCCACCGTGCAAATGGAAATCACCTTCTCTATGCCGGGGCGCGTGCAAGAAGAAATCACCGTGGACTTTCAAACCTCTATAACCAGCCGCTTCTACCAATGAGAAACCGTCGTGCCAGTGCGCTGCTCCTTTCTTTCTTCATGATGACCATGCTGATTTTGGTGAGCATTTCGGTGAGCGTTTTGGTGATTCGCGACATTGCGGCGGTGCGCACCATTGTGGGCGGCACGCAAGCTTTGTACGGGGCGGAGGGAATGAGCGAAATTGGACTCTATGCCGTGAAAGAAAATTTGCCTGGCTACGAACCCAGCTACAGCGATTATGTGTACACCAACTCCGTTTTGGCGTCGGCAAATCTGCACGCGCGTGAAGACATGGTGCCTTGCCTGGGCCAGGATTCCGACGGCTGGAGCGTACTCGCGCCCAACGAATCCATTCAATTGGCTTTGTTTGCGCAAACCAATGAGGGCGGCGATTTCTTAAAAAATACGTCCTTTGCGGTGGATTTTTATGTGGGGGATGACGAAGGCAAATCGCTGTATGGAGTGATGTCCAATTTTCTCAATTCAGAAGACATTCTTCGTTGGAAAATTTTGGGACTTTATAATGAAAAAACGGAAGCGATTTCAGAATATATTCCGCTCGATACAGACAACGCTCGTACCTCTAAGGTCAATCCCTCCGTTTTTGGCCCCGGCTCCAAGGGGGCTCCGAAGTATATGAATGCTAAATTTTATGACTCCGGTACGCCCTCCCATTTTTATCCTGATTACCCCATTTCCACCTTTTTGGCGGATCACGATTACAGCTATTTGGTGCTCACCAACATCATTCAAGGCATCGACGATGCTAACATTTATTATCGTTTGCGTTGGACCAGTGGTTCCAGCTCGGTAAATACCGAGCTCGACGAAGTGGTGTGTGAGTACACCGAAATCAGCAGCGTGGCGGATGTGGAGAACGGCAGCGCGCGTCAGCTCTTAAAAACCTTGGTGAGGGAAGGCGAAAATCTGCCCGTTTTTGACTTTGTTTTGTATCATACAGCGGATGACGATGCAGAAAAAAACTTTCCAGGTGTGGGTGGAAAGATTACGAATTTTCCATTCGCGGAGCTATTCAATCCGCTTCCTTCATTGGAATAAGGAAGAAAACCTAGTATAGTTGGGCCACTTTACTTTTCTTATGGCCAAATTTTATCTTACCAATGCGATTGCTTACGTGAATGCGGGTCCGCACATGGGGCACGCGCTGGAGGCGGTTCAAGGGGACGCGCTGACGCGTTACCACCGTATGATTGGCGACGACGTGCGGTTTTTGGTGGGAACGGACGAGCACGGCAGTAAAATTCAGCAAGTGGCTAAGGAAAAAAACGTGGAACCGCAGGCTTTGGCGGATATGAACGCTGCGCTTTTTTTGGACTTCCACAAGGCGGTGAACGCGGCGAATGATGACTTTGTTCGCACCACGAGCGCGCGTCATGAAGCGGCAGCTAAAAAAATGTGGTTGGCTTTGGAAGCCGCTGGAAAACTCTACGATAAAGAATACGAAGGTAAGTACTGCTCGGGTTGCGAGGCCTTTATTTTGGATAAGGATTTGGTGGAGGGTAAATGCAGCATTCACCTGCGTGAACCGGAAGTGCTGAAGGAGAAAAACATCTTCTTCAAGCTCTCCGATTATTCCGATGCGATTAAGGAAAAAGTGAAGAGCGGGGAGCTTTTGATTCGTCCGCAATCCCGAAAGAATGAATTTTTGTCGCTGCTGGAAGAAGGTCTGCAGGATGTGAGTTTTTCACGGCCCAAGAAAACTTTGGCGTGGGGGATTGATGTGCCTGGTCATGACGATCAAGTGATGTACGTGTGGTGTGACGCACTCACGAACTACATTTCGGCGGTTGGTTACGAGGACGATGAGGAACAATTTAAAAAATTGTGGCCGGCGGATGTGCATTTGATTGGAAAGGACATCATTCGGTTTCACTGCGGAATCTGGATCGGGATGCTGATGGCCGCCGGCCTAGAACTGCCCAAGGCAGTGTACGTGCACGGGTTCCTCACCAGTGAAGGGCAGAAAATGAGCAAATCGCTTGGCAATGTGGTGGACCCCATGGAGCTGCTGCGCGACTGGGGCGTGGACCCGGTTCGTTACTATTTGCTGCGTGAAGTGCCCAGCGACGAAGACGGCGATTTTTCACGCGAACGTTTTGCGATTGTGTACAAAGATGAACTGCAAAACACCATTGGAAACTTGCTTCGCCGCAGCGTAACTCTTTCTACAAAAAACTTTGAAAGCCGCCGACCGGTGGGCGACTCCGCTTTGAAGGGGGCCATTGATAAAGCGTGGAAGGGCTACCACGAAGGCTTCACTTCTTTTGATGTGAAAGGAGCTTTGGAATCGATGATTGTATTGGCGCGGGAGGGGAATTTGTACGTAGACCAACAGAAGCCTTGGGAACTGGCGAAGACGGATTTGGTGCGATTGGAAGTGGTGATGGGAAACCTGATGGATTTGTGCAAAGCCTTGGGCGAAATGCTGGTGCCCGTTATTCCTGAAGCGGCACAAAAAATCCTGGACCAAGTGGGTGGTGAAACGATTGTGCTGGGGGATGCGCTGTTTCCAGCCAGGGAAGAAAGGAAGTAATAAGCGAACGTGAATTATAGAAAGAAAAGAGAGAACTCATGAGTTCTCTCTTTTCGCTTCCAGTGAGCTTTTACTTCCTTTCGAATTATTCAGCAACCATTGCCTCAGCAAGGTCCGCTGCGGTCACACCGCTGGCGGTGAGGGCTTCGGAACAAGTGGCTTCGAGGTGCGTGCGGGCTGCCTCAGAAACTTGGTTGAGATCTTCGGTTCCTCGGATTTCTGCGAGGTAGGTGTCGATGTCTTCTGGAGTGTCGTAACCGTATTTGTTCATGATTTCACCGGTCTGGGCTTCAATGTCTTCCAAGGCAACGTTTTCGTCGAACAAAAGACAAGCGGTTTCTGCCATAGCTTTCCCGGTGTCCTCAGCTTTGTTGCCGGATCCTCCGCAAGCGGTTAAAAATAGCGCTCCTGTAAGGAAACTGGCTAGTAAAGGTCTGAACATGCTTTTAAGGTTAGAGATAAGGGCGTGCGCGGACACAGTACGCTTAAACCGCTGACTCGTCCACCTGGAGTACAATCTGCAAAATACCCTGCGCAATGGCGTAGGAAAGCAGAATAGTGAGCAGTCCCACCAGAGACCAAAACATTCCACGTTTTCCTTTTTCGATTTTTTCGTCCTTACCAAAGGCGAAGATGTAGTTGTAGCTGGCCCAGAGCAAAAAGACGATGGTTAGGGCGCCCGCAAAAAGCAGCACCTGGCTGACCAAATTTCCCACGAACATGATTAGGGTTTGGGTGGCTGCACTTTCCGGGTGATCGTTGTCCACCGCTTCTTCCGCCGTGATGGTGGGGAGATTGCTGGGGCGCAGATTGTCGTCCAACTGAATGACGGCCAAGGCGGCGTCCGCGCAAAAGGAAAACAGGATAGCGGCCAAAACGGTGAGGAGGAGTTTTTTAATCATTGGAGTCTTCACGGTTATTGAATACCTCGTCGATTTCCGTATCTTCATTGTCGGTGAGGTTGAGGTTGGCGATACCGTATACGATGGCGTATCCCAGCGAAAGCAGCACCAAGGCCACCCCTGAGTAAATGATGATGCTTTTGGCTTTGGTGGTGGCTTCTTCGTTTCCACGGCCAATCACCAGCAGCACGCCTCCGTACATGAAGGCAATGAAGATGAGGAAGGCGGTTACGTAGAGCGCGTTGGTTATGACGGCCGGCACGATTTCTCCTAAAAAGTCTCCGCCCGGTAGCGAAACGCGTTTGTCTGGGTCCTGATCTTCAATAATGGTTTGTTGGCTGGGGAGCAGGATATCTAGGTCGTCTTCAATGTCCACGGCGTAGGCCGATGGGATGCTGAAGAAGGCGGTGTCGGCGTCGTGGTCGTCGTTGTTTGGAAGGGCCACGGACACCACAATGGAAACGATTCCGTAAGAAAGGATGGAGAGCAAAAATCCTATGATTCCGTAGCGCAGACTGGTTTTGGCACGGTTGATTTTGTCTTCATTTCCGTAGGCGGTGAGCATTTGAATGGAGGCCACCAAAATACCTATGAAGGTTGCGATTCCAAAGAGACCAATCACAATGTTGATTCCCCTGGGAATGGTTTCGTTGAGCAGATAATTTTGTGTGTCGTAACCGCGTTCACCCACATCGGGGCTTGGCAAAAAGGAGGGGAGGGGAATGACGGGTTGGGTCACCTGACCTGCAGGAGATTCGTCGCCGGTTTCTACGGTGCCTTCTTCATCGCTTGCGTCATCTGTTTCCCATTCGTAGGCAAAGGTCGTGACTGCGGTGGAGCACAGCAAGCTTATTCCCAGCACTAATCCGAAAAGAGTTTTGCGTAGAGTTTTCATCCGAAGAAGCCAGGGTTAATGGTGTACAAAATGAGTCCTGAGAGGAAGAGTAAAACAATTCCAGAAAGGGCTTGGAGGATTTTGTTTTTGGATTCACTGATGTCTCCGCTCACTCCCGAAACCGAGATTTTTATTCCCTGAAAAACCATGGTGAAAACCGCAATAGAACCTACGGCAAAGGCTCCAAAGGTGAAGACTTGCTTCACCATGAGTTTGACCACACCGATTCCACTGGATCCAATCACCCACTGGCGTTTGTCGCAGTTTTCGGCCACGGCATTGCACTTATCAAAACCGCTGCCGCCCTCATCCGTGCTTGTGTATATGGTTCTTGTATCGTCGCAGGTTATGACCTTTCCGCTTGTCTCATCCACTTCTCCGGCAAAACAGCAAAGTCCCGCGTACACGGTGATGATTTTGTTGTCCTCCAGGTCTACGTCCGGGGCAATCACTTCCGTGATTTCCGTAACAATGAGTCCGTCGGCACTGCAATCGCCTTTTTCCAGGTAACCGCTGTAGTTGTTGGGTTGGCCACAAGTGTTAGAGTCCTTTCCTTCGTCCGTGCTGAACTCAAGCTCGTACATTAAGGTTTCCAATTCATTGGCTTGTTTGTATTGGTCCTTTTTGTATTCTTCGGTAGATCCATAAGGCAATTGGATTCCAAAAGGGCACATCTTATTGGGAGGATCGATGTCGTTTTCCTTCTCCGCGGCAGTGGCGGGAGTGGAGGTGGATTCTGCTGCTTCTCTTTCATCTGCTGCTGTTTCTGCTGCAGCCATCTCTTCTTCGGAGACTTCGTCACAATTGAGTCCTGTATATACACAGCTTTCTGCGTCGGAGGCGTATTCATCGGTCGGGTCTGAATCCACCGCCAAAGTCACAAACGGAGCCCAGAAGGTCGTGAGGTAGGAAACGAGAGCGAAGGCGAGGAATTTGCGCATAGCGTGGGGTCAGTAGAAGAAAGATTGAATAAGGGCGGCTATGAAGTAGGAGAAAAAGGCGAGCACCATCCCAATAACGGATTGAGTGAGTATGCTTTTGGCGCGGTCGATTTTGCTTTCATCCCCGGCGGCGGTGACCATCATGAACCCTCCAATCATAATGGTGATGAAGGTGAAGGTGGCGATGAGCAGGGTGAGCACATTGATCACACGGAGGATGAGGGCGGCTGCTACGGACGTGTTATTTTCTTTTGCGTCGTCTTGAATGTTTTCGTAAATGTCGGTGCTTTCATTGGTGCCGTTGTCGTTGGTATCGATGTCCAGGATCTCGGAAACGTCAAAACCGCTGTAGCCATTATCCGCAAGGGCAAGCGGCGAATGCAGTAAACCACACGTTGTGAGTATAAAGGCCAGTGAGGCGAGATTTTTTTTCATTTTTAGCGGAGACAGGGAGGCTCGGCTCTGCCGAGTGGGCGCGAATCTCCTTTATTATACCTGATTTTCAGCTTTTCTTCAACCAGGAGAACCGGGCGGCCGTAGCGTTCTTGCGAGCTTCGTTTAATCTGGGAAGCGTCGTTTTGTGCGGGAAACTTGGGCTTGTGAACGTCCATGCGGAAAAGTGGGAGTGGACTTTGGCGATGGAGCAGCTTGCTGTAAGCCTGAAAGGGGGCGAGTTGGGTGAGGTCTTCTTCCAAAAGGCCGAGGGAGGGCGCGAGGATTTGGGCATCGGCGTAACTGGTGCGGAAACAGAGCAGTGAGCCTGCGTTGCCGAGCACCGCATCTTGGATTTCGGGCGGCAGCTGGGTGAGGTACTGGTTGGCGAGGGTGAGGGCAAGGCCGTATTTGCGGGATTCGGCCAGCATACTGAGTAGGGTTTTGGTGGTGAAATTTTGAAATTCATCCACGGTGAGGCACACCGTGCTGCGCTGTTCGGGCGGCAATTCAGCGCGGCGGAGCAGGGTGGATTGAATCATGGAAATAAAAATCATGCCCAACATGGCGCTGCAGTCTTCGCCGAGTTTTCCTTTAGACAGCGAGACGAGGACAATTTTGTTTTCCGCGAAGGCGTTTTCGAAGGAGAATTTGCTGCGGGGTTGGCCGAAAATATTTCGGAGCAGCGGGAGGGTGAGAAGCGGACCCACTTTATTGAGTATCGGCGCGATGTGTTCCTGGCGGGTCTTTAAATCCTGGGCCAAAAATTCCTGCTCAAAAAAACGGTGGAGTTCAAAATCTTGCGTGCAGTCCAGCAGACGTTGGCAAAAAGATGCGTTGGTGAGCAGGCGCGGCAGATCGAGCAGCGTGGTGTTGGGCGCGAGCGTGAGGAGCAGCAGCGCGTTGCGGAGAATGTATTCCAGGCGGGGCCCCCAGCTGCCTTTGGCCAGCACTTCAAACATTTCCACCAGGGCGGAGGTTTTTAGGTTGGCGTTTTCGCCCGTTTGCAGCTCCAGTGGATTGATGGCCAGCGGAAAATCGGTGAGGCTGGGGTCTAGGACGATGAGGTCTTTATGGCGCTGCGGCGGGGTGAGGCGCAGGGCGTCTTCAATCAGGTCACCGTGGGGATCCAGGACTACGATGGCGCGGTTTTCTTGGCAATCTTCTTGGAAAAAATTCAGCAGCACGGTGGATTTTCCCATCCCAGTTTTCCCGATGAGATAAAGGTGGCGCTTGCGATCCTCTTCTTCAAGTGTGAGCTCGGTTGGGGCGGGCAGGTAGGCGGTGGGTTCGGTGTGGAGATGCGCGGCTTGTTCCTTGGCGCTGGGCAGCGAGAGCAGGGTGGCGAGTTCTTCCGCACTAAAAATCAGCGGGCTGGGTTTGCGGCTGAGGCGGACTTCGCCCAGGTAGGGCAGGGTGAAGCCGTGAATAAAATCGCTGAACGGGTGGCTGAGTGCGAGGGTGCATTTGAAAAGTGGACGCGAGAGTTTGTCGAGCACCGCGCGGCGCGGATCTTCGCGTTCGTGCAGCGATTCCATTTGCTCCTGCGGTGGCGCTTTGAGCGGCGTGTGCAGTAGGGATTTGCGGAGGAGCGGGCCGAGAAAACGGCGGAGTTTAAAGCTGAACCAGGCTTTGCTTTCCCACTGGTCGAAACGGCGCTCGGGTTCAAAATAGGGCTTCTTGGCTTTTTTGAGTATACGTTCACGGGTGCGGTCGCGTAGCGGGGTGAAGTGTAGGTGGATGAAGGCGCCGGGCGTTTTTGCGAGCTGCGGCAGCAGTGTATCCAGCGGGGCGATGTGGGTTTTTTGGATGCGGTCTTCGAATTGCGAATAACGTTTTATAGGGAGCAGCGGACCTTTGCTTTGGCGGACGAAGTGGTGGGGCGTTTGTGGTGTGAGGGTGCTTGGAAGGAGGCGGCTGCCAAGGAGGTGCGCGCTCAGGTCTTCGCTGCAGAGCAGTTCCACCTTGCCCTCCTTTTCGCGGATGAAAAAGTCGATGGGGTGGGGATGTTTTTGCAGGGTGTGCAGCCAGTGTTCCAGCAGACGCGGAGAATATTCGCGCGTTTCGCAGAGCCGAAGTTCAAAAAGAGTGTGCATTTCTTAATGCTAGCTTGGGGTGGTGGGATTTGGGAAATCGCGGCGAGGGCTTTAATCTGGAAAAATGCGTTGTTGGAAGGCTGACAACAGGTCACTATTTATAGCCTTATTGAGCTTTATCGAGGCTCTTAGGGTCGAAGTAGGTTTTGGAATTGGCGGTCAGGGCTAGCTTGCCGGAGCGGAGTTTTTCTACGATTTCGTAGAGGATGCGGCGGGCTTCGTCGAGGGTGTTGATTTGTACGACTTGGGCGCGGTACTCGCTGGCTCCGTCGAAGCCGCGGAGGAGTTGTACAAAGTGTTTGCGCATTTCCTTGATGCCGCGTTCTTCGCCCTTCGATTCCACACAGAGTTCGGCGTGGCGCAAGTAGGTTGGCATTTTTTCTTCAAAAGTTTGCGGCGGCGTGTAGTCCTCGCCATTAAACGCAGCGGCGATTTCCGCCATCAGCCAGGGGTTGCCCATGGTTCCGCGGCCCACCATCACGCCGTCCAGATTGCCCAGTTTCGCGAGGGCATCGGCCACGCTCTTCACGTCGCCATTCCCAATCACCGGTATGCCCACATTCCGCTTCACTTCGTAAATGGGTTCCCAGTCCGCGCGGCCCATGTACATCTGCTTCGCCGTGCGTCCGTGGATGCTGAGCAGCGAAGCGCCTGCGCTTTCCATATCTTTACAAAATTGCACAAACCAAGGCAGATCCAGTTTGTCGGAACCGATTCGGGTTTTCACGGACACGGGAATTTTGCAGGCCTTCGCCACGGCTTCCACAATTTCTGCTGCGCGGCAGGGGTTTTTCAGGAGGGCGCTTCCATGGTCGCTGCTCACCACTTTTTTGGCGGGACAACCCATGTTGATGTCGATGGCGTCAATGCCCATGGCTTCGATTCGTTTCGCAGCTTCTGCAAAGTTCGCCGGCTTCTTTCCAAAAATCTGCGCCACCAGCGGGCGTTCTTCGTCCGGATTAAAATCCAGCTGTTTTAGAGTCATTTTGCTGTCGTACACAATTCCGTCGGCGCTGGTGAATTCGGTAAAACAAATCACGCGCGGCTCGATTCCTTTAATCAGCTGCCGGTAAGCGGTGTCCGTGTAGCCGGCCATAGGGGCCAGCGCCAGGATTGGTCGTTTTGGGTCTTTCCAGGAGAACATTTAATTGTTTGGGTTCACTTTAGGCTCTTCGCCGTCGTCATTTGGACCTTTCCCAACGCTTTCTACGTCGTCTTCGTCGCCGCCAATAAAGGTCACGCTGGCCTCTTCGTAGTCACGGAAATCGGGGTAGTTTTTGATGGGTGCGCCTTCAGCCCAGGCGGTTCCAAAGCCACGATTGTCTTCAAAGAGAGCGGACAAAATATAAACGGAATTTTTACCCCCCACGCCGTCGTAAACCGCGTAGATGTATCCAAAAGCCTGGCCCGCCTTGTCGATTTCACCTTGGCGGGGGTCGGAAGGGATTTCGTCAAAATCGCTGTTTTCGGCAAAAACCGATTCAATCTTGGAAATAGAAGGGTATTCGCCGGTTTCCTGCTCGTACGCCTCAATGGCGGTTTCCATTTTTTGCATCATTTCTACGCGCTCGTCGTTTTCTTCCAGGTAACGGTTTTCGTTTTCGTGTGTTTCATCGGTCAAATTGTCTTCGATCTCGGCTTCACGGTCACGGATGGCGAGCCACCAGATTGCTCCCCCGCCAATCAAAACCACCAACACGGCCGGGATCAGCATGGCCAAAAAGAGTTTCCGTTTTTCAAAGCTATTGTCTTCTGCTTCATCTTCTTCAGGTGGAAGTTCAAAGTCGGTCGCGCTGGGATGGGGAGCCACTGGGGTTTCCTCCACTTGCAGCGTTGGCTCAGGCATGGGCGCTGGCGCAGGTATTGGTTCACCTTTCACGTTTGCGTGACGACGTTCTTCGGCCATTTTCATAAGGGCGGTTGCACGGGCATTTCCAGGTTCAATTTGCAAAATTTCCTGGCAACCCTGGATCACTTTGTCGTATTCGCCAGCGTTGAGCCACGACTGAACGTGATTCAAGGCCTGCGCGATGCTGATTTCATGGTTGTTTTCCATGCGCAAAGAGTAGGGCAAAGCAGTCTTCAGGTCAACTCAGCACGTGAATCTTGTGAGAGTACGGTTTATATGGTACTATACGCTATATAAACATATTCTATGAACGTAGATATACCAGGAGAAAATTTAGTCGCCGAAGCCATCGCTCAGTTGGAAACTGGCGACAATAGGGGGGTGGTTCAACTCCTTACTAATCAAGAAAATGGTTTTGCACCTTCACTGTTTTTTGGACTAAGTTTTGATTCACGACTGGCCATTGTTCAAGCCATCCAAGCAGCAAGCACAACGAAAGATTGTTTAGGAAATGACGGTTATTATCAAGATCTATTCCATGGCCTATATACGGCTACATCTCATGATGAAGGTTATAAATTACTTACATGGATGCTTGGTCATGCAGATGGAAACATCAAAGAACGTGGAATGAAGTTGCTTGGGCTCAGTAATGTTCCCCCAAGTCCTCGAGTAAGACCTGCCTATTATGCCGCCCTTCAGAGCGTATGCCCCGAAGGTATACCAAATCATCTGAAGTGGGACGATACTCAGGCGGCCTAAAAGCTTTCTTCCTGATTGTACTCCGCTCCGCCTACTTGGGGAATAACGGCTTCAATGGTTCCCCACATGGACTCGCGATCTTTGGGAATGATGAGGGTCACTTCGTCGCCCATGTTTCCTTTATAATAGGTTACGGAGGCGAGCAGCACACGGTAGGTTTTTCCGTTGGCCACCACTTTGAACTGGCCGTCTTCTTTGAGCAGGGCGCCTTTTACGAATTCGCGGTCGATGGGTGCGATTTGTTTATACACAAAGCTTCCGTTGGACATGATGGTGAGTTTTAAGCGGTCGCCTTCCACCAATTTGGATTTGCTGGCGTAGTTCGCTGGCACGGGGAAGATCTTTTCGTTTGGCCCGATCATGTTTTGGCCGTCAAAAGTGCCTTCGATGATTTGGGTTTCGCCTTGGTCGTAGGCTTTGGCGTCCTCGGCTTTCATAGGTGCGTGAGTGCTCACGGAACTTGGGGAGATCTCAGATAACAGATCGCGGGCGGACTTCAATGAAGACTCTGCCGCTTCGATCATGCGCAGAATTTTGGAGATTTGTTCGGTGTCGGACATGGTTTGTGTGTTTATTTACTCAGGTGTGCCTAATTTATATATTACTTTTTCGCCGTTCTGTCCAGAAATTCTTAGGTCGATGTACTCGAGCGGCGCGGTGTAAATATCGATTTCGGTAAGCGCTTTTTTGAGCTTCGCCAGTTGCAGCGGAACGTCCTGAGTGAGGTCGATCCACACAGAAAAATAACGCTCCGTGGAGAGGTGGAGTTCGCGGGCGCGTTTGAGATAGGCGATTTCCAGCACTTCCATGTCGAATTTTCCTTCAAAACTCTCGGCGGTTTCCAGCAGAGTGGCCAAGGTTTCCTGAGAAATCAACTCCTCGTTGATCTGGTCGGGCATGGTGTCGGCCGGAAGTTCTTCTTCCACAGCGGCTTCTTCTGTTGGAGTTTCTTCCGTGGGCGTCTCCTCAGCCACAGGTATGTCCATGTCGGTTCCGGTCACGTCCATCACAATCAGAGGCAGATTTTCCAGGCTGGTTCCAATGCTGGCGATGAATCCGTGCTCATTGATCACAAAGTACTGGGTGCTGCCGTTTTCGAACTCCATGCGCACATTGGCCACGGGCGGGTAGGTCTCTACGGTTACGGAAATGGTGTGGAAAAAGTCACGGTCGATGTCCAGGGTTTTCAGGTAGGCGTAGGTGCTTAAAAACGCTTTTTCCTGGGTGCCGGTGTCAAAAAGCAGCAAATTGTCGCCCAAAAACTCTTGAAGCTCTTCTTTAATGGCGCTTTGCTCCTGGGCGGTGTCGGCTTCTCCTTTCACTTCAATGCTTTGAATTTCGAAGGCCGTGCTCAAAAAAAGCAGGTAGATGAGGCCTAAAGTGGCGACCACTCCCACGAAAATTTTGATGTACCATAAAAAGCGCCCGGTTTTTTCACTGCGACGACGGGAGGCACGGTCGGTTCCGGCAATGGCACGCACTTTGGGCACAAATGGCTTTCTGCTCGAAAGCCGCGAGCTCTTGTAGCTGGTAAAGCTCGCTTGGCTGGTGCGGCGTTTTCGTTTAAAAACCGAAAAGAGACCCATAAATGGGGGGCGTGATTAATTGCCCTTTGCCAGGGCTTCTCGCAGAGCGTTCTGACGAGCTTCAGCACGAGGTCGGGCTTTCGCCTTGTTCTTGCGCTTAGAAAGCTTTGACTTCGGTCGAGTCGAATTGACCGTCGTCATCCCGTGTTTTAAGCTGTGTTTGTTTACCATAAGATTGATGAGCCAAGCGATTGTAGGAGACTTGAGGTTTAGAGTCAAGGGCAGCTAATAAAAGAGACCCTACCGTGGAGTGAAGGGCCTCTTTGAAGAGTTAAAATATTGAGTCCTGCGGACGGCTTTTTAGGACCTCCGCTTTCGCTGCGGTCTCACGAGCAGCCCATGCTATTCCCACAGTTTAGACACTTGTAGCAGGTGGCGTTGCGCACGGTCACGTGGCCGCAGGTTCCGCAGAGGGGAGCGTCGCCCATCATGCTTTTGAGTCCGGCGCTGAGGGCGTCGTGCACTCCAGCGCCAGCTGGAGCTGTTCCTGTTGTTCCTGTTTGGCTGGCGATGTCGCCGCTGTCGTCGTTTTCTTCGTCGGCGTCGGCTTCCATCTTAATGGCTTCGGTGAATTTTCCTTTGAGGGTGTTTTCCATGAACTGAGTGGTTTTGGGTTCCACGTGCACAAAGTCCGTGCGGCCGAGGTATTCCATTCCAAGCACTCGGAAAATAAAGTCTACAATAGAAGTACAGGTTCGGATGTTGGGGTGAGTGGTGAATCCACTTGGGTCGAAACGGGTGAAGGTGAAGGAGTCCACGTATTTTTCCAGAGGCACACCGTATTGGAGACCAATAGAAACGGCCACGGCGAAACAGTTGAGCAGACTTCGGTAGGAAGCCCCTTCTTTAAAGGTGTCGATGAAGAGTTCTCCGAGTTGGCCGTCTTCGTATTCACCGGTGCGGAGGTACATTTTTTGTCCGGCCACAGCGGCTTCCACGGTGATTCCGTGACGCTTGGTGGGCATGGAGATTTTGGATCCACGGAGCACGGCGCCTTCTGGCAGGGTTGCTGCTTCGGGAGCGGCGACTTTGTCCTTTTTGCTGGAGAGCGGTTGAGAGTGCTTGCTTCCATCACGGTAAAGCGCGATGGCCTTGAGACCGAGTTTCCACGATTGGAGGTAGATGCCTTCGATTTCTTCTACGGTCGCTTCGTTAGGGATGTTTACGGTTTTGGAAATGGCTCCAGAAAGGAAGGGTTGCACGGCTGCCATCATTTTAACGTGACCGAGTGGGGCGATGTAACGGGTTCCTTTTCCACATTTGTTCGCGCAGTCGAAGATGGCGAAGTGTTCTTCCTTAAGGCCAGGTGCGCCTTCGAGGGTTTCAGCGGCTTCTTGTTTGTCGTTACCCATCACGTACTCCACAATTTCTTTGATCTGGTCTTCGGTGTAGCCGAGGCGGAGCAAGATGTTTGGGATGGATTTGTTGATGATTTTGAAGTGTCCTCCTCCGGCGAGTTTTTTCCATTTCATGATGGAGAATTCAGGTTCCACACCGGTGGTGTCGCAGTCCATGAGCAGACCGATGGTTCCGGTTGGTGCGAGCACGGTGGCTTGCGCATTGCGGTATCCATATTGTTCTCCGAGTTTCACAGCGAGGTCTGCGTCTTCAACAGCGGCATCATAAAGGGCGGTGCCGGCGAGATTGGAGTCGATTTTGTGAGCGGCTGCACGGTGCATTTCCATTACGCGGAGCATGGGTTTTTTGTTGGCTTCGTAGCCGGCGAAAGTGCCCACGGCTTTTGCGAGTTCTGCAGAAGTGGCGAAGGCGTGGCAGTGCATAATGGCGGTTAGAGCCGCGGCGATAGAGCGTCCTTTGTCGGAGTCGTATGGCACGCCGAGCATCATGAGCAAGGTTCCGAGGTTGGCGTAACCGAGTCCGAGTGGACGGTAGTCGTGGCTGTTTTGCGCGATAGATGGAGTTGGGTAAGAAGAAAGGTCCACCAAGATTTCTTGAGCGATGAAGAAGATTTCAACGGCGTGGCGGTAGCCGGCGATGTCGAAACTGCCGTCGTCATTCAGGAATTTCACAAGGTTGAGAGAAGCAAGGTTGCAGGCCGTGTCGTCCAAGAACATGTATTCGGAGCAAGGGTTTGATCCGTTGATGCGTCCGGTGTTTGGACAGGTGTGCCAGTCGTTGATAGTGGTGTCGAATTGGAGTCCAGGATCGGCGCAAGACCAAGCGGCTGCACAGATTTCTTCAAAGAGTCCTTGTGCGTCCATTTCTTCGTACTTGCGGTTGTCGGTGCGGAATCGAGTCCAGAATTTTTCACGTTTTTCAACGGCTTCCATGAACTCGTCCATTACACGCACGGAGTTGTTGGAGTTTTGTCCAGAAACCGTGTGGTAAGCCTCGCCGCGCCAGTCTCCGCTGTACCCAGCGTCCATGAGGGCTTTGGCTTTCTTTTCAGATTCTACTTTCCAGTTCACGAAGTCACGGATTTCGGGGTGATCCACGTCCAGCACCACCATTTTGGCGGCACGGCGGGTGGTTCCTCCAGACTTAATAGCTCCGGCTCCGCGGTCGAGTACTTCCAGGAAGGACATGAGACCAGAAGAGATTCCTCCTCCGGAAAGGATTTCGTATTTAGAACGAATAGCAGAGAAGTTGGAACCGGTTCCAGATCCGTATTTAAAGAGCTTAGCTTCGTTTTTTGCGAGTTCAAAAATTCCCATGAGCGAGTCGTCCACTTTTTGGATGAAGCAGGCGCTGCATTGAGGTCGGGAGTACACGTTGTCGATTTCCACGATTTTCTTTTCTGCAAAATCCCAGGCGTAGTTGCCGGCGTCGCCGACCACTCCGTATTCGTGGTAGAGCCCACAGTTGAACCAAACGGGGGAGTTGAAGGCCCCACGCTGCGTGATGCACATGAATTTCAGTTCTTGTTCAAAGGCATCGGCATCTTCTTTAGAAGCAAAGTATCCATTCTGTTCCCCAAAGGTACGGATGGTGTGAGACACACGGTGCACGGTTTGTTTCGCGCTGTTTTCGCTGCCGGCTTTGCCATCCACTCCACGCTTGCGGAAGTATTTTTGTGCGATGATGTCGGTTGCGAGCTGAGACCAGGTCGTTGGCACTTCCACGTTGTTCATTTCAAATACAATCTTTCCATCGGGTTCGGTGATGCGGCTTTCGCGAGTCTCGAAATCGATCATGCTAAAGGCATCGAGGCCGGGTTTAGTGAAGCGGCGTTTGATGCTGAGGGCTTTGCCGGCGGGTTTTGCGTCGCGGGGTTGGGCTGGTTTTGCAGCGGGAGCCTTGGGAGCCGCGTTCGCCTGAACGGGGTCGGGTAAAGTGATCGATTGGGCCATACAGCGGGGATAAGGAGGGGGAAATAAAGGTGGATGTGGCTTGCGCCACGTTCCTGCTTAGCAGACCCGTTGGGTCCGCTTGAACGTAGTAAAACCCCGACCTAAGTGTAGTGGGGCGCCGACGTGGTAGACACAAGATATGGGGGATTTGTGCCAGGTGTACCCCAAGATACGGGATTTTTTTTCCTGGGTCAAAGTGATTTAAGTTCATTCCATTTGACGCCGGGGCACAAACTTTTCATGGTGATACACCGGGGCAGCCGGTCGTGTTCTGCACAAGGTTTGAAGCCCGTTACAAGCAGGGTGTCAAACCCCCCTTTTTTACAAAGTCCCGCCAGGGGTATTGACATTTTCGCTATAAGGTTTATTATTTCATAATGCTAACAACTCAAAAATGTCTTCAATAGACGACTTAGCAGGTGGGCTCACTTATCCCACGGACGAAAATGGTTATATCTGCTTAAATGAATCGGGAGCCGTGCGGCTGCCGGATGACAGCTTACTTCGTTTTTGGGTAGATAGTGGGTATGTGGAAGTGGTGCTGAACGAGGGTGTTTTTTGGAAGAAGGCCACGCCAGATCAATTCGAATGGGTTCTTGGAGAACTGTCACGCCGAATAGACACCCGTTTTGAATTGATTCACGAGGATGGAGAACGGATTAAACTGCTCCCGGTGGATTCCACCGATTCAACGGATTCATTGGATTCAATGAAGGACGATGATCCCCTGCCTTTGGACAGCCCTGTTGTGGTGAGGAGGGGTTTTCGGGATCGATTGAAAGCGGTGAGCGGATGGATTTTTAAGAAAAAAGAGCCTGAAGTGTATGTGAAAGGAGTTGGATTTACCAAGGAGTCTGAGGTTGGGGAGGATGTTCGTGAGTACATTAAAACTAAGTTGGGCGTAGACGATGCGGAGTTGGATGCCATTGCGGATGAGTATTTCCATCCGGGATTGACCATGGACCCCAAAGTTGCCAAAAGTGCCATCAATGCAGTTAAACAATCTGCAAAAGCAGAAAGCAATGTGCGCCGTTTTGCCGCCATTTGGGAGGATTTAACCGTGCGAATTCCTTTTACAAAATTTCGTCTGCCCATGCCTGCCGCGGATCCACTCATCAGTTTAATTCCTGGAGTTGGAGAGGTGGTGGATGGAGTGATTCCAACTGGAATTTTTGCCTACAACGGGCTCAAAGCGGGTTTGAACGCTGGGCCCATGGCTCGTGGGCTAGCCTTGCAATTCGGAAACTTTGCCCTGCACATTTTGAAGTATGGAGGGCCGACGGTTGTAGTTAAGTTTGCGGTGGATTGGCTGTTCAATTCAGTCACCGCTACTACCCATGATTTCATGGACCGCCGCTTGCAGGCAATTTCTGTGGCGCGTGGGTTTGGAATCACGGAAGAAGATATTGAAAAAGTGTCTCAAGAAGCCATCCGCAAGTCCACCGTTACCGAAGAAAATACACAAAATTCACGTATACTTAAGCGCTGGGTAGTGGGTGGAGTGATGTCTTTTGGAAGGCACAAAAATACAGCCATAGCCGTGGCCACAAAGCCTTTTGAAAAGAAAATAAGTGAGGGTACTGAAGCGGTTTTGGATTACTTTTATCCACTCTTGGAAGATCGGAAAGAAACGGAGCGGAGAGGTAGAAGTTTTGTAGAAAATGTGGGATCGGGATTCGCCCATCATGGGCACGATCACGGCCATGGGACACCGGCTCATGGGCCGGCTCATGGGCCGGCTCATGGGCCTGCTCAAATCCCTGCAGAGGATGATCATGGTCACGGACATGGTTTCGACCATCCAGTTCCAGTGGAAGCGGCGCCGGCTAGCCCTGAACTCGCCACTTTAGCGGGCGCTTATCTTTTGTATGAAGATATTTTACATAGACTTTCCCCTGAAAGCGCACGACGTTTAGAGGCGGAATTAGTACGTGTGCGAGCAGGGAATTTGAAGGCCAATGAAGTGGATTATGCAAAAGCTTTGAAGCAAGTTTTTGAATTCGATAAATCTCAGGTTTTGAGGCTTTCGGATGATATTCGTGAACGCTTTCAAAATCTTATGAGAACGAGTGGTTTTGTGCACAGCAATCCTTTTAGTGGAAGCCAGTCTTGGTCACTGTGGGATATTGCCAAACAATTCCACTATTATAAAAATAAGAGAGCTGAGCCTAGCGACTATCACTTGGGCAATCCTTTGTCGGACCCACAGGTTCAGGACGAGATTGTTTACCGTCACTTTGGATGGGAACTGTATCAAAAATGGCAAAACCCGGCTGAACGGCCAATTCTTGAAGGTCTAATTGCTTTTCAGCCAAACCAAACACAGATTGAAGCTTTGCTAAATAAAGCGCACAAGCCAAATTATACCCTCAGCTCGAAAGACTTGGCTGAGTTGGGAGAACTGGTGGCTCGCTGTGTACGTTAGCAATCGCTGTTTCCGCAGCCACAGGCGTCACCTTCCTTTTTAGTTTCGTTGCGACCACAACCACAACCGCCACCTCCGCTAGAGCAACCGCATCCGCCGGATTTTTTGGCCGTACTCGTAGAGAAATTGGGGTTGCTGATTTTGAAACCACTGCCGTAGGCGCTTTCTAAAAAGTCCACTTCGGCGCCGCCCAAGTTGGCCAGCGATTCCGGGTCCAGATAAATCTCTACGCCGTGGAACTCAAAAGTCTTATCGTCCGCGGCGCCTTTTTCTGCAAAATCCATGGCGTAGGCGGGTTCGTTGCCACCGTTATCATTTGCGGTGATGCGAAGTCCGTAGCCTTCTTTATCTTCTGCTTTGGCGAATTCTTTTATTTTGATCGCGGCGTTTTCGGTCACATAAATGCCATCGTCCGGCGCTCGTTTGCGCGCGGCCGCGAGTTCGTTGATGCGTCCGATCATTTCATCTACCACGGCTTCTTCGATCCCGTGTGACATCGCACCCATTTTGAGCGGCTCGAACACGTTTACGCTGCAGCTGGTGCAGTGCAGCCCAAAATCCTGCATGATTTGTGCAGAATCGGGCAGACGGTTCAGTACATCGCCGATCAACATGTCGCCGTTAATCAACGGTTGTTTCGCTGTTGAGTTCTGTGTTTGTGACATCGCTTGAATTAGAGGATCCCAATTGTAGCAGAAGAGGCGCAAGGGAGCCAGCCAGGAGTCCAATAATCATAATTACCGCGAAAATTTGAAAGATGCGTTTTTTCATTGGGTTCGCTTGTTAGAGAACTTGAGTATCGATATAAACGAGTGCGAGCGCCACGAGCATGGCAGCAAAACCGGCAATGGGCATGCGCGTCTCGGTGAGCATTCGCACTTTCCATTTGGTCACGCTAGGAATCAGGCAAGCCACTCCTTTGATTCCAATGAGTACACCCATCCAAGAAAGCAGGCTTTCCCAATCCCAGCTGAAGCTCATTTCGGAGCTGATGAAGACCAGCAGGGCCAGCATCAAGGTCATAATGCCGCTGAAGAATTGCAATCCCATGGAATCGTCCCAATCTTTGAGCACGCGGCGCATCCCAGAGGGGTCGAGCACCATCTTAAAAGCGATCGGCAAGATCAATATGGCGAGGAGGGTGAGAGACATGGGGCGTGGTTAGATGGGTCTATTTTACAGAATCAACATCGAATCCCCAAATGAATAAAATCGAAAGTCGTTTTGTATGGCGATTTCGTACAAGTCTTTTAGATGACGCTTCGCATGCTTGTGCTGTAAAAAAGCCTCTACCAGCATCATGAGGGAGGAGTTGGGGAGGTGGAAATTGGTGAGGAGCTGATCGACGAGCTGGAAATCGAAAGGTGGAAGGATGAAAAGATTGGTCGTGCCACTATGCCCACGAGCTAAAGATTCCAGAGTGCGAGTTGATGTGGTGCCCACGGCGGTGCAGCGTTTGCCGGCGGCTTTGAGTTCGTGTATGCGGGCGACAGTTTTGGGAGGCAGGTCGATGTGTTCCTCGTACAGCGTGCGGCTTTCCATGTGTTCGGGGAGCACGGGCGCAAAGGTGCCCAGGCCTACGTGCAAAGTTATGAAAAGGCGCTCGATGCCGGCGGCGTCTAGGTCGCGGAAGACGCGGTCGGTGAAGTGCAGCGAAGCGGTGGGCGCGGCCACGGAGCCGGGATTTTTGGCGAAAATAGTTTGGTATTTTTCACGGAGTTCCGCCTCGCTGAGGCCGGCGTGCTGAATGTAGTGGGGAATGGGTGTTTGCCCGATTTCCAGGAGTAGTGCGGGCAGGGTATGGAGGTCGAAATTCGCGCGAAAGGTGAAGGCCTTTTGGGTTTCTTCAATCACGGTGAGGGTATGCAGCGGCGTGAGTTGAAGGGTTTGACCGTTGCGGAGACGCTTGTTGGCGGTGCCCTTAACCGTGCCACCTCCGATGACGGTGCCACCTTCGTAGTCCACTTCGCTGGGCAGAATCATCATTTCCAGGGTTTCGCCGTCGCGAGTTGCTCGCACGCGGGCGGGGAGCACCTTGGTTTCGTTCATCACCAAAAAAGAGTCGGATGGCAGGTACCGCGCCAGGTTTGCGAACGTGTCAAAAAGCAGCTCGTCGGTTTGAGTTTTATAAATCAGCAACTTCGAGGCGTCGCGCGGTTCACTCGGATGAGTGGCGATGCGATCAGTCGGGAGCAGGTAAGAGTAAAGATCCATCAAGCTTTTACGAGCTCGCGGGCTTCCACTAGGCCTTCGGTGAATTCTTCCATCTCACTTTCGAGAGCGGAAAGGATTTCGTCGTAACCTTCCTCGTCGGATTGTTCGAGTTCGTCCATGGTGAGATGCATGTTCTCGAGTGACATGCGCAGATCGTGCAGCGCTTCACTGTCCTCGTCGTCCCCATCGTTTTCGTCGTTGTCGTAGAGATTGTCGAATTCCTCCTGAAGTTCATCCAGCTCTTCGGACCATTCCTCGAGTTTTTCCTTTAGGCTTTCAATAGTTTCGGTGCGGTTCATAGAATCGGAGTTAATTTTTTGGAGAGCAGATGTGACTTACGTCACCTTCTTGTCTAGCAAACCCTTTGGGTTCGCCTGGCGGAAGGATATCATAAACGCCGCCCATGCCAAGAGAATTATTACTGCACCTGTTAAAATGGCTAAATTCTCATTGATGCTCACTAAAAAGCCGGCGACGAGTGAGGGAATTGCCTGGCCCAAAGCACGCAATGATTGTGTAACTCCCATGGCTTCGCCTTGCTCGGTGGGTTTGGCGGTTTGGGAAACTACGGCCGTGGAGTTGGGAAAAGTGAGTCCTTCAAAAATCGCGACAAAGGGTTGGCTGAGGTAGAGCAGGGCTGTGCTGGGCACAAAAGGAACTATGAAAAGAATGGCTGAAAGTAGGAAGAGCGACTTGCGCAGGGTTTGTACCGGGTTTAGGTAACGAGCGGTGATGCGGGTGAAGAGCCCTTGGCTGAGCGCGATCCAAATTCCCACGAAACCAAAGAGCAGCCCTATTTGCGTGGGTGACATGGCGAATTTTTGTACCAGGAAAACCGGCATGAACTGCGTATAAAAAGCGAACCCGAGGGCGTGGAGGAAAACCACCAGAAAGATGGTTCGCAGAGCCGGCATTTTGAAGGATTTGGCGATGTGCTCAAAGCCCATGAACGGGTGAACGCGTTGGTGGGTCGCCTGTTTGAGGGTTTCTTTAAAGGAGAAGGTGAGGAGGGCTAGGCTGAGGCAAGAGAGCAGGGCCGCAAAGAGGAAAGGCACGGCTGGGCCGAACCAGGAAACGAGGTCTGGGTTGGCGAGTAGGCCGCCGAGGGTGGGGCCGATGACAAAGCCGAAGCCAAAGGCCATTCCAATGAGCCCAAAGTTTTTGGCGCGGTTTTCGTTGGTGCTCATGTCTGCAATTGCGGAGTTGGCCACGCCGATGTTCCCACCGGTGAACCCGTCCAGCGCGCGACTGAAAAAGAGCAGCCAAAGCTGGGAAGTGAAGAGGGCGTAGGCAAAGAGCAGGTAGCCGATGAGGGTTCCAATGAGCGAGAGGATGAGCATTCTTTTGCGTCCGTAGCGGTCTGATAGTGTGCCGAGAATGGGCGCGCCAAAGAACTGAGCGAGCGGGTAGGTGGCCACGAGCACGCCGAGCACGATATTGCGGGTGGCTTCGGTCCACAGGGTTGGTACCAGGTCACCGCCGGGTGCCAGCATCAGCGGCGCGAGCACGGGAATCATGATTCCAATCCCAATGAGGTCCAGGAAAACGATGAGGAAGAGCGTGAGAAGATTGCTTTTTTTCATGGCCCGTGAAGAATAGTGGGCGTAGTATAAGTTTTTTTTACTCTCATGGCGAGGCGGAAACTCAAACATTTCGATGAGATGAAGGCGATGGCGCACGTGTTTGAACCCACGCTGGCTTGGCAGAAGGGCGAGCCGCTCCAGTTGAAGGGAAGCTGGGCGCTTGATGGAGGGCGCATAATTTTAGAATTGGCCTGTGGCGGTGGCGATTACACCGTTGGCCTGGCGCAGCGGTTCTCAGATGCGACGATAGTAGGAGTGGATATTAAGGGAAGTCGCATGTGGTTTGGAGCTCGCAAGGCTGTGGAACTTGGTTTGCCCAACGCAAAATTTCTGCGCACAAAGATTGAACGCTTGGCGGACAGTTTTGAGGAAGGCGAAGTGGATGAGATTTGGATCACCTTTCCGAATCCACATCCCACGGAAGGCAATGCCAAGCGCCGGCTCACGTCTCCACGATTTTTAAAAATGTATAAAAAACTCTTAAAGCCAGGTGGCCTGGTGCATTTAAAGACGGACGACGCGGGTTTGTATGCCTACACTTTGGAAACCCTGCCCGCGGAGGGCTTCACTGTGGAAGTGGCTTTGGATGATGTGTACGGAGCTGCTGAGCGTGGGGAGGCGGTGGATGCGATTCTAACGGAAGTGCAGACGCAGTATGAAAAACGCTACTTGAAGCTGGGGAAGGCGATTAAGTATGTGAGGGCTAAACTCTTTACCTAAACCTAAAAATATGTTAAAATATAAGGATTTAAATAAAAACAAATGTTTACGCCGGAAGCTTTCATCTTTGGTTTCACACAGGGATTCGTGATTGGTCCGCTGAGTTTGTACGCTATTCGTGAAGGTTTGAATCCTAAAAAGGGATTTTGGTATCAGCTTCAGGTTATTTTAGGGTCTTTTGTGGTGGACCTATTTTACTTGTCATTGGCTACGTACGGGATTGCTCAATTCGTTGAAATCAGTTGGGTGAAAATGTTTATGTGGAGCGGAGCGGCTTATATGCTCATTCGTATGGGAATCAACAGTTTGCGTGAAATGCCCGGACGCATGACCTTTCACCATGCGCATCGACATAAATTGGCTTTCTTCGACACGGACTTCTTTAAAGGCTTCATTGTCAGTCTGTTCAACCCGATGGCGGTGGTTTTCTGTGTGATGATTGTGGGAAGTTTGTATGCCAGTTATGAAGGGGACGCCAGTCCCGCAAGCTTCGCCATGAGTGTGAACATGGGAGGTTTTGCCGCTGGACTCATTGTGTGTGCGCTCACGTTTATGATTCGCCAAGTTTTCCATCCTTGGATGCTTAAAAAGGTCATGATGCTGGGCTCATTTGTGCTCATTGGCTACGGAGTCTACTTCTCTTATAAGGCTCTTTTGGAAGGAGGCCCCATGGTGCAGGCGGCGTTCACTTCCCTTTTGAATCTTTAGTAGAGGCAAAATAGTCCTGTATGTACTGCTGGTACGCGGCCATCAGTTGTTTGGTGAGTGTGCCAGGTTTCCCTTTGCCAACTTTTTTTCCGTTGAGGCGAGTAACGGGAATCACTTCGCGCGGACGGTTGGTGAGGAAAATCTCATCGGCCGACTTCAAGGTGGCAAGTTTGAAGTTTTTTTGAATCACGCGGATGCCCAGTTTTTTGGCCAAAATCATAACGCGTTTTCGGGTGAGCCCGGGCAGCATGCCACTTTTTGGCGTGATGAGTTTACCATTCTTCACGATCATGAGATTGGTGGAGGCGCCTTCAGGAATGTTTCCATTATTGCTCACCATCAGAGCTTCATAGATACCTTTTGGGAACAGGTCTTTGTAGGCCACGACCATGTGTGTGAGGCCCACGGTCTTAATTTGGGGGAGTACGCGGTGGAGTTTCATGGTCACTACCGAAACGCCTTCGCTGTAATCTTTGGGATTGAGCACCAGCGGTTCGCAGGTCACCACGGCCATGGGGTCTTTGGTACAGGTGAAATCGAAGGTGTTGCAGCCTCGGGAAACCGTGATGCGAACGCGGGCGGATTTGGCTTTGTTGCGGTCCGCGGTGCCTTGAATCCAGTTGCGCAGCTGCTTTTCGGTCCACGGCAGTTCGATGTTCATCACCTGCGCGGAATGGAAGAGACGTTTGAGGTGCAGTTCCAGTTCAAGCACTTGGCCATGGTAGGTGCGCATGGTGTCGTAAAAGCCGTCGCCGTACAAAAAAGCGTTGTCCAAAACCGAGATTTTGGCCTTTTTTTCGTCCATCCACTTTCCGTTGATGCAAATAATCATGTGGTTTCGTTACAAAGCAGAGTATAGATAATTGGCCAGTTGCTTTCAAAGGCATTCGCCAGCGTGATCTTCCCCAGGGCTTCCTGAGCTTCCGCCAGGGTTTTGCCCGTGCCGTGGAGCAGGAGGTCCAGATTCAGGGCGGGGCGGTCTGTTTCCAAAAAGAGAGTGTTGAGTCCGTAGTTGTATAAAGTGCTGTTGGCTTGGCAGGGCTCGGCATCCGCGCCGGCGCGGTTGTAGACTTCCTTCATTGCGTGTAGGTAGTGCATTTGGTTGAAGCCACCCAGGCAGTTGAAGCCGTAATACAGGTGAACCACCGTGTAAATGAGCAGCAGGTTGGGCATCAGCGCTTTCTCGCGCAAAGCCTGTGCCACCGCCTCGGGGGTGAAGGGCAAGCTGAAGCGGCCGTCTTCGGTGCAGAGTTGGCCGTCTTTACGTTGAAGTTTAGTTCGAGTGTTTTTTTCTGGATTCACCCACCAGAACAGGTGAGTCGCCAAATTTCCTTGGCGCAGGAATTCCTCCATGGCCGCCGTGAGGGCATCCAAGAGCGTGGCGTGGTTTGGGTCAAAGATCAGTTTGTGGATGAGGCTAGCGCTCTGCAGGTGATTTTCCAGAAGCAGTTCCGTCACCAGGGTTTCCAATTCCACGTAAATCAGGCTTTTGGCCTGGGGCTCGTTTTTGAAGATTTTTTGCCAGAGTTCGGCGTTGATTTGGGTGAACTGGTCGCACAGAGAAGGCGCTGAAAGGATTTCTGGCTTTTTATAGATTTCCGTGAGCACGGCAAAAAGTTGGTCGGCCTCGGCGGTGCTGACCTCACCATTCCGCAGTTTTTCACGCAGGGCTTTTTCAATTTTCACGATTTCTTCCAGGTTGTACGGCCTAAAACCATAGACCAGGCTGCTGTGGCTGTTGCTCGGTAAAATGGAGAGCTTTTGAAGTTCGTAGGAGTCATTTTTGGCTGAGTGGAACAGAAGGCCGCGGGGATAGTCTTCGTTGTTGAGGGAAACGCTGGAACAGCTTAGGACGACCACGTTTTTGAGGACTGGATCGTTGAGTTCAGCGGCTGCGGTGGCCAGCATCAGGTTGGCGCTGGTGGGCAGGCTGGAGTTGAGGGTTCCGTGGTGGTCGGCGCTGGAGGCGCCGTAGTAGGCGTTTAATTGGACTGCCACCTCGTCGGCTTTGGCGGTGCCTAGGCGGCTGGCCACAATTTTATTAAAGCTACGTAAAAACTCCTCCTGGCGCTCCGGAGAGGCGGCGGGCAGGTTTTTCAGGTTGGCGATGGCAAAGTCCTTTAAAGACAGGTTCCCGTATTTCTCTATCAACTCTTTAAGCAGAGGGCGTTTCTCAAAGATGAATGCCTTCTGTTCAGCTGAGGTCGTACCGGCTTGAGTTTGCAGAAAAAACATAGATGCTCAGTCATTATAACAGGTTTGGCTGGGCCTTGCTATGCTTTGTCGAAGTGTTGCCAGTCGCTTTCGCCTTCCCAGTCGCCGCCCCATCCCCATCCGTTGGCTTTAAAAGTACTCACCACGCTATCTCCTTCCACCAGCACGCCCGGCTTACCAGCTTCATAAACGGCTCCTTCAGGAACAATCGTACCGTCTTTGCGATAGTGAGGGTTCAGCAGGGGATTGATGTCCACCGCGCGGCCCTTTGCGTGTAGTGACATGATAGTGGTGCCTGCGATAGTGCGGTAATTGAAGCCGGAGCTGTTGTCGGCGAGCATGGAGGCGTCGTCGTCCCATCCAAACTGGGAAACCGGGATGGCGGATCGAATGGGGAATTTCGCTTTAAAAGCAGCTGCAAAGACCGCTTCCACCTCCTCTGCCAGCTCCTCGTCCACCACCATTTGGCCTTTATGGGTCAGGCCATCGAAGCCCATGTAATACACGTCCAAAAGCGTTTGTTTGGCGAGGAGATCTTCGGGGCAATCGTCTCGAAGGCCGTTTACCACGCCTTCTACATAGGAGAGTTCGGCGTCTACCACGGCGTCGGTGGGGGCTTCTTCTAGGCCATAGTGTGCCAGCTTAGCGGGCCGGGATTGCAGTTTTCCCTCGGCCTTCATCTGCAATAAACAGGTGATTTTACTACGAAGAGCCGCCACCTCTGCGGTGACGGGCTCTTGTAAAACATTTTCTAGGGTGCTGAGTTCGGCAGCTCGTTGGTACTCGGTTCTGCCGGGGGCGTGCTCGATCATTTGACAAGTTAGTAATTATGTTCTATAGTCCTAAGCTAGACACTATAACCCCTAGATTAAATGGAAGCAAATCAATTTGATTTCTCACAGGAGACACTCGATCGGGCTAATCGTTCATTGATGGAATCAGAGCACCGTGGAGTACCTGGAGTTCAGGAATTCCGTGGAGAGGTTGCCGGCCCTTCGGATCCTGTTTTATACATTGGTACTCACACTCATGGAGATGAACCAGGATCAGGGGCTATTGTTCCAGCACTTATAAGTGGGCAAGTTAAGGTAGGGCGGGGTCGAGTAATTGTTGGGGTGAATAATTTGGACGCAGCGCGTGAAGGAAAACGATTTCTAAAGGGTGGACTCAACTTCAACCGTCTTCCTGCTGAC
Source organism: uncultured Candidatus Peribacteria bacterium (assembly GCA_965230905.1). Taxonomy (GTDB): domain Bacteria; phylum Patescibacteriota; class Gracilibacteria; order UBA1369; family 2-02-FULL-48-14; genus 2-02-FULL-48-14. The sequence goes on from OZ246396.1 coordinate 796,213, forward strand.
GATATGTTGGCAGGCGCACATGCGAATAATGCTTCATTAGATTTTCAACGTATGCGAGCCTTGGCACGAGCCGGTTTATTGGAGGCTACTCATGGCCTGGATCTTCATACCATCCCACATTCACCGGTTCCTGGGTTTAAGCTCCACGAGAAGGGTGACTATAATTTTGCTAATGCTATTGGAATCGAAGACTTTATTGCAGAGATCACTAACAATCAGTTCGATTCAGAGAACCCTGCCGGACCTAAAACGGTTGCCTTCGGAAATTATATTGGTGGTTTAGAAAACAATATTCCAGTTGCTGAAATCGAAGGAGGAGGACCTGAAACACCTGCAGTTCGTAGAACCGTTGCACAAGGAACTCTTTCTGTTATGGCTCAGTTGGGAATGATAGATCCTAGCCGTTATGGCCTCGAGCCAAGAGAAATAGAACAACGTTTATATACGGTTACGGATTGGGCTTGGGCTCCAGCGGGTTACACCTTAGCTCGACAATTTGAACCCTACGCAAGAATGCAAAAAGGCGAACCTGTAATGGTTGATTCTACGGGAGCAGGACGACCTGACATCGTGGCTCCTAGAGATGGACATCTTATTATGCCACCTCCTTTTGGTAAGCCTCTTGCTGGTCCAGATGACTGGTGGCATTCCGCTCCAGTTGAGGTGAGCCGACAGAAGGTACTGTAAATTGACAGACCCTGATGTTGCCTTCATATTGATTTGGTGCTGTACAAAATCACGACTTACGCGGAAGATCTTTTAAGGCAAAGTGTTGAGGCTTTGATGTCTTCTGTGTACCGAGGAGTACATGGAATTTATGAAATCAAAGGAGAGATTCAAGGGCCTTCTCAACCAACTTTATACGTAGGAACTTACACGCATGGTGACGAGTTGCTTTCAGGTTCACCCATTTTACCCCTCCTTAAAGGTGATATTCGGCTAAAAAGAGGGCGGATTTTGCTCGCGGTCAATAATCTTGAGGCGACTCAAATGGGGCTGCGTATGGTTCCGGGTGAGATAGATTTTAATCGGCTGCCTTTAGAAGATGTCATGACCAGTTCGGACTCTAATCCCTCTTTGAGTCTGCAGCGGCTGCAGTCTCTAGGGAAAATAGTGCTTGAGGCAAGTCATGGGTTTGAAATTCATACCACCCCCAGTAAGCCTTATTTGGCTATGAGGCTGCCCATTAAAGGCGACCAGGCTTTTTCAGAGGCGATAGATGCGGAGATTTCCATCCTCAATATTACTCAGTTTCAGAAAGACTGCCGGGACCCGGACGGTCCTTGCACCTTGGCATTTGGGAATTATATTGGCGGTTTGGAAAATCCCATTCCCGTGGTGGAATTGGAAGGAGGGGGGCCTCAGACTGCGGAGAACAATCCGCTCCTCTATGAATCGATTCTTCGTGCCTTGCTCTCAGTTTTGGCGCGTTTGGATATGATTGATGCCGAGGAATATGGGCTAAGCCCAAAAACCATTATTCGGAAGGTGTATGAAGTGATAGATTGGCAATGGGCTTCTCCTGGTTACGTACTTCCTCGCTTGTTTGAACCGTTTGCTTATTTGAAAAAAGGCGACGTGGTAATGCAAGATGGTACAGACTCTGGTTTGCCACCGATTCTCATGCCTGAAGACGGACACCTGGTGCTCCACCCCTCCTATAAAATAAAGGATGGAAAGCCAATGCCCTCCACTCATCCAAAAGATTGGTTTGTTTCTAAACCTGTGCACTTAGAATCTGTGGAAGTCCTTTAGTCCTTCGGAATCTCGATACAAGGTTCGGCTTTATCGTGAAGGCCAATCATCTCGCTGAGTTCCTTTTCGGTGATGGATTCCAGCTCGGGTTCCCATTCTTTTTTGTCGTAGGAGATTTTGTACATTTCCGGCATCAGGGGGGTCAGCGCTTCTTCAAAGGTGATTTGCTTAGCGGAATCCACCAGGCGTTGCCAGCTGTCTTCTTTCCCGTACAAAATAAGGTCGGGACCGCTGGCTAGGCCCACCTCGTGGTCTCCGTATTCCATGAACGCAAAAGTGAGTCCGTCGCAGATCTCCTTGGTTTGTGCCCGGGCACAAACTTCAATACTGCGGTAGTTTCCAATATCCACGTTCATTTTAATGTAGCCGTTCTTCATGTGGGTGAGGTAGTTCACTTGGTTGAATCCGCCGAGGCATTTCACGCCGTAGTAAAAAGAAACGGTGGCGAAAGCCAGCAAGAGGCTGGGGATGAGTTCTTTTTCTTCCATGGCCTTTTGAATGATTTCCGGTTTGAGCTCAATTTTGTAGGATTCATCTTTGGACACCAAGAAATTCCCTTTCCGCCAGAGTTGCAGGTTGCGCTTGCTTCCTTTTGGCAGCGCCCAAAACAGGTAGGTTCCGGATTCATCGGCTCGTGAGAAGGAACCAAAAATGCCTTCAAAATACTGGTTGATGTAGGGCTCGTAGGTGAGGTCGAAAAGGATGTGGTTCAAAATAGTGTGTTCGTAGAGATGGTGCTTGATTAGTAGGCGAACCACGATGTCCTCCAATTCCAGGTAAACCAAGTTGGGAAGCTTCACTTTGCTGGTGGCGAAAAGGCGTGGCCAGAGTTTGAAGTTGGTTTTGCTGATTTGCTCCATGTAGGAAGCGGAGTTGTAAACTTCGGGTTGGTCGTAGACTTCCTGCATGAGTTGGGTCATTTTTTCGTGTTCCATGGCGCCGATCTCGCCTTTGTCGAGCTTGATTTTTAATTCTTTGAGGATTTTTTCCACTTCCACCTTGGTGTAAGGGGGTAGGGTGTAAACGGCGGGTGGACGGGTGTTGGCTGAGAAAAAAGACATGCGGTGGGTTTGCAATTTTCCTTCACGCACATTGTGGAAAAAGAGCCCGCGTGGGAAAGAGGAGTTGTCCACGGAGATGTTTGCACAGGCCAGTACGATGACATTTTGAATGGCTGGATCGGAATGATCGGCCATGGCGGCTGCCGTGAGCAAGTTTGAGTTCAAAAAGAACGGATGGGTGATGGGCCCGTCGTGATCGGCCGTGGAAACGAAATAGTATTTTTTGAGCTGATTCACCACGGAGTCGGCCAGTTTTTTATCAAAACGGCTTTCCACCACTTCGGCTACCACACCCAAAAATTCATTCTGTCGCCTAGGAATGGTAGGGGGGAGGTTCACATCCACGTAATCGTGGGAGTATTCGAGGAGTTTTTTGGATCCTCGTTTCTTTAGAATTTCGTCTAGGACAGGTCTTTTTACGAGTACTTTTTCTTTTAAGCGTGCAAATCGATCGGCTAGGTCACCTTGCATATGCTTTCTTGATTTAGGATGGCGATAATTTATACCATTTTTAGAAAAGAAGCAAAGGGTGGGCGTTTTTACTTCTTCCCACCCAAAACAATCAACTGGCCACAAGCAGCGGCAATATCGTCGCCCATGGTTTTGCGCATGGTAACAGGGACGCCGCGGCGTTCGAGGATCTCTTTGAAACGGTCGAGTTGGGCGCGGGTGGAGCGCTCCATGCCGATGTCGGTGAAGTTGTAGGGGATCATGTTCACCTTGAGCGGTTCTTCGCCGTGGCGGCGGCCGGCGGTGAGTTCGCGGACGAGGTCGGCGAGGACTTCGGCGTGGCGGTCGGTGTCGTTGATGTTTTTGAGCATCACGTATTCAAAAGTCAGGTGGTGGCGGCGGTTGCCGTGGACCACTTGGTAGCGCTTGATCCAATCTTTGAGTTTGCCAATAAAGCCGTCGAAGGAGCTGGGCACGATTTCCTTGCGGGTGATGGGGTCGGCGCTGTGCAAAGAGATGGCGAGACGGGTGTCGGGCCAGTCGGGATCCACCAAGATTTTTTCCAAAACTGGCAGCACGCCCACGGTGGAAACGGTGATGTGCGTGGGGCCGAGGTCGGTGTATTTGAGCCAGGTGTGGATGGTGGTTTTCACATTTTCGTAATTGGCCAGCGGTTCGCCCATTCCCATAAAAACCACGTTGCTGATGCGCTGCTCGCCCTGGAGTTCCGTGTGGATGAAGTTTTGCCAAAAGCGATATTGATCCGTTATTTCGTCTGCGGTCAGGCTGCGGAGTAGGCCCATTTTTCCGGTGGCGCAAAAGGTGCAGCCCATGGCGCATCCAACTTGGGAGGACACGCAAATGGTCCAGTCGCCGCGCATGTTTTCCATGAGCACGGTTTCCACTTTTTGTCCGTCTTCCAGCTCGAGGAGCGCTTTGTGGGTGTCCCCGCGAGCACTGCGCATGATCTGCTGGCCAATATAAGAAAGCCAACGCGCGTTTAGGGTCAGCGTTTCGCGCATGGCCAGTGAAAGATTCGTGATGTCGTGCCAGCCGAGTTTTCCAGGTTTAAAGAGGTTCTCCTCAATCTGCTTCCAGCGGAAGGATTTTTCATTGGGAAAAAGTTTCTGGAAGAGCTCGAAACGGGTTTTTATTGGTGTCGCCATATCTGAATTAGCGTGATTGTGACATAAATGTGCAAAACTGGCAAAAGTTTAGGAAAAGAATTCAGGTTTTTGTCAGGATTTTCTCAAAACGCCTGTGTTACTGTTCTTTTATGCGTGTTTATCAAACTAAAGTAGAAAAACTTAAGGGGACAGATTTTGTTGAAGTTCGAAGGAAAGCCTTTTTTATTTTTAAACAAATCAAAAAGAAGACTAAGCGACAGCCTTATATTCGGTCTGCTTATTTCAGTAAAGAAAAAGTTTTCTTGAATATCTTTTGGGCTCATTTATTCGAAAAACCTTCAAGTGAGCGTCTGCGTCGACTGAAGTATTTTGCTGCTGCGATCGAGCTTATTGAACACAATCGTTTTACTCCGACAACCAAAACCGATTCTAACAATCCAAGATTTTTACTTCATAGATTTAGCGGACTTACAAAAGAGAATGAAATGTTCTATGTTCAAATAAAGGAGGATATTTCTTCTCAGAAGAAATATTTGATTTCAATATTCCCCGATATATAAAAAGAAAGGCTCCCCGCTGTTGTGGTATATAAACCACGGTGCCGATCAGCCTTTCATATATATTTTAACAAAGACGCGTTTATTTACAAGGGCTGGTTCGTACGGCGAAATTTATGAGTCTTACTTCTGTAATTTCCAGGCCACCCACGTCAGCACGTACCAGGCCACGAAGCCTATGCCGAGCCAGTTTAAATCCTCATCCAGGCTCAGGGTTGGGAAGAGCACGTGGTAGCCGCCCTGTTTGGAGATCCAGTAGGCGTTCAGCATTCCGAGCAAGAGTCCCACCATGGTGGCCACGAATAAAAAGCGGTATTTTTTTAGGTCGCTTGAAACCAGGCTTAGCAAAAAGGCTTGGGTGAGGGCGTACAGCGCGATGTAGCGGTCGTGGGTGAATATAAAAATGCGGTCGTGTTCCAAAATCGGGAGGCCCAAGAAGTGTAGGAAAAATTCGCTTAAGAAAAATAGAGCGCCGAGCCATAAAAGAACGCGAGTGAGGAGGAGTTTGTTCATCGGTGCTTTTTAAGTATGTAGAAAATCAGTGGGGGAATGAGTGCCATCTGTAAAATGGGCGTGATTCCCACTTCAATGCCGGGTATGAGTGGCATGCTTGGTAGGTAAGCCCAGCGCTCCAGCTCAATGGAAATTTTCTCAATTACCACGGCGAGCACAGTTCCAATGAGCGCCATTTTCCAGAGGGAAGGCACTTTTTGGTGAATGGCGTAGAGCACCAGCATGATACCGACGTCACCGATTGTGGCGTGCAGGCAAATCCAAAAACAGCGAGTCATGTCGATGCTGCACTCATAAAGTGGCGATTGAGCCAGTTCCCACGTGAGGTGAAAAACGAAGCTGAGGAGCAAAAGCCAAGAAAGGGTGCGTTTCATGTGCCCAGCATAGCACTTTACAAGTGTGGTGCCATGACTTCTTCCACCAGCCATTCCAGCGTTGCCTTGACCATGCTTACGTTTTCTCCGCTGTACAAACTTTTTACTTTTATGTCAGCGGCGGGGCAGCGGACTTTTGGTTCAGCTGGGGTTTCTTCTGCTTCGAATTGCTGGATCAGTTTTTCTAAAACGCCTTCTTTAATATGTAAGACGGGGTAGTCTTTGCCGGATTCGTGGTTTAGGTAAAAGTTATCTAAATTTATGCAAGGATGGAGGCCAATGTTTTTGTGTATGTACGAGATCAAAGCCTCCGATCCATTGGCCAGCCGTTGAGTCAGTTGGCTGAACTCCGGAGAACGGAGGATTTTTAAAAAAAGCTCCCCGGGTATTGGCCCCCCGGAGTTTGGAAAATCTTTTTGGTAAAGCCGGTCTATCAATTCACTAATGTGGATTAGCAAGGAAATGGCACCATCTATTTCACTGTTTATATGGTCTTCTGGCGAAGGATATCGAGTTCCCTTGGTGGATTCAATTTTAACAATTTCTGTTAATTTTGCGTGAGCTTCTTTTTGGAGAGTGCTGAGGTCCACCGGCACCTGGGTCGCCATTTTTTTGAGTGCTTTAAACACAAGCAATTTTGCTTCTTCCGCGAACACATGATATCGGTCCGGATCGATTTTCAGGTGATGGCTTAGCCACGCATGATCCACCGTGTGATTCTCTTCAAAAACAGACCAGAAAATTTGTGAAACGTAGTAAGCTGTGAGAGCTCTTTGTGGAACTGCTTCTAGGCTGCTAAGAACGGGGTCTAGGCCGTGTGCCTCCACTTTTGAGGCTAGGTTTTTGTAAGGCAGTCCCGCCCCTTCGTGTTTAGCGGCTAGGATTATTTTCGTGTGAAATGGGCATCCGCTGGGTTTTTCTGAGTTGTTCATGGTTGACTATTCTGACCTGATAGCTTAAGATCATAGCTTAATTTTCAAAAATGTCTAGTGTCCGGGTAGGGGCACTTGTTTTATATGATGGAATAAACTATAATATGAAAGATTTCATCACATGAATTTATGATTTCAGAAAAGGCCACTGTTATGCAAAATAACACGATTTGTATCCCTAAAAAGCTTCGTCTGAAGCTGAATATTAAGCCCAAGGATACTTTAATGGTGGTATTGAAGGGGGACTCCCTGCAGATTAAAAAATACCAACCCACTACTTTAAACGATTTGGTTGGGATTGGAAAAGAAGCTTATAAGTCTTATGGAGGAGGAGAAGCTTATCTCAAAAAAGAACGTGAATCGTGGAACGATTGATTATGCGTAAAAATGTGAATTTATATGCCGGGAAAAGGGTAGCCATTGATACCATGCTCATGATCTATGTACTTGAGCATCATCCAGAGTACATGCAAGTGGTGGCAGAAATTTTTGAGGACGCGCAATCGGTGATTTGCTCCTCGTTTCTTCTTGGAGAGTTGTTTGCCGGTCTATACAAAAAGGGGGATCAAAAAGCAGTGGATACTATTTTGGGCTACGTTGAGGATGCAGAAAATCTGGAAATTTACCCTTTCGATCACTCGACCAGTTTAGTTTTTGCAAAATTACGTGCACAGCATCCCAACTACTCTTCGCCAGATTGTATTCACCTTGCCACTGCTCTTCAATTTGAAGCTGATGTGTTTATCACCAACGATAAAAGACTTAAAAATTTGTCGGGTCTGAAAGTCTTGAATTTGGAGGAGTTGCTTTGAGCTTATTCCAACGGTAGCTTGAGGTCGCTGGGCAGAGTGTCCGTGGGGAGGTTTTCTTCGATTATCGGATCTTCTTCGGCTTCTTCCTCGAGTTCTTCTTCCTCTTCATCCGTGGAATCTGGTATTACGATTGGATCAATTTCTGTGATATTGAATTCAATATCAAGGGCAGCTTCTTCGTGAAGATTAAACACAGAGTCGAAGGTCGATTCAATTTCGGCGACTTCCTCTTCTTTGCCTTCTGCTTTTAATTCTTTAAGGTGCTCCACAACGGCCTTGGCGTTTACGTCCAATTCCTGTTTGACCTCGGTCTTTATTTTAATGTCGAGTTTACCTGCGTTCTTTAAGGTTTCCACCTCTTCGAGACGACGTTCGATGCGGTCGAGTTCCCACTGAGCTTTGGACTTAGCGTCGAAATAGAAAAAGCCCTGCACTTGTTCGTTCACGTGGATTTTAACTGGGTAGAGAAGGTCACCGGGCACGGTGGATTCGGCGGCATAAGAAAGTCCGCTGGCAGAAACCACAAATACTCCGAGCAAGGTGGCAGTGGCTGCCATGGGGCGTCGGGTCATTGCGTAGAAACGGTCTAAGAAACGGGTGAAACCGCGGTCGTAATTTTGCCGGTGCACAGGATTTTTTTCCATGAATTCCAAGAATTCATTTCGTCCATCGCTCTTTTCCTCCTCGGAAAGACAAATAGAGTGGACCGCATTTTTTAGTTTCTTAAATTCTTTCATAGTTTCTTAAATATTTACGTAAGTCTTGTAAAGCCCGGTTTAGGCGCACCGAAACCAGGTTTTCACTGATCCCCAGGGCATCAGCTGTTTGTTTGAGTGAGAGGTCACTGAAGTAGCGAAGCATCACTACTTCCTTGTATTCATCCTTCACATGCTCCAGAATTTTGAGGGCGTCTTTGGCGTCGAGTTCATCTTTGAGTTTTCCGCTTCGGTCTTCACCGGGTTCGATCCCAAATTCTACCATATCCTCCAGGGAGTCGGTTCTTTTTGAGCTGGGGCGACGGCTGTGATCAATAATTAAGTTGGTCGCAATCTTATAAAGAAGGGACTTGAGATTCTCAATTTTTTCTTCGGTTTCCCCGTAGTGTTTCCAAGCTTTCATAAAGGTTTCTTGTGTGAGATCCTTGGCGAGTTCGCGATCGTAAACTCTAAGGTAACAATGGCGGAATATGGCATCTGCATGTTTGTCATAAGCTTCGGCGAAAATTTCTTGAGGCTGCATATAGTGCCTTACGTGAGATAGGACGCTAGTATAACAAAAACCTTACAGGAAAAAAAGTGGTGGGAGGGAAAGGCTTAGTTCTCTGAATAAAAGCGCTGGATGTAATCTTGGATGTATTCGTTTTTGGCTTCTTCTGACTCCAGGCGCTTTGGGGTTTCTACTTCTGGACCTACGTCTATGCCGGCTACTTTGCAGAAGGCTGGAATGATTCCTTCATTTACAATAGGCCCAAGTTCATCGAGCATGCGGCGAGTGTCGGTGCGGGCGGCCTCAATATTTTTTGGAGTGGGATTCCGTAAGGCCATTCCAACGGCTTCCTGGGGATCGTAGAGCTCGGTATTCGAACCCTGCAGGGCATGGGGAAGGGAGATGGTCTTTCGCCAAGCTACGTCGTATTCTCGATGCAGAATTTCCCGGTGACTGAAAGAAACCGTAAAGATGACGTCAGCTAATTCTTTAGCATTGGGGCTCCATTCCATTGCTTTTGAGCGCATGGCCTCAGCGCGGACTCTACTCTCGTCTTTCATCTCCTCGATTAAGTAGGGGTTAATGGGGCCTCCGTTTCCATCCCAGGGTCTGGCTCCTGCGGAGCGGACGTCGATGTACGGGAGCAGCAGTGCTTCATCCAAAGCTTCTTTCATCAAGAGCTCCAATGCTGGAGAGCGGTTGTAGTTTGCGGTGCACACAAAAGCTATCGAGAGAGGCTGTCGTCCTTTTTTTAGGTTTTCTTTAAAGGCCTGAGGAAGGGCGTCGATTAAGCGATCTGGATTCAGAGAGTTGGACATAAGCGAGAACCCAATTCTAACATTATTTTAATATTCGTCAATATGCCGTCTGCGTCATTAAGTTTTACTGAAGGGAAATTCTTCGTATTCCTTATGTTCTATATCCTCAAGGATTCGATCCATATTTTTGTTCAACTGGCCGAGTACTTCTGAATTATTCATGGCCATATTCATTCCAAAAACTTTGTCTTTCTTTAGTCGGATGAGCGCTGGCACCACTTTTTGACTTTCTGTGACGAGGAAAACTATCATTCTAGCCCCGTTTCTTTTACCTACTCGTACTTTGAAGAAGCGAAAACCCCGTGCATTTGAGGGGGCTTTGACTTCTGTGACCAAACCTTTTAGTGCTTTTTTCGCTCCATCTAAAATATCTTCCAAATCAATAAAACGGCTCAAAGGAGCCAGCTCATGCTTTGCAATGTACTTTGTAATAAGAAGCATTAACTCAATAATTTAGCTAATTTGGCTGCTGTCGCATTGAGCTTCTGGTCGTCAAAGAAAAGTTCTTCTACTTCAGGCTCTTGATCGGAAGTATCAATACTCAGGGAAATTTTTCCATCTACAAAGCCTTTCATCGCATAGGTAAGCAATGCTTTAAGGGTAATGCCTTGGCTCTTTGCCTTTTCTAAAGCTCTGTTTTTCAGGTCTTTATCTGCAGTGAAGGAAACCTGAGTAGTCATAAACTATTTATTAAGTAGTTTAAGTATATATTAAAACTAGCTTTGTGACAATCTAACTGGTACTCGGCTGACGCCTCGTGCCATCGTTTTTTTCGCTGTGCTCGCACTGACGTGCCTTTTTACATTCGTAAAAAGAAAAAACTTCTGGTCGGAGTGGCGGGATTTGAACCCACGACCTCTTGGACCCCATCCAAGCGCGCTAGCCAACTGCGCTACACCCCGACGTGCATCTTTTTAACAGAATTATTTGGCTTTGTGAACCTAAATTAGATTAAAGTCTTGATCTTGCGGAGCCCGAGCACCGTGGTGGTGCCCTCTGCCGCGATGGCGGAGCCGAGGATGAAAATGGTTTTGAGTCCGAGGTCTGGGATGAAGGTAGAAACCAGGAGAAGGCTGAGTCCCACTAGTAGGGCAAGGCCTTCTCTTTTTAGGAGCCACAGGTCTTTTTCAAAGGCGAAAAGCGTGATGAGCACTAGGTCATAAAAGTACGAAACGGCGGCGAGGATGAGGAGCATGGGGAGGATGAACCAGAGCTCGGGGAGGATGAAGAGTTTTCCGCTGAGTAGCTCTATGGCGGTGGGGGCGACGAAGGAGCCCCCTAAAACCATGAGTATGGCCAGCACGAAAAGACTTTTTTTCAGCGTGTGCAGCAAGTCGCGAATTTTTTGTTTTTCTTTATGTTCAATGGCTTGTTTGAGCGCGGGCAGTGAAGAGAACATGAGCAGAGTGGAGAGCAGGGCCGCGGTGCTGGCGATGTGCAGACTTAAATTGTAGGAACCGTACTGCGCGTCGGTCAGGGTTTTAGCGGCAAACAGACTGGGTAGAAAGCGGAAATATAAATTGTTGATTATGTTGATGATTCCAAAAGGCAGCGCGGTGAGGAAAAGCATTTTCATAAGGTCGCGGTCGAGTTTCCATTCCAGGCGAATCAGCCTGCGGACGAATAAAAATGAAAGACTGGCGGTTACTACAGCGCCCAGCAGTGGACCTAGGAAAAAGATCGGCGCGCTTGTGGGTGCGCCCATTTTCACCAGCACTAGTAGCAGTGCCAAATTCGCTGCCCGTCCCAAAACCAGTGCCGCCACCGCGCGCCCCATCTTATAGTTTGCCTGCAGCATTCCGTCGCACACAGAGGTGATGTAGTCCAAAAACAGCGAGCCCATAAAAAAGACCATACCCAGGGCGAACACGGGGTTTGGTATCCAAATCCAGGCGACGCCCGCGCCCACGCCAAAAAAAATCAGCGCCGTGGCCATGCGCAGCACCAGTGCATTCACAAAGAGCTTTCCATCGCGCGGGCTCTCGGACATTTTGCGCACCGTGTTTCCAAAAATTCCCAAATTCGCGGCCACCGAAAAAAACAGCGCGTACTCGGAGATCTTTCCGTAGAGGCCGTACTCGTCCGCACCCAGGGCGTTGGTGACCAGTTTGATGCTGACCATGCCCATGACAATTTGGGCCAGCTTTCCTAAAAGCTGTACCAGGGTGGACCAAACGATTTTATTGTAATACTTCAATGATTCGTGGTTCGCCCAACAGGATATCACTGTCGTGCCAATCGTGCAGGGCAAAGTCCACCACGTCCCAGTCGTACACGTAGTCCGCGCCGTTGCGGGTTCCCACGTCGTGCGTCACAATCTGCATTTTTGTCGCGTCGTAACCCTTCACCACCATCATGTGGTACACCGGCCCGCCGTTTTTGTAGTTGGGATTGCCCAAATGCTGGCCGGCAAAAGGTGCAATGATCAAATGACCCTGCGCCAGAATTTCCTGAAAATCCTCAAAGCTTGGATTCTCGTGGATCACGGTTTCCAGACCGTATTGGTTCCTCATCATTTGAGCGGTTTGTTCGATGGTGGTGTGCTCGTAAGCCCCAAAGGTTGCGATTTCCCAGTCCACCAGCCGCAAAAGCTCCTCATTGAACCCGTTCACGTCCAAATTCATGGCCTTGTACAGGTTCGCCACCAGCAGCACGCTGGCCTCTTCACAGGCTTCCTGCCAGGGGTAATCCCAATTGCTCAGCGGCGCCTGTGTGTAAAAAGGCATGCTGATGTTGATGGACGTAGGCAGCTCTGGCTGAACCTGGGGCAGGTCCTCCAGGGACTTTTTATCCTCCAAAATGTCCTCCAGCGTGATGGGGGTCGGGGCATCGGGGCCCTGGAGCTGCTGCTCCTGCCAATAGCCGTGCACCAGGTAGGTGCCTGTGCCTACAAAGGCCAGTACAAGCACACTTAAAATGACTTTTTTCATGCCCCTAGTCTAGCCCTTTCAATCTTAAACGCAAACTACTTGCCAAACTCTTGATATATGCTAAAATAGCCAGGCTTGCTCCTAAAACTCATAATAAATGAAAGGTCCACGTTTTGAAGACCGATTGCAAATTTTGAAAGCTGAATCTTTTAAAGGAGGCTTAGCTTCATTGGCTTTGGCTTCAGGACTGGTTGCCGATTCCATGGATGACGAGGACCCCGACACCGCCCCTAATAAATTGCTGGGAAGCGCTCTTTTGCATGGACTGGAGTCCTCTCGTTTTGTGGAGGGGATGAACCAGGAAGAAACTCACGCTGTTCGTTTGGCCGTTCGACGCTTTGTGGACGATTTATGCTTTGAAGCTCCACGTGAACGCAAGCCTTCTTCTCAGGAGTTGCTCTATCACGGAGGGGACTCAGCAGAATTGGTTGCAGCACGTATAGAACAATATATAAAGGATTTTATACACGCCTTTAAACCTGAAATTTTCTCTCGGTATATACAATATGAGATGAGAATAATGGCACTTGAAAAGTATCGTCGGGATCCTCTCACGGGACTGTATGTGAGAAGGGCAGGTCAGGAGGCCGTTCAGACTTTGATTGAAAGAGATCCTACTCAAACGATTGGAGTGATTCTGCATGACATCGATAAATTTAAGAACTTCAATGACACGCACGGTCATGCCACCGGAGACGCTGTTTTGGCTCACGTGGGTGCGCTCCTTCGTAAAGATGCTCGTCCCACGGACGTGCTCATCAATTTAGGTAGAGAGCCAAAAGGGGGTCCGGAGGAGCGAGCTGAATTCCTTGCTTTGCTTGATGAACCGGAACAAGGGGCTGCAGTGGAATCTCATATGCAAGTTCGACCTGGAGGAGAAGAATTCATGGAGATTGTTTGTGTGAATGAGCGTGAAGGAGCGGTCTTTGTGGCCCGCCGTCAATCTCGTGTGGTGAGAAATACTCCTTTCCGGCAAGAAAATGGGCCGGACCTTAGTGTCACCATGTCGACGGGAGTGGCTTTTGGGCCAGTTGTCGACTTCAATACTCTGGTAAAAAATGCCGATATGGCTATGTACTGGGCTAAACGTGGGACTCAATTTCCAAATGAACCGGAGGCGGAGAATAATCGAAATCAGGTTTGGGTCTACGATAGAACCCGTCCGGAGCCGCGTTAGCCTCTTTACTAAAGCGCCCCGTTTGACTACAATCGGTTTTGCTTTTTAAACGTATGTTTACTCTAAAAAATAAACTCGATAAGGCGACTTGCCTAAAGAAGTTGGAGGCCGAACCGTTCAAGCGTGTGACGCTGTCTTTTTACCGATATGTGAAGATTGAGCATGTTCGCGAATTCCGAGACCAATTGTTCCGAGAATGGAGCGATTTGGGTGTTTTTGGGCGAATTTACCTCGCTCGTGAGGGAATTAACGCTCAAATAAGCGTCCCAGAGCAGCATTTCGATGCCCTGCGGGTGAATTTGGAGAGTCATGGGCCCTTTAAGGCTATGCCGTTTAAGATCGGTGTAGAACAGGGCGAATCCTTTTATAAGCTCGCTATTAAGATCAAAAATCAGATTGTGACGGACGGCCTGCCAGAAGATAGCTACGACCTTTCCCAGGTTGGGAACCATCTGTCGGCCGAGGAGTTCAATAAGGCTCTGGAGGATGGAGGCGCGATTGCTGTGGACATGCGGAACTTTTATGAGAGTAAAATTGGCCGTTTTGAGGGAGCTTTTTGCCCGGACAGCAATACTTTTAAGGAGGAATTGCCCATGGCGCTGGAGGCCCTAAAAGGGAAAGAAGACAAGAAACTGCTGCTGTACTGTACTGGTGGGATTCGCTGCGAAAAGGCCAGCGCCTACTTTAAACACCATGGTTTTAAGGATGTGAATCAGCTTCAAGGCGGAATCATTGCCTACGCCCATGAGGTTGAAGTCAAAGGCTTGCCCTCTAAGTTTAAGGGTAGCAATTATGTGTTTGATGAACGTATCAGCGAGCGCATCACCCCCGATATTTTGAGCGAATGTGACCAATGCGATGTCAAAAGCGACCACTATGTGAACTGCGCCAATGCCGCTTGCAACCTGCTATTCCTGCAATGTGAGGCGTGCGGGGAGCGTATGCAGGGGGCTTGCACAGCGGCGTGCCAACAGATTGTGCAGCTGCCGGAAGCGGAGCGAAAAGCTCACTACGCTGCGCAGAAAGAGGCTACCTACGACGTGTACATTTCTCGCATACGGCCAAACCTTAAGTAGGGCGAAAGTGAGCAACCATGGAGTCGATGTAAAATTTTGGATCAGTTTTGTCAGGGGATGTTCGCAGACGCCAGTTTTTTGTGGCCTGGTCTTCATTTTCAATAAGCCCCAGGTGGGCGATCCGTTCGTGCGCGGTGCAAAGTGGCCTTAATCGCCCAGGATCGTGGACTTTTTCCAGGGCAAAACGTTGGGTATGGTGCAGAGAGGTGGCGGGTCTTTTGCAGCTTGGGTAGGAACATAGGCTGCTGGTTCGATTGTCGACATATTCAACAATCGCTTTAGGAATGTAGCGAGAGTTGCTTTGAACAGGTGAGGGTTGTTCAATTTTTTCACGGGCAGCGGCTTCTTTTAGGACTTTCTCTAAGATTTCTTCAAAGTCGCTGCGTTTCTGAATTTCTTTTAATTGTTTTGCCAGTTCGGGCCTTAGCTCTAAGACCACTTTTTCAGATAGAGATTCCGGCCCGGGCCGGAATTCTACCCTGTAATCTTTTACGTAGGTCGTCAGGGTGTGCTTGCTCATAGACTTAATCTTTTCAGCCCAAAAGGATTGATTTTCTTCTGTAACTAAGTTGGCCACCGGTTTTACTCGATATAGACCTTTTTCTTTCACTAAATCAAGAAGGGCAGGCTTGTCTGCTATCTTCTGTAAAACTCGTAGGGCTTCGTCTACCGTGTAGCGACTCATGCCCGCCAGCTTGGCGGCGTACTCGTAAATGCTGGAGAATTTTTTCTTACGCCAAATTTTTAGGCGATCGATTTCGGGTAGCAGTAAAATGCATTTCCGAGTCCATTCACGCGCGTTTTGGCCGTATTCTGAGAATTGCTGGTGGAGGACTTGTTCGAGGGGAGTGAGCTTTGCCATAAGAAAGAGTTAAATTCTCATGGCAGTGAGTCGATGAATAAATTATAGGCGAGGCTAATCCAAAAATCACTCAAGTTGAGATGACAAAATGGATGGTGAGTATATATTCACCTTTCGGTCACAAAAAAGGAGCCGACAAAGCGCTGTTGTGTGATGTGGTTTTGAAAAAAATCAGCTTGCCCTATTGGTTCAAATCAGAAAAATGCCATACGCCCATATTTTCAGTTAGATCTAAATCTTCTTTTTCAGTACATGTGTTGTCGATTGGAGTAGGCATTCCAAAAATTTTATCAAAGCAGTCGCCTGTATATGCAATTTCATGGGCAAGCGTTCCGTCATCAGACAATCTTGCACCATGTCCCACAACATTCGATGTAACAAGAGTACCAAGCGCTATTAAAGTTTTTGTTGCTTCATTCATGGTATTTATTGTTTAATTGAAGCCAATTATTGCATGTTTTGACCTACACAGGCAACTAAAAGGCCCCCGTTAGGAGGCCCTCTTTGCTAGGCTGCACCGCGTGCAGTGCTAGGCGCACTTTCTTTTTTACGCTGTGCTAGCGCACAGTACTAGTATTCTTCCGTAGCGAGATCGATGATCTTAGCGGCTTCAGCACGAGAGAGGTCGTTTGAAGGACCAAAGTCTCCATTGCTGTAACCATCCACGATGTTGTCTTCGTCAGCTACTACCACTGCCCAGGCGAACCAATCAGAGTCATCCACGTCATCGAAGTCGATGTCGTCTGAATCGATGTTGTCTCCTTCAGTATCGTCTTGACCGGCGATACGGAGCAAGATCACGAGTGCTTCGCTGCGGCTGATGTCGTCGTTAGGACGGAAGTTTCCATCTGCGTATCCTTCAACGTAGTCTTCTTCAGTAGCGTAGGAAACGTATTCGTAGTACCAAGCGCTAGAGGAAACGTCGTTGTAGTAATTTCCATCGGCGTCTTCTACATCCTTATCGAAGGCAAGGAGCGCCATCTTAAGGAACTCAGCACGAGTTACGTCGTAGTCAGGTCCGAAGTAGTACTGGTTGTAACCCTCAACCACTTCAAGATCAAAGAGGTTACAGATGTATTCTTCTCCCCAGTGTCCGTCCACGTCCACGAAGTCTTCACAATCGTTATCGTTGTTGTCAGCTCCTTCTTCAAGCTCGTCTTCGTCTTCTTCAAGACAGTTATTGTCTTCTTCGGTTTCTTCTACGCTATTTCCAACGTCCACACAAACCTCTACGTCGTAGGTGTTGCCGTGGTCGTCGAATACGTTGTCTCCAACGTTGAATTTAACAGATTCTCCAGCTTCGAAGAATTCTGCTTCATCTTCGTCGTCTCCATCCACTACGAGAGTGTATTCAAGAGTTTCATCAACGTATACATAGATCTTAACGCTTTCGTTGTCGTCTACATCTTCATCACCATTGTTGGCGATTTCAAAGATTAGGTCTTCGTCGTCCACGTACATATCTTCAATTTCGAGATCGATTCCATCTTCATCATCGCTGTCGATTTCGAGGTCCTCAGTAAGACAGTTGTTGCTTTCGCTACTTTCATCAACGGTGTCGGTGTAATCCACGCAAATCTTTACTTCGTATTCCTCATCTTCGTCTTCAAGGAAGTCGTTTCCGAGGTTGAAGCTATCTTCTTCTCCAGCATCGAGGAAGTCGTCACCAGATTCGTTAGAGAAGTCTTCGTAGTATTCACGGTCACCGTCTACGTAGATAGCTACGTACACGTTTTCGTCTTCATCTACGTCTTCGTCACCAATGTTTTCAAGAGTGAAAACAAAGTCTCCATCGTCTTCCCAGTCCATAGAAACTACATCGAGGTCAGCTTCGTCATCGTCAGAACAGCTGCTTCCACATTCTACATCTTCATCAATAGTGAAGGTCTGAGAAACTTGAGAGTCCGAGTTTGAATCACGAGCGGTGCTGAATGCAGTGGTCTCGGTATCAAAATTGTCTCCGCTGATGCGAATTTTTCCAAGGTCGTTTGAAGTAGGAACGACGCATCCGTATTGACCGTTTGAAACGTATTCACAGTCGATTGAGTAGCTGGAATCACCCATCTCTACAGTAGCGTCGCTAATGTAGTTGCCGGATTGATCCTTAACGGTTGCGAGGTATGCGTAGTTGAGGTCCATGTAGTTCGTAGCTTGAGCATCGGTGTCGAGTGCACGGTTGCTGAGCGCTACTGCAGTAGGAGCGTATCCGTCTGCGTAAACCGTACCGTTGGCTGCATCTTGAGAAGCAGGAACGGGGCAGTAAGCACGCTTGCTAGAGATAGTACAAGTGGTGCTTGAGGTTCCAGCCTTAGCGGAATCAATGGTCACTTCGTTAGCGGTATCAGGATCACGAGCCACGAGCACTTGAGCAAAGTCGATGGTTTCGATGAAACCCGTACCCTCTTTACTTAAAGTAACGTCAGCGCTTTCTTCCACGTACCCAGAAACGTTAATGGTGTAGGTGTAAGCAGTGCTAGAAGGAGTGTAGAGAGCGTATCCATAGGCTCCGTCACCCATATCTATTGAATCGTAGATAGTGGTGTCGCCGGTGCTTGAAGCAAAAGAAACAGAACTTTCGCTGAGCGTAAGGTCGGTTCCTAATTCACTTTGAAGGGCGAGGAACACTGCGTTGTATTTCAAGATTCCCACTTGGTCGGCCTTTGCAATTGCAGAGTAACCAGAAGTGAGTCGAAGACGAACGTAGTAAAGGCTATCGGTCACTTCAGGGCTGCTTGAGCTGCTGCTGCCTTCTTCATTGAAAGCAACGTTCAGCGTGGTCTTTGCCCAAGTAGGGATGTCGCCCCAGTCCCAAGAAAGAGAGAACACTCCAGTGGAGCTGTTGTTCTCAAAGTTGGCGGTGGTTTCAGAAATCACCGTTGCCCAAGAACTTCCGTTCCAGTATTCAACGATGTATTTCCCTCCGGTAGCCGCGGTTCCAATGTCCATAGAAACTCCTTCGAACATTTGGTCGTAACCAAAGTAGAGAGCTTCATCGGCATCTTTGCCGATTCGGATATCACTGGTAGGAATGCTGTTGCTGGCTGCAGTGGTTCTTTCGAAAAGAGTCCCGCTTGCAGATGCATAAGCGACGTAGTCAGAAAAGGCGTTGGATTCATCAACACCTGTGTAAGTGGTCGCAGCGTTCGCAGTGAGCGCTACGTTGCTTGCTAGCATCAATGCCAGGCTGAGCAGGGAAATAAAACGTTTCATATAGAGGGTTAAAAATTGAAACAAGGACTGATTCTACTACAATTTAAATAAATAGCAAGTATTTTCTTTGTCCAAGCATAGAATGCAGGGGAAACTACTTTATTACAGGTTTTAGCAGCAGAGAGAGGAAAAACAGTACAATGGAGACCAAAACGATGGCGCTTCCGCTGGGGGTGTTGAGTATATAAGAAAGGATGAGTCCTATGACCACGCTGGCTTCGGCGAAGAGTATGGACAGCACCACGGTGGAGCGGAAGCTGTTGGCCATTTGCAGGGCGGCCAGCACGGGAATCACCATCAGCGCGCCGATGAGCAGACCTCCGACTATTTTTAAGGAAAGGGAAACGATGAGGGCCGCGAGGACGCCGAGGCCGGTTTTGAGCCAGGAGACGCGGAGGCCGGAGGCCTCGGCGAGTTCTTCGTTGAAGGCCAGGGTCACGAGCGGCCACCAGAAAATGCTGACGCCTATAAAGGTGAGCGCGGTGAGCGCGCCCAAGTACCAGAGATCCATCGCCGTCACGGTGGTGATGCTTCCAAACAAGTAGGTTTCAAAGGAAAGGGGAGAATTGGAAATACTAATAAGGGTAACGGCCGCCGCCAGTCCTCCGGAAAGGAAGAGAGCGTGTACGGCTTCGGTGCTCAGGTGGCCCCGGGTGACGATTTTTTCAATACCGGTTGCTGCCAAAATGCTCACCAGCAAAGCGCCGAGCAGCGGCGAAACTCCGGCCACCACCCCAACTCCCACTCCGGCCAGCGCGGTGTGCGAAAGCGTATCGGTTAGCATGCTGGAGCGGCGGGCCACTAAAAAGGTGCCGAGCAAGGGAGCGGAGGCTCCGATGAGGAGTCCCGCAATCAGTGCGCGGATCATGAAACTATAATGGAGGAAATCAAACATGATGTTTTTTGTGTTTTATAGGAATGAATTCTTCGCCGAAGGTTTCGTCCCAGAGGCCGTTGCTGAGTTCGGTGGGTTTGCAGCTGGCGTGCAGGCGGCGGTTGAGGCAGAGCACTCGGGAGGCTTCCGCCGTCACCATTTCAATGTCGTGCGTCACCATTATTATAGTGAGCTTCTTTTTCTTATTCAGCTGAGACAAGGTTTCGTAAAAGTTTTTTTGAGAGGGAAGGTCCACGGCGCTGAGAGGTTCATCCAAAAATAGAATCGCGGGTTTGCCCACCATGGCGCGGGCAATTACTACGCGTTGGCGCTGACCACCGGACAAATCGGAGAACATGCGTTTTTTTAAACTGCTGGCCGCCACCAGTTCCAGTGCTTCATCAATCGCGGTGCGGTCTTCTTTGCGCAGCGGCCCAAAATTGTGTCGGCTCACGAGTCCCGTGGCCACCACTTCTTCTACACTCATCGCGAAAGCGAAGGTGCTGGTGGTGAAATGCTGTGGCACGTAGCCGATGCATTTGCGAGCGGAGGGGCTGCTGACTTTTTTTCCTTTCACATAAATTTCCCCTTTATTTAAAGAGAGTAGGCCGAGCATGGCGCGGAGCAGGGTTGTTTTTCCGCCGCCGTTGGGGCCCACGATTCCTACGTATTCACCGGGTTGAATGGTGAAAGATACGTCGTCTAAAACTTTGTGCTTGCCCAGCACCACCGTGGCATTTTCCGCTTCTAAGATTGGGTTTGCTGTCATATTCTTTTTAAATTCCGCGTGAGCTTTACTAATGTCTGCTCGAGTTCATCATGCAGATTTACGATGCCAGATGCAAGCGATGAACGTGGTCACGGGCACGGTGAGAATAAGCCCAATGCTCGCCACGAGGGTTTGAATGATTTCTTCGGCAACGAATTCGTAGTTGAGCACTTCGTAGAACGTGTGGGAGTGATCAATGAAAAGCAGCAGCAGTGGAATGGAGGCTCCGGCGTACACGAGCACCAGCGTGTTCACCATGGACGCGATGTGGTCTTTGCCCACGGTCATGGTGCGGCGGTAGAGCTCTACAAAAGAAATATTTTTCTTTGCGCCTTCGAGCTCTTGCACTATAGCTGCTTGGGAAACACTCACATCGTCCAGCACTCCGAGCATGGAAATAAGGATTCCCGCGAGCAGCAGACCTTGGAAGTCGATGCGGTCACCCGTGTCGGATTTAAGGAAGCTCGCGGCTTCGTCGGCCAATCCGGTCAAATTTCCCAAGTGAGCAAAAATGTAAGCCATCACCCCGGTGAGGACGAGCGTGACGAGGGTTCCTAAAATGGCCACGCTGGTTTTGTGTTTAACACCGTGGGAAAGGTAAAAAGTAGCGGGAATGATGAGCACGCAACCCCCAATGGCAGACCACACGGGACTGTAGCCCAATAAAATGAGCGGCAGCACCAAGCGGAATAAAACAAAAAAAGAAAATACCATTCCGAGTAAGGCTTTCATTCCTTGTTTTTGTGAAACCAGCGCCACCACCGCTACAAATAAAATGAAAAGCCAAAAGAGCAAAGGGCGCCGCACCGTATCCACCACCGAAAAAATATCTTCACCCTGCATGTTTTCGCTGCGAATAATCACGAGTCGGTCACCGGGTTCATATTCCTCAGAATAAATGCTGGCCGTTGCGCCGTTTTCCACCGTGATGAGTTCGCCTTCCAAAGATCCGCGCGTGACTTCTATCGCCATTTTTTGGTAGTGCTGGGTTCCGTCTATGGTTTCTATTGAAGAGGTTTCGGTGATTTCTTGCACGGTTCCTTCAATGACTTCTTCATAATCGCTCACGTTTTCGGTGGGCGGATTGAGGTCTATTAAAAACAACGCAATGGTTGCCAGCGTCAAAAGAGCGTAGAGAATTTTATTCATAATTGGGTAGGTTGTGGCTGCGCCACTTTATTGTCTAGCAGACCCTGTGGGTCCGCTTTGGGTAAGTAAAGATCAAGCAAAGCTTTATACGTGGCGAGCCATTCGCGCTTTTGGTAGTACTCGCCGAAGACATAGGGTTGTTGGTCCGCAACCACGCCCACGCTTTCAATGCCCAAGGCATTGCAGGTGAAGAGCGCGCGTGGAAGGTGGAATTCCTGCGTGACTAAAATGGCCGATTCCAGACCCCAAATTTCTTTGGCGCGGAGGCAGGAGTCGTAGGTGCTGAGTCCGGCGGGATCTTGTTCAATCACGTCTGTGGGAATTCCCCAGGTGATTAAAAAAGTGGTCATTGCCCCGGGTTCATCGTAATACTCATCGGTAACGCTGTCTCCGCTGACCAGAATTTTTTCCACGGTGCCGTTGTTGTAGAGGCCCGCCGCGGTTATGAGTCGGTCGGCGAGGGCGTCGGAGGGGCGGCCGTTTTCGTTGAGGCCGGCACCAAAAACCAACGCCACCTCAGCGGGTGGGATGCTTTCGTTCGGCGAATACATTTTACTGCGTTCAAAAGTTTGAATCAGGCCCGGGGAAAAAACCACGGCCATGCCAATCAAGACGAGTCCGAGAAAAATGTATCGTTTCTTCACGGACCCATCTTAGCAGAGTTTTACCAAACGTTCATAACGGATGGGTTTACTTTCATGCCGTTGTAAATGAGTTCGAAGTGAAGGTGAGCTCCGGAGTTCCCATAAACTCGTCCGCTACTTCCCATGGTAGCTAGTTCTTGACCCTGGCTTACTTCATCGCCTGCTTCCACATACACTTCGTTGCAGTGTGCGTATTTAGAGGTGTACCCATTGCCATGATCGATGACAAAGTAATTCCCGTATCCGCCATTCCATAGGCCGAGTTCGCCGACTTCTACAACCGTTCCAGAAGCAATTGCCACAAGAGGAGTGCCGTTTTCGTTGGCGATGTCATACCCATAATGTCCGGCGGTGTAGCCTGCGCTTATGTTTCCTTCCGTGGCACGGACGAAACTCACATTTTCAGGCAGATCTCCTTCAAATATTTCCACTTGAGTTTCTTCTATCTCTTCTTTGAAAGGACCTATTTGCATTTCGATCAGCATTTTGTCCCATTCATTTAGAGCTTCTACTGGCACGCTGTCTAAGACAGCTTTGCTTTCATCTTCACTGAGTTTCTCACCTTTGTAGTAGCAGCCACTTTCTTCAACGGAGTTAGGGATGCCTAGTGTGGTTGTCGGACTCACCGCCAAGTCGTAGTTGGAAGGGTCAAAAATTTCAGCGGCTTTATCTGCGGGCAAGTACTCATGTGCGAGGTAGGTGGTGAGATCGTAACGATTTGGTTCCTCTGCGAACGTAAGTTTTTGCTTTTCTAATTTATAAGTTGCTAAGTTGAAGTAGGAATATATGGTTTGTTCGTTTGCTTCCCATTTGAATACAAAGTAGTCGCCGTCAATATAGGCACTCCGTGTAGAGGAATTTCCCTCGGCCAAAGTCTCTAAAAGTTCTTTAACTGCTGTAGCTGAATTGTCCTGAGAAAATAATTGCTGTTCGGGTGTGAGTGCGGCATCTTCTATATATTCGCTGCTTTGTCCTTCAATTGTATAAACGGTGGGATCTTCTTCGGCGATTTTTAGAATGGCTTTATAAATAGTTTCGTCCACAATTTCTGTTTGAGTGCAGGTGTATTTATTTCCAGCGAAAGTTAGGTCCCATTCATCTAAACCGCCCATTTCTTCAACCCACTCAGGAGGTTCGTACGAAACGATGTCGCCATATTCATCCACTTTGGTCATGGTGGCTTGCACGAGTTCTTTGGTGTCGGGATTGCGAATCGTCTGTAGAAAATTTCCTTGTTCGTCCATCCATACTTCTTCGAGCGAGGCTTCTACGACGATGTCGTTTTCAAAACGTTGGCTGAGGCGTTCTTCGTGGAAAATGCCGGATTGTGGTTCGTACTGTTCGGAGGCTTTGGCTAAAAATTCCTGCGGGTCGAGGCCTTTGGGGAGCAGCATCAGGGTGGTGAAGGCCACCAAGACTAGCACTCCTGCGTAGGCAAGTGAGTAACGTTTCATAGACTGAAAGATAAAGGCTAAACCTGAGACGCGCGGTTCAGTCAAAATTTCCTCTGCCTGTGCGAGCAATTTTTGTTTAAGGGTTTGCACAAAGGCAGCATCGGCGGACGGTCGACTCGTCTGGAGTGCTGAAAGGAAATCGGGCTGTGAACTTTTACGTTTCATGTTTATAGAGAGCGGTTAGGAGAATTTTTACTGCAAGTTCTTCCAACGGTCGCGGAGCGTGTGCAGTGCGCGCGATAAATTGGATGCCACGGTTTTTTGTGACACGCAGAGCGCTTTTGCAATTTCTTTATTACGGAGATCGGAAAAATAACGCAATGTAAGTGTTTCGCGTTGTTCGTCGGGAAGGGCGTTGATGAGTGTGCGAATTTGCAGCGCGTCGTCGCTTTGTTGTGCGAGTGCATGCGGCTCTGGTTCTTCACTCGCAAAGTTTTCATGTTCTTCTTGCAGCGTCACGGCATCTTTTTTTTCGGTGAAAAATTTATTCAAACAATTGCGTGCGATGGTAAAAAGCCATCCGCGGAAGACGACGGTCTTATTTGAATTGAGATGTTTGATATTTTTTAAAACCGCTTCCCACACTTGGCTCGTTAAGTCTTCGGACGCTTTTGTATCGTGGAGTCGCGCGGCGAAATATCGATACACCGCTTGCACATGCTCTTCGTAGAGTTTTGCAAATGCGTGAGGGTCCGTTTTGGCACGTCGAATGAGACTCATTGTGTATGAAGATCGCTTTTTAAATCGTTTACTGCAAGTTTCTAAAAAGCAGACTAGCATACTTTCCATTTTATTTATATGTCCATCTTATATATAGAATAAATTTTTATTTGCGAGAGTGATTTTGAATAAGAGTTCTTGTCGAGTTTTGTAAAAAAGAGGACAGTTTTTGTAGCTCTTTTTTTACTTCATTACCCACAACGCCATGCCGGTAAAAAAGAAGAAAGCATCTAAGCCAGCTAAAAAAGCTGCACCTAAAAAAAAGGTTGCTAAAAAGCCCGTAAAAAAGGCTGCTAAGAAAGCTGCGCCAAAGAAGAAGGCCGCTGCTAAGAAGCGTCGTTAAGTTCAAGCCCTCTTCACGCCAAAACTCCATCCGTAAAAAAGGTGGAGTTTTTTTATTGCAGCTGAAGTGGGAAAAAGTACTGCGCTTTTCCCTCCACTACAAAGTCTACGTTTATATAGAGCGCGAATGCATTTTCATCGCTGGGAAAAATTTCTTCAAATAAAAAAGTTTTCTCATCCACTTGCGTGTACGGCAATTCACGATGGGTGATTTCACCGTTTTTGTTTATCATTTTTGCGCTGATGGTGTTGATGCTGTCGGTGTCCCACTCAACGGTGAGGGTGAGCTCATCGCCATTTGTATAGGGCGTGTAGGTGAGCGCAGAATAATCGGGATCGGGTTTTTCAAAACAAACCACGTCGGTGCAAAAAGGCCCTTCGAAACCTGGAATGCCGGTTCCGTCGGCGGTGTTGAGCGTGACGGTTGGGCGGTCACGGAGTTCCGCTTGCATGTCCACGTGGAGACTGTCGTCGCAGCCAGCGAAGGTGAGCAGAGCTGCTAAGAGGAGGAATTTTTTCATAGGCGGCTATTATAACATAGCTTTATAGAAATAAGAGTGTAGTAGGGAAAACCCTGTAAGGAAAAAACTTCTGCAGCGTCCCAATTAATGACTCTCATCACACAACTATGAATTCTCATGCTCCTTCTTTGCCGTCGCTCTTTCCATTGGAGTCGACGGTCAGCTTCACTCCACTTTTAGAGAAAATTGGGGATTCGCGATTGGTGCTTTTGGGCGGTGCTTCGTACGGTACGCGTGAATTTTATGAGTGGCGTATGCGGCTTACCGAGCGTCTTATAAAAGAAAAAGGATTTTCGTTTATTGCGGCGGAAGGAGACTGGAACAGCTGTTACGAAGTGAACCGTTTTGTGAAGGGTAAGCGGTATCAAGGTCAGAGTGTTCAAAGCGCGCTCAGGCATTTTAAATTTTGGCCAACGTGGGTGTGGGCGAATGAAGAAATGGAGGGCTTTGTGCGATGGCTTTTGGAGTACAATAAAGCTTTAAGTGAGGATAAAAAGGTGGGGTTTTATGGGCTCGGGATTTATAGTCTCAACGAAAGTGTGAACGCGCTTGCCACCTACGCGGAAAAAAATGATGATTTGAAAGTGGCGAATGTATATGAGGCGTACCGCTGTTTTGAACCATTTGGAAATGATCCTCATACCTATGCGTTTTTGACGCCTTTTGTGCCGGAAAATAAGCAGGAAGAAGTGACGAAAATGCTAACTGCCATGCGCAGCCGTGTGCGTGAATATGAAAATGATAAGGAGGATTTTTTCTGTGCCAAGCAAGATGCGCTGGCTTCTTTAAATGCCGAAGAATATTACCGAATTATGGTGAAAGGAAACCGAGACTCGTGGAATCAGCGTGAAGCTTCCATGGCAAAAATGGTGGAAGATTTATTGGAACTGCATGGGCCGGAAAGTAAAATAATAGTATGGGCAAACATCACGCACGTGGCGGATGCGAGTGGAGCCGATACGGCCCGCCACAACATGATCAGCATGGGACAATTGCTTCGTGAAAAATTTGGGAAAGACGTTTTTTTGGTGGGGACGGGATCCTATAGGGGTGAAGTTTTGTCTGCGCAGGTGTGGGGCGCGCCGGTTTCCAAAGTGGAAGTACCTCCACCTTTGGATAGTTCCTGGGAGCACGCGCTGCACGGCATGGAGCCTAAAGATAAAATTGTTATTTTTGACGAAAACCCGCTGTGGGAAGAGTCTCGGCATCAGCGCGACATCGGCCTTGTGTACATGCCTGGCCGCGATTATTTAAATTATGTTCCGGTTAAGCTCTCAAAGAGCTATGATGCCCTTATATTTGTGGATCAAACTACGGCGCTGCGACCTTTAACCAACATTGAACCCGAACATGAAGTCCTCGAGGAACGCATTGTCGCTAGAGAACCTTTGTAAGACTTATAAAAATGGAGTCCACGCTTTGAATAATGTGAACTTAGAGCTTTTTGAAGGCGATTTTTTTGCGCTGCTGGGGCCGAATGGCGCGGGCAAAACCACACTGATTGGCGTGGTGACGGGACTGGTGGAAAAGAACAGCGGTGACGTGCGTATTTTTGGAATCGATCCGGAAAAAAATCCGTCGGCGGCCAAGCAGGCGGTGGGCGTGGTGCCGCAGGAATTCAATTTTAATATTTTTGAAAAAGTTTTGGACATTGTGGTGACCCAGGCCGGTTACTTTGGTATTCCCAAAAAAGAAGCCGAACTGCGGGCTGAGAAAATTTTAACGGAGCTCGGGCTCTGGGATAAAAAAGATTCCATGTCGATGCGGCTTTCCGGCGGTATGAAACGCCGCTTGCTCATTGCGCGCGGCCTCATTCATGATCCGCAGCTGCTTATTTTGGATGAACCCACCGCCGGCGTGGATGTGGAACTGCGGCACGGCATGTGGAAATATTTGACCAAGCTGAATAAGGAAGGAAAAACCATTCTGCTCACCACGCATTATTTGGAAGAAGCAGAAAAACTGAGCAAGCGAGTCGCTATTATTCAGGGAGGTGAGATCATTCGCGAGGGGAATATTAAGGAGCTGATTCGGGCTATGGAGAAAAAAACCTACCTGTTCCGCTTTAGTGATGGCGAGGAAAGGGAAGTGATTTTCCGTGGCAAAGATTCCTTGATGGACGCGATTGAAAAATTCAAAAAGGAAGGGAAGGTGATTGTGGATTTGGGGCCTAAGATGAATCCGCTGGAGGAACTCTTTTTAGATCTCTTACAAAAAGACGCATGAACTTTGCAGGACAATGGGTAGCTTTCATGACGATTGTGCGCAAAGAAGTCACGCGCTTCATGCGTATTTGGCCGCAAACCCTTTTGCCGCCCGTGATCAACCAAGCACTTTATTTTGTTATTTTTGGCGGATTCATTGGATCGCAGATCAAGGAAGTGCAGGGCGTTTCGTACATGGAGTTCATTGTTCCCGGCCTGATTATGATGGCCGTCATCAGCAACTCGTTCGCGAACGTGGTGAGTTCCTTTTTTGGAACCAAGTTCATGCACAATGTGGAAGAGCTCATGGTTTCGCCCACGAATAATAGCGTGATTGTACTCGGTTGGAGCGTGGGCGGAATGCTGCGTGGATTTTTAATTGGGCTGATTGTATTTGGCGTTTCTTTTTTCTTTACGAGTCCGCAGATTGAGCATCCGATTTTGTTGCTGCTTTTTGTGATTCTTACTGCGGCGGTATTTTCGTTCGGAGGATTTTTAAATGCGCTGTTTGCGAAAAAATTCGATGACGTGAGTGTTTTCCCCACTTTTATTTTAACGCCGCTCACTTATTTGGGCGGAGTGTTTTATGCGGTGAGCAGTCTTCCACCGTTTTGGCAGACCGTTTCCAAATTCAATCCCATCGTTTATATAATGGACGGTTTCCGCTACAGCTTTTATGGAACGGCGGAAATGAATGTGTGGGGCAGCTTGGGAATTTTATCCGCATTCACCGTGGGACTGTTTTGGCTGAACGTAAGTTTGCTAAATAAAGGGAAGGGGCTTAAGAATTAGGATTTTACGGCAGAAAAATCTCCGGCACGTGGAGAAGCCATTTCGTTGTAGACTGCGCGCGAGACGGTTTGAATCAAGGTGCTGAGGTGCTCGAATGAAACAGGGCTTTTGCTCATTACACAGAGTAAGTAGGGCTTGCTTGTGGCATAAACGATTCCACAGTCGTGGAGTTCATAGAGTACTACCTCACCTTGTGAATTTTCAATTTTGCGTTCGCCAAATTTTTCTGCAATGGCCACGCTGTCGGGCATGCCGCTGGCCAGGCCTTCTGAAAAGTTACTTTGAGTCATTAGGGCTAAGCTCTGTTCCGAATTTGCGTGGTTGAGGTAGGAAGCGTTGTAAAGAACTCGGAAAAAATGGGAATAATTTTTGGCGGTCATGAATTGTTCGGTACTACTATTGGAAGGGAGGTCGAGGCCCAAGTCGGTATAAATCTCATTTTTAAAATTTTCATCCAAAATGGTATTGAGTGCGTACGTTGCATTGTTGTCTGAATCATTGAGCATGGCGAACAACAGTTCCGTTACCGTGTACTTTTTGCCAGGGATGGTCGGATTTTTTGGTGGGAAATTCTGGGTTTCATTCCAATCGGTTTCATTTATGGTCACTTCAGTGGTCAAGATGCTGGGTTGTGACTCAGCCATTTTCATATAGGCAATGAACAGCGGTAGCTTGAGCAAGGAAGCGGGCGAGAAAGTTTCTTCAGGATTTATGGAGAACCACTCTCCCGTGTCGAGTTCACGGAAATACACCGAAACCACGTCGCTGCTTTCTGTTTGAGCGGCGAGATCTTGTTCAACGGTATTTTTTAAGTAGTCAAAATCGTTGGATTCCACTTGTTCAGAAATGCCGCAGAGGAGCAGCGGGTTTACATACTGGTATTCATTGTCATCCCGAATGGGCTGGGTACCTGAGAGAGTCGTGTTTGAACTTAAGAATTGGTTCATCAGCAGACTGGAACCAAATCCAGCGGCAAAAATCAGAAGGGCAGGGGCGAGGCTTTTAAACTTCATGAAATGATTAAAGCACTGGAGCGCCGCATTGCATATGGAAATTTATTAATAATATTTTGCTGTAAGGTTTTTAATTCAGCTCGATTGAAAATTCAAAACGTGGTTTGCAGTCCCTATCCTTAGGCGGTAAAATTCTTTATGCCAACTCGCAGAAAGCTTTTTCGCTTTTCTTTTTGGCGGTTTACCCATTTAACCCCTTATTTTATGGCTACCACTGTTCACGAACACCATACGGTTCCTGCCGAGGAGAGCTCTGCAGCGGGCTGGGCGGCACTCGCCATTATTTTACTGGGCCTCCTTATTTTTGGGGGACTGTATTTTTCCGGATACTTTGAAGGTAGCGGTGCTAGTGATAGCAACGATATCAACATAACGCTTCCGGAGACTACCGAAGAGTCTTCTAACTGAGGCTTAACGGTAATTGGTGAAATCCACCGGTAGCGGCAGCGTTTTTTCGGCACGGAGCATGGTGATGACGCCTTGCAGTTCGTCGCGGGATTTGGATGTGACGCGAACCGTATCACCCTGGATGCTCGGTTTGGCCTTGGGAAATTGCTCGCGGATGAGCTTGGAGATTTGCTTGGCCATTTCTTGATCCAGGGTTTTGATGAGGTTAATTATGTAGCGCACTTGGTTTCCGCCAATTTTTTCCAGCTCGCCCTTTTTAAGAACCTTGGGTGAGAGTTTTCGGTTGATCATTTTTTGCAGCAAAATGCCCCACGCGGTCTCCAGCGACATCTCACTGGGCGCGGTGAGCGTGATTTTTTCGTCGGTGAGTTCCAATTCAATGCCCAGATCTTTCAGATCAAAACGTACGGAGATTTCTTTTTTAGTTTGCTCGTAGGCGTTGCGGACCTCTTGGAGGTCGAACTGACTGACGATGTCCATGGATGCGTCGGAGGCCATAAGAGTGGGGAAAAGTGAGTTGAGTATAGCTTTGAGCGAGGATTTTGACAAAGCCCCCCTTCTGCATCAGAATGGGTCACTAATTATGGTATCACGACAACGCAACTTTCCGGACGATCCCAGCCGCTTTAAGCACTTTGATCCTGATGATGGACGTGAATATGAGCGATACATTGCATTGAATCCGGCGCATGCGCTTGATGAGCGAGATACGCGAGGTGAAGAGGAACTACGTAAGGTCTTTTTTGATCGTCGTGGAAACCTGAGAAAAGAGGCAAATGAAGTGGTTCAACAGGCGAATTTGATGCAGATTTCTACGAGGGCGAGGGCGGGGCAGATTGTGGGAAATCGTGGATGGGCTGAACATCGAGCCAAAAATAAAGCTGAATTCGATGCGTCCCCGCGAACGATGTGGAAAAGCATTAATGAGATTGCGGCGGCTTCAGCTGATCGAGTGATTATTACTAGAGATATGACGGCCAAACAAGTCATGGCTATTTTTCCTTTGGATCCTAAATTGATCAGCCCTACCTTGCTTCGTAATTTAGGAGTCCCCGATCCTGTGGAAGAAAAAGGCTTAGCTTTGGAGGATCAACTTACTTTGCGTGAACGCGCTATCCCAGATGTGAAACGGGCTTTTTCTCGTCTTGAACCTATTCGCCGACCCGATGAAGGGGATGCAAACTTGGGTGAGTTGCGGTACTTCCGCATGATGCGAGTTTCCCAGGGTCCGCGTGAAGGAAAAGTGGTGGGCACGCAAACCATTGGCGGGCAAAAAATTCTTTTTGGTACGGATTTGCGTGGGGCGGAGCGTCGCATTCATCACATTCGTCACAATTATGAAGAAGAAATTGAAAAGCTTACTTGGATTCATGGAGTGATTTTGAATTTGCGAAAACACTTGGAGTTTTGGAAACAGCCCGGGCGTGAAGCGGATTTGAAGACACTTTTGGCGACCATGGGGCAAGTGGTCCAGTCTTTGGAGAACGTAGAAGATGAGTACAAACGTAAACTTCTAAAGAAGCTGGCCACTTGTACGGATGTGCACGATTCTCTTGGCCGAGTGAACCCGGGTAGTAAACAGGCCGATCTCACTAAGGCGCTGACATTTTTAGGAGGGCGGCTGCAAAGCATTGAGTCGATTTCCAAATACATTGGGGAAGACCACGCCAAGGTGATACAAGTGGTGGCGGCCCAAAAAGATCCGCTGAAGGGAGTGCGCGAACGTATTCAAGGAAAGGCGCCGTGGGAGGAGCAACTTAAGGAATTCCGTACTTCGATGCGTGGGGTGAAGTATCAGCCAGATTTAGGTTTTGCTCGTGCGGCCCAAACGCGTGTGGGTAGTGTGAACGACGGCTTGGCGACCGGTCGTCGTGACGAGGCGCGCAAGGAATATGTGGACCTCTATGTGCTCTGCAAAATGAAGGAAGCTTACGACGGCATCTGGAGTATCTATCGTCGTATTTCTATCGATCCCAATCAGCAGGAGCCTAGTGCATTGTTGAAAGAGCTTGAAGGCATTGAAGCCAAACTGCGTGATAAAAGTTTTGCATCGAGCACAGAAACACGGGCGTACTACCAGTCTTATGTTGATATGTACGCCCTCATCAAGAGTCTCAAGGAACTTTTTGAAGAACTTTTGGGAGTAGCGCCGAAGACTGCGCCGAGCCCTGAGGAAGTGGCCAAAGAAAATAAAACCTTGCTTGGAATTCTGGGCGGACTCCAGGGGAAATCGGAGGTGCTGGACCGTTTGCTTGCGGCCGTGAAAGCCAACCCTCAACAGAATATGATGGATTTACTTAGGAAGGCGGGCGAGGTGGATCCGGAGAAAAAACGTGAAACTTTTAAGCGAATGAAAGTGCTTATTGCCGAAGTCGATTTTGAGGGATTGATTGCGCCGGGGCTGTGATACAATGAAGGCACTTAACACCACTTTATGGCCTCTTCAAAAAATATTGGCTTGGTCTTGGCGCTCGGAGTTTTCCTGGTGCTTTTTGCTGGAGTGGCGTTGTTTGGATTTGGATTCGCGGTGCAAGCGCCGGTGGTGATTGAAACGGTACCCACCGATGATATGGAAGTGCAGGGCGAGGTGAAAATGACGGGTCAGACGGTTTGTTTGCCCTACAAAGACGACGGCATGATGCATACCATGGAATGCGCCTATGGTCTTCAAGTGGGAGACAAATACTATGCTCTCGACCTCGGCAGTTTCACGGTGGATTTTGAAACGCAAGAAACCTTGAGCATTGAAGGCACCTTTGTTTCGCTGGATGCGCTCAGCAGCGAGCAATGGCAACAGTACGATATTGAAGGCGTGGTGGCTGTGACGGCAATCACGAACTAAGTGGTTTTAATAGCCCACTGGTGGCTTTCGTGGAGGAGTTTTTCCAGGGCTTCTTCTTTGGTGAGCCAAAGGAGTTCGTGGTTGGTTTCGCTGCTTTCGCTCACCAGGTCGAGGAGGGTCACGCGGTAAAAATGACCTTCCTTAGAGATGTAGACGTCGGCCTCGGGCACGTAGATGTGCTGCATCGCTACGCCGATTTTTTCGTCGATGCGCATGCTCATGCCGATTTCTTCGTAGACCTCGCGGTGCAGGGCTTCTTCGGGCGTTTCATCAGCTTCAATACCTCCGCCCAACAAAAAACAGCTCTTTGGATTTTTAACTATAGCGTAGAGATTGTCTTTCATCACCACGGCGTAGGCGCCGGGGCGCAGGGTGTATTCGTGACCGGGAATTTTTTCGCCAAATTCGAGCATGGGGGTATGCTACTATAGTTTATATGAAAACCACCAGCATTCTCATCACGGGAGCGGGAACCGGAATTGGAAAAGATTCTGCTTTTGCATTGGCGCGCCTGGGCTACCGAGTTTTGGCGGGGACGCATACCACTGCGCAGGGAGCGGCTTTGCGGGCTGAGGTGAAGAAGGCGAGCGTGGAGATGGAAATTTTTAAATTGGACATTACGAATGCGGCTGATGTGCGGCGCGCGGCGGCGATGAAGCCGGACATTTTAATCAACAACGCGGGTGTGGGCGAATCCGGGCCGCTGGCAGAAGTGCCTTTTGAACGCATTGAAAATATTGTAGAGACGAATGTGCTCGGCACGCTGCGGCTCACGCAGGAATGCGCGGCGCATATGCTACAGCGCAAAGCCGGGCGCATCATCACGGTGACTTCGGTGGCGGGGCGAGTGGTGTTGCCGTACTTGGGCATTTACCATCTCACTAAGTTCGCGCTTGAAGCGGCCTTTGACTCGCTGCGTATGGAACTCGCACCGCGCGGCATTCAAGTTTCCATGGTGGAACCGGGTCTCATTTATACCGGCTTCAATGAAGAAATGGCCGCGACTAAATATCGCTGGCTCAAACCGACCTCATTTTTTAAAGATGACGTGCCTAAGATGAAAGTTCACGACGCCAGCATTACACCAAGCTCGCATCCAACTGACTCGGTGGTGAAGGCGATTGTGCATGCAGTCCGCGCGCGCAGACCGAAAATCAGGTACACGGTGCCGGTGCGCTACGCCATTTTGGTTTTCCTCGCGAAGTTTTTGCCAGATCGCCTCAAGGATACAGTGATGCGAAAATTTGCTGGCTTGTAGTATAATGCGTTTATGATTGAAAAGATTCCTGCCTATGTTCGGCACCTTAGCAATGCGGGGTGGCTTCGCAGCTACTTCTTGTTTTCTTTTGCGGATTATTATGACCCCAACAATATGCATTGGGGTGACCTACGCGTTTTCAACGACGATACCATTTCTCCGCACAGTGGCTTTGATCTGCATTCTCACAGTGAGATGGAAATCGTGACTATTGTTCTGAAGGGAGCCGTGAGTCATGAGGATAGCATGGGAAACAAACGCAAAATTTCTGCGGGTATGGTCCAACGCATGAGCGCGGGAACGGGAGTTCGCCACTCGGAATGGAATAATGAAGATGAGCCGCTGCATCTTTACCAAATTTGGGTTCTGCCCGGTGAGAAAGGCCTCACACCTGAATATGAAGAAATAGCCTATGAACTTGAGGATGATGCGCTTACCCAGCTAGTTGGCGAGGGTGGTTTACTCAAAATCCATGCGGATGCCAAGTTCTTCTATGGCAAGCTCAGCGCGGGTAAGAAAATTACGCATGATTTTGAGGCCGATCATTACGGACTTATTTATGTGAAAAGCGGCGAGCTTAAAGTGGGTGAGGAGCTCTTAGAGGAGGGCGACCAGCTACGAGTGCACGACACGGCATCAATTCTCATTGAGGCGGAACAAGATAGCGAATTTGTGCTGATAGAAAGCGGATTTATTGAGTGAAATTAACCTGCAACTGTATGAGCATCATCGTAGCCATTGGCGGATACAAGCGCGGGCGAACCAAGGACACCGCTTTTGATACGCCCCTTAAGATCGATCGCCAGATTGTCGAACTCACGGGCAAGCAAAAACCTAAAGCACTCTTCATTCCCACGGCTAGCAGCGACGATGCCGGTTATGTGCGCGCCATTCATGAGGTTTACGGCGAGAAGCTCGGGTGCACCATGGATGTTCTGCGCCTGATTGCGGAAAAACCCACGCATGCCGAAATCGCCGCCAAGATCCGCTGGGCCGAACTTATTTATGTGGGCGGTGGCAACACTTTAATGATGATGAACCTCTGGCGCCGCTTGGGTGTGGATAAGCTGTTGAAGGAAGCCTACGAGCGCGGCGCGGTTTGCTGTGGAGTTAGCGCCGGTTCCATTTGTTGGTTTGAATACGGCGTGAGCGACAGCCGCCAATTTAAAAACAAGTCCTCGCACGAATACATCCGTGTGAAGGGTCTGGGAATTTTGAAGGGGATGCACTGCCCGCACTACGACCCCGTTCCTTCTAAGGAGAATTGGAGATTGAAAGGCGCCGAGAAGCTTTTGAAGAAATTTCCAAAGGGGAAGTTTATTCCGATTCGCGATGGGGAGGCGGTGGTTTTTAGGGATGGGGTGGAAGTGTGATAAACTTTAATCATGAAAATTCACGAACTCGGTCACATCGTTTTGTACGTCGAAAACCTAGAGAGGTCGGCGGAGTTTTATGGGAAGGTGCTGGGGTGGAAGCGATTGCCGGGGAAGCTGGGGTTTCCGGCGGCGGCGTTTAGTAGTGGGAGGACGCATCATGAGCTGCTGCTGATTGAAGTGGGCGAGGGGGCGGAGGCTTTGCCGGAGGGACGGCATCTGGGGCTTTACCATTTTGGGCTGAAGATTGGGGACAGTGATGAGGATTTGAAAGAGGCGATTGCGGTGCTGGAGGAGGCGGGAGTGGTGGTGAATGGAGCCACGGATCACACGGTGACGCACAGTCTCTACATTCAAGATCCCGATGGCAATGAGATTGAACTCTACATCGACGTGCCGGGTGCGGACTGGAGGAATGATCCGGATTTGTTCTTTAGTAGGCCGAAAAGATTGGAGTTGTAACCATTATCACTTATGGATCCAAAACCGTGAAAGTCCTGGATTAAAACCCAGTAAGTTTCCCATCCTTTCTGCGTTGTAACTT
This sequence comes from uncultured Candidatus Peribacteria bacterium, assembly GCA_965230905.1. Lineage (GTDB taxonomy): Bacteria > Patescibacteriota > Gracilibacteria > UBA1369 > 2-02-FULL-48-14 > 2-02-FULL-48-14. The sequence continues at coordinate 831,980 of OZ246396.1, forward strand.
ATGTGAGCCAAAATGGTTCGCCTGAGTTTATTCTTTAAACACCTTAACCATGTTTGAAAAGAAACCACGCAAAACCTTTCATGTATCTACGACTCACTTTTATGTGGTGAGTGATCGGGAAAAATCTGGGAAGAAAATCGAAAAGATAAAGGAGTTTGTGACGCGCCCTTGTTATAGGTCGGCGGGAATTTTGGTGGCGCTATGATTTTTGGAAGCCGCTGATTCTGCTACAGGGAATGAAACAGTAAAAGTGCTGCCGATGCCTTCGATGCTTTGGGCCGTGATGCGGCCGCTGTGGGCTTCGACGAGTTCTTTCACAATGGCCAGGCCCACGCCGATGCCGCCGGTTTTGCGGGTGCGGGATTGGTCGGCGCGGTAAAAGCGTTCAAAAATGTAGGGTAAGTCTTTGGCGGGAATGCCCTCGCCTTGGTCGGCCACTTCCACGGTCAGGCCATTTTTGCTGGAGAGTTTTACGGTCACGGGTTTGTGTGACGGGGAATATTTGAGGGCGTTGCTGAGGAGGTTGAGGAGGATTTGGGTGTAGCGGTCTTTGTCGAGCGTGAAGCTTTCGTTGGTGAGATCGGCGTGTAGGGTGAGCGGAACTTTTTTGGCTTCGAATTGGGGCTCCATTTGTTTGAGGATTTTTTCGGTGGCGTCGCGGACGTCCAGGGGCGCGGTTTTAATTTTAAACTTGGGCTGTTCCAGCAGGGAAAGGGTGCGCACTTCCGTGAGCATGGTGCTGAGGCGGTCCACTTCTTCCTTCATCAGGGCAAAAGTTTCGGCGCGCTTTTTGTCTTCGATCATGCCGTCGGTGAGGGCTTCCAAATAACCGCCGATATTGGTGAGCGGAGTGGCGAGTTCGTGCGACACGTTGGTGATGAGCTCTTGTTGCAAATAGCGGTGGCGTTGCAGCGCTTCGGCCATGGAATTGAGCGATTGGCTGAGGTCCGCGAGTTCGTCCGAAGACTCGATTGGCACGCGTTGTTCGTACTTGCCCAGGGCGATTGCTTTGGTGGCGCGGATCACGCGATTCACGGGGCGGGTGATGTAGCCGGTGATCAAAAAGCTGATCACAATGGCGATGCCGGCGGCGCCGACTACGGTTAAGAAAGTGGATTGTTCAATGGTTTCCAAAAACACATCGCCGGGTTTTTCCGGGAAGGGAAGAAGGGTTCCGTCGAAACTTTTAAAAAACTTTTGCACGTGATTGCTGAGCTGCGCTTCGACTAAATAACTGAGCAAAGCCAGCGTGAATAAAATCACCACCGCGTAACTGAGAAACAATTTAGAGCGAAGGTTGAGTTTCATTGTCGAGGAGTTTATAACCCACGCCGAACACGGAGCCGAGGTAGCGTGGTTGTTTGGGGGAATCGCTCAGTTTTTTGCGCAGATTTTTTACGTGTGCGTCCACGGTGCGGTCAAAAATAATAGTGGTGCTATCGTAAATTTCTTCCATCAGTTGCTGGCGTGAAAACACGCGGCCGGGGTTTTTTGTGAGCGTGTGGAGCAGTTTGAATTCGAGCGGTGAAAGTGGAACGGAGCGCTTGTCTTGTAGCACGGAAAGTTTTTCGGGGTCGAGGGTGAGGTCTTTATAATGAAGTACATCGGCAGCGGGGTTGGCTGCGCGGGTTCTACGCAAAATGGCTTTCACGCGGGCCACGAGTTCCTTGGGGCTGAAGGGTTTGCTGAGGTAGTCATCGGCGCCCACCTCTAGGCCGATTGTTTTTTCCATTTCGTCGGCCTTGGCACTTAAAATAAGCACCGGGGTGTCCAGCTGGGCGCGCACTTTTTTAAGTACCTCGAGGCCTTCCATTTCGGGCAGCATGCGGTCGAGCACAATGAGATCGGGCTTGATGCGAAGCGCCAGTTCCACGCCTTCACGGCCGTCGTGTGCTTGCACCGTTCGGTACTCTTCTTTTTGCAAATAAAGCTGAATCAGGTCAGCGATTTTTAGGTCGTCTTCGATGATGAGAATAGTTTTGTGCATCGGCTTTGCATTATAGCTTAAAAGGGGGCTGGCTTGCCAGCCCCCTAAACCACGCCTGGTTTATTCCTCCATAGGTTTAGCTTCCCACTGGAAGCTCTGTAGTTTTTCAACCACATCTTCGTCGTCAGAAGTTAAAGTGATCACCACGCCATTCTCAATCTCTTCCACGCTGCGAGTCACGTCTTCACTGAGGAAGGGAAGCTTTGGCCCATGTCCCCCATGGCCAGGTCCGAAAGCCCCCTTCTCAGGAAGATTTTGGAGCTTTTCAACGATTTCCGGATCTTCCGAGGTCAACGTGATTTGAACGCCATTATCGAGCACGTTGAACGCTTGGTCTACGTCATCCATGGAGCCTCTTCCAGGTCCATGCATGGGCAGTTCCGTCATTTGTTGAAGACGCTCCAATTCAGTTGCGTCGTCCGTAGTTAAAGTAATGATGACTCCGTTTTCGATGTTCTCCACGGTGCGGTCCATTTCCGGTCGTTCTATTTGCACATTGTCTTGTGCATTGTCCGCAGAAGCGCGACTGATGACGGAAGCTCCGCCCGCACCGGCTGCGATAATGCCTAGGACTAAGAAGCTGCTAACAATATTTTTCTTTTCCATAACGAGTGTGTTTATGTAGAAATAAATGGGAACTTGGCCGACCGTTGGCAACTTTAAAGCCCACTTTTGATGTGGGTATGAAAGAATTGTGAAAAAAGTGTGAAGGGAAGACGGTCTTGGGTCGATTCAGCGGGAGCCTTTATGCTGAATCTCTCCAAGCCATCTTCCTCCGCGGCTTGTAATTAGGTGTATACTCCCTGCATGAAGCGACCTCTCCTTCAGTTCACTGCGTACGCAATTCTGCTTAGTTTTGGTTTTTCGCTGACACACACGGCAGCGGCCAGTTTTTCGGATACGAATGAAAGTGAATACCGCGAAAGCATTGAATTTTTGCAGGAGCAGGGCGTGCTGCAAGGTTATGGGGATGGAACGTTTAAGCCGGAGGCCAGCATCAATCGTGCCGAATTGGTTAAAATTGTGTTTGCGGCTTTGGATGTGGACGCGTCGCAGGGTGAGGGTGGCTGTTTCCCCGATGTGCAGCAGGAATGGTTTGCGCCCTACATTTGTCACGCCAAGGAACTCGGGATTGTGCAGGGTTACCCCGATGGTTACTACCACCCTGAACGCGAAGTGAATATGGTGGAGGCTTTTAAGATTGCGATTGAAGCGTTTGGACTTCCGCACGAGGAAGCGGCGGAAGGGGAGCAGTGGTACGTGCCGTACGTGGAATTTGTGCACAGCAACAACATTTTTTCTAAGTACGCGTATTTCCCCGATCGCAGCGCGCGGCGTGAAGAGGTGGCGTACAGCGTTCACCAAATGCTGCGCATTTTTAGCGGAGTGGAAGAAGTGGCGATGGAGCGCGATGTGCGGTCTGCCGGATGCAGTTCTGCTCAGCCCACCGTGGCGCCAGACACTTTTATTGTGGACGGCGTGAGTCGGTCCGCGATTGTGGTGATTCCCGAGGGCTACGACCCCGAAGAACCTGTTCCGCTTTTGTTTGCCTTTCATGGACGCACGAATGCCAATACCCAAGTGCGCAGCTACTATCGTTTTGAACGCGCCGCCGAAAACGAGGCAATTTTTGTGTACCCTGCCGGGATGAGCAATGGTTCCAGTTTCAATTGGGCGAATAGCGGTGACAGCGCCGATGAACTGCGGGACTATGAATTTTTTGACGTCATGTACGAAGAGCTTACGACCAAATACTGTGTGAACGTGGATGAAGTTTATGCTGCCGGGCACTCACTGGGCGCGTGGTTCACCAATAGTTTGGCCTGCGCTCGCGGTGATAAGTTGCGCGGAGTAGCCACTTTGGGCGGAGCCCGCAGCACCGGTTCGTGTTCTGGTCCGGTGGCCGTGATGCAGTGGCACAACCCCGACGACAACTTGGCGCCCTATTCCACCGGCGTGACTGCGCGCGATGACTATTTAGAACAAAACCAATGTTCCAATGTGAGCCTTCCCGTTGAACCGGCGTGGGGAAACTGCGTGGAATATCAGGGCTGTTTGGAAGATGCACCGACGCTGTGGTGTCCGCACGGTATCGATACCGATGAATACTCCGGCGAATGGTATCCTCACACTTGGCCTAAGGATGCGGGCGCGGAGATGTGGTCGTTTTTGCGGGGACTTTAAAAAAATCCCCAGGTTTTACCCCAGGGATTCTTTTTTAGCTTAGCTCAGCTTCGCTGAGTGTTAAGCAGCCTGTTCTTCGTCAGAAGCTTCTTCATCAACGAAGTTGTCGTTGTTGTTAGCAGCTTCACCACCGTCCAATACCACGTTGATGGCTTTTGGACCTTTTTCAGAAGATGCGGTTTCAAAAGAAACAGCGTCACCTTCGTGCATGTCCTTGAAGTTACCTTCAGAACAGTCGTTAGCGTGGAAGAAGATGTCCTTCTGTCCTTCGATGGAGATAAAACCGAATCCACGGTCGTCTAACTTTTTGATAATACCTTTCATAGTGATAAGGTAAAAAAATAAATGTCCTCTAAGCGTCGAGTTGAGGAATTTATTTCTAAAACCTTAAAACTATACCTATTAGAAGTTGACTCTACACTTTAATACTGGGCGTGTCTAGTGGGCCGCTTCCCAATCGAGCATGGCTTTTTTGCGATCCAAGCCCCAGCGGTAGCCACCCAGTTTTCCACTGGAAGCCAGTACGCGGTGGCAGGGAATCAGAAAGGCGATTTTATTTTTCCCACACGCGGTTCCCACGGCGCGCACGGCTTTGGGTGAACCCACACTGCGGGCGATGTCTGCGTAGCTGCGCGTTTGGCCCTTTGGAATTTTTAAAAGCGCTTCCCAGACTTTCATTTGAAAAGGGGTGCCTTGAATACTCAGCGTCGGAGTTTCTCCTCTAAACAGCGAGTGCTCCGGCAGCGCAGCGCCCACTTCATCCACAAAAGAAAGTTCGCAGATACCTTCTTTGTTCATGCCGATGAGGCAGGGGCCAAAAGGAGACTGATAAATTGAACGAGTGATTTTCATTAGTTAAGGCTTTCAAGAAATTGTTCGAGGTGAGCGAGCGTTTGTTTGCCGCCTTCAATGGCACCGTATTTTTCTATTTTCATATTGCGAATTTCGGCCGTGGGGAAGAGGGCTGTCATGGTGACGAGCGTCTTTCCATCTTGCTCTTCAAAAGTGATGGTGTTGCGGAATTGCTTTGGGTCTTCGAAGTCGCCATGATCAAATACGAGGCGTTCCTGCGGCAGCACTTCTAGGTAAGAAATCAGGTTTGGCCAGTCGGTTCCGTCGGGGCCATGCATGTGGAAGCGCCAGGTGCCGCCGGGTTTCACTTCCATGGTCTCCGTGATATTAGTGAAGCCGTTCGGTCCCCACCATTTATCAATTTGCTCCGGATCTGTGAAGGCTTCCCACACACGTTCACGGGGAGCGCTTATAAGACGAGAAGTAACGATTTCGCGATTAGTGGTCTCTGACATTTTATTCTGGGTTATTTAAATAGTTTTCTAAGGCATCGAAGCGGTCGTTCCACATTTTTTCGTAGAACTTAAGATATTCCGCCGCTTCTTTGAGCGTAGCAGGGGAGAGCTGGACGACCTGTTGTTTCCCTTTACGGTGCTTGATGACGAGTTTGGCTTTCTCCAAAATTTTCAAATGTTTGGAAATGGCCGCCAGGCTGATTTTGTAGGGCTCAGCGATTTCATTCACCGAAAGTTCCTGCTCAGACACCCGTTTTAAAATATCGCGACGAGTGGGGTCCGCCAGGCAGCTGAAAATGTTATTGAGCTCTAAAGAATATTCAACCATGTGGTTGAATGATAGGGCTTGAGCGGAGCCAAGTCAAAGGGTTTTTACAAGGGGGCTATTTTATTATAGGATTCAGTCAATAATCCCATCTTATGAAACTTTCAAAACTCGCTTTTAGCTTTTTACTTCTTGTTGGGTTAACTGGGTGCATGACACAAACCGCAGAAGTTCCCGCTGAGGATGAACTGGACCTGAACTTACAAGAATATTTTTCACTGACCAGTACTATTCAAAATGACAGTGAGTACGGAGCCGGATACCTGAATGGTATGGAGCCTCCTGAAGGGTACGTGATTCTTAGTAATGAGGTGGATGCGCCGAGGGCTTTTTACTTAGATGGATTGGAGAAAGAGGGGGATTTTATTTGGATCTTGGCTGAAGAAGGCTATGAAGATAAAGAAGTGGTTTCCTTCTACCTCAATCGAGTGGCTGGTCCACGAAGTGAACTCTACGGTCCTTTCTCCGCAGACTTAAATGCTTTGTTGGCTGAATAAAACTCTACTTTTCCTCAACCAAAAAGCTTGGTATGAAATACAAAATTGGCACCAGGACTAAGAGGACCAGTGACACATACACGTTCCAGGGAGTCACGAGTGCCGCCAGTATGTACGCACCTAGGCCCGGATAGCCGCGTCGGAGTTCACGTTTCCGGGTTTGCACCGAGATTTTTTTATCGACTAAGTCGCTGCGAAAAAACACATAATTCACCATCAGCAAAAAACTGCCCACGGCGGCGGCCATCACCAGTCCGTAAATGGAAATCACCCAGGGTTGCAGGGGGTTGTTTCCCAAAAAGTTCGTGATGAAGGGCATCAAAATAATCCAGAGCAAAAAAATATTGTTGTGCCAGAGCAGCTTCCAGTTGGTCGCCTTAAAGTTGTTGAAAAAGTGGTGATGGTTTACCCACAAAATGCCAAGTACAAAAAAGCTGATCAGAAAAATGATGAATTTGGGCGCTGAGTCCATGAGCACTTGGCCCACGGCCTCGTTGCTGAGGTCCGTGAGTTTTCCAAAGTTGAGGTCCAGTGCCAGCAGAGTTACCGAAAACGCAAAAATGCTGTCGCTAAAGGCTTCTACGCGACCCGTTCCTTCCACATTCTTTTCGAAAGCTTTTTTGAAGAGCATGGGACAATGGTAGCAAAGAATTCAGGGATTTGTACATTCGTTCCACTTCCTGCCTTTGCTTCGCAAAGTGCTCACTTCGTTCACCAAATTTTCGTAGAAAATTTCAGGAATTTGTCAGGTTTTTGTCAGAAATTTTTCTTTATAATGTTAAAGACTTAAATTTATTTATGCATGTTAAAAGATTTTTAGAATGGATTGGATTAAAGGAGCGCTTGGATTCAAAAATATCAGGGGCACCTTTCGTAAACGAGGGTGAGATCTGGTGGGCTAGTTTAGGAGAAAATATTGGTTATGAAATTAATGGGAAGAGCAAAGATTTTACTAGGCCCATCATTATATTTAAAAAACTGACTCATGATTTTTATCTTGTAGTTCCTCTAAGTACTAAAATGAAAAATGGGACATGGTACATTCCCTTTAAACAAAGAGGAGTTGAGATGGTTGCCTGTTTAAGCCAGGTAAGGTCTATTGATTATAGAAGGCTCCATTCAAAATTTGGAGAACTAGACCCCGAGGATTTTAAACGCATAAAAATGGGATTCCTGTCTCTTTATTCGTAAAAATATCCCCCGCTATTTCTAGCGGGGTCGTGGGAAATTCCCAAAAGTATTTTCATTTTAACAAAGCCGTTTACTGAGTTCAAGTATTTGTTTGCCACAAGCGCTGAAATCAAGTACAATCTCCCAGTAATCACCACGGAGAGCGCCTTTTAAGGGTCGGTCCTTACTAGGTTCTCTCTTTTTTTGTGTGATTGTAGTAACTCAATTTGTTTCGCAGGTCACTTATGAAGGCGAGCGATTCGGATGGAAAGCGTTTTAGCAGCGCCGAGTAGGCTCGTTGATTGGGAATTAGCAGTTTGCTGAGCTTTTTCTCCTGAATTAGGTACTGCGCGAGGCAGTGAAAATCCCCGTCGCCGGTTACGATAACCGCTTTGTTGTAGTTTTTGGATTCGATCATGGCCTGCAGCACCAGTTCAGCGTCGCAGTTTCCTTTGGTGATGCCGTTGTGCACCAGAGTTGGCTTGTAGATGCAGGTGAAACCCGCCGCCGTGAGCGCTTTGTAGAGCTCGGCGTTTTCTTCAAGGAAGCCTATGAATAGGAAGGCCTTGGAGATTTGATATTTATCCTTTAAATAAGCCCGGAACTTTTTGTAGTCCAGTTTCCAGCCCAGGTCCCTAATGCTTAAGTTGAGGTTCTGACCGTCTATAAACGCGTAATTGTTCTCTCTCTTTTTCATTTTTATTTTACTCTAACACTCTTAGTATACTCTTTTTTTGTTTAATTAGCTAATATCTGGATGTATCTCTAATCCACACCCATATGGCTAACAAAGAAAATTTCAAGCGCGATTCAGGCGGGAAAAAGCCTCAAAAGAGTAAGAAGGAGAAGAAAATGGCAAAACAGGCTAAAAAGAACGCTTAACTGTTGTAAGCGGCTTCCAAAGCAGCTAGGTCCAGTTTCTTCATTTGAAGCAGGGCGTGCATGACCTTTTGTGTTTTCACGGGGTCTGCTCCGCTCATGAGTTTGGTCAATTGCTTTGGAACGATCTGCCAGGAAAGTCCGAATTTGTCTTTGAGCCATCCACATTGGCTTTCTTCACCGTCTTTGGTGAGGGCGTCCCAGAAGTGGTCCACTTCGGCCTGGTCTTCGCAATCGATCATAAGGGAAACGGCTTCGGAAAACTTAAAAAGGGGTCCGCCGTTCATGGCTGTGAAACTTTGTCCGTCGAGTTCAAATTCCATAGTCAGGACGCTTCCCTCCGCTTGGCCGGAGACTTTGGCGCTCTCGGCGTCGTAGCGGAGCACGTTGCCTAGTTTGGAATTTTTAAAAAGAGACACATAGAACTCAGCGGCTTCTTCCGCTTGCGAGTCGAACCAAAGACAGGGAGAAATTTTTTGCATAAATTTATTGCATAATGGGTTTAAGAACGCTGACACGGTTGCCCTCAGTGTCCATGAAACTTGCAAAGGTTCCGATACCCGGAATGTCCATGGGTTCGGTTAGCATTTTTCCGCCGTTTGCTTTGATTTTTTCTATGGTGGCGTTTAGATCCTGCACAGCAATCACAAAGGAAGTCACGTTGGCGGCTTGGTCTTCGAGCTTTTTATAAAAACCTCCGTTGATCATGCCGGGCTCAGTGGGACGCCCATTTTCATCGCCTTGGCTGGTGGAAGCCACCATGTAGTCTCCCATGGCCTCACCCATGTTTTGCATCTTCCAATCAAAAGTCTTGCTGTAAAAGTCAGACATGCGCTCACGGTTGTCGTAAGGCATTTCAAAATGAACAACGGGATCCATAAAAGTGGGGTTAAAGTTTTTCGACGTATTTTTTAAAGTTGTCTAAAAAGGCCTGCCAGCCGCTGCGTTGCAATTCTTCGGAGTTTTCGCTTTCTGGATCAAAGGTTTCGATTACGTGCACACCTTCAGGTGTTTCTTCAAACGTGATTTTTACGTGACGACCGTCGCCCAAATCGTATTCAAGCAGTGCGTGTTCTTTCACGTCCGTGTAGATTCCGCCAAAGTCGAAGCTAAAACTATTGTCTTTTGCGTAGAGGTGGGTTTTAAATTCGCCGCCGGTACGTAAATCGTTTACCGCGTCTTTTGCTGCCCAGTCATCGGAGGCAAAGGACCAACCCACAATGTGCTCAGGCTTGGTCCACGCGTCCCAAACTTTGGCTAGGGGAGCGTTGACGGTGGTTTCTATAGTGATGGGCGATTTTTCCATAAGATGTTTTAAAAATACTTTAACAATATACACTTGTGATATATTCAGTATATCCGTTAATTTTTTTCTTATGGCTCCTGATCAATTCATAGTATTACACCCTTAACGAGCCGCGGAATCCTCTAGCGGCGTAGTAGGATTCTGCACCGTTGTGGTACACGAAAACAGTATTGTAGCGGCGATCGCAAAACAGAGCGCCGCCGAGTTTTCGAATCGCGGGAGGTGTCTTAATCCAGCTCGAGGTCTTTAAGTCGAACTCGCCCAGTTCCTGCAAAGCTCGATATTCTTCTTCCGTCAAAAGTTCAATGTCCATGTCGGCGGCCATCTCAATCGCGCTATTTTTGGGTTTGTGTTCTTTTCGAGCATGCAAAGCGGCAGGGTCGTAGCAAAAACTTCGGCGGCCTGTGGGGCTTTCCGCGCTGCAATCAAAAAATATGTATTCGCCTTTCTCGCTCCCCACCACATCCGGTTCACCGCCGGTGCTTTCCATTTCACTCAGCGTGGCTAAGTTTTTTGCGTTCAGCTTTTTTTCCACGTCGGCCCATTTCAAACCTTTGTGGCGGTGCATGTTTTTTTCAAAACGGTCTTTTAAGGTTTTGAGCAGTGCTTCGTTGGACATGATTCGTGGGTTAAATTAGCGCTTTGATCCTCTCCAATACGCGATGAACGCGAGCAGCACGGCGGGAATAATTGCCCACAGTAAACCGCTGCCGGTGTAGGTGATGTAGAAGAAGATTCCTGCGAGATCGATGATGGCCAAGCCGATTGCTGAAACGGGTGCCCACTTTTTACACTTCTTGGCGAGAGCTGCAATGAGCCCGAGAGAAAGCAAAATTTGAACGACGCCAAGGATTATCCAAAAATAGGAAGGCAAGGTGGTAGAAGCCGACTCGGTGATGAGTTCTTGATAGTGCGTGGTCATGTAAGCGCCTCCAATAATATGCCAAAGGCCTAAAAGAACTTGAAGGAGGCTGAGGAGGATTTTCATGGGAGCGGGTTTAAATTAATCTGATTATACGGTCAGAAGCAACTCTACTTTTTTGGCTTCTCTCATATGCCGAATATTACATGGCTCCCTTGATTGGAGGCAATTAGAACTGCACGGCGTACACAATGTTTTAGCCCTAATTCCCCGCAGTTCGATGTGAAAGTCGGATGGGTTTCGGTTCTTGCATTCTTGGGCTACGCATATTCAGCTCTAAACTTTGTCCTGCTGTTAATGTTTGAACAATGTCGTAGTGAGTGGATAGTATTTCTCTCGTAGCTCCCTCTACTATATCTATCCCTGCTCGAGATTTGAATACCGTTGAATCTCTATCATTTCGGTCGCATTCGAAAACATAGATTTCACGACTTCCATCCTCCTTTAGATTGGACATCGAACCCGGTTGAGCGCCTGGCTTCAGTACTGCAATTTCTTTCCAACTACCTTCGATAGAAGTTTCAATGTGTAATAGCATATTCAATAGGTTAGTTCGTTACTATACTTTATATCAGCAATATGTCAACAATTCATTGACGTCATGGTAATAATGTTGTATCATCCTAGCTCTTAATCTGTTCTATGCACACACCTGCTACCGCCTTACAGCTTCTACAAACACCTGAATACGAGCAAATTAAAGCGCCTTTTCAAAGGGCTGTTCAGGAGTGGATTGGGGCGCAGGAGGGCAACTGGCAACGGTTGGTCGTAAACCCTCGTAGTTGTGGACTGCAAGGTCAAATGGCTTTCAATGAACGAGCTTTAGAACCCTTTCTAGGGGGCCAGTTTCGTGCGTTCTGGGATTCCCTTTCAGAAGAGCAAAGACAGCTCTTTGGACGTGCTAATAATAGAATGGGATGGAGGCACTTCTTCCTTGAAACGGCTGCTACCATGTTTGATGCAACACTCATGAATGCCATTGAGCAAGGGCTCATTCCACATCCGGATGGAAAAGTCGTTGGAACAGAACGAGCGGGAATGCCGGGTTCGCTTGAAGATGATACTGCTCGAGCTAAGGGGTCCATGACTTATGACTTGGAACAGGTTCTTGCTGAACACCTAAAATACTATTCTTCAGGTAACGCAGGAGAAGATCAGCAATTCATGGATGCCTTGATAGATTATCTTGGTTTGGATATAGACCGTGCGAATGCGTTGATGTCTAGGGTTTTGGAGCATCACGGTCTTCCCAATCTTCATAAGGCTCGACGAACTTACGGTGCACTTTTGCAGACTGCTCTGCTTCAGTGTTATGGAAAGCGAGATGCTTATTGGCGAACGACGCCCGAAGAAATTGTTCCTGATCAGGTTCAAAGTCATAGCTGGCCAAAAGCTTATCGTCAGTTACCACTTTTAGATGCTGTATTGGAATCTTCTCTTTGGTTTTATGATCCGGTAAAGATAGAAGCTTGTCATGCTGACTTGGTCGCACGTCATCCGCAGGATGCAAATCCAGAGCATGAGGCTAACCTTGCCCAAGGGCAAAGAATCATTGATGCGCTTCAAGCTTTTCGAACACGAGTTCTTGGTGAAGGACAGGTTTAAGATCCTCAGTTCGCAATGCATGACGTTCCTCTATTAATCTCGTGTATAATCCGAGCATGATTTTTTATGTTCAGTTAATACTATCTTTTCTTGTTGGCGGCTTATTCATTGCTTTACAAACGTTAATTGCCGAGAGAGTTTCTCCACTATGGAGGGGGGTTATACTTACGATTCCTTCCACGATGGCCTTAGGCTTGTTTTTTATAGGTTTATCAAAAAGCTCTCAAGACGTAACTGAGGCGGCAACGATTGTTCCAATAACGCTGGGGATAGACTACCTTTTTGTGGCCGTTTTCTCTTTAATGGTAGGCTTTGGCCTTTGGACCAGTCTTTTTGTATCACTCTTCGTTTGGGGGCTTACAGCAGTGTTGATTTTACAGTTTCCACCTAACAGTTTCCTTAGCTCAACGGCTTTAGGAATGCTGCTTATAGTGTTGTCCTATCTCATGGTGCGTATTCCCACAGGAGTTCAAACCCTGAAGAAATTTCCAATGAATGCCAGGCACATTATTGTTAGAGCACTCATCGGAGGAACCGTTGTTACCCTTGCATTATTCCTTTCAAAAACTCTGGGTAATGTATGGGGAGGGCTATTTTCAGCTTTCCCGGCTACCTTTTCATCGACCTTTATTATTTACTATTACTTGCAAGGGAAGGAAGCCATTCCTACTGTAAGTAGAGCCCTCTTTTTCCCTGGAGCCATTGGATTTATTGTTTATGCATGGGTCGCCTCAGTCACCTTTTCTAGTTTTGGTATTTGGCTTGGGACCTTAGTTTCGTACCTGGCGGTTTTCATTTTTGTTTGCTCATGGACATTTTTAGCGCGAAGCCGAAAATAATGCAGGATTTGATGTGCGGCAGCTATGCTGTTGGAGGTAATTGGAAATTCGTTGATAAATTTTAAACTTTCATTATAATCAGACCTTATCTTAAATATGGCTAAAGAAATCGCTGAAGGCAGAAACTTATTAGGCATAAGCAATACTTACATGCGGCAGCAGCCTTGGTTTGAACATGCGCGTGGCCCCATAGAAGGAATTCTGGCGAGTGTTCGTAAGTTAACAGTGATTCCTTATGCTTTAGCAGACCGTGATTGGTATACCCAAAAATTGGGAGCAGAATTCGCCCGTTTTGGTGTAGAATCCGTGGTTTCTCCTCATCAATTTCCAGGTTCTGAAGAACAGGTTTTAGCTGATGCCGAAGCAGTTTACATCGGAGGAGGGGATACGCCACTTTTAGTCGCTAATCTTCATGGACTTCGGCATGAAGATGATCAAACGCTGGTGGATTCAGGCGCTGCGAGCTCACAGAATCCGTTAGTTGATGTGCTTCGAAATCGTGTAGCTGAAGGAATGCCTCTACTAGGGGCAAGTGCAGGTTGGAACGTTATGTTTGGTGACATTAGAACTACTAACGATATGCATACAGCTCCTTGGAGACTTGCTAATGGAGCCAGTGTTTCTCGTATGGATGCACTTGGTTTGTTCCCCAGACATTTGAATGGGAATCCTCACTATTTAGAAAAAGTGACACTTACGGATGAGGACAGGGCTGCGGCAGTAGCTGTTAACGGTGATTTGGCTCAACTCATTGACCATCAGGGTGAGTCGAGAAAAGAGCGTATTGCTAGAGCTTTGAGTCAGGATCCTTCTCGAGTGATTATTGCTCTTAGGGAAGGTGCTTATTTGAGCGTTCAAGGGTCTACTATGGTTTTGGGCGGAGAAACCGGTGGGTTGATTTTTGAGAAGGGGCTGGATGCCAAAGAAGTATCGATAGGAGAAGATTTGAGCTATTTGTTGAAAAATCGAAATAGTTAGACGAAAAGTTAGAGCGCCCAATTTGGCTGATCTCGTGCATGATGTTCATTTCGCCTTTTGCTATAATCAAAACAAACCAAGCTATATGCCCGTCAAAAATATTCTCCAAAAAAAAGAGCAAAGTATATGAGTGCTTTTGAAGAACAGATGATTTATCACACAACTAAAACTGAAAACCCTGAGACAACGCTTCGAATGGTGAGGCAGGTGCTTCGTAAATTCCCCTCTGTATGAAGGGTAAGGGCTCCTCTTTATCTACCTACGGGGATTTCTTTCAACATTTCGAAAGGGTCGACACTATGATCATAAGTTGCTGCTTTGTACGTATCAATTAGTGCGAGAATTTTTGTATTACGTTCCAAAGAAGACATTTTTTTGATTTTTTTGCACTATATTTGTTGAGGAACGCTTTAAATGCAAAACGTTCAACTAAGCTACTCCAATAGGTGTCTTCATTGTATTTCTCAAGACCCGCTTCCGGACCATGGGAATAGATTAGACCCGCAACATCTTCATATTTATGATCAATAATATTAGGTTCATTTTTTGAATTTACGATCGAATTGCCGAGATGTACTAGCTCAAGTAAAGATTTGAACTGTTTTTTGAAAGTTTGATGTCCATAAATGTTTCTTAGGAGCTGGAGCTTCTCATGCTATTCGAAGATTATTTCAAATGCAAGCTTTCTGAAAACCCGCCATTACTTTGCAATAAGTGCGGGGAGATTAGTGAAATGACTAAGAAACAGGTGCTATCTCTTTATTTGCAACAGCTTGCTCGTATCTGGCTAAAAGAGCCTGTTGATCTTTACTTGCCTCTTTGAGGACCCCTTTAATGAACTTCTTCTTTTCGGAAGACTTCATGTTGAGGTAATCGGAGACGGTATTGATGTGGTTCATACTTTATTTGAGAATTTTCTGCAGCAGATTACTATTGTACCCTGTTTTCAGGTGGCGGTCAATTTCGGTGATGTTCAAAAAGAACTCTTCGAGACCTATATTATCCTTATTTTTGATAGCAAGGTTAACTTTTACGCTTGCGCCGAATTCCTTTTTGATTTTATTCACATTCTCCTTGGCGAGGAAAAATGCCTCAATGAAATCAGACATCAAAATGCGCCTGCCTTCGAGGGCTTCGCGCTTCTTTGTGAAGTCCCAAGCAATTTTTGGATCTTGGTAAATGTACCAAATTTCCACATGCCAGTCTCTTTTTATGACTCGTGAAGGTCCCGTCCAGTATGAAATTTTTGTTATTGCCTATGGCGTGGTCGACAAGTTTATCTACTCCCTTCGATGCAGCCCCTTGAACCAGGTGAGAATTTTTGCCGTTGTAGAGGTTCCGAGGAAGCATTTCTCTGACCTCATCCGCGTCAATTCGTAAAATCTTGCCGCTGAGTTTTGGCAAACCTTTGATGAAACTTTTTGAGAATTCCGTCTTCCCAGCTCCTGGTGAGCCAGCCATAAAGATGGCCAGAGGAGTTTCCTCTTTTGATACAGGTTGAATCTTTCCAGCAAATTTTTCAATGATTTCTTTCTTATGTTCAACAACGTACTGACGAGCTGAATCTGAAACCCTCTCGTTTCTGCCTTTCATGAGAAAGTCGAAAATTCTTCTCAATAAGTTCATGCGCAGATTTTAACAGTGCTGAGTCCTTTCGTCGATTGGGAGTTCGGATACTGTCAAAATGGCTCCCCCGTATTTGATGCTATCCGAACTTTTGTGATGGGCGAGGGGTGGGGCTTCGGTGGAAGTGCACAATGTGCATGACGTTCATTTTTCTTGCTCCATCAAAAAACCCTCCATTACTTTGCAATAAGGGTGAGGAGATTAGTGAAATTTAAAGAAAGTTTCCTGCTCTCTTACGCGTTCATCATCAGATTCGTGAGAAATTACATCGAAGTGTCTTGCAGGTTGGCCAATTTTACTGTATAATATATAGATTTATTCTGTTACCAGAGTCCCATGCCTTCACACTTTAAGCTCTTTAAAAAAGTTCGTGTCGCACGACTTTCAGTGCTCGCAGTACTTTTGTTGACCTTTGTGGGCTTGCCCGCAGCGGGGCAAATGGCGGGTACCAATCTTTTTAAAGAGCTGGATCTCCTCACGTGGGCTTCTAGAGTAATCCTAGCAGAAGAGGGTACTACCGAGTCGGACATGAGTGGATGGTCTGAAGAAGATTGGACAACTTACTGCGAAACGAACGACTGTGAAACTTGGACTGAAGAAGACACAAGTGAGTGGACTGAAGAAGAATGGACTGAGGGTGACACCAGTGAATGGACTGAAGAAGAATGGGAGGAAACCAGCGAGTGTACGGACTCAAGCTGTGAATATTACAATGAGGAATGGGACGATTATTGTAAAGAGAACGATTGTGAACAGTGGAACGACGGAGAGTGGGACCAAGAAGACCAAGAAAACTTTTACGAAGAAGGAGCTTGGGAGGATAAGCCCTATGAAGACTACTACTATGGTGAAGAGGGATACTATTATGGAGAAGACGGTTATTATGACGAGACGGGCACTTTTTATCCGTACGAAGAGGGAGTCTATGAAGACTACTACTATGAAGCCGCCGATGAAGAGTACTTCATGCGTCAGCAAGAAAGCATGAAAGGGGAAGTAGACCGTCTTCACGAAGAACTTTATGGCATCAAAGAAATTTTCAGCAAACTAGAGGGAATTTCTACGCCAAGCTCCCGTGTTGCAGCTTCTTTGACAGAACTCAACAACTTGTTAGAAAAGGGGCTTACGGCCCTTGAACAAATGGAGGCGGCCCTTGAAGACGGCCTCAGTGATGAAGACACCATGAGCACCTTCTGGGACACCATGGACTCACTAGGTGATGCTGCTGAAACACACATGGAAGTGCTTAAAGATTGGCTTGAAGAAGACTCAGCCGTAGCCTCGGCTTTAACTGACGAAGAAATGGCGTTCATTACCATGGATCATGAGGATGAGGAGTATTCCGAAGACGAAATCAGCGATTATTTATCTGAACAGTATTCGGATCTAGTAGACGACGTTGACTTCGAAAGCTTTGCTGGGAATGTCTCTCCAGAGGAAATGGAGAAAATCTTCCGCTACATCAACGATGCGATGATGCAAGAACTGCTTAAATACATGGACGACGAACAAGCAAACGATATCTTGACCAAGATGATGAACAGCCTCACCACTTTTGGAGACAAAGGGACTGCTCTCATGCAAAATACGACAGAGGTTTTGGATGTCATGGAGGGCTTGGATTTCGATGGAGTATCGTCTTCGGAAGAAGTAGATCAACTGGAAGCACTCTACGAAGAGACAAAAGGCAGTTTGATAACGGAAGCTAGCAAAGATGATTTGAAGGAAGTTTGGGCTGACGTGGAAGATGCTTTAGCACTGGGCAATGTGAGCAAAGAAACCATGAAGGCTTACGTAGCAGAACTGGATCAACTTCTTGACGAAAACAAAGAGAGTCTAGTCTTGGAGGACGAGGTGGAATTCTATGATGCTACTCTAGACGAAAATGCGTGGTACTTCGATGAACTGGCAGAAGCTCGTGATCAAGACATTATTTCTGGTGATAAAGATTCCAATGGAAATCCAACGGGTTATTTCCGCCCCGGGGACGAAGTTACCAAAGCTGAAGCGCTCAAAATGATTTTAGAGGGAGCCGGACTCAACGGAAGTTCAGGCAATAGCTCCGACTCCAGCGCGGACGGTAAATGGTACGAAGAATATGTTAAACATGCAGAAGAACTTGGTCTGCCTTACCAAGGAGATTGGGATGAAAGCTGTGATCGTGGAACCGTTGCTGCGTGGACTGCAGAGATATTCGTGGGCGACGTGGCCGGCCTCGATATCGCTGAGTTCGAATACGAAGGCACTTTCGATGACGTGAGCGATTCAGATCCCAATGTGGAATATTATCAAGCAGTTTACGAGTACGGGATCTTTACGGGAGACGATGCCACCGGAGATCTTCGTCCAGATGACCTTATCAACCGTGCTGAAACCACCAAGGTTATTATGACCGCAGTGGAAGAAGTGGTTGAAACGGCAGAGATTGAGGAAAAACTGGATGACGTGGGAACTTTGCTGCAGAGGGCTGCCGTTCTTAGCAAGTTCTTTTCTCTGCTGTAATTATTTCGATGCATTCATAGAAGCGGTCCCTCTACTCACCATAACCTGGGAGTTGGAGGGGCCGTTTTGGGTGAGAACAATTTTACTCCAAACCACGGAAATTCGATCATCCAAATGGCTCCCCACTCTGGAGGAAGTTAGAACTATATTGGCCAAACTCTACCTGGGTAATATAGGCGTACCCCTTTAATTCTACATAGATGCGCAATCGGGATGTTGTAATGGCTCTGCCAATCTTTAGTGACACCGCATGCCGCTCTTAATTCTTCTGAATATGGCATTACAAGTACAACTGGATCCACTCTTTGATCCTGATAAATAGGGTCAAAAGCACCCCTTATTGCGTACATGGCTGCAGTATGAAAACCATCTAAAGTTGAGTTTACTGATCCATCGGATTCATTTGGGTGATTATTGGTTACTATCACCGAATTTCCTTCAATTTGTACGAAACGTAGGCGTCTAAGTAGCGTACCTCTAAAAAGATGTCTTTGACCTCCAAGCTCACTTTCTTCGAAAGTTGGTAGCTGAAGGGCCAAAGCTTCGGAAGTTTCTGTGAGTTTTCTCTCTAAGGAGTCTTTTTGCCTGCTAAGTTGGACAAAGCTCCGGCGCCATGGACTTTCTTCCATGAGTCTATTCACTTCATCTGTCCATGAATTGTCGTTGGTTATTCTTAGTGCATCAACAATTCTCATCTTACTGGCAAGAACACCTGAAGATTGATCTCCCCTCTGTGCTTGCTCGAGTTGTACACGGTCGTATTCGCCAGCAAGCTTTGAGTGTTCTTCACAAATTGAAGAAAGGTCAGATGATGACATAGATTCAATAAAGAGCGTGATTATAGCTCATAAAGCTTTTACGTCCAAATGGCTCCTCAAGTTGGAAGCAATTAGGACTGAATTTACTTTACTTGTTTCATAAACTCATCCACAGTTATATCCATATCTCGTATAAACTGCTTTAGCAGACCTTTCCCTATAGTTTTTTTTGGGTGATTTGGGACAGAAAGAATATTGTTACCATTTGCACTTTCAAATATAACATGACTGCCTTTTTGCCTCACCGGCAAATAGCCAAACTTTTTTAGAATCTTCTCGAGCTCTTTGAATTTTAAGATAGGTAGATAACTCACGCGGCAAGTGATATTTCCTCAGTGGCGATGAACTTTGGATAGTATTTAAGTTCTTTGAATTCCATTTTGTTTTTCTCTCCTAGATGCTCAATACAAAGCTCCATTGCTTCTGTAATATTCTCCAAAGCTTCCTCGTAGGTGTCACCTTGGGAGTGGCACCCCTTGATGGCCGGACAGGAGGAAATGTATTTCCCGTCTTCGTCGCGCTGTATAAGTACTTGGAATTTCATGTGCTAGTGAGGTTTATAAAGTCATTATAGCATTCAGCATTGTCGGCTGCTAGGTCCATAGATTTAAATATTTCGCCTTTTTTATTTTTATAGATGCCTTTTCGGTAAGAAAATTGGTTCTTGACTGTATCTTTTTCAATCCATCTTCTCTCTTTTTTCGTCGTATATTCTTCCTTCCCGACGTAGGCGTGACCAAGGAAGGTTTTTTCCCCATTGTCATCCTCGAAAAAGATCTCAGCTAATCTTCCGTTAATAAGTGCAAAACACCAACCCATAAAATTAATTATTCTAAAACTAGAACGGTTAATACTTATGAAAGTTACATAAAATGGCTCCCCAAGTTGGATGCAATTAGAACTGCGGTGTTGGTGTGAACGACTTGATAAACTAGGTCCATGGGAGCCAATTGTTTAATCCACATTTTTATTGTATAATATATATACTCTTAGTTGGACTTCTTTCTATGTCGCTAAATGAAAAACTAACTCAGACCTCTGATCCACTTCGTTCAGTCTCGGATGAGGATTTGATAATTATACTAAATAGAGCCATAGAAGGAGGTTTTTCTCCTTTAGATTTTATGAACTGTAACTACTATGATCTGAAACAACTTCAGAGGCTAGCTAGAGGAGAAAAGGAGAAAGCCTTGGCAGGTGGAGCTAGTCGTCTTGATTCTTTGCTGCAAACTTTAGGGGAAAAGATCCCTGAGCGTATGCGAATAGATACTCAGCGAATAAAATCAGGAGAATGGAAACTTCCCACAGGTGACATTCGCTCGGAAGCCTATGAGCTAGAGATGGCAGAGTTGACTGATGCGGTCGATAGAGTTGGGAAAAATTTAGATCGAATAACCGATATTGGACCTGAAGTAGCATCTTTACAAAAAAGTGTAGAAAGAATGGCAGCTGCTTTCCGTCCAGACGAAGAGCAGGGGATAGTTCATTGATTTCTATTTTGACTTCATAAAAAGTTCGAGCGTCCAATTTGGCTGGTCACGGTTTTAATCTGTAAAATTAAATTGGCTCTCTAAGTTGGAAGCAATTAGAACTGCACTGCTTCGTTTGCAATGTGCATGACGGTCGTTTTTAAGTTTGCTATAATCCAAATACTTCAATCAAAGTATGCCGATCCAAAAAATGTTAAAAGCGTTCAGGTCCTATCAAAAAACTCGTGGTAGTAAACGGGCTGCTTATATGAAGTCTTTTGAGGCAAAAATGATTTATCGAACCACTAAAACTGAGAACCCAGAAACGACTCCTCTCTTGGTCAAGCAGGTGCTTCGTAAATACAAGTCTGTATGAAACGCACAGGAGAAACGGCTTATAAGGAAACTGCATTTGGTATTCTTCCACGATCAAAACTGATCCCTCTAGAGATTGAGGGGATTAAGAGGGCCTGGGACTTTGTGTTGGAACAGGAACTTAAGGGCAAAATTTTAATCACACCCTCTTCTCTCCAAAAGATTCATGCAGTCGGTTTTGGATGGATTTTCCCTGAAATGGGTGGAAAGTTTAGAACGACTGAAGTGACAGTTTCCAAACATAAACCGCCGCGCTTCTTTCAAGTTCCTCAATTGATGGAAGATTTTACCGAGGATTTGAAGGTTAGGCTGAAGGGTTTGCCTGAATTTGAAGGAGAGGGCTTTTTGAAAGAACTTGTAGAGCTTTTAGCATGGACGCACCATCGATTCTTATGGATTCATCCTTTTTTCGATTACAATGGTCGAATAGCTAGACTGCTCATCAGTATGATTTTGATGAACTTGAATTTACCTCCGATAGAACTTCGAGTGGAAACTAGGATGAGTAGGATTAAATATGTGAAAGCTCTCAGCGAAGCGGATGAAGGAGATTTTACTTCGCTTGAAAAACTTATTCGTGCAGCTCTTGAGGAGGCTGCTGGGGATTTGGGTTGATCTCTGTATACTTCCCACCTTTGTATTTGAATTGGTAGCTACTGATATCCTTTTTAATCCAAGTTTTTTCCTGTTTGGTTTTATATTCTTCTTCCTCAACAAAACAATGTCCTTCCAGTAAAGTTTTTTTACCTTTTTTATCAAAAAAGATCTCTGCAAGTCGTCCATTGATGAGTGCGAAACACCAACCCATAAAATTAATTATTCTAAAACTAGAACGGTTGATGTTTATGGAAGTTACAAATCTGGCTCCCCAGGTTGGAAGCAATTCGAACTAATCTACTAAATCTCTGTAAAAATTCTCACGCGTTCCAATCGCTACAACGATAATATTGTTCCTTACTTCGTAGGCAACTCTATATTGGGTATGTACAAAACTAAAATGATGGGATCGTAGATTCTTAACCAGGGTGTATGCGTTAATAAAGTGGCGCGCCTTGCCGGAGGGTTTGACTTAAGCTATTTTTAACTCTATAAAATTTGCTTTTACATGCACGAAGGATATCTAAATAGAGCTGGTAAGCTGTATGAAGCGGCTGTTGGAGCATGTGGCCCAAGAACAGTGGAGGGTCAAAAACGATATACCGATGGTTTTGAGGCCTACTTAAAAGGATATGCGGTAGCATTAGCAGAAAGCTCACAAGACGATGGAGGTAATGATCTCGAGAAAATAGATGGACAATTTAAGAGTATATTTGATTGCGCTAAAACAGAAGCAAAATTCAGTAACCAAGAGTGGGACCGTATAGCATGGGAACCCACAACGAGAATATCAATAGATAGGTGGATAAGGACGGTTATGTCTTTTAATGATGATCATAATAATGAGATTGATCAAGAATTTTTTCCGGTAGATTTAATTTTACACTTTCTCAACGATATTAAAGAACGATCCCAACAATCTGGTGGGAGGCTGGATCTGGTTGATCAATATAATATTGCCCTAAATTTAACGGGTAATGATTTAATCAGCGCTGCCTTGTTAGCACATGCGGCTTACAGGTCAGTCGGGCGAGTATTGGACACAAGAGTGAGCGGTAAATTACGTTTTCCGGTGGAAGCTTCAGACGGAAGGATTTCTATGATAGATATTGCTAAAAGTACGGCGCACTTCAACATGGGCGATGCAATATGTGCCGACCCCCTGGGGGATACTTACCATTTTTGGGCACAGTTTAGTACAGGACTCGTTCTGGAATTATATGGAGATAGACCTATTCGAGCTACTCAAGCAAAGGTGGTTAAAGCGATTTTTAGAATCGGGCCAGATTTAATGCGCTTTGGTCGTGAAACTATTAGGGGTCATAAAATGATTGCCGGCAATCATAAGCAAGTTGACTTATATGGATTACAGTTAGGTTCTGAGATGGGTAGATCAATCTCTCAGTGAATATTCTAAACTCGCAAAATACTAAATGGCTCCCCCGGTTGGATTCGAACCAACGACCCAGCGATTAACAGTCGCTTGCTCTACCACTGAGCTACAGGGGAACGTATTAACACTCAGGTGGTTTGCACCACGAAAATGCAGAGGGAGTATAGCGAAAGGCCCAGGGAGCCGCAAATGAATTTTACCTGCCGTTAGCCAACGCGGACCTTCCAGATTTCGCGGGCAACGTTTTGGTCTTTGCGTTCGTAGAAGAAACTGGGGCGTTCGTGTTCGGAAAGCGGCACGATCGTTGTGTACTTTTTAAGAATGGCTGGCAAGTTGGGGAGGAAGTGACGGTCGTTTCGTTCTTTATGGAAAGGCGCCGTGAAAACCACGGTGATGGGTTCTTTTGTGATCTTTTTCAGGTTGGCGAAGAATTTCTCGAGGAGTTCTTCCACGGAGTCTTGGATGAGTTTGAGTTCGTCTGGAGTGGGCATTTTGGTGAGGCGAGGGCCGAGCCAGGTTTCGGTCACAATACAGAAAGGGGGAGGGGGGCGGTCGCCGGCGGTACATTCGGTGGCGTCGGCTTGCATGGTCATGTAAGGCATTTTTTCTTCACCGAATTCGCGTTGCTCCATGAGCCAGTCGAGGTTGAGTTTGGTGTCGCGGATCATAGAAAGTTCCAGATCCATTCCCCAAGCGGGGTGGCCCATCAGCACGGCTTCTTGCAGCACGGTTCCGCTTCCACAAAATGGGTCCACAATGGTTGCGCCTTGCGCCGGTTGCGCTAGGTTGATGAGGATTTGTGCCAATTTAGGCGGGAACATTCCGTTCTTGGCGTCCTTGGAAGGGCGGCCGAAGTCGCGTTTGGAGTACCATTCAAAGTCTTGGATCGCGAGGGTGCGGGCCAGGTACCATTTGGTGTCGCTCTTAAATAGATGCAGTTCCACCGCGCCGCGTTCGAGCAAATGCTCGTGCCAGGCCTGCACGGAGGACAGATTTTGGAAGTCTTTGTTCACAAAGCGCACGTTTCCGAGTTCTTTCACAGCTTTTTTAGCGCCAATCAGCAGGGTTTTGATGGTTTTCTCGTTTTTTGGGTGCATGCTCAGGCCGTAACGCATCTTTCCTTTATAGCCTTTGAATTCGCTTTCGAGCGCCTGGGTGAGCCATTGTTCAAAATTCAGTGGCATGCCGGCGGGTCCAGTCTGTAAAACTTCACAAATACGCACAATTCCACCCATGCCATTCAGGGCCGCCTTGGCATCTGGCAAAAAGCCTTCCACCACAAATCCGTCTTCCACTTCATCCAAGATTGCGTCCGGGTGGGACATGAGTGCCTCAATTTCGGCTTTAGCTAGCCCTTTTCCGTGACCGGTTTGGTAGATGTAGTGTTTTAAAATGTTTTTCATGTGGAGCAAGGGTACAGCAAAACTTTGATTTGTGCACGCGGTCCGTGCGAGTTACATTGTGCCTACCCCCTTTAACATCAAATTATGGCTTTCTCCCTCAACCGTGCGCAGGTAATTGGCAATGTGACTCGCGACCCTGAAGTTAAAAATATAGCCAGCGGACAAACGGTGGCTTCGTTCAGCGTAGCGACCAATTCTAGCTGGACCGACAAGATGGGAGCGAAGCAAGAAAAATCTGAATTCCACAACATTGTGGCGTGGGGAAAACTCGCGGAAATTTGCCAAGCCTATGTTAAAAAAGGCCGCAAGCTTTATGTAGAAGGACGCATGCAAACTCGAGATTGGGAAGGGGAGGATGGTGTGAAACGTTACCGCAGCGAAATCGTGGCTGAAAACTTGATCTTGCTCGACCGTAGCGGCGCCCCAGAAGGTGGCGTGACCTACGACCGTGAACAAGCTCCTGATGCATTCAAACCTCAAAAACAAGAAGCGGCTGTTGCAGAAGCGGAAGAAGTGACTTTGGATGATTTGCCATTCTAAATGATAGCTATGGACGTGCCCGACAATAGTCTTAGTCAGGTTGATCTGAATGATGTTCCACGAGATGTGTTGATTAAACTTACCGAGAATGTTCTTCAAGATGGTAGTCCGGTTTGCTTACCTGGAGATTATTTGATCGTACGTCATCCGGATACTCTGTCCTTTGAGTTGAAAGCTTTTCGAGACGCGGTGCGTCAGATGGATCCAAATGTAGCCTATGCACTTTTAGGAACTCGTGGAGATATTTTTACGATATTTACTTTTGCCGATGATATCCACGATGGTAAGGGAGTCTCTTTTGTTGGAGCTAAGCCCGGTCGTGTGAAGCCTGGATCTAAGGAAAATATTAAACTCAGTCCTATTACCGGTGAAAAAGTTCCTGTTTCTACTCAGCGAGTAAGTCAACTTCCCAAAAACCGACCTCTTTTCTTGGCGGCTGATTACCATAGAGTTTCTTCTGAAGGAGGCTTGAGTTTGCACAAACTGCCTGAGGGTTCAAAACCAGGCACGACTAATCCCCTCCTATCAATGATTTATGTCTGCAAAGGTACTCAGGTCGAACTCGTTGAAGAAGGAGGCAAAGTACGTTTTGTAACGGGTGGAAATGCGAATGAAGAAAGAAGGCTTATCCTGGAGGATTCTCAATTGGAGGTCTTTGTTCCTGAGGAACAGGTTAAGTACCAGAGAGGTTTAGGGCTTGAAGCGTAAATCAAAAGCGCGGATCAAGGGACACGTGTTGCACTAATGGCTAACAGAGGTGTGAACCGCGCTCTTGCATAATTGGATTAAGGACTTCTAGTGCTCCGTCGAATGGTGTTTTAGACGATTCGGGGAGAGGAGTCTTTCTGCCAATTCCTCATATACTCCGTACTTTTATTTTTGTTTTTGATTCTTATGAGCTCTGGCGTGAGCTAAACCCTTCCGAAGAAGTGTTTTGTCCCAAAGAATTTAAATTTTAGTTGGAGCAGAGAGGGACGGCGGTTGATCCATCGCATAGTCTAAGGCGGGATCAGCGGCCATCTCTTTCAACTCCGGCATTTCAAAGAACAAATCTAGTTAGTATAGCACAAAAGCGGCTTGAATGAAAGGGGGCTAAGCCTCTACACTACGAGTCATGGAAGCACTTTTAGGACATCTCTACCTCATCCTCGGTCCGTCTGGCTCCGGTAAAGGAACCGTGCTCAAGGCGCTGCGGGCGAACCACCCGGAGTTTGTGTTCCCTATTTCTTGCACCACGCGCGAGCCGCGGCCTGGCGAAAAAAGCGGCGAAGTTTACTATTTTGTGAGCAAAGATGAGTTCAAGCAACGCATGGCCGCTGACGACTTTTTGGAATGGGCGGTGGTGCACGGCGAAAATTATTACGGCACGCTCAAGGAAGAAATTTTGAAGCCGCTGCGTGAAGGCAAAACCGTGATTCGTGAGGTGGATGTGCAGGGCCTGCGCTCGATTCGTGAGCTGATTCCCAAGGAACATTTGTGCTCCATTTTTTTGACCGTGGACGGCTGGGAAACTTTGCGTCGCCGCATTTTGCACCGCAGTGAATTGCCTGAGGAAGAACTGGAACGCCGCCGCGAGAGTTTTCTTCATGAAATGGAATGGGCCAAGGAGTGTGATCGCACTATTGTGAGCGTGGAAGGGGAGATCACTAAGCTGATTGCCGATACTGAAGAGGCTATTGCAAGCCGCTGTGCATGATTTCTTAGTTCGCATCGCCTCTTGCAGAAGCGTTGAGCTTTTTGTATGCTTCCCGACGTTGGGGATTAGCCAAGTGGTAAGGCAGCGGGTTCTGGTCCCGCCATCGGGGGTTCGAATCCCTCATCCCCAGCCATGAGTTGCATGACAAAGCCTTGTGACCCGCAAGGCTAGCTTGCACGTGCATGCGGAGATCTGGTTGGATTTACTCCTTATGTGGTCTTTGGGAAGCGTCCCTATTACTAGACCCGAGAAGGTAGCTTGGAGTGGCATGATTGGAATTCTTACTTTATCTGTTAAGATCACTTTGTTTTAAAAAAATTGTATGGATCTGGAGTTCATAATAAAGAAAAAAATTCGCCTTAATCTTCAGTTGGGTGCTGACCTTTTTGGCCTAGCCAACTTTATTCCACATCCCGATGGTTCGGTTTTCATAAATTGCCCAGACCTCTTTTTCCCTGCTTCAAGGTATCTCTTTGGTGTTGTGGTTATGCCCCCTGGTGTACAGCGATTGGGAGAGTATAGGCTTACTGAGGAGAATGGCTTCGTTCACACACACCAGCTCCCGAAGTTAACCTTACATCCAGATGGCTATATTCATGCCTCACTTTCTTCCCCTCAAGACATAGATAAAACTCGCCGAATCCATATCGGGTCACGCTTAGGAGAGCTGAGTGGAAAGACAATCGCCACTTTGGATTGGAAAAACCTAAAAGATTTTTTGCCAAATCCACGTAGGCGCGCTGGTTATCACTTTATAAATATGAATGTGGAGAGTAAGCCACCTGATCGTCTCATGGCTTTTTTAAAAACTTCTTACGACCTAAAGGATCTCCTACCTGACCTTGAGTATGAGATCAACGGTGTAAGAGAGGCAGTTGAGTTACCACTTCCTACGAACCTAGAAAAAGAGTTAAAAGATGGAGAATTCGTTGTCTTTAACAGTGCAATAAGAAATTTCTTGAAAGTAAGGATGATAGATGAAGCAACGGGCAATATTATCCCTAGCACCAATCATCTTTTCACGTTCATCTTTGGCATCAGAGATAAAAAGGCTAACAAGATACTGTGGTATTTAATGAACCTTATTCACCCAGCAGATGTGCCTAGACCAGCTGATAGTACTTCAGGTTTTACTTTTATGGGTGCGATGAAAAACTGGGAAGAAGATCGTCTACGTGAGACTGGAGAACGCTTGATGGTTATTGGTGACTCTTTTCAACCGCCTTCTGAAGTAACGTAACTTCTCCACTCTTCAAATACAGTTGTCCTTCCAGGCATTGAAGAAAGTTTCTTTTCTCCAGTGAAGTGCCGTGCTTTAGGATATAGCCGATGTAGGTTTCGTTATTGATCTCACTGGCTTTGTCTCCGAGCGTCATTGTTTGCATTTCGTTGAATTTTTGAACCTCTCGAGTGATTTTCTTATGAATTTGTAGATCCTTGTCCTTAAATTGCTCCACCATCTTGGCTATCGACTCGATCAGTTTTTCTTCTCGAATATATTTTTCATGGCAGGTCTTTGTGCCACCGAACTTTGTACATTTGTAGTAGAGGTAGCGTTTATTGAAACGGTTGAATCTTTCTTCCCCACAAACACCAGAGCCACAGGTTCCGCATTTAAAGAGTCTGCTGAAGTAAAAATCCTTGCTGCCCCATTTGGATTTTTCGTAGGTCTTTATCATCTGATTGGCCAGTTGCCACTGTTCCTTTGTTACAATGGGTTCATGATTTCCCTTGTACCAATTTCCGCTTTTTACTGGGTATTCAAATTCGCCATAGTAGAAGGGATCCTTGAAAATTCTATAGGTCATGCTCAGAGCAACTTTCTTTCCGCTTCTGGTACGAAAGCCCTCGTCACTCAAATAGTCATTCACCTGCCTCCCGCTCAAGCCAGATTCAGTAACATACTCAAACATTTTCCTTATGAAAGGCACTCTTTCTGAATCCAGCATGATTTTGCTTCCGGCTGAGTAGTTTTCCGGATCCCTGTAAAGTTTGTATCCGAGGGGTGGAAGCCCGGGCTTTTTACCGTGTTCGCATTTTGATCGAAGTCCTCGTTTTACGTTCGTTCCTCGATTGTCGTTCTCAAGTTTGGCCTGGCTACAAAGGATCATTAGGAGGAACTTTTCATTAGGATTGTTTGTGAATGTTTGACCGTAGGTTCTGATATGCAAAAGCTTCTTTGAGTCCATTAAATCCACGAGTGTACCTAAGTCTCCAGCGTTACGGCTGAGACGGTCTGGTGCCCACGTTAGGATCGCGTTAAACAGACCTTGGTCTATATCTTGAAGTAAACGATTGTATTCGGGTCTACCTCCTACAGCTTTGGCACTTTTGCTCTCCTGGCGCATCTCCACTATGTTGAGGTTTTCCTGTTTAGCAATTTTGAGCATCTCTGTGATTTGAGAGTCGATGCTCATGGCCTGTCTTTCGTCCGATTCTGAGGATTTACGTGCGTAAAGGCAGTATTTTAGGTCGATCGTGGCTTCTGTCATATCTTATGGGTTAAGGTCTACCCACATAGATGACAGAACGATCCGACAAGTCTAGAGGCTAATAAACAATTTTATGCTGATCTGGACCGACATGCTCAAGTCGCCCCTTTTCTCCCACTAGGTTTTTATCAAGGATTTCACAGCAATCTTTAAGGCTCAAATTTCTTCCTTCACCAAAATATTTATAAAAGTTGCTTCCGTGATGTTTGTTGCCGGTAAATCCTCTCTGTGGATTCACTACTTTCTCATTAATTGAAATACTATTTTCTTGATTCAAAAAACTAATTATTTTTTTGTAGACTTCTTCTTTTAAACCTTGAGGAATGTCTGGAAATTCGCCGTGAGACATCTTGTGTCTCAGTCCACTTGGCCCCCAGCATTGATTATACAATTTATTTCCCAGTATTTTTTTCAGCAATTCTGGATCTACACCGTCAATTTGCTTCTCATGCTTACATTCCTCACATTTAATGGTTCTCTTGCCCTGTGCAAGATTTTCTAAAGCACTGAAAAGCATATAAAGACTGGTATGTAAGGTACTGGCATTGGTCGAATCCACCATAAAGTCGTAAAATCCATTGCCTATACCTGACTGATACAAAGCTTCTAAGCATTCAATTTCGTTTTTTCCAAAATGTAGGCCAACTCCTTCTACGTCTTTAGTGTGATTTATAAATACGATTTTCTCCTTATAATTTAGATTCAGGACAAAGAAAGGCTCTAAAACAAACTCCAATGCACACTGGCTTATAAAAGCAATCTTGGGAAGTATTGTTCTAAGCTCTCCACGGAAAGTATTCGCAGCTTCATGCCATGATTTTGCTTCCACCTCTTTACTAGCAAGCCAGTAGTCTGTCAGCCATCCATCACGCAGATTAAATTCATAATGTTCGAAATGGATGCCCTCAAAGTCAAATGGCGTTTCGCATGTGGCCATCGTCTTGATCCTATGTTTAATCAGGTATTTAGTCATAATTATTTTTTCAAGAAGGAGTCTAGATCCTCAAAAGAATTGAATAAATTTGAGGGAGATAGTTTTAAAATAATCGCCATTAATTGTTCTGTCAGCCTTATGAACATATCCATCTCTTTTAGGTCGACTTGATCAGTTTTAATTCCAAAGTGGATTAGCCGGTTTCTGGTTTTACTTATTCTCTGAATATTTTTCCGTGCTTTTTCATCAATATTTTTTAAGAAATACTGATTTAGTATAAATGCAATTTTCTTATCCCCACTCATTTGTTCAATAGCCGAATTGTCCAGCCATTTTCTGTTTTTTATTGCGAAAATATGCTCCCAAATCGTCCAACAGAGAATAAATGAGGTTTCTCTTATTTGACGTTGAATAGCAGAACGAAATAAGAACAAAAAATACCCCCCTTCGTATTCCTCTTGCCATTCCTTACTTGAAATCGTGACTAAAACTTCATTGAGACTTTTTTCGAATCCAATATTAACTTTATCCCAATAAAATATAGGCGTTTGCCCCATTTGTTTTTGGGTTCGTATTTCGCCAGTTTTCCTGCTTTTAAAAACCCAATCACTTTTTAGAGAAAGCAGCAGCTGCGCACCGTAATGATGCATTCTATGCTCAGCCATGACTATGCTACCATTCTTGTCAGGCCAATCTTTTTTGAAAACGTTTCTATCAGTAAATATAGAAAAAAGCAGCAAAATGTCATCAAGTTGTTTTAGCGGACTTTGCCAGGACAAGACTGCTTTTTTCTCCTTAATAGGTAGTTGCACAACTGCTGTAATTTGATGGCTGCCAACTTGTACTTTTGTTTGAAACTCGCTTCCACTTGAATCTACCAAGTGCATCATCTTATCGAAAGCTTCTTTATAGTTAGGAATCCGTTTAAAACTATAATCGCCAACCTGGATCTCATATACATAGGGAGGAAATTCTAGATTGAAAATGGGTAATTCTGAGGTCAATTTGTGGCCTTTTTACAGCGTGCTCATAGCTTACTACCTTTATGCCATAATGACACTTGTTTTCAGATTCACTTCACTTTTACAGCTTATTGAATTTTGCAATTTCTCAAAATCACATTCATCAAGTAGTCGGGCTTTTCGCCTGTTAAGGTAATTTGTTGTCCTTGAGTGAGGCTTGCGGCTTTTTCAAGCTCGGAATCTTCCAACATGCATTGAACGGTTCCGATTATGTCGCCAGTTTTCAGGGACACGTACATCGTATCCAATATGTCTTTTCCGATAGTGCTGATTGTCCCACTGACTTCGATGGTTTTGCCTTTATATTTTTCATCGGCAGCCACTTGATTACCTTTATAGTCGGAAAACAGCTGAGATGCCGTTACAGTTGTAACTTCTTCAACGACTTCAGCCGTCGCTGCTGTTTCGGTTGTTGAGGTGCTCTGTCCCTCCTTTGGGCTTCCTAGAGCTGAAACGACGGTGAAGAATAAGAAAACGCCACCAATCCCTGTTAATATCTTATGACGTTTGAACCAACTTTGGTTCTGAGTGTGTTCGGTAGCCATACTTTTGTTGGGTTAAAAGGTTAAGCTACAGGCATATTATCCGATTTTGGGTTATTATCAATCCTAAAATAGGATACTCTTTATGAGCACAATAGCTTCAAAAGAGTACCGGGAAATCATCGAACGCCTTATTAAGGCTAGGAAAGATGCTGGTCTTACGCAAGTAGAGGTCGCAAAACTTTTAGGTAAACCTCAATCCTTCGTTTCAAAAGTTGAAAGTCGAGAGAGGAGACTAGATATTGTTGAAATAAAACAATTTGCAAAGATCTATGCGGTCAATGTTTCGGATTTAATTTAGGCTATTAAATATAGAGGGGTAGTGTTGGCATTTTTTAATGCCACTGAACTCTTTTATATCCAAATCTATCTTCATATTCCGTACGATCTAAATAATGTGATGTGGAAGATCCATCGTTATGCAAAAATGCTAACATCAAACCGCTTCTTTGTTTTTCCTGAGCCGCGAATGTGATTAACATGGTAAGTGCGTCTACAAGGTCATCATGCCTTTCAAGACCAAAGTTCAACAATTGTTGAATAAGTTTTTCGCATCCTTGCTCTGGAAATAGGATCTGACCTCTCTCAAATAAGTGTGAAACTAACATTAGTCGAGCACTTTTATCTCCCCTTGGGGTTACGCCTTCTACAATGCAGCCTCTATTTTTTAAAGTTTCAATTGCTGCTTTTTGATACGCAACATCTTCTACAATCAGCTTTGCTTCATGAGCGTCATGGATATTCTTAGCCGTGTTAATGGTTTCTTCAAAGGTCAACCTGCTGTTAATAGGGTTTGGTAGAATGTAAATTGCCATCTTTTCTCCATAGCCATGCACTTGTGCGCTGACCATTGCAGTGCAATCTGCCTTTTGATTTTGTGAAATAGCTAAATCTATCCCAGTTAGTACTTTTCTAAATTTGAATTCTCTGTTTTTCTTATCTTTCTCTGGTAACTGAGTGTAGTAGTGAATCCACTTTGGGAAAATAATTCGATCCGTATTCGTTACGATATTGAGCATGTACTCCCTTTGCCACGATGATTCTTTTCCGATCCGTTTCTTTTCGTTTAGGATGCTTTCCTCACTAGGGAACTTAGCTGGCCACAAACAGTTTTCCTTATCATCGAGCAAGGGATAAGCGCGAAATTCGCCATTAAACTCTTTTCTTTGAATACGGCCTTTGAGTCTCATGATGAAAGAATCTTCATGTAGAAGGTTTCCGATAACAACAAGGCGTGTGTCTGGAGTACCTGCAGGTATGATTTCGCTTGTGATTGCATCATCTACTTTATCTCTCCCTTCTAGAGTTTTTACTGAGTTAATATCTTCAACGTCGTCGCAGATTATAAGATCAGGTCGATGAGCACCGTGACGAGTACCACGGATGCTTTGATCTATAGATACTGCTGTGATTCGTGCCCCAAAATTTGGGATTTCAAGTGTATATGAGTTCCATTCGTCTTCGATTTCCTTAAATGGCCCCAGATCTCTCATCAAAAGGGTATTATTTTCTAACTCCTGTTTGATATTCTTCAAATGCCGTTTAGCTTGTTCCTGAGTAAAGCCAACGATTACAACGTACTTGCATTGTCGTTTCCCTAAAATAGACCAGATAGGAAGACTCATGTTCATGATGGTAGACTTTCCAGAACCTCTAAAAGCCACAATTACGGTGTTTCTTACCGAATCACTCTCCGTTAGTGCAAACATTTCCTTTTGAAAGTCTGCGGTGTCGTAGCCAATGTAATGGCCAAAATAGATATGAAAGAAAAAATAGTGGCTTTCATATGCAAGCTTTCTTCGAGCTGCGCTGCTTTTTATGATGTTTTGAAGGTTTTCAATTTTTTTCATTTGAATTGAGATTAGATGGCAATAAAAGTCCGGCGTGTTTTAGGGCGGTAGTGATTTGCTCTTCCTGCTCTAGGGTGAGCTTGGTATTTGTTTTAAGTTCTCCGGATAGCTCTACTCGAGTTTTGTAATCTGGGTGATTATTCTTGAGCCAGAATATAATTCCGGTCATGTTGCCATCCCGTACGGCCTTTAGTAGCTGCGATTCTGCCATATCGTTAACGAGGCTTTTTCCTCGGCATAGAGCTTCATCCGCTTCTTCTGCAAATTTCTCGTCTTCTTTGCGCCAGCGGTAGTAGCTAGCCCTTCCAACTCCGACTTTTTCACAGGCGATTTGAACAATTGGAGTTTTACGAAGCTGCTCGATGAGCTCCGCTTTGTTTTTATCTGTTTTTTGCGAAATGTTTTCGTCCATATTCATGGGATTAGTAAGCTAGCTTTTTGGCCAGTCATTTTTTCAAAGCGGTCTATGATCACTTGGCAGTAAACGGGATCTATCTCGACACCAATGCATATTCGTTTTGTTTGCTCGCAGGCAAGTAATGTTGAGCCGCTTCCAAGAAAGGGGTCATAAACAAGTTCACCGATCTTTGTGCTGTTCAAAATCAGTCTTCGAAGAAGTGGGATTGGTTTCATCGTGGGATGAAGAGTGTTCTTTAAAGGTTTCGGAGCTATGAGAACGCTTTTATCCTTATAAAGTGGGATTTCATGCTTTCCTTGCCAGCCATAGGCTATGAGTTCATGCTGGGGACAGTAGTCCAGCCGTCCTATAACCGCTCCCGTCTTCACCCAAATGAGAAGCTGAGACAGTTTAAAACCTTGGCTAATTAAGGCTTCACGGAGGCTGAAAACCATTCTGTCCGAGTTGAATATGTAGTACGAGTTTTTATCTTTCAGGTATGGTTTTATAAGTTTCAGCCAGCTCTCGGAGAACTCCTGATAAACTTCTTCGTTTTGGATCTGGTCATTTGCAATTTTCTTGTGATTGCTCGCCTTATAGTCCACACCATAAGGCGGATCTGTGAGGATTAAATTAAACTTCTGCTCACTTAAAAGTTCTTGAACAAGCTTTTCAGCTCTAGAGTCGCCACAAGCGAGTAGATGATTTCCGAGTTTATAAATGTTTCCAGGCTTAATTAAGGAGCTTGGCTTTTTTTCCAGTGAGTTTTTCATAACGAGTGATGATTAAAGAGCAAAATAAGGGATCCAGTTCCACCATGAAGCACGACCGCTTCATTTGCTCTGCAGCAATCAAAGTAGCTCCAGAGCCGCCGAACAGTTCTAGGATAGTGTCTCCAGGTTTTGTGCAGCGACGGATGATCTTTTCATAGAGCGTTGGTGGTTTCGAAGTTGGATGCAGATATTCACTTGAAGGCAAGCGGCTTTCTAGCCAAATATTGAATAAGTCCATGACCTCGCCGTGGAGGCGATTACCCGTGCTTACCTCCTTGTTTAGAATTTCGTTAAAATTGGTGTGATATTGAGACAGGAAAGGCTCTCCAGTTATTCCATACACGCAGGGTTCATAGACTTTGTTGAAGGCCACTTGGGGCGTAGCCATTTGGTTGTTCTTGAGCCAGATGCAAACCCGTTCATTTTTAATACCAACTTCTTCATAGAGTTCCTGAATAAGGCCGATGTAGCGTTCGTCACACCAGTAGGCAAAGTGACAATCCTTCTGAGCAATTGAAAGAGCGTTCTCGATCGTCTTTTTAAGAAAGGATTTATAGTCGACTCTACTTTTATTGTCTTGAACTTTAGTACCGCCGTATTTCCCCTTGGTTCCGATTCCGTTGTTGTAATTCAAGGAAATGTTGAAGGGTGGATCCGCGCAGACCAGCTCAATAGAAGTTTTACCGGCCAGTCTTTGAACGACCTCCAGCTTTGTTGAATCGCCACAAATAAGGCGGTGGTTTCCAAGTTCGTACATTTCACCTTCCTTTACGAAGGGCGTGATTTTCTTTATTTCCTCTTGTTCATCAAAGTGGTCGTCCTCTGTCTCAAGCACCTCATCCCAAATGTGGTGAAGGTCTGAGTCATCAAAGCCAATGTCTAAAAGGAGGGAGATATCAAAATTCTTAAGCAGATCGTAGTCCCAAGCTCCTTGGTCACGGTTAAGGCGAAGGTTGAGTTCTACCTCCCTTTCTTCCTCCGGGATATTAATGTATACTACTGGAATTTCTGTGCATCCAAGGTCTTTAGCGATTTTCAGGCGAAAATGACCGCCAATTACAATATTTTTACGATTAGGTGCTGAGTTTACGAGGATGGGGTCTACAATGCCAAAGCTCTTTATACTTTCTGTGAGGTCTTCTACTGCTTTCTTATCCCACTTCCTTGGATTGTATGGAGCAGGGTTTAGATCAGTAACTAAAACATTCGTGATCTTTAGGATTCGTGAGTTGTCTTTCATAGGATGCGGGTTAAGCATCCTTAGTTTTTCACGGAAAAAAGGTTCTTTAGATTTCTTATTTCCCCACTAATTACAGAAGAAAATAAAATAAGAAATTCCAAGAAAGGGAATTTGTTTCCTAGTATTCAAAGTTCCTAAAAATCAGCCCTTCTCCTGGGATCACATCTATTATCTTAAGCTCCTCATGTGTTGTAACAGGCATTTGAATATTTTTCCTAACCTTCCGACGTAGAAGTTGGCTCTTCACATTGTGTATCTGCTTTTCTCGTTTTTCCTTTAGTAGAATTCGTTTTTTACCCTTCGATCTGAAAAAATCATAAATTTTTTCATAGGAGCAAAACCCCTTTTTGTCTGAGTACTTTAAAAGAGCAATGAGCAGTAGATACTCAAGCCCATTTTTATTGATAAAATTTGCATTTTTTCCATAAAAGTAAATTTCTCCTTCTACTTCTTCAATTGCCATCCTTGGGTGCGTTATTATTTCTTCTGTTTCTCTTTCTCGCCAAATTTCCCTTGAGATAGGAGGCGTAGAGGGGATTAGATTATAAGTAGACAGTGGGATAGAGCTGTTGATTGAATCAATAGCTCTCATAAGGTATTCACCCAGTTCGGACGCTCTATCAACAGCATTCATAACAGCAGGCAGCGCAAAATTCTCCGCAATCCTATCTGCTTGTTTTAGAGCTTCGGCTACAAAAGGCTCAAGCCTAGCTCTAGTTTCTTCTGTCTCTAATAAAGCCTGTGCTTGGATTTTTTTTATAATTTCAATTCTTTCGTTTATTCCCATTTGAAGCGTAAAGTTGGATGTTGTAATAATAAGTTTTCTAGCATCTCGAGTAAAGCTTTGGCTATTGGCTTTTGTGGCTCCTCCTTAATCTTTTTGCTATCGTCATTATTAATTCATGTATCTATATATGCATGACTTTAAAGAACTAAAGAAGAGGAACGGAAAGAATAAGCAACTCTGGGTAACGATTACTTTTTACGCTGACGAAGAGGAGTGCAGTATTGCTTATGAGAAAACTATTCGTGCCATTTTAAGGCTAAATTTATTTCATTAACTTTTAACCTATATGAAATTATCAGATGAAGCCGTTCGTGAATTTCAGGAAATTTATAAAAAGAAATACGGGAAAGAAATTTCTCATGCTGAGGCATACGAGTCTGGAAGTAGGCTTTTAGGCCTTTTTGAAGTTCTACTCAAAGGGGCTCAGGTAGAACGTGCGAGAAAATTGAGGCTGAAAGATGAACCTAAAGGCTTCCATATCAATGGTGGCCCATATACTTGTTTCATCTGCGGTCAATATGTGAGCGACGAAGAGACTTGGTACGATAAATATGGAATCAAGTGCTTGGTATGCCAGCGTGCTGTGGAGAAGCGGGTAGTGCCTGGGAAAATCTGTCAGGACAAAGACTCGTGGTACTCCATGTGGGAACTGGATCACTACTTCAAGATTAAACATCAAACTGCACGGAAGCTCATCCGACAAGGCAAGTTGAAAGCCAGGGTCATCACTTCGCAAAGTGACGATGCTTACTGTTTTGTTTTTCTCATCAAGGAGAACCCCATTCTAGGTTCAAAGCCGAAGTCCACCTTGGTCAAACATGAAGATGGTCGCTTTAGTACTAGTCTGGAGGAAAGAACTATTCAGTTTGATTAGAGCTTCATTCTTGATCGAATTGTCCCAATTATTGATGATACAAAAATCCTGCTATTAAAAATAAAACTGCGGCGATGCCTGCTGAAGCGAAGTTATATGGGTTAGCATATTTTAGATACTTCATGTGATCGGCGCCGGTAACACCAGATGCCATATTGGTCATTCCAGCTACTGGTGAAGTGGTGTCTCCAAACGTTCCGCCAGTAATAACTGCTGCTACACAAATTGGAATTGAGACGCCACTGGATACAGCAATGAAAATTGCAAAAGGCATAATTAGTGAAGCTGTGGCCCAACCCTCCCCAATAAAATAAGTCACAAGAGAAGATATGAGAAAAAGTGATACAGGGATGCTCCATATGGGCAGCTGATTTCCCAAAAGCTGTTGGATGAAATCACTCAAACCTAATTCCTGCGAAACGTCACCCAAAGCCCATGCGATCACGAGAATAATCAATATTCTCATTAGTTCGTTTCCTCCCGAGATCATGTCTTCGGTCATTTTCTTTAAAGGGTACTTTTGGAAGGCATAAAGCAAGCCCGTAATAAATATTGAAATAGATAGTGCAACCAACATTGCCATATTAGGGTCGGTGGCGGAAATAATGGATGCAATAGTTTCATTTACTCCATTCTCACCCCTGCCAAAGTACCAGAAGAAAAAGAAACAAAGGGAAACAACCGTTAACATGGGTACTATTAGGTTGATTATGCGTGGTTTTATTTGTGGCTTTTCATCACCCATAGACATACTCATTTCGTCAGCAGTCTCTTTGTGATAATGCTCACCCTGTTTTCCTAAAGGCTGTTTTCTCCATTGAAAAAATATGGTGCTGAAAGTGATGAGAAGAACCACAATACTATAAAATTCAAAAGGAATAGCGCGAAGTAAAACGCTATAAGCCGATTGCTCTTCAAGTACTCCTGCAGATTCCAATCCCTGACTGATATTGGCTATATTGAACCCTACGAAAGTCGTAGCTATTGGAATGACTTCAAGAACCGGACTGGCTGTATTATTGATCATGAATGCAAGCCGTTCCTTCGCTATTTTATGTTTTTCTGCGAGTGAACGCATGATGGACCCCGCACCAACAATTCTGAAGTCACAATCAATGAACGTAACGGGTATCAATGCCCACAAGGTGTAAAAGACTCCACGGTCGCTTTTGATGTATTTACCGAGCCAACTTGAAAAGGCCTTGATGCCGCCTGCATTTTTTATAAGTGTGATCAAGCCGTTGAACAAATACAGAAAAAGTAAGACCTGTAAGTTACTTGTGTCCGACAATATCTTTAATATATTTTCTATGGCGACTTCCAGTCCGCCTATAATTGATGGGTCCAATAAATAGGAACCCACCAATAAACCCAAGAGGAGCGACGGTAAAATCTTTTTTGACCAAATTGCAAAAGCAATGGTGATCACTGGGGGCAGAACTGAAAGCCAAGTTAGAGTTTCCATAGAAATTTAAATTAAAGGATCTTTTCTTTCGAGTATCATGTGATTTCCTACGCAGATGGGGTAATTGGTTTTTCACTTTTTTGAAGTCGACTCACCAGTTCTATTAAACGTCCTGGATAGGGTACATATTTGAACTCAAGTGTTTGATAACTGGTAGGTAAATTCATTTCTACTTCTCCGTAGTGTAAAAGATTCTTAATCAGTCCTCGTTGGTGTTTTTCAATTTCATTGATCTCTTGGATATTGATATAGCTCATGTCGTGGCGCACATAAGGGAAGAAGCGGAAGTCGATGATTCTCCTTTTTGTGACTGCTAAACCTGAAAGCTGTAAGGACAGTAGATAGAGAAAGAGCAAATGATGCGCAATCAAAATGGTGCCGTAAGCTATAAAAGTAACCACCATAGCTGCTGGATGAGCCAGCTCATGTAGGTTGGTACCCAGCCAGAACAAGAAAGCTCCTAATGAAAGCCCAACTAAGTAAAGAGAAAGCGGCAAAAGGAAAACCATCCAATGTTCGTGCAGGAGCATAAGTAAAGGTTCCTTGTTTTGGTCTTGTTCATGGCTGTTCATAAATTAGATGGAAAACAAGTACAGAGTAAATCCTAAGGTTAGTACTAGAAGCGCAACGGCGTAGAATTTTAATAAAAAATTAAGAGCAGGTGTCTCAATTTGTTTTTTGTTTTCGTAGCCTAGTATTTTCATCTGTGTGTTTGTATATCCAAAAATATCTTTCTGAATAAGAACGTACCAAAGAACCGTAAAAAGGTGTGAGATTCCTAAAATGATCCATAATATCAGATTCATGAGAAATTAATTGTTTAAATCCCATTTAAAATTGCGCTCTTTAACACCGCCAATGTCTTTCAAAATAAGCTCAATAGCTCCTGGCTTGTTTCCCGTTTTTTCAAAACTTAAAATGCCTTCCTGATGATGAGATTGCTCGCTCGACATTTCCCAAGAAAAAGCTGAAAGGGTTTGCCTATTGTCGAGGAGCAGCTCTGCGTCACCCTTTAGATCTTCCGGTAGTTCACCAGAATGGGTGTTCAGCTCAATCTCAAAGCTCCAATTGTCGGATTCCAATGAAGTGATTGGATTAACAGTTACTGTGACCCCTCCTTCATCACTCGTCAGGGTGTTAGTATCTTGTAACTCTTTATTTTTGATCGTTATCCAATAAACAAGCAAGACCACACCAATGGAAATAGCAATGAGTCCTAAGCTTAGAGTTGC
The DNA here is from genome assembly GCA_965230905.1 of uncultured Candidatus Peribacteria bacterium. GTDB lineage: Bacteria > Patescibacteriota > Gracilibacteria > UBA1369 > 2-02-FULL-48-14 > 2-02-FULL-48-14. The sequence goes on from OZ246396.1 coordinate 872,006, forward strand.
TGATCTTTTCATGCTTGTTTTTTAAAATTTATAATTTGCTTGGTGATGTAGGCCAATCCGAGAATATTGAAGGCAAGTCCTACTAGGAACAACTCTTCTTGGTAATCAGGGATTACGGTTAAGAAACCGGATACTCCAAGAATCGGGATAATATTGGCCAGATAGTGAGCGCAACACGAAATCATGGCAAGGGTGGAGCTAGTTCCCGAAACAGCCAATGCTTTCCCTGTGCCTGTTGGGCAGTGGTGAGCAATGCTCATCCTCAAATAAGAGTAAAGTCCTAGTTGGAGCCCAAAACCAATCGCTAGTGGAACGATATATATCCAAAACTGAGCGAACTGGTTTTGAGCGAAATACCACCCCGAAATTAAGCTCACAATTGAGAAGAAAAACGTGAGGAGCAAAGAAGTGCCTAAGACTCCCCACAGCACGGCTTTGATTTTAAGGCTAAGTTGAGTCATGGGATTATTATTGATGTTTGTGTCCACCATGCCCTCCGTGTCCGAATAGGTGCATCAATGGGCAGGCGAGTAAAATAAGATACGGTAGGACGGACAAGACATGTGAAGTATGCGTCTTTAAAAGGAATATAAGTCCGACAATGCCAATGATGAGAACTATTCCCCATGTTCTTTTTGAGAATTCCATATGCTTATTGAATTACTGATTAAATGAGTTCACCTTTCTTTTCAAGCATCATGTGATGAATCGTTGCAATTTGTGCCCAGATTGCAATGAGAATAAGGATGGCCGTGCAGGCTAAAGCGTCTGCTTTTGTAATTCCGAATACAAGGTTATCAGCCCCACCAAGGATGGCGGACACAAATGTAACGACTCCGGCGAATCCGACTAAAACACTGATAACGTGAAGTAATTTTGATAGTTTCATAATTTTAGGATTAATGGATTAATTGAGATATTTTTCTGGATCACTGACGAATTGATCTTTGCAAGCCGTACTGCAAAAGTAATAGATTGTTCCTTTGTGGGCGACTTGGAGGGTTTCTTCTGTGATTTCGGGCTCCATGCCACAAACTACGTCCTTAACTGGAGACATACTTTTATGACCGCAACATGATGAGTTTTCCATATATTTATTGTTTATTAAATAAGTATTACCTCTATGTAATTAGTTTGCCTGTGCACGACTTTCGTTTTAAATTTTTGATTAAACATATGATTTTTTTGTTACAGTAGAACGTCTTATGAAGAAACCTGTGTAAACTACCATAAATCCAACTGTGACCAGAGATAGTAAAAGTCCAGCCTGATTGTCATATCCATATAGAGGTGGAAATGGACTCAGGTGCGGGTAGGTGTGGAACACAATAAAATAGGTTCCAAGCGTAAAAACTCTAGCCTGAAGCCACCTTTCTTTATTGAGAAACCCAATGATCAAAGCGGATCCAAGTACGGCGAGCTGCGGGATTGCGCCTTCTCCAAGATTCAGATAAATAAAAACCCAATTCCATAGAGTGTAGCCGATGATCCATGCCAAGGTCATATCACTCCAGTATAAATCCTTATACTTTCCCTTGGTATCAATATGGATTGTATTTATTTTGGCCAAAGTCACTATCAGCAAAATACCAGCCGTTGCATTCAAATAATTCGCAAGATTCGCTGTTTCAATATCTCTAACAACTGCCTCAAGAATGTTGAAAACCAGAAAGAAATAAATAGACCATTGGCATAGTTTGGTGTGTCCCAGCTTTGTAGTCCTTAATAGAGAAAGTAGGATGATTCCGGTCACAACAGAGAACACCTTGGCCCAAAGGAACCAATCGGCGACCCCTATTAATAATATCCAACAAGGGAAAAGGATAATCGAAGCGACTCCGAAAAATGCCAACGTGAATCTTGGATAACGATGAAATATCTCTTGGGTCACAAGTAGCCCTATAAATATAAGCAAGAGATAGAGGAGTGAAAAGAATGTCATACTTTCAGAGGTTATCGATTTCCATGTTCCATGCTGGAGTTAAGCATCCAGACCATGTAGGCCGCAAAAATCCATGCAAAAAAGAAGATCTCTATGGCTCCCAAGACGGTGCTACCTAGATTGATCCAAGTGAAGCCAGGAATCATTTCAAAAATAGAGTGGTGAAGATCGGCATCGGCTCCGGTTAAGCTGCTGCCATAAAGGAGACAGATTAAATAAAATACCTCGGCTCCTAAGACGCAGCGCCAACCGTATTTTGATAAAGAGAATTTCATATAAAAAGGGTTAAAAAACTTAAAGAGAAGAAACTTTGAAAGGCATCATCATTCCGCTTTCAAGGTGTTCGGGAATATGACAGTGGAGCATCCACTCGCCTGGATTAGACATTTCAACCAAGAGTTCAACCGTGGAACCTGATGGAATTAAGACTGTGTCTTTCCAAACCAAGTTATCTGACTTCACTCCATCTACGGACAAGATCAGGAAGCGTTGACCGTGTATATGGATCGGATGCTGCATTGGATGGGTGGTGTCGTCGGGATTGGCTACTTGAATTTTCACCAAGTCGCCCTCTTTGAAGTTCCAGTCGTCGATGTCCATGTTCGTTTTTTCCGTGTCTTCGTCTAAGAGCTGCCACTCCAATGTGTCTGTGTTTGAAGTGCTATTCATCATGCTCATGGTGTCTTCCCATTCAATCGGTTCTCCATCATTCATCATCCCCATCTCTGAATCATCCATCATCATTCCACCGTGCATGGAGTGAGAACCTCCCATGCCCTTCATATCTAGGTCAATGGATAGAAACTTATCTATATAGCTCTCGAAACTAGAACGGTAAGGGTCGATACTGGCGATGGTGCTCTGGTGTGTTTTAAGAGTATTGAAGTCAGTGGCGTAAGATTCAGATAGCTCTTCGTCGGAGACTTGGAAATCTGCCAAGGTATAAGTTCTATCTGGTGTTTTGTGGACTAAGGAGAAGTCACCTGATTCTGCAAACATCACCTCAACAATTGCGCGCTCGGATGGCCCAAGCAGAACTTCGTCTGCCCATTCGTCGTGTTCATAGAGTCCATTGTCTGCTCCAACCAATTTCATTTGTGCGCCGGGAATGCTTAGATTGAAAACTCGAGTGTTGGCAGCATTGGTGATGTAAAAGCGTATGACTTCACCTTTCTTTGCCGTCAGGCCGTAATCCGTGCTTCCATTCACAAGCATGGTGTTTCCAAAGCGACCCATGAGGGTGTGAGTGACTTCATCAAAGGAGTAAGAAGCCAGTTCGTTTCCTTGCATAAGGATGTCATCGACCATCAAGGTTTCTTCTCTATTCACTGGGGACCAATCTTCTTCATCGGCGACGATGATGTAGTTTCCATAGAGCCCCATGTCTTGAGCGTAATCTTCTCTCAAGTGAGGGTGGTACCAAAATACACCTGAATCATCGAAGCGAACCGAGTATGTGAACGTTTCTCCTGGCTGGATTGCCTCCTGGGTTACGTCCGGAACTCCATCAAAGGCGTTATCCAAACGCACACCGTGCGAATGAAGGGTGGTTTCGATCTCTGTGTTGTTAGTGAAATTGATCGTAACGGTTGAGCCTTGCTTCACTTTGAGTGTGGGGCCGGGAATAGAACCGTTGTAAGCCAACATTTTATAGAGTGAGCCATTGAGCTCTTTCTCAACAAAAGAGGATTCAAGGTCATAGGTGTCTCCATCATTCAGCTCTACGATTTGAGTGCTGGAGGCCAAAGGTGCTTCGGAAGTTTCTTCCACAGCACCTTCTTGGGTCGTATTCTGGCAGGCCGTGAGAAAGGAGAGAGTGAGGAAGGCGATGATCAGTGAGGTTTTTTTCATAGAATTAAAAAGGGTTAATAGATTTTCTCCCAAGTGAGTCCGCTATTCTCACTTTTGTAAACTTGGTTGTTCTCGTCGATGGCATAAACCATTTGAGGATTGCTTGCAGAAAAGGCAATAAAATAAAGAACTGCATTGGGTGCGCCCGCTAGTGAAGCCCATGTTTTCCCGCCATCATTGCTTGAAGCCAAACCTAAGGTATCTGAGAAACTGAGCATTTGGTTTCTATCTTTTGGATTTTGCGACATAGAAATGATAATGCTTGCTTCGAGAGAAGTTGATAAGCTCTCCCAGTTTTCCCCTCCATCGCTACTCATCCAAATTCCTTGCTGTGTACTCGCGTACACAGTTTTTACATCAGCCACGTCTGCTACGAGCGCGATGATCTTTTCGGGCTGTTTATCCAGTAGCATCCACGTTGTGCCCCCGTCCGTACTTTTTTGTATTTGGCCGCTAAATAGTCCGTAAATGATATTTGAATTAACAGGGCTGACAGTCATGGTATGAAAATCAACCGGCCCATTTATTCCATCTGATATTTTTTCCCAAGTCTCACCACTGTCTATCGTCTTTTGAAAGCCAATATTCCCTCCGTAAGAAGGGTGACCGCTACTGTAAAAGGTTTTGGAATTCTTTGCATCAGCCGTAAAGCCCATGAGGTCGTTTGTAGTTTCTCCAATTCGGTACAAATCTTTTTCATCTTTAAGTAGAAGCAGCCCTTCATGGGTCGCAATGTATAGTTTATTGGGATTTTCTATATCTACAGCCAAACCATGAGGGTGGGAAATGGAATTGACGGGGGTGAGTGAAACTGAAGATTCACTGGTTTCACGTTCCCACACGCTGACGCCATTTGGCGCTTCACCTATTTCGATGGTTTTGGTGACTTGATCGGTTTTGGTGTCAATGATGGAAAGGTTTCCACTCACGATATTGGTCACATAAACTTCTGAACCGTCTTTAGAGATTGCCACCCCGTGTGGACCTTCACCTGCAATGATGGTTGAAACAACTTCTTGAGATTCTAGATCGACTTTATAGACTTTATCGCTTGTGGGTTGGTCGAAGTAATAACCTTGATCGGCGATATAAACATATCGCGAATCTGGAGTTGGATAGACTTGAACAGGTCCTTTTGCGTCTGGAAGAAGAACCGTGCTTGTTTCTTTTGTTTCAATATTATGGATACCCAATTGTTTGGTGGAGTACATTGACCCAAATGCATATTTACCATCAGGTGTGACGCCGGTTTGTACCACCGCGTCTCCGAAATCAATGATTTCAAATGCTTCGGTTTCGAGATTGAGAATCCCCATTCCCTTAGTGCCCATCAGCGCAATATAAGCAAAATTTCCCTCTGGATCGAGACGAAGACCGTGAGGCTCAGAACCCTCAGGAAGATCAACCGTTTTTTCTAGGGTAAAAGTTTGAGAGTTTACTATAAAAACTTTATTTCCTTCTTGAGCATTGGCATAAGCCCACGCACTGTCCGGACTTAAGACGACATGGGCAAGATGAAGATCAGTTCCTAAATTTATTTGCTGACTGATTTCATCCGTTTTTGTAGAAACAACTACGAGTTGGTCTTCTGTATCCAGAGAGCTTTCGTTTGAATGCATGTCGTCCTCACCCTCTTCCATCGTATTTACAGTTACCCAAAGGGCCTCACCATTTGGAGACACTTGCACATTGTGAGGCATGCCAGGGAGATCTATTCTCTTTACGACCACACCTGTTTCTGGGTCGATTACGGCTACTTGATTATCATTTTCTACGGCAACATAGACCTTTTTATCAGGTGAACTTTCTTCTTGCACGGTATCTGTATTTTGACTTTGGCAAGCACTTAAAATGAGTGCTGTGCCAAGTAGGAGTGAAAGTATTTTTTTCATATCAGTGAGTTATAGGCTAAATCGATTCAATCGCCTATCACTCTCTCTGTATGACTCCTTTTAGGGTACGCCGGAGAAGGTTTCTATCCGGACGCAGCGGTACAGGACTTAAGGAAGATTTGTTTTCAGAATAAGAAAGGAAAACAAAAAATACTGGAACAACTAAGGTGAGTAGTAGTGGGAGGACTGCTTCACTTTGATTTACTGCTGACTCGAGGATGCAGTGCTCACTAAATGCACAAGTATTTTCATGTCCTTGACTACTCATTAGTAGAGCAAAAGAGAACTGGAGTAGGCTCAAGCCTACAATCAGCATCCACAGCATTTTTGTCTTTAGTGATTTCATGCTTCGAGTTTAGATCGTTTGAGTAAAACAGCGTTAATAGCCACAATGACTGTGCTGAGGGACATAAAGATCGCTGCCAAAGCGGGTTGCATTAGAATTCCGTAAGAAGCTAAAACCCCGGCCCCAAGTGGAAGGGCAACTGCATTGTATCCGGTAGCCCAGAAAAGATTTTGAATCATCTTTTTATAAGTCAGCCGTGAGAGTCGAATGATTTTCATAATATCTCTTGGGTCATTTCGTACCAAGATAATTCCTGCGGATTCGATGGCCACATTGGTTCCTGCTCCTATAGCGATTCCCAAATCTGCTTGCGTGAGGGCGGGAGCATCGTTGATGCCGTCTCCGACCATAGCAACCTTTGATCCTCTTTCTTGCAAGAGTTTTACTTTCGCCGCTTTTTGATCCGGAAGCACATTGCCAAAGTATTCATCGATTCCAAGTTCCGTTGCGACCCACTTTGCTACTTCATCGTTGTCACCGGTGATCATGGCCACTTTAAGTCCGTTTTCTTTCAACTCTTTAATGGCCTGACGTGATTCTTCGCGAATAAGGTCTCCGAGGGCAAGAGCACCCAAGGCTTTCTTTTCCCTGAGCACGAAAATGATTGTTTTACCCTTTTTATTTTCAGCTTCAATTTCTTTTTGGATCTCAGTTGGAAGTCTTATCCCTTTTTCTTCAAGGAGACTCATACTACCGATGGCGACTTCTTTGCCTTCTAAAAAGGCCTTAACTCCTTTACCGGGGATTCTTCCGAAATCTTTTACCTCTTTTATAGGAAGATTCTTTTGTTTGGCACTCTCCACTATTGCTCGCGCAATGAAATGCTCGGAATGAGCGTCTACTGAAGCTGCCAGACTTAAGACTTCACTTTCGTCTTTGGCTTCCAGCGACCAGATTTTATCTACGCCGTATTCTCCTTTTGTGAGAGTTCCTGTCTTATCAAAAAGAACCGTATTCACCTCACGAGCTACTTCTAAAGCAAGTCTTTGTTTAATCAAAAGACCATTTCGCGCTGCCATTGTTGTAGAGATAGAGGCAACTAAAGGAACTGCCAAACCGAGGGCATGAGGACAGGCAATAACGAGAACAGCAACTAAACGTTCGGTTGCGAAAACAAGTCCTGCCCCAGCAAGTAGCCATGCAACAAAAGTAATCCCACCAACGCTAATGGCGATGAGGGTTAAATAGAATGCTGCTCGATCTGAGAGCATTTGGAGCCGTGATTTGGATGCCTGAGCTTCGGCAATGAGTCGCTTCACTCCCGCAAGAAAAGTGTTTTCGCCGATTTTAGAAACTTTTATTTTCAGCATTCCATCTTCATTAATGGTTCCAGCAATCACTTCTTTCCCAACGGTTTTACTAATTGGTTTTGATTCTCCTGTAACCATGGATTCATTCACGTCTGATTTCCCCTCCACCACCAGACCATCTGCAGCGATTTTCCCGCCAGGACGAACGACAATAATGTCTCCCACTTTCAGTTCTTCCAATGGAACCATATGGGTTTCATCCCCATGAACTACCTCCGCTGTATCTGGAAGTAGTTTTGACAACTCTTTCAAAGCTCCTTGTGCCCCCTGAACCGCTCTCATTTCGATCCAATGACCGAGAAGCATAATCGTAATCAGCGTGGTGAGTTCCCAAAAAAGGGTATGTCCCAGGCCTGCAAAAGTAGCGTAGGCGCTAAAAAGATAAGCTGCCGTGATCGCAATGGAGATGAGCGTCATCATGCCGGGCATTCTTGCTCTGACTTCTCTGAAGGCTCCGACTAGAAAAACCCAGCCTCCATAAAAGAACACGATGGAACCTAAAATGAGCCCGATATACTCAGAACCAGTAAAAGTAGGGGCTGCCCATCCCAAAAGGCGTTCGGGAAGCTCCGAGTAAAGAACCACCGGCACTGTTAACAGAAGACTTACGTAGAATTTTCGAGCGAAGATATTTACGTTGTGCCCTTCGTGCTTATTAAGTCCATTTTCCATTTCGTGATGTTCATGCTTTTTTACCTCGTGATCGTGCACTGGATTTTCTTTCCTCTTTGCAGGCAATAAATTCATCCCACACAGAGGGCACATTCCAGGCTTATCTTGCTGGATTTCAGGATGCATTGGACACGTGTAGATGATATTGTCTTGTGACATAAATGAGAGTTATTTTTTTCTTTGTGCAAGTTTGTAAACTTTTAGTATCTCCGCTACAGCCTTGTCTTCTTTTCCATTTTTCATTTGCTCGATAACATGAGTGGAGAGGTGGTTTTCTAAGACCAAATCTTCAATGCCAGAGAGTGCTTCTTTAACCGCGCTGGATTGAGTGATTATATTTACGCAGTAGCTCTCATCCTCAACCATTTTTTGAAGACCACGAATTTGACCCTCAATGATTTTTAGTCTTCGTATGGCTTTGGATTTTATGTCTTTTCTCATATATACTGGAGAATACCCCTTGGGGGTATTTTATGCAACTCTTGCAATCACCGAGTTGCTTATTCAATAGAACTAATGCTGTGAGCATAAAAATCAGGCTAAGTATTTTGAAAAATAAGTTGTACGTCGTGAAAAATCCAAGCCCTACACTGAAACCAAAAATGGATATGAGGGGAATCGTACAAAGCGTACAAAATATTGTGAAAAAACCGGTTAAAAAACCGAAGCCCAGTATTGAACCTGTCTTTGTACTTTTTACTATGGACTTTCTAAGCAAGTAAAGTCTCACTAAACCTGCCAAAATCAGCGCCGTTAAAACGCTGAGTAGCCCAGAGAAAACGACGTTCTTAATCGTGAGTGAACCTCCTACAACACAGGCTGGGACTTTTCCGACTGCCGGTAGGATTTTCATCACTTGGTAATAGCCATAAAAAATGGTCATTGCCAGTGCCAGGGTATAAAGCCATTGGAGGGGTTCTTTATGAATTTTTTGTAGTCCTTTCATTTATTCAAATTTTACAAGAATATTTTGCTTATCTTTAATGATGATCTGACTCGGGTCGGTGAATGTCTGGCCGTCGACTACAAAACTAATTTTTCCGGGCTCACCTGTGTTTTCACAGATATCCCCATTTTTGTAGTCTTCCAGGTTTTCACTCGTGATACTAAGCCCTGCGTTTTTGAAAAAGTTCGCCAAAGTAATATCGGATTCGCTGAGCACAAGGCCTTCTACGTGAACCAGGTTGTCGTCGTGACCATGAATGACGTCGTGATTGCCTGAGTCGCTTAGGTTTAGCGACTTTCCACAGGCTTCGTAAGAAATTGGGGCGTGCCAGTGGACTTCGGTGTCGGTTACCGGGTTAGAAACATCTTTCAGACTATTCACGAAGCCAAAAATCATGAGTGCAATGATAAGCCCAATAGTTCCATACACTAAGATGTCCTGCACCCAGCGATTTTTTAAAAATGTTGACATGAAGTTTAGGTTAGATTTTAGAGATTACTCTGGTGAGGGTTGCTTCAATAGTTTCTGCTAGAGATTTCAGGTTCGGATTATCAACCCTACTCATGGCTACTGAAGGACGAATGGCGCCAACGCGAACCGCACCCGTTTCATCCTCGTAAACAATCACGTTACATGGCAAGAAAAGGCCGATCTCCTCTTCCAGTTCCAATGCTTTAAAAGCAGAGGGTGGATGGCATGCTCCCAAAATCAAGTAAGGGCGCATCTCTTTATCCAGTTTTTCTTTCATTTTAGCTCGGACATCAATTTCTGTGAGTACGCCAAAACCGTCCTCTTTTAAGGCCAATTTCACTAGTTCAATGGTTTCGTCAAAGGACTTCATGCTGTAGGTCGATATTGAATAGCTAGACATAAGAAGGATAGGTTAATGATTTTAATGAGAGCTTTTTATAAACCGCAACACTCATAAGGAATACTCCCAGGAGTCCTAAAAATGGGCGGATGGGTTCCAAGTAAGTGAGTAAGAGACCTGAACCAAAAAGTAGTAAAAGGAGTTTATTGCAGATTGGACAAGCGAACCCAAGAAACCCGAGCACTCCACCAACGCCTGCTTTCTTGGTCGCACAAACAGGTGCGTTCAATCCAAAAAATAAACCCATCAATATGGATTCAAGAATAAGAAATACATAGTCGAGCCAATACACGGGTGTCATTCGTTGAAAAAATGGATTTTCATATACAGCTGTGACGGCGCCAAAAATCACGAATACTGTAATAGAGATTCCGATTATTTTCAAAATTTCTCTGTTTGAAAATTTGAGGTTCATTTTAGAAGTTCATTAAAGATTTGCTCAAAGGTTTCGTACGGATATGCGCCGATAACGAGCTGCCCATTGATGACAAAACTTGGAGTGCCGTTCATCCCCGCGGCTCTGCCTGCCGCAGAGTCTTCGGCGATTTCGTCGTAGTATTTTTGTCCTTCCTGGCACTCTTTAAATTGATCAGCATCTAAGCCAAGTTGCTCTGCATAGGTGTACAAACTCTCTTCCGGGATTTTTACCGTCCCATAGCCCAATTTATTTTCCCCTTCAAAAATAAGGTCATGGTAGGCGAAGTACACTTCATCCCCTCCTTGATCTCTGGCACATTCCGCTGCATTGGCCGCTGGAGTCGCATCCGTATGACCTAGAGAAGTCAAAGGCATATCCCTGTAGACGAGTTTCACCAAGCCTTTGTCGATATAATTTTCTTTGATTAAAGGAAGAGTTTCATTAAAAAAACTTCTACAGAAAGGGCATTGATAATCCGAGAATTCGATCATGGTTATTGGAGCATCCTCTGAACCCATAAAAGGATCGTCGTCCGCATCCGTTGGATTCTGCACTTGATTGACCGTTGGTGTGGGACTTGTTGAATCACTTTGGGTAGTGGTGGTTTCCTTGGCATTTCCCATTTGCTGGCCCAAGAGAATGCCGATTCCCAATATAATCGGGAGGGTTAGGATCGGAAGTATTTTTGAAAAGGATTTCTTAGTTTCTTTCATCATAAAAAGCGTTAAGTTTAAAGGATTGAAGTAAAGACTTCACTCCCTTTGAACCACGCCTTTCGAGAAACGAATGAAGGAAGGGACTAGAGGTGGATAGGTGGAAAATTGCTTCCCGGCTAGTTGGAAAACTAGGATGGTAGTCGCGACAAAGTAGGCAGCTACCCAGAGGAGTAAAGGCTGTGGAGTCAGGTCGTTTGGTAATATCTTTGTGATGGAGGGACTGTGAATGGTGTCACAGCAAGCTTGTTCGATTGAAGCCGGAGTTTTTGTAGACAGTTGGTGCATTCCTTCCATCGACTTCATACACAAAAATGACCCCAACAGGGTGATGAGAAATAGGAATAGGATTTTTTGCGTCAATTTTTTCACCCAATTATTCTAAGCCTTTTCCATTTTAAAGCAATTTCAATGGCAACAAAGTTTTCCCTCCTCAATGCTTTCACGTCCTTCTTTAAAACACAGAAAGACGAAAACAAGCCCTGTGACTGCATCTGTCCACCAAAGACCAAATAGGAAATTGAGTCCTGTTCCAAACAAGAGAGCAAGGGACATGAGCACGCAGACAAAAGTTTGTTTGGAGTCTGCCACCAGGCTTCGACTCCTCATGGATTTTCCAGTCTTGTATTTGAGGTGGGCCAAGAAAGGCATGATGATTAAAGAAAGCGCGGCAATAATCATACCGAGGAGACTGGGCTCCGGCCCCTCATGAAGGTAAAGTTTTTTGATGGATTCAAATAGAATATAGGCTCCCAAGACATAGAAACTGTAAACCCACAAACTTGGACGCCTTTCTTTCGATTTCTTCTTCGTGTTCTTCACTCTTAATTTTTGCACTGAATCTCCAAATTATCACAGTTCCCGATATTGATTCAATGAAGCTGTCAAAGCCGAAGCCGACCAGGGCTAGACTTTCCGTTAAAGCTCCTGCCGCAATGGAAACAAGCCCTTCGAGGATATATGACTAGCGAACCTTCCTCAAGACCATTCCAAACCACCAAGGGTTTGTATACTGTTTTTTTACCTTAAAGCCAAGGTTTTTGAGTTCTTCGTAAAACTCCTTCCGCTTGTACATTTCTTTATAGGGATGAGCTAAGAAAAGCCTTAGAATTTTACCGATTCTAGTCTCGAAAGTGTCTATGGAGAGGTCTTCTAGGATGAGTTGTCCGCCTGGCTTCAAAAGTCTATGCAATTCCTTCAATGCATCTTTCCAATTTGGAATGTGGTGGATGATCCCAAAATCGACAATGGCATCGAAGGACGCATCGGTGAATCTCAAATGACTAGCATCACCTACCTCAAAGGCAATATGAGGAGCCTTCACACGACGTTTTGCTCGTCTAATCATTTGAGGGTCAAGGTCGATGGCGTTGATGCTCTTAGGTTTGAAATGTTTTTGAATCAGCTTTGTGCCGACCCCTTGTCCGCATCCTATCTCTAAAACAGCCTTATCACTTGGTAGATCAGACATGCTTTTGAGTTTTTTTGCTTCAAATCCTTGAATAAACGCCCTTATAGGGTTATTCATCAGCCAGAACTCGATCTTGTTCATGAGCATAGCTTTTGGGTTATTTGGAGAGCTGCATGATCTTGTAAGACCCTCTCGCAACCATAAAGAAGATGAGGGAACCGATGATGAGATCGGGGTAGCTCGACTGTGTATAGTAAACCAATACTGCTGCAAGAATGACCCCTATGTTTGCGAGCACATCATTAGAGGTGCAAAGCTCGCTTGCCTTGATGTGCACGTCCTTACTCTTGGAGCGTTGGAGTACCACAAGGGAGGTGACGTTTGCAGCGAGGGCAAAAATAGAGATCAAAATCATGTACGCAAAGAGAGGAGTTTCTTCAAAACCAATGAAGCGTCTAATGACTTCTATGAGTCCGAAACTAGCAAGAGCGAGCTGAAGGTAAGCAATCAGCTTCACGATACTCTTCTTGGCTACAGTGGCTCTTCCAATGGCATAAAGGCTAAGTCCGTATACAACTGCGTCCGCAAACATATCCAGACCATCCGCTACCACGCCCATTGAGTGAATAATAAATCCTGCTGTGACTTCAACGAAGAAGAAGGCGAGGTTGATGCCTAGTACTAACTTTAGAGTTTTTTCTTCATCCTGATCGATCTCCAATTGAGCTGGGGAAGAGTTTTTTTGTGACTTCAGGAGTTTGGAGTCGAGCCGTAGGCTTTCTAGGGTTTTCGTTACTTGTTCAATATCGCCCTCGTGGTAAACCTGTACAAGCCTAGCTGAAAGATCTACCTCGATCTGCTTAATACCTTCCAGCGGTTGGAGCTTCATTCGTATCATTCTTTCCTCACTGGGGCAGTCCATCTTTGAAACCTTGAATGTGCTTTTCTGCATAGAGTTTAGTAACGGGTACACTTATAAATTTCGTCCGCGTGTTCCCTTACGATCTTGCGAGCGGACTCAATCATGTCGCGAATTTCCTTTGAAGCAAGCTCGTAAGACACTTCACGACCGATCTTTTCTTTTTGAACGAGACCACATTCCAAGAGACAAGCTAAATGAGTAGAAGTGTTCGGCTGGGAAAGCCCTGTGGCTTCTACGATTTGTGAAACGGTCTTGGCTCCTTCCATGAGTTCGGTGAGGATGGCTAGGCGGGACTGGTCAGCGAAGCCTTTGAAGAAGCGGGATTCAATTTCAAGTTGTTTCTTATCCATAAGGTATCAATACATGTTTATGTGTTTATATTAAGTAATACGAAGTCTTCAGTCAAGTTTGATATCCCTTTTTATACTGTCTCAAATGTCTCATTTAGCCTGAAACGCCATAGTTGTGTCTCACGGCAAGAGACACTACAATGAGACAGCCCAAAGGGTACTAGACCCGAGTGGCCAGCCATTACGTGCAGTTTGAAAGCCTATGACCCACTTTCCTAGGGACAAGGGGAAGCGAACCCTAGGCTCGTTTTGCTTTGCGTCTTCTCTGTGGAAAGTTTTAGAATTTCCAAATGGTACTAGACCCGTTGCCCTTAGGAGCACGGGCATTAGGAGGTTCTAGCGATTGGTGTGTGCTGCTACTTCTCAGGCCTTCATGTCTTCCAACCATACTTCGCCTCCTTTGAGGTAGAGTTGCCCGTCTAGGCACTGTAGAAACTCTCTTTTCTCTAGGTGGGTTCCATTCTTCAAGATGTACTGAATGTAGTCTTGTGTATCTATTTCCTTGGCTTCATTTATCATTGGCATTTGACCTGTTATCTAAAAGCTCGTATAATATCCTTCAAAACTTCCTAGGCTAGATACATGTCCTCAAACGAAAAGTCCGTTCTATTGCTATCGACTGCGTACGATGAAGAAACAACGTCCACAGAATTAAACGGTGCACCCACAACTGGAATCGCCAGGCTCGCCCAAGAAATACGTAATAGAGTCGGCGTTAAAGTTATTCTGGATCCACGGGCAGGTGCGGGTATACCCTTCGAAAAAGGAGGAGAGTATATATTGAAACTCATCGATGAACTCGGAGATCAGCTCTTGGCGGTAGGTATACAGCTTCCTTTTTCTGAGTCCATAGCTCTGAATCCGCGGGGACATCTTACCGACTATCAATCCATAGATGCTCTTATAAGCCTGATCCGCTCAAAAGGTATACCGCTCATTTTAGGTGGTAATGCCATAACTTTGGATGCAGAGGGAACCTTAGGACGTATGCGTGAGCGAGTGGGAGAGTGTTTGGATGGTACCGTGGCTGTTTCTGGGGAAGCAGATCTGGTTTTACCAGACCTGCTTGGAAAGGATCCAGAAGCTTGGCAAGATGATCCGAGATTGTACAGGCTTGTAAATGGGCAAACTTTGCCTGGAAGGATGCAATTGTTGACTAACGAAGAGCTACATAATTTAGCCCCTTTAAGAGACCCCGCTGTTATCGGATTTGAAGCTACCGGGAGAGGATGTAAGCAGAACTGTACATTTTGTGCTATCCCTGGCTTGAGTGGTGGTCCTAAGAGCATGCGTAGTTTTGAGCCCCATCAGTTTGTCCACCACGTTCAATTCTTTATTGAAAGTGGCAAGATAGGTGTGGGGACTACCGATGCAGATCTTTTTGACGTTGGCATCGAGTGGTGGAAGGAAGTTTTGGCCCTGTCTGAAAAGGCTGGGCTTTTAAATGACCTAAGAGCATTTATCTTTTCGGGTTACACCAATGCTTTCCGATTAAAAATTAAAGGAGGACTGGGCCTCGAAGAATTAGAAATCCTCAAAAAGTTAGGATTTAGGGATCTAGGCTTGGGGGTACAATCTATGGAGCCAGCCGTTTTGAAATCTGTACATAGACCATCTGTGGATCCAACTACTCTTTGGAGATTCTTTACGCAATGCCAAGACTCGGGAATTTCCGTGAGTCCAGATATGATTTTAGGTCTGCCCGGGCACACCGAATCTTCTCTAAAAACAGATATTTTTAATATGTTGGTCATGACTCTACACGGAGCCCAGGCTAGACCTGCTTTTTTCTATCAACATCGTCGCGGTTCTCAGACTTTTAATGCCCCTATCCCTGCTCCTGTCTCTCAGGAAATTATTGATCAACATGATAAAGTTTTTAGCTTGAGTTCTACCCTAGATGCAGTTCGACTCAACTCCAGAGCGCCCGAAGAAATACGCAGGTTTTTTCCCAATTCCATTTTGGAAGCCCCTATTGTTACTCCTCAAGAAATACAAGGTCTAAGCGGTTCCTTGGATATTTTAAGCTCCAGTGGAAGTGTTCCCTTAGCTATGATTGAAAGATTGAGAGGAGATGCTCAGCGTTTGTTGGATCAGTCAGAAGTGATTGCTAAGTGGAAAAGAGATATTGAAGTAGAAAGGGATTGTCTTGCTGATCTGGAGGGGGACCTTTCGCCAAGTGTCTATCAAAGTTTATCAATTCCTTGGGAAAAGAATTCTCATTTGCAACGAAGAATCGCTGAGTATCAAAGACGACAAAGAATGTGATAAATAACGAGATTTAGCAGCTATATGTCCTCAGTATGTCAGCTTATTGGAAAGGAGCTTTATTTAACTTGTGCTTAGCAGTCAATGTCGAAACGGAGTAGAAATTCGCTAAGGTCCTTATCCCATCCGAAGGTAATCATAAAACCTGTAACGAGTAGTAGAACAGCGATAATTCTTTTTGCGAAGCTCTTAGGGTTTGCGAATCCTTTGAATCTTTTAAAGATGCTTTGGCTTCCATAAGCTATTAGTAACAATGGAATTGTTAGGCCAATTACGTAGAGTCCAAGGTGTAGGGTTCCAGTGCCTAAATTTTCTGGAAGCATGATCCCCACGATGACGGCGTAGGTAGGAGAGCAGGAAGCAAAGATGGGTCCAAGGGCGGCTCCAATAAGAATAGCTCCCAGTAGCCCTTTCCCATTTCCAAAACGTAGCAACTCTTCACATTTGTAGAATTTTAGCTTAAAAGCCAAGCTTTCGTAGGCTTGTGGGTAAAGCATTGAGATAGCATAAATCATCAATATCAATCCTGAGAATACGTTCCAAAACTCTTGAGGGATGAAGAGCAAAAGAGTGCTGGCCTTGAGTAAGAGAGTGAATGCGAAAACAGAAATACCTAGCGATAGGACGATAACAAAGGGTCTTAGCTTGTTCTGGCTTTCAGCGGAACCCGCTAGGATGACAGGCAAGAGAGGAAGGGTGCAGGGCGCTAAGGTCGTGAGAATACCTGCTATAAAAGATACGAACAATAAAGGCATGGAGGAAGGTTAGAGAACTTGGGTCATTTCGGCAATAACGTCTTTCGCCTCAAAGATGGGCTTATTCACCACAACATTTCCTTGGGCATCGAAGATAACAAAGGTGGTTTGAACCTTAACGTCGAATTCATTACGCAGATTAGTTTCGGTATCATAGTCGGTTTTGAGGATGATAATATCTTCAGGGTAGCTCGACAGGTTGCCAGTCAGTTCTTTTTCCAAGCTTTTGCATTCGCCGCACCACTTAGCATGAAAAAAGAGGGCAAACGGTTTTTGACCTTTCAACTCACTGTACCTTTCTGGAGAGTAATCTTCATAACTCGCACTATCTTCTGTGGTTTGAGGTGCAGGAATTTCAAGCACAGGAGCTTCAGGAGTTGTAGAGCATCCTGCCAAGAGGACGATGGCAGTAAACAATAAGATCAATTTTTTCATGATTTTTTGATTAAAAGACTGTACGCTATACTTATAAACCGTGGAGTATACTCCATAGTCAAACCCAATATTATGCTGATAGGTGAACTCGCAAGCAGAAGCCAGATGTCAAAAGATACCATCCGTTTTTATGAAAAGTGTGGACTCCTTGTAGGTGCGCAAAAGCGAGAGAACAATTATAAGGATTATAGCCCCGAGGCTGTTGAGCGCTTAAGTTTGATTCAATCTCTCAAACTTCTTGGGTTTACCCTTCATGAGATCAAAGACTTCGTGATCTTATGGGGTAAGCACGCTTCTTGTGAAAACTTAATAGAAGGAATACGAGATAAGCTAGAGTTGGTCGATCGTCAGATTACCCAACTTAAGAAAACAAAAAAGCAGCTGATTCAGCTTACCAAGCGCTGCAAAGGGAAGGATTGTGGCTTCGTTAAACGAGTTCCTTCTTGTTTGTGCAGTAGTAAGGGGTGTTGTTAAATCTACTAAATAACTTCAAAGTTATCTCGATGAATAAAATTGAGTTCTGGCTCATGAATTCCATACGGTAAGGCCTTTACAAGGAGCTAGTCTGATTAGGATTTTAGGTTCATAAACAATGCGCAAACTCTTGGTGGCTTGGGATGGTTTTGAAAAACCTCTGTCTAAGAGTAGCACTGGTATTGGGAGATTTGAGCGAATAGTATGTGGTGTATATTGTGCGCATGATCAAATCGCAATGGATAAAATTCGTAGAGTGCCACACGGGTCTGCTAAATAAGGTCATTCATGTACTCGGCTTCGTCCTTATTGGTCTTGGTATTTTGTATAAAAGCCTTCCTCTTGTCCTTATAGGTGCTGTTGTTCAGGAACTTGGCCACGTCTACCAGTATATGAAGACCCACGAAGGAAGGTTCAGCCCGTGGCAGTGCTTTAAGCCTCAACTGATGTTTGCCTACCCTTTATTGATCATCATCATTTTGTACGTCGTTTACGCTTAGGCCTTCATTCCTAACCAGCTGATATCGTGTTAGAGTCCCTTAGATCTTAATCCTCATTTCCATGAAAACATTATCCTGCGATCTCTGCGAAACAACGGCACAAGGGGAAACTTTTGAAGAGTGGCTCCAAACGCTCATGCCTCATTACATGCAAGCCCATGCAGAGGTAATGAACGATCCTACTCACACGGAAGAAGATAAAGAAAAGTGGATGACTGTGAATAGGACTCGTTTTGATGCAGCATAAAACTTAAAGGTATGATCATTAGACGTGCGATCATCGGTGATTTGTCCGCACTTCAAAGCCTTTTTGTCGAAACGATAAGAAATACATGCAAGGAGGACTACAATGAAGAACAAATTGAATGCTGGGCTTCATCCGTAAAGAATAGAAACCGTTGGGAGGAGAAATTGACCAAGCAGTATTTTCTTGTTGCACAATCTGATAATGAAATCCTAGGATTCGCATCCTTAGAAGATGGGAACACCCTCGACTTAATGTATGTAAGCAAAGATCATTTAAGAAAAGGTGTGGCTACAAAGCTTTATGAGGAAATTGAGATGGAAGCGAGAAAACAGGGATCTGTGTTTCTAGTGTCTGACGTCAGCATCACGGCTAAACCATTTTTTCAAAATCTAGGGTTTTCACTATTGAAAGAAAATCAAAACCTTATTGAGGGTATAGAAATCAACAATTACAAAATGAGAAAAGAGCTTGAATAACTGAATTATAGTACTACTTCTCAGGCCTTCAAATCCTCCAACCACACTTCTCCTCCTTTGAGGTAAAGTTGACCATCTAGGCACTGTAGAAACTCTCTTTTCTCTAGGTGGGTTCCATTTCTCAAGATGTACTGAATGTAGCCTTGTGTATCTATTTCTTTGGCTTCATTGCCCATGGTCTGCCTTTGCATCTCGTTGAACTTTTGTACTTCACGAGTCACCTTGCTGTGGATTTTAAGCTGTTTGGCTTTGAATTGATCCACGAGTTTTGCGATCGATCCGACTAGATCCTCTTCACGGATGTATTTCTGGTCACACTTTCCTTTTCCTCCGTATTTTGTGCATTTGTAGTAGACGTAATTGGTTCCAAACCGATTTACATGGTTTTCTCCACAAACCCCAGACTGACATCCTCCGCATTTGAATAGTTTCCCATAGAAGAAGGATTTGCTACCCCATTTCGACTTCTCAAAGGTTTTTAGCATACTGTTTGCCGCCGTCCATTGGTCTTTAGTTATGAGTGGCTTATGTGTCCCTTTGTACCAATTCCCACTGCCTTCAGGGAATTCAAACTCTCCATAGTAGAAGGTGTCTTTAAAAACCCTGTAAGTCATGCTTAAGGTTACCGATTTCCCATTTCTTGTTCTGAAACCTTCTTTCGTGAGTTCTTCGTTTACCTGTCTTCCGCTCAGGCCTCTTGAAGCCACATACTCGAACATTTTCTTAATGAAGGGTGCTCTCTCTGGATCTACGATTATTTTGCTTCCGGCGGAGAAGTTGCTTGGATCCCGATAAAGTTTATACCCCATTGGAGGGAGGCCTGGCCTTTTTCCAAGTTCGCATTTTGCCCTAAGCCCTCTCTTCACGTTCTTTCCTCGGTTGTCGTTCTCTAGTTTCGCTTGGCTGCAAAGAATCATGAGCAAAAACTTCTCATTGGGGTTATTCGTGAAGTTCTGCCCGTGTGTGCGAATTTCTAAAAGCTTCCCTGTGTCCATGAGGTCTACCAAAGTTCCCAAATCTCCTGCGTTACGGCTTAAACGATCTGGTGCCCACGTTAAAATTCCGTTGAATTTACCTTCATCTATGTCTGTAAGAAGGCGGTTGTACTCGGGTCTTGTTCCAGTTGCCTTGGCACTCTTACTTTCCTCTCTAATTTCCACGATATTCAGGTGATCCCGCTCTGCTATTGAAAGCATCTCTTTGATTTGAGAATCAATGCTCATCATCTGTTTCTCGTCCGATTCAGACGACTTTCTGGCATACAGGCAATACTTGGTTGAGGGGTCTAAAATATCTGTCATATAGATGGGTTAAATCCTACCCACATAGATGACACAATGGATCGTGATAGCTAGCTAAAAAGCTTCTCGAACCCTTTCCATCTCATATTCAGTCAATAAGTTACCTCCTGCTATTAGCGTCTTTACCCTGTGGACTGCCTCCTCTTCTGAGAGTTCAGGACTGATCTTCTTTGAGATTTTTTTAATAGCAGATTTTGGGACGCCATACTCGCTGAGAACACCTAAATTTGATTGCACAAAATCATTCTCAATTTGCGTGGCATAAAAGCTATAATCACCTGGAGTTAAACCCACTTTAAGCGCAGCATGCTTTTGCAATTGATTAATTGTGAGCAGCCACTTTGGAATTTTATACTGAAACCAATGTCTCATTATGTGGAAGGTTTTCTGAACTGCTTCGTCTATAAGTACACGATCTGATTTTTCCTTAAACCTCTCGCTTTCCCTTAAGAATTTATAAGCTTCATTGACTAAACGTTTGATATCTTGATGTTTAGCATAGTTAAATGTCAGATAAACTATCTGATCCAAAGTTACCTCTGTTGTTTCTTCTTTGGTTTTCAGGTGCTTCCATGCCAGAGATATTAGCTCTTTCAGCTGTTCATATTTGGGCATTCCCGACCAAAGTATTAAACTCTTTTTTTCTTTCAACAATAAGGTAACTTCTTCAAGAACCTTTACTTGTCCATCTACAGAGAGTCCGTTCTTTTTGATTATCTCCTTTTCTTCAACGGACATGGCGTTTATTTTTTGATATTGTTCTGTATTTGGATTTTTAACCTCCTCTTGTTCTAAGTGAATAAGGATTTCATCAGATATTTTTTCTTGTTCAAAGAAAGGTATTTCAATAATAACTTCACTTTTAACGGGTGGCGGATTGAAGTTATATATTTTACCTAAGTAGTGGACCATTAGGCGCCCTGATCTGCCTTTAATATTTGCGTAGTCAAAATAGTCGATCTTTGTGCTTCTACCTTTCGTGTCGTCAAAAAAAACGACATTTTTCGCGCTGGTATTTACACCTTCAATGATCGTAGAGGTACAAAAAAGAATGTTGAGTTCCTTTTTATTGAAGTACTCAATCATTGCAGAATTAACGTGCTTTGGTAGTGCTCCATCGTGGATACCAATCTTGGCATTTAAACATCTAATTAATCCCCAATCTTCATGTACGTTTGTTTTTATCCATTCAATAATTGGCAGCTTAGTGTTAACTGACGCAATTTCTTTTTTGACTAGGAACTCATAAAATTCAAAAGATAGAACTCGAGCACTGCGTGGTGAAGAACAATATACTATAGTTTGTTCGGTAGTTTTTTTTGAAAGCAAATCGAATAATACATTTTTCTTTGTAATTAGTTTTTCCCCTTTTTTTCCAAATTTATTTTTGAAATTACTGTAAACGTCAACAGCCTTATTCTCAACCAAGGAATAATCCGTTTTCATGAAAGTAGCATTATACTTTTCAGTAAAACCTTCGGATATACCATCTATATTTGGTCCTAAGAGGTAAAATTGTGGATTATCTTTCAATAATAGATGGAAAGCATTATTCAAGACATTGCATCTTTCATCTTCTCTCTTTGCGCTCAATTTATAAAATTCGTCTAATATTAAGAAATCTATTTTAGGAAGATCTGGATATTCCATCACACGTTCAGCGGTCAATAAGAAAAGATTTTTCTTTGTGTCCGATGGCGTCTGAGAAGTTCTAACAATGATTTTATAAGAATCATTGTATTTTTTCATTTTCCTTCGTGTTTCTTCAAGAAGAGCTAGTGTAGGTTGAATTACAACGATATTTTTAAACTTATTACTGGCTACAATCTCTTCGATTAATAAGCTTTTCCCGAAACTAGTGGGTGCACTAACAATTATATTTCTACCAGCCTTGATTAGATCAGATATAACTTTCTGTTCTTCGTGTAAGTATGTTTTAGGAAGAACCTCTGAGTCGTGGGCCTCTTTTCTTAGTTGCTGTGGAAGTGAGGTAAGTAGATTGGCAAAATCATGGTTTTTAGCTATATAAGGATAGAATCCAGCAGATTCGAGTATGTCTACAAATACTGGGTGATGTGTCTCTGGCATTTTTTTCCAGTTATCGTCATTTAGTAGATTAATTACTAATTTACGGCCTAATGGTTCACTCTTTTCGCTACGAAAATAATCAGAACAAAGCTGAAGGATCTCAAAAGAGCGTGTAGCACTTATTACCTCTACAGTATCGATTTCTCTTAGAATCTCACTGAGAAGATTGTTAGGCATTTTGTTGGTGATTTAACTTTATGTGCAATCTCTTTACGAGTTCTTTCTTACTGGGAACTGGGAAGAGCATTAAGAGAATGTTGAGGTTTGTTTTTACACGAGCATTAACATCACCTTCTCCACGAATTGACTGCAATTTTTCATCAAATATTTCTTTCAGTTTTCTTATTTCTTCTTCATATTCTTTTTTAAATGCCTCTGCACCTTCATCGTTATGTTTGTTGAAAACCTCAGAGGTGTAAGTGCAAAGCACAGGAACGGTTATACACTTTAAGACTTCTTCCATTTTTACTTTACCTGATTGAATATCTCCTAACTTAACGAGCCAATCATCTTTTTCCTTTAGAAAAGACTGATACGCTTCTTTTTTGTCCGGGTTAATTATATCTTCTGGTAGTGAAAAGGAGGATTTTCTCTTACTGATTAGAACAAATTCTCTTTCGAGGAAATCTAAGTTAAAATGAGATTTAATATCTTCGATTAATGCTTTAACACCTTTTGCCCCATCGTTATAAAGCTTTGATTCTCCTAGATAGAGAGACTGCCGTCCAGGTTCTCCGATGCATGGCCCAATATGGACTGAATCAAAACCATGAACTGTTACTCCGTCTGCATCCTTAAAATATATTTTCGAAATAAGGGGAATTGTTTTCAGAAAGTCTCTTGAGAGTATGTGTAAGATTAATTCTCCAAACTCGCCCCTCTTTAAATATTTTTCTTCCACATCATCATCGTAATCTAGATCATTATCTACATAATGTTTCTTTGCCTCATTGAAAATTTCTAACTCACCTGCTGTTGTGTTGGTTTTAATTTTATAAATTGATTTAGCTGCTTCAACCAAAATCCTCTTGTTGTAACTTTCAGTAAGAATTCCTTCGTGGTAACCAAAGGCAAAGTCTACAATTCCATCTAAAAAAATATCGACCGTTTTGTCGTACCGAAATTCACCAAGATCAAATCCTACTACATAGGCTCTAAGGTCAGCCTCCGAAATGTGTTCGTTTACGATGGCGTCGGATTTGAATGTTAAAACAGTCGTCATTCTTTCGTATTTTGGAATTTGTTGTAGATTACATCATTTGTTATGCAATGACACTTAATTTCAGATTAGCTTCACTTTTACAGGTTATCTGCTACACTTCTCCTGTCGCTCTACAACACATTTTTTTGTTTCTCCCGCGAGGCTTGTTGCTCGTCAAACCCAGATATTGGGGTAATGACGGGTCACTAGCCAATATCGGCTACTCCTCGCGGAGCAAGTGTTGTTGGGCGACCTAGTGGCCCCTTTTTGCTTTTTAACCCCAAATAGCATGGCTGCAACGAAACTTAAGAAAGGACTCCTGGGATGCGGAGGTCTTTTTGTACTTTTTATCCTCCTAGGCCTCACTGGAGCCTTGGATCCTGACCCGACCACTGAAGTAGTCCAAGAGGATTCTAACAATATCCCTTATGAGGACGTATCAAGCACAGATGCTGGATTTGATCGTCAAATTCTCATCGATCCTCGATATGTAAACGAGGCGGACATGCTTGCCCTTGGCAAACAGCTCACTAAGGAGAACGAAGCAGAAGGCTACGTTTTCATCTCAATTTACTCCGATCAACGAGCTGTTGATGTTCGTGATAAAGCTATACTTATGACTGCTACGGCAGAAGAGGATGCGATTTACGATAAGTACTACGTCGGACAATATAACAAGAACACGAGCAATAATTTCGAGGTTTACAACGTTCATGTAGATGGACTCACTGGTGAAAGTAACGTCACTTATGAACCTGCAGACTTAAGATAGTTAGAATTTTTTCTCCCAAATATTTCCAACGATAGTCTCACCCTTTCCCAAGGAAAGTGTATGTAGATCGTCCCCTCGTGAATAAGGGAAAACATGACTGACCTCTGCGATCATTGATGTTAATGCATCCGCAAGGTCATCGTGTTTTTCCGTACCGAAGTCTAGAACCTGCTCAATGAGCTGTTCGGCACCTGTTTTAGGAAATAAGACTCTTCCTTGTTCGAAATGTAGGGTGCTGTTCACAAGACGGTCGTGTTTGCTCAGGCCTGAGACTTTCATCGGAGAAACAAACATCCCCTCGCTCGTCATCAATTGAATTAAGTAATTCTGCGCTGCTACGTCCTCCACAACAAATCTAACGGTTTGCCTTGGGAACATTTCTTTAAAACGGTTTGCTCTCTCTATAATATTTTGCAGGCTTAATCTTTCGTTAACAATCAGTGGCAGGATAAAAATCCTCATCTTTTCGCCATATCCGAATACATGACAAGCTACCATTGCAGTGCAGTCGGCTGTGTCGGCCTGGGAGATTGCTGGATCTATTCCTACGATAGTCCCTCTATACGGGAATGACTCCTTTTCTGGTTTTTTTGGCCATGTTAGAACTTTAATCTGTCGTCCCACGTAAAACTCGGGTTCTTCTTTATCTCCATGTATTTCCGGCATCGTTTCGTAGAAAGAGATCCATTCCTTTTTGATTACCTGATCTTTTTTATCCACTAGCCGCAGCAAGTATTCGCGTAGGAATACCTCCTCTCTTCCAATTGTTTTCCTTAAATCTTCAATATCCTTGGCGGTCTTGAACTTTTCCGGCCAGAGACATGCGCCCTTGTCGTCGAGAAGTGGATATTGCCTATAGACCCCATCCATCTCATTGGCCTCGATGCGGACTTTTAACCTCATCAGCAATGAATCTCGATGCAGTTGATTCCCAACAATCACGATGCGAGTCCCCACATCTCCAATGGGCAAGATTTCGCTTGCAAACCAATCATCGATTTTGTTTCTACCATCACGGGTTTTCACGCTTGGAGTGCTCTCGATATCATCTGCAATGATGAGGTCGGGGCGATGCTCTTTGTTTCTCATCCCACGTACGGATTGTTCCGAAGAAGCCACCGTAATGCGTGCGCCATATTTGGGGATGACGAGCGTAGTTGCATTCCACTGCTCTTCCACCTCCTGGAATGGGCCGAGATCTGCTCTAAGTAGTTCATTCTCTTCCAGAACAGCTTTTAGGTTTTTCAAGTGGGTACGAGCTTGCTCCTGCGTTTCTGAAAGGATAAGAATGAACTTCTTTTTCTGCTTTCCTAGAATTGACCAGATGGCCAGTGAGGTGTTGAGGATGGTTGACTTGCCGGATCCTCGGAAGGACATGACTACGAGCATACGCACTCTTTCATCCTCACTCAGCTGGAACATCTCATGATGAAATGCTGCGAATCCATGAGTGATGTATGAAGGGAAATAAACCGAGAAAAATATTTTGTGACTGTCTCTGGTAAGGGCACGCCGTGCATTTTGGTTTTTAACCAAGGATTTAATGGTTTGTGGTGACAAATTGTTCATATGAATAGTTGTTATTTATTAAGTTCTTCTTGATCTAAGGAGGCGAATTTGAGGGCTTTTTCTATAGCCTCTTCTTGCTCAGGTGTGAGCTTCTTGCCGATGGTTTCTAGTTTCCCTGAGAGTTCCACCCGCGTTCTATAGTCTGGATGTTGGTTCTTGAGCCAATAAATGATGGCGGTCATATTGCCGTCCCTTATGGCCTTAATGAGCTGCGACTCTGCGAGATCACTTATAAGACTCTTACCAGTGCACATAGCTTCATCGGCAGCATCAGCGAACTCGGGATCATCTTTCCTCCAGCGGTAGTAACTCGCGCGTCCAATGCCTTCTTTTTCGCAAGCGATTTGAACGATTGGTGTCTTTTTAAGCTGTTCCACCAGCCGCGCCTTACCTTCCTGGGTTTTTAGGGTAATCGCGTCTGTCATTGCGTAAGTGTTATTTTTACGGCTTTGACGCCAGTGAGATTTTCGAAGCGATCTATAATGGCCTGGCAGTACTTGGGCATCAGCTCCACGGTTATGCACTTTCGCTTCGTTTGTTCGCAAGCAATGAGTGTGGATCCCGATCCACCGAAGGGGTCATAGACGATGTCACCAATATTCGTACTGTTGAGCACTAAGCGGCGTATAAGGCTCACTGGCTTCATCGTTGGGTGGATCGTATTTTTCTTCGGCTTCGGAGCAATGAGTACGCTTTTATCTTTATCGCGTATTGATGGGTGCGTTCCGTGCCAGCCGTAGGCAATGAGTTCGTGTTGAGGACAGTAGTCCAGTCGTCCGATGGTAGCTCCGGTCTTTACCCAGATGAGGAGCTGAGAGAATTTGAATCCTTGTGCGCGGAGTCCATCTTCTAGGCTGAAGAGCATTCGATCGCTGTTGAATATGTAGTAGGAGTTCTTGGGGCTTAAAGAAGGTATTACGACGCTGAGCCAAGACTCTGTGAACTTTTGATAGTCCTCATCGGATTGGAGCTGATCGTTAGCGATTTTGTCATGTTTACCACTAGGTGCCACGTACGAAACCCCATAGGGCGGGTCAGTGAGAATGAGCTTTATTTGATGACCGCTTAAAAGCGTTGCAACTGTCACTTCATCGGTGGAGTCTCCGCATAAAAGGAAGTGATCACCCAAACGGAAAAGATCGCCGGATTTAATTGAGTTTTGTGGCTTTTTGGCCTGTAAGGTTTTCATAACGATTTATAATTAATTGGCAAAATAAAGGGTCGAGTTCTACGAGGTAGCAGGTACGTTTGAGTTGTTCTGCGGCGATGAGGACACTCCCACTACCGCCAAAGAGTTCTAGAAGGATGTCTCCAGGCTTTGTACAACGACGTATTGCCCGTTCGTAGAGAGAGGGCGGCTTTTGAGTTGGATGCTCGTAATCCGTCGCTGGGAGGCGTTTTTCGAGCCAAATGTTGAAGAGATCGAGTACGTCACCGTGAAGCCTGTTTCCCGTTCCTAGTTCCTTGTTCATGACCTCAGTGAAGCTAGTGTGGTAGGTGGAAAGGAATGGTTCGCCTCGTGTACCGTAAATGCACGGCTCATAGACCTTCGAGAATGCAACCTGCGGTGTACTCATCTGCGAGTTCTTGAGCCAGAGACAGACACGCTTATTTCGGATGGCTAGCTCTTCGTAAATTTGCTGAACGCAGCCTATATTCCTTTCGTCATTCCATGTGAAGAAATGGGTGTCAGGCTTTACAAAAGCGACTGCATTTTTTATGCAGGTTTTTAGAAAATCCTTGTATGCCTCTGGCGATTTATCATCTTTCACTTTTGTTCCACCGTACTTTCTCTTCGTGCCGATACCGTTCGAGTAGTCTAGTCCAATGTTGTAGGGAGGATCCAGCGTTACGAAACTCACTTTTGTATCATTGATCATAGCTTTTAAAGTCTCTGTCTTAGTAGAGTCTCCACAAATTAGACGGTGTTTCCCCAGAGCATATATGTCACCTTCTTTCACGGAAGGTTTCTTAATTTCTTTTAACTTTTCTTCGACATCGAAATTGTCATCTTCGACTTCAAGAGAGTCATCCCAAATTTCCTGCAGATCGAAATCATCGAAACCAACATCCAAGAGCAGGTCTATGTCGAACTCTTTTAAAAGCTCCATATCCCATTCTCCCGTATTTTGGTTGAGGCGCAGATTTAATTCTTTCTCTTTGATCTCATCAGGAATATTCACATAAAGCACAGGTATTTTTTCGAAATCCAATGCTTTGGCAGCCTTCATTCTCTGATGGCCACCAATTACAATATTTCTTCTATTCGGCGCGGAGTTAACAATGATTGGGCCGAGGAGTCCAAAACGTCTTATGCTCTCTTTAATTTGTTCGAAGGCATCTGCTGAAATCTTACGTGGATTATACTGTGCTACATTCAGCTCGGTGATAGAGACGGAAACGACTTTTAAGGCGGACATAGGATAGGGTTAAAGTGCTTCAACCCTACGTAAATTAGACTAATTAATTCGATTAATTATTTAATATTATTTGTATTAATTCTCACTTATTCTCTTATAAGAAAGATGCCATCGACTATGATTTTATTGTTCGGTTTTCTCACTATGAAGCTTTCCTCGATTCGCTTCTCTACTTGCGGCATTTTTTCTAAGTGCTTTTTTAGATCTGACTTAAAATTACGGATTCCAATCTCGATATCGTCGGCGCTATATCCCTCTAAAACATTGATAGGGATACCTTCCTTAATCTCTGCCCATTTTTGCAGAAGAACGAAGGGAAACTTCGATTTAGTCATTTTCTTCAATAGTTTACCCCTGTATAAAAGTTCTCCTTTTTCAAGGTCGACAAGGATATAACTTCCATCATCTGATGCTAACGGTCGAGGTACTTCATAATCAAGATTTTCAGTCTTTACTAGACTGAGCAGATGAAAGATAACTGTATTTACCTCTTTTACTTTTCTTTTTGCCTCAAATGCAGCCGTATTTAAACTTTCATGACCACCAATCGCCATCTCATATTTACCTTCCTGTACGAAAATGAACTTTTTAATAGGACGATACCTTTTGTTTTGCTTGGGGTCGGTAGATTCCATGAAACGTTCTAGCCAGTACCATGCTGGAGTTTTCAATTTAATTTTGTGCTCGAGCTTAATCCCACGTGCTAGAGGCGTCACGCAGAGGCTTGTAAGCAGATTGAAATAATCTCGCACCAGATGGTGGAATTCAGACACTTCACTCAACTCCAGACTTAGATCTTCAGGGAAACTGAAGCTTAAAACAAGCTGACACTTGTCATCCATGATCTTGAGAAAAGTACTTTTGGATACCGAAGTCATGTGCCTTTCAATATAAATGTTGTATTTTGATACTAACATGAATCCAAGTCTATGGACGTCCTTGAAGACAATCTAGATCTACAAATTAGTCCTACGTACATACTTAGAGATTTAAAGGATGCAAGAGATTCCTACGACATGCGAGTGAAAATATTTGAAGACCGTACAAAAGGTTGGTTTTTTGACCACGCTAAAAGTTTAACTAACAGTGGCAATCAACATGTTGGATTTGCCGTTCTAAAACTTCTATTTAGTTACTTCGAAATGATTGCTCAATACATGGAGGGCATGTCTAGCAGAGGAAATTCAGGACCTTTTTTCAAGAGAGGGGTAGTTTACGTTTTCCCGGAGTTGTCTGATGACCCTTGGAAGGATGATCTCTTAAACCTGTTATGGATTTCTGCCAGAAATGGTTTTTTCCACAGTGGAATGACTCAACATCGAGTTTTTATCCGTGACTCTGATGCTCCAATCGTTTTTGAAGATGGGAAAATTTATATTGATCGCTTTAAATTCCCTGAAAGGATATACCAGCATTTTGATGAATATATTGAAGAATTGAAGACCAGTTTTGATCCATTTGTTAGAGATCACTTCAGTTTTATTTGGAGACAGGTTAATGGAGGTAAATTCTACCCAATCTCATATTAAGATCATCCAAGTCGAAGCAGTTAAGAATGAATTTTATTCATGACTTTGTATTAATTGTGCTAAGATATACGTTGTTTTGATCAGGCCTATGCTCAAACGAGCCAAAAGGAATACGCCTCGAAAACTCCGTTTTATTGTTACTTTTTGTGATGACGAAGAGAAGAACCAAGAGGCTTTTGAAAGAGCGGTTCGTCGTATCTTAGAACTCCCACCCTATGACCGTAAAATATCTTCACGATCGGAAGCATTACGAAGATCGATATGATCGGGCTACCGTTGAAAAAGCCCGCTGGTATGAAGACCATGCGGAGAAAGCTGACGATGCCCCAAGAGAAATGCACCGAATATTGAGTAAAGTCATGATTTACTTTCTTACGGGTGATCGTTGGAAGAATCGTGAATCCACGATCACAGAGTGGATGGAAAAGGATAGAGCCTACGACGATATGTATGAGAATGCTCCTATACCTAAGGACATCTTCTGCTTTATGTGTGATCGTCCGATGGAATTCATGGATAAATCTGCCCATTATGGCTTTGGCAAAGAAAGGCACACTATGGACTTCTACTTCCGATGTGACGACTGCCACGTAGGGATTAAGGTTAAGGATGGATTGAAAGAACGAATAATTCCGTGGATGTGCCCGAAGTGTAAAAGACGAATGAAATCTGAAACGAAGCATACGAAAGATAAGTACACGACAAAGGAGTGGTGCGAGTACTGTGGCCACAGTGATACCCATGAAATAGATCTAAAGCATCCTAAACCTGAGAAAGTTAAAGTCGATCCGGAGGAAGTAAGGAAGTTTAGAGAGGATAAACTTCGGTTTTGTCTTACTGATGAAGAGGGTCATAAGTATCTAGAGGGGGTGAGAAATGTGGAAGCAGCAAATAAGGCTATTGAAGAATCGAAGGCAAAGGAGGAAAAACGTAAAGAGCAGCTCAAAGATAATCCGAAAGGATTCCCTCTAACTGATGGTCGATATTTTTGCGGAATGTGTGGGCATGACGTGCCCAGCTTTGATAACTGGTATGACAAATACGGAATCAAGTGCATGGCTTGCCAGCACGCCCTAGAACGAAAGACCGTGCCGCTCAAGTACTTCAAGGATACTGATTCTTGGTACTCGCTCTCTGACTTGAAAAGTAAGTTTGGGATTCACTCACAAACAGCATTGAAGCACATAAGACAGGGCAACCTTAAAGCTTATGTGATCCCCGGAGAAAACGGCAGTCCTACGTGCTACGTTTTTCCGAAGAAAGAGGCTCAGGCATTTTTAGGTTCTGAATCTAACCCTTAATCTCATGAAGCCCAGGAAAATCGTCTACAAAGATAAGACGGTCATTTACACCAACCGGAGTAAGATTACTTTTACCTGTAAATACGCCGAAAAAACTCCCGATGGGTTTTGGGAAGACGTTTATAATGCGCTTCTTAGAATGGGAGTATTCAATCCTTAGCTATACAACATTAAGTTTGCTGATATTCATTTATCAGTACCTTTGCATAATTATATCCAAAAAATTCGAGTAAAATTTTATTGAAAAGCAATATGAGGACATAAAATATCAACATTGCCGCAGAGAGCTTGAATGCAAAACTATTGTGATGTATCTCATCAAAAAAAATCAGATTCCAGGTTGCTATGATAGCACCAGTGATTGATCCTCCGAGAAGATTTCTCACAAATCCATATTCAATATTATGCTGTAGCACCAATCGGCCATTTTTTACACGTAGTCTTATTTGAGACATGGCCTCTACGATCATTTTTCTAGCATGATGGGGGTTTCTTCTTTCGCTCTGTTCATTTGGCAGTTGGATATTAAAATCTTCATAAATTTTCTTTCTGAGTTTTTGCTTACAATCATTAGTTAAAAAATTGGTAGAAAACAACAATAGATTGGTTGTCGGCATATGCAGTTCATCCTTAAAAATTCGTTTTTCGAATAGTTCTTTAGAAGTGATTCGATTTAGTTGTATGACAAGGTATAAAGCAATCGCAGGAATAGACACATTGCTAACCAGTAAGGAAAGATCGTTGAACTTCTCAAGTAAGCCTGCTAAGTATGGGGCTAAATAAAAGTAGTTAAACGTAACTATCGGCAGAATAGAGATGATTGCTGGAAAGTAACGTGCTTTTAAGGAGTAACCCATCTTATTCAGCAAATGAAGTATGAAATGGCTCAGGACTAATGTCAGACCATCCAAGGCGTGGAGCATCTTTGTTATACATTATACATTGACCTCTAGTTACATGCACCGTTGTGCCATGTTTATGAAGGGCATTTGTTATTCTTTTCGATGGATGTTTTGGTGATGCTTTAGCTGCAGATACGCAAGCGTGATTCGCGTGTACTCTTTTTAGCAGCTTACTATTGAGATTCCTTTTACTTCCATGGTGAGGGGCATGGATAATATGTAGATCTTTTAGGTCTATTCCTTGTGATTCAGCATAATCTGCGGCGAGGTTCAAAGCTGTTTTACCTGCGTCACCAGTAAAAAGGATTTTATGTCCTTCAACTTGGAGCAGAGTGATCGTACTAGTGTTATTGGCTGCTGAAGTCGAATCTTCATCATCATCCAGTAGATCAATATGAAAAAAGTCTTGGATAGATGTTAATGCTTTTTCTAGCATACTAGGAGGACTTGATGGAGTGATCATTTGCGGCAGAAGGCTTTCATAATATTCTCTGGATGGCCCCAGGACTTGTACTGCATTCTCAAATCCTGCAGCGCCTTGAAATGGCTCTACTATCGGTATTCCTTTTTTAATTGCTAAAGCTTCAATGTCACTTGCATATTGAAGTGATTCTTCTAATTTTTTCTCTAACCCTAGTATCGAGATCCTACCATTCTGAAAGGAATTCTTAATATCTGCTGCATGCTCCCACGGACGATGCATAGCGAGTCGATTCACAGTAAGTTTTTCCAGCACAACAGTTAGACCGGAAGCGTGGTCGCAATCTGGATGAGTTAAAATAACAAGGTCAACCACATCTGTTCCATAGTGCGTTTTAACATGTTCTACCAAGGCTTCTCCCGATTCCTTAAATCCGCCATCAATAATAATTACTACTTGTTCAGATCGTGGGCCATTAAGGTTTCCAAAACGTAACGCAATTGCATCTCCACTTCTCTCTCCATCTCCTACGGCCATGTAATCAATTTGGTATGCCATAGGTTTTTATCATTTTCTGTTTTTCTTTTTACCTTTCGCCTGGGCAACTACACTAGCCGAAACGCTTCTAACTTTTTTAGATTTAGACGTCTTCATTTTTTCAGAAGCCAGCTTAGCAGTTTTAGAGCTAGTAGTTTCCTTCCCGGGTTTTCGTTTTTCTCTTTGAGTTAAGCCACTCGCCGCCACACTCTTCGTGGTTTTAGATGTTTTCTTCGAACTCAATAGACGTGATGCATTACTTGCTTGCTTTCTACTTGTTACCTTGCTTTTACCTCTTGGCATAGATGGTTGTTATTAGCACTTCATATTATAGAGTGCTAAATCTAAACGGCAAGTCATTTATTCTACTAGCTTTTTTATACTGTCTCAAATGTCTCATCTAGCCTGAAACGCCACAATTGTGTCTCACGGCAAGAAACGGTAGGATAAATCCGTCCCAAGGGTACTAGACCCGAGTGGCCAGCCAATAATATTTATTAAAATACTGGTTGTATAACTATACTTTTACTGGCTTAGTTCATCCCGAACGAGTTAGCTTTTCCGTAAGTGAAGATTTGCCTTTTCAAATAACACACCCCGGTTTTAAAGTGAACGGTATAAGCAAGTTAAGATTCGACAAATCAAAAATAACACTTAGTTTTGCATCAGAGATTGATTATAGTAAAAATGCTGACTGTAACTTAGAGACTCTAAAAAATATTTTTGAAGAAAATATAAGGCTTGTTATTGATTCTTATTGTTATATAAATTCTTACTCTTACGATGTAGAGATCACGAAGGTGGTATGTAAAGAGTTACATATTGATAATACTTTTGGAGTTAGAGGTGAATGGAATGTAAACAAAACCAAAGACGAATGTACTGCGGAATTCACAGAAATTTTACGCTTATTTGATCGTCCAGAAAGGATGTTTTTAAAAGATGTTTTTGCAGATTTTCGCCGAGCAATCAAATATCCATCTATGACTGCAGGTTTTTGCTTCCGTGCAGTTGAGACAATAAGAAAATTTTATTTTGAAGATCAATCGATTTCAAATGACGACAAAAGACGCGAACGTGGGTGGAAAGAGCTTGGAGAAACGCTAGGATTTAAAGAAGCTGATTTTAAAGAGATAAAAGATTTTGCTTTACCCAATAGGCACGGTGAGCATCGACAGATTTCTTATGAACAGAGGGAAAGGATTATGAACTTCACACGATCCATAATTAATAAGTTAATTCAAATTATTAAGGGTACTAGACCCGCTTAGCCAGCCATTGAAATTGGCGATCCCGAAGGGATGGACGGTTTCAAACTGAGAAGATGAGGATGAGAACCCAGGGCTCGTAAAATAGCGAACGAAGTGAGTGTCATCCCTCACCCCCAGCAATGATTTGCATGACAAAGCCTTGTGATCCGCAAAGCTAGCTTGGACGTGCATGCGGAGATACAGTTGAATTTACTCCTTATAGAGTTTTTGGAAATAGCCCCTATTACTAGACCCGTAGAGGTAGCTTGGACTGGCATGATGGGAAAATCGCCTTTCGATTTTTTTTGTTTACACTCCAAAGAAGTATTAATCTTATATCCATGTCTAATGAGTATAGAAATAACCATTACATCCCTCAGTGGCATCAAAAACGCTTTATTCCTCCTGGACAACAGGATCAGGACCTTTACTACCTTGAATTAAAACCAAGAGCATTTATTGATCCCCGTGGTGTCATTCATCAAATTGATCCGTTACATCAGTAAGGAACTAGGCTTTGTGTTGTTGAGAAGGATTTGTATACCCGTCAGTTTGGGACTGGTCTATCTACAGATGCGGAGAGTTATAGACAACATTAGAACCGCCATCGCGGCTAATCATATACAGTTTAAGTGGTTTGCAAAAACAGTGCTGGGCTTGTAGGACTTATTGAATTTCCCTTAGAGATTTGAAGGCTCCTTCAACAGAAATCGTCACTGTTACTGCTGAGCCAGTGCGATTTCTCCAAAACCAACCATGTGTTCCGTCGAATGCGGCAGTGATGGTTCCAGACATTTCGGTTTCATCTCGCCCATCGTCGTATTCAAAATTTGAGCCTGTAGAGCTTTCGCCATGAACATTGTAGTTCAGGGCTCCTCCTTCTGTTTTCCATGTGTATTCAATTTCACTGTCTTTAGACATATCGACTTTGACTTCGGCCCATCCATCAGCTGCAATCGTTACCGTAAGTGAATCTTCATTTGCTTCACTACTGTTTTCTTCCTCTTCTTCCACAGCATCTTCACTTGGGACTTCATCCTCCATCGATTCTTCGAGAGCAAGTTGCTTCTCCTCCTGCATTTGAGCCTCTTCTTGAAGGGACTGTTTGATCTCACCCATCTCTGTTAAACCAAGCACTCTGCCTACTCTTAAAATGTCGATTCCATATTCAGCAGGCAAAACAATGGTGACAAGAATGACCAGAGCAATAATCCCTGCTCGTTTAGTAGACTTCTTCAGCTGCTCAGAAGAAGGTAATTCGTCCAAAGTAGGTTTGTGTGAGTTGTTCATAATTTAGAAAATATTAATGAATAGACCTGTAATTTGGTAGCCAACCAGTACAAAGCCCGCCGTCATAAGTGCTACATTAGCGGTGTAGGCATACCTCCAAAAGCTGGATGTGCGTCGCCAAGCGTTCATGGCAATCAAAATGGCACCCAATGCCAAGAGTTGACCAATCTCCACTCCCACATTGAAGGAGATCAAGTTCGGCAATAGACCATCGGGGGACAACTCGTATTCCTGTACTTTCGTGGCTAAACCGAACCCATGGAAAAGTCCAAAGATAAGGGTTGCAATCTTTGTATTGGGTTGATAGCCAAGCCATCGTTGAAAAGCTCCTAAGTTATCCAAGCCCTTGTAAGCCACCGACAGACCGATGATCGCATCAATGATGTAGGCATTAATGCTGATATTGAAGAACACGCCTCCGAGCAAAGTAATAACGTGCCCGAGCGCAAAGAGAGAAACGTAAATTCCAATATCCTTATTTTTGTACAAAAAGAAAATGACTCCTAGGATGAAAAGCAGGTGATCATAACCCGTGACCATATGCTTTGCACCCAGGTAAATAAATGGCAGAATATTCACACCAGAGATTTCTTGAATATACCCTTTGTCTCCTGTGGTAACACCGTGAGCCAAAGCATCAGGAACAAAAAGTAAAAGCACCGCGAGGAATAAAGATAGAGAGCTTAAAACACGAACCCTCCGATCCGTGAATAAAAGTGATAAAAGCGTGGTCAAAGTGAGTGGTGTTATTGGTTTGTACGCTAAGGACATGGACGTGCGAATTTTATGGGACTAGTATATGAGCAAGTGCTCATATAATCAACTCGTTTATGAAGAATCACGACAGCTCGCTTCGTGCGCTAAACCCTGGATCAGTAAAAAAAGCTGCGAATCGCATGCCGGACGAAGCTTTACTCTCGGTCGTGGTGGAGTGCTTTAAGGCTTTGGGCGACCCCACGCGTGCAAAAATCCTTTATGCGCTTCGTAGAGGACCTCTTTATGTTCGTGATTTAGCCATCCTCGCAGAAGTTTCGGAATCCGGAGTCTCCCATCAGCTTCGTTTACTTCGCAACACACAGTTGGTAAAGGTTGAACGTGAAGGAAATAATAAAAAATATTCCATCGCTTATGCGCATATCGTTACTCTGCTCAAGGAAGCGGAATACTACGCTGATCATATTCGCAATCATTTACCTGATCATTCCTCTAAACCTCGATCTAAATGAAAATTCTACGCACTTTCTTTAAAGCTCAATATCTTTGGGAGCTCCTGCGAATTGCCGTAGTGGGATTTGCGAGTCTTTTGTTTTACTTTGATATCCTGCCTTTGATTGGACTTTTAATTGCCATAGCTTTTGGACTTTATTCTCTTCTCAAAGGAGGTGTCCTTGCTCTTATTCATGAGCATAAGGTGGGAACAGAAATTTTCATATCGGTAGCTGTGGTGGTATCGGTTTTAGGTCAGGAATATTTGGCGGGTTCAGTGGTTTTAATGATTATCCTCATTGCGGAGTACATCGCCAGTGCTAGTGGAGAAAGCGCGCGAGCTTCCATTAAAGAGCTGGTTGGTTCTGTGCCCAAAACAGCTCTGCTTATGCGTGGTGATAAAGAAAAAAATATTGCGATCGAAAGCTTGAAAGTTGGAGACATAGTTCTTGTGCGAGCGGGAGAGAAAATTCCAGTGGATGGCACTGTAGTGGGAGGCACGGCTTCTGTGAATCAAGCGCCTATTACAGGGGAAAGCACTCCTCAGGAAAAAGCGAAGGGCAGTGAGGTTTTCGCTGGAACGATTCTAGAGATTGGTGCTTTGGATATTAAAATGACCAAGGCTGGAAAGGACACAGTGTTTTCGCGCATCATTGCTTTGGTGGAAGAAGCGCAAAGCCACCAAGCACCCATTGAAAAATTCACGGATAAAGTGTCTTCTTACCTCATTCCCATCGTTTTTGTCTTTGTAGGTTTGGTCTACTTCTTTACTCGAGACATTCAGCTCGTCATTGCTCTTCTTATTTTTACTTCTCCCGCGGAATTGGGGCTTGCTACACCGCTGGTTACCATTGCTGGAATTGCTAGAGGGGCTCGCGAAGGAATACTCATTAAAGGAGGGCTTTATTTGGAGGAAATGGCGCACATCAAGACCGTGGTTTTTGATAAGACCGGAACTTTGACCCTTGGCCAACCTGCTCTGGAGCGAGTACAGGTTTTGGACACTTCCCTTACCGAAAAACACATTGTGGAGCTTGCTGCGGCTTTGGAACGTCGTTCGAGTCATCCTCTCGCCAAAGCAGTTTTAGACTATGCCAAGAAAGAAAAACTTTCTATCCCCGAACCCAGTGATTTTTTGGTGATTAAAGGGCGTGGGGTTCACGGCAAGGTGAAAGGTGAAAAAGTGATCTTGGGAAATGCAGCTTTCTTAAAAGAACAGAAGATTTCGATCCCCAAAGATAAAGCCACAGGGAATGAGACACTCGTTTACCTAGCGAATGATGAGAAGGTACTCGGACTTCTTTATTTTTCAGACACTATTCGGCCCGAAGCAAAAGCCAGTCTTAAACAGCTCACCAAGAGCGGAATTGAACACATCGTCATGCTCACGGGAGACAATGAGGCAACAGCTACTTTTGTTGCCAAGGAACTCGGAATCAAGGACTTTAGATATGAACTGCTTCCGGAAGATAAAATCCGAATCATTAAAGAGTTACAAAAGAATGGAGAAAGAGTAGCTATGGTCGGAGATGGGATCAACGATGCCCCGGCTCTTGTTCAATCAAATGTAGGCATTGCCATGGGTGCGATGGGAACAGAAGCTGCGATGGAGGCCGCTGATATTGTGCTCATGCAGGACCGCTTGGATAAAATTGCTGAGGCACGACTGCTCAGTCAAAAATCTTTCCGCACTATTAAGGAGAATATTTTTGTGGGCGTTGGGGTTGTGCATATCACTGGAATTATTTTGGTCCTTCTTAAAGTCCTTGGCCCCGTGGAGGCAGCAGCCATTCACCTAGTGCCAGACACTTTGGTGTTCCTCAATTCAATTAAACTTTTACGAAAGAAATTGAAATGACGCTACTCTCTGCGCTTATCTTAGGTCTTGTTGAAGGATTCACGGAATTTTTACCTATTTCCTCAACTGCTCACCTCATCCTTACGGGAAAAGTCCTTGGACTGGACCAAAGTGAGTATTTAAAAAGCTTCGAAATAATTATTCAACTTGGAGCCATTTTGGCAGTGGTTTGTATGTATTGGAAGGAGCTCTTAAAGGTGGAGGTCTTGAAACGACTTTTTGTGGCGTTCGTGCCTACTGGACTTCTGGGGCTGATTTTTTATAAATTCATTAAACTTTACCTCTTTGAAAGCCTTCCCATTCTGCTGTGGGCTCTTTTAATTGGAGGAATTTTCTTAATCATTTTCGAGAAAGTCACAAAAGAAAGGTCTGGTGAATTGAGTTTAGAAAAAATTCCTTATAAAGCCTGCCTTTGGATTGGCTTATTCCAGTCCTTAGCTATGGTTCCAGGAGTTTCTCGTTCGGGAGCTACGATTATCGGGGGTTTGATATTCGGTCTGCCTAAAAAGACCATTGTGGAGTTTTCCTTCCTCCTTGCTGTTCCAACTATGCTCGCGGCGAGTGGTTTAGACCTTTTAAAGAATTCAAACTCTTTTAGTGCAGATCAAGCATTGTTTTTGATTGTGGGCTTCGTGACTTCCTTCCTAATGGCTCTATTCAGTATAAAATTCCTACTTTCCATTTTGCGAAAACAGACTTTCACTCTCTTTGGGATTTATAGGATAGCTCTGGCTACACTTTTCTTTTTTATACTATCCTATCTACCTCCTTTAGGATGAAGCTGCCAAAGTTATGTCTCACGGCAAGAACTAATAGGGTGACACCGTTTCTAAGGGCTAGGCTAAGTGGCGTGCCATTAGGTGCATGAGGACAAAGTC
This sequence comes from uncultured Candidatus Peribacteria bacterium, assembly GCA_965230905.1. Classification (GTDB taxonomy): domain Bacteria; phylum Patescibacteriota; class Gracilibacteria; order UBA1369; family 2-02-FULL-48-14; genus 2-02-FULL-48-14. The sequence continues at coordinate 911,328 of OZ246396.1, forward strand.
TTGTGATCCGCAAAGCTAGCTTGGACATGCAAGTAGAGACGGGCGGATCACCGCCTCTACTTTGATTCAGCCAACAACTACTTCAACCAGCCTTTCATCATTTCGATTTCAGCACTTTGCGCATCAATGATCGCGTCAGCCATATTCTTAAGCTCCTGACGCTCGGTAATCATTTGAACCCGCATCGCCATCATAATAGCCATTTGGTGATGCTCAATCATGCCTTCAATAAAGGCTTGGTCGAGGGCTTCACCTTCGAGAGTTGAAAGATCCGGCATCATCTCTTCATAGTCATCGCTGGCTTTGAAGTCCGCTCCGAACCACTCCTCGCCCCACGCTTCCATTTGAGCAATCTCAGCGCTCTGAGCGTCTACAATATCCTGAGCCAAAGCCTTCAGATCTGCATTCTTAGACTTGGCCAAAATCACTTCAGCGGTATCAATGGCTTCCTGATGGTGAGGGATCATCATCGAAAGAAAGTCTTGGTCATCTTGAATCATCATCCCCATCATGTCGTCATCCATCATAGGATCCATGCCTTCCGTTGAGTCATCCATCATGGAGGAATCGTCGTCCATCATGCGGTCATCGTTGTTTTCGGTTTCGCATGCAGATAGAAGTATGGAACCTGCAAGAACTGAAGAAAGTAACATAAAGTTTTTCATTAAAAATTGGGATTAAGAATTAAGTTTAAACCAAGTTTCTTCACCACCCATGCTTTTATAATTGATTAGATAATTTCTCCTTTTTTCTCAAGCATCATGTGGTGAATAGTGGCAATTTGGATCCAAATTGCGATGAGAATAAGAATTGCAGTGCAAGCTAAAGCGTCTGCCTTTGTAATTCCGAATACAAGGTTATCGGCTCCGCCGAGGACGGAAGCAGCGAAGGTAACGATTCCAGTGAATCCCACTAAAACGCTGATGATGTGCATCAATTTAGATAGTTTCATATTATTCAAATAAATGATTAAATAAGATATTTTTCCGGTTCACTGACGAATTGATCCTTGCAACCCGTACTACAAAAATAGTAGATGCATCCTTTGTGAGCGACTTGGAGAGTTTCCTCAGTAGGATTGAGTTCCATGCCACAAACTACGTCCTTAGCTGGAGATGAATTTTTATTACCGCAACATGATGAGTTTTCCATATATTTAATTGTTATTGATGAGATAAATAAGCTCTACTAAACTACTGGTTTGCCGGTGTACAACTTTTGCTTTGAATTCTTGATTAAACATGAAGGGGTAGTAAAAGAGTCAAAACTCAAAGAGGGGAACCAAGGGCATAGTTTTTCTCATAAAATAGTTATAAGTTCTAACGATGAGAGGAGGTATAAACTTCTATCAATTCTTTGATAGTTTTATCCTGTTGTTTTTCGTCCTGCATTTGCTGCTTCACATGAGAGTTGAGGTGATTTTCTAGCAATAGTTTGTCCAGGCTTTTGAGTGAATTCTGTATGGAATAGGACTGGTGAAGAAGTGACGTACAATACTCCTCACCTTCTATGCTTCGCATCAATGCCTCAAGTTGGCCTTTTAGGATCTTGGCGCGATGAAGCGCTCTTTTTTTAATATTCTGGTCGACCATATTTAGCGGTTAATAGCCAATACCCCTATACCCTATCTATATGAGTCCAGTCAATGCTACAGTCTCTAGGCTGGCCTAAAGTACAAGCCGTGCAGCCATTCAATTGCTTATCCAACTAGGAATTGTTGCAAATATTGCTTAGGGGACTACTATGCAAGTATATGAAATCTGTAGCAATTTTTGGTGCGGGTATTTCAGGTTTGAGTGCTACTCATGAATTTGCACGCTTGGGCTATGCTGTAGCGGTATACGAAGCAAATGCTGATGCAGGAGGATTCTTTAGAAGTGCACGCATGCCACAAGATCAGGGAATGCCTTCTGAATATTCTTGGCATGGATTTGGACCCTGGTACCACAATGTCTTTGATGTCATGAAACAGATTCCTTTTGATGAAAAAAGAACCGTATATGACGCTGCACTTTCTCGCCCTATCAACTATGGCATCGTGGGAGATAGAGACGAAAAGGCTTTCGGCGAAGAAAATGTCTTTAGTATGTTTCAGCGATTTCGCATGACATGGCTCGATAAGATAACTTGGAGCATCCTACTTTTTAAAACGTGGACTTCAAATATTCGTACGAAGAAACACTACTCGTCCCTCAACGCTGCAGAAGTATGGCGGCCGCTCATGAGTGAACGTGCTTGGAAAACGTGGAGAGCAACCTTTGGCCCTTGGGTTGGTTGCGATTGGACGCGTGCATCCCTTCATCATGTAGGGCAATTTTTTAGAAGAAACATCGTGTCGTATCCGTCACACATACACGAAGCAGATGAAGATGGCGGTGCATGGACACAAGGATCGGGCGATGGATGGCTGTTACTCAAAGGACCGAGTAATGAGTTTTGGTTTGAGAAATGGATTAGCTTTCTTCGTCAGAAGGGCGTTTCTTTCTTTTGGAAACAATCACTCCAACAACTTAGCTATGACGGTAAGCATATTACTCAAGCACTGCTTGCATCAGGTGAGAAGGTAGAAGCGGACATCTACGTTCTTGCTATCAATCCTTTTGCAGCTGCAGAAATTATCGATCGGACTCCTGCGCTTGCCGAGATTGATCAGCTTCGGCTTTTTCGTCCGCTCATTGCTGACGGCCCGCATACACAGGTATCTTTCCGCATCGCGTTCTCAGAAAAGATCTTATGGCCTAAAGAACGGAGTGCTTTCCTTCTCCCCGATTCAGAGTTTAATATTACGCTTTTTGCACAAGAACAAGTTTGGCCATCAGACGTTTCTTTAGGAAAAGAAGTAAAGTCACTTTGGACAGGAACCGCGTGTGTTGCCAGTGAGCCCGGAAAAATATTCAATCTTCCGCTCGAAAATTGCACGCAGGAACAATTCATCGAAGAAATACAATCGCAGCTTCTTCGCTGTGAAGAGCTGCAAAATCTTCTTCGAGCAGCAAACGAGGGTCATGATCTTCATCATTTTCCGATACTGAGAATCGAAGTGTGGCACGAATGGAAATTCTCCCCTGAAGGAATAACTCCCAAACAACCCAAATGGGTCATGAGCAATCACACCCAGCCTTATCTTCCTACGCAAAAGACCCCTGTTCCCAATTTGCTTCTTGCCGGAGCACACACCAAAACCGATGCAGATATTTGGAGTATCGAAGGCGCAGTTGAGAGTGGTCGACGGGCGGCGCAAATAATCGAGCCTAGCGTGCGTGTTATCCCTCAATACAAGCCACTGTGGCTCCGTATTATTAGCTCAGTAGATGACGTCTGCTTCTCCCTGCATCTCCCTCACATTTTTGACTTGTTCTTATTTCTTTTGTGCGCAAGCCTTATCGTAGGAGGTATAAGCATCCTGATATAGCGTTATGTTTAAAATGGTGGGATAAATTACTTCAATGCATCACGTCTTAAACAGATCACTTCTCAAGGCTGCCATTCCCCTCTTCATTTTGGCGCTCCTTTTTCTTGCTTCTGCTTATTTTGCACAAACCTACGATCACTATTTCGTAAGCCTTGTAAGTAACAGAGGTTTATTGGGTTTGTTGATCTATATTTTTATAGCCGCATTCACCACAGTTTTGGCACCTTTAAGCAGTGTCCCCCTTATGCCGCTTGCTTCTAGCATTTGGGGGCCTTTTGCAACTGCAGTTGCAAGTATTATCGGGTGGATGATTGGGGCTCTTATCTCCTTCTTCATTAGTAGAAAATATGGAAGAGCCTTTGTTGAAAGATTCTTCTCACGTGAAAAACTCAGTGAACTAGAAAAAAGAATCCCTGAAGAGAATTTATTTTGGTCGATTGTACTTTTGCGGATGGCCGTACCAGTGGATCTTCTTAGTTATGTCTTAGGTCTTTTTAAAAACATTTCCTGGAAAATCTACTTTTGGGCTACTTTGATCGGCATTATCCCATTTGCTTTTGTACTGGCTTACCTTGCGCGGCTCCCTTGGGAATTTCAGCTGCTGGGCATCTTATTGATCATTCCAATTCTCCTTATTTCTAGAGCAAGCAGTCGACAAAACAAGTTATAATCCGGTATCTTTTGCCATAGACATCACTTAAAAAAAATATGAAAAAACTTTTCCCTTTCTTCCTCTCTCTTTCTTTAATTCTTTCTAGTTGCGCTCAGACTTCTATACCTGAGGAAGAGGTCGTTAGTACTCAAAGTCATCGGAGTTATGAAATTGAAGTTACTTCTGATCCAAGCACCTTTGAAACTGGGATGGACGGAGTATTTACCTACAAGATTAAAAATGACTTAGGTGAAGTGCTTAAAGATTTTGAGGTGGCGCATGAAAAAATCATGCACTTTATCCTGGTGAGAAAGGACTTACAGGAGTTTCAACATGTTCACCCCACTTATAACGAAAATAGTGGTGAATTTTCTATAAACCTTGTTTTCGCTGAGGCTGGACCTTATCGTCTTTTCCCTGACTTCACACCTGGAGCGGACAACCTTCAGCAACTACCGGTAACTCTATCTTATGATCTTGATGTGGGAGATACGAGCGCCTATGTGTCCGAAAATCTTCTAGCCAATACGCTCCCTGTGGATATGGCGGAGTCTTATGAAGTAGAATACACCTTTGATCAGCTGAATCTTGAGCCTCAAGGTCCCGTTGAATACACTTTAACAATTAAGAAAAATGGGCAAATAGTCGACACTTTGGAACCTTACTTGGGTGCTATGGGACACAGCGTCATTCTTCGTGAAGGGGCGGTGGATTTCATTCATGCACATGCGGAAAGTGCGGGTCACGACATGAGCAGCATGGGAGAGATGAGCGAGACTTCAAGTATAAGTTTTGCGACGAACTTTCCTGAAGCAGGAATGTATAAAATATTCACTCAGTTTCAGCACGAAGAGAAAGTAGTCACTACGGAGTATATAATTGAAGTCGGCGGCTTAGAAGAGGCAGCAAGCCAAGCGGAAACCTCTGATCAAGAAGAACCTGTTCTTGAGATGGACCACTCAATGATGGGGCACTAAAATAGTATTTTGACAAATTACAGCTTTCCCATTAAGGTACCGGCCAAGTACTATAAAAATTGTGAAAAAACTTCTTCATATAATTTTCGTTCTCATTGTTGGTTTTTCCCTAGCAGGTAATACTTGCTTTAAATCCCATAGTTTTGTTCATACTGCTAATGCACACACCTCTTCTATAGATGTACAGGATCATGAAACGGAAGATTTCGAAGATAAAGAAGTTGTTAAAAGCCCCCATTGTTGCAATGAAATCGATTCAAGCGTGTCCAATGGTAGGGGTACATCTAAAATTGAAAATACAAATTCATTTAAACATATTCCCGATTTGAGCTGGTTTACAGCTCAAGATTTTTCCTTCACGCTAAATAATTTCACTACTGAAAATTGGCCATCGACGAGCTCTCAATTCCAGTCAAAAGCCTTCTGGTTAGGAACTATCGTTAAAAGGGAATAAATAAAATTCATTTTCATTTCTAAGCTCACCTTTTGATCTTCAGAAATATTAGTTTTTATTCAATTTACTTTTTTTTATATGTCGTCCAAAAAAATCTTCAGTGTTACTGGTTTAATTTTGTTCTTGCTAATTATTGCCGGATGCTCAGGACAAACAACTCAAAACGTAGATGAAAGTGAACCGCACGGACATAGTGATGAGGATGCCCATGAATAAAAGATTATTTTTAACAGATATTATTATGAAAAATCTGAAAGCAATTGTTGTAAAAAATCAGAAATTAATAGTTGGTCTTCTTATCAGCAGTGTTCTTCTTGTTACCCCATTGGCCTTTGCGAGTCCAGGTCACGATGATGCCGCTGGTGAATCACAAACATCCGAATCTACTCCTTCATCACAATTAGGCACTATCCAAGAAACAGAATTGGAAAAATTAGGAATTAGTAACGTTTCTTTTGCAGGTGAAGTGCTCTCAACAGATGATGTACGGGTTCATCCGCTTGTTGAAGGTCAGCTCAATGAATTGAATGTAAAAATTGGCCAGTACGTAGAAAAAGGTCAAGTACTTGGCAGATTATCTGTTGCACCAAATCCAGATTTAATTGCCACTTTAGCCGAAAGGGCAAAAAGTGCAGAACGGACAAGGTTACAAGTAATTGTTATCGAAAAAATTGCCAATGAAAATAAACAACTGATTGATCAATTAAAAACTGTTCTTGATCGCGCAAAGGATTCGGCCATTCAAACTATTTATGCCCAGTCTGTACAAAATCTTAATATTGCTCAAGGTGCCTCACAGCAATTAACCTCGCAAAACGAAGTTAAAGACGCCGTCATCCAGTCAGCACAAGCCGAATATGAACAAGCACGGACAGCCGTTGATAGCGAATTGGTGAACGTGCGCACAGCTGCCGAGAAAGCGTATGTTGAATTTACGTCTATAGTATCGGATAACGTTGGTCTAAGTACAAATAGCACAATAGATGAGGGTAATTTAAATGAAGCCTATGGGAAGTTTGATCAACAAACACGAAGAAATTTTGTCTCGGCAGTTCAAGCTTTTAAAGATGCATTTAAAGATGAGACCAAACTTCCAGAAAACGAAATAGCTGTTTTTTTTGATACGGCTGGTGAATTGCTCTTGAGTTCATACCCATCAACCTATGTTTCCGCTGAAAAACTTGAAGAGCTACGCGGGATTCTTACTGAAAATGAAAGAGATTATTATGAAGCTTTAAAGAATTATAAAGATGCCATTGGTGAATTAGCACAGAAACAAGCTGACTACGAAACAGTAAAGGCGGAACAGGAAAGAGACATTGTGGGTTTAGAAGTAGACGCTAAAAATGCTCAAAGTGCTTATGAAATAACCGAAAGTCTAATAGATGCGAAAAAAATCGAAATTGAAACTGATTTTGAGAAGCAAAAATTTGAATACGATAATCAGCTTCTTGAATTACTAAAAGAAAAATTACTTTATCAAGCTGAGGCTGAAGCGGCAGAAGTGGCTTACCAGGTATTCGCTTCAAAGATTGGTGGTCAGGAAATTGTCGCTCTGAAGTCAGGATATGTATCGGGGATATATATGAATCTTGGCGATCATGTAACGCCGGAAACTGCTGTTCTTGCTATCACCGGAGATCCAAAAGCACCTAAGTTTGTCCGTTTTAAAATACCTGCCGATACTAAATTAGTGAGCGTTGGTGAAGAAGTTGATATCGAATCACCTAATTCTCAATTTGGAAAGACCAAGGCAATAGTGACTGGCGTCTCTCTCTCTCTGGATTCAAATGGATTTTTCTTAGCTGATGCCGATTTAAATATAGATGCCGATTTACCAGTGCATGCGAATGTACGGATAGTTCCAAACGCTCAAAATAAGCTTCTCGTTGTGCCGCTTTCTGCTCTAGTGCTTGATGAAAATGGCAAATATAGTATATGGCTTGTCGATAAAGATAACATCTTACACAAAAAAGAATTAACAATTGGAAGAACTTTTGGTGATCAAGTCGAAATTTTTGGGGGAGTTGCATTGAATGATCAATTCATTGTCAAACCTGCTACAGATTTGGTTGATGGGTCAGTGTGGGAAGGAACTGTACCAACAGAAGAAGTTGAAGAACCTGCTCCAGAGGGTGACGGACATGCTCATTCTCACGATTAATAATTGCTCACTAATTTTTTATGCTCAACCAAATTATTCTCTGGGCGATCAATCATAAGTGGACAACTATTATTGTCTCAGCCCTGATAGCAGTACTCGGAATCTTCAGTTTGCTCACTATGAAGGTTGATGTATTACCCAATATAAACAAACCAACGGTCGCTATTTTTACTGAAGGAGAAGGTCTTGCGCCGGAAGAAATTGAACGTCTTATTTTAACTCCAATTGAATCAGCAGTTGCTGGTGCCCCAGGAGTTGAGCGTATCCGAGGAACCGCTTCGTTTGGCCTTGCCATCGTTCAAGTCGAATTTAATTGGGGGTCAGATATTTATCGTAACCGCCAAATCATTCAAGAAAGAATTGCTCAGTTAAATCTCCCTGAAGGTGCAAAACCAACGCTTGGACCTGTATCTTCAGTCATGGGAGAGATCATGTGGGTAGGTATATCTTCAAAGGAAGCTAATCTTGATGGTATGGACCTCAGAACTCTTGCTGACTGGACGATACGTCCTGCTTTATTACGCTTACCTGGAGTTTCGGATGTCATTGTTATGGGTGGTGATGTGCGTGAGTGGCAAATTAATATTAATGCTGAGCGACTTGCTCAATATGAACTTACTGTAGAAGATATTGTAGAAAATGTTGAAGGTGCGCTACAGAATCGTGGGGGTGGCATTCTTGTAGAGAATGAACTTGAATACCCGATACGAATCTTGGTAGCTCCTAGTGAAATTGATGAACTTCAATCTCTTGGCGTGGGTTCTTTCAATGATACGCCTATAGTTTTAGGCGATGTAGCGAGCCTCATAGAAGGGCCAAGCCCCGTAAGAGGCGCAGCTTCTATTGATGGAAAAGAGGGAGTTGTGATGAGGATTGTTAAGCAGCCTGAAGCAGAGACTCTTGAGGTTACCAAGCTTGTTGATGAAACACTGGAGTCGCTTGAAAGAAGTCTTCCAGAGGGAATAGAACTTCACAATGACCTTTTTAGGCAAGAATGGTTTATTACTGCAAGCCTTGAAAATGTTATTGAGGCACTACGAGATGGAATAATCCTCGTGATTATTATTTTGATTCTTTTTTTGGCAAATACTAGAACAACTCTTATTACGCTGACAGCGATCCCCATGAGTATTCTGGTCACCGCGATCGTATTCAAGCTCTTAGGTTTTTCGGTCAACGTTATGACTCTGGGGGGTATTGCGGTAGCGATTGGCGAACTCGTTGATGATGCTATTGTTGATGTAGAAAATGTCTTTACGAGACTTCGTGAATGGAGAAAAAATGGCAAACAAGAACCTCTGGAAAAAGTTGTTTTTAAAGCATCGAGCGAAGTTCGAAATTCCATAGTCTATGCGACACTGCTCGTAGCAATTGTTTTCTTGCCCATCTTTTTTATTCCAGGAGTAGAAGGAAAGCTTTTAGCTCCTCTCGGACTTGCGTATCTTACTTCACTTATTGCCTCATTATTTGTTTCTCTTACCCTCACACCAGCACTTTGCGTTCTCCTTTTAGGATCAAGCAAAAAAAAGGAAACCCATGAAGAAACAAGATTTGTTCGATGGGTTAAGAAAAATATTACTCCTCTAATAGGCTGGAGCATTAATCATTCGCGCACACTTATTACAGGAATTGTAGGTGGTCTTATGATTGCCATCGTGCTTTTCATGGCTGCCGGAAAAGAAGGTGTACCGCCTTTTAATGAAGGAGCGGTTACGGTTGGGGTCGTTATGCCTGTAGGGACTGACCTTCAGACATCCAATGATTTTGCTTCTCAAGTTGAAACAAAGATACGTGAAATCCCTGGGATTGTACGCGTAAGTCATTTGACCGGCCGTGCGGGGGCAGATGCACATGATAGTGGCGCAAACACGAGTGAAATCCAAGTAACTTTTGATCACGGACTTGAAGAAGAGCGTACACGTCTATTTGGAGAAATTCAAAAGGTACTTGATGAATTTCAAGGTGCAGACTTTAGCCTTGGGCAACCAATTACTCATAAAATGGAAGAGCTCTTATCTGGCGTTCGTGCTCCGATCGTCATTAAAGTATTTGGTGATGATCTTGATGCTATGAGAGAAGTAGCGGAACAAGTTCGGGATGAACTAAAACTTCAACCTGGAGTTACGAATGCCCAAATTCCAAAAGAAGTACTCATCCCTGAATATCGGATATTTCCAAACCGTGAAAGACTCGGCTCACTTGGTCTGTCTTCAGGAGAAATCGCAGATGAACTTGAAGCCGGCCTCTTGGGTGTATCGGTGGGTCAGGTACAGCTTGGATCAGCTCAAGTACCCGTTGTAGTGCGCTATGACATTTTCAGTAAAGGGAATATGGCCGCAATCAGAAATTTATCCTTTGCAGGAGATCAAGTTACTACATTGAACGACACTTCTGATATTCAAATTCAAGGAGGCTTAAACCGTCTTAGTCATGAGGGTGGAAAGCGAGTCATAATCGTAAGCGCTAATTATCAGGGAAAAGATATTGTTGGTGCGGTAGAAGAGGTAAAACAGGATTTTGAATCCATAGAACTTCCACAAGGGATAACTCTTTCTTTTGAAGGAACATATAAAAGCCAAAAGGAAAATTCCCTGCTTCTTCTAATGCTATTTGGTGTCGGACTTTGCTTTATTTTTGGAATTTTGTATCACGCCTTTCGGTCAAGCGCTATTGTCATCCTTATAATGCTTAACATCCCAACCGCACTTATAGGAGGAATAATAGGGGTATGGGTAACTGGTGGTGTAATCAGTTTGGCCCATCTTATTGGTTTCATTTCTTTAGCTGGAATCGTTTCTCGAAATGGAATCATGCTAATTAGTCACACTATTAACTTAGTGAAAAAAGAAGGCTTACCATTCACACCTGAAACCATGCTGCGTTCAACTCTTGATCGAGTGGTGCCCGTACTTATGACATCTTTGACTGCACTCCTTGCTCTTATTCCATTCTTATTGTCATCAGAGGCCCCAGGGAAAGAAATGCTTTATCCGTTAGCTGTTGTTATTTTTAGCGGTTTGACTGTATCAACGATTATTTCATTATTCTTAACCCCTTCTCTTTTCTATCGCTTTGGTAAAAAGACAATGCTTGCACATACCACTTCAATCGAAAGTTCAAATTAACGGAATTTGTTAAGGTTGTAGCAATTCGGATCAAATTTTTGAGTGAGGAGGAATTAGGGTGATTTTCACTAGTTCCTCCTCTACGTCCTTATATTCCAAGAGTTCCATGACTTTTCCCTGCGTGTCTTTAGCCACCAATAAAACTGCTTCTTCATGTGGCATCAAGTTTTGAAGTTTGATCTAATTTTAGGATTGTCAGTGGTACCATGTCAGGATGATTACCCCGCAACTTTTTAGCCAATTTAGCAAGTCCGTGACTTCGCCTCCTTTTTATACTGTCTCAAATGTCTCATTTAGCCTGAAATGCCACAATTGTGTCTCACGGCAAGAATAGGTAAGATGAGACAGTCCCAAGGGTACTAGACCCGAGTGGCCAGCCATTACGGGCAGTTTGAAAGCCTATGACCCACTTTCCTAGGGAGAAATTTGAGGAGTTTTAGGTTCTTACTCATCTCTAGCAGTTAGATGAATAATCTCTGGCGGTATTTTTCTGACACGGATTTTGGATTCTTTATTCAAAAACATTTTCACGAGTCGATGAAGTCCATCTAAAGTGAGCCATTTCCCTTTTTTATTTTTCATAATATCGATGGGATAGGACGTGTCACATTCTTTGATTTTATCTCTATGATACGGGTAAGCCTCTAGATTGTTTATAACTTCGTTTGGCGTAATCACAATATTTCCATCTTCATCCTCCCAAAAAGGAATATCTAAAATCCATAGAAGTTCATTTATATCCATTACTTCCACCGGCACATCCAGTGCCCACAATTTATTGTTATCTCTCCAGAAGGGTAAATCGAAAGAATGTTCCTCATGACGAGGATCAACATAGATTTCTTTTTTTGGTTTCTTCTTTTTCATTAAATTTTGTCAGGTATTTGGAGCATGAACTCATCATGTAGACCTTTTCTTATGTCTGTCAGTTCCTGGGTCTCAATGGTTTTTTCTAGGGAGACAGCAAAGGCACCTCCTTCTCTTTGAAGTTTGCTGTAGTGGTCTGCACCTCTTGATTCGGGAGGAGTCTCCGCAGGGAAGAAATAGTCATCTTCTCCTAAAGCAAGAGAAGGATCTCCAGTAAGGACTTTATCGAGTTTCTCTGCTTCAGATGGATTTTTTGCAGCGTACCCTTGTTCTAATGCCCAAGATACTGTGTCGAGCTGTCTTCCCGGAATGATGAATTGTATATTTTTGCCCATTTGGTTTGCTCGTACTTGTGCGAAGGCCTCTGCACCTTTTAAGAGTTCTGTGCCGAGTTCACGGTAGCGACGAACGGCATAGGGTTCGGGTTCAGTCTCCTCGAAGTGGTCTGATCCCACTTCTACTCTAATGCATGCGACTTCCTCATCGTAAAAATCTCTAGATCTAAATTCCTCCATAAGAGCTGTTGGATCACTGGCTTTCGGAATTTTTTTCCACAGGAAGAAATGCAGTTCCTCTTTTTTTTCTCCATTTTCATGAGTGAAAAAGGTTTTCGCCGCAAAAGCGGTAAGAGGGATGTCTGGGTCAAGAACTTTATATTCTAAGGGCACCCATTTTGCACAGCCGGGTCTGCCCATTCTTCCGCCCAATCCTCCAGGAGCATCTTCAGTAACTTCTGAATAGTTTTGAGCCAAAGTAGTTCCCCATGTTTCCAGCTGTTCTCTCAAGACCGTTTTGTTTTTGATTTCAATCTGCTCAGTGTCATACATTTTTGGGTCCGGTCTTGTCGCAACGTAATCCGTCCTTCCTTGGTACAAAGAGTGTATTTCGTCGTAAGCTGGACATCTGATTCTATCAGGAGGCATCTTTCAAATTATTTCTCTTTATTGTATCATAAATTCTCCGATCTTACTATTTTTCCAAAGGGTACTAGACCCGAGTGGCCAGCCAACATATGAAAGCTAGATTGATCAAATTGAAGCAAGTGGTAGCTCCAGCCAAGCTCATGGTCGTTACGAAAAAGCGATCGGCAGATGAGATTTATGAGGCTGTTCAATCTGGTGCAGAATATTTGGGTGAAAACCGTGTTCAAGAGCTAGTAGCAAAATACAGTCCAGGGTTAATGGAAGCGATTTCTTTAGCAGGTGCGGAAATCCATTCCTCAAATGGAGATGCCCGAAGGCCATTCGGACATGGGCAGGATGATGACTTTTCCTGAAATGCTCAAAACGAGTGCAGAGGAAGTGCCTGTGTTTTCGTTTATCGTTTTCAACTCACGCGAACACCGCGATGAAGTGAACGCCAAAGTGATGGCTGATCCTGAAATGACTCCAGATCAATACAAAGACATGGAAATGCCGTTGGACATGAATCGCATGGCGTATGGAGGATTCCAGAGTTTTGTGAATCACCAAAGCTAATTGATTCGACTAGGGTTCTAGATCCGAGGGGCCAGTTTTTATTTTAAAACATCTGGGCCAAGCTTTTTCGCCTCTTCTATGAAGAAATCTTGCCAAGCTTTTTTGTCGAGATCTTGGATCATATGGGGATAATCTTCGGCTTTGGTGGCTTTGACAAATTGAGTGCCGAGTTGGATGGGGTCTATGTGCCAGTCGAATTTGATTTTTGCTGTCTTGATCAAATCGTGGATTGAAAGGGTTTCTTTTTTGCAAATACAATAAAGATCAATGTAATCGCGTGCTTTGCAGCGTTGGTAGATGGTGAAGAGTTTGTTCACAGCAATGTCTAAGAGGCTGTCGACGGCGACGCCAAATTTTTTCTGACCAGTCTTAATCCTTGGGAATGGGTAATAGGTGAACTCCATCTTCAGAATAACGGTGGAAGAGATAAAAACCCGCGAGTGCGGTGCCTCCGCTCAAGTAGAAATTTTTCACTAAAAAAGGGTGCCGCCCTATTTCTTCAAGTAAAGCAATTTGTCGTTCAGTGAGGATTTTTTCCATTGAGTAGCAATTGAATGAACTTTGCTCGCGATGGGTCCAGTATGAGTTTGGAGAAGTACTTTTTCACGTCTTTCTTTGCTATTTTCTTTCCGTTCAAACCGAAGTTGATGGCCTGTTCCAGGCTCCAAATTTTGAACTTTTCGGAGTTTTTATTTAAAGCGGCTGTGTTGGTATTCCAATTGTACATGGCTTCATTCTACATGATCCCGACAAAGGGCACTAGACCCGAGCTGAATCGTTTGTAATGATCCAAGCGGCTGACTCTGCAGTGGGTTTGACGTGTTCGTAATGCATTCTACGGACGGTTTCCCATAGATATTTAAGTTCTGTTTCTAAAGTGCGGCCAGCTAGTTTGTTTTCTAGTACGTCGCGGCGAACTCTTCTTCTCATGCACTCGAGGAAAGGAACGTGTACGTAAACACCCATCCCGGGACTTGCTTGGATTCTGCCGTCCAAAACAAAAAGGCCTTCGACGATGATCAGTCTCTGTGGATCTATCCATTGTGTCCCGTCCGGCTCATGGGTGGTCTTGCTGTATACCGGAGCCTCTGCTTTTCTACCGGCGGCTAACTCCATAATGACTCTGTTGGCTGAATCAAGATCGACAGCAGCGGGATGGTCCCAATTGGGTACGCTTGCCGCAATCATTGCTTTGTCGCCTGTATAAAAATGATCGGTTGAGAGTATAAGAGAGTCTGAAACTTCGGCTGCTAGTTTTTCTGCGATCACGCTTGTTTTCCCTGAACCGGTTGGGCCGGCTACACATATAACCACAGAATTGCTTTGTGCTAAGCTAGCGTGAATGGCTTGGGTCAACGCAGCGACTCCTTCTTGTACCGCAAGAACTCGCTGGTCAGGCCGTGGCTGCATGGTTTCCACTTCATCCAATTGGCCTCGTACCTCCTGAATTAAAGGATCTAGCTCCGGATGGTGTTCTCCGGCCAGATCGAGGAGTTCACGTAGATTTAATTCTTTCATAAGCGAGTCTTTTTTAGAAGATCCGATTTTAACGCATTTGTATTTGAAGTAAAGGGTACGAGCCTGAGTTGATTTTGTCAGGGCTACTCTGCTGTGCTAGTCTTGGTGTATGCAAGAACTTGCCCGATCAGTCGCTGAAAAATTTCCCAGCATCAAGCTGGTTTATTTGTTTGGATCCAGGGGGCGGGGAGATGAGGGGCCTTTGAGCGACTATGATTTTGCGGTTTATCTTGAGGAACAAAAGAAGGAGCGACGCGGCCAGCTGCACTTGGAAATTTTGAATGAACTCACATCGGCGCTCAAAACGGATGCCGTGGATTTGGTGATTTTGAATGATCTCGATATGCCTGAGATGAAATACGACATCATTGCCGAAGGAAAGCTTCTGTTTGAAGAAGAGCCCTTTTCACTTTTGGTGGAGCCATATATTTTGAATGATTATTTTGATTTTAGGGAAGGCCTGCGGATGAATAACTTAACCAAGGCTTAAATGAATGCTGCTCATGTTTTGGAGAACAAAATAAGCACCGTACGGAAATACCTGCTTGGTTTGAATGCTTTTCAGACGTATAGCAAAGAGGAAATCCTTTCGGACGACATGAAACTCCGTGCGCTGGAGCGGCAGCTTTATTTGCTCACTCAATCGACCATTGATCTTGCTGAGGCGGTCCTTTCCAAAAAAAGACTTCGCAAGCCCATGACATACAAAGAGAATTTTGAGGTTTTGAGTGAAGCGGGTCTCATTTCGAAAGTGCTTCTGGAAAAGATGATCAATATGGCTGGGTTTCGAAACATATTGGCCCATCAGTATGTAGCTTTGGATAACGATAAGCTATACGATGTGCTTGTTACGAGTTCGAAAGACATTGGCCTCTTTTTAAATGAGCTCGAGGATAATCTCTAAGTTTTTAACACTCTTCTTATGAAAACCTGTATCAGTTGTGGAATGCCTCTGGATGCGGAGCATGGATTCGGAACCGAAACTGCGGTGGGCGGCGTGTGTGATTATTGCATTGGCGACAGTGGACTTCCCAAAGATTGCGACACGATTTTTGAAGGAGGGGTGCAGTTTTTTAGCACCGTGGATGGAGTGGATAAGGAGCTTGCGGAGCGTGTTACCCGAAAAAATATGAACGAGCTGCCTTACTGGAAAGAACACCGCACGGCGTGTTTGGATGGTGAGCAGGCGACGGACGAGGAATTTGGTGCGGTGCTTTCTAAGCTTTAAGCAGTTCGCGGAATTTTTCTTTGAGTTTGGAGAGTTTGGGATTGATCACGAACTGGCAGTAGGGCTGCAGCACGTTTCGTGCGTAGTAGTTTTTGTGAGTGTCTTCGGCTTCGTAAAAAGTTTCCAGCGGCTGGATTTGGGTGACGATGAGGTCGGACACGTCTTTTTGAGCTTCTTGTAGGTAGGCTTCGGCGGCGGTTTTTTGTTCGGGCGAAGTGGTGAGAATAATGGAGCGGTACTGCGTGCCCACGTCGTTGCCTTGGCGGTTCAGGGTGGTGGGGTCGTGGGTGCCAAAAAAGACGGCCAACAAGTTTTGGTAGGAAATTTTTGTGGGGTCGAAGGCGATTTTAATGGCTTCGGCGTGACCCGTGCGGCCGCTGCAAACAGCTTCGTAGCTTGGGTTCGGGGTGGTGCCACCGGCGTAACCGGGCCAGACTTCCACTACGCCCTCGAGTGCTTGGTAAATGGCCTCGGTGCACCAGAAGCATCCTCCTCCAAAAACAGCGATTTCGGTTTTCATGCGCACATTATAACATAGGCGGGAGCGATTGAAGCAGGGAAGGCTTTGGTGTAGACTCCGAGTCTATGAAAATGCTCATCTTTGGAAAGGGGTACATTGCGAACAAGTTCAAGGCGTATTTTGATGGCGCGGAAATTTCGGATGTGCGGATTGAAGATATTTCGGCCGTGAAGGCGGAGCTGGAGCGGGTGAGGCCGGACGTGGTGGTTAATTGCGCGGGGAAGACGGGGCGGCCCAACGTGGATTGGTGCGAGGATCATAAAATGGAAACCCTGTTTGGAAATGTGACGGTTCCGCTTATTTTAGCTAAGGCATGCGAAGAACTGGGTGTTTATATGGTGCATATTGGCAGCGGATGCGTGTACGAAGGCTACAAAGATGGCGTGGGTTACAGCGAAGACGATGAACCCAATTTCGCCGGCTCGTATTACTCCCGAACCAAGGCGTGGGGTGAGCGCATGCTTAAAGATTTTGCGGTGCTGCAACTGCGCTTGCGTATGCCGTTTGATAGCATTCCGGGCGAGCGCAATTTCATCACGAAAATTATTAAGTACAAGAAAGTGATTTCAGTGCCGAATTCCATCAGCGTGCTGGACGATTTTTTGATGGCCGCCGATGCGCTCATCGCCAAAAAAGCCACGGGCATTTACAATGTGACCAACCCGGGCACCATCGATCATCAAGCCATTTTGGATATGTACATTGAACTGGTGGATCCTAGTTATACATACGAACTTTTTTCGCTCGATGAATTGGCAAAGGTCACCAAGGCGGGGCGGTCCAACTGTGGACTTTCCGTACAAAAACTCGAGGATGCGGGCATTCATTTGCGGCCGGTGGAACTGGCAGTTCGCGAATCGCTGATTACTTATAGAAAAAATCTAGAGAACGGCGTTTCGATGTGATACAGTTTGGCTATAAAAACTTTCCATGCCCAAAGAAAAGTTTAATCCAAAGAATTTAGTGCTGCACGATTTTGCACGCTACTTTTTCCTGGCTGCCGTGGTGGCGGTGCTCGGGCTCTTCTTTTGGGTGATTTCCCCCTTTTTCAATGTGCTGATCTACGCGTGTTTGATTGTGGTTTTGTTCCACCCTTTCTATTGCTGGATGCTTAAAAAAGTGAAGGGGCACAAGGGTATTTCTGCTTTTCTCACGACTTTTCTGGTGACGCTCATGGTTTTGGCCCCGCTGTCTTTGTTCGCATTTTTTGTGGTTCAACAAGCCGTGGATGCCTACAATCTGCTCGATCAAAAACTCATGGAAACGAACTTCAACGACCTGGAACTTTCCGGTGCGTTTAGTGACTTACCGTTGGTGGGAGAGTGGTGGACGCGTTTTACGGAGCGCTATGGTTTTGATGAGGTTTTTGAAGGCCGCATCGATGTGCTCCAAATCATTCAAGATGTGGGGGAAAGTGTGACGACCTTTATTGTGTCGCAAGGAGCCAATATTGTGAAAAGCTTGGGGAACTTTGTGGTCACGCTCTTTATTTTGCTGCTCACCATGTTCTTCTTCTTTAGAGATGGGGAAGACATCGCCTCTTTTTTGAAAAACATGAGCCCGCTGCCCACCAAATACGAAAATGAAATTCAACGTAAACTACGCGCCACCACGCACGCTATTGTGCTCGGGAACTTTGCCACGGCTTTCATCCAAGGAGCGGTGGCGGCGATTGGTTTTGCTATTGCGGGCGTGAACAATGTGATTTTTTGGGGGACCATTATGGCCTTCACCTCGCTGATTCCTTACCTGGGTGCTTCGCTCATTTGGTTTCCTGTGGCGCTGGCTTTCTTGCTCCAAGGTGAAATGGGCTGGGGAATTTTCCTTCTTATTTGGGGAGGGGCGGTGGTTTCTATGGTGGACAATGTGGTGCGTCCCCTCTTTATTGGGAACCGCACTAAAATGCATCCGCTGGCGACCTTCTTGGCGGTGCTCGGTGGAATCTTTGTGTTTGGACTCAAGGGCATTATTTTTGGCCCCCTCATCCTAAGCTTAACGGTGACGATCATCCATATTTACCAATTGGAATACCGTCACGTGCTACGCCCATAAGGCTCGCGCCCTTAACCCGAATGGCGTTCGGCGAGTTCCAAGAGGCTGCGAATGGCCACGGCGGTTGAGCCGTATTTTGTGCTGGGCGTGGGTTTTTCCACCCAAGCGCTGCCCGCCACATCCAAGTGAATCCAAGCGCTCTTATCGGTGACGAAGTGTTTGAGGAAGGCGCCGCCCATAATGGACCCGGCACGGATGCCGTCGGTGGAGTTGGCGAGGTCAGAAAAAGTTCCTTTGCAGGCTTTTACAAAGTCCTCATCCAGAGGGAAAGGCCAGCTGCGCTCGCCGGTTTGTTTGCTGCAGTCCATGTATTCGTCCACAATTTTTTGTTGATTCCCCATCACTCCGGTGATGTGGTAACCCAGGGCAACGGTCACGGCTCCAGTTAGAGTCGCAATGTCCACCATCACTTTGGGTTCAAAGTTCTTTTGAGTGTAGGAAAGTCCGTCGGCCAGCACCATGCGCCCTTCGGCGTCGGTGTTGTTGATTTCAATGGTTTTTCCGTTGTAAGCCGTAACCACGTCGCCGGGGTGAACCGCCAAATGAGAGATGGCGTTTTCGGCGCAGCAGAGCACTCCCACAAAGTAACCGGTCAGCTTGGCTTCCGCGATTCCCTGCATGAGCGCAATCACGGTGGCGGCTCCGGTCATATCGAGTTTCATGTCTTCAATGTAACCGGTTGGTTTGAGGTTCAATCCTCCGGTGTCGAAGGTGATTCCTTTTCCCACAAAGGCCATGTTGGCTTGCTTGGCTTTGCTCTTGTTGCGGTATTCCAAAATCACCATGCGGGAGCCCACTTGTGCGCCTTGTCCAACCGCATAAATGGCACCGCAGCCCATTTTTTTGAGTTGCTTGTCGTCGAAGACGGTGGCTTTGATTTTGTATTTTTTAGCCATGGCCACGCCGGCATCGGCCACATCTTGCGTGTTCAAATTTCCCGCGCAGGTGTTCACCATGTCTCGCATCGGTTCCGTCACTTTCATGAAGAGGTTCACTTTATTGAGCGCGGCTTTGGTCTTTGCAGTTGTGGGGCAAATGAAGGTGAGTTCGTTGGTTAGCACGGCTTTTTTATCTGGAGTTTTGTAGCGTTTGAAATCGTAGGAACCCAGTGCAGCTCCATAGGCCAAGGTAGAAAAATCTGCTTCGCTGACCCAAGCGGCTGCGCTTTGCGCTTTGGCTGCTTTACATAGGTCAGGCAGGCGTCCGCCCAGGTGTTCAAGGGCTTGAGGAATTTCTTTTCCCACTTCGCCGCGGCCCACCAAAACGATGCGCTTCCACTTTCCACCGTCTGCAAAAAGAGTGAGGGTCTGCCCTTCTTCACCTTCAAAATCCTTGGCCTTGAAACGTGCTTCCACTTGCTTGCTCAGCGCGCTGCCCAGAGCGGATTGCATGGCTTTGGAAAGGCCTTCGCCTTTGGCTAAAACCAAAAAAAGTACATCAGCAGAAACAGGGCTGGCGGAGAGGGCGATTTGCATAAGTCAAAATGTTAAAAGGCGTTGTAGGCAGCTTACAACCGATTGAATTTTAGGTAAAGCTGTGCGTAAATGAATCCATGCACAAACATCTTTTATATTACTTTTCAGCCTTCATTTGTGGGATGGCGGTTATGGCTGTGGAGGTGAGTGCGGCGCGCCTGCTCGCTCCGTACTTTGGAAATTCTCTGTATGTGTGGACCAATATTCTTGGGCTGGTTATGGTGGCGCTCGCTGCAGGATATTATTTTGGTGGACGGCTGGCGGATAAGCATCCGAATCGGGATGCGTATTTTGCGCTCGTTTTTTTGACGGGTGTGTGGACGGTGCTGATTCCGTTTGCTGCACCTGCGTTGTTTGAAAATTTGACGACCGGGTTTCCTAATTTGGCGCTTACGGTGAAGTGGGGATCTTTTTTTGCGGTGGGGTTTTTATTGACCGTGCCCATGTTTTTGCTGGGAATGATTGTGCCTTTCACGGTTAAATTGGTGATTAAAAATGTCGCTAGTATGGGCCGCGAGTCGGGGCAGATTTCCACGGTTTCTACGCTGGGAAGTTTGTTGGGAACTTTTTTGCCGGCCTTTTTGCTGATTCCCACCATGGGGACGACCAAAACCTTTGTGTTCATTGGGCTCGTTTTAATTTTCCTCGCGGCTTTTGGTTTGCGAAAATGGTGGGCGGGCCTCTTGGCGTTGGCGGGGCTAGGACTTTTTTTGGTGGTGCCGCCGGTATACGCCAATGGCGATGTGATTCATGCCGAAGATTCACCTTATGGTTACATTTTTGTGACGGAGGATGAGGAGGGGGTGCGTCGACTGCACATCGATAATCCGCTCGGCACTCAATCGGTGTACGATCCCGACTCGGTGATTCCCGGTGAGCGCTATTATTATTCTTATTTTGGCGTTTTGCCTGCCCTGGTGGACGCGCCTCAAACGATGCTCATTTTGGGGCACGCAGGGGGGAGTTTTACCCGAATTTTCAACAGCTATTATCCGCAGATTGAAATCACCGGTGTGGAAATTGATCCGGTCGTGACGCGTATTTCTCAGGAGTACATGGGACTTTCGGAGGCGGAGGTGGAGATTGTGCACGCGGACGCGCGGACTTTTTTGGAGTATACGGATCAGCGCTACGACCTCATTTTGATAGACACTTACCATTCGTCTAATATTCCCGCCCACTTGGCTACGCAGGAATTTTTTGCGCTGGCGGAATCGCGGCTCACGGAAGACGGAGTACTGGCCCTAAACGCCGCTTCGGCCGAGGGCGTATTTTTGGACACGCTGGTGAACACCCTTGCCTCGGCTTTCACTGAAGTGGGTACTGTGAAAATTCCCAATAGTTTCAACACCATGATTGTGGGGCACGAGGGCTTTGAAATGTCTGCAGTCCCTCAGGCCCTTGCAGACAAAGCTGCCTACGTTCAAGAAAATTTGGAGATCACAGCTCACACGGCGGCGCTGGAAAGCTTCACCGACGACAAAATGTCTCGCATCGAAATCCTGACCGAGCAGATGTACTTGGAACTCATGAAGGGCTTTAAGCTACGTTGAGATCCTGGGCAGGAACCTTGGAATTCCAGCTCAAAAAGTCTTCGGTGACGGGGCGGCGAGCCTGGATATTTTCGCTAACGGAATGCCAGAATTCAATCTGTTCTTCGCCGAGTTTCCAGCACAGGAACACGGGTTGATTTTTGTAAAAACTAGGAAAGTCGAGTATGCCTTCCACGGGGTCGCGCATCAGGCAGCCCACTTGCGCGAGTTCGGCATTGCAGGTTTTTAAACGGTCCACTTTGCTGCGGATCACGGCCTCTGCGGTTCCATCTTCGCTTGCCTGAAAGCCCATCAGTGCATTCCAAATCGTTTGAATTTCTTTGAGAACAGGCGCCACAAAAACCAGGGCTCTATTGGCTTCCTCCAGTGTAAACGTTTTTCCCATACGATGTGGGTTACTGGTTATTACAACGGACAGCTCCTCAAAAAGTTACAGAGACTTGGCTTCTTCCAACACAGTGGCGACGTGATTTGGCACGCTGACTTTGCGCCACGCCTTGGCGATTTTTCCATTTTCGTCGATGAGGAAAGTCGTTCGTTCTACGCCCATAAAGGTTTTTCCGTACATGCTTTTTTCTTTCCACACTCCAAAGGCGTCGAGCAGTTTACCTTCTTCGTCGGAAATCAGCTCAAAAGGCAGGTCGTATTTTTCAATGAATTTGTCGTGGGATTTGAGCGGATCTTTGCTCACTCCAATGATCACGGCGTTCACGCCGGCGTAGTTTTTCAGATTGTCGCGGAACTCACAGGCTTCGGTGGTGCAACCTGGGGTGTCGTCCTTTGGGTAAAAATAAAGCACGATTTTTTTGCCTTTGTAATCCGCCAGCGAAAGCTCCTTTCCAGATGAAGAGGGGAGGCTAAAAGTCGGAACGGAGTCTCCTTCGTTGAGCGCCATACGGATTTGTTTAATGACATTTAGAGTTTAACACGGCTGTGCTAGAATCAAAAAGAATTTCCTAACAAAATTTTATGGCACACAGCGCAAAAGACTTTTCTGCACTTTTGGGAACCCTGCAAGGTTTATCGGACAGCCAGCTTTCTCAGCATTTCAAGCTTTACGAAGGCTATGTGAAAAAGATCAACGAAATTGAGGAAAAACTCATGACCGTGGATAAGAGTTTGGCGAACTATTCTTTTGGAGAATACAGCGAACTCAAGCGCCGCGAAGCCACGGCTTTCAACGGAACCTATTTGCACGAGATGTATTTTGAAAATATGAAAGGAACGCCTACCGAGGGCAGCGACGCGCTCAAGGCTGCTCTTGAGGGAAGTTTTGGTGGTATGGCCGAGTGGGAGAAGGATATGCGTGCGTGTGCGGCGTCAACTCCGGGTTGGGTTTTGCTCACGTACAGCAAGGTGGATAAAAAATTGCACCACTACATCATGTTCGAACATCACATGAATTACCCCGTTCACCAGGTGCCGCTCATGGCGCTGGACTGCTGGGAACACGCGTTCATGATCGATTACGGAATCGACAAACCAAGTTACCTCAACGCGTTTGTGAAGAATATGAATTGGGAGGTGATTGATAAGCGTTACAAGGAGATTGTGCAGTAGTTGATTTTCTATTGAAAGGGTTTTAGACTGTGGTCTTATTTTTTCTATGAGACTTTTAAGTTTAGATTCTGCAAAAAGTCCTTCTGCGAAGGTCAGGCTGAAGCTTAACACCTTGGGTCCACATAGATCCCAGGTTCGTGGTAGATTGAATCAGATTCTTTACACTTTAGGGTTGGTCTTCCCAGCTTTAAATATTTCTTTGGTTTTTGAGCAAGCATCTTCAGAGCTCAAAGCAGGAGAACAGCTTCCCCCTGTTCCTCAAAAAGCATCCAAGCCCATGCCGCCCCCAGCTTATGACCGAAAAATGCCTGACACTTTAGATTTGCCGTCCACTGAAATACGTGAGGTGCAACGAGCTGCCAAGCAAGCTGCTAGAAAAAACGAAACGAACCAGTCTAAAACGCCTCCTGCTTCTTTTAAGCTGCCTTTGCTAATGGCCTCACAAGTGGAAGGATCTTTACTACCTGCAAATGAGGAATGGCCCTCGACTATTCGCACGATCTATCGTGTTTTGCAAGACTGGGGAATGGGCGTGAGCTTGGTTCGACGTAAAGGTCAGCAGCCCAGAATGATGATTGTGGTCCCTGATAAGTATTTATTAGAAAGCGAACTGAAGTTACCCGCTGAAGCCGCTAGCATTTTTTCCAGGCAAAAAATTGGAAAAGATTCTAAACAAGTACTGGAGAACTTGAGTTATTTTTATTGGCTTTTTAGAAGAGATGCTAATCAAGAACGTAGGAGGCAGCGAAATGGAAATGAAAAGCGAAGGCAAAATAGACGCGGAATCGCGAGAGCTGAAAAACAGGAACAGTATTGGGTGAATCAAGAAGGGAGCGATGAAGGTTTCTTGGATGCGATTTAGCACTGTCTAAACAATGTCCCAACTTTTCTTTTCAACGAGGTGGCCCGGCACCGTGAACCCGGCTGCTTTTTTGTGGCCGCCGCCGCCGAAGAGTCCTGTGAGGGCCGTGAGATCCATGGTTTCGTTTTGAGTGCGGAGCGAGCCTTTGATGTTGCCTTTAAAATCCTCGGTGAGCAGCATGCAGAATTTGGCTTCTGGCACGTGGTTGAGGTAGTTCACCAGGCCACTGAGGTCTTCGGGCGTGGCGTTTTCTTCTTTGTAATCTTGCTCGGTGACGGCGGTTACCACGGCTTGTTTTTCGTTGAGGGTGGCGCGGGAAAGGGCGCGGCCCCAGAGACGGAGCTTGGGAATGGAGGCCGTGTGGAATTGTTCTTTCACGGAGCGCTCGAGGTCCGCGCCCAAGGCTTTCAGGCGCGCGGCGATGCGTAGGGAATCGGCGCTGGTGTTGGAGTGCATGAAGGAACCCGTGTCGTAATAAAGTCCTTGGAGCAGGGAAGTGGCCATGGTGGGCGTGATGCTCCAGCCGTAGTAGGAAAAAAGTACGAAGAGCATGAAACAAGTGGCCGGCGTTTGGGCCATCACAATATTTACGTTGCCAAAATTATCGTTGCTCGGGTGGTGGTCGATGTTGATGAGCTGGATTTTTTGGCGGTCCAGGAGGTCTGGCATGGTTTCGTGAAAAGCCATGAGTTTGTGGCTGCCACAGTCCACGGTTATCACCAAGTCGAAGTCGACTAAATTGAAGCTGCGCACGTAGGTCTCGGCTTTGCGGAGGAAGAGGCAGCTCTCGGGAATGGGATCGATGCTGGTGGACGTGACGGTTTTGCCCATGTTTTCCAGGGCTTCGCGGAGGGCGAGGTTGGCGCCAATGGAATCGGCGTCCGGGTTTTTGTGCGAAATAATCAGGATGCGCTGAGCTCCCAGCATCAGCTGCTTTGCTTTATCGAATTCGTCGATGGGGAGGGAAGTGGGCATGGTGAATAAGGTCTATCAAAGTAGCATTTTGCTTAGTTCTATGGAAGCTGAAAATTTAGGAGGCCAAAGAATTTATGGAGCTTGGAGTGGCGAGTCGGGGCTTGGGCGTTTTTTGGCGCGAAAGGTGAAGGTGCACTCACCCACGCTTTTGTCACGTGAAAGTGAGGGTTTTGATCTGTTAAAGTGGGGGATTTTTGTTAGAATTTAGATTCATTAACCCATCAAAAATGACTGACCAAGAATTGTATGAAAAAGCCCGGTTTTATGGGCGAAATGCCATCCAATGGCGACAGAGGTTTATAGGGCTGCTCCCGGAAGTTGAAAAACGCGGATTGTATGCAACTAAAGGGTTTGACTCCATGTTTGAGTTTGCTTTTAAATTGGCAGGCCTGAGTGAAGAACAAGTAAGCACGGCACTCAACCTGGAGAAACGCTTTGCAGATAAGCCAACCTTGAAAGCTCTTTTAGAGAATGGCGAGGTGAGTATTAACAAACTGGTTCGTATTCAATCCGTTGTCACGGCAGAGAATGAAGCCTTCTGGGCTCAGCAGGTTCAGTTACTTCCTAAAAAAGCTCTGGAAACTTTGGTTAGAGATGAGCGATCTTTGCGCCACGAGGGCGCTTTGCCCGGGCAAATGATGCCACTACAACTTTCCGAGGACGTCAAGGTGCGGCTCGAAAAACTACAGGAGAAAGGGATAGATCTAAGCTAGCTTTTAACAGAACTGCTAGATCGCCATGAAAAAGAAATCGAAGAAGAGAAAGATGCCATCGCTAAAGATTTGAAGGAAACCGAATCTCGCTATGTAGCGGTGAGAACTCAGCGCGTCGTTCAAAAAGAGCATGGTTCCAAATGCTCCATTCCCACCTGTAAAAAGCCGGCTGACCACTTGCACCACACGCAAACCTTTGCCCTCAGTCGGCGGCATGACCCTCATTATCTCGCTCCACTCTGCAAAGAACACCACACGATTGCGCACTCAATCAACGTCAAGGTGCAGGAGGCGAGGTCTGCTTATTTGTGGTGATACTTTCTCAAGTTTTTAAACTTGCAGCGCTCCCCAAACCATTAGGCTCGCAAAAAGGAGGATGACGAGTAGGAAGCTTAGGCTGAGGCCGTTCATGAACGAGCTCATTTTGTTTGATTTCACAAAGTCTTCAAACTTTTCGTTAAAAAAACCTGACGCAAAGGCCAAGAGGTAAGCTCCGATGAGGATGGTTTCGCTTATAATTTTGTAAATGCGTGGAAAGTCGAGCAGTAATATGAGGCCTGTCAGCAGAATTACAAAAAAACTTGCTATGCCTAAGGTAAAAAATAGACCCTCTTTTTTAGAGGGCGGTTTTTTGTCGGGATACATATTCATAGGCCATGTAAGCGGCTTTGGTTCCTTCGGCAACTCCCACGACCGCTTGTTTCCATTCGGTGTCGGACACGTCGCCGGCAGCGTAGAAGCCGGGAATATTGGTTTCGCTCATATGGTTGATGAGGATTTCGCCCTTGGCATTTTTTTCCACGCCAAGCTCGTCCACCATAGAAGTGAGCGGGATGCGGCCAATTTCAATGAAGACTCCTTGGATGTCCATCTCTTCGCCCGTGTCGAACTTTACTTTGCGGACCACGGTGTCACCCAGAATTTCCACGATGTTGGTTTTGAATTTCGGTGTGATATTGGGCGCGGCCTCCATGCGCTTCAGGTTGATGTACTCGGCTTTGGTGAAAGCATCGCCGCGGTACACAATGGTCACGTGCTCCGCATGTTCGGCCAAAATCAGGGATTCCTTAACGGCGCTGTCTCCGCCGCCCACAATGATCACGCGCTTCTTTTTGTAGAAGGGGGCGTCGCAGGTGGCGCAGTAGGAAACTCCGCGTGAGGCGAGTTCTTTTTCCCCGGGCACACCGAGTTGGCGGTAAGTGGTTCCGGTGGCCACTAGTACGGTGCGTGCCTCAAAGGTTTCTTTTCCAAAATCTACTTTGAATACGTCGCCTTCTTTCACGATGCGAGTCACGCGGCTGCCGAGTTTAAAGGGAACGTCGTTGGCTTTGGCGTGCGCGATCAAATTGTCGGCGAGTTCTTGGCCGCTGAGTGCGATGAAGCCGGGATAGTTTTCAACGAGGTGCGTGGTGGTAATGGTTCCGCCGAGCCCTTCCGTAAGAATGAGCACGTTTAAGTTGAAACGGCGGGCGTAGATGGAAGCACCGAGGCCGGCGCAGCCGCCACCCACAATGAGGAGATCGTAGAGCATTTTAGTTGTTATTAGGAGAGTTAGCGTCCAAGAGTTCTTGGAGTTTTGCTTCGAACTGCCTTGGCCGCATTTTATTCTCTACTTTTCCGTCATTCATGATGAGGGTGAGCGGAGAGTTTTGCTGCATGAAAAGCACATTCGGACCGAGCTCACAGTGACTCAGGCACCCTGTTTTTTCAAGCCGAAATTTCCCATCTGGAGTGCTTTCACCTGCCTTGATGCCCAGCATTTTTTCCGCCTTCTCCACGGTATCGAAACTGAAGTTCAGCGTACAGGTTCCTCCGCAACAGACTTTGATGATTTGCATTAAACGGGTTGTTGTTCAGAATCCTCCATGTGAGTCATTTCCATATCTATGATGCGGGTTCCAATGGCTTTTTTAATGTTGGTGGAATTGCGGAGCAATTGTAGATTGCCGTCGCCCAGTTTCATGTGTTTTTTACCCATTTTATTGATGGCCAGCAGCACCAGTCGCATGAGTTCTTGGCCAGACAATTTCTCGATCATTTCCAAAGGATCTTGGGCCATCTTTCCTTCGCCGTCTTTTACTTTTACGTGTTCACCGTAGCGCGCACGTTTGAGTTTTTCAGTGTTCATGGTGCCTCCGTTCTTAAGGTCTTGAGCGCTCACCGTTTCGGCGCGGCGCACGGTTCCGCCGGAAGTGAATACGTAGTCTTCGTCGTAGGCTTCGTTGGCGGCTTGAATGAAGCGGAACTTGCTGCGTTCTCGTTCGGTCGACACGTCGCTTTCGTGTTTAACATTCTCATCTACACGAGTCCAAAATTTGAGGTCGCGGAGGTAGTGTTGCTCCTGGCTTTCTCCATAGGTTTTTGCTTTCTCGGCAGCCCCAAAGATTTTATCGTGAGTCTTTCTTTGGAAATCCACGGCTATCAATTGGCCTTCTTGGCCCAACTCCTCCAGCACATCTTCCATCATGTCCTCGCCCTCTTCGCTTTCGATTTGTTCACTGGTGTCTTGAATGCCTTCGGAATCCAAATGGTCTACGTTGGATGTATCGAAAGGATGGGTTTGTTCACGGTGCTGTTGTTCCCAGGCATCGGCCACAAAAGCTTCGCGGTCCAAGGCGTGGGCGCGCAGGAATACCTCGTCTTTGCGGAGATAAGAGGGAAGGGCTAAGTAGTTGCGGACCACCGCAGCGCGTTCCTCGATTTCCTCTTTGAGTACGACTAGTTTAGCCTTTTGGGTTTCAAGATCGTTGAGTTTGAACTTTTGAATATTACGCGTGGTCTCGAAGGGCTGGTACAGATCGATGTTGGAGACACGGGCCGTATAAAGGGTGGCCATGTATTCCGCGGTGTGCACATTGTTGTTGCGCACCAGTTGCTCCATCTCTGGGAGGAATTTTTCCAACTCATGACGGCGCATGTCGTTGGTTTTTTCCAGCAACTTTTTCTTTTGTTCGGGTGAACAGTTTTTAAGGATGCCGTCGCGCTTAGTGAAGAGTTTTTTGCGTTCTTTGATGAGGCTGGGCAGCTTTTTGGCGGCAGCGTCCATCTCGGCAAAATTTTCGCGCTCGTCAAACCATTCCATGAACTCCTGATCGGTGTCGGCACCGAAATACTGCTTGTTGTCCGCCAGCATTTTTTGATAAGCATCGGCGCGAACTTTGTAGCCAGTCATCACTTCTTTCTTTATTTCAGCAGTGCTTTTCCCGGCTTGTGCGCTCTTTTGTATCTTTTTATACTCGTATTGCACGGCCGAAGGCGCCTCTTCTACTTCTTCGAGTCCCTTTAAAATATTTTCGAGTAGTTTTTCTTTGCTGCCAATCAATGGTAAAGATCCCAAGCGGCGGAAGTATTCCGATTGAATGAATTTGCTTTGTTTTTTGAGTTTCTTTCGGAAGGCAATTTTCAAAGCCATATTCTCATCCAGATCGTTCAAGGTTGAGATCATGCTGGTTTCGCCATGGAGCTCCAAGCTGGAGAACCATGAGGTCAGGCCGTCTAGCTCCTGATTGATGAGGGCTTCTTCGCGCACGTCCAGCGGTTCGAAGGCACCGCTCTTTTTCATTTGGAGTTTGTACCATTCAGTCCCAGCTTTTTTGAACTTGCGCTCCATCTCCATGAGTTCGCTCTTTTTGGTGCACTTTTGAAGTTTGTTGATGTGGTTCTCTTCATTGATGCCACTTTGACTCTGGAATTCTCTGAGTGCTTTGATTAGGTCTTTTTGTTTTTCTTTATCCTCGTCTCTTAAATCTCGAATTCCACCCCAACCACTTTCACCGTTGCTTTCCATCTCTCGAAGTTGGGGTTTCTTAAGATTCGGACTTTCGTCGTCATCCAATTCTTCTCCGTATTTTTTGAGACCTAGGGCGCCCATTTCTGTGGGTTAAGAAGGTACCGACATCGTAGCGATTTTTCTCTAAATTGCAAGCGTGGCTTTTTTGTTTTGTAGTCG
The DNA here is from genome assembly GCA_965230905.1 of uncultured Candidatus Peribacteria bacterium. Lineage (GTDB taxonomy): Bacteria > Patescibacteriota > Gracilibacteria > UBA1369 > 2-02-FULL-48-14 > 2-02-FULL-48-14. The sequence goes on from OZ246396.1 coordinate 940,862, forward strand.
CTTATGGATTTCGTAAATTCCCCATCCTCCCGCCAAGCCAATCGTTCCTAAAATTCCCCAGGGGAAAGCCTTTTTGGATTCTTTGGCGGCGGACTCGAGGAGCTCGCTGTGCATGATTTCAAAGAGGCCATTTTGGGCGGCGGCTTGAACGAGCAGGGTGTTGCCGGGTTCGTAGAGGAGAGGGTCGACGCTTTGGGCAGCTGCGGTTTTGAAAGACCAGGTGCTGACGCCATCAAAGAGGGTGAGCACGGAGCCGTCGAATTCCATCACGTCGCCTTTTATTTGTTTCCAGATCGGATTCAAAGCTCCAGGACTGGGGGTAACCCACTGCCATGTGGAAAACCCTTGGTTTCCCAGTCCTGAAGTTGAGGCTTGTTCGCTGTGCACTTCTTCGATCTGAATTTCTGCGTAAGATTCATCTTCTTCGCTGCTTTCGTAAGTGATTTCGGAGCTGACTTCACCGGTGGGGTCGCTGAGACGCACGGTTTCGTTGCTGTTGTTGAGGGCGATGCCGGTTTCGGTTCTATAAAGAATCAGGGTTTGGCCGGGCGCTAGCACGGTGGTGTCGGGGAAAGTGAAAGGGTCGGAGCCGCCTTCGCCATCGTCCAGAGTCCAGTTGCCCAGGTTCACGGCGACGCTGCCGCCATTGGTGATTTCAATCCACTCTTCTTCGTTGTCGGGGCCAGCGGGGTTGGGGAATACTTCAGTCACGGCTACTTCATCGGAGAGGTCGCCGTCTTTATAGGTGGAGGCATCGTCGGCTTCTGGTTCTTCTTCGGCCGCTTCGCCTGCCCAAGTATTTTCACTCCCGGGAGTGGATTCTTCGGTCCAATCGTAAAAATCGGTGAACCAGGCGTAGCTGAGGCCTTCGCTGGAGCCGTCATAAGGAATGTCCCAAAGGATTTCGGCGTTCACGCCCATCAGGCGAAGGTGATCGGAATCGTTGTTGAGGGTGAGTTTGCTTTCTGTCACGGGAATTAGCAGATAGGATTCCGCAGCCAAGGTTCCGCTGAGCGCATAAGGTTTGCTGCCGCCTTCGCTGTCGTCTAAGGAAAGTCCGGCGAGGGGCAGGTCTTCGCCGTAAGGATTGTAAAGTTCGATCCATTCATCGGTGCTGTCGGAGCCTTCGGGGTTTGGTAAAGCTTCTGAGAAAATGGGCCACTTGGCTGGTGTGGTGGTGGGGCTTACGACGGGCGGTGTTGTGGAGGCCGTTGGAGTGCTGGCGGTCGCGCTGGTTTCTGCGGCCGGTGCGTCCTTCGTCAAGATTTCACCCTTCTTACTAGTGGTGTATGCAAAGGTAGCCACGGTTTCGCCGCTCAGGGTTTTGAGTACAACGGTTTCATTGCTGTTGTTGAGTTGAAAAGGGAAGCCGGTGATTTCCGTCGTTTCTTCTAAAGTGCCGGAAAGGGCCCAGGGTTTGCCGGTGGCGTCCTCGAGCGTATATAAAGAAAGGTCCACGGGGTCTTTGCCGCTGTTGGTCAGCTCAATCCATTCCGCCTCCCCGCTGTTGGGGTTGGGGTAGAGCGCGGAAATTTCTAAATCGAGGCTGGCTTCTTCGTGCTCTTCGCAAGCCAGCGCTGGCGTGGGCAGTAAAAGGGCGAGTAAAAGGAAAAGTTTTTTCATGCGATGGGGTTAGGTGAATCGAGACTACGCCCCCGACCTTTATAAAATCCTGAAATTTTCCTGAAATATTTCTGAAATTTTTATGACAAAACGGAAAAATCTCGTTGTGCAAAAGTGCAGAACTTGTGTACAGTGCGCTTAGTTCTTTATATCTCAAATCCGGACTACCCAACTCCTCGTAAACTAATGAAAAACAAGACAAAAGAAACGTTTTACAGGTTGAAAATTTGGCTTCGCAGCTGGAGTTTTGGACATTCCGGGGTTTAATCCCCTCGTTTTATGGACACCGCCATTTCAATACTACTTCTTCTGCTCGGACTCGGGGGCGGAGGAGCGGTTGGTTATATTGTTAGAACCCGTCAGATTCAAGGTGAAGATCTCAAGAAGCGTAAGGAGATGGATCGCGCGCTTCAAGATGCCCAGAATCAGGCCAACTCTTTAGTGATGAAGGCGAAAAATGAGGCCCTCAAGGAACGTGAAGAAGCGCAAAAAGAAGAACGTATCAAGCGCAAGAAACTCGAAGAAAATGAAACGCGTCTTCTCAAGAAAGAAGAGCAGCTCGATGGAAAGGTGGAGGAGCTGGATAAGCAAAAAGCTCAGTTTGAACAGAAAGGCGAGGCGCTTAAAAAGGAGCGTGAACGGGCGCAGGAGCTCGTGGCTGAACAGGAGAAAAAGCTAAATGAAGTGGCGAATTTGACCCACGAACAGGCCAAGACTTTACTCCTTAAACAGATTGAGGAGGAATTTAAGGATGACCTCTTTAAGCACGCCAAGCACTTGGAGGCTGAGATGAAACAAGGTGTGGAAGAAAAGGCGAAGCAAATTTTGGCCGATGCCATTCAGCGCTATGCTTCTGAAACCACGGTGGAAACCACCACTACTTCGGTGCCTTTGGCATCTGACGAACTTAAAGGAAGGATTATTGGACGTGAAGGACGAAACATCAATGCTTTTGAATCTGTTACGGGTGTGGACGTGATTGTGGACGATACTCCTGGTTCTATTGTGATCAGCGGCTTCGATCCGATTCGTCGTTACATGGCTAAGATCACGCTCGAACGTTTGGTGGAAGACGGACGTATTCACCCAGCGCGAATCGAGGAAATGTATTCTAAGGTGAAGGAAGAAGTGAACGGACTCATTAAAGAACTCGGCGAAAAGGCCGCGTTTGAGGTGGGTGTGGCGGCTTTGCCGCCGAACCTTTTGAAGATTTTGGGGCGTCTCAAGTTCCGAATCGCCTACGGCCAGAACGTGCTCAAGCACTCTATGGAAGTGGCTTTCTTGGCGGCGGAACTTGCTGGCATGATGGGAGCAAACATCGACCTTTGTAAGAAGGCCGGACTTTTGCACGACATTGGAAAGGCGGTGGATCATGAAGTTCAGGGGAAACACGCGTTCATTGGACGCGATATTCTGAAGAAATTCGGAATATCGGACGAGGTGCTGCACTGTGTGGAAGCCAACGAAGGTGATGTGGAAGCCTTGAGCGTGGAAGCCAAGATCATTCAAGTGGCTAACCTCATTTCTGTGGCTCGACCGGGTGCTAATAAAGAAAACCTGGAAACCTACGTGAAGCGTCTCATGGAAATTGAGAAACTCGCGACGGACTTTGCCGGCGTTCAAAAAGCCTTTGCCGTTCAGGCGGGCCGCGAACTTCGCGTCTTTGTTAGCCCAGACGAAGTGGATGACCTTCAAGCGCTCAAGATGTCACACGAGGTGGCACGCAAGATCGAGAAAGACCTCCAATACTCTGGAAAAATCAAAGTAGAGGTCATTCGCGAAAAGCGCGTAGAGGCGTTTGCTGGGTAGGCGGACCCGAAGGGTATGCGAGCAGAGGCGAGTGCCTACGGCTTAAGCAATAACGTGACGCAAGTCACATCAACTCTATAACTTATGGACTTAGATCGAGTTAAACAACGGTATTCTCACTTCCAACAAGCATTGGCTCGTTTGGAAGAGGCTGTGGCCATGAAGCCCAAGGATCGTTTGGCTTTGGATGGCCTCATACAGCGCTTTGAATTTTCCTTTGAACTGGGTTGGAAAGTTCTCAAAGATTGGCTGAATTATAAAGGTTTTGAAGTGAGCGCCCCTAGGGATGTTATCCAAAAAGCTTATCAAGAATCTTTTATAGATGATTTTGAAGGCTGGCTCAAAATGCTCGAACTTAGAAATGTGAGTGCTCATGAATACAGTTTAGAAAAAGCAGATGGATTGATTGAGCTCATACAAGAGAGATTCAGTCTTCTTTTGAGGGGCTTAAAAGACACTTTAGATAAGCATATTTAATGGATAAATTTGGACTCACCTCCGACCAGATTTCCCAAATTCAACAGGTTTTTTCGCGCTTTCCCAAAATCAAAAAAGTATCGATTTTTGGATCTCGTGCCCGTGGCGATTTCAAGCGTAGTTCAGATATTGACCTCGCCTACGAGGCGGATGATTTTTCGCTGGATGAGGAGCTGGGAGTTCGAGCGGCTTTGAGTGCTTTACCACTGCCTTATAGAATTGACTTGGTTGGAGTAGATACCATTGAAGAGGAGGCTTTTTTGAAGAAAGTGATGGAGGAGAGGGTTGAGTTTGTAGGTCAAGAAAATTAGCGTTTGTTGGGTAAAAGTGAGTTGTCTCCCTGAGAATCTGCGGGCACATCATCGATGGAGGTCGTTTACTCTCTGGTGAAATGAACCAGGAAAGAACAGACGGTGGAACTTTCCTACGTGGCGAGGGCTTTCTTGCTCGCATTCAAAAAGCGATGGAAGGATTGGATCAGTAAGTCTTGACTTAAAACTTGTCACAGCTAAAATTAGCACTGCCAAAACTGGAGTGCTAATTTAGTATCTAATCAAACTGTTTATGTCCAAATTACAACCGCTTGCGGGTTACGTGGTGGTGAAGCGCGAAGAAGAAGCTTCCCAAACGTCATCTGGAATTTATTTAACCGACTCGGCCAAAGAAAAACCTCAACGTGGGGAAATCATGGCGGTGGGTGCTGGTAAAGAAGGAAAGGAGTCTCAGGTTAAAGTAGGGCAAAAAGTGCTGTTCAAAAAGTACGGACCAACGGAAGTGGAAATGGACGGACATGAAATGCTGCTCCTTGAAGAAGAAGACATTCTTGCAATCATTCAATAACTTAAAATTTTATGGCTAAGAAAATACTATTCCAAGATGAAGCTCGTCAGAAACTGCTCAGCGGTGTACGTCAGCTTTCGGATGCCGTTCGTATTACTATGGGGCCAAAGGGCCGCAATGTACTTTTAGAAAAGAAGTTCGGTGGACCTCTCATCACGAACGACGGAGTGACGATCGCTAAGGAAATCGACCTCAAGGATCCTGAAGAAAATGTGGGGGCTCAACTGGTTAAAGAAGTGGCGACGCGTACCAACGACATTGCTGGAGATGGAACTACAACAGCAACGGTTTTAGCCGCGGCTCTATTGGAAGAAGGAATTCGCAATGTGGTAGCGGGGGCGAACCCTGTGCTCCTCAAAAAAGGAATGGATAAGGCGGTTCACAAGGTGGTGGAACGCCTCAATGAAATGGCGAAACCGCTCAAGTCTCAAAAGGAAGTGGCGCAGGTGGCGACTATTTCTGCGCAAGATAGCGAGATTGGAGAAGTGATTGCGGAGCTTATGGAAAAAGTGGGTCACGATGGCGCGATCACCGTGGAAGAAAGCCAGCGCGGGGTGGGAATTTCCTACCGAGTGGTGGAGGGAATGCAATTCGACAACGGATACATCGCTCCTTACATGATCACCGATTCTACTCGAATGGAGGCCGTGTATGAGGATTGCAAAATTTTGATCACCGATAAAAAAATCAGCAACTTCAAAGACTTGCTGCCACTTTTGGAGGCAGTGGTGCAGAGTGGAAAGAAGGAACTCGTGATCCTTGCCGAAGACATCGATGGAGACGCGCTCACGAATATTATTGTGAACAAGCTTCGTGGTGGATTCAGCATTTTGGGTATCAAGGCGCCTGCTTTTGGGGACCGACGCAAGGAAATGCTGCGTGACATCGCCATTCTCACCGGTGGAACGGTGATTTCGGAAGAAATTGGACTCAAGCTCGAAAGCGTGAGTTTGAACGATTTGGGAGAGGCTAAAAAAGTGGTGAGCGGAAAGGATTCCACGATGATCATCGACGGAAAGGGAAGCTCTAGGGATGTGGAAAACCGCGTGGCGGAACTCAAGGCCATGATGGAATCCACTAAGTCTGATTTTGATCGAGAAAAACTTCAGGAACGGGTGGCTAAGCTCGCGGGCGGAGTGGGAATCATTGAAGTGGGCGCGGTGACGGAAATTGAGATGAAGGAAAAAAAGACTCGCATCGAGGACGCGCTCAATGCGACCAAGGCGGCGGTTCAAGAAGGAATCGTGGCTGGAGGAGGAGCGGCTTTGCTCCACGCGGCCAAGGCTCTGGAGGATTTCCGTGGGGCGAATGAGGACGAAAACGTGGGGGCTAAGCTCGTGCGTTTTGTGCTCAGCGCGCCGATCCGACAGATTGCAGAGAATGCCGGAAAGAACGGGGAAGTGGTGATTGTGGAAGTGATGAAAGGCAAGAGCGACAGCTACGGTTACGATGCCTTGAACGATGAATACGTGGATATGTTTGAAGCGGGAATTGTGGATCCAAAAATGGTGACACGCAGCGCGCTGGAAAACGCCGTTTCCGTTGCTGGAACCGTGCTGACTACGGGCGCAACTGTGACCGACATTCCCGAAGATAAACCAGCCGGAGGCATGGGCGGCATGCCGGGCATGGGGGATATGATGTAGGTGGAGCTTTACAAAAGTTATGATTGAGTTAAAAGTCACTCATATGAGTGACTTTTAAAATACTTCTGATGGTGTCAACTGGGGTGTTGTCAGACTTGTAACAACGCGAAATTTAAGAGTAATTTTGCCAAATTTTGCTGCTCAAACTTGATAATTTTCGTATTTGTAAGAGCATATAGGAATGAAACGAATTCATTTTACACGACATGCCATTCAAAGAATGAAAGAACGAGGAATTACCTCTAGTGAAGTGATTAGCACTATTGATGCTTCACTTCAAACAACCTATAATCGAAATGTCTGCATAGCAAAAGGTTTGAGGACAAATGGACATCTACTAATTGTTGTTTTCTCAAGGGTAGGGCGCATTAAGGTAATTACTGTCATCGATACTTCAAAAGTTAAAAAATATCTTGATTTATGACCAAAATTTCTTACGATCCCGAAGTTAAGATCCTAAGCATTCGTCTCCAAAAGACGAAGAGTGTTGATAGTGAACTCAAGGAGAATGTAGTGCTGGACTATGATAAAAATGGGCGTTTGGTGAACATAGATATTATGGAAGTAGATTTAGAGGATTTACTCGCCTCTTCTGGTGTAGAGGGGATTCATGAAAACAACTGATTCGTTCCAGGTTCCACCCGCTTGTGAAAAGTCCATTTTTTTGCTATACTTATAAGATTTAAATAAAACAAATGACTGAACGGGAACAAGCAGTGAAGGCTTTAGCGCTAAGGGCAGCCCTTAGTCTCGCTTTTCAGGAATTTTATGCCAGCAAGGCCGCTCCTGAAGTTTGGGAGCAGTTGGTTGCGACTTGGGATGACGAGACCATGCACGCCATGACGCTGATTTTGGATGAAGAAGATGCGCTCCGTAAGGATTTGGGAATGGAAACCGCGCGAAAAACTAAGGTGAACGAAACCTCTTTACGTCAAAAAATTGAACAAATGCGTGTGACTGCGCATGCTCTTAACCAGAACAAATAATGACGGATACTCCAACGACTCCAGAAACTCCCGACGTTGCTGCAATTGCAGCGGCAGCTGGTGTTGAAAAACCTCCAGTAGTTCCTGCTGGAACGGAGCTAGAATTCGGTGCAGTTGTCGAAAAAGGAGTGATGAGCTGGATTTATGACAAGATGGGTGGTGATAAGGTTATTTTGGATTATGTTGAAGACAATCCGGATACTTTGACATCGGCCATGAGCCTATTTGGGGCCCAAAAATCTCAAATTGAAACTCGTGAAGGACTCGCTAGCCTCCACATCACGCAACGTATTGGACTTTTAATATATGCTCAGATTAAGGGGGCCGGAGACGATGATGAAGAAAGTTCGGAATCCGCCGATGAACCGGCTGCATCGAAGTCGCTTACAGAAGCGCTCAAGGGGAAAGGGAAGACGCTGACTTTTAAGGATTATCAAGCGTATTGGGCGGCGAACCCTGGTGCGAAAGCGCCTGTGTTCCCTGATTCGACTCACGCCATTGTGAAGAATGCGGACTTTGATTGGGTAAAAATTTCTACCGCCCTGGCGACTAAAGATAAAGACGTTGCGAAGCAATGGCCTAAACTTTTCCCTTACCCTGCGGGATCCCGCGTGGTGATGGATAAAACACCTACGGATCTACAGATTTTTGCAGATTCTCCTGTTGGGAAACTCGCTTTGGAGTCCATGGGACTTAAAATGACCGTGGTTCCGCTGGGAAGCACCGATAAACCCGCCGACAATGAAATTCAATTGGTTTCCTTGCAGGACAGCGACCCAATGGATCCGAAAAATGTTGAGAAAGTCGCAACGATGTGGGACGACGGAGTACCTACACAGTTTGCCGGTGCTCCTAAAACAGTGGCCGCAGTGCAAGCGCTTAAAGCCAGCAAGCCAGAAACCCAAGCTACTTTTGACCTTCAGCCTTCCGTGAGTGCGGCCAAGGCCTTTTTATCAGAAAAAGGGAAGCCTTTAGAGGCCTTAGATTTTGATAAAACCCTCGTAACTAAACCTGGCGAACCCCAGTTTGATAAGTCTTTCACTTTTATGACCGACGCTATGCATGTGGGTGAACATCCCAACAATGCTCAGCTTAAAAAAGAGACCGTTGCGTGGTTTATAAGTGTTCCTACCAAGGATGGAGCCAACGCGGAACTTTTAGCCTTTGACGCCTCAAGTAAAATCATTGGTTTTGCCGATTAATTCATCCCTTTTATGGACATCAACCTCTACCTCAAACAAGTAACCGACAGTCATTCGCCCGACCTGCATCTTAAGGTGGGACGTGTGCCGCTGGTGCGACTCAGCAATGGGGAGATTTATGAAATGCAGGATGCGGAACCGATGACCGTGAACAGCATGGATGAGGTGATTGCTCAGGTTTTGACTCCAGAAAAACTTGCTCTTTTTAAAGACAAACAAGAAATCGATACGTCCTACGCTGTTATGGGAACCGGACGTTTTCGTGTGAATGTGTTCATGGATTCGGATGGGCCTGGGATGGCTTTCCGAAGTATTCCTTCCGAAATTCCTACACTGCAAAGCATGGGGCTGCCCGAGATGCTGAAGCGTTTCACACAAAAATCTAAAGGGCTTCTGATTGTGACTGGGCCCACGGGTTCCGGTAAGTCCACCACTTTGGCGGCCATGATCAATGAAGTGAATATGAGCCGACGCGTGCACATTATTACGGTGGAAGATCCGATTGAGTTCGTGCATCAGCCTAAAATGGCACTCATGACGCAGCGCGAAGTGGGTACGCACACGCAATCTTTTCCGATGGCGATACGTGCGGCGCTCCGCGAAGACCCCGATGTGATTTTGGTGGGGGAAATGCGTGATCTCGATACCATTTCGGCTGCCATCACTTTGGCGGAAACCGGACACTTGGTGCTGGCCACCTTGCACACGCAGGATGCCGCGCAAAGTATCGACCGTATTATTGATATTTTTCCTCCTCATCAACAAGCTCAGATCCGTACGCAGCTCTCCACCACTTTGCTGGGAATCGTGGCTCAACGCCTCATTCCTAAAGCAGATGGAAGCGGACGTGCCCTGGCTTTGGAAATTTTGGTTCGCAACGATGCGATCACCAATTGTATTAAAGAAGGAAACACGCATCAGATCTACTCCATGATGCAAATTGGAAAGGAAGACGGCATGCTCACGCTGGATGCGTCGCTGGCCGAACTCTACAAAAACGGAATCATTTCTGAACAGGACATGCTGCTTCGTGCACACGATCCTGAACTCATCGCTAACCTTATGCAATCATGAGCTCACTTTTCATCAATTTGACCGACCCCATTATTTACCAAAGTTTTGGAGGTGACGAGTATTGGACCAAAGAAAGCTTCACTGCTGGCTCAGCCATTTTAAAAGAAGGGGACGATTCCCAAGATTTCTATTATATTTTCTCCGGTTTGGTGAAGATCAACAAGTCGCTTAAGGATGGGGAGCAAACACAAAAGCATTTAGCTACGCTCGGAGTGGGCGATTTTTTTGGAGAAGGCGCTTTGCTTTCCGACAAAATGCGCGGCGCTACCGTGGAAGCTTTGCAAGACACCGTGTTACTCAAACTTTCGTTACCTAAATTTGAAGGCTTGGTGATCAAGGATCCTCAGGCGGCCGTGGGCATTATTTTGGGAATTGTGAAGGTGATGAATGGGCGACTCCAAACCATGAATGAACGACTCGTGATGCTGGAACATGTCAGCGCGCTGACCCGAAAAATGCAGGGAGACACCGCTCAAGTGTTGCCCTCTATTTTGAAAGAAGTGGAAATGGTTTTACACCACCGCACGGTGGTTTTGTTCGCTCCGGCTGGAACGGTGAAATACGCTACGCCTAGTTTGACGCCTGAACAATTGGCGGCTGCAACGGCTTCTTTGGCTAAGGTGCTTGCCGCGTGTGCTCAGCCCAATGCTGAACTCAGTTTTATTGAAGGAACGCAGCTCTACATCGCGGTGCGTAATCTGCAAGGCGAACTCAAAGGCGTGTTCGCCACGGAGGTGTGCCCACGTTGCCAAGAAGAAGATATGCATTTGCTCCTTACGGTTGCGGAACAAATTGGGAACTTGTAAGATAGGTGGGACTCGCCTCCACTTATGGATGACATTTATTTCCCCGACGAAGCCGATGACGACGGCGTGAATGTTGCTTTTGAAAAGCAGCCTATTGAGGATATTAAGGGCACGCACCCGTCCGGGTTGAACCCTTCCGACTACGTGAAGATTACTTTTGATCGTTTTGTGGCGCTGGTGGCGAACCACAGTTTCTTGGATGTGGTGGAACGCAACAAACAAGAAGAAGTTATTTTGAGCACCAATTTGCTCACCGACCTTGCGAATGCACGCCGTTTTGCACCCAATACTCGCACGCCGCTGATGGTGTTTGGAGGAATCGCCGTAGGGATTTTACTCGGTTATATTATTTTCAAGTTATGAAGACCAAACGCTTGATGATTAAAGTTTCCGGCGAAATGCTGGCGGGCAGTGACGGACAAGGGGCCGATGCCGCCGCCGTCATGGCCTTGGCTCAGGACATCAAAGCGCTTTGGAAAAAGAAACTGCAAATTGCCATCACGGTGGGCGGCGGCAACTTTTGGCGCTACCGCGACAATAAAAAGCTCACCATTTCCCGCAGTGCTTCCGATGCCATTGGTATGCTCGCCACTATGATGAATGGGCGGCTGCTTCAAGAAGCGCTCAAGTCCATAAATGTTCCGGCTCATCTCTTCAGTGCTCATGGGGAATTTTACTTTGCAACCCCCTATATGCCCTCTCTAGCTGCCCAGCTGCTTGGCCACGGTGATGTAGTGATCTGCAGCGGTGGAACGGGGAATCCTTACTTCACGACCGATACGTCTGCGGCGCTCCGCGCGCTTGAGCTGAATTGCGAAGTGCTCTTAAAAGAAACCAAAGTGCAGGGAGTCTACGACAAAGATCCGATGAAGCATAAAAATGCCAAATTTTTTCCCACGATTTCTTACGCCGAGGTGATGAAGCGCGAGTTGCAAGTTATGGATTTAAGCGCTATTTTGCTCTGTAGGGACAACGCACTTCCGGTGCTCGTGTTCCAAGGTAAATCCGGCAACTTGCTCAAGGCAGCGCTGGGTAAAAAAATCGGTTCTCTAATATCTTAAACTTTTATGGCACATCCTTTAGTACAAAAAACCAAACAAGATCTAGTTAAAGCCATCGAGCACCTTGGGGAAGAATTCAACAAACTCCAAGTGGGCCGCGCGTCCAGTGGAATGGTGGATACCCTCATGGTGGAATCTTATGGCGTGATGCAACCCATTAAAAACATCGCCAGTGTGAGCATTCCCGATGCGCGCACCATTCAAATTCAACCCTGGGATCGGTCTACTTTAGCGGGCGTGGAAAAAGCCATTCGTGATTCTGACCTCAATCTCAATCCCAACAACAATGGGCTCGCCATTATTTTAAACATTCCTCCGCTAACCGAAGAACGTCGTCGCGATTTGGTGAAGGTGGTGGGACGCATGTCTGAGGAAGCTAAAATCGCCGTGCGTAATCTGCGCCACGACGCCATGACTTCATTCAAAAAAATGGAACACGAAGAAGAGCTGAGTGAAGACGAACGCAAAGGTGCCGAGAATGCACTTCAAGCCGAAGTGGACGCCACCAACAAACAAATTGAAGAACTCGCTCGAAAGAAGGAGGAAGCCATTATGACCCTTTAATAGGCCGAAGCTACATCAATATATTATGAATTTTATTCTCACCGTTGTTATTTTCATCATCGTATTTTCAGTGCTCATCCTCATTCACGAGGCCGGGCATTTTTTTGCAGCGAAACGAGCGGGTGTGAAAGTGGAAGAATTTGGAATGGGCTTGCCGCCCCGCATGTTTGGAATCAAAAAAGGAGAAACCATTTACTCCATCAACTGGATCCCATTTGGTGGATTTGTGCGCATGCTGGGTGAGGACACGTCTAGTAAAGAATCTCGCAGCAGTGAGCGCAGTTTTGCCAATCAGCCGCTCCGTACTCAGGCTTGGATTGTGGTGGCCGGTGTGGTGATGAATTTGCTTTTGGCTTTTGTGCTGCTCACCGTTGGGTTTTCCATTGGAATCGAGCCGCTCATCAGTACTGAGGAGGATTTTTACGCGGGCATTCAAGACGGCACTGTGAACGTGGAACCCGGCATTGTGGTGGTGGAATCCAATCAGCCTTACAACACGGTGGTTTATAACGGAGAAGATCTAGAAGTGCGATCCTTTGAAGTGGGAGACCGAATCATAACGAGTGGTGGAAGCGACTCGCTGGATTCCGTGGAAGAGTGGCAGGCCATGGTGGACAGTGTGAACGCCGGTGGTGAAGCGCCCTTGGTGCAAATGGACCGTGCCGATGGAAGCGGTGGAGCCGAATACTTGAGCAAAGATCTTTTGTCTCAGACCGTTTTCTCTACTTTGTATTTGCCTCGCTTGGTGTACCGAGAAGACGCGACGTCCGTTTTCAGCGGCGTTCTGACGGAGGGCGATGCGATTATCCGCATCAATGGCGAAGAAATTTTAAGTTCGGATGACTTATATACTCATTTGGAGGGAGAGGAGCTCGTGACGCTCACCATTTATCGAGCCGGTTTGGGTGATATGGAACTGCCTTTCTCGGTTCCGGTGAATTTGCCTATTGTGACCTATGTTCAGCCGGAATCTCCTGCTGAACTGGGCGGCATTCAGATTGGGGATCGGATTATGGCTTTAAATGGAGTGAACGTACACAGTGCTCAAGAGGTGACGGACCTCACCGTTGAGTATGCAAAGGAAGGGTCTATTAGGTATACCCTGCCGCGTGGCGAGGAAATACGGATCATTGAACTTAGCCCGCGTGAAGAAGATGGGCGAGTGGGCATTGGCCTTTCGGACCTTTTGCCGAACTATGGAAATCTTTCTTTGTACGAAAGCTACGTTCCACACACACTCATGGGTTTTGAAACCGTTCAATACGGCTGGTCCGCGCCTTGGGTAGCGCTTAAAGAAATGGGGCGTCTCGCCAAAATCACGGCGGTTATGTTTGCCGGGGTGCTTCAACAATTTGTGAGCGGAGGCGGAGTGCCTGAAGGCGTTGCGGGTCCGGTGGGTATTGCTCAAATGACCTTTGTGACGGTGCAAGCCGGTTTTGCGGCCATGCTGCGTTTTGTGGCGCTGCTTTCACTCAGCCTCGGAGTCATCAACATTTTGCCGATTCCCGCCTTGGATGGAGGTAAATTTTTCTTCATTGTGGTTCGCGCCCTCACTGGTAAAAAAATGAATCCCAAACACGAGAACCTCATTCACGCCGGAGGCTTCTTCTTCCTCATTTGTCTCATCCTCTACATCACGTTCAATGATGTGGTGAAATTGTTTTAATTCTACCAGTTGTTGTTGCTTGCGCCATGAGCCACTAGGCTTCCGCGTCAGCTGCTTTTTATGTCAAAGAGTTTTGCACAATTGGGTCTTGCGAGTTTTGCACAATTGCAACTAAGATGAGCACTCAATTTCCCACGCGTATGGACGCTGTATTACCCGGACAGGACCTTTGGCTTCGCATCTTAGAAAAGGTGGAAGCCGAAATCAAACGTCCGCATTTTCTCACTTGGTTTCAAAACACAGCTTTGCTGTCTTTTCACGATGGTTTGCTGGTGATTGGCGTGCCGAATATTTTTGCGAAGGACTGGCTCGAGAATAAAATCGGCGGACAGCTGATGGAAGCGATTAAGAGTGTGAATCCGGAGGTGCGCGAGATCATGATTGAAGTGGATCCGCACCTGGGTTTGCCGGACGATAGCCGCGGTGTGGATGTGAATAAGCAATTTGCCGGAAAAGAAAAAAAGATGCGAAAACTTCCTGGCAAACAGGAGGTGCGTCTTTTGGAGGGAATTTCCAGTAAGTGTCTCAACCCAAAGTATACCTTGCAGCATTTTATTGTTGGCCCCAGCAATCGCCTCGCTCACGCCGCGTCGCTCGCGGTGGGTATGAGCCCCGGGTCCATTTACAACCCGCTCTTTGTGTACGGCGGCGTGGGACTCGGCAAGACCCATTTGCTCCAAGCGACCGGAAACGAAATTCTGCGCAACGACCCCGATAAAGTGGTGGTTTACATGACCAGCGAACGGTTTACCAATGAGATTGTGGAAGCGATTGGAAAACGAAACTCCAAAGAATTCAAAGATCGGTATCGCCGTGTGGACTGTCTGATTATCGACGATATTCAATTTTTGGCCAACAAAGACCGTACGCAGGAAGAATTTTTTCACACTTTCAACGAACTCTACGACAACGGAAAACAAATCATCATCAGTTCCGACCGTCCGCCCAAGGAACTCGATTCTTTGCAGGATCGTTTGGTGAGCCGTTTTGAAATGGGCATGATTGTGGATGTGCAATTCCCGGATTACGAAACGCGTCTGGCGATTTTGCACGCGAAGTGTCGTGACCATGAAGTGCTGATTCACCCTGAGGTTTTGGAATTCATTGCCATGAACGTGCACGACAGTGTGCGCGAGCTCGAAGGGGTGCTCGTTCAGGCAATAGCGCAGGCGGAGCTGGAACATTCCACGCCCACGGTGCGCAGCGTGGCTAAGATCATTAAGAAATTGGGACGTGAAACGAATTTTCAAGCGGATGCGGCGGTGGAAAACAGCCGAACTCTGCACGCCGAAGATGTGATCGATATGGTGGGCCGTTACTTCCGCGTGCCGGCCGAAGAGCTTTTGGGCGATTCCCGTAAGAGCGGGGTGCTCGTGCCGCGGCAAGTGGCTATGTATTTGCTTCGCCATGAACTCAACCTGGCTTTTGAACAGATCGGCAGCGAGTGTGGCGGCAAAAATCACACCACTGTGATGCACGCCTGCGTGAAAGTCGAGAAGCAGCTGAAGAAAGACAAAAACTTGCTTCGCGACATAAATTCCATTAAGAAGGAGATGGGTTTATAAAATTCTGCCTGATGAGCTACACATACTACCGTCGGTACCAACCCAGTCATAAAAGAAAAAATGGAAGTTTCAAATCCTTCTTCTGGCTTGTGATTTTTTTAGTGTTTGTGCTGTTGGTGCTTCGCGCCTGCATTTCGGTGGCCGGCTCCATGCTCGAAGAAAAAAAAGACGAGGCCACGTTCACCCTCTATAAAGGAGAAGCTGAGATTTTGGAATGGGGGCAGACCGACGCCAAGGACGCCTCCGACGCGCAGTTGATTTTGGAGGGTGACCAAGTGAGCACGCTCGACAATGCCTGGG
Organism: uncultured Candidatus Peribacteria bacterium; assembly: GCA_965230905.1. GTDB lineage: Bacteria > Patescibacteriota > Gracilibacteria > UBA1369 > 2-02-FULL-48-14 > 2-02-FULL-48-14. Next base: position 956,481 of record OZ246396.1, read on the forward strand.
CGACTCTGGAATTTTATGACGGAACGCGGGTGCGTTTGGACGACAACACCAAACTGGTTTTATCCAGTGTGGAAGTGGCGGAGGAAAGTGAGCAGGTTTTATTGGAGCTGATTGAGGGTCGCATTTGGGTGAGCCACGATGGCGCCGATCAAGCGCTGGATTTGCAGATCAATACCGCCGTGATGAACATCCAATCCGTGCAAGGCGAGTACTTGGTGGCGCATCAAGGCCAACAAGAGGCTTTGTTCGTTTCTGAGGGACCCGTGACCGCCGAGTACATGGATCGCAGCGGGGAAGAACGCACCATTGAAACCATTGTGATGAGCAGCGGCGAGATGAGTTTGCTGGACGAAGCCACTCAAACGGCCCTTCAAGCCCGCGAGAACGTGACTCTGGTTGAACCTGTGCGCGAAGACATGTTCACGGATTCCTTTGTGCGCTGGAGTAAAGGCGAGAATGTGATTGAGGAAGAACCGATGGCGGTGGAAGAACCTGAGGAAGAAGAGATCGACGAAGAAGAGGAGGAACCCGTTGTTGAAGAACCGGTAGTAGAAACGGGTCTAAAAATCGCCATCAGCTCACCGGTTTCCGGTGCCACTATTCAAAAAGATGCCATCGCTTTGGAAGGTCAAATCCTTTCCGGCACGGCGAGCACCGTTACCGTGACTTGGTCTGGAAGTGGAGTGCCTTACACGCTTTCCAGTTTCACGGCGGGCAGCAGCAGCTTCCGTTACGTGGCCGACGTGGATTACGCCAACTATGCCCTGGGCTCTAACACTTACACCATTGTGGCTTACGATGCAGAAGGTAAGGTGAGCAATACGGTTACCCTCACACTCAATGCAGAATTCTAGGACCTTTGTGGATCTCACCCGTTTGACCATGGCGGGAATGCCCGTTTACCCGGGAGACACGGCTCCTGAACTCACCCAGACGGTGCATTTTGATAAAGATAGCTGTGTGAACTATGAGATCAAAAGTAGCATGCATGTGGGCACGCATATGGATGGGCCCATGCACATGGTAAAAGACGGACGACGGCTCTGTGATATTGAAGTAGAGCGGTTTTTTGGACGGGGCGTGCTGGTGGATGCTCGTGGAAAATCTCTTTTGGAGGCGAACTTGCTCCCGGCGACTATTCAGGCCGGCGACATCGTGCTTTTTTGGACCGACTGGGAGAATCACTTCGGTCAGTCGACTTATTTTGAAAACTTCCCTGTTTTGAGCGAAGCGCTTGCGGAGCGGCTGGTGGAGCTTAAAGTGAAAATGATTGGGCTCGATAGTCCAAGTCCAGACCGTGAGCCCTACACCGTTCACCGTATTCTTCTTAAGGAGGAAATTTTGATTTTGGAAAACCTCACTGGCTTAAATGCTCTGGAAGCTAAGCCGTTTGAAGTGACCGCGCTTCCTACTAAATACGCGGCAGACAGTGCACCTGCGCGAGTGGTTGCTTCAATTTAAATACTCCGCCTTGTTCGCCTCGTGTTCAGCATTGGTCGTTGCGTAGTGCACCGCGCCTTGGATGTCGGTGAGGTAGTAGAAATACGCGGATTCCTCGGGGTAAATGGTGGCCATTAAGCTGGCGAGGCCCGGATTGCTGATGGGCGTTGGAGGCAAGCCGATGTTCAGGCGGGTGTTGTAGGGCGTGTCGTCCGCCAAGTCGGAGGCGGTGAGTTCGTTGTCCTCCTGCACGTAGAGCAGAGTGGCGTCGATGCCCAGGAACCAGTCGTTGTCGTAGCGTTTCCAAATGATGCCGGCCACAATGGGCAGATCGTCTTCGGTGCGCACTTCGCGTTCCACCATGGCGGCCACGTTCACCACCTCGCTTAGGGTGCGGCCGCTGGCGTCGATGGCGGCGCTCATCTCATCGGTGAGGCGATTGTCGAAATTTTGCAACATCATGTTGATGAGGTTTTCGCTTGTGAAGGTGGCGCTGTCTATAAAGTAGGTGTCGGGGAATAGGTAACCTTCCAGACTTTCGTCTTCATCCAAAAAATCGTAGTCGAAGCTGCAGGTTTTGCTGCATTCTTCAAAGGCGCCGAGGCCAATCAGGCCCAGGTCCGCGAGTTCGGCGTCCATTTCTTCAATGGTCCAGCCCTCGGGGGCGGTGAAGGCGAGTTCGCCGGTGCCTTCGGTGGTCAGCACCGTGATCACCTCACGCAGGGTCATGTCCTGAGTCAGTACAAAGCGTCCGTAGCGCAGGCTGCCGTCCAATTCCTCTTCTTCCACCGTACGCACAAAGGCTTTTTCACTCACGATCAGGCCCTCGTTTCCCAGGTTTTTTGAGATGATCCTGGCGCTGGAGCCTTTCTCCACTTCAAAGACAATTTTTTCAGTCGCTCCATTGTCCACGGCTTCGTTCAAATCGCGGCGCCAAAAGGGTTCCCACACGTTCCATACCACCACCACGGTGATGCATAAGAAAAGAAGTTGGAGTAGGCGTTTTTCCATTTTGAAGAATTATTGTTGAGGAGCGTCACCATCGGGTAGGCCAGGCATTCCAGGCATGTCCATGCCCAAGTCACCCATCATGCCGCGCATTTTTTCTGCCGCGACTTCCTGGGATTTCTTGATGGCTTTATTGAAAACCGTGAGCAGCGTTTCTTGAAGTTTGGTGACGTTTTCTGGCGTGAGCATCTCGGGTGGGATACGAACTTCCACCACTTCCTGTTCACCGTTGATCACCACGGCGATTCCATTCACTTCCGCTTCGATGTGCAGGTTTTTAAGTTCTTCTTTAATCTGTTTCGCTTTCTTTTGTAGCTTGTACAGATCTTTTGCTTGTCCAAAGAGTCCCATGTGAAAAATATTTAAGATTAAGCGAAGCGAGTATAGCGTAGCTCGGCGTGACTTCCAAGTCATGCAAGTACGGGAATTTTTCTCAGGTAGGCTTCCCAGTGTGGCTCGAGCAGTGCTTCCAGTACGTCTTCAAACGTCAGTGGCTCCCGTTTTTCTCGCTCAAGTTGGTACTTGACCATTCTGAATTTCTTTTCGAGATCCGGTTTGAGGTGGAAGGTGAGGGTGGATGTTTTTGCAGGTTGAGTTTCACCGCCAGCGGTGACGTTCAATCTGTTATTTTGTCCGATTCTGATTTCATGAACAAATGCATCGAGGGCCAAAGAGGTCATCTTCTCTACTCGCTCTGCCCAGAACCCATCGGTTTCAGGAGTAGCGATATAGGCCACGCGTTCCAGCTTCGTCCACCCTTGCGAGCCACTGAGCAGTTGTTCTTTTAAGATTGGTTTGTCCTCCAGCTTTTTTGAAATGCATAGCACCTTATCTACCGCTTCCTTGCTCATGCCCGCCAGTTTTCCGGCAAATTCATAAAGGCTGGTGTAGCCTTTCTTCTTATAGAGTCGCCGTTCCAGGACTTCGGGGAGTAGGCCCGCAAAGCGCCGCCGCCAAATGCGAGCCGCCGTTCCATACTCCTTGCAGAGTTTATAAAGTTCCCTGTCGGAAAGTTTTTTGTAATCAGTCATGCCTATAAGGTTAAATCGCTAGCATTTTAACATAAAAGGTGAGCGTACGCTCACCAATTGTATGGACAAGTTTACAAAATTTGTTAAATTCACTAAGCTTCAGTCTTAGTATTTACCAACCAGGTATGAAACTTCCAGAATTCACCTTGCCGATTCTTTTAACAGCTGCTTGCGGGCCGACTCTCAGAGACGAACAAGTTACTAAGGAAGTCCATACTGCCATGGATGAGATTCATGCGACTCCTACTATTCTTTGTCAAGATGCCGTGGATCGAGTTCATGCCCGCTTGATGGAAGCAGGATTCAAGCCGAATGAGGATCGTTTGAGCAGTGGCGACTACACCGTGATTACAGCGATTGGAACGGCTGTTTCCTCTTCGCCGCCCTCTATGGGTGTGCGTTTTTCAGATTACCTCACTGTTACAGCCGAGGATAAGCAAGGGCTGCTTGTTATGGAGACGGCTTCCTGTTCTAAGTATCCGGGCAGGGAATAATTATTTTCCTCTTGCCATCCTCAGTTTGGGTCGCTAAAATCCCTCCGCATCTTAAAAATTATGGATAAAGTATCTTTCACCGCACAAGCTCGAGACAAATCTGTTAAAGCGAAGACTATTCGCAAGATGAATTTGATTCCTGCCGAATACTACGGCCATGGAGTTGAAAACATCAGCTTACAGATGGATTACCAAAGCTTCCGAAAATTATATAAGAAATCTGGTTCAAACACCGTGATTGATCTTGAAATTGAAGGAAAAGGTGTTAAAAACGTGTTGATTCACCGTGTGGACACCCACACCGTTACCGATCTCTACACTCACGTGGAATTTATCAACGTGCGTATGGATGAAGAAGTGAGCACCACCATCCCAGTTCGCTTGGAAGGTACCGCTCCTGCCGTTAAGGATTTGGGTGGAATTTTGATTCAAAACTTGGATGGTATCGAAGTGACTTGTTTGCCTCGAGACCTGGTTGCTGAAATTGTGGTGAACGTAGAAACTTTGGTGGACTTCAATAGCTCTATCACGGTGGCTGACCTCAAGATTCCTAAGGGTATTACTGTGGCCAACGAGCCAGAAGCTTCTGTTGCTTACGTGACTCAACCTCAGGAAGAAGAAGTGGCAACTACTGAAACCGCTGTGGTGGACGTAGCATCTGTGGAAGTACCTGGAGAGAAGAAGGAAGGCGAAGAAGGTGAGGCGAAGGCAGATTAATTTGAAATTTAAAGAGAGCCTCGTAACTGGGGCTCTTTTTTGTACTCAGCGAGTGAGCTTGTCAAAATATTAAAAAATGTTACCATAGCTCCTATGGACAGATCACATATTGGGCCATTCTCAGTAGGAAGTAGCAAAGAATTCTTGGTTGGTACTCCTACCCAAGAATATCCTGAAGGATATGGACTTCATCTAGAACTTGAATCTGGCGCTGATATCCGTAAGTTGATTAGGCGTTACAAAAGTCTACTGAGTCAACTAACAGAAGAAGTGGGGGTGCTTAAGATTACTGCCGCTTCAGGTGATTTTAATATGAGAGAGGCTCTGAAAGGTGTGCCTTTGAAGACTAAAACTAGACGCTCTTTGCCCTTGCACGTTGATCTTGTTGGTTCAGTGGATCCAGAAGAACAACAGAAATATTTGTATTCAACAGCTTTTTTCCCAGAGTACTGGTCCGATGGAGTGCAGGTTTTTTGGCAAAACGCTACTCCACGAGGACGAAATGCTTCTACTGTTTGGGTTCCTTCCAGTGTGGGTGCAGACGCTACTTTAGAGGTGCTCACTACGCCTAGCTCTGGATTGGTGGAGTCAGGTTTAGTAAAAGAGGAAGAGCTTGAACTGTGGAATAAAATGAGGGAACTTATATTAAAAGCTATTGGACTGGTAGGCCCTAGCCCAGCGGCTCAGGTGATGGTTTTGAAAGATTTTTTCAATCTCCTTTTTACCCTGAAGTTGGATTCACGTAGAGCTACGATGTTGAATATATATGATAGGGTTATTGAACATGTGCTGGATCAGGTGAAGCCGTGGAGTCTGGAGATGGACTGGTCTACTGAGGAAGCGACTCAAGGTCTAGTTTGCTATTCGGATGCTGGTAAAAAAGGGCTTGAGAAAAAATTGCTCCATACCCGCAGAAATAGAGGAAAGCCAATGGGAAGAGCTACTGTAAAAGGTCGCTGAGCAGTCGCTGCATGGTTTGAATTTCCCCGGTGCGGGCGGTTTCAGAATCTTCCAGTTTTAAGTTGAAGCTGCTGCCGATGGCGAGTGCGGGTGGTAGGAGAATTTTTGGAAAACGGACTTGTTCCAGTGCGGCGCCTTTGCGGATTTCAAGCACGGCCAGCTCCCCTTCATCGAAAAGGTAGGTGGCGGTGAATTGATGTTGAAAAGGATTCCAAAGCATGCGGGCGGCGTAGTAAATGGCGAAGGACTCAGTCTAGCAAAACGCGCGTGCAATGTGCATACAAAAAGGTGCCAACGGCGGAGTTCGCGTTGACACCTTTGAACTAAGTAGCGAAAGAATTACAAAAGTGAATTCACAGCAATCACTGGCGCAATGATGAGCGCAATGGTGTTGATCACTTTGATCAGGGCATTGAGAGCAGGTCCGGCGGTGTCTTTGTAAGGATCGCCCACGGTGTCTCCCACCACGGCAGCCTTATGAGCATCGGAACCTTTTCCTCCGCTGTTTCCGTCTTCTACGTATTTTTTAGCGTTGTCCCAAGCGCCTCCGGCGTTGCTCATGTTAATAGCCATGAGAAGTCCGGTCACAATCACTCCAGCCAAAAGTCCTCCGAGAGCCAGAGGGCCTAGGATGAACCCAACGAGCACGGGAGCGGAGATTGCCAAGATACCTGGGAAAATCATTTCCTTGAGGGCGGCCTTGGTTACGATGTCCACACAAGTGTTGTATTCAGGACGAGCTTTTCCTTCCATGATTCCTTTGATTTCACGGAATTGACGGCGAACTTCTTCCACCACGCTGAAGGCCGCTTTTCCAACGGCTTGCATGAGGAAGGCAGAGAACAAGAATGGCAGAGCTCCTCCGATGAAGAGTCCGATCATTACACGGTAATCGGTGAGGTCGAAGATGAATTCAGTTCCGCTGTTTTTGAAGAGTTCTTCTCCGTAGGCCTGGAAGAGCACGAGCGCAGCGAGTGCGGCAGAAGCGATGGCGTAACCCTTGGTCACGGCCTTGGTTGTGTTTCCTACTGCATCGAGTGCATCGGTGTGAACACGAACTTCTTTTGGAAGCTCAGCCATTTCAGCAATTCCTCCGGCGTTGTCGGTGATAGGTCCATAGGAGTCCATGGCAATAACCATACCTGTAGTTGAAAGCATAGCCACGGCTGCGATTGCGATTCCGTAGATACCACTATCGAGGGTAGAAGTGTCTCCGAGCCAGTAAGCGGTGAACATAGCCACCACAATGAGGATGGTCATAGGGAAGGTGGAGAACATACCTTGAGCCAAACCTGCAATGAGGTTGGTTCCGGCTCCGGTCTCAGCTGCCTTAGCGATCATCTTCACAGGAGCGTAGTCCTTAGAAGTGTAGTACTCGGTTGCGATGTTAATGAGAAGTGTGAGTACGAGACCAACGATTCCTGCAAAGAAGAAGTTGATGTCGTTGAGCATGTGGTCCGTAATGAAGTAGAACCCAACGGCTGCGATGATCCCAGTTACAAAAGTTCCACGGTAGAGCGCGCCCATGATGTTCTTTTTGTCTTCGCCCAAACGAACGAAGTAAATTCCAATAATGGTTGCGAGTACGGCCACGGCTCCAAGTGCAAGCGGATATTCCACACCAACTGCACCAATCTTAGTGGTGAGGGTAGAAGAAGCCAAAATCATAGCGGCGATCAAGGTTACGGCATAAGTTTCAAATAAATCGGCTCCCATTCCGGCGCAGTCTCCTACGTTGTCTCCCACGTTGTCGGCAATGGTTGCAGGGTTACGTGGATCGTCTTCTGGAATTCCTTTTTCAATTTTTCCTACGAGGTCGGCTCCCACGTCGGCAGCCTTGGTGAAAATTCCTCCACCCACACGGGCGAAGAGAGAAATCAAAGAGGCTCCAAATCCAAATCCAATCAAAAGTCCCGGTGCTTCGTCCACGCCCATTCCAAAGTAAGTGGTGAAGAGCCAGTAGAATCCGGCCACTCCGAGCAGCGCGAGGCTCACTACAGAAAGTCCGGTCACGGCGCCTCCACGGAACGCTACCAAGAATGCAGGTGCGAGACCTTCTTTAGCGGCAGCAGCGGTGCGCACGTTGGCACGAACCGAAACTCCCATTCCGATGTATCCGGCCAAAGCGGAGAAAACCGCTCCAACCAAGAAGCCCATAGCTACCAGGAATCCGTTTTCAGGAAGCCCGAAGCCCATGGCCAAAAAGATCAAGATCGTAAAAACCGCCAAGGTTTTGTACTGGCGGTTGAGGTAAGCCATGGCGCCTTCTCGAATAGATTCGGCGATTTGCTGCATTTTTACGTTTCCATCGTTTTTGGATAGAACGCTAATAATGAGGCCAATGGCCCAACCCAAGGCGAGTACGCTGGCCAGGATCGCGAGTATGGGGATACTCATAAGAAAGATAGGTTAAGAATGACTGGCGGAATTTTACACAGTCTTGATATAGTAAGTCCAATCTAATTTACACCTATGGATTTCCAGAAATCGCTCAAACAAGCTTGGGACATTTTGCTTCTTAAGGAGCCAGCCATGCACAGCGTGGCGAAAGATCCTGAGGCTTTGAGCCCTGCGTTGCTTATTTTGGGTTTGGCGAGCATCTGTGCCGCTTTGGGTGGCATGTTCTTCCCATCTGTTATGGGCTTGGTGATTTATCGATCTGATTTTAGCGATGTGGTGGTGGAAGTAGTTCTCTCTATTGTTCTGGGAATTGGAAGTCTCTATATGATAGGTTATGTTGCTGAGCAGGGATTCCATTCAAAACTTGATATGAATGGTTATGTGCGTGTAATGGGGCACGGCACCTTGGTATATGTTTTGAGTATTCTACTAGTCTTGACCCCTGTTTCTTTGATTTGGGAACTGGTGATTATGTGCACGGTACTTCATAAATTGGGAAAACTGGAGGCCGGCCCTATAGTTTTATTGATTTTGATCGAAATCTTGATGGTTGGGAGCATTGTCCTGCTAATGCCAATATGATCCTAACCTGTTCAGCAGGCTGAATTTGTGTTATAATAAGAGGAATTCTTTTAATTATGGCTGAAGACGGCAAAAATCCCAATACGCCAGGAATGCCCGAAGAACCTGTAAAACAGGTGGATACTGGTTTTGAGGAGAGTTTGGAAACCGACTCCGATTCTCGAACGGTGCTGGAGGAAATTGAGCAACCCGGTAGTTTGGAAGTGGAGGACATGCCCGAGAGCAATGAACTCCAGGAGCGTCGCCGTAAGGTTAAAAACCGCCTTCAGGAACTTTCTAATATAGGTGGGGAAATGCCTAGCAGTGATGAGGATGTTTTTGACGAGGAGGAATCCGGGCTTATGGACCTTTTACGTGAAGCTAATCTGTCGCCTCGGCATCTCAAATTCTGTTGCAGTGGAATTTTAGTGGTTTTGCTTTTGGTGGGATTCGTTTTTGGAGGAAAGGCTGCTCTCAATTGGTGGCAAGAACGTCCTGACGAAGAAACGCCGGTGGAAGAACCCGATGAACCGGTGGAAACTCCAGCCGACGACGACTATTCCTTCTTGGATCCTTCAGTTTTGGGAGGCATTTTAGTGGGTGAGGACTCTGGTGAGGAAGATCCCGCTACGGGTGTTGGAGAGGATTTGGGAGACAACAGCGACAGCGGAGACAGTTTCAGTGATCAGATCAATGACTTTGCTAAGATTTTTGAAAGCCTTCAGGTGGATGTGAATGAACTCCTCAACCAGAGCAACAATCGTTTGAGCACGCTGCGGGACTATGAAGGCGAATTGAATTATCATTTGTTCCTAGCCGTCCAGAATCTGGAAACCTTGCAGGCGGAAAGCAATGGTTTGGCGGAAAAATTTGCCGCCGTGGAGGAAGATAAAGAGCGTTTGGAACTCAACTTTTTCGAGAGACTTCAGGATTTGGATGCGCCCGCTGTGAATGGGGCACTGAATGCTTTTGTGGAAGCGGGGCAGGACATCGTTCGGCTGCGGGCTGAATTCAATGCTCGCCAAAAGCTCATCAGTTACTATGAACAAGCCGTGGTGGCTTTGGAACTCCGCATCGCCGATATTGGCTTCAATGAAGAGGCCTTGGTGAAAGGCGTGCGCGTGGTGGATTTGGAAGGATCAACACTTGATCTTATCATTCAAGGAGAAGACCTGTAGAGTGATCGGTATGGTTTATACCGTTTTAAGAAACGAAGTTTTAAAGCTCCGGCCCGATCTCGACATCCAGCTCCTCGACGAAACCTTTCAGTTCGCCGAGAAAGCTCACGAAGGTCAGACGCGGTATTCCGGCGAGCCTTATATTGTACATCCGGTTGAAGTTGCGCGGATTTTGCTGACGCTCAACCCGGATATGGCGGCCATGCAGGCGGCGCTTTTACACGACGTAACGGAGGACACGCCTGTGCCGCTTTCTGAAATCGAGGCGAGGTTTGGTGCGGAGGTGGCGAGTTTGGTGGAGGGCATGGAAAAGCTGGCGGTGGTGAAGATGCGAACGGATGATCCTCAGGAGGAAAAGTGGAAGAAAATGTTTTTGGCCATGGCCAAAGATGTGCGGATTGTGTTTATAAAATTGTCGGATCGGCTGCACAACATGCGCACGCTTTATCATGTGCCGGAGCACAAGCGCATTCGGATTGCGCGGGAGACGCTGGGGGTGCACGCGGCTATTGCGTCGCGGCTGGGTATCTACCAAATCAAGAGCGACTTGGAGGATTTGTGTTTTCAGTATTTGTACCCCGAGGACTACAAGGAATTTTCCGACATGCTCGCCTCGTACCGCGAGCGCAGTCAAGATTATATGGAGTTTGCGACCTCGCAGGTGGAGCAGCTTTTGGTGCGTGAGGGCGTGAAAGTGGTGGAAGTGCAGGGCCGCATGAAGCATCTGTGGAGCATTTATCAAAAACTCCAAAAAAAGGACGTACGTAACCTGGATGAAATTTATGATTTGTTCGCGGTGCGGGTGATTTTGCCGGATGCGTTTAATGGGGAAAAGGAGGATTTTTCGCAGCTCTATTCGGTGCTGGGACTTTTGCATGGGGAGTATTTGCCGATGCAGGAACGCTTTAAGGATTATGTGGCCGTGCCCAAGCCCAACGGTTACCGCAGCTTGCACACCACGGTGCTGGGGCTGGGGGGCGAATTGTATGACGAACCGACGGAAGTGCAGATCCGCACACTTGGTATGCACCGCGAGGCGGAGATTGGTATCGCGTCGCACTGGACTTACAAACAGGCTAAGCAGGCCAAGAAGCCGGGCAATGCCAAGGTCCAAAAAGCTTTAAAGGAGGCGCTGCAAAAAATACATGAGCTTTTGGAAAAAATGCCTGAGCTGGAGGCGGATCTTAAAAAATGGTTGGAGCAGTTTCAGTTTATGGATGTGCCAGAACGGAAGCGAGTGGAAGCTTTACTTTTGGAAAATGGAATTGAGAAAAAGTATTTGGATGCTATTCGCCAGGGGCGAAGTTTGCAGTCGCTTTCTTTGCAGCCAAACATTGATGAACAGTTGGCGTGGCTGCGTGGCTTGGCGAATCCAAGTTCCAAATCTGAAATCAACCTGTATCCGGACAAAATTTTTGTTCTTACGCCGAAGGAGAAAGTGATCGAGCTGCCCATGGGTGCGAATCCCATTGATTTTGCCTTTGCCGTGCACACCGAGGTGGGTAATAAAATGGTGAACGCCAAGGTGAATGGAAAAATTGTGCCCTTTGATTATGAACTGCAAAATGGGGAAGTGGTGGACATTGTGACCCGCAGCAACGCCAAGCCCAATCGGTACTGGCTCTCCATTGCTAAGACCTCTTCGGCGCGCAGCAAGATTAAAAACTGGTTCAATAAACAGGATAAAGACGGCAACGTGGCCGCGGGTCGTGAAATGGTGAATAAGGAACTGCATGCTTTGGGCAAAGCCTTACTCGACGACAAGTTCATTCTTTTAAAGGACTATGCGGGGAAGACGCGCAGCATGCCTGAACGCGAGCAACTTTTGGAAAATGTGGGTCTGGGGAACGTGACTCCTTTTCACTTGGTGAAAATTTTGTTCCCGGACGAAACGGCGCAGGAAAAGAAAAAAGGCGAAATCATTATTCCAGCCGAATACACGGAAGAAGTGCTGGTTACCGGTGAAGCCGATTTACCGGTGGTGCTCAGCGCGTGCTGCAAACCTCGACCGCCGCACGCCATTGTTGGGTACGTGACGCGAGGTCAGCACATCCGCATCCACAAAAAATCGTGCCGAGAACTCCATGGTTTGGAGGAGGCACGATTGATGGATTCACATTGGAAAACGAAGCGTTAACGCTTCTCGCTAACTAGTTTGTAAGCCCACATTCCAAGTACGGCGCCCACTAGAGGTCCTACGAGGTAAGCAGGTGAGAAGGAATTTATTCCAAAAGCCACGGCTGGATTTAAAATTCCGTTTCCAAAGTGGGAGGCAACGGAAATTCCCAGCATCAAAGAAACTGCTACTGCCACTCCGCTCACATCTTTGGGTACGCGTCCATAAATCACTGCGGCTACTCCAAAGGCAAAAAGGAAAGCTCCAATGGCTTCGCCTATGTAGGTCATTGGGTTATTGTCCAAAGGTGTATTCAAGTTGAAGTCGACGAGCTGAGTGGCTACTAAACAAGCGGCTCCCGCTGCTAAAAATTGTGCCACCCAATAAATCACCGCGTCTTTCACGGAAATTTTACGGATGGAGAGAGCGCCTAGGGTGATGGCTGGGTTGAAATGTGCTCCGGAGAGGTGTCCAACGGTGTATACAAAAATACCCACAGTGCTCACTGCCAATAGCAAGGTTGGTACAGTGCTGTTTCCTGAAATGGAGAGAGAAACCACCAGTACTAAAAAGAATGTGCCGACGAACTCGGCGAGATACTTAGAAATTTTTTTCATGGGCGTGGGTTAGGATGGGTTTAGTATATGGAGGAGACCTGAACCTGTAAAGTTTTCAACGGGCGGTCGAGGTGCAAGCTAAAGAAACTCGGGATCCATTCGCGCAGAGTTTCGGCTTCGTGGGCTTGGAGTTGGACCTTGCTGCACTGTTCGGCGCTGGCATGGCGGAAAAATTCGAAGGCTTTGCGGTACTTGAGTTCCAGGGGTCGGTGGTGTGTCTTGCGGCAGCCGGTGCAAGAAAGCGTGCCGGCTTCTTGGTCCCAGTGGGCGATGTCTTCCAGCGCTTCGTGGCAGAGATTGCACTGTTTGAAGCTGGGCAAAAATCCCAGTAGGTGGGCGAGTTTGATGAGCGCGGCTTCGGGCAAAAAAGGATTGGGGTTGGCGTTGAGATTTTGCAGCGTTTCCAGGAGCAGCGCGTAGATTTCGGGCTGAGGGTCTTTGGATTGTAGGGCGTGCTCCAAAATTTCCAAAAAAATGGCGAGGCGGAAAACCAGGCTTACGTTTTCTTTCAAATGGGTGAAGCTGTTTTTGACCTGCACATTTTGGAGGTAGAGGTGGTGCGTGCTTTGGTAGGTGGTGCCTTCAATCAAATTCATCAATTCGAGGTGGGCGCGGCGGCGGGAATTGGGAATGTTGGCGCCTTTTATTACGAGGTCCAGACGTTCGCCGGTGCACGAAAGCACCGTGAGCATGAGGTCTTTCTCCCCATATTCACGTTTGCGTAAAAGGATTCCGGTCAGGTTCTGAATCATTTATTCAAGCACGAGCGTGCGTTTTAAATAAAAGTGCGTGGCGACATAACTGGAGAGTACGCCGACTCCCACGCTCACCGCCATTTCGCCGAGGAAAAGCCAGAGCGGACTCCAGTAAAATTGAAAGCTGAGGTAGTTGGAAAGGGAAGTACCTTCCAAAAAGAACATGAGCAAAAAGAAGCTGAAGAACACGGCGATGAAGCTGTAAAAAGCGCCTTCAAACAGAAAGGGCAGTTGGATCATGCTGTAGCGGGCGCCCACCAATTGCATGATTTGGATTTCGGTTTTGCGGGTGAAAATGCTGAGGTGAATGGCGTTCATGATCATGAGCAGTGAGCCGAGAATGAAGGTCACCACCACGCCCACGATGAGCTTTTGGGTGAAGTCGGTCACGCTGAGCAAACGCGCCGCGATGACTTGGTTTTCGCCGGAGCTTTCCACGTCCAGCAGCAGGTCGGCGTAGGGCGATTCTTCCAAATGCGTTAGCACCACCTCATGCTCGTCCGGTGAATTCGTTACGATGCGGAGGTTGGCGGGGAGAGGATTTTCGATTCCGTAGACGGTGAATGGATCCGATTTATCGGGGTAGAGGCTTATGAATTCTTCGAGTGCCTGGTCGCTGCTGGTGTACTCGACTTCCTTCACCACGCTCAGTGCTTCAACTTCTTTCACTAAATTGTTCACTTCGTAGAGGGAGCTGGCGTCGTTCACGTAAATGATCAGATCGATTTTTTCCGCCAGGTCATTGAGGGTGGATTGGGTCAGGGTGTTTAGCACCATGATCACGTTGAAGATGAACAAAATCAGGCCCATCATCACGGTGGTGGCGGTGCTGAGCAGCATGTTTCGCCCCACGTTTTGCAGGGAAATGCGGCTGAGGCGGTTTATATTGTAAGCAAGTCGGGGTCGCATGGCGTTGCGGCGGGTGATTGGGCGAGCGCGCCCTTAATAAGTGAACTTTTGAAGGTTTCAGGTTGAAAAGGGGCGAGCCGCACCATTTCAACGTTCAGTTTTTCTTTGATGAAATAATTTTCGAGGCCGTAGGTGAACACATACTGGTCGTAGCCCAGGGCGAGCACGGCGGGCGCGTATTTTTTGATGACGCGGTACTTGTCGTCCGTGAAGCCGAGTACGGCGCGGTCCACGTGTTTGCAGTTCTGCACGTCACGGAGGCGTTTGCGTTCGTTGTACATGGGCGCGGCCCCTTTTACTTTTTTTACCGTTTCATCACGGGCAATCACCACAATCAGTTGGTCGCCCAGTGCGCGCGCCTGCTCCAGGTAATTGTCGTGTCCGGCATGAAAAAAATCAAAGGTCCCAAAGGCCATAATGATTTTCGGCTTGTCGCTATTAGAAGAGCTTTGCATCGGAGAGTCCAAAATTAAAATAAAGGGCGCCTAGAAATACCAGAAAAGAAAAACTGCTGCAAACCATGACGGGCACTTTTAGGTTGCCGGTTACGATTTCCAGCGCGAGCGAAAAGCGAGCGCATCCATACACGAGCGCCGCAAACAAAAAGGGGAGGTCTAGGGCGTTGAAGAGCAGTGAGTCCACGCGGTCCACCACTCCATTGGCGAGCAGTAGCGATGCACTGATGTGCAAACCTCCCAAAACCACAAAAAAGAACAAAGAAACGTGAGCTAGGTTTTGCAAGGTTTTTTGCATGAATTGAGTATAGCTAGGCGATTGGGAAAGTTCAATCTGGAAGGGGAGTGTACGAAAAAGTCGTACACCTCAATCAAGACCTTAGTGAGTTGGAGACAAAACGTCACCAACTGAAATTAACAGCTTCTGACGGTAAAAAACTCGACGGAATATTTTCGCCCTTGCCTCCGAATACTATTCACTATATAGTAAGTCCACTTTTATCTAAAACCATGCAATTTTCCAAAGAAATTTTGAAAGGGAGCATTGAAGTCATCGTACTTCAAGCCCTTCATGAACTGGGTGAGGCTTATGGATATCAACTTGTCACCGCCATTCAAGAAATGAGCGGAGGCACTTTTGAATTTCAAGAAAGCACTCTCTATCCCTTACTCTATCGTCTTGAGGAAAAAAGTTTTTTAAAAAGCCATCGTCAAAAGGCTCCCAGTGGCAAAGAAAGACGTTACTATTCCTTGACCGCTAAGGGCACGAAAGTACTTTCCGAGAAACGTTTTGAAATTGGTCAGTTTGTACTCGGGATGAACAAGCTTTTAAACCTTGGCCATGAATAAGAAAGTGTATTTTGATTTCCTTAAGCAGAAGCTTCCTAAAGATAAATATCGGACTCGATTTTTGGAGGAATTGGAAGAGCATTTTGAAGATGCTTTGTACGCTGAGACCTTTAAGGAAAATGCTGCAGAGGAACGAGCCTTGGAGAGGCTTGGTGACCCTGATCAAACTTTATTCTATTACAAAAAACTTATGAGCAAACATTCATCCGTTTATACATACTTGGAAGCTCTATTTTTTGGAGTGCTTTCCACCCCGTTCTATCTGTCCCTTTTCGTCGCCAATTCAGTTACCGAAAGCACGGAAGTACTTTTCCTTAAGGTGCTCGCCTTTTTCTTGAGTGCTTCCGGCTTATGGGCTCTGTTTTATGTTTTCTATCACTTCATTTTTTCAAAACTCAAACCGCTCAATGAGCTCTTGAGCCCTAGGGGAAAACTCGCCTCTTTTATAGCATGCATGGCTCCCGCCTACCTGGGTGCACTTGCCTTAACTTTTAATTTTTACTTCACCGACTACCAAGATCACTACTTCCCATTTGTGATACTTGCTTACTTGGTGATTGGGCTTACTGCAGCTTGGAAGTCCTATGTTTATACTTTTAAAAAGCCATGGTCCGTCAGCAACGAAAAAACCAACTACTTGTTAACGCTACTTTTGTTCGCTCTTTTGATCTTCACTGAGGTGGGAGAGGTGATCGCCTACTTCATGAAGGTCATTTGGGTGATCATTTTTTATGGTTTCAACGCTAATGTGATATGGGCCATTTGGTCCTCCGGGCTTGCTGTTTTGGCCTTGGGGATTTTCAGTTTGGTCTCTCTTCTTAGGTGGGGCAAAGCTCGCAAGGCGGCGTTTCCTCTGGTGAAGGTTCTCATTTTGATGAGTTCTATTTATGCTCTTTTTATCCCGACCTCTGGATTAGCGGTTGTCGAAGAACTCGAATGGAATAAGCCTCATGTAGAACTGGTGCAGACTTTTGAAAAAGAACAGACGGGGCCGTTCTATCTTTGGTCACAAAAATTCAGACGAGACGATGGTCCGATCATTGATTACTCTATTTCCTATCGTGGCGACGGTTTCTTTGTTCACATTCAAAATATTGCCGACTATGAGGTGAAGGTCAGTTCTTTGGATGAGTTCTCTGTGAAGAAATTGAGTTCGGATCCAACGGAAGTTTACCCCCCAAGCAACTCCATTTTGCATGAAGATTTGACCTGCGTGCTCAGTGACTTGGCTGCGGAGAGTCACGAAGGTATCGCCGAGCCGCCAATCTTGGGCGGTGAAACCGACTGTAAAGAGCTCTACTACGGCGATGAACTTATTTTCAGCAATCCAAGCGGACAGTGGTTCATGCTCCAAAATGCGGTGTTTTCTCCGGGCCAAGAGTGGCTTTTACTGGAATTCAACGATGTAATGGAAGACCCGACTTCGCTCTATCTGGTTGAGCTATAAACTGAGTCAAAATTGACATTTTTCAAAAAACTGTCAATATTCTCGCTCATTTAATCTTTTCATATGGGGTACGAAGGGCCAGAAAGACGGATAGACCCTAGAAGTCGATTGTCATCAGGAAAACAAGTGGCACGCGCTTTAAGTCGTTTTCGAGGCGATGAACCTGAAGATTTGGAGACAGCTTGTTTTCGCGAAGGAGACTCTATGCGCTTGGCCATACGTCGACTGTTTAATCAAATTGAAGAGGAAGGACTCCCTGAAGCTGACCGAAGGAGCATCGAGTCTCTGTTGGAAAATCCAGAAAGAGGTTATAAGTCTTGGGTTACTTTTCTTGGAAAGAACGGCTTTGCTCCAGAAAACCTTCGTGAAGTAGATGTCCCTGTGCCCACTCAAGCAGAAGCCTTGGCGCTCATTCTGAGAAAACTCACTCCGTCTCAAATGGAGGAACTCAAAAGTCCTTTGGTTTTTTCAAAAACTCAATTTGTGATGGAACCCATTGTTTCTTCAGATCCAATATTGTCAGAAGCTAAAATTGGTACTACGACGCTTTTTGTTAATGATTGGTCTCGCTCCGCTCTTCAAAGGGCCGATGCCAGAGATAATGTTTCAGGTGTGAATGCCGGAAAAATCCTTGGATGGAGAGTGGGGATTGTAGAAGCTGCTAGAGCTCCTAACGTGCTTCCGGGCGAAGATTTGGAAACTTCACTTGAGCAGAGAATGGTCTGGCACAATGAAATTTATGGTGCAAAAGGAGTCATTCGACCCAGCCTTAAAACTGCAGCCTTATTGTCTGCGCAGGCAAAACAAGCTGGTCAGCCTATTGATGACTTGTGGAATGAATCTTTGCCGCAAGCTGAAAGAACGTGGTCTCTTTTGGGAGAACCTGTCCATGAGGGCCTGGTTGCTGGCTCCTCTTGGTTTCAGCTTGAGGAGAGGGTGGAGTTGTGTGGGCGCAATGCAAGTGCTCAGCTTGCTAGTGCCCGTCTTCGTTCGTTGGTGATGTTTGAGCCTGATTAGTGAGTTGGAGTAAAGTTTTTGTTTCGTGTTATATTTTTCACATGAAACAAAAAGAAGAAAAGCGTGGAGAAATCTTTCTTCTGGTTTGCCTACTTATTCAATCGTTTTTTCCGCTTTTTGCGAATGAAGGCGCTAAACTTTTTTCGCCTCTGCTTTATTTGACCTATATGATTGGAATTTCGATCCCTTTCTTGTTGGCTATTAATCTGTGGAGAGGAGAGTTCAAGCAGCTCTTCAATCGTGAAGTTTTTTGGCAACTGATGGGAGTTTCACTTTTTGTGATTGTGATGCCCAGTTTGCTTATTTTCTGGGCGACTAAAGATTCCAGTGGCATCAACACCACTCTGCTCACTCAATCCGAGATTATTTATGCCACCATTTTGTGCGCTTTCTTGGGGGAGAGAATCAGCCGATTTCGTCTCCTGGGAGTTTTATTTATTTTGATTGGAGGGGTGCTGGTTTTGTATCAGGGTGCTTTTGTGCTCAATCGGGCCGATTTAGTCCTGTTTTTAGCGCCAGCTTTTTATCCGTTGGGAAATGTGCTGGCTAAGAAGGCTCTCAAAAGGGTGGGTTGGTCTACTATTCTGCTATTCCGCGCACTTATTGGTGAAGCGATTCTTATTGCACTTTGTTTGAGTTTGGGTGAGTCTTTTTCAATTCCTCCCAGGGAGATTTGGTTCTCTTTGCTCTTTATGGGAATAGGAGTTTGCTGCGTCGCCAAGATCTTTTGGTATCTTGGGCTTCAGCGGATGGAAGTGGGAAAAGCAACGGCCATCATAATGACTTACCCGGCGCCGGCACTTTTATTTGCGGTGCTTTTCTTTGAGGAAATCCCTACAGTTTACCAACTCTTCGGATTTTTTGTGATATGCATCGGAATTTATTTCATCTTGAAGAGCCAGAGCTGGCAGTATAAAGTTTCCGCATGAAGCTCACGAAAGAACAAGTTGAGAAAATTGCGCAGCTGGCAAGGCTGCAATTGACCGAGGAGGAAATGGAACGTTACGCGGGGCAGCTCACGGAGATTTTGAACTATGTGGACGTGCTGAAAGAACTCGATACCACGGGCGTGCCGGAGACTTCTCAGGTTACGGGGCTTACCAATGTGACTCGCAAAGATGAGTCGCGCGGGGTTTTAGCTACCTCGGATGAACTTTTGGACTGCAGCCCGCTCGAAAAAACCGACCATCAAATTAGAATTAAACGAATCATGTAATGGATTTAAATTGGCTTTCTATCGCCGAGGCACACAAGGGTCTGCAAGAAAAAAAGTTTTCTGCAGAGGACTTGCTCGATGCGTGCTTGGCTCAGGTTGAAAAAGGGAAATATTTGAACAATTTTGTGACGGTGGATGCGGAGTTTGCGCGTGCACAAGCAAAGGCGGTGGATGCAAAAATCGCTCTTGGGGAGAAGATTGGCATTTTGGAAGGAATTCCTGCTGGTATCAAAGATTTGCTCTGTACCAAGGGTATGCGCACCACCGCTTCCTCGCACATGCTCGAGAACTTCAAACCGCCTTATGAGTCCACGGCTACGGCTCGCCTCAAGGAGGCTGGGTATGTGCTTTTTGGAAAAACCAATCTGGACGAATTCGCGTGTGGGGCTTCTACGGAAACCTCTTATTTTGGAACGAGTTTGAATCCTTGGAATAAAGACTGTGTGGCGGGGGGCAGCTCCGGGGGCAGCGCGTCATCGGTGGCGGCTGGTCAGAGTTTCTTCTCGCTTGGAACGGATACCGGAGGTTCGATTCGTCAGCCTTCTTCGCTCTGCGGATGTGTGGGGCTCAAGGTGACCTACGGCCGTGTGAGCCGTTTTGGAGTGATCGCCTTGGCGTCCAGCTGGGATACCGTGGGAACTTTTTCTCGAACCGTTGAGGATGCAGCGATTCTTATGAACGTGATTGCGGGTGCGGATCCGTATGATTCCACTACGCCTGATGTTGAGGTTCCTGATTACACCGCTGATTTGAACAAAGGCGTGAAGGGGCTGCGCATTGGAGTGCCCAAGGAATATTTTGGAGAAGGGGTGGATGAAGAGGTTCGTCAGGTGGTTATGGCCGCGATTAAGGAATACGAAAAAATGGGCGCGATTGTGAAGGAAGTGAGCCTACCGATGACCAAGTACGGAGTGGCGGTTTACTACGTGACCATGCCCACTGAGCTTTCCACTAATCTGGCGCGTTTCGACGGGATTCGTTTTGGTCACAGCTCCGGGCCGGTTGAGAATTTGACCGAACACTACAAGGCCAGTCGTGGAGAAGGTTTTGGCGCTGAGATCAAACGTCGAATCATGGTGGGAACCTTTGTGTCCTCCGCCGGTTATGCCGACGCTTACTACAAACAAGCTCAACGCGCCCGCACTTTGATTATCAAAGATTTTGAGGCGGCATTTGGGGAGGTGGATGTTTTGATGGCGCCGGTTTCCCCTACGCCCGCCTTTAAGGTAGGCGAAAAAGCTAGCAATCCTTTGGCCATGTATTTGGCGGATGCTCTGGCGATTCCTCCTTCTGCTGCGGGCGTTCCTGCGATTTCTTTGCCTTGTGGATTCACTGCGGGTGGGCTGCCGGTTGGTCTTCAGATTATTGGCCCCATGTGGAGTGAAGCACTGATTTTGCAAGCTGCTGCGGCGTTTGAAAAAACGAGTGGCTTATTGGAGAAGAGGCCGGTGATTGGGTAAGTGATTGTCATCCAATGCTGACGACAGTAAATGTTTGACCGGAGGTTTTTGGCGAGTATATTTGGAAGTCCTTTAAACTTTTCACGCTATGAAAAAGAAAGAAATTGATTTACAGAAAATTCAACAAACTAAGGAAGAGCTTAAGGAAGTTAATAAGCTGCTAGATGATTATTTTAAAAAAGAAATGAAGAGAAAGAGAGAAGAAAAACTCAAAGATTTTTCTCCTGCAGAAAGATCTGCCTACACTTCAGGATTCTTGGATGGAACTATTGAAGCAAATGGATCATACTAATTTTACTCACCAATTTATGACTACTGATTTAAAGACAGAACGAATACTCGATGAGCTCCATAAGGGCTTTAAACGAATCGATAAGAAGATAGGCACTCTTGATAGAAAAATAGGCAAGCTTGATGGGAAAGTGACTAGTTTGGATGAAAAAGTCTCTAGCCTTGACGAGAAGGTCTCTAGCCTGGATTTGAAACTCAATACACTCGATGGCAAACTTTCTTCAGTCATTGTTGAGGTTACTTCTAATGGTCGGAAGTTAGATCAACTGGTAACTCAAAAGGAATTTGGTGAATTTAAAGATCAAACACTCACGCATTTTGATGGACTTTCTAAACAAATCGAAGACCTTCAGGAAGACAGGCTCCTTCTCAAAGCCTAGTTCTCCTCTTCCTCCGCACGTCCGGTGTGTGCAAATTCCCAGGCCATCATGAAGATGGCGCGTTGAGTGTTGGCGATTTCGGGGCTTTCGATAACCATGCCCACTATTTCTTTTTTGCCAAAGGAGACGATGGAAACCTTGTCGTCGTAGATGTTGATTTCGTTGGAGAAGGCGTAGGGGCCGGCTTTCACCAGGCGGATTTCGCGGTGCTTTTTTTCGTTATCGGCGGCGATGCGTTTGCCCAGTTCATCGAGGGGTGCGATTCCGCGGAGGTAGATGCGGTGCTTCACGCGCTCGTTCACATAGTCCTTATCGTAAGTTGGCCAGTGTTCGCGGATGGATTTGGAATCCGCGTAATTCAGGATTTCGGTTTTGGCGGTCAGGGTGTCGGCGTAGATTTTTTTCACGCCGGTGATGCCTTCGTAGTAACGGATGCGTGGGATGTAGGTGCTGCCGTGGAGGCGGCGGAGGTCGGGGAGCACTTCTTTGAAGTCGAGGTATTTTTGGCGGATGTCTTGGCGGATCAGGTCAGGTTCGGTTGCGGTGAAATAGGTCACGCGATCTTTCGTCACGCTGCTCATGTATTTGCGTTCCATGAGTTTTTCCAAAACATCATAAGTGGTTACGCGGTTGAGCTTGGAGCGCAGGGCGATGTCGGAGGCGGGGGAAGGGCCGAGCTCGAGCGCAGCCAAATAGACTTTAGATTCTTTAGGCGTGAAGCCGATGTTGGTTAGAACATTTTGTAGGCTCATTGTAAATTCTTTTTAGTGTGTAGGAATTTTCGACAGCCCGCTGAATGCTTCAGCATAGCCCCGGACTTTTTCTAGGTCAACGTGGATTGTTAAGCTTCACCAACAGTCAAAAAAGCGCTTGTAAGTCACACTTGCGGGACGTCGCGCTGCGCGTTAAAAAGGGAATGACCCTTAACCCCTTGCCCCATGACGCCCGTAGCTTCTCTTCAAACAGTTTCTGCAGAGGAACTCCTGCGTGGAGTTCGCCGTGAACACATGTACGCCAAGTATCCTCGCAGCAATGTGACCAAAGAAATGGTCATGAAAATGGCAGAAGAACATGGCGTTCAATTTGTGGATATGCAATTCACGGATATGGATGGGATTTTGAAGGCCGTGACTTTGCCCGTGCACAAACTCGAAGATGGAATCGACAACAATGTGTGGTTCGACGGATCTTCCATTGCTGGATTCACCACGATCACGGAATCGGACATGATTTTGAAACCCGACCTCGATACTTTTGTGGTTTTGCCTTGGACCATGGGCAGCGAAGACGTTACCGCGCGCTTGATTTGCGATGTGCTCAACCCGGATGGAACTCCATTTGAAGGTGACCCACGATACATTTTGCGCAAACAAATGGCGGAGGCGAAGAAGCTGGGACTCGAGGCGTTTATGGGACCTGAACTCGAATTCTTTCTATTCAAGTTGGATGCGAACGGGCAACCCACCACGGAGCCACACGACGGAGCCGGGTACTTTGATCAATACACCGATGAAGCACTCGGGCTCCGCCGCGATATGGCGTTTGCGCTCGACATGATGGGAATTGAAATCGAACGCATGCACCACGAGGTAGCTGCGGGGCAAAGCGAAATCAATTTTAAATACACCGACGCGCTTCACACGGCTGACAATGCGATTTCTTACAAACTTGCCCTCAAGGCCGTGGCGAAGAAGCACGGACTCCACGCTACTTTTATGCCAAAACCCGTATTCGGAATCAATGGAAGCGGAATGCACGTGCACCAATCGCTGTCTTCCACAACAGATGGTGTGAACCAATTTTATGATCAAAAAGGAACTTATGGACTTTCTACTTTGGCACAGAGCTATATCGCGGGACAACTCATGCACATACGTGCCATGAACGCTGTGATGAACCCAACGGTGAACTCTTACAAGCGACTCGTGGTGGGTTACGAAGCGCCGGTGAACGCCGCGTGGGGACAACGAAACCGAAGCGCTTTGATCCGCATTCCTCGCATCAGTCCTGCGGTGGCCGCCAAGGGGGCGCGCATTGAACTCCGCTGCCCAGATCCTTCTGCCAATCCTTACTTGGCCTTTGCCGTGATGATGGCGGCCGGTTTGGACGGAATTAAGAAAGGCCTGGTAGCGCCTGCCCCTGTGGAAGAAAACATTTGGGAACTTAGCCCCAAACAGATGAAGAAAATGGGAATCCGCACGGTGGCCGGAAATCTGAAAGAAGCCATCGATGAACTCGAAAAAGATGAAGTGATCCGAGGCGCGCTCGGTGAAGCGACTTTCCAAAAGTTCTACGACGCCAAACTCAGCGAATGGGAATCATTCCGCACCAGCGTTTCTAAGTGGGAGACCGATCGATATCTGGGTTGCTAGTTTCGCAATAAAATTCTTTCAATCGCCAATAAATACTGGTCTTCTTCCCTTGGTTTCAGGGGAATGAGGCCAGTTTTTAGTCGAGTGTCGAGTTCGAGGAAGCCGGCTAGGGTGCGGCGCAGGGTGTCGTAAGTGAAGTTTTTGGTGAAGCGGACGCTGCTGCTTATCACAAAAGGATGCACGCCCATTTTGCGGGCCATCATGGCGGGTGGCAGGTTTTGTTCGCTGAGGGCTTTCATCTCCAAAATGAGGCGAAATTGGCGCACGATCATGGAAAAAATAAAAGCAGGGTCTTCGCCTTGTTCCTGCAGCTGCTCCAGCGTTGAGAGCGCTCCTGGGTAATTTTTTTGTGCAAGCTGGTCCGTGAGGGTGAAGATGGATTTTTGAACGTTGCCGGTCACGAGTTCATCAATCATTTCCCGCGTTATGATTTGGCCGCGTGCGTAGAGGCAGAGTTTTTGAACTTCTTGGTCGAGGGCAAAGAGGTCATCGCCGATTACGCTGGCTAGATAAGTGGCCGGTTCAGACTGAAGTTTGCCTTGGTTTTGTTCGGCGCGGCGTTGAATCCAGGTGGTCAACTGCACTCCCTTGGGTTTGAGGAAAAGGCGGTTGGTGGCCAGGGTGCTCAGTTTTTTAAAGATGCTGGTGCGTTTGTCGGGTTCTTTGAGCTCGGCCATAACGAGGATGGTGGAGTCGGGCAGTTTTTCCAGGGCGGGAAGGAGTTCATTGGCTTCGTCCGCCTTTTTTCCGCTGAGAAAATTCCGTAAAATCACCAGGCGCATGTCGGACAAAAACGGCAGCGTAGAAATTGAGCTAATAATTTGTTCAAGTGAGGCGGTTTCGCCGTCGAGTTCTTCTAAATCACTGTCGCCGTGTTTATCCACAAAAGCGGCTTTCCAGCGCTTTACTTCTTGGAGAAGGGAAAAACTGTCTTCACCGGCCATGAGGAAAAGGTTTTGGCTGCTCATGAACGCATCTTAAAGTTTATTTGTCGCAAAAGAAAGCGACGCCGGAGGCATTTTCGCCGGTCCATTCCTTCAGCTCACTCGATCTCTTCAACTCACTCCAAAGATCCGTCAAAAATTTCTGTGGTGTGGAGGCACGGGGTAGCTTGCTTGCGTACCAGTCTTCGAGACGCACATTTTCCAAACCGTCGGTTCCAGCCACCAAACGATCTCCTCTACTGAGCTGTAATTCTGCCATATAGGGGCTTACAAACGCTTCTGAGGGGTCAGTCTCTCTACCAGAATGTAGACCGGTGAGCGTTCGTGCGTCTACAGCGCTCCTTTTTGAATTTTCTATTAAGGAAAAAATGCGCCTGCGTTCTTCGCTTAATCTGGCCAAGACTTCCCGATGTCCATCTGGTCCTTTTAGATCACGGCCTTCGTGATACCACCAGGTTCTAAACTCTTCGGCGCCTTTGGTCTCCGGCACCAGAGCGGGATGTGGGAAAAAATCTCCATTCAAACGAGTGTCTGGGTCGCCCACTCGGTGGGCTTGAACGGTGAGATCGTCGATGAGCATGCAGAGACCCGTTGCGCGGCCGGGGTGCGATGAGTAGTGTTTGTTTATAGATTCACGGATGTGATGTTGCATCTCACGCACATCTACCGTGCCGGTTTCCTTGAGTTGCTCCTGAGCGTATTCACTGCCATATTTAACGACGTATTTTGCCATTTCACCTCCACCTATGGGGAAGTGCACGCCATCTGAAGAACAGATGACGAGTTTGCCATCGTGTACACCGGCCCAGAGTGCATCCAGTTGACTGGGGCGACTTCCTTGAATATAAAGCAGTGCAGCTTTTCCGCCCTTCAGTTCAATGGGGTTGCTGACTGCATCGTGGTCGCCGGGTAAATAGTGGTATTCTTTATCCATAAAAAGAGCCTCATCATATCAGATAAGGCTCTTCAGTTCAATGGCTTAGGAACTCTAAGTTTCCCTTTCCCTGTTTCATCCTATGGGTGGATTTCTTCAACGGGAGCGAAAGAAGTCGGATGCATGATCCTCCTTCTTTCTTCCTTATAGTTTATGTTTCAAAAATCCACCCATAGAACCACGGAAAGGGACCGTGAATTCCTAAACAGACTGAAGACCCTTGTTGAAGCTCAGCGTAAACTGTTAGGAAGGAGTTTTCTGAATCATGCATGAAGAAAACTCCGCTCCCAGCTGAGCTGAGACAACGGAGTCTTTGTTAGTCTGTTTAGGAATTTAGAGCTCTCTAGTTCACACCTTTTTCCGTGTTTATATTCACGTAGTCAGAGAGGGCAGGTGGCGTATTCAAGATGATACGGCTGTCGTACTTGATCACAATTCCTCCTCCATCAATGGTGGGGGGACCTACGTACTTGGCACGTTCGATCAAGGTTTGGATGTTTCCGTAGAAGGAACCTTCCACCGTGAGCTGTTCGTCCACGGCGCTGCGTTCATCGCCGTCGAATTTTTGATCGGTGTAGTACACTCCAACCAGTTTTTGCGCGCTATCGTCGATGTAGATGTCTCCATCCTGAACCACGAAGGCGATGGAAGGGAGGTTTTTGTAGTCGGAAATGTTTTGGGTTTTGGCGTAGCTGATATCACCCGTGAGAACCAAGTCTCCGCCTTTCACAATCACGGTCCAAGCGCCGGCTGGAACCTCGAGTTTACCGAGGGTCATTTTTCCATCGTTGCTTTGAGAAGCATCGAAGTAAAGAATGTTGCTATCACGGTTGTTGCTGTTGGTGAGAGCGGCTGTGAGTTCAGACCAAGACGTGTAGGTGCTGTCACCAGGCGCTTGAGAAGTATCCGCATTGCGGGTGGCCTGGCTCAAGTGGTCACTGGTGGTGCTTTCCACACTGGTTTTTGCCCAGAGGTCGGTCACTTTAGCCACGATTTCACACACGTAGGAACTGAGGTTTCCAATCAGATTGTCTTCATCATCGTCACAGAATGAAACGGTGGAAGTGGAGTAACTGCTCATGTACTCATCCGCTGTGTCGTTTTGGTTGTTGTCGCCTTCTTGCAAGATGATGAGCGAGTCCACGTTGCGGTAGTCGCTGCTGGTGGCGTCGTCTTCATCCACGAATATGCAGGCGATGTCGGAACCGCCCTGAAGGGCCACTTCCAAGTACACGTCTCCGGCGTTTTGTGTCATGAGGTAAGAACAAAGCACTACGAGTTTTGCGCTATCGGTGAGCACAGCCGATTCAAAAGCTTCCACGCTAGCGGTGTTTTCAAATTCTTCCGTGAGACATTCGTCTGCATTATCACCACAGTTGAGGCCAGAGTTGATGACTCCCACGTAACGGATACGAATCGTGGCATCATCGCCGTAGTCGTCTTGTACCGTTCCTGCGTTTTCAATCACTACTTCACCGTCTTTTTCAGGCAAGAAATTGGGATTGTAACAAACGCCTTCGCTTTCTAGATCGTCGTCTTTGTCGTATTCACATTCTTCGATGAGAACGGATTCTTGGTTGAGGCCGACAGGATATTTGACGTAAGCGACGAAGCTCTCATAGTTGTTTTTGAATGCATCGGATCCCACATAGTTGGCGATGCTTTGTGAATCTTCTTCACGACACTTGGCTGGGGTTTCACACCCGAATCCCATGTTCGTGATGAGATTGTACTCATCATAGGCTCCGTTGAATTTACTTTTCACGAGTTCTTCGTAAGTGGTCGCAAGGCGAACGTTTCCTCCTGAATCACTTCCATCTCCTTTAGTTCCTTCAAGTTCAAGTTCAGAGCCCCACATGGCGTCGGTGAACGTGATGGCTTCTTCTTCGCCGGCAGGGTTGTATTCTAGGGTGTAGAACGCGCGGTCTTCATCGTGAGAGAAGAAGACGCCTTCGTCGGTGTAAGAATTCTTTTCGGATGCGAAGTTGAAGGTGTAGATGAATTTTTCAAAAGTTCCTACTTCCACTTCTTCGGTGTCGAGTTCTTCACAGACTTTACCCGCTTCACTCACCGTGATTTCGGAATCTTCACACACTTCGTTGAAGGTGATGTCGATACAATTTCGGGTTTCACCGTCTTCAAAGGCAACGATGATTTCCTCACAACCTTCGTAGGTGACGCCATCGTATTCCCATTCGCCGTCGTATTTTTCGTCGTCGCTATCTCTGGCTTCGTAACAGATTTCGATTTCACGTTCATCTTCTCCGTTGCTATCCAAACAGAGTTCAACCTCGGGAACGTCTTCACAGTTGTAAGTTTGAATTTCTTCAGGGAATTCGATTTCTGTACAAAAGGGAACTTCTGGGGTGGGTTGAGTGATGCTGAATTGGTCGCTACAAATGAGGGCGTCGTTTTGGATGTAAGCACGAACGATGTCGTCGGCTTGGCCGCCGGTGTAGGTGAAGGTCACGGTGCTGGAAACTCCAGAAACCGCGATTTCCAAACGTCCATCGCTGTAACCAGAGTTGGATCCGTCTGAGTAGTGCAGTTGTCCAGATCCGCTCTTAGTTATGATGAGCGTACCCGTCCATGTTGAATCGCTGCCTTGTACCACTACGCTTCCGTTGATGGTTCCGGCGTCCACGTCATCTGCTTCCATTTCCACACTATCGGGGCTGAGTTCAAGGTCTTCACAAATCAGACCAGGTGCGGGTTGAGTGATGGTGAAGACATCGCTACATAGCGTTTCATCTCCACTGATGTAAGAACTCACCACGTCTCCGGCGTGTCCGTTTCGGTAGAACACCGTTACGTTCATAGTGCTTCCGCTCACAGGGATTTCAAGGTGTCCGTCTCCGGCGGTGGAAGGGCTTCCGTCGCTGTAGAACAAGGCACCGGTTCCGGTGTGTTCCACAATCAAGGTTCCTGTCCATGTGGCGTCTTCACCTTGTACGGTGATGATCACGGGAATGTTTCCGGCATCCACGTCGGTAGCCGCCATGGTGTAGGAATCAGGGCTCATTTGAAGGTCCACACAAACGGGAGCTTCTTCTTCTGGAGGAGGAGGGAGGATTTCTTCGTCGTTACATGCAGGCCTATCGCCGAGCACAAATACAGAAAGTTCATTGCCGGCTTCATAATTTTCCCAGCAAATGGTTCCGGTATAAGAAGTGAATCCGGTGAAAGCCAAGTTGGAAGGGTTGCCGGTGCTGCTTCCGGCGGTTTCGTTCATGGTCATGGTCAAGTTACCCGTGTTTGCGGTGCGGGTGGAATCGGTGAATCCGTTTGCGATCAAACGGGCGGTGTAGGCAGCGTCAGATGTATTTAAGCTGTAATCCCAGCACACGGTGGTTTCACCATAAAGCGTTTCAAGGTCGGCGTCATCGGTGAGATCGATGCTAGTCGTGCTTCCATCGTCGTTGGTGATATAAGGAGTTCCCAAGGCAAAGTCTTCACAAACCGGAGCGACGTCTTCACAGGTTTCGCTGTCCAAGGAGTCGATACAGGTAGGGTCGGTGGTGTCCATTACTTGAATGGCATCACCATCTTCACCGGTGTAATAAACCACCATAGGAGGAGAGCTGACGAGTACACTTCCGGTTCCAACCGTAGGTCCACCTGGGGTGAAGGCAAAGGTTCCGGCGGGGTTTGTGCTGGTGACAATCCAAGGTCCAGTGCTGGGTGCGCCGCTGCTCATGAAGCTTTCCCAACGGATTTCCACATCTTCCACGCTCATTTCTTCACAGGTGAGTGTTTCGTTGCTTGGGATGATGATTTCTAACTCTTCACAAGTCAGCTCCACTGCATAGCTGAAATAGTCGCTACAGAGTCCGGCTACGTCGTCTTCAGCTTCCACCCATACGCTGGCACCTTCGTCGCTTTGGTAAGAAGCCACGGTCCAGTCGGTGGTGGTGTAAGGTTGAGTGTTTCCATCAAAAGTGGAATCGGTATCGGTGGAGTTGTAGGTCACGGAGTAAGGCCAGTCTTCACCGGTGCTTGCTTCCGCTTCAATTTCCACGGGCATATCCACGTCTCCACTGCTGATGAAAGCAAAGCTTGAAGGATCGGTGATGTTGAGGTCGCTGCAGTAAGGGAATTCCACTTCCACTTCACAGATTCCGGTTCCTTGGTAATCCACTCCGTCGTAGTCGCTCACGTAAGCCGTGATGCGGTCTCCGGGCAGGGAGTTTCGGTATTCAATTTCGGTGTCGTTGCTGGCAACGGGTCCGGCGTTTCCATTGGAAAGGTTCAACGCGCCTCGGTAACGAATGTCTCCCGTGGCAGCGCTTCCGTCGTATTGGAAGGCTTCGTAAGTGACTTCAATATCATTAGTAATATCGTCTCCGTTGCTGTTGGTAGCGGTGAGAGTAAACTCAGTGTCACTAAAGATATCGCTCACGGTTAAGCTGCTGGGGTCGATGGAAAGCGTGGCACAAGTGGGACCAGCTCCTTCACAGGGCGTCCAAATGGTTCGTAGACGTCCGTTGAGACCGTACCAAAAAATATAATCGTCGTCTGGATCCACTCCCACGTCGTCGGTTCCATCTTTATCGGTATCTACTTCAATGGGATAGACGTTCTCATAAGCTCCAATATCCCCACGGTCATCTGGGTCTACGCTGAAATATTCTACTTTTGCCCAACTTTCCGTGGTAGCGGTTTGAATGGGTTTTGAGTAATCTTCTGGTTCAAAAATAATTCCTTCTGATTCAAATTCCCCCGCATCGAGCCAAGGATAGTTTTCGATTTCATCGGGAGTGTCTGTATTGTAACGCCACACAATTCCACGAGGGCTTCCAGATACCCAGTCTAGGGTTTCAAATGTGATTTCGGTTCCGTTCTTAGCAGTAGAAGTGGCGAGTAGGTCACCATCAGAAACGGTGCTTTTATCAAAACTACAATCGAGGTAGGTTCCTGCTCCGTCCGTACATACCATGCCCTTAGTATCGATGTTGGTCCAAAAATCCTCAGTGGCAGGAGTTCCTCCTGGATAATCTGAGTCCAATACAATCGCAAAAGCATAGATAGGAGCTCTAAACTCCTGATCGGCGGTGTTTTCTGAGTCGTTGTAGTAGTAGTAAAGGTGTTCCACTCCAGCACAATAATTGATGGTCAACTCTTCTTCGTCGTGTTCAGAATGAATTTCTGGTACATCTACGTTGTCCTCATTGCTGTACTCAGCCGAGCTCCAAGCTCCCAGAATCGGGGTACCTGCTGAGTCTTTTACGGGTCCTCCGCCAAAGCCCACTGCATCAACCAGTGGTGAACTGAGTCCCAGGGCGAGACCTAAGGTGAGTAGAAGAAGGTAGCTTTTTTTAAACATAGATTTAGAATTCATTGGTTGAGTCATTTGGGCTTTCCGCTTGTTCCACTACGGAATCAATCGTTGGTTCTTTCTCAGTTTTTTGAGAGCAACCAGGAATCAGGAGGAAGCTGAGTAAAAGTAAAATGGAGATTTGTTTCATATGTATGTTTTAGAATTCAGTATTTTGTTCAGTTTCAGATCCGCTGCCTTCCGTTTGTTGACCAATGAAGTCACTTGGCTTTTCACCAGGTTGCAGCGCGTGCTGAGTGTCTTCATCTTCTTGTGCAGGCAAATTGATATCGGCCAATGGCTTGATTGGAATCAAGCTTGGTTCGATGCGGAACTGCATAGCACGCACTTGTTCTTGTGAGCTCATTCCTTGGCCGATGGTTTCTCGTGTGGAAGCGCTCTTTACCTCTCTAGT
This sequence comes from uncultured Candidatus Peribacteria bacterium, assembly GCA_965230905.1. Taxonomy (GTDB): domain Bacteria; phylum Patescibacteriota; class Gracilibacteria; order UBA1369; family 2-02-FULL-48-14; genus 2-02-FULL-48-14. The sequence goes on from OZ246396.1 coordinate 987,761, forward strand.
AGTAGGAGCAAGCCATTTCAGCTCCGGAGTGAGTCCACATACCAGGTTTAAACATTTTTCGTAGAGCCCAGTGCTCACCTCCCATTCCAGGGTAACTGGTACTCCATGGATCATAGTGACTACTCCAGTGCTACCTGTTTCCATGTCGGCGTTGTTGAGCAGCCGAGCTACGTCTCGAGCGAATTCGGCAGCCAACTCGGGAAAGAGGGCACCGTTTCCGGAACGCACCATGGCACGGATCTTAGCCCCGTCGTCGAGGCCATAAATTTCGAGTGCGTGGCTTGCCAAGAGAGCTCCACCCATCGTTAGCATGGCTTGATCAAAAGTTACGGTCGCTTCATTCAAATGAGTTTCCGGCCACTTCATGCTTAAGATTGCTTTGGCCATTTCTTTTACCGCTGTAATATTAGCTGAGTCGTTTTGACCGGCTTCGTCGAAGCCCATGGCGGCCAAGGTCTTTTTTGGATTTGCCACGTCCCACTCAATAGGGGCCACAATGGATCCGTGTACTTCCGCATCGTAATAACCTTGCAAAAGCTGAGGCCCGTTTTCATTGATGCTGATGAAGAACATGGTTCCTTCTTCAAAGGTTCCATTCTCGAGTCTATCCTTATTATCTTCCAAATATTTAATTAGGAGACCGCTGAAATCTTTTGAAATTTCCTGCAGACGTTTTTTATTCCAAGCCAAAGGCATATGATCTCTATCGGGCCGGCTTCTCTCCATGGCGAACTGACGGGCGTAGTAAATTTCTTCAATGCTGGGGTCTGTTACGCCCTTTTCTTGATAGATTTCAATCACTCTATCGTTGATCTTCTTATTGTCTCCTGTGCTAGCTAAAAGATCGTAGTTATATCCTTCTGTATCGCTATCGCCATTTAGTAATAGTTCAGCTACGGCTTGAGCTTTTTCTTTATCCAAACCGTCGAATAGTTTAACTTCACGAACTCCGGCACGAGCTTGCACGTCACTGATACGAACTTCCCGAACGTTTTGATTCATGCCTTCTTTGCTGAGGTCGCCCAGCTCCATGACTCCACTGTCCAGGCGGCTTTGAGCTTCCGGACCGGTCATGATCATCTTTTCAGCACCAGGTGCGGCTGCGTTGTCTACCAGGGTGGTGTTGCCCTTGTAGTCGTATTGAGTCCAGGTGAGGTAGTTTCCGCTGTTGGCAATGATTTCTCCCGCATCAGCGTCTGGTTTGCTGGTGATCAAAATGATGACCTCGTCATCGCTTCCTTGAGCGGCGGGCATGGCTAAGATTCGAATCACCAGGTTATCGGCGCTGTCCAAATTGAGCGCCAAGCCATTGGGCCCGTCTTGAATGGTTTCAATGCCGGAGCGTGCGTCGGTGTAAAGACGTACGTTTCCATGGATTTCTTTGAAATCGATGCTCGTGAACAGATCTCCAGGCGTGAGGATGGCGTCGTCGGCGATTCCACGAGCCATGGCGTCTCTAGCTGCTTGAGCTTCTGCGTCGGCTTTGGTGAAGGCTGCCTCTCGGGTTGTATCCTCTCCATTCCAGAGCACTTCATCGCTCACGGTTATTTTCACCCAATCGGCTTCGGGTGCTTTATAATTTTCAATTCCCACGGGAAGACCGGTGCGCATGGACTTGGCCACTTGATCGGGTGTTTCCAGCGGAGGTACGTATAAAGTGATTGCGCGGTATCCAATTCCAATGGTGATGTAAGGCCCCACGGCAAAACCTCCTGCTTCCAGGCCCACGGCTGCGGTGAGTCCAAAGCTCACAATTTTGATTTGGTGGAGCACAAAGTCCAGGGCATCTTGAGATTCTTCTCGGCCCACAAAAGTTTGGGTCACCGCCACTTCAATGCGGCCGTTGATGTAGCGTTCGTACTGTCTTATGAGCATCTTTTTAAGGACCGGGTCTACATTGAGTGAATTGATATCTGCTATGGCTTCCTGCTCAGTTACTTTCATGCTTTCGCTATGAGCTTTCTTAAAGTCACGGATCTTTTTTTGCAGTCGTGCACTGTGGTTGATGTCTACGCTTGCTTCCACGAAAGCTAGATTTCCGTTTTCGCGAAGTCCCACACCTCCTCCTCCTCCCAGGGCCCAGGTTCCGTCTTTATTCATGTCGTGACTCGCGTGAAATCCAAAGTTAGGTCCGAGGTAGCCCTCTTCGCTGAGTCCAAAGTTGAGTTTGGCGTAGGCTTCCAAATGGGTGCGGCCTTCTTTCCCAAGATCGATGCGGTATACAACTCCCGCGCTGGTGCGCAGTACTGGCTCAAGCGTGTTTGCGCTGATGGTCCATTCCAAAGAAAGGTTCCCAGGAATTTTGTCGTGCAGTATTGGAATACCGAATCCTGCCGCGAGCGCTCCGTTCACGTCCATACCATTTTCTCCAGGGGAGCCAAACAGTATTCCGCTGAACATCAGGTAAGCTCTTTGTTCGAGTTCGGCGGTGAGTTCTGCTTTTTGTTCGGCGGTGAGATTTCCACCGACAGCGGCTTGGTCAGTCAGGGCTGCGGCTACTTCGCTAGCAGCCTCGTGAGCATCTGCTTGGGTTTTTGCGGTCTCTACCTTTTGGTAAACTCCCATCTCAGCAGAGGCAAAGTACATCGCTCCAAAACGAACGGCGATGATTTGATCTTCCGTGAGTTTGAAGTTCCCATCTTTCAGTTGAGCCATGGTCACTTCGGGAGCGGTCAAGGTATGGGTGAATCCATACGCTTGGTGCTCTGCATTCACCATTTCACGGCCCAAGTTCAAGTAGTTGTTGAGCAGGGCGAGGTAGGCACCTAAATCAGGAGACGCCAGCATTTTATCAAAGGCGCGAGAGTGAGAAATCACTTCACGTTCTCCATAGTATTTATATCCTTTCACCGCATGAGAGGTGCTGGCGGGGGTCATCCAAGAATCGGCCGTTATAATGGGGCGATCCGCTGGGGCGAGGGCCCACCAAATATTTTCCAAGGCATTTCCAGAAACGGGAGGGCCGTAGCTGTCTCGGTCAAAGATTTGATCGCTGACGCGAGCCATGTCCTTTTTGGGTCCCTCGTATTTTTTTGCTTCGCGCATGCGGCGGTACTCGTCGGGTGAGCTCTCGGTTTCTTCGGCTTCGTCCAGTTTTTCGAGCAGGGTTTTAGCCGCTGCTTTAAATTCATGTATATAAGGAAGGCTGTCGTTGAGTTCGCTTTCGGGCTTTCCATAAACGGCCAGGGCCATTTCATTGAAGCTCATTGTGAAACGGCCTCCATGGCTGAAGATATCTCCGTGGAGTTTTTTCCACATGTTGCGGTTGTCGATGAGGCCCACTTGCTTGCGGTGAATAGCAGCCATCATACGAATGGCATCGTAAATATCCTGACCATTTTCAAGGTACTTGATCTTTGCGATGGCTTCGTAAGAATTTTCTCCGCGGAAATGCTCCGGCACGTCCACGTCTTTTCCTTTTAGTTCATTCAGCGGGGTTGTGGTGACCAAGGCGATGCTGTCTGAAGCGCCCTCGGGAAGAGGCAGGGGCTCGTCTACATCTGTTCGATATTCGTCGGCTTCATCGGTATAGTGGAGGATACCTTCTCGTGCATCACTGGCCCTTTGCGCTTCTATTCGAGCGTATTCCTCTGGGTTGTTTTCTTTCAACCACTCGTCGGTTGCTACAAAGTTAGGGTTGGTGGCTTCTCGAGGCGTTGAGGCAGCGGCAGCCACGGCAGCCACCGTAGCGGCTTCATCTTTAGGTGCACTGATCGTGTACCCCTGCAAAATTTCTACATAAGCCCCTTTACCTCCCGGTTTACTATAGGTTTTTCCATCGCTGTGAAGGAAGGCGGGGGTTACGGTTCCATTGGTTTTCGTCACCGTAACAAAATCACGGTTGGTGGCTTGTAAAATGGTACCTAAGGTCAGTTTTCTTTCAGCAAATTTATTGATGGCCTTTGTTTTAGGATCGCGGAAATCTACGGTGAAAGTCTCTCCAGCGGGCAAATGGCTGTCTACCCCTTGAAGTGCTTTCCCTTCTGCGTCACGCACAAAGAGCAGGGCATAGGTCTTTAAAGCTTCGGTGTCTTCCACCTTGTGAGCAGCCATTAACTCTAATTTTTGTTCGGCTTCGTAGCGTGCTCGGGAGAGTTCTCTTATTTCGCTTGGACTGACGATGAAATCTTCGTAGGCGGCGTCGAACTGAGTCCAGGCTATTGCGATCTCCTCTGGGGAAAGCATGTCTGGCAAACGCTCAATCGCTGCCACCTGTTCGAGGGCATGATCTAGGTTGTCCAAAACCACCCGTGCTTGCGATGGCGAAAGGTCTGCGAGTTTTTCGTTGAGGCGTATAACGCTTTCAGGGGCGAGGTTTTTGCGCTCAATTTTTTGACCAATCTCCAGAAGCGCTGAAGCTTCATCATTGATTTCTTTCACTCGGTCAAAGTCGGACGTACTTAAATTTACCTTCGCGAGGATTTGATCACGTTCTTGACGCAACTCACCCAGCGGTCCCTCTTTGGCAGGGTCGCTTGCGTGATCCGCAAAAAGTCTATCGAAGTTTTCGAGAACTGGCATTGCCTGTGAGATGGTGCTAAAAGTGCTAAGAGGGGAGTTTAACCCTTTATCATCGGCTTTGGCAAGCGCATTATTCAATAATGTCTTAGTTTCGGCAAGCAGGTCTTTTGAGGCCTCGATTTGTTCTACCAGTGAATCAGAAGGAGCTTCAGATCTTTCCGGGCTGAAAAGATAAACTCGGCGAGAGTTTTCGAAGGGATTTTGGAATCCATGATTGAAGCACAAAATGGCCATACGAGGAGTTTTATTTTTCTTTTATCTAGTAATAGTATCATAAAAGCGGGTTTTCAGCAAGTGTGCATGCTTGGCAATTTTCCAGGTTCGGGCAATATAGAGACATGGCATTCCAAACGCCCATCCTCATCACCAATTTTAAGTGCTACCAAGAGTCCACCGGGGCGCGGGCCATTGAACTTGCGAAATTGCATGAGCGTGTGGCGAATGAACTGGGTGTGAATGTGGCCGTGGTGGGTATGTCACTCGATTTGGCGAATTTGGCCATGAGCGTGAGTATTCCTGTTTTGGCTCAACATTTGGACGGCGTTGGATGGGGCGCGTATACAGGTTTGGTTCCGGTGGAAGTGGCGCGTGGCGTGGGAATCGATGGATCGATGCTCAACCATTCCGAACGACGTATTTCAGATTCGGAAATTGCGCGCGCACTGGAACGCATGAAGGCGCTGAACATGCTTTCGGTGGTTTGTGCCGAAAACAATGAAGAGGGAAAAAGATTTGCCGACATGGGCGCGGATTTTGTGGCCATTGAAGTGCCTGAGCTCATTGGTGGAAACGTGTCCGTTTCGGCGGCGCATCCCGAACTCATTGTGGACGCCGTGCGCATCATTGGACCCGGGAAAGTGCTTGTGGGTGCGGGTATCAAAAGCGCCGAGGATGTGAAGAAAGCGCTGGAACTGGGCGCCGTTGGTGTGTTGGTTTCCAGCGGAATTGTGAAAGCGGCTGATCCGCTGGCCGCGCTTCGCGAGCTTTGCGGTGCTTTAAACCCCTAGTCTATGTCACGACTTTCGGGAGGAATTTTCCCCCGTCTCATTGCCTTGTTTCCCTTGTTTTTTCCGCTGTATCTTTTTCGCGGAACTTTTGTGGGGGTGCCGGTGACGCTGCCGGAACTCTTGCTGGGCATTTTGGTTTTGCTGTTTTTGTTTCAAGGGTATGAATGGCGGCTGCGGGAATGGAAACTTTGGCCGGTTGGCTTGTTTTTAGTGGCTGCGGTGCTGGGACTTTGGGTGGTGTCACCTTCGATGACGTCGCCCGACTCGGTGCAGATGGTGGATGGAACGGAATTTCCGGCCATGACCAAGGCCTTGGGGATTTTTAAAGGTTGGATTGTGGCGCCGCTGCTTTATTTTGTGATGGCGCGCATGGTTTTCCGCAATAAACCTTCTATGGTTTCGTGGGCGCTCCGGGCTCTATTGGCTTCCGGCATGGTGCTTTCTTTAGTGGCCTTGCAACAGATTGTAACGGGGGATTTTTTGACGCCAGATATGCGCGCCTCCGGACCCTTTGAATCGGCGAATTATTTGGCGCTGTATTTGGGGCCGCTGGTGGTGTTTTCTGGGATGTCTTTTTTGCAGGCGGACTCCAAGCGGGATCGAATCTTTTTGCTCATTGGTTTTGCTTTGTGCGCGGCGGCCTTATTCTTAACCAAGTCTTACGCGGCGTGGATCGCCGTGATCGCGGGTTTTTCTTTGGCTTTGCTTCTGTGGATGCGGCGCCGGGGCGGCAAGTGGTTCTGGGGAACTTTTGTGACGCTGTTTGTCTTTGGAGCGGGCCTCGTCGCGTCCCAACTGGGCACCGCTAAATTCACGCAATTTTTGGAATTTTCGGAGCGATCTTCGTCCAGTGTGCGCATTCAAATTTATGAAATAAGTGCGCATCTTTTAGGCGAGCATCCACTCTTGGGGATTGGGCTTGGGCAGTTTGAACAACAGTACCAGGCGGTGGCGGTTGAAACCCTGGGTGCGGCCCCTTTTGAATGGAACATGCTTCACCCGCACAATATTTTCTTGGCGTTTTGGCTGAACATGGGGCTGCTGGGACTCGGTTCTTTTGTGTGGCTCTGTGGGAAAGCTTTTTTGTGGCTGACGGAGGAGGATAAAAAGGAACGCCACCTGGCGGCGCTGATGTTGGTGGTCATGGTGGTGCATGGATTTTTTGACACGCCTTACTTCAAAAACGACCTGGCTTTTCAGTTCTGGCTGCTCATGGCCATGCTGCTTTAAAACGCTTGGGCCAAGTAGACGGCTGCGACGATCAATACTATGACAAAGACGATTCCTCGAAGCAGGTTTCCTGCTGAACTTTTGATTTCGCTGGTGTTTATGGATGGAGGAATCAAGTCTGCTTTGAAGATGGGCGTGGGGGTGTCCTTCTTTACTGGAGTCACTTGTTGGGTCAGCGCGCTAGTTAATTCTTTTAAGATCGAATTCTTTTCTAAGATTTCGGTAAGGTTCTTGCCCTTGAATTTATTGGAATAGAATATTAAGGCGCCAAAGAAGAGAATGGGTGGTAAAAACCCAAAAAAATCAATGATCTGCATCAGTTTTGAGGTAATTTGAAGTATTCTTTCATGAAATCTTTCATTTCTGCTTCGCTCAGCACGTCCGTGGTTTCCACGCCTTTGAGTTTTTCAAAGAGCACGCGGTGGTCTTCCAATACATTCTTGAATTCGTGCTTCGCGGTGCCCGGACCAAAGATCACAATCTCTTCGCTACCCTCCAGGTGCTTGATGATTTCCTTGCTGAAGGCTTTCATTTGGTTGTGACGGCGTTCGTCGTGGCGTTGTTGATTCACAATGGTCTGATGTTCGCCGTCGTCATGGCCGCCTTTGTGGTGAGGTTCCACCTCCGAAGAAAAAGTTTGCATGGTCATTTCGGCCAGTTTGTTCGACTTAATAACCGTTGCGTGGGCGTGATCAATCCAAATGCCGGTGAATGTGTGCATAGCGTCGGGGTTAGTTTGTGGAAAAGCGTGTCACTATGATAGCCTATTTCCCATGAAGCTGACAGGAAAAATACTGCATGGAGCGGGCCGCGGACGGGGGCTGGGATTTCCCACCCTTAATATAGAAGGGGAGTTTTTGGATTTGGAACAAGGTGTGTACGCGGTGTGGGCCAGTGTGGGGGAAGGCCGATACGAGGGCGCCATGAATTATGGACCTCAGCCGACCTTTGGCGTTGCCGACGTTCGCGTGGAAGTTTTTTTACTGAATTTTGAAGGCGAAGTGCATGGGGAGCAGGCTACCGTTACGGTGGTAAAAAAGATTCGCGACACCCGTAAATTTGATTCGGCAGAGGAACTTAAGGTGCAGATTGCTCAAGACGTTGAGGATGTGAAAGAAGTTCTTTATAATGACCGTACTTGACCCCACGCCTTGGAAACCCTCAAAGATTTTTTCCGCAATCTATTGCCACATGAGCACCCGATTCGGCTTTTTTATCATAAGCTGGTTGCCATGGCGGCGGCCATTCGTTACGGCTTTCCGGCCAATAAAATGATTGTGATTGCGGTGACCGGGACGAAAGGGAAGACCAGCACGTCCAACATGATCCATCGCATTTTTACGGAGGCGGGACGCAAAACGGGGCTGCTGACCACCATCAATTTTAAGATTGGGGAAGACGAAGAACGCAACACCACCAACCACACCACCGTCAGTCCGTTTCAGTTGCAAAAAAAGATTCGTGAGATGGCGGACGCGCGTTGTGAGCTTTTGGTTTTGGAAGTGACCAGCCATGCGGTGGTTCAACACCGGCTCTGGGGAATCAATGTGGATACGGCCCTGTTCACCAACTTGAGTCAGGACCATTTGGACTACCACAAAACCATGGAGCGTTACCGCAACGCGAAAGGCGGTTTGTTTGAACGCTTGAATGCTTCTGCCCGCAAACCCGGCGTTTCCAAAATTTCCGTGGTGAACCAAGATGACCCCGAGCACGAGTACTTCAATCGTATTCCGGCGGACCAGTTGTTTGAATATGGAATTTTGAAAGGGGCCTACGCGGCGCGCAATTTACAACCCAATGCCGAAGGAACAAAATTTTTACTCAGAATCCCGAATGGAGAGGTTGAAATCGACCTAAAAATTCCCGGACAAATGAACGTTTATAATGCTTTGGCGGCGGCTACGGTTGCCACGGCGCATCAAATCAATTTGCACGTTATAAAGAAAGGGCTCGAAAGCATGCAGCCTTTGCCGGGGCGTTTGGAGGTGATCGAAGAGGGGCAGCCCTACACGGTGGTGGTGGACTTTGCGCACACCGAGGAATCGCTGCGCCAGGTGCTCAAAATGTTCCGCGAGCTCACCAAGGGCAAACTCATTGTGGCGTTTGGCGCTACCGGCGAACGCGATCAGGGTAAACGTCCCAAAATGGGGGCCGTGGTGCACCAGTTTGCGGATCAGGTTATTTTGACCAACGACGACCCTTACATGGAGGACCCGCTCAAAATTGCAGAGATGATTCGGGAGGGAATCCCTCGAGTAGAAGGGCAGGGCTTTTGGCAGGTTTTGGACCGAAAGGAAGCCATTCGATTGGCCCTTAGTATGGCCCAAACCGAGCAGGATACCGTGATCATTGCGGGTAAAGGTGCGGAGGCTTACCAATTGCTTGGACGTCAACGCATTCCGCACGACGATCGCCAGGTGGTCCGTGAACTGCTCAGCCGCGCCACGGAAGTGGATTTGTAAGATGGAATGCAGTAAACTGCCGCCATGCCGAGTGGATTTCTTATTATCGACAAGCCCACGGATTGGACCAGCCACGATGTGGTGGCCAAGTTGCGTGGCATTTTGAAGGAGAAGAAAATCGGGCATTTGGGGACGCTGGATCCTTTGGCCACGGGAGTTTTGGTGGTGGCGGTGGGCCGGGACGCGACCAAGCAGATCCAAAACTTCATGAAACTGGATAAAGAGTACGTGGTGGAGATGGAGCTGGGCAAAACGTCGGATACCTATGACAGCGAAGGGAAAGTGGAAGCGACTGGATTTGACTTGGCTAGTTTGGACAAAAAACTTGTTCAAGAAGCCCTGGAGAGTTTTTGGGGCACGTCGCTTCAAATGCCGCCAGCGTTTTCGGCCAAGAAAATAAATGGAAAAAAAGCTTATGAATTGGCGCGGGCCGGCAAACCGGTGGAACTCAAAGCGGTGGAAGTTACTATGCAAGGTTGTGATATTGAGGTGGATCTGCCTTTTGTGCGCTTCACAGTCACCGTTTCCAGCGGAACCTATGTGCGCTCGCTCGTTCACGACCTCGGGCAAAAGCTTGGCTGCGGAGGAATCCTGACGGCGCTTCGAAGAACCCGCGTGGGCGAATGGAAATTAGAAGACGCGCAGACTTTGGAACAGATTCAATTGGACTTGTCTGCAAAGGCATGAGTAGAATGGGAAAAGTCTTCCCACGTCTATGACATTTTCAATTTTCCTCACGTCACTTGGACTCACCTCGGCATTCGGGTGGGCGGTTATGCGACTGTTCCCAAAATGGGGGCTCATGGATAGGCCGGAGCGGTACGGACACAAGCGCTCTCCCATTCCTTATCCGGGCGGCGTGGCGAGTTTTTTGGCCTTCTTGGCGAGCGCTCTATTGTTTCTGCCGGTTGCGGAAGGCAGCCCGGTGCTGATTGCGGTTTTGGCGGGCGCGAGCCTGCTGGCCTTCACCTGTTTTTTGGATGACCGTTTTGGGCTTTCTCCTTATCTTCGACTCTTCATTCAAATAATGGTGGCGGTGCTGGTGGTGGCGGGCGGCATTGGAATCAGTTCTATCACCAATCCCTTTGGCGGGGCGCTGGTGCTCGACGGCATCAATATTCCCATCGACCTCGGCAGCTTTGCTTTCACGCTCACCTTGTTTGCCGATCTGCTCACCATTATGTGGGTGGTCACCATGGTGAATGCGTTCAATTGGATCGACGGGGTTCCGGGCATGGCCAACGCTAGCGCCGCGGTTTCCAGTTTTATTTTGCTGCTCCTCAGCATGCGTCCTGATTTTCATTATGTGGATCAAACGCTGTCCATTACTTTGTCGGCGATTATTTTGGGAATCAGCTTGGGCTTTTTGATCTTTGATTTCCCCAAGCCTCGCATGCTCATGGGCGACACGGGTTCCATGCTTCTCGGCTTTTTGCTCGCGGTCACGGCCATTATTTCCGGGGGGAAAATCGCGACCACTATCTTGGTGCTGGGCTTCCCTATTCTGGATTTTATTTTCACCATTCTCCGCCGACTCTTTAAAGGTCAGTCGCCGTTCACTGGGGATTTGTGGCATTTTCACCACCGTCTTTTAAAGGCCGGGCTCAGCGAACGCCAAGTGGTGATTTTGTTCGCGGTCACGGGCGCCGTCTTTGGAATTCTTTCGCTGCTGCTGCACACTGAAGGGAAGGTGATTGCCTTTGCGGCTATTGCGGCGGTCATGATGCTGCTTCTCACTTTGCTTTATTGGAAAAAATAAGTATTCTGGTCGCAGCTCATTCACGCCTACAATCCATGAAAAAAACTCTCCTCGCCCTTTCGCTATTTACTTTGGTATTGGCTTCTTGTGAAGTGCGCACCAAGTCCAACGAAGAAGAGGCAGCCCTTCCCCCCGCGGAATTGGTTGAACTCAGCTCCGAAGGTGAACTCGTGCCGCTCATGCTCGAGGCCAGTTTTATGAGCGATCATCAAAGCTTTTCCTATTCCTTAAGCTACGACGGCAACTTGCTCAAGCTCATGGACACCGACTTACAGGGTTCTTCTGTGGCTGGCCCCGATTTTAAAGTGGAAGGCGGAACGGAAATCACCGGCTACACCGAATGGCTTTCTGAACTCGACGTCGTTCCGCAGCTCGCGGCTTCTCAACTCTGGGGGCGCTACCAAGTTTACCGCTACACCGTGCCTGATGGTATTTGTTCTTTAGACAAAGCCGTTATCCAGCATAAGGAGGAAGGCCTCGTGCTCCAAGTGCGCACCTGCAGCGACCAAGACGGCGTTCAAGGCAAGGAAGCTTTGGAGGCTTTGCTCACGGGACTTCGACTTCAAGATCTATAAAAACATCTAACTTTTCCTTATGAAAACCCCCTATGTTCTCGCTCTCGCCTCCATCCTTCTCATGGCTTGCTCGACGCAGCCAGTGGAAACCACTCCGGTGAATGATGCCCCTGAAGCGACTTCTAATGAAGTGATTTTTGAACCATTTGCCTTCACCTTACCTGAAGGAGCTTCTCTCGTTTCGCAAGAAGATGGAGTGGCTATCATTTCCGTTCCTGATTCCAAGTATGAAGTAGCGTTAAAAATGTACAGGGATGAGCCTGTGGCATATTCTCCAGTAGAAGGAGACGGGATCGAGGTCTTTCACGAGGGCTGTAGTGGTTATTGTATGACGGTGAATTATGATGGCCTCTCTCACCTATTTTGGATTGAGGTTGAGAGCAGTACCGAGCCAATACCAGAAGATTTAGATGGAGTTTGGAGGCAAGGGACTGAAGTCGATTTAGATGCATTTATGAATACGGTTCATCTGGCCGAGTAATTGACGTCCGTGGAAATTTGTAGCGTGGATCTTTGCCCGGGCAAAGTATCTTCGTGGTACAAAGATTTTGGTCAAAGATGGCTTGCGTGCTACTATCCCAAGCATGGATCCGGTACTAGAAATTAAAGCGAAACTTTCTATTGAGGATTTGGTTGCACCGTATGTGCAGCTGAAACGCAGTGGAAAGTATTTGAAAGCGTGCTGTCCGTTTCACTCTGAAAAGACGCCGAGTTTTTATGTGAGCCCCGAGCGGCAGTTGGCTTATTGTTTTTCTTGCCACAAAGGCGGAGATCTCTTCCAATTCATTCAAGACATTGAAGGAGTGGATTTCCGTGGAGCTCTGGAACTTTTGGCGGACAAGGCGCACGTGGAACTGCCTAAGTACTCTGAAAAACAAGCCAAGGTTTCCAAGGATGTGAAAGACCGATTCAAAGCAATTTACGCCGATGCGAGTAACTTTTTTGTTCAAAAATTGGGAGAGAAAGGAGATGCGGAAAAAGTGTATGCGTATTTAAAGGCGCGCGGTCTCACGGATGAGTCGATTAAAAAATTTCAGCTGGGATTTGTTTCGGACGGAAAGGATCAGCTTTACCGGCATTTACTCGAGAAGGGGCACGAGAAGCAGGATTTGCTCGACAGCACTTTGGTGCTGGCGCGGGACAGCGGTTCGCAAGATATTACGGACCGGTTCAAGTTGCGGCTCATGGTTCCCATTCACAATGGGCAAGGTGAAGTGGTGGCGTTTGGAGGGCGCGCGCTTAAAAAAGGTGAGCAGCCCAAGTACCTCAACTCTTCCGAGTACGCTTTGTACAATAAGAGCAGCCTTTTATACAATTTGAACCGAGCCAAAAACGCCCTGCGTGAAAAGGATTTTGCAGTGGTGGTGGAGGGTTATTTTGATGTGATCGCCTCGGACCAAGCTGGCATTGAAAACACGGTTGCTACCTGTGGAACCGCGCTCACGGAAGATCAGCTGAAGCTCATTCGTCGTATTACCAAGAAAATTGCCTTTGCCTTTGATAGCGACAATGCAGGGAAGGCCGCGCTGCTGCGCGGCGTACAGATTGCCCAGTCTATGGGCTTTGAGCTCTTTGTGGTGCAGAATTTGCATGGGAAAGATGCGGCGGATGCGGTTAAGGAAGATCCCAAGATTTGGAGCACGGCGGTGGAGAATAGGGTGCCTTACTTAGACCACTTTTTGAAGGAAGGGCAGACCTTGTATGACCTCAAGACTGCTCAAGGAAAGCGCGATTTTACCGATTACATGGTGGAGGTTCTACAGGGCACGCAACATCCGGTGGAACTGGATCATTATTTAAAGGAACTTTCCAAGTTGGTGGGGTCGCCCACACGCATGCTTTACGATTATTTAAATCAGGTTAAATCGCAGCGTACCCACGCGCGAGTGAAGGCCGAGAAGCCGGAACTGGTGAAAATGGCGAAGAAGGAGCGCCTCGCGCGGCAGTTTATTGCGCTGCTTTTGGCCTACCCAAAACCCTTCTTTGAATCTTGGAAAATGCTGGAAAACTTTGAGCACTTTGAGAAGTTGGCGTTGGCCACGAACTTGATTGAACCTATGCATCGGCTGAGTCCGGAGCAGTATCAGGATTTTTATACGCATTTTGAGTCTATTTTGGGAAACGAAACTCCTGTTTACAATAAGGTGATGGATTACTATAATGCGCAGGGCGTGGTGGATGACTCGTTTTACGCTGGTCAAGAAAATGGACCCGAACTGAGAAAATGGGCCTTTGAGGCTGAGATACAAAATTCTCTGCCGGACGAGGTTCAAAAAGAATTTGAAAAATTGATCCTTCTGCTCTACTTCGAATCACTAATCCAACCGCATGGCTCGGACTAAAAAGTTTATTGCACATTTCTCGGAAGAGAATTTAGCGAAGTATCCGCAAGAAGTCCGTGATCTGATCGATAAAGGCCGCCAACGCGGCTTCGTGACTCAGCAAGAACTCATGCACGCCCTCCCCAACCTGGAGGACGATATTGAATTTGCCGATGAGGTGTACACGCTTTTGCTGGAACTCGGCATTGAACTGATTGATGTGAAAGACGAAATGATCTGGGGAAAGAAAGAAAAGGAAGACGAGGAGCCTGCGGATGAAGATTTGATGGACGCTGAGCTGATCAAGCTGGCGGAATCAGAAGTGCTGGAAGGTGAGTTTGAAGAAACCACCGACGACGAAGAAGAAGTGCCTGAAGGTGAAGTCTCTGAGAAAAAAGATTCTAAGAAAAAGAAAGGAAAGGAGGAGGGAAAAACTGCAGCTGGCGCTGCAGCGGCAGCGGCCCCTGCGCCCATATTGAAAAAGAAAGAAAAAGTTAAAAAAGTGGTGGATCTTTCTGAGATCGCAAACGACTCGATTCGTATGTACCTTTGTGAAATCGGAAAGGTGGACCTTTTGACCGCTAAAGAAGAAGCTGAACTCGCGCGCAAGATTGCGAAGGGGGATCAATCCGCTAAGGCCAAGCTTGCTGAAGCGAACCTTCGTCTGGTGGTTTCCATTGCTAAAAAGTATATCGGCCGTGGACTTTCATTCCTCGATCTCATTCAAGAAGGAAACATTGGTCTGTTCCGAGCGGTAGAAAAATTCGACCCAAACCGAGGATTCAAGTTCTCAACCTACGCAACTTGGTGGATTCGTCAGGCCATCACCCGCGCTATTGCGGACCAGGCTCGAACGATTCGTATTCCGGTGCACATGGTGGAGACCATCAACAAGCTCACCCACACGCAACGACGACTCGTGCAGGAACTTGGGCGTGAACCGCTCATTGAAGAACTCGCGGCAGAAATGGATATGGATGAGAAGAAGGTTCGTCACATTTTGAAGATTTCTCAGGACATTGTTTCCCTTGAGGCGCCGGTTGGAGCTGAGGAAGACAGCAAGCTCGGAGACTTTATTGAAGATGACGATGCTTTGTCCCCTTCTGAACAAACGAACCGTCAGCTCATCAAAGAAAATATTCACGAGATGCTTCAATATTTGTCGCCTCGTGAACGTAAGATCATTGAGATGCGGTTTGGTCTTAAGGATGGAATTGGGCACACGCTCGAAGAAGTGGGAAATGAATTCGGTGTCACTCGTGAACGTATTCGTCAAATTGAAGCGAAGGTGCTGCACAAGCTGCGCGAACACCCAAAGAGTGTTAAGATCCGCTCCTATTTCTGAACGCAAGACCTAACTGTTACTAACTAAACATTTTTATGCCAACTAAAACTATGAAAGACACTGCTAAAAAGCAAATTGCATCCGCCGCTCAAACGGAAGAAGAATTGATGATGACCAAGGAAGGGCTCAAAGCGCTTCAGGATGAATATGAATTTTTGTCGACCACCAAGCGTAAGCAAATTGCTGAACGTTTGAAGGAAGCCATCAGCTACGGAGATCTTTCTGAGAACTCTGAGTACGAAGAAGCCAAGAACGAACAAGCCTTCATGGAAGGACGTATTTTGGAACTTGAAGGACTTATTAAGATCGCTAAGGTGGTGGATGAAAAACAACACTCCAAGAAAGTGATCGAAATTGGGGCGAAGGTAAAAATCCTCAATGTTAAAAAGAAGGAAGAAATTGAAATCACCATTGTGGGAGGAACCGAAGCGGATCCTTTCAACAACCGTATCTCCAACGAATCACCAGTAGGGGTGGCTTTGGTGGGTGCTAAGGTTGGTGACATCGTGATTGTGGAAATGCCACACGGAAAAGCTGAATACGAAGTCTTGAAGCTCGCATAAATAGAAATTTAAAAGACCCTCCGAGGAGGGTCTTTTTTGTATTAGGTGTTTAGCGTTTGCTCTTCTTTTTGCCTTTCTTTTTCTTAGGTAAATATTTATCGGCTTTTTTCTTTTCTTCTTTCATTGGTTTGGCTTCAGCGGCTTTATCCATTTGCTTCCAATACCACACTCCGTAAACCAGCGCAGCCACAAAGATCAGCACCAGCCAGAGTCGCATCCCCATATAAGGAATGTTTTGATCGCGGAAGAAGGTGAACAGAAGGCCCAGCACAGAAAGTTCGCGCATACGGGCGGCGATGCCACTGGATTTTACCTTAAAGCTTCCCACAAAAACGGCAACAAAAATCACCATCAGGGGCCAGAAGTACATGAACTCGCTGCCGGGGCGGGTGTCGAAGAGGTACGAAGGGTCGAAGAGCTTAAAGGGATTCATGGGTGTGAGGTTTAGGGTTTTTATACCGTTTATAGAGGAAGGTTCCGCTCAGGAGGAAGAAAAAGGCGAAGAAAATCATAGGTGAGCGAACTCCCAGGATCAGGAGTGTATCATCCCCCCGGAAGAATTCAAGAATAAAGAGCCCCAAGCTCACCACGGTGCTGTAGTAGAGAGTGGAGTTTCCTTCTTGGTGGAAAAAGTGGGTTTTCTGGTTCAGGGCGTGTTTGATCCAAAGCACGGCGATTAAAAAGAGCAGCCAATAGATTTGAGTGGGGTGCACGGGCACGGTGTATTTCACGTTGTAAACTTCATAACGCACGCCCCAGAATAGGTCGGTGGGTCGTCCGTACGAATAACCGCCCAAAAAGGCGCCCACGGATCCGATGCCCATTCCCACCAGAAGTGGAACGGAAAGTGCGTCGAGCCACTTCCAGGTGTTTTCTTCGGACTTGCGGAGGCGATAAAAGAGCGCCAGGCAGAATCCGAGCAGCGCTCCCCAAAAAGAAAAGCCCTGATCCCAGACGGAAACAAAATTCCAAATGGTGCGGAGGTCAAAACCTGGCAGGTAGGCGTCGGTGTGAAGGCAAAAGTAAAACACGCGGGAAACAATGATCGCGCTCAAAAAGAAAGTCATGCTGTGTTCGATGAACAAGGTGAAATTCACCCGGGCGCGTTTGAGCCGCTGAACGGCCAGGTAGCTGCCACTCAAAAGAGCGATGGCCACAAAGACCCATAAGGTTTGAAGAGAGATGAACTGTGACTCGTACAAGATCGGAATCATCTCAAAGATTAAACACTAAACCGGCATTTAAAACAATGCCGAGCGGGATGACGAGCAGATTGCCCCATGCCTTGTAGCGCAGGTATTCCACACGGAAACTGAGCAGCACGTGCCACAAGAAAACGCTGAGCAGCAAATGGCGGAGCGTTTCGGAGCTGAGCAGGTTGAAATCGCCGGGGAGTGGGTTGCCGCCGGGGAAGACTTTGGCGCTCACATAATGGCTGAAAAAGTACGCCACCAGGTAAAAGGCCAGTAGCCAGGCCAGGAAGTGATTCACTTCTTCGGTGATGAGCGGTTCGGCTTCGGCGTCGGCTTTGGTGAGTTGTTTTCGTGCCAAAACCATTTCTTTCAGCTCTTGCTTGAGTCGGTCGCGTTCGTCTAGGAGCGATTGGAGGCTTTGGCGAGCTTCTTCTTTGGTGCTGGCGCTGGCTTGCCACACGATTTTTCGGTAGGTCCAGATTTGCCGACTCACGGTCGAGATTTTTTCGTGCATGGCCTTTTCTTCCGGCGTGGGCAGCAAAGTGGAAAGCCAAGCGGCGATGCCTTGGAACAATTGGTTGTTGGATTCTTTGAGGCGGCTTTGCATGTCCTCCAGATTTTGGGTCAGGCCCACTTCAGCCGGTTTTTCGTGCAGCGTGGCCATGAGCTTTTGGGCTTCCAGGCGCAGGTGGTCGCGCTGGCCTTGCATCTGTTCTTTATGGAGGAAGAGCTCTTGGTCCTGCACTTTTTTCAAAAGTTCTTCGGAGGTGGTTTCAATATAATCCAAGTTGGTGCTGCTTTTGATGCGGAGCAGTTTATCGATGGTGCCTTGAATCAGCTTTTGCGAATCGGGTTTCAGCTCGCCTTGGTAGGTCACGAGCATGCCTTTTATTTTTTCTAGAATAAAATCCACTTTTTGGAGCAGGGCTTTGCGTTTCTCTTCAAATTCCGCGGTGATTTTTTTCTCTTCAATCACGCCTTTGTCGGTGACTTTATTTTGCGCATCGTATTCGGCTTTGAGCACCGTGAGGTCTTCCGCTTTCGCTTTGGCTCGTTCTTCTTCGCTGGCGCCGCTGGCCACCACGTAAGAAACTTCAAATTGGTACTCGTCCATCAGACGTTTGAAGGCTTTGTAGCGGTTGCTGGCGGGAATGGTCCCAATCACTTTTTTTCCGGTTTTATCAAAGGCTTCAAATTCAAATTTGGGGAGGTCGGCGGTGGTGCCGGCTTCTTTGGTAACCGTTTGGGGCGGAGTCTCGGCGGTTTTTAAAATCGACAAAAGCGAAATGCCGAAGGTGTTGAGTTGCTTTCGGGCGTCTTCTTCATTTGCGGCGCCGATGAGTCCACTCAGCTTCTTCCCGGTACTATTGACCGCTGTGTATTGAAACTGCGCCATGGCGTGGTGCGTGAGTAGTTACTTTGGAACTGGCGTCGATGAATCCGTAAAAAAGCGGATGTGGACGGTGCGGGCGTGATAAGAATTCAGGATGGGATTGAGTTCCAATCATGAACGGATGATTTTTGAGTTCGCCCATTTCCACCAGGTTTCCTTCTTCAAAATGTCCGGAGGGAATCCAGTCGCTGCCTTCCATGTCTTTTACAAAGTCGTTGTTGATTTCATAACGGTGGCGGTGACGTTCCATCACCATTTCTTTTCCGTAGAGTTGGCGGGCTAGGGTGCCTTCTTTGAGCATGCAGGGGTAGGATCCCAAGCGAAGCGTGGCGCCTTTTTCTTTGTTGCGGTGTTGGCCCGGTAAGAAGTGAATCACGTACTTGCGGGCATCGAGTTTGCCGTCTTCATCAAATTCTTCGGAAGTCAGCTCGGCGTCTGCCAGGAAGTGGCGTGCGTATTCAATGGTCATGACTTGCAGCCCCAAACAAATTCCCAGGTAAGGCACCTTGCTTTCACGTGCGTATTTGGCCGCTAAAATTTTCCCTTCCGTTCCACGAATGCCGAATCCGCCGGGAACCAAAATTCCATGCGCGGCGCGAAGTTGCTCCCACGTGGCTTCATCGTTTTCCTCCAGTTTTTCGGCGTCGATCCATTGCAGATCCAGCTCCAAATCTTGGTGGTAGCAGGCGATTTTCAAAGACTCAATCACTGAAAGGTAAGCATCGTCGAGGTCCGTGTATTTTCCCACCAAAGCGATTCCAATGGGTTCACGTTTGGCTTGAATTTTGCTCACCAGCGTCTGCCAATCTTCCAGCATAGGGCTCACGTTGCCGAGGTGTAGTTTGTTGGCGATGAGCTCCGTGATTTTGTACTCATTGAAATTCAGCGGCACTTCGTAAATGGATTTGGCGGTCACGGCGGGAATCACGGCTTCTTCTTCCACATCACAGAATAGGGAGATTTTTTTGAGGATGTCGCTAGGAATGTTTTTGTCGGCACGCGCCAGGATGAAATCGGGTTGAATACCAATGGAACGCAGTTCGCGCACGGAAGCTTGCGTAGGTTTGGTCTTGAGTTCTTTGGAAGCTTTTAAGTAGGGAAGCAGGGTTAGGTGAACAAATAATGTGTTCTCTTTGCCCAGTTCGTGACGCATCTGACGGATGGCTTCCAGGTAGGGAAGGCCTTCAATGTCTCCAACGGTTCCTCCAATTTCAATCAGCACTACTTTAGCGCCACTTTGCTTAGCGGCTTCTTTAATTCGGTTTTTGATTGCGGTGGTTACGTGGGGAACAACCTGAATGGTTCCACCCAAAAAGTCTCCACGGCGTTCTTTTGCAAGTACTTCGGTATAGATTTTTCCAGTCGTGACGGAAGAGTGCTCGTTGAGGTTTTCATCAATAAAACGTTCGTAGTGACCAAGGTCCAAATCAGTTTCTGCGCCGTCGTCCGTAACAAAAACCTCTCCGTGTTGGAAGGGGCTCATGGTTCCGGGGTCTACGTTCAAATACGGATCCAGCTTCATTGTGAAGACCTTAAATCCGGCTGCTTTCAGGAGTGCGCCGATGGAAGCAGTGGCAATTCCTTTGCCCAAACTCGAACAAACTCCACCCGTGACAAATATATACTTGGTCGGCATGGGTAAAGTATACGCATGGTGTGCTTTTGGGGCAAGCGAAAGCTTTTCATCATTTCCTTCGAGTACGGGAACTTAAACCGTTGACGAGTTCACCGTAAATTCTAGGAAAGAAAAAGAGAGTGCATGCACTCTCTTTTTCTGCTCCCAGGTGAACGAGTTAAGGGTTTAAGTTACTCATCCCATCCTTCACTCGCAACTCCCCAAGCAATAGCAACGCGAGTGGCGATGGCCATGGCTTCAGAGCGGGCGATGTTCTTGTAAGGACCAAAGGTTCCGTTGCTGTAACCTTCTACGATCGGTTGATCGGTATCGTCGGCGGTATCCACCAGGGTAGAGTTGGCGATAGCAAGGGCGTAGGCAAAGTAGTCGTCGTTTTCTACGTCGCTGAAGCTTGCTTCAACGTCGTAAGAGAAGGTACCTTCACCGGCGGCACGGATTGCCCACAAGATGGCATCGGCACGAGTGACAGGAGTATTTGGGTTGAAGCTGTAACCAGAATCACGGGTACGAATCCAATCTTCATTTTCAGCAAGATTGATGTAGGGGTAATGCCAGTCGTTTGGAGAAACGTCCGTGAATCCAACGTTGCCGCTGTATCCATCCTGTTCATCGAGTCCAAAGATTTTGGTGAGTACTTTTACGTATTCGGCACGAGTGATGTTTCCATCCGGTCCAAATATTAAAGTGCTGTAACCCTTCACCCAACCGGCTTCTTGAGCGCGGCAGATAATATCTTCGTGCCATTCACCGTCGTTGTCCGTGAAGGAATCGGTACAGGTGTAGTTTGCAAGGATGATATCTCGGGTGAGGGTAGGGACTTCATCGCTAGGTTCAATTGGATCCACTGGATCTTCAACGACGACACCAGGATAGTCGTTAGCGTCGAGAGGATCGGTTCCGGCAGCTACTTCTGCTCCATCGGAGTGGGTGTCGTTGTCGGTATCGGAATCGTTAGTATCCGTGTCGTAGGTATCCACCTCTTCAATGTCGGTGAGGCCATCTCCGTCCGTATCGAGTGCAAGTGCAGCAGCAGCTTCGGCAGCGGCCAGGGCAGCGGCTTCAGCGGCAGAAAGGGTGGCTTCGTTTACTGTAGGATCGGTTCCAGCTGTGACTTCATCTCCATCGGATACGCCGTCTTCATCGGTATCGACGAGAGCGGGGTCAGTTCCGTGTTTTTTGATTTCTGCTTTATCGCTGAGGCCGTCTCCGTCAGTATCCGTAACTTCTTCAACTACTGCAGCTGCTTGAGTGATTGTAAGTTTAGCGGTGCACTTCTTGGACCCATCTATACTTACGTTTATAGGGTCACCTGCAACTCCTCCGCTGAAGCTTACAGTTATATTTTTGTCGCTAGTCAAGTCTATGTTTAAAGGGTTTGCTGTGACAGGTTTGGATGAAGAACTTGTGTATGTGAACACTCCAGCTCCGGGTGTTTTGAACACCAAGGTTCCTTGCCAATCTTGGGGGGTGCTACTACCATCTGGCTTTTTAGCACCATCGGTCTTTATAGCGAGTAAAGAAGCTTTAATGCCATCCATAATGAATGCACTGAGGCTTTCTTCTTCAGCCAATTCTAAGCTTACGGTGATGTCGAAGGCAGCTTCCGTATCGGTGGCAGCCATCTCATGACTGGATGGGATTAGCGTTAGGCTTGTACAAGCAAGGGAGCTGTCGGCTGTCGTTTCAATTACATAGCTGGCTGCAATATCTGCATGCAGTTTTGCGCTATTAAGATCTTCTTTTGCAGCTATTTCGAATGCCTGTTCACTCGCTAGTTCAGCCGCCATTTCGTCGTCAATCGCCTTAAGCTCGGTTAGATAGTCAGCGGTGTAGCTTGCCTCGTAGTCAGCTTTTGCATCCTGCCAAGCGTTGTAAAGGCTTTTTGCTTCAGTGAAAATATCTTCAAAGTCGTAGCCTGTATTGTACATAGCGGGATACATACCACATTTGCTCTGGTAGTTGGTTCCGTAGTACTCCTCACAAATATACCATTTAAGGCTTGTGTAATCTGTTTCTAGGCTGAGACACTCTACCACGTCTGATCCCGTTTTGATATCCTCTTCACATGCCTTCCACGCTTCTTTTGCTTCAAAGGCTCCAATCCAATCACTGTCCTTTGCTTTGCTGATTCTGCTATTGTAGGCAGCCTCAGCTGAGTCAACGACGGTTTCGGCTGCTAATTTTTGCTCTACTCCGGCATCGTACGCTCGTTCAGCTACTCCAGCCGCGATTTCAGCGTTTTCTATGTAAGTAGCAATTTCGTCGTAGGCGGTTTGAGCATTGTCTGCTGCGGTTTGTGCTTTGCTTGCCGCGATTTTTAAACCATTCGCATCACCTTTCTCAGCAGCGGCCTTTGCCGCTTCTTGCTGTGTTTTTGCCTCAGTCGCATAATCTTCTACTTTTGCTGCAGAGCCCTCTGCATCCTTGCTATAGGTGGTGCTCCCAGTTTCGGGATTACCCACCCTGCCCTGCAAATAGCCGCTTTGGGCCATCGAGTAGGCGACTCCGCCCAAAAGGACGATGAGGAGCAGTAAAAGGATAAGAGGTTTTTTGGTAGGTTTAGTTTGCATACCAAGCGAGGTAAAATCGTAAAGCTAACGTCATTGCCTCTGAACGGGCAATGTATTTAGTGGCACCAGCGGTGCCATCAGAATATCCAGCAAAGACTCGTGTCGTCCCTGTATCAGGGTCGTCTACAATCGTGTTGTAACCAATGATGATCGCGTAAGTGTAGTAATCGCTCTTGCTAATATCTGAGAAGGCAATATCACTTTCATCCCAGCCGTAGAGCGTTTGTTCTGCGATACGAACCATGTAAACCATGAGGTCTCCACGGGTGATAGGTGCGTTTGGATTCGCAACCGTTCCACGTACAATGCCCAGTTCTTCAGCGGCAACGTAGTAATCGTAGAACCAATCGTTGGAAGTTACGTCACTGTAGCTTTCGCCGTTTCCAATGCCTTCATTTCCAGAAAGGAGGATCAAAACTTTTATAGCTTGAGAACGGGTGAAGTATTCTTCACCGCCAATGGTGTCGGAATCGAGTCCTGTAAATATGCCCGCACGGTAGAGACGGCAGGTCTTGCCCCAGAACCAGTCGGATTCATCTACGTCATCAAAAGGTTCTGAACAAACGTAGTCTTTTGAAGCTAGGATGGTGTTCAATTCGTTGTTGGTGGTAAGCACTTCGGTCTCGTCCTCATCTTCTTCAATATCCTCTTCAATATCTTCTTCATAGTAAGCATCTTCATCTTCATCTTCATCTTCATCGCTTAGGCCAGGGTAGTCGCTGGCATCGAGAGGATCGGTTGCGGCCGTGATTTCGGCTCCGTCGGAGTAGGTGTCACCATCGGTGTCGGCGAGAGTAGGGTCGGTGCTGTAAGTAATTTCTTCTTCATCGGTGAGTCCATCGAAGTCGGTGTCGGTACCGCTTAGACCTGGGTAATCATTGCTTAGGCCAGGGTAGTCGCTGGCATCGAGAGGATCGGTTCCTGCTGTGAGTTCTTCTTCGTCGGAGTAGGTGTCACCATCGCTGTCTTCGTCGGCTGTTTTGTATTCCAACGTCATCGTGTCTGTACAGGTTTCTTCACCTTCAATGTAAGCGGTGATGATGTCTCCTGCTTTTGCATTTTTGTAGATGAGCTTAAGATTTGTGCTTGCACCGTGAACCATGGCGTAAGCGGATTCGTCGTTTGTGCTATTTTCATATATTACGGTGCCTGGCATTTCTTGGAAGAGGAAAACGCCATTAGTAGGGTCTCCGTTAGATTTCTTTGCTTCTACTATAAGTTTCTCTTCCCATATGCCGTCCTCAGCGGCTAAATTCACCTGACTGTAGGAAAGTATGTTTTTAATGAAGCTGGCTAGCTCGTCACTTGGAGTGCTTTCCACGTTTATTTCTAGATCCACTGCCTTTTCACCATCCGCAAGAACGTAGGTGTCGGGGAGTATGTCCACTGAGATACATACTGGGGCAGCGTCTTCTGCAGTCTCATCGGTTTCGGTTGATTCATCGGTCTCATCGGTTGGAGTTGGCAATGCGTCCTTTTCTAGGGTAAGTGAATCCTCACAGCCTTCATCTTTAATGTAGGCAGTGATGATGTCGCCAGCGTTTCCGTCAATGTAGAGAAACGCATCAGTGGTAAGCGTATCACCGGAAATTTCAATTTCAGTTATAACTTTCCTCTGGCCGGCTTTACTATTATAAGTGAAGGTTCCCATGGTTTTATCTTGTCTATCAACTTCTACTACCAAGGTTCCTTTCCAAGTTGTTCCGGTGTCGGTTTCTGATTTTATTTCACCAACGAAAGGAGCGGGGATTGCTTGATTTAGATAAGCATCTGAATCGGAGGTATTGTCGTCAAGCAACGGATCGGAGTTTAAGGTTCCGGCATCCACATTTGAGGATGCGTCCTGGTCGTCTTCTTCAAGACTATCCAGATACTCAAGCTGGGATGTGTTTACCTCTGTCTCTGGGGCACTATTCATTTGAATGCTAGATTCACCGATGGTGAAAGCCAGCAAGTTGGCTGCTTGGAATCTAGGGTCAAATAGGCCAGCGCTGGTTTCTTCTGTAAGTTCTACTCGTACAGAAAACTCAAGGTCATTATCGGCGTCAAAGTCGGTCATGGACGTTGTCATGATGTTGACCTCACAGGTAGGTCCGGACGTAGTTGTAGTGCTAGTGTCGGTTTCAGGTTCAACGGCCTCTTCGGGTTCTGTGGTTTCTGAGCTTGTGTCTCCTTCGACAGTAATTATTGACTGATCACTACAATTTTTCTCCTCTTTAATGTAAGCAAGAATTACGTCGCCCACAGCGCCATCTTTATAAGTGAAAGTAAACGATGGTGTCTCTTTGGTGATTGGAATTTCCAATCGTTGCCCGCCTAGCGGGTCAACATTACTTGTTAGGTCACCTTGCCCCGTTGTTTCAACGACTAAAATGCCTGTCCATCCGGTATTGGTTCCTAGCTCTTCTGTGACCGTTTCCTCAGGCTCTTCTTCTACAGACGTGCCTAGCGTGCGGGGGTTAAGACCATTCCCGGGTTTTACTTTTATATCTGGGGCATCTTCATCAGTAGGCTCTTTTGGATCAATTGGGTCTTTAGGATCGATTGGATCGATTGGCACTATTGGCCCGGTAGGTAGAGTAGGCTCGTCTAAGTTACTGGGAACGGTTGGGTCTTCGTCCATCCGATCGTTAACCCCAAAAGCGTTGGCAGTTTGGTTTTCTGCGTTAAATAAACTAGCAGATGTTTTTTCGCCGAGTGTTACGTCAACTTGGAAGGTAATGTCTTCGCCAGTAGTTGCTAATACAAGAGCGTCAGGGCTGATCTTTACTTCGGTACATACCAAATCGGATTTTCCTACGTTCCTAAGATTCCCGCTCAGGAAACTACTTTGAGTGAGGGCATAGGCTGCGCCACCAATTATGGTTACGGCGAGGAGTAGGTAGGCGATTTTTCTCATTTTTGTTTTTAGTAAATCTTAGTATTTTACACCAAAATCACTCGTTTAACAAGGGGCTGGAGAGTCATGAACTCAATACAGCTCTTCCCAAACCCTCTCGGCAATAACGATGGCTTCTGCGCGGGTCAGGTTATTGTTTGGGCGGAAAGTTCCATTGCCGTAGCCTTCAACAATTCCTTGGTCAACGGCAGCCGCCACTGCATCCCCAAACCAGTCGTCAGCACTCACGTCCGAGAAGCGGCTTTCAAAACCAAAGACATCGTATTCAATGATGCCGGACATTTGAGTGATCATGGTGACTGCTTCTGCGCGAGTAATATAGTCGTTGGGGTGAAAACTGCCATCGGTATAGCCGCTCACAAAGCCCTTAGATCTCGCGAAAGTTATATAGGAATAAGCCCAGTCTTCTGCAGTCACGTCTGTGAAGCTGGCGCTTTGAACCGGGTAAACGGTGTAGCTCAAATTGAGCAGGGAGATTTTTAAAAACTCAGCACGAGTGATGGGATTGTTTGGCAAGAAGTTTTTTTCGGAATAGCCAGAAACAATTCCCTCCTCGTACATAAAACAAATGTCCTCTTCGGCCCAATGGTCGGCCACGTCAATAAAAGGATGAGTGCAACCCGTGTTGGTGGTTTCAGCTTTTGCTGTACTGAATGAAAGCGGAAGTATAAGAAGCGTCGCTATCGCGACGGCCTTTTGTAGGCTCACCTTTGGTGAGTGGGCAGCGAGGAATTTCTTCATGTGAAAAGTTTAGTTCAATCCACTATTTTGGTAAACCTGATCCATGGTTTTTTGAGCGAGGAGGCGGGCTTTTTTGGCGCCCATTTCCATGATTTCATCGAGATTTTCAGAGCTTTCAAGCTGGTCGCGGCGGCTACGGGCTTCGGCAAAGAATTCGAGGAGTTTGGCGAGCAGAGCTTGCTTGGCACGGCCGTATCCAAAACCTCCTGCAAGGTAATTGCTCTTCAACTCCTCCAGTTCTCTCGAATTAGAAAATTGTTCATAGAGGGAGAGGATGATGTCGTCTTCAATCGGCATGGCGTCTTTGAGCTCAATACTGGCGGTTTTAATTCCCATGATCTGTTTCTTAATCACGTCCTCCGATTCAAAGAGGCTGATGGTGTTGCCGTAACTTTTGCTCATTTTTTGTCCGTCGGTTCCAGTCACCGTGCCCACATCTTTTTCAATGGTGGGTTCAGGCAATTTAAAAGTCTCTCCATAAAAATGGTTGAATTTTTCGGCAATGTCGCGGGCAATTTCCACGTGCTGTTTTTGGTCCTGGCCCACGGGAACTTGATCGGCTTGGTATATCAAAATATCCGCGGCCATGAGCACTGGATAGGTGAAAAGTCCTACGTTCATGTCGCGACTCCCTTTGGCGACGGCGTCTTTCCAGGCGTGGGCTCGTTCGAGTAAACCTTGTGGAGCAACGGTGGAAAGAATCCACGCGAGTTCAGCGTGCTGGGGCACGTCACTTTGGTAGAAGAAGGTTACTTTTTCGGGGTCTAGACCCAAGGAAAGGTAGCTGAGTGCTACTTCACGGCGGTATTCTCTCATCTCGTCGGCGTTTCTAACGGTGGTGAGGGCGTGGTAGTCCGCTACAAAATATAAACACTCGTTATCTTGATTTTGCAGGGCGATGTGTTGGCGAATAGCGCCCAGATAGTTTCCAAGGTGTGGCCGGCCCGTGGGTTTGATTCCAGATAAAATGCGCATGGATACTTTATACCGTAATTTTTTTTATGAATCCACAAATTTCATGTAAGATCTTTCCATGAACCATTGGCTGCTCAAAAGTGAACCCGATTGCTACAACTGGTCCGAGCTCGTGAAGGACGGCGCGACCTTTTGGGATGGCGTGCACAATTACCAAGCCCGTAATAATTTGCGTGCCATGAAAAAGGGCGACTTGGCGTTTTTCTATCACAGCGGTGAGGAGCGCCAGATCATGGGAATCGCGAAAATTGTGGGCGAGGCCTATCCTGATAAAACCGATGCTGCATGGTCGTGGGTGGACATTGAACTGGTTGAGGCGCTGCCTCGGCCGGTGACTTTAAAGGAATTGAAAGAGCACCCGGCTTTAGCGGGCATGAACTTGTTTCGTCAGTCGCGTTTGTCGGTGGTGGCGATTACGCCAGAAGAGTGGGAGGCGATAACGGCGATATACTAGTTGGTGTACCGCAGGCGGATTTTGGCCGAAAGGTGAATATATACTCACCTAGCGTTTTGTCACTAGAATGTGGCTACTTTAACCTGTTGAAGCGGTGGATTTTTGCTAAAATTAAATTTCCTTAATCTAACAATTATGACAGACGAAGAACTCTATGAAAAAGCCCGCCTTTATGGGCAAAACGTATTGCAATGGAGGCAAAGGTTTATGGGCTTACTCCCGGAAGTGGAGAAACGCCGTCTTTATGCAAAGAAGGGTTTCGGCTCCGTGTTTGAATTTGCTTTTAAGTTGGCAGGGTTGAGTGAAGAACAGGTGCGAAGGGTTTTAAGCCTTGAAAAGAAATTTACAGAGCTACCTGTTTTGAAGGGGCTTTTAGAGACGGGCGAAGTGAGTGTAAATAAGTTGGCACGCGTGGCCTCCATAGCTACTTCACAGAATGAATTGGAATTGGCGGAGGTAGTAAAAGTTTTGCCACAGAAGGCGCTAGAGACTTTGGTTAGAGACGAAAATGCTGTACCACTTGTACCACGAGGGCACTTTGTGCGCGCGCACAACTTGGGATTGAGCGATGAGGTGACTGCAAAACTTCTTGAGCTTCAAGAAAAAGGACTAGATGTAAATGAGCTATTTTTGGAGTTTTTACAGAAGCATGAAGAGGAAATTGCCCAAGAAAAAGCAGCTATTGCCGCAGAACTGC
Organism: uncultured Candidatus Peribacteria bacterium; assembly: GCA_965230905.1. Taxonomy (GTDB): domain Bacteria; phylum Patescibacteriota; class Gracilibacteria; order UBA1369; family 2-02-FULL-48-14; genus 2-02-FULL-48-14. Next base: position 1,016,105 of record OZ246396.1, read on the forward strand.
CAGGATCACAATCCCGTCATGTACCAGCTCGCACGCAGCGGGTTCTACAAAAAGAAAACGGTTCCAAATGTTCCATCCAAACCTGCAAAAGACCCGCCCAGCATCTGCACCACACGCAAACCTTTGCGCTAAGCAGACGGCACGACCCACATTACTTGGCCCCCCTTTGCAAAGAACACCACACTATCGCGCACGCCATCAATGTGAAGGTGCAGGAGAGGCGGACGGATTTTATACGCTGATCTGCGGATCTACATCGATGCGCCAGCCTTGAAGGGCTTCGGACGGGATTTTTTTGAGGATGCTTTCGGGCTGAGGGCCTTGGATGAGAATATTCCACTGGTACTGTTTGTTGATGCGGGAGAGCAGCGCCGGGGCGGCGTAGACCTTGTGGGTATCTTTTGGGATGAGTTTTTCGAGAGCACGAGCGGCGTCTTCGCAGACTTTTACACTGGGATCGCAGTACATGAGTTTGGCGATTCGTCCAAAAGGTGGAAACGCCCCCTCTTTTCTTGAGATAATTTCTTGTTCATAAAACCCGTTGTAGTCGTGAGTTTGACTAAAAAATATACTCGGATGGTCCGGATTGTAGGTTTGTATACACACTTCTCCCTGTTTTTCTCGTCGTCCGGCGCGGCCGGCAACCTGGGTGAGGAGTTGGAACATACGCTCCGAGGTGCGGAAGTCGGGAATGTGCAGCCCCATGTCCGCCATGATCACCCCCACCAGGGTGATATTGGGGATGTCGAAACCTTTCCCAATCATTTGCGTGCCGATCAAAATATCGATTTCTTGATTGTTGAGTTTTTCGTGCAGCTCGGTGAAGCTATCTTTTTTAGACATGGTGTCGCGGTCGGCGCGTTGAATGCGGGCGAGTGGGAAGAGTTTTTTGAGATCGGTTTCCACGCGCTCGGTCCCGAGTCCCAAATATTTAACACGGGTGCCTTTGCAGCTGGGGCAAGTTTCTTCCATGCGCTGCACGATTCCGCAGTGATGGCAGATGAGGCTTTGTTCACGCAGCTTTCGGGCATGGTAGGTCAGTGCCAGATCGCAGTTGGGACATTGAAAAACATAGCCGCAATCTCGGCAGAGCACTGAGGAGGCAGAGCCGCGGCGGTTCAAAAAAAGGATGATCTGCTCTTTTTTGGCGAGTGTTGATCTCATTTTTTGTTCAAGAGCGTCGCTGAAGATTGTGTAGTTGCGGGCTTTGAGCTCTTCACGCATATCAATGAGCTGCACGTTGGGGAGCGGCGTTCCCGAAATTCGTTCACTTAAAGTATAAAGTTTATACAGCCCTTCTGTGGCCTTGAAAAAAGTCTCCACACTTGGGGTGGCGGATCCAAAAACCACCTGGGCGCCCGTGAGCTCTGCCACTTTAAGCGCCGTTTCGCGGGCGTGGTAGCGGGGATTTTGATCTTGTTTGTAGCTCCACTCGTGCTCTTCGTCCATCACAATGAGTCCTAGGTTCTTAAAAGGAGAGAAGAGGGCGCTGCGGGAGCCAATGACCAAGTTTATTTCACCTGACTGAATGGACTTCCAGATCTCCGCTTTTTTTCCGTCACTGATGCGACTGTGGATTACCGCAATCTGGGGGAAGGCCGCTTCAAAGTACTTGAGTAGTTGGGGAGTGAGTGAGATTTCCGGCACCAGCAATAGGCACTGCTGCCCTTCTTGAATAAAATTTTTGATCAACTGCTTGTAGATTTCAGTTTTTCCGGCTCCTGTGATTCCGTGCAGCAGCGCCACGGGTGGCTTTTCCTTTATAATGGAGTCCACGATCGCTTCCTGTTCAGGTGTGAGGGTGTGAATTATCTCCTTTTTAGTTTTCTTGGTTTCAGCTTTAGTCTTGCGGGCTTTTTTAGGCGCACGAAAGATGTTTTTTGGCAGCATCAAGCGGACAGCGTCGTATTTAGAACAAAAATAGTAGTCACAAATCCAGTCTGCGAGTTCCAACTGCCAGCTTTGTAGGAGGCCCTCTTCATTCAACACACTTAAAATCTCCTTGGTGGCGAAGCTGGGAGCCTCATTGTGAATTCGTAAAACCACGCCGGCCTTTTCGCCTTTTTGAAAAGGGACCAAAACCCCGTCGCCAATTTTTAAACTTAAAGCAGCGGGCACACGGTACGTGAGTCGATTTTGTTTTCGGGCAAAGGCGTGTTCAATGAGGATTTCTGCAAACATAGGAATTTTAGTATAAACTATTTTACAAAAGCACCCAAAACATGCTTGAATGTTTTTGATGATCTCACGCCGCCACTTACTCGCATCCGCTGTTTTAAATCTGGTTTGGATTTTGCCTGTCTCTGCGGCGGATCTCTTCACTTCAGGTATTGAAAACGGACTTATACAAGGAAATGCTGTTCAAACGCAGCACTTCCAGTTTGAGTTTTCTGATGTGGTGGGTGAACAGGCCGATTCCGATGGAGATGGAATCCCTAATCTTATAGAAGTGACGGCCGAAGCAGCTGAAGAAAGCTGGGACATTGTGATTGACGATCTGGGTTACGAAGAGCCCACGGGAGATGGAAGCCGTTTGATCGTTATTATGGACGACAACGATGAGTACTTGAGCAGCAGTGCTTTGGGAATCACCAGTTTGCTCAGCAATGGAAATCCTTATGTAGCCATTGACCCTTGGATGTCGGATGCGTATTTGCAAGTGACCATGGGCCATGAATTTTTTCATGCGGTTCAATTTGGCTACGACCCGGGCTTTGCCTATTCCTACCAGGGAATTAATTTTGCGGAAGCCACCGCCACTTGGGTGGAAGACCTCATTTTTGATTCCGTGGACGACTACGCTCTTTATATACCTGAATTTTTAAGTTACATCGATTACTCGATTTTTGCCTCCATTGTCCCTACGGGGACTTTGTATGAATATGGAATGAACATTTGGCCTCGTTTCTTGAGTGAGTACTACGACAACAACGTGATTAAGAATGTGTGGGAAACGTATTTTGATTCGTCCATTGATTTTGATAGCGATCTGAAACTTTATGAAGCGGTGAAGGATGTGGTGGGTGAGGAGGGTGGAGATTTGGAAGCGGTTTTCCAACAGTTCACGCTTTGGAATTTGAATTTGGATAGCTATGAAGAGGGAGATATTTATCCGGAGGTATTTATTTTAGAGGGTGAAGAAAGTCAGGACTATGTGCTGAGTGATGAAAGTTATGCGCCAGCTCTGTTTGGAAGCAACTATCTTTACTTTGAAAACTCCAGTGGATCGGGTGAATTTTCCTTCCATTTGGTTAAGCCCGAGGGCGTGAGCTTTGCCGTTTCTTTGGTGCCATACGATGGGGTGAATTACGATACCGATGCGGCTGAAACGGTCATTATTGGCAAAGACGACGAAATGTCGGAGGCGCTTAGCTTAAGCCATGTTGGAGCACAGGATGGGGTGATGGCGGTTATTTCTGCTTTGAATATAGACTACGATGATGGGAACAATTGGGAGGTGTTTGACGAGGGGTATTTGTATTATTATTTGGCAGATTACGGCTTGAATGAAAGTGAGTTTGAAGAACTCATGAGTGGAACGGAAGAAGAACTCACCGAGGAAATTGAAGAGACTGATGGAGAAAAAGAAGGTGAAACAACGGAGTACGCTTCGGATGGACGGGGTCAAAGTAGTTTGACCTTATCGGTTGTAAGTTTTGATCAAAATTCGGCCACGTTCTCTTGGAATCGTTTGGATGACAATGATATTGCGGGTTACGAGCTCCATTACGGTACTTCTTCCGGTTCTCATGCAAATAAGCTGGAAATTAAAACGGCTTACACCACTTTCAGCACCGTGGCTGATTTGGAAGCTGGTGAGACCTATTATTTCACTTTGAGGGCCGTAGATAAAAATGATGACAAGGTGGGTGAAGAAAGTTCTGAAGTTTCCCTCACTCCCGAAGAATGGCTGTTTGAGGATATATCTTTTGCCAATCCACATTACGCCGCGATTGAGAACTTAGTGGAAATGGGAATATTTGAAGGTTATGCCGATAATACTTTCCGACCAGAAACTGAAATCAACCGAGCTGAACTCTTGAAGATTTTGGTGGAAGGTCGGGACATTGAGGTGGATGCTTCCTTGAATAAGAACTGTTTCCCTGATGTTGGGGAAGAATGGTATTCCCAGTACGTTTGCTACGCCAAATACCGAGGATGGATCAAGGGCTACAGTGACGGTACTTTTAGGCCCAGCGACACGGTGAATAAAGTGGAGGCGCTCAAGATGCTCTTCAATGTCTATGAAATGGAGCTGAGTGAAGACGCTACGGTTGCGAATCTTAAGTACACCGATCTCGATGAAAATGCTTGGTACGCCATCTACGTATGGAAAGCCTCTAGCTTGGGAATTTTGGAAGAAACCGTGGGTGGAACCTTTAACGGTGCTGACGGTAGAAACCGGGGTGATATGGCCGAAGAACTCTACCGCTACTTAGTGGTGGAGGAAGGGCTTAAGGAATAAGTAATTTGCGTGGGATTTTTCCCAGATGAAGCTCTATCAATACCTCTTTTACCGCCGCCGCTAGGTCATCTTGGCTTGTTCGTAAAACGGTTACACCTCGTTCCAAGGCCAACTTTTGTACTTTTTCTGGACCCGATGGATCGTAAAAAGTATCGTCTACCGTCTTCTGATCCCTGTCTTTCCATCGCATAGTGTGGCTGACCTCGGTTATCACCAAAGTGGGCAAAACACCTCTCATTTGTTTTCTAGTTAGCATGAATTGGTCTTTGTCAAAAACTTGGATTGCTCCTTGAGGCAAGTTGTTCATTCGTGTGGCTTGCAACATGTACAGTGTTGCCCATCTACTATTCATGTCATCTGGATGGTACGACAGGGCTCCAGCCCGTGACGACGTTATTTTAGGTGGATGTGTAGGCAAGGCCTTTCCAGCTGCGCATGCTTTGTCAATTGCTTCAAAAGCGGCTTTTGAGATTGAATCCAGGTCGTTTTTACGCACGGCAATGTGATGCCCTCCAATGTGAGTGTGTGCCGCTCGTTTAAGTGCAGCTTCAGGATTCCATGTGGTCAACATGTCACTATGATACAACGTTTTTAGAGTACGTCAATAGGCCGCACTTTGTACAGTGATGGTGCACCCAGAGGGATTCGAACCCCCAACCCTCGGTTCCGAAGACCGATGCTCTATCCAGTTGAGCTATGGGTGCATGCTTGGGACAGTGTAGGGAAAAGAACGCTCGAAAGAAAGAGATTCTTTTAAATCTACAGAAAGTGCTTTAAACTGCTCACATGGATTTGATCGATCTCTTTTTACATCTGGACGAGCACCTGGCTTCGTTGGTGGAACAGTTTGGATGGGGCAGTTACGTGGTGCTTTTTGCAATTGTTTTTTGTGAGACAGGCTTGGTGTTTACGCCATTTCTACCGGGAGATTCCTTGATTTTTGTGGCGGCGACTTTGGCGGCGCAAGAGGTGATGAATGTGCTTTTACTTTGGCCGCTGCTTTTGGTGGCGGCGATTGTGGGAGACAGCGTGAACTACTGGATTGGTAGTCGTTTTGGTAGAAAACTGGTTCGAGAAAAAGGACTGATTCGGCACGAGCACTTGGATCGCACGCGGGCTTTTTATGAAAAATATGGGAAGAAAACCATTGTGATTGCACGCTTTATTCCCATCGTTCGCACCTTCGCGCCTTTTATGGCGGGGATGGCCCACATGGATTATAAAGTTTTCTGGTTCTACAACGTGCTGGGTGGTTTTTTGTGGGTCACGCTATTTACCTTTGCCGGATACTTTTTTGGAGAACTGCCTTGGGTCCAAGAGAATTTGCACTACCTAATACTGCTTATTATTTTCCTTTCCTTACTGCCGCCCGTGTGGGAGTACTGGAGGAATAGAAAGGCTGTCCGGAGCGAGAAGTAAATATTCCTGAGCGTAAATTGTAGAAAGAAAAGGGAGGGCTCATGAGCCCTCCCTTTTCGCTTCCAGCGAAGGAATGTTTACTTTGAGCGTTTCTCTTGCCACTCGGTCCACCACACCAGCATGGGGCTGGCGATGAAGATGGAAGAGTAGGTTCCAGCCGTGATACCAATGATGAGCGCGAGTACGAACCAACGGATGCTTTCGGCACCGAAGATGAAGAGCGCGGTGATGGTGATCAAAGTACAAACGGAAGTGTTGATAGAACGAGCCATGGTTTGGTTGAGCGCCTTGTTGGCGGTTTCGGCCAAGGTTTCGTTGTTGCCGCGGAAGCGGAGGTTCTCACGAATACGGTCGAACACCACAATGGTGTCGTGAACCGAGAATCCCATGATGGTCAGCAGCGCGGTGATGAAAAGGGCGTCCACTTCCACGTCCATGTAGTGGCCCAGGATAACGAAGATTCCAATCACAATGATCACGTCGTGGAGCAGCGCTGCAATGGCAGAGAGCCCGAACTTCCAGGCGCTGATTTCCTTAGTCACTTTGCGGAAGGCAAAGGCGATGTAGAGCACGATCATGATGGCCGTGATCACAATGGCGATGAGCGCTTTGTTCTTCAAAGTTTGTCCGATGGTGGGTCCTACGGTTGTGAAGCGGATCTCTTCAAAAGCTTCTTGATCGGTTGAGAGGGCAGTCACAATGGCTTGATGCTCCACTTCGGAGATGTGCTTCATGCGGATCAGGAAGGTGCCTTGATCGGTGCTCACGATTTGTGGAGTTCCGAAGTCAGCCACCAAAGTGGTTTCCACTGTTTCTAAGCTTTCAGTCAGAGTTTCGCTGGTGGTGCTTTCGTTCATGCGAACTTCAATCATGGTTCCTCCGGTGAAGTCCAGACCGTAGTTAACGGGGAAGATCAGGATAGCGATGATAGCAATGAGCGCGAGGCCTCCAGAAATGGCGGCCCAGAGTTTGGTGTTTTGAATGATGGGAAGCATTTTGGTGCGAGCGACGCGAGGCTTGCCCCAGAGACTGAGTTTTTCAGCCAAGGTCTTGTTGGAGGCAGCTGCGGTGAGCAAGGTGCGTGTGAGCATGATGGCGCTGAACATGGAGAGCAGAATTCCGAGTGCGAGGTTGAGAGCGAATCCACGGATGATAGAGGAACCGAAGTAGAACAAAATGATACAAGTAATAAGTGAAGAGAAATTGGAATCGCGGATGGAATCCCAGGCGCGTTTGAACCCTTCTTCAATGGCTTGAGTAACGCTGCGTCCGTGTCCGAGTTCTTCTTTCATACGTTCAAAGATCAGTACGTTGGCGTCCACGGCCATACCAATAGAAAGGATTACTCCGGCGATACCCGCCAGCGTGAGAGTGATTTTGGTGGAGAGCACCATGGTCAGGAAGAAGAGTACGAAACAAGCCACCAAAAAGGCGATGAATTTTTCTCCGCCGGAATCCCGGCTCTTAAGAATGATGTGAACCACTACGCCGAATACCACGAGCGCAATGAGCAAGGCCACGGCGGTGGGGAGAGCGGTTTTAATGATGAAGATGAGGAGCAGGGAATAGATTCCAAGCGCAATGCTTGCGATGAACCCAGGCAGACGGTAGTAAAGGATCATGAACAGAGCCAGGATGATCACTCCAATCATTCCTCCGAAGAGGCTTTGATCGAGGGCTTCCTGACCGAGCGTTGCGCTGATGTTGTATTGTCCTACGAGTTCAACGGGAGCGGGAATAGCTCCGGTGTTGAGATCACGGGCGAGGTCTTGTGCTTCTTCTAAAGTGAAGCTTCCGCTGATTTGTGCCTGACCACCGGAGATTTTTTCATTCACATTGGGGGCAGAAATTAGGTTTCCTCCCACAAAGATGGCGATGCGTTTTCCCACGTTCTTTTCGGTGAGCTGTTCAAACATTGTTGAGCCTTCGTCGGTGAAGGTGATGCTCACAAAAGGTTGGTAGGCTTGGTTGAACTGCACGTCCGCATGTTCAAAGTGTTCTCCGGTCATCACAGATTCTTCGGCCCAAGGGCTGGGGGCAGTGCTGAAAACGATTTTATTGAAGGCCACTTTTTCGACTTCAATGGTTTCGGTGCCGGCTTCCACTTTTTCGTAAATCTGAATGAGGTGGTATCCGAATTCTGTTTCCACTACTTCGGAAACGCCGTTCACCGGCAAGTCGAAGGCTGCCTTTTCAAAGTCTTCGGTCATGGCGCCTTTTCCAAAAGAGCCCAGGTCACCCCCTTTCTCCTTTCCGGTGCTGTCATCGGTGTATTCCGTAGCGAGGGTTTCAAAAGAGCCTCCTTCCTTGAGTTTAGCTTGAACTTCTTGGATGCGAGCCAAGGCTTCTTCTTGGGTTCGGGTGATGCTTTCTTCCGCTCGTTCGGCCCCGGTGTAGGCCACCAAAATGTGGCGTGCGCTCACTTTTGCTTCGATTTCCTTAGTTTCTTCCTCGAGCTTGCGATCGGTGATTTGAATAACGCCCATTCCTTTGTTTTGTACGGCCGCTCCACTTTCATCGATGGTGTAGCCATCGTCGAGTTCAAAAGGTCCAAACACAGCACCCACTTCTTTATCTGCCACGGCGGCTTGCAGGGCGGTGCTGAGGACGCTTACGTCGGTGAGTTCCACGGTTTCATACATCACTTCGTCTCGGAATTCTGTTTTTGCATCTTCAGCCAAGGCTTCAAACTCTTCTCCGGCTTTCACGCTGGCTTCAAAAGCCTTAGAAGCTTCGCTAGCCCAGGCTGCTTGTTCCGCATCTTCGGGATTTGGATTCTCTTCACGGAATTCCAATTGAATGGTTTTTCCCACGGTGTTCTTGGCTTCGTCCAAATCGGTGATTCCAGCCAGTTCCACTACTACATGGTAAGCATCTCCAATATTGGAAACATAGATGCTGGGTTCAGAAACGCCCAAGCTATCCACACGGCGGCGGATCACTTCCTTAACCCCTTCCACAATTTGGTCGCGGTCGGCTTCGGCCACTTCCGTCAGGTCAATGGAGTAGTCGAGCTGGGTTCCTCCTTTGAGGTCGAGACCGAGCTTGAGCTCGGTAGCGTGGTCAACGTAACCCAGGACACCTGCAAAAATTAGAATGAGTAGAACCTTGCCCGCTAGAAGTCTTTTAAAGGAAAACATGGAAAATTGGCTTAGGGATTAGAATGCGGGCCCTTTCGGGAACGCTTGCGGGAAGATTATACGAGCAAATAGCTTTAAAACAAGCCATCCGTCACCTGTTTTATTGGCAGAAGTGGCTTTGTATGTTATTGATAGCTTAGCACTTCACCTGCTTCGTGGACGTATTTCTTACTCTCCTGGTTAAACTCCTGCCTCTCTACTTAATCATGGGGCTTGGCTACGTGGCTGTGAAAGTCTTGAAGGTGGAGCGGACCAGCATCGCCCGCCTGTTGATTTATATGGTTGCTCCGGCGGTGGTATTTTATGGTGTTTCACAAACGCCCATCTCACTGGCCACACTGTCTTTGCCATTTTTGTTTTTCTTTTTGTGCTGCTCGCTTGGGTTGGTCTTTTGGGTCGTGGGTAGCTGGGTGTGGGGAAAGGAATCAACCAAGAATTTGCTGGCGTATGCGGCGGGGGATGGAAACACGGGTTACTTTGGTCTCCCAGTGGCGTTGATTTTGTTTGATGAAAAGGTGCTTGGTTTGGTGGTGCTTTCGATGCTCGGTTTCATATTGTATGAGAATACGCTGGGATTTTTTATGATGGCGCGAGGAAATTACTCGCTGCGAGACAGTTTGGTGCGCATGAGCAAACTGCCTGCGGTTTATGCTTTTTTGGCGGGAGTGGCGGTGGCGGCGCTGGGTTGGATTTTTCCTCAGCCGGTGGTGGATTTCTTCCAATACTTCAAAGCATCTTATTCTTTATTGGGAATGATGGTGATTGGGATGGGCCTGGCCACGGCGACTCGCAGTTCTTTTGACGGGAAGTTCATTGGGCTTGCGTTTTTTGCAAAATTCATCCTGTGGCCGGCGATTGTGTTTGGGCTGATTTGGCTCGATCAGACTTATTTCCATTTTTATAACGCAGATATTTACGGCGTCATGATTTTAATGGCGATTGTGCCGCTGGCGGCTAACACGGTTACGTTTGCAACGGAACTCAAAGTGCATCCCGAAAAAGCCGCAGTGACGGTTTCACTCAGCACGGTGTTTGCGTTGGTCTATATTCCGGTGATCGTGATGTTCTTTTTGAGTTAGGGTTGAAATGCTTGCATGGGATATTTGAGCTTTGGTATAATCATTACGTTAAAGCTTTCGGCCGTGGTTTATAAGCCACAACTTGGCGGAGAGCTTTTTCACTATTATGTAGTCCGAAATTTTGAACCTGAAAAATCACCCCCGGGGGTGAAAGCTGATCTGTAAAATTGTACGTCAGCGAACAAAGAGAGTGTGTTATTTCCCAGTTTTACCTGAGTCTTCCATGTCTTTCTTCCAAAGGAGACATCGCCCCCGAGAAAATTTTCTCCCTTAGTAGTTTTATTTGGCAACCAACAGGTAAAAGAGTCCGTTGCCATCCTGGTAAATGGCTGGAGTCTATTACCACATCCGAACCTCGTACTCTGTCGCTGGCTCTACCCATGACTATTCTTATTAGTGGATTTCCAGTTTCATCAAAGTGAGAGGATTGCCCTTCTACTTGCAACATTCTGCCAGGCTGAAAAACTGTTTCGCAAACTGTCCTTTCGGCTGGACTGACTATGCACTCTCCTGTCTTTAAGTCTTCAAAGCGAATGGCAGCGGGCTCTTTGCTTAATCTCATAGTTATTATTAATAGGGGGTGATTCTAGCTTATTTAAATTGTGAATGTCTAGCTCAAGAGAGGCGAACTTAGTGGGAGGAGAAATAGAAACGAGTTACGCCCGGGCGTACTTTACTGCTCTGGAAGCTGGGATGACTCTAGAGCGTCTTTTACTTTCCATTCATATTCGGAGATCACGCTTCTGCAGTTGCCTACGGTTCCTTGTACCGAGCTTAAATCCCCATTTGGGTCTAGTTGCTCTATTTTTCTTCTGGCTTCTTCACGCACGGCTTCACAGTCGCGATCGTTGAGCCTATCCATCAGAGGCAGGATTGCCATTATTATAGACCACGCGATCAGCCATGCCGCGGCCCACCCGCATAATCTTTACTTCGGTGTGATCACAGTCTTCCTTGTTATTATCAACCTCGACGTAGGCAAGGACTGACACCATTAGTCCGGCGCCTGTAAGGTAACGCAGTGCTACAGGTAGATTTTCTAGCATAGCTTAGGAGTTTTTAGAAAGCTTGGCATCGGTTTCAAAATCGTTCCCCTTTCCGGTGCGGCCGTAGTCGTCGGAGAGTTTTACCACGTCGTCGAGGTCGTCGGTGGAGACTTCTAGGATTTCTGCGTCTTCCAAAGCTTCGGCGCGGTGCACCATGCCGGGGTAGACGTCCAGTTTGTCGCCGGGGTTAAGGATGATTTCTTCAAGCGCATCTGCCGATTCGCCGAGGTAAAATTTAACCTGGCCTTTGAGGAGGTATTGGGTTTCTTTTTTGCGTTCGTGGTACTGCAAAGAGTAGCGGTGACCCTTAGTGATGCACAGGATTTTGCCCACGTATTCAGGCTGGTTGGCGAACCAGATTTCCTTGCCCCAGGGTTTGAGGACGGTTTTAATTTCCGTTTGATTCATAATATTGTTGTGGCTTCGCCACGTTATTGCCTAGCAAACCCTTCGGGTCCGCCTGGAAGTTTGCTTAAGAGAGTTTTAAGATCGGAACTTTTGTCTTTGGGACAGATGAGGGTGTAGCCGTCGGAGCTCACCACCACCATATTCTTGAGGCCAAAGGCGGCAATGCGAGTAGTGCCTTCATTGTAAACCAGGCTTCCTTCGCAATCCACTGCGGTGGCGTCGCCTTTAACGATGTTTGAACGAGGGGTTTCGGCGAGTTCTTCGTGCAGGGAGGCAAAGGTGCCAATATCGCTCCAGCCTAGGTCGGCGGGGATGATGCGCACGCGAGCGGGGTCGACTTTTTCCATGATTCCGTAGTCGACGGAAATTTTATCACAGAGGGGGTAGCACGTTTCAAGGGAGTCGCCGGACTGGATTTTTTTGAGTTGTTCGTAGGTTTGAGGAAGGTGCTTTTCGAATTCATCTAAAATCGTGCTGACTTTCCACACATAGTAACCCGTGTTCCAGAGATAGCTATAAGACGAAAGGAAACGTTTGGCGGTTTCGTAATCGGGTTTTTCTTTGAAGGCTTTGAATTCATAAACTTCGATGCCGTCGCGTTCGCTGAGCATGCGGCCGATTTTTACATAACCCAGGTTCACGTTGGGGTACTTGGCTTTTACTTCAATAATATTGAGGGTGTTTTCCTCCTGGGCCAGGCGTTCTGCTGCATACAATTTTTGTTCAAACTCGGCGGCGTCTTGGACAAGGTGGTCTGCGTAAACCACGGCCATCACGGCGTTGGGGTCTTTTTTAGCGATGAGCGCAGCCGCGAGACCAATGCAGGGTCCGGTGTCTTGCATGCTGGGTTCGAGGATGAGGTTTTCTTCCGGTACTTGAGGGAGTTGCTGGCGAACCAGGTCTTTGTACTGGGCATTGGTGCTCACGTAGATGTCTTCCGGTTTCACAAAAGAAACGCGATCGTAGGTCTCCTGGAGCATGGTTCGGCTGGAAACCAGTTTTTGAAACTGCTTGGGTTTTTCGGCGTGGCTCATGGGCCAGAGGCGCGTGCCCACTCCACCGGCTAAGATCACAATTTTCATAAGAGGCTTAAATAAAGGTCCAGAATAGGGTCTCCGAAGAAGAAGGCTAACACGGTTCCGAGCACAAGGAAAGGACCCAGGGGAATGGCCGTTTTACCTGTCGCCGCTTTGGTGGCCAGCAAATACACGCTCACGATGCTGCCAATGATGTAGCTCATCATGATGGCGAGCAGGGTCATGGGCCAGGCGAGCAGAAAGCCCATGAAGGCACCGATGCGCAGATCGCCGCTACCGATCCATTTTCCACGGGAGAGCAGATATTGAAGTGCAAAAAAGGTCGTGCCCACGGCCGCGCCCAGGAGTCCGCTCTGCACGTCTCCAATCCAAATATTTGCAAAAAAAGCGTAGGCAATGGCGGGCAGCAGGATGAGGTCGTGGATTTCTTGGTAGCGCAGGTCGTAAAAGAAAATGAAGAGGAGCACAAAGAAATGCGGAGCGAGCCAGGCAAAGAGTTCCCAGTTTTGCACTTGCAGGTAGAGTGCGGCAAAGAGCAGGGCGCTCACCAGTTCGGTGACGGGGTACCAAAAAGAAATTCGATCTTTGCAGGCGTGGCATTTGCCGCGCAGCCACAAATAGCTGAGCAGTGGAATCAGGTCGCGGGCGCGCAAGGTTTTTTTGCAGTTGGCACAGTGGGAGCGTCCGGCAAAAATTCCTTTTTCGCCAAAGTGTAGGCGGGGCAGTAGCATGCTGAGAAAACTCCCCACCAGGAGTCCGCCTATAAAACACAGAAGCGTGTTCCAAAGGGTCATGGAGCTTGGCCCGTTAGGATTAAAGCGTTGTACTGTTCGGCAGCTTTTACGCTGAGTTCATTGCCGGGTTTGGAGAGTTCGTAGGCTTTTTTGAATTCCCATTTGGCGCCTTCGGGGTTTGCTTGGGCGAGGCGAATTTGGCCGGCGATGTAGTGAGCTTCAGCCAGGTCAGGGTCGATGTCGAAGGCGATTTCAATGCTGCTGGCGGCTTTTTCAAGCTCGCCCCGTTTTAGGTAAATTTCTGCTAAGTAAGTGTGGCTTTGGGCTTCCTCCGGAAAATACGAGGTGCTTTCTTCCGCCAGGGTCAGGGCGCGGTCCAGGTCGCTGAGTAGATCCGTGGCTATGTGCAGGGGCTCCGCAAATAGAGTGAGGCTTTGCTTGTCGATTTTTATAAGGTATTCGTAGGCGGCCAGTGCGTCTTCAAAATTCCCGAGTTTGGCTTGGCTTTCGGCGAGTTTTAAATAGGCTTCGTTTTCTGGAGTGAAATCGTAGAGCAGGGCGAGTTCAAAAGAGTCCACGGCTTCGGCGTATTCTGCTTGCTCGTAGTGCGCTACGCCCAGGAAGTAGTGGGTCTCTGGCTTCACGGCGTCCAATTTTTTAGCTTGCTTGAAGGCATCCTCCGCTTCGGTGAATTTTTCTAGTTGCAGTTGCGAGTAGCCCAGCAGCACCCACACATCGCGGTAGTCATTTTTTGTGTTGAGTACTTTGAGGGAGAGCTCTTCCGCTAAAGGATATTCTTCTGCGTCGATCAGGGCTTTGGTGAGCAGGGCTTGCAGATAAATGGTCTGGCCACCTTGTTGAGCCTTGTAGTTTTGAAAAGCACTTTGGAAATTTTGAAGGTAGGTGGTGGGAACGCTGCCACTGAGGGAGATGGCTTTTTCTAGCTTGGCTTGGGCTTCGTCGGTCTTGCCTTGGTAGGCCAGCAGCAGGGATTGATAGAAGGCAGTGGCTTGGTGTTCGCCGTTTCCTCCGTTCAAAAGCGTTTCTGCTTCATCGAACTTTTTATTGCGAAGCAGGGCGATGGCGTAGTTCACGCGGGCGTCGTCGTTGGGGTTGAGTTCATAGGCGCGTTTGAGGCTGGCCAGCGCTTCTGTGTAGGAACCCAGTTTCAAATAACTTTTCCCGAGTTTGGTGTAGGCACTTTCCACGTTTTCTTCAAGGGTCACGGCGATGGAGTATTCGCTGGCGGCGAGGCTGTAGTAACCCGCTTCGAAAAGTTGGTCACCTTTGGTGATGCGAGTTTCGTAAGTCAGGGAGAGCTCGGAATCGTCTTCTGTTAGGGTTTCGCTCAAAAGATTCGCGCTCATGAACTGGCGCGCCACCCCGAAGGAAAGCAGAACAACCGTGATTAAAAGGGCGGCTGAAAGAGAAATGATACCAATTTGAACGGCGGGCGTTTTCATTGGACCTATCTTAATGTAGCGGCCAGGGTCAGGGCAAGGCTCACTGCGTCGGCTGCGTCGTCAGGTTTGGGTACATCGGTGAGCTTGAGTTCCAGCTTCACCATTTTTTGAATGGCTTTTTTGTCGGCGCGGCCATCCCCGGTGAGCGCGCGCTTCATGGCGCTGGGCGAGTATTCATGCACTTCCACGCCGTGTTCATACAGGGCCATGATAATGACGCCGCGCGCGTGAGACACTTGAATTCCGCTCGTCACATTCTTTGAGAAAAAAAGTTGTTCAATGGAGCAGAATTTTGGCTTGTACTCATTTAAAAGCTCATTAATATCTGTGTACAATTCTTTGAGGCGCTGCCCCAGGTCGGTTTTGGCAGGAGTGCGAATAACTCCCACGGTGACCAGGCGTTTTTGGTGCCCTTCCACATCTAAAACCGCAAAACCAGTGGTGGCGAGTCCGGGGTCGATGCCAAGAATGCGCATGGGACGAGTCTAGTATTTTTTGTGCCCGGGCACAACTTCCAGACAATTTACTGTCGGCTTCGATCCATTCTCAGTATGCCTTCTCCTGTAGCTGCCAAAATTTCATCTACAACGCCACTGGCAGAAGTGTGGGGCTCTTGTATACGGACTTCCGACGTAGAAAGCTTAAGGTCGTGAGTAGCTCTCACTATAGGATCGTCCGATCTATTCATGTCTTGGTCTGGGTTGTATGTCATAAAACATCTAAAGATTAAGTTTAGATTATACAAGCTTTTTTATTGAAGTACAGTTTTTTAAATCGTCATCATCACAAGAGCACGTTTTTCGTCGGAGAGTTTGATGGAGACGATTTGTTGGCCCTTCTTGATGGCCTTTTGTTTTTTGAGTTCGGCGATGATTTCGTCGGTGCGGAAAGGGCCGGTGTGGTGGTACACATGGTGCACGCCCCACAAAAAGTGGAGTTGGCGCGCGAGGTGTTCGGAGTTTGTGACTACGAGTACGGGATTTTTTGGTCGGTGTTTGAGTACGCAGCGCGCGGTATAGCCGTGTTTGGTGAGCACCACAATGGCGGCTGCATCTATTTTGTCGGCCATCACGCAGGCATTGAGCGCCACGGTTTCATCTTCAAACTGAGCGGGATTGATGGAAGCGGGCACGGGGAAGAGTTCGACGTTTTCAAAAATGGCTTTTTCCGTGAGTTCGGCCACGCGGGCTAGGGTTTGAACGGCCTTGTTTGGGTATTTGCCCACGGCGGTTTCGTTGGAGAGCATGAAGGCGTCGGCGTGGTCGAAAATAGCGGTGGCGGCATCGCTGACTTCGGCGCGGGTGGCGATGGGATTTTCCACCATGGATTGCAAAATTTGGGTAGCGATGATCACGGGTTTTCCTTCCTGGCGGCAGAGTGCGAGTATGCGTTTTTGTTCCACTGGCACGCGTTCTGCTTCAATCTCAATGCCCAGGTCGCCACGGGCCACCATAATACCGTCCGCACTTTGAATGATTTCGTTTATGTTTAGGAGGGCTTTGGGACGTTCCACTTTTGCGATGAGCATCAGAGGGCGCTTGGTGTGAGCTTGAACCGCTTTGCGTACGCGTTCAATGTCTTCCGCAGTTTCCACAAAGGAAATCGCCACGGCGTCCACGCCCAGGGTTTTTACTCCAAAGGCGAGGTCGGCTTTATCTTTTGCATTGAGGGCTTCTGTGGAGGGAAGTTTGGAATCAGGGATGTTCACCCCTTTGTGCGATTTTAGCACGCCGCCTACGATTATTTTGGCTTTCACAAGCGCTCCCTTGATGGATACAATTTTTGTTCGTATTAGTCCGTCTTCAATCAAAAGCGCGTGGCCGGGTCGGACCACTTTGGGTAGGGCGGCGTAGGGAAGAGGGATGCTGCCATTTTCTCCTTTCATAGAGAAGGTCACCGTTTCGCCTTTTTTAACAAGCAGGCCGGCGTCGGGGAGTTTGCCGAGGCGGATTTTTGGGCCCTGCAAATCTTGCATCAAAACAATGCATTTGCCAGTTTCTTTTTCTACGGCGCGCACGTTCTTCACGATCTTTTTGAATTGTTCATAGGTGCCATGCGAAAAGTTGAGACGAGCAATGTTCATGCCCGCCTCAACTAAAGCTTTAATTTCGGATTTTTCTTCCGTTGCAGGCCCGAGGGTCGCAACGATTTTGGTGTGGCGCATTACGCTTCTAGTTTACGGTTTCGGTAGAAGAGTGCAAGGGCGGTTAAGCTGGCGAGTACCGCGATGCTTCCCAGTGCAATGGTCCAAGGTGAGGCTCCGGTTTCTCCGCTTGCGAAGGCGGTGTTGGTCACTTCAAAGGAAATTTGTGTGGGGGTGCTGGTGGCGCCCGTTTTGAGGTCTTGAGCGTACCAAGTCACCGTGTGATCTCCGAGTTCCAGGTTTTCTACGGGACGAGCGTTTAGGGTTTGGTCAGAAGCGTCTGCGATCAAGGTTTGGCTGAAAATAGTACTTTTCCATGCAATCACGATCATGTAATCGCTGGCTGCTTTGAGTGAGAGGGTAGGAAGACGTTCGGTTATTGCGGATTGGTTTTGAAGGCCGAGTCCATCGAACAATGGTTTTTTAACGGTGGACATTGCCGTGAGACTGATGGGGCGTGAAAGGTCTGTGAGTTCCTCTAAACTATCTCCAGTGGTCAGCACTAAAATGTGTTTTCCCGCCTTCAATTCAGACGTGGTCAACAAGATGTAGCGGCCGTTTTCATCTGACTTGGTTTCTCCGAGTAAGGTCAAGCTGCCATCGCTGTTCACTTCATGAGCTTGCACGGTAGTTTCTTCAGCGGCGTGTCCCATGAAGAGTTGCTCTCCTTCTTCAACGATTGCGCCATCATTCATATTCACAATGCTCACTCTGCCAGCGGCTATACTTGATGTGCTTACCTTAGGATTGGTTCCGTAGTGAAGCACTTCATCTCCATCGGTGAGGCCGTCTGCATCGCTATCATTATCTTGAGGGTCGGTTCCGTTGTAGAATTCAGAAAGGTCGGAAAGGCCGTCTTCATCGGAGTCCAAAGTTCCCAAAGGTTCAGTGATTTGTTCTGATTCAATGTAGCTGATCAACTCCTGTGAACTGACGTAAGGTTGATTGTAAACCAAGGGTTCCTCATCTTCAGCATCGGCGGTTCCGTCATGATCGCTGTCGTAGCTTTCTGGATCCGTTTCTCCAATGAAGAGTTCTTCAGCATCGGTGAGGCCGTCGTCATCGGAATCTGCTGAGTTGATGTTTCCTCCGTATAAAATTTCTTCCCAGTCGTAGGCTCCGTCTTTATCGCTGTCGCGAGTTGCTGGAATGGATTTACCACCTGCTCGTAGGTCAATCAGAAGCTGGGGAACGCCTTGTGCATTGCTTTCTCCAAAAGCTGCGTTGGTTAAAGCGGCGGTCTCGTAGGTTTCTTCACTAATGACAGTGGAGATTAAGGTCTCACGAACCGATACTTCCTGAATGGGGTCGATGAATTGATAAATTCCGCTGTAGAAACTGCTTTCCGTTTCACCTGATTCACCTGAGTTGTTTGAGTCATTGCTGTCTTCTTCAGACTCAGTTTCAGAGCCCGTGGAGGTCTCTGATTCGGTAGAGGTTTCAGAGCCCGTGGAGGTCTCTGAGCCGGACTCTTCACCTGATTCTGCTTCGTCCTCTTCTTCTCCAGCCATGCTTTCTTGTTCTTCATCATCATTTCCAACGGTTTCTTCGCTTGAATTATTTGAGTTAGAGCTGGTGCTGCCTCCGTTGCTGCCTCCGCTGCTTCCCCCTCCTGAGGTATTGGTGACGGTGGCAATGCTAGCTGTGGAGGTGTTTGCTGCATTGTCCACAATAGTAATGGAGATGGAGTTGCTTCCGGGTTGAACCGATACGCTCACCGAGAAATTTCCAAGGCCATCTACATTAGCTCCTGAGTCGGTGCCGTTGACGTAAACGTTTGCACCCACTTCTGTTCCGGAACCAGTAATGGTTACCGTGGAAGTGGAGGTAGAAGGGTAGCTCAAGGCAGGCGCGGTGGGTGTTATGGTGTCGCGAGTGATGGTGTGACTTGCTGTGGTGGAAATGTTGCTACTGAAATCTACGGATGCAATGGATAGGTTGTTCTCACCTTCACTCAGGGCATAATTCGTCACGGTCCAGGTGGTGAGTGCGTCACTTACTACTTGTTCGACGCCACCGATCCACAGGCTGGTGTTGGCTTCTTTTGTACCGGTGAGCGTAGCGGTAGTGCTTGAGGTGTAGCTACTGTTGGCAGGGCTTGTCACCGTGGGCACCACGGGCGCGGTGCTGTCTGTAACGGTAGAAAAAGTCGCTGAGCTTGCCGAGGTACTAAAGGTGGAGTTGGTGGCGGTTACGGAAACCACACTGCTGGCCGAAATAGCCATGTGGTTCTCCCAGGTCCCTCCACTAGTGGCGGTGGTATTTGCTACATAGACTCCGTTCACAAAAATCTCAACGGTGGCGTTGGCTGCGCTGGTACCTCCTGCATAAGAGGTAGTGGCTGAACTTATGGTAGGAGTGGCGATGCTTTCGTTTGCTGGATTGGTACGGCTTATATAGGAGCTGGTACCGTCGGTGCTACACGTGTTTTTTCTAATATGGTTGAAGTCACCGGCTGTGGTTGTCATGTTTATGCAAGACTTTCCAGTTGTAGCCAGTATTGTGTTGGCAGCACCCGTAGCGGTTCCACCAATTACATTTGAATTGGATGTGGAATCTATAAGGATTCCATGCTCGGTGTTCAGCCTTTGGTTTAGGCCCTCGGTACCAATCAGGTTGTATACAACCACCATGCTGTCGGCTCCATTTATATAAAGTCCGCTGCCCCCGTTTGAGGCAATGCGATTTCGTCTACCGCTTACGTTTGCCTCGCCTATGATTCCAGAGTCTGCAACGGTTCTAATCCCATGAGCTCCATTGGCCAGCGCTGTTGAGTCATCCGCTTGGAGCCCAATGGTGTTGTCGTAGATTTGTGCACCGGTTGCTCCTGTGGCGGCGATATGAATTCCATTGCCGGTGTTTCCGGATATCAGGTTACCTTGATCGGTGCCTCCAATGATCAGGCCTGTAGCCGTTCCTCCGGTAACCACGAGAATACCATCTCCACCGTTGGCGATGGCAGCGGTTCCTAGTGCGTTGGTACCTATTTTATTATATTTAATAATATTAGAGCTCGCGTTGTTTATGGTTCCATCTATTCGAATACCAGACAGTGTGTTTCCTGAGATGATGTTTATGCTGGAACTGGTGGTACCTCCTATTGTATTGGATCCGCTTGCTAAGAGTATACCGGAGGCGCCGTTCGCAAGTGCAGCCGTTCCGGCTGAGCTCACCCCAATGTAATTTTTTTCAATCACGATTCCATCTGAGCCATCCACATATATACCGTTTCCGGTGTTACCTGAGATTACGTTTGTAGTACCTACGTCAGTTCCACCAATGGTGGTACTGGTTACACCGCTACCGATGTAGATTCCGTTTGAACCGTTTCCAAGGTCGTTGCTTCCGGTGCTCGTTCCTATGTAATTTCCTTTTATGATGGCTGCGGAATCTGACAAGAGAATTCCATTCCCTGTGTTGTTCACTATGACGTTCCGTTCTGCCCCGCTGGTACCCCCAATCACCACTCCAGTAGAGGTGTTTATTACGCTGATCCCGGTTCCATTTGCGACATCTACTCCAACATAATTATTTATGAGGGTTACGTTGTCTGCACCGTTGACGCGAATACCTGAACCGCTGCAATTGTCCCAGTAATTGAGGTCTGGAGTAGCACTTCCTCCAATGGTTGCCCCACTTACACTGGAGCTAAGCACTATCCCGTTCGTTGCCCCAAGACAGCCGATTCCTTTTACAACGTGACTGGCTCCGCTACTTATACTCAAACAGTGATCCAGCCCGGTGGCTCTTAAGGTCACGTCTGGATTGGGCGATATGAAGTTATGTGCCGTTGTTCCATCAATGGTGATGGTTTCAGTGATGACCGGAAGGTTGGAGGACAAGGTAATTCCAGTTTGAAAGAGACCTTCGGTGCCGTCAAAATTAACGGTATCGGCCCCTACGTTGGCATTTGCGTCGGTGATGGCTTGGCGAAGGGAGCCGGCTCCTGAGTCACTTGCATTGATTACGGTGTAGGTGGCGGCTTGTGCTGAGGGCGCTTGCATCAATACCCCCATGAACAGGGCAACTCCTGCGAGAAACAGGAAGTTGAATAAACCGTTTTGCGGTTTGATTTGGTTTGACGTTTGTGCCATTGACGTGGTTTTTATTTTTATAAATCTTAATATTGTAGCACAAAAATGCCTGTTAAACAAGAGTCCTGCCTCTGAGGGATTACTTCACCGTAACGGATTTGGCCAAATTGCGTGGCATGTCGGGATTGTTTTGGCGAGCCACAGCCAATTTGTAGGACAAAATTTGAATGGGAATTAAGTTGAGAATCGGAGCCGCGGCGCCGGCGCTTGGCACTTTAATCCAGGCGTCAAAAACCTCCGCATTTTCCGGTGAAACTCCAATCAAGAACGCGCCGCGGGCCTTTAGCTCCATGGCATTGGAAAGGATTTCTTGGCGGTATTCGTCGTTTGAGGCGATCACAATGCAAGGCGTGCCTTCGGAAATCAGGGCAATGGGGCCGTGCTTCAGCTCGCCGCCGGCAAAACCCTCCGCGTGAATGTAGGAAACCTCCTGCAATTTGATGGCAGATTCCAGGGCAATGGGGTAGTTCACGTCGCGGCCAATGATCATGATGTCTTGAGCGGTTTTGATCTGCTCCGCCAAGGCTTCGATGTGTTGCTCGTAGCGCGGGTTCAGCAGGTCGTTGAGTTTTCCGGCAGCTTCAATCAGCATGGTTTTTCCTTCCGCGAGGCGACCGGCCGTGGCGTAGGCCAGCAGCGTGAGGATGGCGATTTGAGAAGTGGTTGCTTTGGTGGAGGCCACGGCTTTTTCGGGGCCGGCCTTCAGTGGCAAAACCAGGTCTGCCACGCGCGCCATGGTGGAGGTTTCCACGTTCACAATAGCTACAATCGTCGCTCCTTTTTCCTTCGCGATTTCGAGCGCTTCCAAAGTGTCGGCGGTTTCACCGGATTGTGAGATGGCAATCACGAGCGAGCGGTCCGTGAGGAAATGGCGCGCGCTTTTAAACTCGCTGCCAAATTTTACGTTCACATGTTTGTGCGCCACATTGGCAAAAAGGTACTCGGCGGTCATGGCCACTTTCCCGGCGGTTCCACAGCCCACAATGTAGGTTCCGTAGGCGTGCTTGATGGCGTCGGCTACTTTGAGCAAAGTTTCTTCATTGGAATTGATTGCGCGGGTGAGGGTTTCTTTTTGTTCCATGATTTCCTTGATCATGAAGTGTGGGTAGTCGCCTTTGTCGGCTTCTTCCTCCTTCCAATCTATGGAAATGAGGCGCTTTTCAATGGGCATATTCTTATCCATATCGAAGAAAAGTGCTTGGCCTTCGGTCAGCACGACCATCTGATTGTCGTCCAGGTACATGATTTCCTTGGTGTATTCCAGGAAGGCGGGCACGTCGGATGCAATGAAAAGGGCTCCATCGGCGGCTTTACCAATGATCATGGGCGAACCACGGCGGGCCGCGATGATCTTTTTTTCTTTAACGTGCATGGTCACTACGGCGTAGCGCCCGGTGACTTGTTTGCTGGCGCGAATGAACGCGGCCTCAAAACTTTTTTCTAGTGGGTCATCCGTCATTTCTTGCTCAATAAGGTGCGCAAAAACCTCGCTGTCGGTTTCGGAGCGGAACTGATGCCCCTTGGCGATGAGTTTTTCCTTCAGCTCAAGGTAGTTTTCAAAAATTCCGTTGTGGATGATCACAATATCCTGGTTTTCGGTGGTGTGTGGGTGGGCGTTGTACTGCGTCACGCCTCCGTGCGTGGCCCATCGTGAATGCCCCATGGCCATGTGCGCGGGTTTGGTCATCGCCTCATTCAGGTTGATCACCTCCGAAATCTTTCCCACATGCTTTTCAATTTCAAATTCTCCGTCGGCTTGCTGCGCAACAATGCCCCAGGAGTCATACCCGCGGTATTCCAGTTTCTTCAAACCCTTCAGCACAATTTCCGCCGCTTTTTCACTGGGCCCAAGGTAGGCAAAGATTCCACACATACGTTTAAAATTAGATGTGCTTATTGTAGACTATCGAATCATTTCTCGCAAAGTGGCTCGTTGCTCTAGACTGGTTGGAATAAAACGAGCCGCTACTACCACTTGTCCTTTACCTTCGCCATTTACTGCATCTAGTTCTCTAGCCAAGGTGTTTACTTTATCCCCGTAGTTTCCGTTGAACCCACCAATGGCAATGATATGAGGAACCACTGACCAAGTTTTATTTCTGCTTCCAGCTACACGATCGGTTAAGGAAATGTCTCCTCCCAGGTTTTCTAGGCCAGCTTTGGCTATGGCTTGTTCAACGGCGGCTGAGCTACCCCTTTGCGTGCTTCGAGCCACGCGTAGCAACATGTTGCCTTCTACTTTTAGTGGAGCAGCATCCATCACTTCATGTTGGAAAACACGAGATCCATTGAAGCTACCTTCATTGATCCAGGTTGATAAAACTTGATCCACATCTTTTCCAGTATTGATTTCAATTCTTTTCCCAGATCCTCCAATGTGTGGTGTAGTCACTAGTCCTGGATGGGCATCTGGTGGAAGCGCGAATCTTCCTTTCACTTCCATTTCTTTTGCATGAGTGTCTACGAAGGCAGAGTGAAGAACGCCTTCTTTGAGTAATACGTCTAGTTCCGCTAAAGAAGGTGCAAGTGAACCTCTGGCGATATTTAAAAGAATGCCGGTAGGGATGCCATTTACTGTGTTCTTTTCACCCCATTGTCTCAATCGGTCGACACTTATTAAGCCCTTGTTTGGAGTGCCCATCGCGTCCATTTCATCCACATGTAAACTGAGGACATTAGCCCACGCTAAGAGTTTATCCAGGGTTGGAAACCATCCGACCTGGAGCCCTTCAGCATGTTGTTGAATTCGTCTATCGTACGTTCGTTCTAGCTCGAATCGGTGATTGTGAGCGCCTATACCCTCCACATGTGGAGAAAGTCTTTCAGCTACTCCCTGGCCAATGTCACCATAGCCTACAATACCTACGCGCATTTCATCCATTGGCAAAATCGTTTGAGAAGTTTCTCCTTTTGACCACTCACCATTACGTCCGTAGTTGTTTCCAATAGCCAAGCCACTGGCGGCGGCACGCATGCACGCTTCTACCAGATCAATTACTTGCTGTCGGTTGGTGTCTACTTTAAGTACTTCGGTACCCAACTCTTGTGCAGCTGCTACGTCGGCATGTGGCCCCTTGCATGCACCTTGAACCACACTCAGTCCAGATTCTTCCAAAACTTGTCGATTGAAGGTGGATGAAGTTCGAGTTACAGCAACGTGTGCGTCTACTGCTAATAAAGCGGCTACTAAGGTGTCAGGATCTTTCGAATTTTTAATCCTATGGGGTTGTAGTCCACGTGCTTCAAGCATTTTATCTAGGCCACCGCTTTTATCTACATCATCTACAATAGCGATGTTAACGGGGTCCGGTTGTAGGTGCAGTCCGTTTTCTAGAATTGGCATGCGTGACTATTTAGTTAATTCTCCAGTCGCTCCATCAAAAGTCCAGTTTCCTTTGCCGGGTACGTCAACCATAATGATATTGCGTCGGCCGTCGCCACTTACTGAGCGAGTTGCGCTGACTCCGTCTACCACTAAAGTCCCCACTCCAACTGGAGAAGGATCGGGTTCGCTGGGGTCACGAAGTAGGTCCAATACAGCTTGAGAAAGGGTTGTTTCAACAGGAAGGTCGCCACTTTGAGCTACTTCAAGTAATTCACGGAATTCGGGTCTGACTGCGTCAACGAGCGCGTCGGTTTCAAATTGTCCTTCTGCCATAAAGTGAGATTAAGGGAAGAGCGTAGATTATTACGGCTGGCTCAGTTCGTCAACTTTTCATACTTGGTGAAATTCTCATATCCTGTTTTGGTAACCCTTCCCATGTCTTCAATGCGCACGCCGAATTTACCGGGCAGGTAGATGCCGGGTTCCACGGTGACGATCATGTTTTCCTTGAGCACGTCTTTGCTGCGGCCGCTGAGGCTGGGGGATTCGTGAACGTCGAGGCCGATGCCGTGGCCGAGTGAGTGGCCGAAATGCTGCGCGGCTTCTTTGCCCATGGATTTGCGGGAAATTTCGTCGAGCTTGGAGCACTTTACGCCGGACTTCAGGGCTTTGATGGCGTCCAACTGGGAGTTGAGTACCTTGAAATAAACATCTTCTTGTTCGGCGGTCGGTTTTTTGGTGAAAAAGGTGCGGGTCATGTCGCTGCAATAGCCTTTGTATTTCATCCCCATGTCCACCAAAACTACGTCGCCGATTTTCAGTTTTTTGTTGGAATTTTGATGGTGGGGCGTGGCGCTGTTGGGGCCAAAGGCGATGATGGGTTCAAAGGAAATGTCCTCGGCACCCAGGTCGTGACCGATGGTTTTGATGCGCCAGGCCAATTCTTGCTCGGTGACGCCGTTTTTGAATAATTTAGTTATTCGCTTGAGCGTTTCTTCATTTATCTGCTGCGATTTTTTGAGGTATTTTATTTCTTCCTTGTCCTTGAGCAGGCGAAGTTCTTCGATGGGGTGCTTTGCAGGAGAAAAGGCGATGTTTTTAAAGCGTTTTTTCCAGCCTTGAAGGTCTGTGACACTTAAATGTTCCGCCTCAAATTCGAGCTTACGGCCAGCCAATTTCTTGAAAGTCTGTTCAAATTCTTTATTCAACTCAATGAAAGTGAAGGGAATTCTGGTTTTGGATTTTTCCAGCTGTTCAGCAAAACCGCGGTAACGGAAATCCGTAAAGAAAAAGTTTTTCTTAGCGCCTTTTAATAAAAATCCATAGGTTCCGGTGAAGCCTATAAGATAGCGAACGTTCGTGAGGTGCGTGATGAGTTGCATTAAGCTTTTTGTAAGAAAACTCGGATGAGCGTTTCGGTGTCGGTTTCGGTCGCATCGGCCAATACTTTTTGTATGTGGTTGCGTTTGTAGCCCAGGTTCTCCAGGGCAGAAACCACATCGGGGTGCACGTCCGAAGTCTGCGGTCGCAGACTTTCGTTGAGATCGGTGGGCGTGATTTTTCCTTTGAGCTCCAGCACCATGCGCTCGGCGATCTTTTTGCCGATGCCAGAGATGCTGGTGAGGGTGGCGAGGTTGCCGCTGAAGATGGCGTTTTGGATTTTATCCACGGGTTCGCAGCAAATATCCATGGCGCTTTTAGGCCCGATTCCGTTTATGGTCAGCAGTAATTCAAAGAATGCGAGCTCATTTTTTGTTCGAAAGCCAAACAGCGAAAAAGCGTCCTCGCGAATGTGGGTGTGAATGTAGAGTTCCAGTTCGTTTTTTTCTTCTAAGAGGTTTTTAGGTACGCGAACATGGTAGCCCACGCCGTTCACGAGCAAAATAATGTTCGATTCATCGTGATCAAAGACTTGTCCCTTCAGGTAACGGATCATGGGTGGCGAGGAAAGAGGCGAGGAAGCTTTTTTTAAATGTGGAAAAGCTGTCGTTGGCAACATGATAGCGAATTTGTTCCATGAGGTGAAACAGAAAAGCGATGTTGTGGAGGGAAAGTAGACGCATTCCCAGGAGTTCGTTTTCCACCATCAGGTGGCGGAGATAACTGCGTGAGAATTCTTGGCTGGCGTAGCAGGGAATTTCTGGGCAGAGGGGGGCTTCGTCGTATTTATATTGCTCTTTGAAGATGCTGTGCCGGCCGTCGAAGTCCCAAAAGGCTCCGTGGCGCGCGAGGCGGGTGGCGAGCACGCAGTCGAACATATCGATTCCGCGGTCCACGGCTTCTAAAATATCGTCCGGGGTGCCCACGCCCATGAGGTAACGAGGTTTGTTTTCCGGCAGATGCGGCATAGCCCAATCTACTGCACTAAATTTTTGTTCAAAGTTCTCGCCAACACTCACACCGCCGATGGCGATTCCAGGTGTATCGAGGCTGGCCATGAACTTTGCGGATTCTTCGCGCAAATTCTGGAAATGGCTGCCTTGTACGATTGGAAACAGCGCTTGGTCAGGCCGAGTTTTGGCTGCGAGGCAACGTTTGGCCCACGCGTGGGTGCGTTCCATGGCTTTGCGCGCGTATTTTTCATCTACATCCGCCGCCGCACATTCGTCAAACGCCATAATAATATCCGCCCCTAGTTCCTCCTGAATCTGCACCGCGCGTTCGGGTGTGAAAAAATGTTTATTCCCATCAAGGTGCGATTGAAACTCCACGCCGTCATCGGTGATTTTTACATTTCCTTTGAGCGAAAATACCTGAAAGCCGCCGGAGTCCGTGAGGATGGGCTTGTTCCAGTTCATCCATTTGTGCAGGCCGCCCATGCGTGCCACGAGCTCGCTGCCGGGGCGCATAGCCAAATGGTAGGTGTTGGCCAAAATGATTTCACTGCCCAGCGCTTCGAGGTCTTTGTAGTCCAGGGATTTCACCGTGGCTTTGGTTCCCACCGGCATAAAAACCGGAGTGTGGATGTCTCCGTGGGGGGTACTAAAAATTCCCAAGCGAGCTTGGGAATCCTTGGATTTTTGCAGGAGTTGAAACTCAAACATATTATGCTTCGAGTGAAGCTTCGGCAGAAGCAGCCTTCTTTGCAACTTTTGCTTCCTTAGCTTTTTCTTCTTTTACTTTCTCTTTCATCATTTGAGCTGACAATTCTTCGTTCACTTTGTCTTCCAAAGTCTTCTTTTTTCGTACTTTCTTATCTCGTCCAGTAGCTCCAGACATCTTTTGTCGGAACTTATCTACACGTCCTTCGGTATCAATAAGCACCTTCTTACCAGTGTAGAAAGGGTGGCATTTGCTGCAGATTTCCACACGAATTCCTTCTTTGGTAGAACCAATGGGGAAATTGTGGCCGCAGTTGGCACATTGAATACCTACTTTTGCGAGATACTGAGGGTGAATGTCCGTTTTCATGTTATTTCTTCTTTTTAATCGAACGGGTTTTGCTGCGTTTGGCAGGTTTAACCGGTTCATTTTTCAATAAAGCCCGCCGATTATAGCGATAGATGATATAGAACGCAAGTAAAACGAGGAGCAAGCTGAAGCTGATAGCGCCAGCCAGGAATTTGTAATCAAAGACGCGAACCTTCACCTCGAGGGTATCCGATTGGCCTTTGTCGTCGTAAACGGTGAGGATGGCGGTTTGTAAACCGGTTGCGTCGAAGCTGCGGGTAACCTGGGCTCCTTCTACGGTTTCATCTCCAAACTGCCACACAAATTTTACGATTCCCGTGTCATCTTGCGATGCTGAGGCGTCGAAGGTGATCTCGTCACCCAAACCTGCAATGATCACGTCTTGGTCCATTTCCGCAACGGGCGAGGGGTTGGAGGGGTCGGTATCATTTACATTGGCGAGGCCGTCTCCATCAATGTCGTCGTCGCTGTTGTCTCCGGTCCCGTCGTTGTCCACGTCAAACCATTCTTTAGGATCGCTTGGGAAGGGATCTTCACCATCGTTCTTGGCGTCGCCGTCAGTGTCGGAGTTTTTTGGGTCGGTTTCTTGATTGTCTTCGTCGTCGTTGAGCACCCCATCTCCATCAATATCGTCGTCGATTTCATCGGGGCTGCCGTCGGAATCTTGATCTTTGGTGTAACGCGAATCTTCGGGCATTTGGTCATCGGCGTCCAGGGTGCCGTCGTTGTCGTCGTCCGTATCGGCATTGTTTCCTTGGCCGTCACCGTCCGTGTCCTTGGATTCCAAAGAACTGATGGGGAAGGTGTCTTCTTCGTTGTTCACTCCGTCTCCGTCTTTATCGGGATCGGTGGAGTTGGGAATTCCGTCGTGATCGGTGTCCTGCTGCACATTCACCGTCTTTTGCACCACATTGTTGCCAGGGTTGTCGGAAGTTCCGTCCCAAGGAATCACGGTAACGGTAATCGTGTATTCGCCGTAGCTGGGTGGCGTCCAATCTACAAACACGTCATCACTTTTACCGGCGAGCGCGGAAATGGGCTGATCGGTGCCGATGTTCCCATCCTTACTGGTGAAACGAACGGTTCCAAGTAGGTCGGAGGGGCTGTTGTTTTGAACGGAAGCCCAGATTCGGGTGGGGCTGCCTTCAAAAAAGTAGGAGTTGCTGAACCAAACATTGGCATCTGAAACAGAAAGATCGCCACTCACGGCAAAGGCCGGGGTGGCGAGGCTGAGTAGAGAAACCAACAGCAAACTAGCAAAGGCATGGATGGATTTTTTCATGGCGTGGGATTAAACGAGAGTTGCCTGTTCTTCGCTTTCCGTTTCCTCGGCTCCTGTGGATTCGGGAACCTCGCTTTGAGCGATGAAGGACATGGAAGCGACCTTATCATCCGTCTTAACGCGCATAAGGTAAACCCCTTGTGTCGCGCGGCCTCGGCTTGGAACGCTCTTCAGTTGAGTGCGGATCATCACTCCTTTCTTAGAAACGATGATGATGTCGCCTTCGGTTTCAGGTTCCAGTACTTTGGCTCCCACGAGTTTTCCGGTTTTGCTGGTGAGATTTGCGGTCTTCACTCCACTTCCTCCACGGGTCTGGAATCGGTATTCCTTAATAGGCGTTCGTTTTCCAAGTCCGTTTTCCATCACCACAAAGAGGTCGGCTTCAGCGGATTTAACGTTGTCCATTTCCACTACCTCATCTCCACTTCGCAGTTTGATTCCACGCACTCCCATAGAAGCGCGGCCCATTGGGCGTACGTCTTCTTGGTCGAATTGGATGCATTTCCCTTCATGAGTCACGATCATAATATGGTCGCCTGGGCTGCTTTGTTTCACCCAAGAGAGCGAATCGTCGTCACGGAGTTTAATGGCAATGAGTCCGGATTTTCGCACAGCTTTGAATTCTGCTACGGCTGTCTTTTTAACGGTTCCTTTTTTGGTCGCCATGAAGAGGAAGTCTCCTCCGAATTCTTCGTTGGTCACCACGAGCATCGCGGTAACGTACTCTTCTTTAGTGAGCTGAATGAGGTTGATGAGAGGGATTCCCTTGGCCTGACGGCTGGCCTGAGGCAGTTCGTACACAGGGAGTTGGAACACACGGCCCGTGTTCGTGAAGAACAGGAGTTTATCGTGGTTTTTGGCGTAGCGGAGGATAGCTATCTCATCTTCTTCCTTGGTGCTCATGGCCACCTTGCCCTGACCTCCACGTTCTTGACGGCGGAAAGTAGAAGGCGGAACCCGCTTAACGTAATTTTCCTTGGTGAGGGTCACCACCATTTCTTCGTTCGGGATGGTGTCTTTTACAGAGAAATCGCCGAGGGCATGAGGCACGATTTCGGTGCGGCGTGCGTCGCCGTATTGTGCTTTGATTTCGTTGAATTCCTTCATCATGATTTTAGCCACTTTCTTGGTGTCAGCCAAAATGCCTTCGAGTTCGGCGATGAGCTTCATCTTTTCCGCGAGTTCGTCTTCGATCTTGCTGCGTTCGAGTCCAGCCAGGGTTTGCAGACGCATTTCCAGAATGGCCTGAGCCTGGAGTTCGCTGAGTTTGAACTTCTTCATCAAAGCCGCGTGCGCCTCCTCTTTAGTCTCGCTCTTACGGATGGTGTCGATCACGGCATCGATGTTGTCGAGCGCAATCTTAAGTCCTTCCAAAATGTGAGCGCGCGCCTTGGCGATTTTGAGTTCGTAAACCGTGCGGCGAGTGATCACTTCCTTGCGATGCTTAATGAAGTATTCAAGCACCTCTTTAAGGTTGAGCAGGCGAGGTTGGATTCCGTCCACGAGCGCAATCATGTTCATGTTGAAGTTCGACTGCATGGTCGTGTACTTGTAGAGCTGATTGAGGATTTTGCTTGGGTAGGAATCCTTCTTAAGTTCGATCACGATGCGCATTCCTTCTCGGTTGGATTCGTCGCGGAGATCGGAAATACCGACGATTTTTTTGTCGGTCACGAGTTCGGCGATTTTTTCTACGAGCGTGGCCTTGTTGATTTGATAAGGAATCTCGGTGACGATGATACGGTGGCGTCCGTTCTTTTCTTCTTCAATTTCTGCCTTAGCGCGAACGGTGAGTCCTCCGCGTCCGGTCACGTACATTTCTTTAATAGCAGCTTTCCCGTAAGCGGTTGCGCCGGTGGGAAAGTCGGGTCCCTTGATGTGCTCCATCAGTCCGTCGATATCGATTTCAGGATTGTCGGCCAGGTCAATGAGCGCGTCCATCACTTCCGTTAGGTTGTGAGGAGGAATGTTGGTGGCCATACCCACGGCAATACCCATGGTTCCATTGAGGAGCAATTGGGGAATTCGAGTGGGGAGTACGCGGGGTTCTTCGTGACGTCCGTCGTAGTTGGCAACAAAATCCACGGTTTCTTTATCGATGTCGGCCATCATTTCATCCGAAATCTTTTCCATTTTTGCTTCGGTATAACGCATGGCGGCGGCGTTGTCTCCGTCGATGGATCCGAAGTTCCCCTGCCCACGAATGAGTGGGTAGCGGAGTGAAAAGTCCTGAGCCATACGCACCATAGAGTCGTATACGGCGCTGTCTCCGTGAGGATGGTATTTAGCCAACACTTCTCCCACCACGGCGGCTGATTTTCGGAAACCGGCGCTGGAGCGAAGTCCAATCTCTTGCATGGCGAACAAAATACGTCGGTGAACCGGTTTCATACCGTCGCGAACGTCGGGCAGAGCACGGGAAACGATCACGCTCATGGCGTAATCCAAATAACTTTCTTCCATTTCATCCACCACATTTCGGTTCGTGATTTTTCCGGCTGCAAAAAGTTCTGTAGGAGCTTCGGGTTCCGCAGCAAGGTGTGCGGCGGTCTCTTTGGCGTCCTCCTCACTTTCTATTTCCTCGTTGCCTTCGGGTTGTTCATCCTCGGGGTTTAAGTTGTCCTCAATTTTCTTTTTTGGCATAGGTGTTTTTAAATGTGCGCGGGAAGTTTACCCCACCGCAGCAAAATACAAAATTCAGATTGGTTGACTGACGCTGGATTTATTTTATAATGAGGCCTATAGTGCTACTCACTAACTTACTTTATGCACGAACAAAGAACTGAAACTGACTTCAATCGAATTGAAGCGATGGTGAAGGCACAGTACGAACCTGCAAAAGAACTCATAGATCGTACGCGCCTGTCTAAAGGGATCACGGTCCCATCTCTTCAAGAAACTATAGATATTTTGGGTGAAGAGGCCAGCGATGAACAAATTGCCGAGATTTTAAAAATGCAAAAAGCAGCGCTTATACTTCAGCCAAAAAAGCCTTTTACTGACTATGTTTCGGCAATTGATGGCAATCGAAAGGCAAGGCACTATCCCACTTACGTTCCCTCTTTTCTTAAGAATAGGTTCGCTGCCATGCCTTCCAGTAATAGTGTTTCCTTGGGTTTTGTGGAAGGTCTTCCTGAGCTTGCCGGTGACCCTGCTTTAATGGGACGAGAACTAGAAGATCAAGAAATGGATGTGAAACGTAGCCTGGCTATAGGTGTGAACATCGTAAATCCTCGTGCTTATTCTTTGCTCCAAATGGCTGGAATGCAGAGTGATAATTTAGTGGATCAACAAAACTGGTCTGTTGTAGTGGAAGATGATTCTAAAAGATCTTACTTGCCCAAGGCTGGTTGGGACCATGTTAGAGTGCTTTTCGCTGAGTTCTCTGAAGGTCGTGAGCTTCCCCTTGTTCGTTGGCGGAAAGCGGTGATGAAGGAGAGGGATTAAAGGTGCCCGTTCTGTCTCTAGTAAATCTGGTCATTTTGTGATAAGATGATAAGATTAAAAAGTAGCTCCACGCATGGCTGACAATCCAACGCCTCCACAAACCGCTTCACTAAGCCCCGCAACCCCTGCGGTTGCTCCTGCTGCGCCACCTTCGATGACGTTGCCACCTTCGATGACGTTGCCAGCGGCGGTTACGGATGCTAATGCGGCAACGGTGGCGGCTCAACAAGAAGCTCAGGCAAAATCCACCGTTTCGGCGGACAAAAAACAAGCTGCAAGTGCGGCTGCTGCCAAGGTGAATAGCGATGCGCAAAAAAACCTGCTCGAAAAGAAACAACTGCTGGAAGCGGAAAAGCTTTTTCAGGAAGGAATTGCTTCCATTCGCGACCTCATTGCACCGTCTTCGTTTGAAGCGGGCTACGACCACATTAAAATCGATGGGCTCTACTGCCAAACTTTCTTTGTTTACACCTACCCTCGTTACATCGACACCAACTGGCTCAGCCCGGTGGTGAACTACGATGTGACCATGGATATTTCCCAGTACATCTACCCGATTTCGTCCGAGGACATCATGAAGGTTTTGAAGACCAAGGTGGCTCAGCTCCAGTCTTCTATTCGCATCGCGGCTGACAAGGGAAATGTGCGTGACCCTGCGCTGGAAACCGCTTTGGAAGATGCCGAATCGCTGCGTACGGAACTCCAGCGTGGACAGGAAAAATTCTTCCAATACGGACTCTATTTCACGGTCTATTCGCCCAATGAAGATGAACTGCGCAAATCCACCAAAGAACTGCAAAGTTTGCTGGCCGGAAAACTCGTGCTTTCCAAGCGCGCCGATCTGCAAATGGAACGGGGATTCACTTCCACGATTCCGCTGTGTTTGGATGATATTGCGGTGCAACGAAACATGAACACTTCGCCGCTTTCGACCACGTTCCCCTTCATTTCTTCGGAACTCACGTCGAACGACGGAATTTTGTACGGACTCAACCGTCACAACGAAGGGCTGATTATTTTTGACCGTTTCTCCTTGGAAAATGCCAACTCAACGGTGTTTGCTAAATCCGGAGCCGGAAAATCCTACGCAGTAAAATTGGAGATTTTGCGCTCGCTGATGTTTGGAACCGATGTGATTGTGATCGACCCCGAGAATGAATACAAAGCGCTTTGTGACACCGTTGGAGGAACCTATTTGAGCGTGTCACTCAACTCGGACAGACGTATCAATCCCTTTGATTTACCCACGCCACTCGAAGGCGAAGAGCTCAAGCCGGGAGACTTGCTGCGCAGCTCTGTGATCAACCTGACGGGACTCATGCGCCTCATGCTGGGAACTATTACTCCTCAGGAAGAGGGGATTTTGGACAAGGCTTTGATCGACACGTATGCAACCAAGGGTATCACCATGGACAGCATCGATCCTTCCAAGTTCACGGTGCCCACCATGACGGACTTTTACAGTGTGCTTTCGTCCATGGACGGAGCTGCCGATATGTCGCAGCGCATTGCCAAGTACGTGACGGGGACTTACGCCGGGGTATTCAACAAAGAAACCAATGTGACGCTCGACACCGGGCTCATGATTTTCTCGGTGCGAGATTTGGAAGACGAGCTGCGGCCCGTGGCCATGTACATTATTTTGAACTACATCTGGAATCGCGTGCGCTCCACGCTTAAGAAACGAATTCTGGTGATTGATGAAGCCTGGACATTGATGCAGCACGAAGATTCTGCGAAATTCTTATTTGGACTGGTGAAACGTGCCCGAAAATACTTTTTGGGAGTGACGACCATTACGCAGGACGTGGAAGACTTTATTAATAGCCCGATGGGGAAACCAATTGTGACCAACTCCTCGATGCAGTTGCTTTTGAAGCAATCGCCGTCGGCGGTGGAACCGCTGGCCAAGGTGTTCAACCTCACGGAGGGAGAAAAATATATGCTGCTCAATTCCGGCGTGGGACAAGGACTCTTTTTTGCCGGTCTCAAGCACGTGGCCATTCAAATCATTGCTTCCTTTAGTGAAGACCGAATCGTGACCACGAACCCTCAAGAACTCTTGAACCAAAGCAACGCGACGGCTCAGTTTGAAACTGAGGAAGCTTTAAAGAAAGAAGCCGAGACGCTGGCAGCTCCAGCTGTGACGCCCGCTCCAGCGGCGCCCGTTGCGGCCACTCCCGAAGAAGCTAAAATGGAGGCGGAATTCACCGAAAACGTAGCGGCGGTTTTGGACCAGCCCATTGAAGCACCTGCTTCGGTGGTGGCCACGGAAGCGACGGTTTTGGCACCTTCAACCCAAGATATCCCGGTGGTCTTTGAGGAGAAGAAGTAATTTCTAGCGCTTCACCTCGTGCAGCCAAGCTTTGTAACGGCCTTTTTGGTGTTTGCCTTGCATAACCAGACCTAAACGTTCTTGGACGAGCCGTGTCACGGGTCCGATGCCGCCTTCTGAAACGTCCATTTCAAATCGGTCTTTGCGATCAGTGATACTGCCAACGGGGGCTAAGGTGACACCGGTTCCGCAGGCAAAGGCTTCCTGCATCAATCGTAATTCTGAAACGGGGATGTCCTTATCGTCCCTTACGCCTTTTAATTTGCCTTCAGCAGCTAGTTCTTTCCCAACTGCTAAAATGGAGTCTCGGGTAACGCCGTCCAAAATTTCCGGGCTCAAAGGAGGAGTCACCAGCCATTTGTCTTTTGTTACGAAGAAAGAATTGGAGGCGCGTTGCTCGCGGACCCATTTATTTTCATTGTCTATGAACAGAGAATCGTCGAAGCCGCGGTCCTTTACCTCGGCCGTGATGCGCAAAACCTGAGCATAGTTTCCACCTGCTTTCGTATCGCCCACGCCGCCTTTTGCCGCTCGATGAAAATCGCGATCCACCCACAATTTCAATGGCTCTTTTGCAAAAATGGGACCTACGGGAGAAGCCACGCAGGTGAACAGGAAACGGGGATTTCTCTCAACGCCCAGTAGATTTTGGGCAGCCCTGAGCCCCGGAGCTAAATAGACTTGAGCGGTGCCCGGATCGGGGATGAAATCCCAGTTTGCACGTACCAGCTCCTCATCAATCTTTATCAATTCTTTCGGAGTCATGGTGGGCATCATCATTCGGTCTGCATTTCTCCAAAATCGATTGGCATGTACATCCGGGCGAAACATCACCACGCGTCCGTCATCCAGTTTGTAGACCTTGTTTCCGCCAAAAATGGTTTGGCCATAGCGGTCCGCCAGAGGGTCGAGTTCCATGGTCCCCACAGGGATGATTTGAGGCTTGGTCCACGCACCTTCTTCGTGTGCGGCAACGGCCATATTTTTAAGAGGTGTGTATACAAAGGGAAGTTGGCCATGGCGCGCCTTTTCTTGAACTTCGGTCGAGTCCCCCGGCTTGCCGGGAAAACTTCTGAAGGGGATTTTACTGACTCTAAGAAAACCGTCTTTTGGGACCACGCTTTGGTCAAAGTCGCCGGTTTCATTTTCGTAAACAAAGGCACTTCCATAAGGGTCATTTTTACTCGAATGCACCGTCACGGTTCCTTTGCGCGCTAAAATTTCCAAAACACTTTTGCCAAGGGATTTTGCCTGGAATGGAGGAAAGTCCGCATGCTCACTTTCGCCGTTGAGAACACTTTCTATACGAGCTTCAAGCATAGTTTTGATATGAAGAGGCAACTATAGGTCATATAAAAGGGCGAGTCAAAAGTCAGCAAAGCAATTAGTTCACTTTTCCATGAATGTGTGAGAAAGTGCCGGCATGATTCGCGACCAAGCTTGGCTTCAATCTCAGCTCGATTTTCTTCTGGAAGGAGGCTTTTCTGATATGCCACGGCCAAACCGGATTACGATTGAGTTTGGGCGCAAGGCGCAGCGCCGGCTGGGCTCTATTCGCATGAGCCGCGATAAAAAACGCAGCAGCATTCTTATTAATGGAATTTTCCGGCAGGAAATTGTGCCGCAGGAGGTGGTGCGAGCCACCATTGCCCATGAACTCTGCCATTATGCTCACGGGTTTTGCTCGCCGCTGGAGCGGAAATATTCCAGCCCGCACGCCGGGGGTATTATTGACCGGGAACTGCGAAAGCGCGGGCTTGAACTCTACAGTCGTTTTGAAAAAGACTGGACCAAAGCGCACTGGCCAAAAATCCTTGCGGCTGAGTTTCCGCGAAAACAGCGCACGCTTAGAGCTCGGCGTTCAGCGCCTTCAGCCATTCGTCTGCTTCGCCGTCTGTTTCAGTAACCAGGATATCTGGGGTCACGCCCACACCTTGAATCGAAGTGCCTTTTGACGAAAGCCAATGGGCGATGGTGAGTTTAAGTAGAGAACCATCCCAATATGTGATGACTTCTTGAGCGCTGCCCTTCCCATAAGTTTGGGTTCCGATCACGGTGGCGTGGCCCGTTTCTTGCAAGGTTTGGCTGAGGATTTCTGAAGCAGAAGCGGTGTACTCATCCACCAAAATATAAACAGGCACATCTTGGTACATGCCGGTGTCGCCGTTATAAATGGTTTCTTGGGGGCCACCGTAATCCAAGGTTACCAAGGGAGTGAGGTGCGGCACAAAAAGCCCGGCAACAAAATTGCCCATGTTCACATAGCCGCCCGGGTTGCCTCGCAAGTCCAAAATAATGGCGGAGGGATTTGGTTCTTCGGCGGTCAGCTCCTCGAGGGTGAGCATCATGTCCTCGTAAATGTTCGCGGCAAAGGTATTGATCTCAATAAACCAGGCGTCTTTGTTGTAAATTTTTCCTTTAACCAAGTCCAAACCGATGAGGGCGCGGGTGAGGAGGTAGCTGTGTTCATCTGAGTCACGTAAAATGGTGATCCGCACCTCGGTACCGGCGGCTCCTTTGATGCGTGCCATCACTTCTTCCAAAGGCATTCCGCTAACGGATATGTCGTCCACGGCGGTGATCTGGTCGCCGGGTTCCAAGTCAGATTCTTCGGCAGGTGTGTCTGCTAAAATTTCGGTAATAAAGACGGCGAGCGTATCTGCATCTTGAGCTAAAATGGCCCCAATGCCTTCAAACTGACCTTCAAGTGTACTGGTGAATTCCGTGGCTTGATCTGCGGTGAAGTAGAGGCTGTAAGGGTCATTCAAACTTTCGAGCACGGCGTCCACCGCGGCTTGAAAAAGCACATCCTGATCGATTTCGTAGCCGCTGGGCAGGTAAAATTCATTCAAAATGCGATTCCACACGTCCGCAAGAATATCGGATTTGTAGAAATCGCTGTCGGTGTTCGCCGCGAGTGACTCGTTTTTCCAGCTTTCCACACGGAAAACGAGGTCGGCCAGTTCACCGCGAGTTATTTTTTCGTAGGCAACGTAGTTGAGGGCGGGGTTTGCGTCCACCAGACCCAATCGGTCGGCTTGATAGAGGAGGGAATATAGAGGGTTTTTCACTCCCACGTCGTCGAATAATTGGGTTCGGTTCGCAAGGGGAATGATGGGCGCTCCCAAACCGTAGGCTTTCATCACCAGGCCGAGCACATTTCCACGAGTCAGGTTTTTTTCGGGTTCAAATAGGGTTCCGTCGGCTAAATCGTGGTAGACCGCGAGGCGTGCAAAAGGAGCAAACCAGGCGGTTTCTGGCACGTCGGTGAAGCTGGTTTTAGAGCCGCCGTCCAAATCTTCGCGTAGGCCCTTGAAAAGCATTTTGAAAAACTCTGCTTTAGTCAATTTATCGTCCGGGCGGAAGTTCGCAGCTGGGTCCACCGCTCCAATCAATTCCAGATAACTGACGCCTTCGTAATAGGGATGGCTGCCGGGCACGTCCTCAAATGAGGCGAAGGTGGTTTGGCTGAAGAAAGCCAAAGAAAACAGCAGGGCGGCTAGGATTTTTTTCATGCAGGCAACTTAGCACGCTTCACCCTTTAAAAAAAGCCAAAACTGTGATACAATTATAAGATTTAAATCAGAGGTAAAAATGAAAGCTGGCTCAATTGTAAATTTAGTGCTTATTATCGCTCTCTCCGCAGGGCTTACGCTGGGGTCTTTTACGGCCTTTCCAAAGACCGATGTTTTGTCGGCAACAGAAGGGGATTTGCAAGAACAACTGGAAAGTGCTGGAGCGGTGCGAGTGGATGGTCGTGACAGCGTTTCTTTATTGGAGATGGGCAGTGCCGAGTGGACCTGGAATTCCGAGGCTAAAACCGTTGAAACGGAACTCGCCAATGGAACTTTGTTCTTTGCTACTTTGGCCGATGACTTCACCGTGGAAGTTTCCACTCCTTTTGTGCGGGTGACTTCACAGAACAGCACGGCCTTGGTTCGCATGAGCGAGAGCGGGGAAGCCGTGGAGATTTTTGCCTTGGAGCATCCCAGCTTGGTCACTTTCCTCCTCGATGGGGGAGAACTGAACTCGCTTTTGATTCCCACGGGAACTTCTATGAAGGTTCCTTCTTCAAAGATAACCGAAACTCTGGGGCGTTTGCGTTTGACCAAACTCACCAAGGAATTCCCCGTTTTCCCTTTTGAAACGGCTGAACTCACCGAAGCTGAGCAGGTCACCTTCACCGACAGCCAAGCCGCCTACGATGAAAATTCCTTAAGTTTTTTGCAAGACCAACAAAAAGACAGCCACTTTGGTCCCGCGCTCACCGGCTTGGGTTCTGCCCTCAACAAGGGTTACTCACTGTTCCGTGACACCTTAACGGTGTTGCCCTCAGCGGAAAACCGACTGAATGAGGCGCAAAAAGAAAAATACCTGGTGTATGGAATGAGCAACTTGTTGTTTGGAGATAAAGTCACCGGTGAAAAATGGGTGACCGATTGGAAGAATGCCCAGCCGGAGAACTCTCAAGTGGAAGCTATTTATTCTGCTTTGTTTTTTGCACTGCCGGGCGACGACCTTTACCTCGTTAAAGAAGCCGCCGCCGAGCTTTTGTATCCTCAGGAAGAACCGCTCGTGGCGCTGCGCCGTGAGTTTCAGGAAATCGAAGGGCTACTCAGTCGCGGCTCCTTGGTGGAAGCACAAAGCGCTTACCAAAAGTACCAAGATAAGTTTGAAATCGCGCTGCAAAGCGGAACCTTGGACGATGAAGCCTACCTGGACGACATCAGCCGAGAATACATGCTTTTGGAACTTTTACTCCGTAGCCACGCCGTGTTTTACACGGGTGATTCGGTGAAATTGCTCACTGAATTGGAAACCAAGATTCTTTCTTTAGCCGGTAGCGATGAAGATTTGGATGAAGAACGCCAGGCTTTTGTGCAAAGCAAGCTCCGCTATTTGGAAAATCTTTTCAATTTTGTGGTGGATCGTAAGATTGCCGTGGAAGATGCGAGTGATTTAGCCAACGATCTGGTGGCGGAGGCCGAACAGTATTTGGGTTCCATCACTTCCGAAGTGGCGGTTCGCAGTTATTTCCAAACCAAACTCCAAGAATACGACCTCTCCATTCAGTTCATGAATTCCCCTGAATTCTATTCTTACGATAGTTTTGATGAGGGTCTGAAGGACTATCAGGCCAAGGTGGATGATTTGGCCAACCTCAATGAATACATTCAAGGCCTTCGTTCCGGTGAAGAAAGCAGCGCAACTCTCACTTTGGAAGCCGCCATTGCCGCGGTGGAAAACGACCTGCGTTCCAACGGCATTCAATATAAGGAAGTGGAATCGTTGGGAGACAGTGCGAACCGTTTGTTCCAAATCGTATCGGGACACACGGGCGGTTATGCTTTTGAAGCCAATTACGACCGCGAAACCAAGATTTTGTACGACACGGTGGTGGAAGGTGAACTCCGATTCTCCACTGGTTTGACCCTGGAAAATGCGAATTCTGTGATTGAAACCGCCATGAAAGACGCTGAGCTCACTCCCGAAGAAGAAGAGGAAACGCCCGTGGAAGAAGAAGGATCTTCGTTAACCGAAGATGTGGCTATTTCTCGAGTGGAAAAAGACTTCGAAGCCGCTGACTTGAAGTTGGGTGCTTTCACCTTTGACGTGGTGGATTTGGAGGAAAATACTTTCACCTTTGAAGGAGTGATGACGGAGGCGGCCCTGGTGGTTTCCGGCAGCTATGACTTGGATACGGGATTGGTGACTGAGGTGTTGTGGGAACTGGATGGCGAGCCCCAGAATTTTCCAGATATTGGGCTTTTAGGTTTTGAAGATGCGCTTTATGCGACGTATCAAGCCCTCACAGCGGAGTAAAAAATCTTTGCTTATAAAATAATGTGACACGGCTGCTTTTCTTTGTTAGAATTCCGCCGATTTAATTTCACT
The DNA here is from genome assembly GCA_965230905.1 of uncultured Candidatus Peribacteria bacterium. Classification (GTDB taxonomy): domain Bacteria; phylum Patescibacteriota; class Gracilibacteria; order UBA1369; family 2-02-FULL-48-14; genus 2-02-FULL-48-14. The sequence goes on from OZ246396.1 coordinate 1,056,828, forward strand.
ATGGCCGAACAACAATATTCAGCGGATCAGATACAGGTTTTGGAGGGTCTTGCCGCCGTTCGAAAGCGACCGGGAATGTACATTGGAACCACGGATATCGCCGGACTTCACCACATGGTGTGGGAAATTTTGGACAATGCGATTGATGAAGCGATGGCCGGACATTGTAAGCACATTGAAGTAGATATTTATGCCGATGGATCTTTACGTGTAACGGATGATGGACGTGGAATTCCAGTTGATAAACATAAAGGAACCGGTAAATCCGCTCTGGAAACCGTGCTCACGGTGCTTCATGCCGGAGGAAAATTTGGAGGAGGGGGATACAAGGTTTCTGGAGGACTTCATGGAGTGGGTAGCTCGGTAGTGAATGCGCTTTCCAGCCATTTGAAGGCGGAAATCAGCCGTGATGGAAAGGTCTACGTGCAAGAATACGAAAAGGGAGACCCAGTTTCTGAACTCAAAGTGGCGGGAACCTCGACTCACACGGGAACGGCTATTACGTTTACACCTGATCCTGAGATTTTCCCAGAACGAGTGTTTACCTTTGAAACCATTGTGAACCGGGCGCGACAACAGGCTTACCTCACTAAGGGGGTTACCATTCGCATCAAAGATCACCGGGATGGGCGCAAGACCATGTTCTATTTTGAAGGAGGTATCAAGTCTTATGTGCAGCACTTGAACCGTGATCGCGAAAAGATCGGAGATGTTATCTATATAGAAAGCGATGTACCCGAGGGGCTGATTGAAGTTTCCATGCAGTACACCGAAGCTTTTCAGGAAACGGTGTTTACGTTTGCGAACAACATTCATACCACTGAAGGAGGAATGCACCTCACTGGGTTTCGCAGCGCACTGACTCGTGTGATGAACAACTACGCGCGTAAGAATGAGCTTATAAAGGAAAAGGATCAGAATTTTTCTGCGGAAGATGTGCGAGAAGGGCTCACCGCGGTCATTTCCGTGAAACTGGGCGATCCTCAGTTTGAAGGGCAGACCAAGAGCAAACTTGGGAATGCCGAAATGCGAACCGCGGTGGAAACGGTATTTGGAGATCACTTGGAACAGTATTTGGACGAAAATCCATCGGATGCACGCTCTATTATAGGTAAATGTGCTTTGGCTCAACGCGCTCGCCTCGCGGCTCGCGCCGCTCGCGATACGGTTATCCGAAAAGGTGCCCTCGAAGGGATGACCCTTCCCGGAAAACTGGCCGATTGCAGCTCCAAAGATCCCAGCGTATCTGAACTCTACATTGTGGAGGGAGATTCCGCCGGAGGATCTGCCAAACAAGGACGAAACCGTGAATTCCAGGCTATTTTGCCGCTCCGAGGTAAGATTTTGAACGTGGAACAGGCTCGTCTCGATAAAATGATTGCGAATAATGAAATCAAGAACCTGGTGATCGCCATGGGAGCCGGAATCGGGGAGACCACGGATCTCAGCCGCCTGCGTTACCACCGCATCGTGATCATGACCGATGCCGACGTGGATGGAGCGCATATCCGAACCCTGCTTTTGACTCTGTTCTACCGTTATTTCAAGGGAATCATCGAGCAAGGCTTCCTCTATATTGCGCAACCTCCTCTGTATAAACTTCAATCTGGAAAAACGGTTAAATATGCCTTTACGGATGCGGAACGAGACGTGGCTATTAAGGAATTTGGAGATAAAAAGCCTTCTATTGCTCGTTACAAAGGTCTCGGAGAGATGGACGCCTCCCAGCTCTGGGAAACTACTATGGATCCTGAATCCCGAACCATGCTCCGCGTGACCGTGGACGACGCTGAACGTGCGGATTACATCTTCGAAACCCTGATGGGCAGCGAGGTGGCTTCCCGCAAAAAGTTCATCCAAACCCACGCCAAACGCGTGAAAAATCTGGATATTTAAGGCTCACGGCAATTCGATTTGACGACCACTGGCTTTTGTGTTATCTTTGCTCTCCTTAATTTACTGTCTATGAAACTCCCTACTTTTGAAAGTCTCCGCGAAGATGGTGCTGATGCACTGAAAGCTGCTGTTCAATCGCTTGATCCTCGTATGCTGCTTGCCGTTTCCACTTTGGTGCTTGGTGCTTGTCCCGATGAGAAGGGTACTGGCATGAACAGCACCGATCCTTTCGATGATACGGCTATGGATACTGGAGACACTGCTACTGACACGGCTATAGATACTGGAGACACAGCTGCAGATACCGACACCGATACAGCTTCTGACACTGGCACGGACACCGATACTGACACGGGCTACACTTTGGAAGCAATCACTCGTATGTCTGCTGCTCAATGTGATGGATACGTGAATAAAATGCCTGAACCTAGCAATATTTCTTCTCTGTATATGGATAGTTTTGGTGCCGACAGTAGCTACGCGGGAAGAACTTTTACTGACACGAATTACGGAGCTAGTGATATGAATCGAAACTACTTCGTTTGTGTTTGGGATGGCTTTGATAAGTCTGCGGATGAAAGCCGGTTGATTCGTATGGCAGCAACGGGTTCTCAACCTGAAACGTTCACTGTTGAGGCGGATATAGATATGGCTGGAGAGGCCTTTATGATGGCCTTTATTACGGATGAAAATTTGTACGCAGTTCGAAATAAAGAAGACCTCAGTCCTTATTGGGTTTTTAGTGCTGAAAACGGTGTTACTGGTGACATGGAGTAAGCACTTTGACTGATAGAGCTAAACATGTTACTCTAACCACTAATTAAATTCTTTCTTATGTCAAAAGTCATCGAAACAGGTCTAAATTCTCCTACTGGTGCTGAACTTCCTACGTCTCGTTTAGTCCAAGCCCTTCCGGCTAGTGTTAAAGCGGCTTTAATGGGTTTTATGCTCAGCACGGCTGCTTGTACAAGTGAAGGAGGAGTTGATGATAAGGCTGGTTTTGAAGAAGGTGATGCCGATACTGATCCAGATACAGATCCAGAAACTGGAATGGATACTGGAACTGACACTGGCGAAGATACGGCTACGGATACTGGTGAAGATACTGCCACCGATACTGGTGAAGATACTGCCACCGATACTGGTGAAGATACTGCCACTGATTCAGGCGAAGATACAGCTACGGACACTGGAGTAGATACTGCCACTGATACAGGCGAAGATACAGCCACTGATACTGGCGTAGATACTGGAACTGATACAGGCGAAGATACAGCTACTGATACTGGCGTAGATACTGCCACCGATACTGGTGAAGATACGGCCACTGATTCAGGCGAAGATACGGCTTCTGATACTGGTGAAGATACGGCTACTGATTCAGGTGAAGATACGGCTACGGATACTGGTGAAGATACTGCCACCGATACAGGTGAAGATACGGCTTCTGACACTGGTGAAGATACTGCCACGGATACTGGTGTAGCTATGACCGATGGCGATTTAGACGGTTTGACGGATGAAGAAGAGGCCGTCTTAGGTACTGATGACGCTAATCCTGATACTGATGAAGATGGCTTGTTGGATGGAGACGAAGTGAGCCGAGGGACCGATCCTTTATTGGCTGATCCTGACCTCGACGGACTTTCTGATCCAGATGAATTGACTTATGGAACTGACCCGAATCTTGCGGACACGGACGGAGACGGAGTAAATGACGGAGAGGAGCTGGCCGGCGGATACGATCCTCTCGATCCAAGCGACTATCCTGGAATGGATCTAAATGAAATCCTCACTACTACCGATGTAACGTGCGCTGCTCTGTTTGCAGACACTACTATTGCGGATTGTACGGACGTTTACATTGGAGTGGACCCTGCTGTTGTACCTAGCTTTGCAGGTGGAGTGATCACGGACCAGTACGTTGGGACCAACGCTTCCGAGGGTCACTGGACGGCTTGTGCTAAGGATTCCTTTGATAGCACGAGTGTAGTGGGCGCAACTGCAGACCGAAGTGGAACGGACCTAAGCGTAGAATTCGATGTAAGCACCTTGCTAAATGAGTTTGCTGACCTTGTGGTGTTCAAAACCGATGATGCAGGAATCACTTGCAGCGCCCTGGGAGACGCCTCAATCGTTAATCCTGAGGTGATGTATTACGCTACGGACGGAAGCCGAGTCTACTAGTTTGGCTTACTGAAGCCACAAAACATTAACAGGTTAGAATCCTTGCATTCTGACCTGTTTTTTGATATAATTATTAGATTTGTAAATTTCCCATATGAAGACTGACCTGCAGATGCTTGAGATTGGAAACTTCGAGGACCTCGAGCACCTCATTGACCTTCTTAATCAGACCTTTAAGGGGATGAGTTATCGCTTGGAAGCCGTGCCTTCTAAGAACGATACGTTTTTGTTCATTGAGGATCCGATTGCCGAAGATGAATACGAATGTGGGATTATTGAGAGAAAAGGCAAAAAGGCCTACGCCTACTCCAGTGCCGTGCATGAGATGATTTTAGGGGCTTACAATCGCTATTTAGAGAAAACCCAGAATTCCTAAACAGATCTAATAAGACTGTCCTGTCTCGCCTCAGCGGGAGCCTTTATGCTGAATCTCAACAGGCAGTCTTCCTCTGTTTAAGAATTCTGGGTTTCTTTCCATGTTTCTCCTGGTGGATTTGTGAAACGTAAACTATAAGGAAGAAATCCACCAGGAGAATATACAAGGAAAGGAAAGTTCTGGATTCAGATAAATCTTGTTGACTTACAGCGGGGTCATCTCTTATACTCCCTCTGCTTTTAGAAAACTTTATGTCTCATCCAGCAAATTTTTGGGTTTCGGCTGACGCTAACGAATCTTCTGAGAAGAGGGTTGCGCGCTTCAAGCAATGGTTCAACCGTTCTCGTATTGGGGACTTGGTTAAGGATCGTCGTTACAACAAAAAGAAGCTCACCTCTCGATTGGTGCGTATTGGTGCGCTGAAGCGTGAAGAATTCCGAGCGGCTCGTGAGAAGAACAAGTTCTATCAATAAGCGGACCCGAAGGGTTTGCTAGGCAAGAACGTGGCGTAGCCACATCAATATGATACTCGGTCGGGTACTCGCCCTCGCACAAAAGGAACACCTCCGAACTGAAATGGAGGTTTTTTTAGCTCACCTTTTAGGGTGTTCACGATTGGATTTGCTGGTTCGCTCTGAGGAGGAAGTGCCGGTGGAGAAGCTGGCGGAACTTCAAAAGGGGTGGATTCGGCTCCAGGATGGCCTCCCTGTGGCTTATTTGACCCATGAAAAGGAGTTTTATGGGGTGAATTTTTATGTGGATGAGCGGGTTTTGGTGCCACGGCCAGAAACGGAGCAATTGGTGGATTTGGTGCTGAAGCATGCAAAGAAGAGCGTTTTGGAATTGGGGACGGGAAGCGGGGCGATTGCTTGCAGTGTAAAAAAGGGAAGGCCTGAGTTGGAAGTGACGGCTACGGACATCAGTGCAGAGGCCTTGGCTATTGCGAGTAAAAATTGTGTTCAACTTGGGGTGGGGGTGGATCTGATTCAATCTGATCTGCTCAGGGAGGTGCCGGAGCGAGATTTTGACGTTTTAGTGGCTAATTTGCCTTATATTGGCACGCAAACCCACAACTTTATTGCGGATAATGTGGATAGGCATGAGCCGCACCTGGCTTTGGATGGAGGAAGCGACGGTTTGGAGCTCTACAGCCGGCTTTTTGATGAAATTTTGAGCCAAAAGCGAGATTTTAAGTTCATTTTAGGGGAGATTGGTTTCAGTCAGGGGGTAGATATCCAAAAATTGTGCATGGAGAAGCTTCCAGCTTACCGTTTTACCCTTCTGCAGGATCTGCAGGGCTTGGATCGGCACTTTGTTCTGGAAAGAATCGAGTTTTAAAGTAGAATGGACTTACTTTTTAAAACTTAACTCGCTTTGCGAGCGGATGATAGATAAACTTCAAAAACTGGCGGACGAATTTGAACAGCTTGAGAAAGAGCTGGCGAATCCCGATATTTTTTCAGATCAGGAGGCTTTGCAAAAGCTTTTGGGTCGTCGTAAGGAGCTCGAAGAGCCGGTGGAACTGTTTCATAAGCTGGAGATTCAGGTCAAACGAGTGGAGGACAGCGAAGCGCTTTTGGACGACAGCGATGAAGAAATCCGTGAAATGGCTAAAGAGGAACTGAAACAGGCCAAGGATGAGGTGGGAAACTTGGAGGAAAAACTTAAATTGGCGCTGGTTCCACGCGACCCTAAAGATTCAAAAAACTGCATCATGGAATTGCGTGCGGGAACCGGGGGAGATGAGGCGGCTTTGTTTTGCGAAGAAATGTCGCGGATGTACCTGCGTTATGTAAAAGAAAAGGGTTTTCAGGTTGAAATGATCAGCGAAAGTGCGGGCGACAAGGGTTTGAAGGAAATGATTTTTAAGGTGATTGGACCGGGTGCCTACGGTCGCATGAAATTTGAGAGCGGCGTGCACCGAGTACAACGTATACCAGAAACCGAGGCCAAGGGCCGCGTGCACACCTCGGCCGCTTCCGTGGTGGTTATGCCCGAGATCGATGAAGTGGAAATCGACATCCGCGACCAAGATTTGCGTATAGATGTGTACCGTTCGGGAGGACACGGAGGGCAAAGCGTGAATACAACTGACTCGGCCGTGCGAATCACCCACATTCCATCTGGTTTGGTGGTGGTGTGTCAGGATGAAAAATCTCAGCTCAAAAATAAGATCAAGGCGATGGGGGTTTTGCGATCCCGTTTGTACGCCATGGAAAAAGAAAAACGCGATCAGGAGATGGGCGCGGCTCGGGAATCGCTTTCCGCTACTGGTGAAAGGGGAGATAAGATTCGTACCTATAATTTCCCACAGGACCGCGTGACCGATCACCGCATCAGCCAGAGCTTCAGCAATTTGCCGGGAATCATGGAAGGAGACCTCGACGAAATCATTGATTCGCTTATTTTGGAGGATCAAACCAAGCGGCTCGAAGCAGCTTCGGAATAAACTAGCGGAAATAGTCCATTAAATCTCCCGAATCCAATTCGGCGAGGTTTTCAAAAGCCGTTTGGGTGGCTTCGTAGATCCACCAGATACTGAGGATACTCACCAGAATAATGAGGAAAGTGGGCAGCGTATGCAGGTAAAAACGCAGCTGGCGGTCACGGCGATTCTGGTGCATTTCTTCCTTTTGAAGGGTGACGAGTTCCTGCAGTAATTCTTCGGTAGTGGCCATGTGGATTTTTAAAGCGCCCTCAGTGTAGCAGGATTTTTTGCCGAATCCATGCGCACAAAAGATTTGACTTATACTGAAAGTATGATTAAATACTGCAGCTTAACTTTTTATATGTCTGTAAACGAACTTGGACTTGGAGCTCATGAGGTGAATGTAGAAGCTTTTCCGGTTAATCCACTCGTAGTGGAAAAACCTGTGGTGGCCGACATGAATGCTGACTATTTCGCGATCTATTTTAAGCAGTTTGAAGGTTTGGGTTACGATGCCGATGAGATTATGGCCTTCGTTGCGCTTCCTGAGAATCGCAGGTTTTTGGAAGCGTTCAGCAAGGAAACTCGAACGAAGGTCTTTAGTACTTTAGCCGAACTGTCTTTTGATGGGCTTGGGAGCTGTCCTTTTTAAGCTTCACAATCCTAATGCACGCGTTTAGGATGTTTTTATGTGGACCGATACGCACGCACATCCGTTTGCTAAGGCTTTCTCCCAAGATAGGGAGGAGGTGATTGAGCGAGCCCGCGAAGCGGGCGTTTCCCGTTTGATTGTGGTGGGTTTTGATCACGAGACGAATCGGCAAGCACTTAAATTGGCTGAGGACTACGATTTTATGTGGGCTACTTTGGGTGTTCACCCCTGTGAGACCGGAGATTTAACGGATGAGGAATTTAAGTGGATTCGCACGAATGCGGCGCACCCGCGTGTCGTGGCACTGGGGGAGATGGGGCTCGATTATCATCACATGAGTTCGCCAAAAGACGTGCAGAAGGAGTGTTTTAGAAAACAGGTGCGTTTGGCTAAGGAACTGGATTTACCTTGTATTGTGCATTCGCGCGATGCGGCGGAAGATACGCTGGCTTTGCTTTTGGAGGAAGGCGCGAAGAAAGTGGTGTTTCACTGTTACAGTTATGACTTGGATTTTGCGCGGCGCGTGTGGGCGGCGGGTTATTATACTTCGTTCAGCGGTGTGGTGACGTATCCGCAGGCTCAAGCCATTCAGGAGGCCGCGGCAAAAGGACCGATCGAGCAAATACTGGTGGAAACGGATTGTCCGTTTTTGGCGCCGCAGAGCATTCGCGGAAAACGCAACGAAATGGCCTACACCGTGGAAGTGGGGGAGAAAGTGGCTGAATTGCGCGGCGAAAAGCCGGAAGTGATTGCAGCCGCTACGACGGCGAATGCAGTGAGGCTGTTTGGGGTTTAGGCGGATTCTCTAGTTTCGATGTAGACGTTAGAGGCCTCTATGGCACGATCTCTTCGTGAATTTATCGTTCGTTTTTTTGCATCTAAACATTCATGAGCTTGTTCATAGAGAGATCGTGGAAGGCAGTTGTCCGCCGTTGCAATCCATCTCAGGCCTTCATAATGAGCTCGGTCAAAGGGCGAATTTAGACCATTGATCACTTCATGTAAATCGATGGTGTTGAATTGAATCTCCAGGGTGGTTCCTAGCTCTTGTTCATCTTGAGGGTTAGCGACTATCCCCAATAGTTTTATATTTCTGAATAAAGCATTGGGTCCGTCTAAATTTTCCTCAATCGTGAATTCGCCCACTTTAAGTGGAGCCTTTTTGTTCATGGTTTTGAAATCGCGGTATTTTAAACCTGCATTCTCTCCCATGCTTTTTAAAACGGCGTAAGTGTATTGTAGGCCTCGTGAAGGGTCCTTTTTTGCCTCATCTTTGTAATAGAGGTCTTTGAGGGTTAGGTCCGGGGCCACAACGGTGCATCGTAAGTGATCTTTTATTTCTTTTGTATCTCCGTCTGGCTCCTTTGTCATGAATTTAGTCAGGATGGGATCACAGCCTTTATCGTCGAAGTCTATGAATATAAGCTTTTTTGAAAATTCGTCGAAGTCATCCAATTTGATTTTACGTGCATAATCACTAAATTTGCCTTCTTCCATGGTTACGATGTCACCCGTCTCGTTGAAACGTAAGCGGTGGTACCTAACTTCTTCGTTCGCTTTTGCGCTTTCGAAAGAGTTTTGTACGGAAGCTGAAACCGGTTCTTTTAAGTTAGTGCTACCCGCATAAGCTGGACTGCTACGAACATTGAATGTTTCTAGTGCAAATTTAAGTAGCAATTGTGCTTCCATCCTAACCTTACTACCGTTCTTTTGATCGTACATGACTTCTAACCATTCAAATACTGACATGGGTTGTAGATGGTGGTCGACGCTCAATTTTTTAATGGGCTGATCTGTATCCATCTCCGCTAACTCCTTATTTGCGTACTTGAATATTTGATCTAAAAAGGCCCAAGCTTTGGCTTTGGTTATCCTTATGGTCTTCAATGCTTCTTCTCGTGACGTTTCATGGAAGAGTCCCAGTTTCTTGCAAAAGGCTAAGGTGGCATTATCACTCGTTTTTCCAGTGATTTTAACTTTTTGATAAGCACGATAAACGTCCTCCGGAGAAAAGTTTTTATCGATCAGCTCAATTTTTAATATGTCCGCCTGATTTAAATCTCTGGTACCGAACGTACCATTCAAGAGTAGTAACGTGCGAACTTTTTCTTGGGTGAGCTCAACTCCATTTGACGTGAGGGAAAGTGCTTCAGCAACATCACCTACGTTTCTCCATACACCCTGTCCGTCTGGATCAATGGGGTTTGCGGCAAGCAGATGTCTTTTCCGAGGTTTTTTTAAGTCAAAACGTCTAAGCACGAGTTCTGCATACAGAGTGTGAACGCGTGATTTTATCTCATCTATCGTTGCTTCATTTTTGGCAAAAAGTTCTTGGATCAGTTCTTCTAGTGGAAGTCTAATAGGTTCTAGCTCTGCCCAAAGTTCTTTCTTGAGTTGGATGCCACGGTCAAAGGCGTCTCCCGCCTCTAAGCGAGCGTGCAGGGTGTCTAAAAATTGTAAGCTGGAAGTTTCTAAGTCGTCCTCTTGCATCAAATATATTTTATGTTGTGTTTTATTTTAACCAGTTTTTGGCGACAGATCAAGTGGTTTTAAACAGTGGATGCTCACGCAAATGTCGAATCGGTGTGAGTGGTTTCAATTGCATTTTTGCTCCCGCTTTTTCTCTTTCGTTGTCTTTAAAGTTTTTCCGTATTTCCCCTGTTAGACCTATCTCTCCCCAAATTACTTGATCAGATGGTAGTGGTTTTTTAAGGATACTTGAAATGACCGCAGAACAAATGGCGAGGTCGGAAGAAGGATCATTCAGAGATAAACCGCCTACGACATTTATATAGACGTCCTGATCTGAAAGGTTGAGCGTAGTGTATTTTTGAAGCACGGCGAGTAAAAGTTCCAAGCGATTGCGATCGAAGCCGCTGGCCATGCGTTTGGGGTAGCCAAAATCAGTGTGATTCACCAATGCTTGAACCTCCATGAGGAGTGGGCGATTGCCTTCCATAGTCATGGTTAAGCTGGTTCCGATGGCGTTTTTTGGACGGTTTTCAAGGATGCGCTCGCCTGGATTCTTAAGTTCTCGGAGGCCGGCTTCACTCATTTCAAAAATGCCGACTTCGCTGATGTTTCCAAAGCGGTTTTTCACCGCCCGCAGCATGCGCAGTTCATGGTCACGTTCGCCTTCCAAAATCAGCACGGTGTCCACCAAGTGTTCGAGTACTTTGGGTCCGGCGATGTTGCCTTCCTTGTTCACGTGGCCAATCAGCAGGGTAGGGATCTTGTGGGTTTTGATGGTGTTCATAATGACTTCCGTCACGTAGCGCACTTGGCTGAGGCTGCCGGCTACGCCGGGAATGTCGGCGGAGGACATGACTTGAATGGAATCGATGACCAAGAAGTTGGGCTTGCTGCTTTCCACAGTGGCGATGATGTTTTCCAGGTTGTTTTCGTAGAGCAGCTCGATGTTTTCTTGTTTAGAGCCGAGGCGTTTGGCACGGTCGGAAACTTGGTCGATGGATTCTTCTCCGGTGATGTAGAGTACCTTGTCTTTTTGCGCGGCCATGCGGTCGGTGATTTGCAAGGTGAGTGTGGATTTTCCAATGCCTGGCTCTCCAGAAAGCAAAATCATGCTGCCTTCCACAAAACCGCCGCCGAGCACTTGGTCGAATTCGCCAATGCCGGTGACGGTGCGTGCCTTTGGTGTGTGAGATTGTAAAATGGCCTGCGGTTTTTCGGCTGTGCGCGGAACCGAGCGACGGCCACTGGTGGTATTTTCTGGTTTTCCTACATTAATCACATCTTCGGCCATGGTGTTCCACTGGTCACAATTGGGGCACTTTCCGGCCCAGCGGCTAGCTTGAAAAGCACAATTTTGGCAGGCGTAGACGGTTTTTAGTTTCATAGTCATAGGGTAGTGTATACTCACCCCACTTGTCCAGCTGGAAATAAAATTGCATTGATTTGCAGGTTTTGCTAATATCCCGCGCGTGGATCGGTAGCTCAGTTGGTAGAGCAGAAGACTCTTAATCTTTTGGTCGAGGGTTCAAATCCCTCCCGATCCACCATTCCTGTTCGCCCCAATAAACCCCTGTTCTATGGCACAATCCCTCACCGATCTGCGAGTAGGCTCCGTTCTGAATCATGCCGGTGCACCTTGGCAGATTATTTCCAACTCCTTCATGCGCACGGCGCAACGTAAGCCGGTGATGCGAACCAAGCTCCGCAATCTTATGAATGGAAGTGTTATGGAAAAGACCTTTGTGTCCGGGGAAGCCTTTGAAGTGGCGGATGTGGCTCACAAGAGTTGCCAATACCTCTACAAAGATGCGACCGACGCGAATTTTATGGACATGGAAAGCTACGAGCAATTCAGCTTCACTCTCGAAAGCCTCGGAGACCTCATGGGTTACCTCAAGGATGGAGAAAACGTGGTGGCTGTTATGTACGAAGGACGACCGATCACCATTCAAATCCCACCAAAAGTGGTGCTCAAGGTGCTTGAAACCAATCCTGGAGTGAAAGGAGACCGTGCTCAATCTGGAACCAAGCCAGCTACTATGGAAACTGGAATCAACGTTCAAGTGCCTTTGTTTGTGGTTGAAGGAGATTTGATTCGAATCAACACAGAAACCGGAGAATACGTGGAACGTGCGAATGCTTAATGCTCGGCGAAGCCGAGTTTTTCCTGTTTTTATTAACTCAGTCACGCTGCTTATGCAAGATCCTCGCCAGACCGTTTATGAAGGAATGTGCTACCTCATTCCGCTCGCAAAAATTCGTGAAACACCTAAGGTTCAATTCCATTTTGTTCCTTACTTGGTGGAAGAAGGTATTGCGACCATTCAACGGGTGAAACATGAGCCTGGAGCTATGAGCCCGAGCATCGAAGGTAATGAAACGGTTCAACCTTGGTATATGCATCCGCATCAGGAGGACAACATGATGGTTTTTGAAGGAGAACGAATTATTGAGCTCTATACGCCTGAACATGGTGTACAAACGTTTGAAGCAACAGCTGATCGCCTGACCCACAACGGGAAAGTGCTGATTGATGTGCCATATATTTTTGGTTGGCATCCGTATGTTTTCCACCGGCCGAATAGCCCGCACGGTAGCATGTCGATGTTCCTCACCCGGCACTTCAACGGTTTTGATATGGATACTGAGTTTAATATTTGGGAACTCAACACCGAAACCGGGGAACACAAGGTATTGAGATTCGGTCGTGAAGACCAAGTTCAGGAATAGCTTGCCCCTGGTAGAAATTCTGGTAGATTTAAGCCCGCTGGCAAGGTGGCGGAACGGTCACGCAACGGTTTGCAAAACCGTACCAAACGGGTTCGACTCCCGTCCTTGCCTCCAATTTTCTTTAACCGCATCTGCTTGCGCTAAACTAACGTTTAAGTGTAGTTTTGAACTAGGCAATTTAGCCCGACCGCATAACTCAGCCCCTCTATACATGAAAATATTTAATAAAATTGCCCTTTTTGCGTTGGCGCTGGTTCTTATGAGTGGCCTTACAGGCTCGCTTCTTGCATTTGCAGCGGCAAGTCCTTCTTTTGGCTATGCAGCAACTTACGCAATTCTGGCGAGTACTTACACCAACACTTCTGCGGCCACGACTATTACAGGGGACATTGGATTCACCACGGGACCGGCTCAAGCCCCTTTAGGTACGCAGATCAACTATGGATCTGGTGTTCCTTATGCCACGGCAGGGACCGATCAAGGCAGTGCCTTAGCTGGCTTGGCTGCGGAATCCTGTACCTTTTCATTTGCGGCTGGAGCGATAGATCTTTCTACGGATGTGACGCATGGCACGGTGGGCGTTTACACGCCGGGAGTGTATTGCATTACCGGGGCAATGGATATTGGTGGAACGCTTAACTTGAATGGGAATGGAACCTATATTTTTAGATCTTCTGGTGCACTCACCTCTACGGTTGGTGCGATTGTTAGTTTGAGTGGTGCCTCTGCGTGTGATGTTTTTTGGACACCATCTCAGGCAACTACACTGGCAGCCAATACTACTTTTGTGGGGACCATTATTGACGATGCAGGGATCACGGTTGGAGCGAATACAAGTTGGTCCGGAAGAGCATTGGCTTTTGGAGGAACTATTACGACAGGAGATACTTCTTTGATTACTGCGCCTTCCTGTTCATCTGGTGGATCTAGTTCTGCTACGGGAACTATCACGGTCACCAAAATTGTGATCAACGATGATGGTGGGACTAAGCTGGTTGCCGATTTTCCGCTCTTTGTTAGCGGAACTCCTGTGATTTCTGGGGTGACCAATACTTTCTCTGGAGGTTCTAGGTATGCCGTGCATGAAACCATGGATCCGGCGTATGCGCAGACCTTCTCGGGTGATTGTGACAGCGACGGTTGGTTTAACTTGGGTGAAGGACAAAATCTATCTTGTACTATTACGAATGACGATATTGAAGCTGAACTAGATCCGCCGCTCATTGATGATGTTGATGACGTTGTGGACGAGATCCCTGTGCCTGACGAAGAACTTATTCTTACCGAGGAACCTGAAGAGGAGCCTGAATCAGTTGATACTCCTGTTATTGTTTCAGTCCCCACCGATCCAGTTTCCACCGTTACTGTTCCAAGTGTTCCTGGGCTGCCGGTTACTGGTTTTGCTCCTATGGATTGGGGGCATTTAGTGAACCTTATTGCTACTGGAATCGCGTGTGTTTCACTATTATTTTATGTCACTCAAAAAAAAGATAGAATTTAAGCGACTCAGGGTTAAAGTCTTGGTTATGGCCTTTATGCTTTTGGGGGCTTACGCTCTATTTCTTTGGAATATGTTTCCAGAAAACAGATCCGTGCTCACGATCACTTCTGAAATCGAAGTGGAAAGGGTGGGGATACCAGTAAATATTAAAATTCCCAGTATTTCTTTGGATGCGCCAATTGTTGGTCTTGGCTTGACCGCAGATGGACTCATGGAGGTACCCGCGAACCCTTTCGAGACGGGTTGGTATGAATTGGGCGTGCGACCGGGTGAGCCTGGAACTGCGGTTATAGATGGGCATGTGAACTGGTGGTATGGAAGCAGTGCTGTGTTTGCCAATCTACATAATTTGAAACAGGGTGACTCCGTTATCGTCCAAGACGAATGGGGTACGATCACCTCTTTTGTGGTACGTGAAATCAAAGCCTATAAAGCCGAGGCGGATGCGAGTGAGATTTTTAATTCGAACGATGATAAGGTTCACCTCAATCTAATCACCTGCAGCGGTGTATGGGATAAGAATGCTGGAGGATATTCTGAGCGTTTAGTGATCTTTACGGATAAATACTAGGCAAGCCAGATCAGCTTTGCTAAACTCCGTCTCAGCCGCGCCTGGGTGGTGAAATGGTATACACGCGAGACTTAAAATCTTGTGGTCGCAAGACCGTGAGGGTTCGAGCCCCTCCCCAGGCACCATGTACCTTTGAGCCACGCCTTCCGTTCAGCTTCTGGGAATTTTTCAATGGCGTAGCGGAGCGTGGTGCGAGGAAGTTTTGAATAATGCTTTTTAAGGAACGTACGAAGGGTTTCTTCGCCGCAGTTTTTGCCTACTTCACGCAGCATCCAGCCCACCGCTTTGTGCATCAGGTCATGGGAGTCGCTCAGTAATTTCTCAGCAATTTTTAAAGCGTCCGTGGAATCTCCTTTTCGGATAAAATGAAATGTGGCGATCATGGCGATGCGCCGCTCCCACATGTTTTTTGACTCAGCCAGTTGGTACAGCAGTTTTCGGGGACGATTTTCCAAATATGGGCCCAGAAGGTAGTGAGCGGAGCTGTCCACCAGATCCCAATTGTTGACGAAGGTGGTGTTCTTTAAATAAAACTCCACGATTTGTTTTTGGTCACCCTTTTTGAATTGCGCGACTAAAATGTGCAAAGCCAGCAGGCGTTCTTCGTGAATGGGGGAGTGGAGTAGGGCTTCTAGCTCAGAAAGAGGGAGTTCTTGAAAAACCTTGGCTAGGCTGCGGGTTTGAGGAACGGTGAGTCCACTAAAAATATCGCCTTCGCCGTATTCGCCCGGGCCTGTTTTAAAATACCGGGCGGAAATGAGCGCGCGGTCAGTATTTGCGAGCTGTTTGACGGCTGCGGACGCTGTTTTAGCGGTTTTTGGCATAGCTGTGGTATAGAACCAAAACGCCCACTGCAAAAAATGGCAGGCTCAGCATCTGCCCCGTGGTGAGATTGAAAAAGCCTTCGTGGAGTGGGAAGTCTTTGAAGAATTCCACGGTGAAGCGCATGGCAAAATATAGAGTGAAGAACAGGCCGAAGAAAAAGCCTGGTTTGGCCGTTTTATGTTTCTTCATCCAAAGAGGAAAGAGAATGGCGAAAAGTAGCATACCGTAGCCAAATTCGTAGAGTTGGGAAGGGTGACGGGTGAGTTCATCCACGCGGCTGAAGACCACGCCCCAGGGTGCCTCGGTTTCACGGCCCACCAGTTCACTGTTGAAAAAATTCCCTAGACGGATGAGGCTCACGGGCAAGGTGGCCACCACCACCATGATGTCCGCATAGTCCCAGAGTTTCACTTTTTTATTTCGCCAAAGGAATAGGCTGTAGGCAATCAAGAGTCCAATCGCGGCGCCATGGCTGGCGAGACCGCCTTCCCAGACTTTTAAAATCTGCAGGGGGTTGGCGAGGTAGTAGTCGAGTTCGTAAAATAAAATGTGTCCAAAACGTGCGCCCGCAACGAGGCCAATGATCAAATAGACGGAAAGTTTGTCGAGCGTTTCCAGGGAGAGGTTTTTACTAGCGCTTTCGCTTCGCTTCCGCGTGATCATGTAGCGGGCGAGGCTGTAGGCCAAAAAGAGTCCGAGGGCGAAGAAGACTCCGTAGTAGCGGATTTCGAGCGGGCCGAGGTCGAACAAAACAGGATCAATATTCCAAATCATCAGTTGAGGGTGAAGGAACGAAGCATGGTGTCCAATTCTTCCACGGTGAACGCGTCTTCACCGGAGCGGTAGGTCGCGGTGGCGGTCCAGGCTTGTTGCCCTTTGGTGAGCGTCACTTGCATGAAGGTGAGTTTGGGTGAGGAGGTGTCGTTTTTACCTTCAAAGGTGCTGAGCATGGTTTTGCTGTTGGCGCCGTCCACTTGCAGGGTGAGAACTTCTTGGGAAACGAGAGAGTAGTTGACGAGTGTGTCTTCGTGGTCGGCCAGTTTTCGCTGTGCAAAATCGTAACTGGTGTCGCTGAGGGTGTTGTTTTCGCGGATCACGGTGACATTGGAAGTGAAGATGCTGTCTTGCACATTGTTCTTAAAAGCCACGCGCAAATCGTCCGGGTATTCGGAAGTGAAGGAATCGATTATCTCCCAAGTATCGGGAACTTCTATTTCAAAATCAGCTGTTTTATAGGCGAAGTAAAAAACCTCGCCCGTTTCTTCCGTCTCGCCATCCACTTCTGAAGTGTCGGAGCCGCCGCAGGCTGTCAAAAACAGAGAGCCGGCGAGCAGGCATGCTAGTGCGTAAGTAAAAGAAGAGAGCTTCTTCATATGAAAATACTTTATCCAAATTGCAAATCAAAGGCCATCTAATATTTGCTAAATCGGTGATCCTCCTCTTGAATGAAAGGGTATGAAGATTGCTATTCTTTGTTTTCGTTCACGGGACCCGGATCCAGCGGTGGAGGATCTTAACTTGGTTCAAGCTGCTCAGGAGTTGGGGCATGAGGCGCTGCTCATCCCTGCTTGGGAATGCAGCATTGAGTACCGTGAGGGTGAACAAGTTTATTGGAAAGGTGAAGTGTTTCCGCAGGTGGATTGTCTGATCCCTCGGGCGCGCTTTGTGGAGCACAGTGAAACGCAGCTTCATTTGCTCCGACTTTTGGAAAAGCGATTTCCAAGTTTGAATAAAGCGGACGGCATTGCGGCGGCAAAAAATAAAATCAAAACCATGGAAATCTTAAGTCGTGCGGGGCTGCCGATTCCGCGTAGTTTTGCAATTGAGGATATGTCAGTTTTTGCGACAGTGGTGGAGCAATTGGGCGGCTACCCCGTGGTGTGGAAAGCTGCGTACGGAACCTTTGGAATGGACGTACATTTGGTGGACTCTCATAAAAAGGCTGAGGAAATCTTTAACGACTATTTTAAGGCGCAAAAAGCCATGAACTTCTTAACTCAGGAATTCATTGAAGAATCAGCTGGGCGGGATTTGCGAGTCTTTGTTTTGGATGGGGAAGTGCTGGCGAGCATGGAACGGCAGGCGCAAGCGGGTGAATTTCGATCCAACGTGGAACTGGGGGCGACGGCTCGTGTGGTGGAAGTGGAGGCCTCTGTAAAAAACTTGGCCATTCAAGCGGTGGAGGCATTGGGTTTGGACACCGGCGGCGTGGATATTATTTACAGTAAACGTGGTCCGCTGATTTTAGAAGTGAACGCGAATGCAGGCTTCAAGGCTTTGGAGGAGGTCAGTGGAGTCAAGGTGGCGGAAGCGCTTATTCAAGCCGCCGTGCGACGCTCTCGCTGATGTGGACGAGCAGTTCGTAAGGAATGGTGCCGGCCGTAGCGCTTTGATTCAGCACGGAGTTTTTTTGGTTGGCATGGCGAGAATACACCACCACGCGGTCGTAGAGTTGGGCTTTGGCGTGGCTCACATCGATCATGCACATGTTCATGCAAACGCGACCGAGGATCGGGCATTGCACGCCGTTCACTTCAAGGAAACCCTTGTTACTGAGGCTGCGGGGCAAGGCTTCGTAATAACCCACGGGCACCACGCCAATAGTGAGATCTTTTTCTGCGGTGTAGGTGCCGTTGTAGCTCACCGTTTCGCCGCGTTTCAAAGTCTTGATGCTCACCAGCGTGGATTCGAGTTCCAGAGCGGGTTTTAGGCCTTCTATATAGAAAGGGTCTGTGGGCTCGAGTACAGGAATTCCATAAAGGCTGATGCCCAGACGCATCATATTGGTTCCGCTGTTGTTAATTTTTGGTGCACCTGCACTATTGCCGCAGTGAATCCACTTGGGCTTGATGCCGGCCTCACGTAGTAATTCTACGGCTGCTTGAAAGCGCGCCATTTGTTCTTCGGTTTTGTGATTCTGTGGGTTGTCCGCGTCGGAAAAGTGGGTGTAAATACCCTCAATATTCAGCTTTGCCTTTTTGAACGTTGGCAAACATTCACGCAGTTCTTCCACAGAAAAGCCCATGCGCGAAAAGCCGGTTTCAATTTTGAGGTGCACGGGCACGCCGAGCTTGGCATAAACCTCGGCGCCTTCTTTATTAAATACTGAAAAATGAAAGGGAAGGCGGCGGAATTTTTTGAGCGCACTGGCGTGCGTGTTATCGGGATGGGTGCAGCCTATAATAAGAATAGGCGTTTTGATGCGGGCTTTTTTGAGTTCGTAGGCTTCGTAGAGCGAATCCACTATAAAGAAAGGTACGTCTTCGTCGTCCAAGGCCTCCGCAACCAACGTGAGTCCGTGGCCGTAGGCATTGGATTTGAGCACGGGGCACACGGCTTGGTCCGGGCAAACTTTTTGGTAGGTGTGCAAGTTGTGCTTCAAGGCAGCCTTAAACACGTGAAGCGTATTTAGGTTTCGGTAAGGGCGCTTTTTCAGCAGCATTTAGCGGCGAGTCACAATGGCGTCCACCAATCCGTATTTCTTGGATTCTTCGGCGCTCATGAAATTGTCGCGATCGGTGTCGATCTCCACTTTGCTCAGCTTTTGGCCCGTGTGGTGCGCAATGATTCCGTTCAGTAGATCCTTGGTCTTAATAATGTGGTCCGCGTGGATTCGGATGTCAGAGGCCTGACCTTCCGTTCCTCCCAAAGGTTGGTGGATCATCACTTCCGCATTGGGCAGCGCGAAACGCTTTCCCTTGGCTCCTCCGGTGAGTAAAACTGCTCCCATAGAAGCCGCCATTCCCATCACAACGGTGGAAACGTCCGGTTTTAGGTATTGCATGGTGTCGTAAATCGCGAGACCGGCGGTCACGTGTCCTCCTGGTGAGTTGATGTACATCACAATGTCCTTCTTCGCGTCCTCCTGTTCCAAAAAGAGCAGCTGCGCAATGAGTAGGCTGGCCATATTGGATTCCACTTCAGTGAACATGAAAACCAAACGATCCCTCAGTAAGCGGGAGTAAATGTCGTAAGAACGTTCGCCTTCGTGCGTTTTTTCGAGCACGGTAGGGATCAGCATGCTGGTGATCTCCTGGGAAATTCCAACGTTGTTGCTTAGGTGCTTCCTTTGTCCTTTAAGAAGACTGCTTCGAGTGTAATGATGAAAATCAGTCATAGGCTGGATTATTTTATAGAGCGCACTGGCGTGCGTGGTGGATGGATTATAGCATTCCGGCGGTGCGAACCAAATGGTTTTTCAACGCCTTATATATAAAGAGTAAAAATAGTATTGACTTTGCTTTGCTAAAGGCTAAAATCGTTTGGCACATTTCCTTATCGATCTGTGCACGTTCTTCAATCGACCTTTGACAGTTCAGATCTAATAGAGAGTCCCAAATTCTAGGTTTTAATCTCGGTTTTCCGAGTATAAATAAATCAAAATTTAAGGCTACTTCCTGGCCAACAGGAAGAACAGCTTCAAACAACTCATAAGTTTACTTCGGTAAACTTTCTTGGAGAGTTTGATCCTGGCTCAGGGTGAACGTTGGCGGTGCGTCTAATACATGCAAGTCGAGCGAGGCTTCGAGCCGAGCGGCAGACGGCTGAGTAACACGTTGGTAGCTACCTCAAACTCAGGGATAACTATGAGAAATCATAGCTAATACCGGATGGTCCCGTAAGGGTAAAGTTTTTACGGTTTGAGAGGTGCCTGCGTCCTATCAGGTAGTTGGTGAGGTAACGGCTCACCAAGCCTATGACGGGTAACTGGTCTGAGAGGATGACCAGTCAGAGGGAAACTGAGACACGGTTCCCACTTCTACGGAAGGCAGCAGTAAAGAATCTTCCACAATGGACGAAAGTCTGATGGAGCGACACCGCGTGCAGGATGAAGGCCCTTGGGTCGTAAACTGCTTTTTTGGGGGAAAAATTCTGATTGTACCCTAAGAATAAGCACCGGCAAATCACGTGCCAGCAGCCGCGGTAATACGTGAGGTGCAAACGTTACCCGGAATTATTGGGCGTAAAGCGTCCGCAGGTGGCGTAGTAAGTTGGATGTTAAATCTTGAGGCTCAACTTCAAGTCTGTATTCAAAACTACTATGCTAGAGATTAGGAGAGGTGAGTGGAATTCTGCATGTAGGGGTAAAATCCGTAGATATGCAGAGGAACACCAAAAGCGAAGGCAGCTCACTGGCCTATATCTGACACTCATGGACGAAAGCGTAGGTAGCAAACGGGATTAGATACCCCGGTAGTCTACGCTGTAAACGATGATCACTCGATGTCGGGAGTTCGACCCTCTCGGTGTCTAAGCAAACGCGATAAGTGATCCGCCTGAGAAGTACGATCGCAAGATTAAAACTCAAAGGAATAGACGGGGACCCACACAAGCGGTGGAGCGTGTGGTTTAATTCGATAGTAAGCGAGGAACCTTACCAGGGTTTGACATCTCGGGAATTTTCTGGAAACAGAGAAGTGCCGTAAGGAACCCGATGACAGGTGCTGCATGGTTGTCGTCAGCTCGTGCCTTGAGGTGTTCGGTTAAGTCCGTAAACGAGCGCAACCCACGTCCTTAGTTGTATTTTTCTAAGGAGACTGCCTTGCATAACAAGGAGGAAGGTGTGGATGACGTCAAATCAGCATGGCCCTTATACTCTGGGCGACACACGCGCTACAATGGCCGGTACAACGGGCAGCCAAGGAGTGATCCGGAGCGAATCCCTAAAACCGGTCCAAGTTCGGATTGAAGGCTGCAACTCGCCTTCATGAAGCTGGAATCGCTAGTAAATGTGTATCAGCCACGGCGCATTGAATATGTTCCTGGGTCTTGTACTCACCGCCCGTCAAGTCATGAAAGTTAGGGGTGCCCGAAGTTCCCACTCAGTGGGGCCTAAGGCAAAACTAATGATTGGGACTAAGTCGTAACAAGGTATCCGTACGAGAACGTGCGGATGGACTACCTCCTATTAAGGAGTTACGAAGGGTTGCGAAAGCAACCGTGTAACCATTCCTAGGTCGCTTCTGCCTTTATCTTCGGATAATGTTGCAGAATCGAGTGTATCGCGAGATACGTTCACCCTAGAGTTTGCCTCTCTTTTAGATCTGGATTGTCAGCACTGCAAACGCAAGTTTGTAGCCTGCGACTGAAGAAACAATAAGCCCCTGAAAAGGGGCTTTTATTGTATTTATCTAAGGTTCTTTTAAAATGTGTGATTTGACTGATAGCGGAAAAACATTATAATATGCACAACTTAATCAAGTTATATGGGTTTGGAGCAGGAGGTGTTTGAAGATGCAGCGGTGGAAGCTAGCGAAAATCGCATATCTAATGAGAGGAAGTGTGTTCGTGGGCCCGCTTGGTATGATGAACTTTTTGGTGAGTTAGATCCTGTTGCCGATGACGACGAGGTGGGGCTGAAAGAGAAATAGATCTAGTTTAAAAGCTCTAACCGAAGATCAAATATAGAAATGCCCATCCTCCGCCAAATACAACGGCAATAACGAAAGCTATAAAGAGTTTTTTCATACGAGATGGGGTGAATAATAAATCCTGTACTACTAGTTTAGAACGAGTTCACCGTTGAAAACCTTTCACGCAAAAAATAATGGTACTTTGCCTACGGCTTCGTGCCATTTTGCTGACGCAAAATAAACCAAAATGGTGGGCGTTCGAAGAGTTGAACTTCGGACCTCGACATTATCAGTGTCGCGCTCTAACCAACTGAGCTAAACGCCCTTAGGACATGGAGTTTCCTTGCGGAAACACTTTTTTTAGTCTGCACTGCCGTGCAGTGAATGGTGGAGCTGAGGAGAGTCGAACTCCTGACCTCCTCGGTGCAAGCGAGGCGCTCTAGCCAACTGAGCTACAGCCCCACTAGTGCTCAACGTAGAAACGAGAGCGTTGAACTTATATCATTTTGCTGTTCAAAAAATCAAGCAAAGATGGCAAACTAATATCAATTTAATCTCACGCGTATGTTTTGGCAGGGTTTAATGGGAATGGTACTGGGCTTCTTAATCCTGGTGTTCAGACCTCAAATCAAGGACTTTACGGGGGACATCGGCTTTGCTGAACACTACTTGGGAGTGGGGGGAACGTGGACCTTTCTCTTATTCTTAGGTGTGGTCATTTTCATTTTATCCCTGATGTGGGCCATGGGGACCCTGCAGGGCTTTGTGATGAATACCTTTGGCGGCTTGTTCTGATGGGCTTGACAGGATTAAGTATTGACGTTAAACTCACAAACCTTAACATTTGTTATGAATCGTCTTACTACTGCTGCACCTTTACTATTAGTAACGGCTTGCCAAGTGGGGCCTGATGCAAGAGAAATTGCTCGTGAAGAAACTTTAGGAGTGGTTTCGCATATCACAAGAGAATGTGGTGTTGGCATAAAGGATGCATCAAATGTATCTACGCTTGCGCCAGATGCTACTGGTCTTGAGGCGGTTTCTCGATACACGTTAGATGCAGCGACTAAGGAAGACGAAGAATGTGTTGAGTCAGCAGTAAAGACTTATAACGGATCAGCCACCTTGGATGGTGGTTGTGAGGTAGGGTATTCTTACCCTAAGGGCTGGACTGAAGTAGATGGTGGAATGAGGATGAAGGTTAGTGTTGAATGTCTTCCTCATTATCTCAAGTAAATTACTAGTAAAATAGGTTCTAAAAATTCCTATTGACTTCACTCTGTCGGCTTCCTATAATGCCCCAGCTTAATTAGTTAAGCGCTGTCCTTTTTCCTCCTCATGAACCTGTTCCAAATACCCTAGAGTTTCAAACGACTATTGGTCCTTACGGACTGTTTGAGCTTCTAGGGTGTATGGAGACATACACCCTTTTTGTAACCGGGTTTCCCGGTGTACAGAGTCTGTTCCTTGAAATTTCGGGTTTGAATACTGAATAACACAACTGATTCAGTACTCAATAAATGAACAAAATAACTTTGTAGTCAGAAACTTTCCTGCTTCTGAACTACAATAAAATTCTTTTTTATACATAATCGTGGTAGTAAGCGATTTGTATTATTCTTTCTGATTGCCATAAAAAAGCACGGAAGATGACGTTAAATCATTGAAAAAAATGCAAAGAATGGATGCCTTGACTCAAAACTCCGATGAAGGACGCGGCCAGCTGCGATAAGCTTCGGCGAGCTGCTAAGCAAGCTTTGACCCGAAGATCTCCGAATGGGGAAACCTTATAGAAGTAATGTTCTATAGCCTCGAAAGAGGCGGAAACTAGGGGAATTGAAACATCTTAGTACCCTGGATAAAAGAAATCACATAGAGATTCCCGTAGTAGCGGCGAGCGAACCGGGAACAGCCCAAACCGTATCCTTCGGGATGCGGGGTTGTAGGACCTCAATACGAAACTATTTTCTATTAGCCAAACGATCCTGGAAAGGACGGCCATAGTGGGTGATAGCCCCGTCGGCGAAAATAGATATAGTTTCCAGAGTGCTCCTGAGTAGGGTCGGACACGAGAAATCCGGCCTGAATCTGGGAAGACCACTTTCCAAGGCTAAATAAGTTTTGAGATCGATAGTGAACAAGTACCATGAGGGAAAGGTGAAAAGCACCCCAGGAAGGGGAGTGAAATAGATCCTGAAATTCTTTGCTTGAAATAAGTCGGAGCCCTTCGGGGTGACGGCCTACCTTTTGTAGAATGGGCCAACGAGTTAGCTGTATGGTGCAAGCCTAAGGGAGTTTAAACCCGGAGGCGTAGCGAAAGCGAGTCTTAACCGGCGCCAAGTACCATGCACTAGACCCGAAACCGGGTGAGCTACCCATGGGCAGGTTGAAAATAGGGTAAAACCTATTGGAGGACCGAACCAACTTGTATTGCAAGACAAGTGGATGACCTGTGGGTAGGAGAGAAATTCTAATCGAACTCGGAGATAGCTGGTTCTCTTCGAAATAGCTTTCGGGCTAGCCTCGTATTATAAAGCAGTTGGGGGTAGAGCTCTGTTTAGGCTAGGGGGCAAAATATGTCTACCAAACTTATACAAACTTCAAATACCAATTGTGTGATACGGGAGTCAGACGGTGACAGCTAAGTGCCATCGTCGAGAGGGTAACAGCCCAGACCGTCATTTAAGGTCCCTAATAGATGTTCAGTGGTAAAGGATGTGAGGATGCGTATACAACCAGGAGGTTGGCTTAGAAGCAGCCATTCCTTTAAAGAGTGCGTAACAGCTCACTGGTCTATGCGTCCTTGCGCCGAAAATATAACGGGGCTCAAACATCTAACCGAAGATACGGATATAATTTATTATATGGTAGAAGAGCGTTCTCATCGGCTGTGAAGCAAGATTGTAAAGTCTTGTGGAGCGTTGAGAAGTGCAAATGTTGGCATAAGTAACGTCATTTACGTGAAAAACGTAAACACCGAATGTCCAAGGTTTCCCAAGCCACGTTAATCGACTTGGGGTTAGTCGGTCCTAAGGCCCAGGCGAAAGCCATAAGCTGATGGATGACAGGTTAATATTCCTGTACATTTTGAAAATCGCCCAAGCAAATCTGGAAAGCGATATTATTCCAATCAAAATCCTTCGGGATTGCGAAAGGAC
Source organism: uncultured Candidatus Peribacteria bacterium (assembly GCA_965230905.1). Taxonomy (GTDB): domain Bacteria; phylum Patescibacteriota; class Gracilibacteria; order UBA1369; family 2-02-FULL-48-14; genus 2-02-FULL-48-14. The sequence goes on from OZ246396.1 coordinate 1,081,977, forward strand.
TAATTTCAATTGAAAGAGGCGCTAGATTCGGGGGGACGCCGTAGGATAGTTGGAGCACATTTAATGAATTTGTGTACAAGCGTAGAGCTTAAGCCCTTTCAGGTAAATCCGTTAGGGTTCGCGAAACGTTACGTAGAGGGTCGCAAGACCTGATTCCAATGAATTCAGCGGACGAGAAAATCCTCGCTTCGAGAGTTTCAAAATACCGTACCGCAAACCAACGCTGGTGGACTGGTAGAGTATACCAAGGTGATCGGGATAACTAAGCTTAAGGAACTCGGCAAAACAGCAGGCGTAACTTCGGGATAAGCCTTACCTGCATTCTGCGATTATATCAATTGAATGTAGGTCGCAGCGAACGAATACCTGCAACTGTTTATCAAAAACACAGGTCTGTGCAAAGTCGTAAGACGATGTATACAGGCTGACTCCTGCCCAGTGCCAGAAGGTCAAGTGGAGGGGTGTATGCTCCGAAACTAAGCCCTGGTGAACGGCGGCCGTAACTATAACGGTCCTAAGGTAGCGAAATTCCTTGTCGGGTAAGTTCCGACCCGCACGAATGGAGTAATGATGGGTATACTGTCTCGAGCTTAGACCCGGTGAAATTACTATATCGGTAAAAAAGCCGATTAGACGTGGCAGGACGAAAAGACCCCGTGCAGCTTTACTATAGTCTAACATTGACTCTGAGTTCTATCTGTGCAGAATAGGTGGGAGGCAGTGAAGTCTGGGCGCAAGCCTGGATGGAGCCAACAGTGAGATACCACCCTGATTTTGCTTAGAGTCTAACCCCTCACAAAAGGGTGACAGTGTTTGATGGGTAGTTTAACTGGGGCGGTTGCCTCCTAAAGAGTAACGGAGGCGCGCAATTGGTCGCCTAACGCCGGATGGAAATCGGCGGCATAGTGTATTCGCACAAGGCGGCTTGACTGCAAGGCCTACAAGCCGAGCAGGGACGAAAGTCGGTGAAAATGATCCGGTACCACCATGTGGGTGGGGTATCGCTCAACGGATAAAAGTTACGCCGGGGATAACAGGCTAGTCTGGTCCAAGAGTCCATATCGACGACCAGGTTCGGCACCTCGATGTCGGCTCGTCGCATCCTGGGGGTGGAGAAGCTCCCAAGGGTTTGGCTGTTCGCCAATTAAAGCGGCACGCGAGCTGGGTTCAAAACGTCGTGAGACAGTTTGGCCTCTATCCGCCATGTCTGAAGGAAAATTGAAGGAAGTTGCCCCTAGTACGAGAGGACCGGGGTGAACGAACCTCTAGTGTACCTGTTGTCGTGTCAACGGCATAGCAGGGTAGCTATGTTCGGTCTAGATAACCGCTGAAAGCATCTAAGCGGGAAGCTAGTCCTAAGAAAATTTTCCCTATAACCTCCTTGTAGACTACGAGGTTGATAGGCCGAAGGTGTAAGCCCAGCGATGGGTTCAGCCGATCGGTACTAACAGGTGAATGATGTTTTAATGTTTTCTTTCGACTTTTTTATGGCAATCATAGAGAATAACTGCCTAGCATTGGCTAGGTGGCTCTAAAAAGAATTTTGTTTCATCTTTGAAAAAGCGGTTTTGTTCAGGCAACTATAGAGAGGGGGTCACACCCGTTCCCATTCCGAACACGGAAGTTAAGCTCCTCTTCGCCGATCGTACTATCACAATTAGTGATGGGAGAGTAGGACGTTGCCTGAACTAAGCCGCTTTTTTGTTACAAGGAGTTTCAAATCTCCTGTTTTTGTGGTATTATTATCAGATTGCACGTACGTCAGTGCGTAAGGAAAAAAGTAAAAACAAAAATAAATGGCCATTCAGGATGATCTTCTGCGGAGCAAACTGCTTGAAAAGGGGCTTGTTGATGCCAAAACCTTGGACAGCCTTCAATCTTCTTTGAAGAATCAAGGAGGTACTTTGGAGGCTCTGCTTTTTGACCGAGGAACCCTCCCTGATGAGAAATTGGGGACCCTGATTGCAGAATTGTATGAAGTTCCCTACATTTCTTTGAAGGATCGACCGGTGAATGATGAATTGCTGGCGCTGGTTCCTTACTCTGTGGCTTCGCACCAATTTGTGCTGCCTTTTGAAAAACGAGAAGGAGAGCTCTTGGTGGCGTTCAATAATCCACATAATTACGAACTGATCAACTTTTTGGAGAACAAAAGTGATTTAAAGATTGTTCCGTACTACGCGACTAAGAAGGATTTGCAGGCTTCGCTCAAGGTGTATAACCGAAATGTGAATGAAAAGCTGGATTCCTTACTTCAAGGGGCGCTTACCGACACCAAAAAATTGGAATCCTTGAAGGACGCTTCTCAAATTGTGGACACCGTGATTTTGCTGGCTTACCAGAGTGAAGCTTCTGATATTCACTTGGAAAACCATCGGAATCTCTTTGTGGTGCGCTACCGCATCGACGGTATTTTGCACACCATTGCTGAATTGCCGATTGCCATCGCAGACCTGATTATTAGCCGCATCAAAGTGCTTTCTAAGCTCAGAATTGATGAACATCGTGCTGCTCAGGACGGACGTTTTAAAATTGTGCTGGAAGGGAATGAGATCACGCTGCGTGTTTCCATTCTGCCCACCTACGACGGAGAAAAGGGGGTGCTTCGTTTGCTCAGCTCCACTCGTCAGGAACTGGATTTGGAGAACTTTGGGTATTCGCCCAAGAATTTGGAAATCATTAAAAATAATATTAAAAAGACAAATGGAATTGTGCTCATGACCGGACCCACGGGATCTGGTAAAACCACCACGCTGTATTCACTGCTTAAGATTTTGAACACGCCGGAAGTGAACATCTCCACCATTGAAGACCCAATAGAATACCGGCTCGACCGAGTCAATCAAACTCAGGTGAACCCTAAGACCAATTTGACCTTTGGAGCGGGACTTCGTTCTCTGCTCCGTCAGGATCCGGATATTGTGATGGTGGGGGAAATTCGTGATGAAGAAACGGCTAGCACGGCTATTAACGCGGCGCTCACCGGGCATTTGGTGCTGGCGACGCTGCACACCAATGACGCGGCTTCTACCTTGCCTCGTTTGCTGGAGATGAATGTGGAGAGCTTTTTGGTATCGGCTACGGCCAAAATGGTTATTGCTCAACGGCTCGTGCGTAAAATTTGTGAGAAATGTAAAGAATCCTACACCGTCAGTGAAGAACAGCTCAAAGAAGTGGAAAAAAAGTCCAATGTTAAAGAAAACTTGCATGAGATTTTTTCTACCATTCAAGCTCCCAAGGATGGCATGTTCACGCTGTACCGAGGGAAGGGCTGTGATGCGTGTAGTGCCGGGTTCAAAGGACGTACCTCGGTGTGTGAGGTGATGGAAATCTCCGACGAAATCCGAAAAAAGATTTTAAACAACGACTCTCCTGCTTTGATTCAAGAAGTGGCCATCAAGGAGGGAATGACCCCCTTGTTCATTGATGGAATGATCAAAGTGCTTCAAGGAGTGACAACCATTGAAGAGGTGCTTCGTGTAATGCGCTCTTAACATTTTATGGCAAAACGTTTTAAATACAAATTGGGAGATAAGGTTGGTGTCGAGGCCAAGGGCATCCTTGAGGCTGAAAGTGAAACCGACGCCATTAAAAAGCTGACGGCTTTGGGGCATTCGGTGATCTCCATACGTGAAATCAGTTCAGGTGGTCTCTCCTTTTGGGAAAAGCCCAGCCTGAGTTTTGAAGATAAGCTGCTGTTCACTAAGCATTTGGCAACCATGCTCCGCGCAGGGATCACCATTACCGAATCTCTGCAGATTTTGGCGTCCCAGACCACGCAAACCCGAAACCGAGAAATGTACGAGAGCATTGTGCGCAGCGTTAAGGCGGGGCAGTCCCTCTCGGAAAGTCTAAAAGTTTATGACACTGTTTTTTCAGATTTGTTCATCAATATGATCGCTACGGGGGAAAAGAGCGGAACCTTGGACCAGATTTTGGATTATTTGGATGAACAGCTCGACAAAGAATACGAGCTCCGCAAAAAAGTGATTTCTGCCTTCATTTATCCGGCGGTGATTTTAAGCATCACGATGATGCTGAGCCTCGGGATTGTGTTTTTTATCATGCCGAAGATCACCAAGATCTTTAGTTCTTTTGAAATCACGCTGCCTTTACCCACTCGTCTCTTGATTGGATTCAGCAGTTTGATGACGGATAAGCCTTTGATCACGTTTGGAGCCGCTGCTCTGATGTTGGCTGGCGCGGTGTTTTTGCTTAAATGGAAGAGGCTTAAGCCGTTCTGGGATTGGGTGAGCTTGCATTTGCCGGTGTTTGGACGGGTGCTGCACTACGCCAACTTGGCGCGTTTTGCCCGAACCCTCACGTCACTCTTGCAGGCGGGTATGCCCATCACCAAGGCGCTTAATGTGATTTCGACCATGATGACCAATACCCTCTACAAGAATGCGGTTAAGAATTCGGCCGCTAAAGTGGAACAAGGAGGTCAGCTGGGAGAAGCTTTTGAAGGTCAGGAGAAATTGTTTCCTATCCTGGTGGTGAAGATGCTCTATGTGGGAGAAAAGACCGGAAGTTTGGAAACCACCATGAAACAATTGGCCCTGCTCTATGAACGCAATGTGGATGGGTTGACCCGAAACCTCACTGTGCTTTTGGAACCGCTCTTGCTTGTGTTCATGGGAATGATGGTGGGAGGCGTGGCGATTTCCATTATTTTGCCGATTTACCAGTTGCCTAACCTCATCTCACAATGAAGCAAAAAGCCTTCACCTTGCTGGAGCTGCTGCTCGTGTTTGCCTTAGTGGGGATTTTGTTTGGGATGACTCTGCTTTATGCGCAGGTTTCGCAAGTGCGAGCGGATTTGAACAGTCAGGTGGATACTTTTGTAGCCTATGCCCGTTTAGCCCAAAGTGAATCAGCGAGTGGAAAGGGCAATCAGGGGCACGGCATTCATTTGGCTGCCGACAGCTATGTGCTCTTTGAAGGAAGTGTGTACAACGCTGCTGCGACGAGCAACACCGAGGTGGAATTGCCTCCTACGGTTGAAATTCAAAACATTGTTCTAAATGGAGGAGGTTCTGATATTGTTTTTACAACGCCTTATGGAGCAACGACCCAGTATGGAAGCTTTGATTTTGTTTCCGAACAACTGGGAAAATCTATTACGCTAACCCTCAACGCCCGTGGGACGCTCTCGTATTAAATTCGCAAAGAAAGCCTTCTCCTTGATTGAAATCATGCTGGCGATTTGTATATTCACCTTGTTTTCGGTTTCAGTGGTTTATCTTTCTTTGGACACCGCGTCTCGTGCCACTCAAGTGGAGGTGAAAAACGAAGGCCTTTTGTATGCCGAAGAGGGAATGGAAGCCGTGCGCAATATCCGCGACCGAGATTATTTTGACTTGGTGACGGGAGAATATGGACTGAGTCTCAGCAGCGACACTTGGGCTTTTGTCACGGCTCCTGAAGTGATAGATGGATATTATGAACGAACCGTGAGCATAGATGACGTTTACCGAGATGGAAGTGGGAATATTGCGGATGTAGGTGTGCTGGATATTGAAACTAAAAAAGTGACCGTGACGGTAACGTGGGATTGGAAAGAATTTGCACCTAAACAGGCGAGCGTGAGCAGTTATTTCACCAATTGGACCGGCGATGAATGGATGCAAACGACCTGCACGGAGATTTCTGCAGGGACTTTTGGCTCTACGGAGGCTCAAGCCACCGCGAGCCCGCCCGCTACGAATTGTGCGGTTGAACTCATCTACACCGAAGGACAAAGTGACTTTTTCTGTTCCATAGGGGCGGGTTCACATGGAACGGACGTGATTATATCGGGGAATTATGTTTACTTCACAACGGGAAACACCAATGACGGGCTCATGATTGCTGAGCTTTCTTCTCTTGGAGACTGTGAGGAGGAAGGCGATTTCGATGTGGAGGAACTGGATGTTGGTGGGAAGGGAAGGTATTTGGCCAAGTACGGAAACTACCTCTACATTGGTGTGCAGCATTCCAGTAGGGGGCTCGCGGTGGTGGATGTCACTGACCCGGAAAACCCAAGCCTGGTTAGGCAGATCAACGTGGGGGGCTACGGAAATCAACCTTTTGTAAGTGGCTCGACACTGCTCATGGGAGTTGAAAAAAGTAGCGGTAGCTTGGTGGCCTACAACCTTGCTACGCCCTCGAACCCCAGCCTTTTAGGTTCCTACAATTCGGGTTCAGCCACGCGTGCGGTGGAAGTGACTGGTTCGTATGCGCTCATTGGCATAGACAATTCCGCGTCTTCGCTCCGAGTGATCAACATCAGCGACCCCGCTGCCATGACTCAGAGCGCCTCCCTCAATGTGTCTGCAAAAATAAATGCCCTGGACTACTACTCTTCTGTTTTATACGCGGGTACGGATAGCTCGAGCAGTTCTTTGAAGGTGATTAATTTAAGCAATCCACTGAGTCCGGTTTTGAGCACATCTGTGAACGTGGGCAGCAATATTTTGGATCTTAAAGTGGAGAGCGCTTATTTATATGCCCCCATGGATACGACCAACAATGCTTTGGCCGTACTGAATGTGAGCAGTCCGCTGAGCCCCGTGGTGACGTATTATGCAGATATTGGCGGAAAAGGAACGGGCGTGGATAGCGACGTGGACAATGTGTTTTTAAGTACCGACACTAGTAATGAAGGTTTGGTTATACGCGAAACCGTGAATGTGGCTTTAGCTAGCCCTGGAACCTACACCTCTGGGGTGCTGGATACCGGCAGCGCGGACACGCGATTCAACTTTATTGAATGGACGGCCACGGTTCCGCTCACCGGTTCGGTGTCCTTTAAAATCCGCACCGCGAACTCGGTGGCAAATCTTAACACCGCCACCTGGGTCGGCAGTGCCGGAACGGCAGGGTCGTCTTATACGGCGTCGCCCACGAACATTGTCTTGGATCCGCTTCGCACCGGGACTCGCTACGCTCAGATTCAAATGACGCTCACCTCCGACGGGGTTTCGACTCCCAGCGTTGAAAGTTTTTCACTTAACTTCAATCCATGAAAAACGTGAAAGCCACCACGCTCGTTGAAATCATGGTTTACTTTGCTATTTTCGGAATTTTTATGGCCGCGGCCATGTCCTTTGCTCTGCAGATCGGAACGATTTCAGACATTTCTTCACGGCTTTATGAAGTTCAAACCCAGACCAGCTTCCTTGAAGAAAAAATGAAAACCACGATCCAGTCGGCGGATAGCGTCAATGTGGCGGGGAGTACTTTTGATTCGGATGCCGGTGTGCTTTCTTTGGTGATGACGGACGCCGGTGTTTCACCCACCGTATTTTCACTTTTAAATGGTGATATTCTTATGAAAGAAGGTGCCGCGGACGCCAGTGCGCTGCATTCCAGCACTATAGAAGTGACTTCTTTACGTTTTCACCGCATCAGCTACGCTCAAACACCTGACCAAATTCAAGTGGACGCCGTGATTGCCACGCCTTCCGACCTCGCCAATAGCGATAAAACTTTCTCTTTGCACTTCACCGTTTCTTTACGCCAATGAAACCTCACAAAGCTTCCATCGCCCTCATTTCTCTCCTCGTGATTTCCGCAGTCAGCCTGATTCTGGTGGTGGCGGCTTCGGTGAACGGGCTTTCCAATTATGAGCAATCTTTTAATTTTGAGGCAGGAAAATCGGGCTATTATGGGGCGGAAGCGTGTTTGGAAGAAGCTCTGCTGCGTATGGAAGGGGATTCCGCTTTTGCCGGGACCTCCATTACGCTAGATGCCGAGAGCGATTGCACGGTTGTGCTGAGTGGAACGAGTCCGAAAACGATCACGGTTACGGTTAACTTTCTAGATTACACTCAAACTTTTCAAGCCACCGCACAGGTAACACAAAGTGGCCAAATCATCAACACCGAACTTTTAACATGGAAAGAAATTTAGTGTAGACTCCTTTCACCACGCTGCATGTACCCTTTCTCTAAGACACTGTTGGGCATTGATATCCACGACCACCTGGTTCAGTTTGTGGAATTGAAGCAGCAAGGAAAAAAAGTGGAACTTTTGGCTTACAACCGAATGACCATTCCCGAAGGCCTCATTCAAGATGGCCAGGTTAAGAAAGAGCCCGAACTCAAAGAACTTTTGCAAAAATTACTGCTCGAAGCCAATCCTCGTCCCGCGAAAGTTAAGGAAGTGGCTTTGATTTTGCCAACCCAAGTCACCTTCATTCATATTTTCCCTTTTCCTAGCAAGCTCTCAGAAAAGGATTTGAGAAAATTTATTCCCGTGGAGTTGGAGAATATTTTGCCTTACTCCATTGAAGAAGTGTATTGGGACTTCAAGGTTCTGGACAAAGACAAGCAAGGGAGTCAGCATGTGCTTTTTGCTGCCACGCCCAAGGTGAATTCAGATCAGTATTTAAAGATTTTTGCTGAGCTGGGTTTGACGCCTCGCTTGTTTGGAATCCAGGCAGAAGCGCTTCAAAACGCTTTGTCTTATAAACTCTTTCCGCAAAAAAATGTTCTGGTGGTGGAGTTGGGTGCTTTGGCCACTAACTATTTGTTTTTAAAAGGGACCGTGATACAAAAATTTGTGAGCATCAATGGGGGAATTGAAGCCCTTATTCAAGATTTGAGCCGCGAGTTTGGACTTCCTTCCGAGGAGTTGTGGGCGAATTGGGAAACTCACAAAAATGAACAACGTTTTCAGGAACCTTTACGCTTGTTTATAGATAAGGAGTACAAAAAAGCGAACACGGTTTTGGAAGAAACCTTGGGTCAGGAGGTAAAAAACTTGGAAGCACTTTTCTTAACAGGAGAGTTTTCCAACTTGCCCAGCTTTTATGACCATGCCCGGACTTTCTTTGCGGACAAAAACGTACTGATTGGAGATCCTAAGTCCAATCTTATTATTCAGGACAGCCGCTTTTCTTCCAATGTAGAAAGGGCAGGCGGAACCGTGCCCTATTCCATTTACTTCACTGATGCTGTGGGCGTTACGCTCCGGGCTTTGAGAGGAGTTGGCCACGCGGTCAACTTGATTCCAGATGCGTTAAAATCCCGTTTTTCTGAAAAACGTTTATCGCTTATTTTAGGAGCTAGTTCGATTTTGATGACCTTTGTTTCGGCTATTATTACGGGCAGCATTTTTTATCAAAACCGAGTCCTCAGCTATGAGCGTTTGCATTATGAAATTGAACAGTCTGGGATTGAGAAAACTTTGTACGGAACCCGATACCAGACTATAAAAGAAGAACTCACGCGTTTTAATGATGAGGTCTCTGTGCTCACTAAAATTGATCAAACTCTCATTTCTATCCCTCTGGTGTTGGAGCAGGTGTTTGCCTTGATTCCTCCTCAAATTGAAGTTATTTCCTTGGATTATTTGGACGCCGACCTATCTCTTCAGATCACCGGTGTTGCCGGGAGTCGTGAACAACTTCTCCAACTGCAGGAAAATCTAGAGAACGACCCCTTGATCAAAGAATTTAATATTCCTTTGTCCTCCTATGACCAAAAGGAGGCCACTTCCTTTACGTTCAGTATCTTTTTGAATTTCCCTCAATTGCCTTCCTATGCCGCAAGCCGAACCAAGTAATAAGCTTCAAAAAATCTTCAATGTTTGTCTCGTTTTGATGATCTTCTTTTTCTGTGCAAACCTTATTTTGGGAGGCTCCTTGAAAACTCTGCACCGAGATATAGCCGTGTTAACTGAATTTTTGTCTAATGCAGAGCGGGTGAAGCCCAATTTTGAAGAAAGTTTGAATCTTTATACCCAAGGAACCCAAGAGTCCATTGCCTATGTGGATACATTGCGGCCCGATACGGAGACAGAATACATTCAATTCATTTCCAGCGTGGAAGCCATTGGCCAAAATTTGTCTTTGCACTTGGAGTTGGAGTCTTTGGATGCCGACGAAGATAAAAAAGAGGAGGCTTTAAACTATCGTATACGATTCTTTGGAGGGCAGCTCGATCTGATCCGTTTTTTGGAGGAACTGGAGGCTTTGCCTTATTACATTCGCGTGAACAGTGTTCAGTATGAAGACCTGGAAGAGCTTTCCCGTACCAACGAAGACACGCCGACCAATATTGTCCTAACCATCCAGCTCTATGTTAAATAAACTTTTCATACCGTTCTACGTGATGGCGGGATTGTTCATCATTATGAGCGCCTACCTTGTGACGGTTTACACGTATCATCCCAACGGAGACGTGGAGGAAGAGGCTTCGGTGGAGATCAATTTGCCGGTTATTCAGCTGGATTCTTATTTGAATTTGTCAAAGAGTCTTGATTGAGGTACATTTGTCGACGAATATTCATAACCACGCCCCATGAATACAAGTCCTAAAAAAGCCTTCACCCTGATTGAAGTGCTCTTGGTGATTGTTATAATCGCCATTTTAGCCGGTATCGTTATCATTGCCGTCAATCCAGGGCGACAAATCTCACAAGCCAATAACGCTCAACGGGACAATGATGTCCGAGCACTTTTAGATGCGGTTCATCAATTTGGAATCGATAACCGTGGAACCCTTCCTGCGGCTATCACTGGAGTCGCTACTGTAATTGGAAGTGGAGGAGCTGAAATCGATATTTGTACGGACCTCGTTCCTACTTATCTCGCTGAAATGCCTTTTGATCCTACTACCGTGGGAGCCAGCTACACGGACTGTACAAGCTACAGCACTGGGTACACCATTCTCGAAGATGCGGATGGACGTTTGACGGTGGCTGCACCTGATGCAGAACTTGCTGAAACGATTTCCGTTACTCGTTAATTGAACTTTTAAAAGGAGCCTCCATTTGGGGGCTCCTTTTTATGCAGTTGGACTTCGGTCAACCCATGGAACTTTTGCGTATGATCCTGTTTAGCTCTTCATTGAGTCCAAGGGACTGTATTTCGCTTGCATGACGTTTCTGTAAATTAATCGCTACTTTAACAACTGCCATATTCAGTGAGAACAAATCGTCCGTTAGATACGGTGCGCCGGTCTCTTTCTGCACTGCGGTGACCATGCTAATAACGTCTTCAATGGTTTCGTTTAAATAGGACACCTGTTTTGGAAGCGCTTTAGCTCCCAAAGTGTCCAAATTGTGTAAACGGTCTCCCGTTTTAACCATGGCACAGACCACTTTTTCTAGATTAGAGAGTTTCTCGTTTTGAACCACCTGCTTGTTCAGGTAGTTTTCGTAGTCAGGGGAATCTTTAGCTGGCTTAGTTAGCGCGTGTAAACAATTCACGATGGTTCCTTTGTTTCTTGCGTAAGGATTTGTGTGCTCGGGAACCTGTTTAACAAATGGTGCCATTCGTATGGGGGCTTCAACTACGGTATCAAAAGTAAGGTGTTCAGACATTTTAACGTCAAGGAAACCTGGTGTCATTCTTTTAAAATCCTCTAGGTAATCGTGTGGAATGGCAACTTCAATGGCTATGATTAGTACCTCATAAAGCCAATGCATTTCTTCACTACTTTCGGCGCCGTGAAGCAACCGGTGAAAACGGTTCATAACATAAACGCAAGTTTTATAGATATGGTCCATCACTAAATCGCCGTTTTCACGACGTGGGCCAAAAATATGAGTGGCACTTCGAACGACAGGGAAAGTAGTGTGAGCGCAAAAAATCACTTCTGTTTGGCGCAGTAATTCATCTGCATTTTGGTTTGGTTCACATTCAGGTGTATCCCTATAAAGGTAGAGGTAAGCGATTATTCGTTGAAATAGGCACTTTTTAAGGTATAAGTTGGCTCGCATTTTTGCTTTCGCAAAAAGGTTCAGGTTTTTTTTTACCTTAGCTCTTGCCGCCTCCAATTCTTTATCGACTTCAGGCGGCTCGATGAGCTCATTCACTCGTTTTTGAAAGTAATCGTGAGTTTCTTTTACTCCGTCTACGTTTTCATTTAACTCGTTTTTTGCTTCTAATACTTTTCCCCAGGCAATCAACAAGGGGTGGGTCTCGGGAAGCCCTTCGGGTGGAGGCGGGCAATGGTCTTCTGGGTGAAAGGTGTTTTCTTCTAATTCTCTTACCCAAGTTTCATCGACTTCGGAGTAAGCAGCTTCTGCCATTTGCTCATGAGTGGTAGCCCTTCTGCGAAAAGGTTCATGATCAAAATCAAAATCTGCATAAGCTCTAGTCACGATTGCCGCCTCGTCATCTCCGACAATGGGTTCCCGGTCACTCATAAAAACATCTGTTGTTTCTAAACAAGCTAAAATTAAACCTTACTATCAGGTTGACGTCAATGGGGCGCCGGGGCGGTCTCTGGACCGGTGGAAGGAGTTTGATCTTGTTCTAAAGCGAGCTCGTCATCTGGGTCGATTTTTTGGCTGCGAGAAGTGAGGGGATTGTAGGTTTCGTAGAAGAGTTCAATGAGTTCTTCGGTGTTGAGCTCCTGAACGCGGAGGCCGCAACCTTCTAGCCCAGAACGCACGGTGTTTACGCGAGAGGCGAGGCGTTTTTTGAGTTCATCGAATTGTTTTTGGCGCTGTTGAATTTTGCTCACCGTGTCTTGAGGGAAAATGTTTTCCAAAAAGGATTTGAGGAAGCCTCGGTGTTCCTGACCAAATCCATCTTGGGGGATCACCACATAGAATTGTTTTTCCATGATGTCGGCGTATTCCACCAAACGGCTGATGTATTCTACGTACTCAAAAGTTTGCTTTTGCAGGAGGGGATTGCTTTGTTTCACTCCAATTTTCTTCAATTTTTCGATGTAAGCTTCCAAGTCGAGACGTTTGCTGCGCACCACAATTTGGATGGGGAACTCGAGCGTGTTGAGGAAGTTCTGATAAGAGTAAATCACGGCGTTTTGTTCGGCCTCGGATTTTAAGTTTAGGTTGATGCTGGAGGTTTTCAAAATTCCCCGGAGTCCGCCATTTTTAAGTACCACGGTATCATCGTGGATTTCGGCAATTTTGAGATGCATTTGCGTGCTATCTTTTTTATCTCGTTTGCCTCCTTTTACCGAGTTTTGGGTCTTGGCGTCACTCATGCGGCGGGATGAGGTTTACTGTAAGTATCGAGAGCTTTACTGATTTCTCCAATCTTGGCCAGACGTTCATGGTCACGTTCTGCCTTGCTGGCTCCTGTGTCCTTAGTTTGCACTTTTTTAGATTTATCTGCAAACAATGTGTACATGTATAAATCGGCGCCGCCCATTACAAAGACGCGCTTTTTGGGTTTGATGAAGTATTCAATCATTAGGAGTATCCATTTTCCAAATGGGATTCCTCCAATTTTTAAAAAGGTGAAGGCTAGGGTCAGCAAACCCGGAATCGCGGTTGGAATAAGCCAGGTTTCGATGTAGTAGGTGCTGGCTAAACCCGTGTAGATGGCGTAGGTGATTCCTCCTCCAATTCCAAGGATTACCAACTGTTTGAGCGTCAGTGGGCCAACGATTTTATCTTCAATCTGAACGTTTTGTGGGATTTTGTATTGCAACTGAGTGCGTGTTAATCTGATTATTATACCAGAAAGTAGGGCTTTTTTCAAGGAGCTAAACCTGCTAGACTCCCAGCGCATGAAAAACATTCGAAATTTTTGTATCATTGCGCATATTGACCACGGGAAATCCACCTTGGCGGACCGATTTTTGGAGGTGACGGGGACTTTGACGCGTCGGGAGATGAAACATGGGCAGATGCTGGACACCATGGAAATTGAGCAAGAACGTGGAATCACCATCAAATTGCAGCCGGTGCGGATGGATTGGAAATACAAGGGGGAAGACTACCAAATGAACCTTATAGACACTCCCGGGCACGTGGACTTTTCGTACGAGGTTTCCCGCAGTTTGGCGGCCTGTGAAGGGGCTATTTTGGTGGTGGATGCGAGCCAGGGAATCCAGGCCCAGACTTTGGCGAATTGCTACATGGCTTTGGAACACAATCTGACTATTATTCCGGTTTTGAATAAAATTGACCTGCCGGCTGCGGAACCGGAGCGACGGGCGGCGGAAATTGAAAATGCCTTGGGAATTCCTCGAGATCAAATCATTTGTATTTCGGCTAAAGAAGGGACGAATGTGGAAAAAGTACTGGAACGAGTGATTGAACTGGTGCCGCCGCCTAAGTCGGTGGGGCCCACGGCCGAAACTAAGGCGCTTATTTTTGACTCGGTTTATGATCCGTACAAGGGAATTGTGGCGTATGTGCGTGTGATGGAAGGGCATTTGGAGCGTGGGCAGAAGATCAAATTTTTGAACACCAAAGCGGTGAGTGACATCATTGAAGTGGGCTGTTTTAAGCCAAAATACAAGGCGATGGATGCGCTGGATGGTGGAGAGGTGGGTTACGTGGTGACGGGCATGAAATCGGTGGCGGAGTCGCGCGTGGGGGATACGATTTGGCGAAAAGACGGGCTGAACATGAAAGAAGAAACTGACACGGAACCGTTGCCTGGATACAAGCGCGTGGTGCCCTTTGTGTACGCGGGAATTTTTTGTATCGATGGAGAGAATTATCCACTGCTGCGCGACGCGCTGGATAAGCTGAGTTTGAACGACAGTGCGCTGACTTTTGAGCCGGAAAATTCCGGGGCGCTGGGGCACGGATTCCGCTGTGGATTTTTGGGGCTTTTGCATTTAGATATTGTGCAAGAACGTCTGGAGCGCGAATACAACTTGGAACTCATTGTTACGGCGCCGAGCGTGTCGTATGAAGTTATGGATTATACGAAGACGGTTACACGGATTTCAAACCCGGGTGAATTGCCTGACCCAAGCCAAATTATTGAGCTCCGTGAGCCGTGGATGAAGATCGAAATTCTGGTGCCAAAAGAATTCATTGGGGCGCTGATTACGCTGCTTCAGGAACGCCGAGGAATTTCCAAAAATATGCAGTTTTTGGACGAACAACGCGTGAATTTGATTTACGAGATTCCGCTCGCGTCTATTGTGGTGGATTTTTATGACGAATTGAAAAGTGTGTCGTCCGGTTACGCGTCCATGAGTTACGAATTCATTGAATTCCGCGTGGGCGATTTGGTGCGTCTGGATATTTTGGTGCATGGAGAAAAAATCGATGCGCTTTCTTCCATCGTTCACCGCAGCAGCGCGCAGTTCCAAGGAGGTATTGTGTGCAAACGACTCAAAGAAATCATTCCTAAGGCGCAGTTCGAAATCCCCATTCAGGCCGCCATTGGCGCTAAAGTGGTGGCGCGTGAAACCATTGGTTCGTTCCGCAAAGACGTGACGGGCTATTTGTACGGAGGGGACGTTTCCCGAAAAAATAAGCTGCTCGACAAACAGAAAAAAGGTAAGAAACGCATGAAGATGTTCGGGAAAGTGGAGGTGCCTCAAGCAGCCTTCCTTGCCGTACTTAAGAAGAACGACTAAAATCGGTGTAATGAAGTCCACACGCCTGTTAATTGCTCTCGCGCTTCTGCTTGCTTCCTGCACTCCGCAGGACGTTTTGGAGTCTCGGGATGGCGAAAGCGTGACGATTGCTTATGCGGAGCCGATTTCCAGCTATTCGCCACTGAGTTATGAGGCGAAAAACCGCAAGTATTTGACGAATATTTATGAGCCGCTGGTGCGTTACGATGCAACGTTTAATTATGAAACGGGTTTGGCGGTTTCGTGGGGGCGGCTCGACGACACCACGTGGGATTTTCGGCTGCGCAAGGACGTGACTTTTCACGATGGCAGCGTTTTTGATGCCGATGATGTGCTTTATTCTTTGCAAATTGCCCGTGAGCAAACGCAGTCGGAGTTGGCGGCTTTGCTCAGCACCATTGCTAGCATAGAAAAAACTGCGGACGACCGGCTCAGCATCACCACTGCGCGGCCCGACCCTTTGCTGCTCAACAAACTGACCTTTGTTTACATGGTGCCCAGCGGCTATGAAAATTTTGATTTGCCCGTGGGAACGGGTCCTTACCGTGCTCAGAAATTTGAAGACGATGCTTTGGTGCTTGAACGTTTTGATGCGTATTGGGGCCCGCTGGCTTATTTCAAAGAAGCTCGGCTCAAATATATGCCCGACCCGGAGGCGCGACTTGCCGCCATGCTCAGTGGGGAAGTGGATGTGCTCGCCAATGTTCCTCCGCAGGCGGTAAGCGAACTGGAAGCTGCGGGTATTTCGGTCAAAGATTTTCCCAGTTTGGAAGTGAGCTTTTTGATGCTGAACCAGGGAACGGTTTTTGCGAATGACGATTTGAGGACTGCCGTTTGGTACGCGCTCAGTAATAGTTATGTGGATCAATTTGGTGGTGGCTATTTGCTGGAAAGTTCCCAGTTCGCGGCGCGCGGAATCACCGGCTACGACCCGGAACTTGAGCAACGCGCCATGAATTTGGACACGGCTCTGATTTACCGCGGACGTTATTCGGGAGAGGTGAACGTGAGCCTGGATATGCCCCAAGGTTTGGAGGTTTTGGGCAATGCCATAAAGGAGGATTTGGCCGCCATTGATATCAATGTGACGGTGAATAGCATCGAGGCGGCGGACTATGAAAATCATTTTTTGACCGGACTTTCGGACCTATATTTTTTTGGATGGAAGTACGATCTGGCCGACAGCGAAGACTTTTTTGATACCGTGGTTCATACGCCCAGCGAGACGTATGGAGAATTCAATGGTTTTGGTTACTCTAACCTGAAACTCGATGCCTTGATGGAGGACGCCGCCACGCTGTTGGACGTCACAGAACGCCGACTGCTTTTGGAGCAAATAGCCTCACTTTTGCTAGCGGATCAAACGGTGATTCCGCTCTTTGAATCGCAGGTGCTCTACGGGCTCTCGCCGGAGCTCTATTACGACTTTCGATTGGACGGACAGATATGGGCTTCTGAAATTGTCGAAAATGTGGTAAAATAAAGAGATAATTTTATGGTTAATGAATGTTTAGAAGCCTCAAAGCAAAATTCGTACTCGCGTTTGGAACGCTGATTGTGGTCCTATTTGTCGCTTTGGGTCTATTTTTGATGGACGCCAAAACTCGTGAACTTTCCAGCGACATTGCCAGCAATAGCCAGGTTTTCGCGCAGCTCAGTTCGGAACAAGTCATGGAGGAGTACACGCAGTACCTTCAACCGGGGAACTTTGTGGCCTTCAGCCGCGAAATGTCCTCGATTTTACGCCGCAGCAACGAAATCGCAGATTTGCAGATCTCCAGCTACAGCGGAGTGATTTTGTACGATTCCGCAGAGGAAGAGCTGGAACGTTATGCGGGAACCATTCGCACTGCCGACGCTGCTCTGCTCGACCGCATTCAATCCACCAAGACCTCACTCCTTTTGGAAGATGGCCGCGTGCTCTACCTGCTGGTGGATGAACAGAAGAACATCAGTTATGTGGATTTTAACGAAGAGCCTTTGCAGCCGCTCAGCACCGCGGACCGAATTGTGGACATCATCGTGCCACACGAAAACGCTTATGCTGTGATTTATGACGTTTCTTACGCGACCTTGGAAGCCCGCCTCATGCAGGCCAAAATGCAAATTGGAATGATCGCCGGGCTTGGGTTCCTCCTCACGCTCATGATTTCCTTTATGCTGTCCGTGAGCATCACGCGTCCGCTTAAGGAACTCAAGGAAGGCGCTATGAAGATTGCCGGAGGAGACTTTTCTGTGCGTGTGAACGTGCGAACCCGCGATGAAGTGGGAGTGCTGGCGGGAACCTTTAATCAAATGGCTTCCGACTTGGCATCTTCTATCGAAGCCAAGATTTACAAGGAACGTGTGGGGAAGGAATTGGAATTGGCCGCTGGCATTCAATCGAATCTTATTCCACGTGAAACTTTAGAATTGCCTGGCCTCACGGTGGCGGGGGGACTCGATCCCGCAACCGAAGTGGGAGGTGACGCGTATGATTTCATTCCTATGGATGATGGCGATACGCTCATTTACATCGGGGATGGAACGGGGCATGGGGTTTCTGCCGGAATCATGGCTTCTATTTCCAATGCGCTGCTCTACTCGTTGCGTGGCGAGCCCGATTTAATGGTCATCGCCAAACTCATGAACGCCGTTATTCAAAAGAAATCTTCGAACACCATGTTCATCACCATGGGGCTGACCACGTGGCGTGAAACCACTAGTTCGCTCAAATATATCAATGCCGGGCATTTGCCTATGCTTTATTTTGATGCCGGTAACCAAAAACTCACTGAAATCAAACTGCCCGGTATGGCCTTTGGTATGGTGGACGATTTGGTGCCGCACCTCCAACAGCAGGAAATCAAACTCCAAAAGGACGACGTGGTGGTGCTCTATTCCGACGGAATCCCCGACGCCCAAAACATGAACAACGAACCTTACGGTGTGGCCCGACTCAAGCGCATCGTTCAGGAAGTTTCCAACAATCACCATACGGCTGAAGGCATTAAGGACGCCATTTTAGCCGACGTGATGGCCTACATTGGCGCACGTGAACACCTCGATGATATTACGGTGGTGGTGATGAAGAAGAAATAAAAATATGCCAAAGAAAATCGATACAAAAAATGAAGGAGTGGCGGGAAGCCCTGTTGAGCTCCAAGGGCTTGATGAGGTTTCAGAACCTTTGAGAGGGCAAGTTGATCTTATCATGGAACAAGCGGACATCGCACATGAGGTCCGTACTGTACTGCCACAAGAAGACGTACAGACTCCCCGTTTTAGCCAGCTTTTCAAAGTGGCGCTAAGTGGGTTCCGTGAGGAACTGAAAAACTCACAGAGTTCTCTAGAAAGGGCTAGACAAGTTTTGGCGGGCGAGGGCTATTTTCAGGTGGTTTTACCTCGTGAGGACTGGAGAGATGTCTTTCCAAAAAAAGGGAAATGGATTTCAGAGGCCAAGGGTGAAGCAGAGTTGTCTCAAAAACGTACAAATGCACTTAGAACTAGTTTGGATGTGCAGACAGCGGAGCATGATAGCGCTTTACTGCGTGCACACTTGGAATGTCCCACTCGAAAAACGCATGGGGTGCTTGAAGTTGAAGCAAGTGACGAAGATTTAGTTCTCCGATTGAGTCAGAAGGTTTTGGAAAGTGAGGCGGAGATTCCTGAACTTTCTTTGAAGGTAGATGCAGATGTTTATAAAATCACTTTTGATGAAAACCCTTTAACGGCAGAGGCCATTGGAGAATTTCCTTTGGAGGAAATGGATCGCTTGCTCAAGCAATTGGAGTGGCTCGAATCTTTTCTCAGGCATGTGATGGGTGCTCAGGCAAATAAAAATATAAGTATTGAAGTGCAGGGATTGGTACCTGTTCACTTCAATTACTTGCTCAAGAAGTGGAGAGACGCAGATGGAACGGATTCCTTTACAGAGTGTTTTAAACTTATAGATTTACTGGGTGTCTTGAGGCTTAGTATCAATCACCGTAAGAAAGCCAAGAAAATGAATCTGACCACAAAAACTGGTGTTTTGAAAGAGGTGTATTGTCCGGGAAAAACCTTGGATTGCATTGAGCAACATGGCTTCAATTATGAAAGCACTTTTGAACAGGATGGTTTTACTTTTTACCTCTTGCCTGTAAAAAAGGTTGGGACTTACCTTAAGTGTCTTTTTTATGTATACGATGGGACTAAATTGCTCCCGCGGGTTGCTTATAAGTCTCAGTCTCATCAGTGTTGGAGAATTGACTCAGCTAACTCTGCCATAGATTATGAAGAACAACATTATGGGAAAGGGGTCTACTCCTATACCGTAGAGACCATTCCCTGTCCCCAGTTGAATAAGCTGCTGATGGATATGGAAAAGAAAGTGGTTCTAAAAGATGAAAGCGACGAAGAGGATATCGGCTACGATATGGATCCTAGTGATGTAGAGGTTAATACTTATGTGGATGAAGTTAAACTAGCGAAGAAACTCCCAGGTATCGATTGCGAGGATTTGCAATTGATACGGCCTCAATCGCGACAAGTAAAGACTCTAATCGAAAAATATTTCCCGAAAACTTTTATGCCCGATTTTTCTACAGGCCCTGTCTCTACTCGAAAAGAGGAGCCCACTGAGTTTTTCCCCCAGGGCTATACTGTTGAAGAGTATCATTTCACTTATAAAGGAAACGAAATGAGGCTCGACTTAGCCTATTCTCCCGATGGTCAGGTGTGGCCCGTTTATGCTCAACGGCTTAATGTCCCCATAAACTCGTATGGTATCGCTTCAGAGGTTTTGCGTTTGGGCCCATTGAATTTGAAGCCTTATGAATACGCGCGCCAAGTGGATGAAGCCTATAAGGAATACCTTGATCCCGTCCCTTCTCAGGCTAAGGCGCTAAAAGGTTACATCAATGTGACTCGACTTTTTGATCTACTGCCCCTGATTAAGGAGTTTAGGAAGCAAAGAAAAGTTAAGCGCCTTTAAGCGCTAACTCCCGGCACCGGATACTTGAGGCACATCTCGACCACTTTGGTTTTGATGCCCGCGAGGTATGCGTCATCGGAGTGGTGTTTGAGTGCGTCGAGCATCCATTCGCCGATTTGTTTCATTTCGGCTTCCTTGAAGCCACGCGTGGTGGCAGCAGGAGTTCCGAGACGGATTCCGCTTGGTTTTAACGGTGGATTTGGATCGTCGGGGATCACTTGTTTGTTGGTGGTGATGCCGGCTTTGTCGAGCGCGATTTCGGCTTCCGTTCCGCCCACGCCAAAGCTCACGGTAGTGTCGACCACCATCATGTGGTTGTCCGTTCCATCGGTGATCAGCTTAGCGCCGCCAGCCATGAGCGTTTCGGCCAAGGCCTTAGCGTTTTTCAAAACTTGAGCTGCGTATTCTTTGAATTCTGGTTGCAGTGCCTTACCAAGGGTCACGGCAATAGAAGCAATGGTTTGCATGTGAGGCCCTCCTTGAAGTCCTGGGAACACGGATTTGTCGATGGCTTTTGCGTACTCTGCCTTACAAAGAATCATTCCTCCACGAGGACCGCGGAGAGATTTGTGAGTGGTGGTGGTAACAATATCGAAGCCGTAGTCGAAAGGGTTTCGCATCACGCCTCCGGCGATGAGTCCACCGATGTGAGCCACGTCCGCCATAGTGATGGCGCCCACCGCATCCGCCGCTTTGCGAAAAATGCTGTAGTCGAGGTCACGAGGGTAGGAAGTGTATCCACACAAAATAATTTTAGGCTTGTGCTCGAGGGCGAGCGCCATGATTTCTTCAGGGTCGATCCAGCCACCTTTTTCTGGATGAGTCTTGTAGCGTACAAAGTTGAAGATCTTTCCCATGTGAGAAACCGGGTGGCCGTGGGTGAGGTGGCCTCCGTGTGAGAGGTCCATTCCGAGCACGGTGTCGCCGGGTTGAAGGAAGGCCATGTAAACCGCTTGGTTCATAGGAGAACCTGAGAGAGGCTGTACGTTCGCGTGATCGCATTTGAAAACTTGCTTAGCACGTTCAATGGCTAGGCTTTCTACCACATCGGTGAATTCCTGCCCTCCGTAGTAACGCTTCCCCGGGTATCCTTCTGCATATTTGTTGGTGAGCACGCATCCGTTGGCCGCAAAAACTTCTGGGTAAGTATAGTTCTCGGATGGAATGAGCTCGATTCCCTCCATTTCACGTTTTTCTTCGCCTGCGATGGCATTGAAAACGTCAGGGTCGTTGGCGGCAAGCATTTCCCAGTTCTTGAGGATGGCAGGGTTCATCGGAGCGGTCATGAAGCAGAGGGTTAAGGGTGAATAAGGGATTTATCGGTGATTATGAGATCAAGGGGAACGTCGTGAGCTTCGTCGGGCACGGTTTCAATCACTTGCTCGGCAAAAGCCAGGCCTACTTTATAGCCCTTTGTCGATTTGAGCAATTTATCGTAATGGCCTTTGCCGTAGCCTATGCGGTGTCCGCGGGTGTCGAAGGCTAGGCCGGGCACAACAATGAGGTCCATTTCTTCGGGCTGTGCGGGGGTGGCGGTGTCGCTGGGTTCCAGAATCCCAAAGGTTCCTGGCTGCAGGTCTTCCCATGTGGTGAGTGGGCAAATGGCGAGGGTGCCTTCGTGGATTTTGGGCACGTAAAGCTGGCGGCCGGTTGCGAGGGCGTCTTTAATAAGCGCGTGAGTGGCGACTTCATCTTTTGCGGAAACGTAGATCAGGATTTTTTTGGCGTCTTGGTAGGCTGGCAATTCTTCGAGGCGGCGGCGGATGGCTTCAGATTTTTCCGCATGCAAAGCCGGTGAGAGCGACTGGCGCTGCTCACGCATTTGGTTGCGGATCGCGTTTTTCATAGGGTGGGAAAGCGGCTAAAGTGTGCCCTGTAGCTTTGGTTTTGTAAAGAAAAAATCTATGCTAGAATCCCAAGGCCTTTAACAAAATTATTATGTCTAATTCTAATAAAAGTTTCATGTTCGCGTTAGTGTCCGTTGTTAGCATTTTCTTTGGAGCCATTGGGGGCGGCCTAAGCAGCTGGTTGATTTTATCTCAAACGGCTGAGGAGACTCCTGCCGAAACGGTGATCAACTTTGAAAATGGCTCTTATAATAGTGTGTGGGAAAAGGCTTCGCCGGCCGTGGTTTCGGTGGTGGCCCTTAAGGATTTGGGTGACTTAGCGAATCAATTTTCTTTCTTCGGCGTTCCCACTACACCTCAAACCACTGAGGGCGATGGGGAACTTTCAAAAGTGAGCAGCGGAACGGGATTTATTATTACGGCGGATGGACTCGTGGTCACCAATAAGCACGTGGTGGCGGATACGGCGGCTGAATATGCCGTGATTTTGGAGGATGGAACGCAGCTCGAGGCAGAGGTGCTGGATACCGATACGCTCAACGACATTGCTTTGGTGCAGATTTTGGGGGAGGACGAACGGATCGGAGATTTGCCGACTTTGGAGTTTGCCGATTCGGATGAGATTAAAATAGGAGATCCTGTGGTTGCGATTGGAAACGCTCTCGGTGAATATTCCAACACCACCACGGTGGGAATTATTTCTGCAACGGGTCGTGAAATCATTGCGTCCAGCGGGCTCGGTGTTAGTGAAAATTTGGTGAATTTGATCCAAACAGATGCGGCCATCAATCCGGGGAACAGCGGAGGACCACTGCTCAATTTAAATGGTGAAGTCATTGGAATGAACACGGCCATTGATACCACCGCGAGCGGAATTGGGTTTGCCATCCCTTCTAATGACATAGCGACGGTGGTGCTTTCCTACCAAGAATTTGGACGGATTGTGCGGCCTTTTGTGGGAGTTCGCTATATTCCTGTTAATGCTTTGGTGAAGGAACGTTTCCAGCTCGATTCCGATACCGGAGTTTTGGTCACGGGTGATCAGCAGGCAGGAACCTCAGGAGTTGTGGAAGGGAGTCCCGCGGAAAAAGCAGGTATCCTGGAAGGCGACGTTATTTTGGCCGTGGACGACAAGGAACTTTCCTCAACCTACAGCCTTTCCAACGCCATTGCGGGTTACTTGGTGGGTGACGTGATCACGCTCAAAGTGCAGCGCGATGGAGACATTATTTCCATTGAACTCACGCTGGAAGAGAGTACTCAGTAAGGGAAAGGAATGAGCTCATTGCGTTTCCTGTAGCGCGCTTCAAAGGAAAGGCGTGGTAGTGCCACGCCCACTTTCTTGTAAAACTTGATTTCGTTGCTTTGAAACTTGAAGGGCTTTTTCTCAACCGGGCAGAAGAAGACGAAACTGCTTAGGTCGTTTTGAACTTGGCCAACTTGATCAGGAATTTGGTCGACGCTTAGAGTGCCTTCTGGGATCTGTGCTTGTTTTTGTGCGCTTGCCTGAGGAAAATAATCCTGCGCCATGGTGTCTTCGTAAGGGAAGAGTGAGAATTTTTCTGGGAAGAACTCGCCGTATTCACCGGTCTTCATCATGTGGTCTTTGATTTTGGCCACAGTGGCTCGGTATTCCTCTTCGCTGTACTGCTTGTTGAAAATGCAGAACTTGCCTTTTTTGAGACCCACGCAGCCGAAACAATCTTCACAGCCCCAGCAACTTTCGCAGTATTCCAGGTTGTTGGAGTGCATACAGTAGCTGCAGTATTTGAGGTCGTAGCAGTTGGCGATGGTGACCGTTTCTAGGCACAGCGCCGTTTTCATCCCGTAGGCGTAGAAGTCGTAGGAGTCCTTCACGTCCACAGAATTGAGCACGTAGCGGCAGTCTTCACAGTCGGAAATGGTGTAGGAGTCGGTAGAGTTTTTGCTGTTGTAGATGGATTCGCCGTTGCAGTTTTCGGAGTTCAAAATGATGTGGCGCATCTTGGGCCATTGCGTGGAAAATTCAGCCCAGGCTTTTTTGGCCGCCTCAACTCCTGCGTAAGAATCCAGACGATATTCTTTGATTTTCTCCTGATATTGCTCCTTGGTGAGCTGCTGGTTGAAGAGGCAAAATTCCTGGCGCTCCAGGCCGTAGCAAAACATGGAATTCTTCACACCACGGCAGTTTCGTAAAAAGGCAGAATCGGTGCAGTTGTCGCAGTCGTCGGAGAATTTTACGCCGTAACAGTTTTTAATGTTCACGCATTCGTAACAAAGTTCGCTCATGATCGCGTTGGTGCAGTCCACGCAGTCGCGGCTACGGTCGCAAAAGCGCACGTACATGCAGTCTTCGTCCATTTCTGAATTGAAGATGTAGTAGCAATTGCGACAGTTCCCACAGTGATTGGAGTACTCGGAATTCTCTTCATTTCCCGCGGTGGCCTTGTGCATGCGAGGCGCTTTGGCCCAAATTTCTGCGAATTGTTCGGCGAACGTTTTATTAAAATCAAAAGCTTCCAATTGCGGCACGCTGTGCATTTGCTTCTGCCACTCGTCCGTGTGAAAAACAGGGAAGGGAGCGTCTGGGCGAATATTGGACACAATGGTTTTCCCACTGGCGTCACACTTACGGGCGTGCAGTTTGCGCTCATTGCGGAAGCTCAGCCGTCGTTTAAGACGATCTTTTGGACAAAGCTTAGGCGCTGGTGCGCCGCGTTTGGCATAGTAGGCTTGGTCGCGCTCATCGATTTCAAAGGGGCTTTGGCAGTGGAAGCAAGTTTGGGTGAGGGTTGGCATATGTAGATATTATGATTTATGGATCGCAGCAAGGGCAAGCTCAGCTTTTTCGCGTGTGGTTTTAAATTGACGCTCGAGCGAACGTAAGTCTTTTTCTCGTTCGCCGGCTTTACTCAAGTCCCATCTAAAAGATTCCCAGTCATCTTTTGCATGAAAACTCCAGCGCCAGTGTCGGTTCCCGCTAGGCCCTTCACTTCCTTTTATAAAATTCCACGGGCTCCTGGGTTGATGCTTAGTTTTATCTAAGTTTCGGTTCATCTCATCGGGAGTGCTCGTTCTCAGGACCGCTTCGGCTGGATCGCGGAGCTTGTACCACGTGTCCCAGGCTAGCTCCGGTACATCTGGATTGAATTTCCTGATCGGCTCCTGCCCTTTAGGGAGCTGGTATTCGGATCCAGTTGTCTCGAAAAGGCGTCTAGAAATAGTGTTGCTATCTGGTCTTTGAGCGAATGTTTTCAATTGATCCACTGAAAGTTTTTTCCAAAACTTGAATTCATGTGCTGTGAGGAGGTTATAATTTCCTTGGTACTTGAATCGACGATCTAAGCGGTTATCTTCATGCCAGCGTTCGCTTAAAGTGGGCAAAACCCAGGATGCACGTTCTAGACCCAATTTTAGTAATTCGCGTACTTTCCATTCGGTGCCATACTTTGGATCTGCTTGGTTTGCCTGCCAATCGGGTTTTCCTTTCGAAATCAGTCGTTCAACGGTTTCTTCATCCAGCTCGCCGGTGTTTAGTAGACCGGTTTTGCACTGAGATACCGCCTTTAAAACAGGATTCTCTGATTCAAAAGTGTCCTTTGTCAAAGCCGAATCGATCTCTTCTTCTGGAAGATCAAAGAATTGGCTGAGAATTTGGGTGACTTGTGTCATGCACATGATTATGCCGACTTTTTAAATCTGGTCAAATTAGTGTCGGGAAAATGTATCAAATATATTGACTAAAATAACCTGTAAAGATATTCTGAATATGATTCTGACGGTTTTTCTCCACACAATCCTGCTATGATTGAACAACTGCAAAAACTCGGGCTCACGGTGAAGGAAGCCACCTTGTATATCGCTACGCTGGAACTCGGGGAGGCGTCGCCTGTTTCGACCATTGCTAAGAAGGCGAATGTGAATCGAACCACGGCGTATGATCTGCTGGAATCCTTGGTGAACCGTGGGCTTATTATTGGATCGAATCATAAAAAGTACCGTTATTACCGGGCGCAGTCGCCGGATAAACTGGTGAGCTACTTAAAAGAAGAAAGTGCTCGTTTTTCTCGCCTCGCCGACGAAGCCAATGAAATTTTGCCTGAACTGAACACGCATTATCGGGCGCTCACCAATCGTCCACGGGTTTATTTTTATGAAGGGGAGGAGGGGCTCGTGCGGGTGTATGAGGAAACGCTCAACTCCACCGAGGAAATTTTAGCTTACGCCAGTGATCAGGCGAATCAGGAGGCGATTCCTTGGTATTTTCCCAAATACTACAAACGCCGTGCGGCTAAAAAGATTCCAATTCGCGGAATTTTCCCGGATGAACCTAAAAACTGGGAGCGTCATGCGCTGGACAAAGAAGAGTTGCGCCGGAGTTTAGTGGTGCCCAAGTCCAAGCTCGACTTCAGCCCAGAGATCAACTTTTTTGACGACAAAATCATGATTGCGGACTGGAAAGGCAAAATTGGGATTATTATTGAGAGCAAAGAAATCGCCACGGCCTTTAAACAAACCTTCGAGCTCGCCTGGGAGGCGGCGGGTAAATATCATAAAGATTTGAAAAAGAAGCGAGAAAAGAAATTTATCGTGTAAGGATTCTGAAAACTCGTCGTCATACTCTATGTACTACAGCGCTTGGTGCGAAAGAAACGGTGTGAAAACACTTTATTTAGCTTTAACCCAAACCCCATGAGCACATTCTTACCCTTGTTTTTTGCTATCCTTGCTTCGCTTGAAACAGGTTCTGCAGCTGCCGATGAAATCTCCGAACCCTCTGCCGTGGTTTTGAGTGATACGGTTATAGCTGAAGTGCTTGATTCATGCCCTTCCTTAACACTAGTGACGCCAAAACCTCTGGCTGCCGAAACATTCCCTGCTCTGTCGGCTGAAGTGATCCTAGCTAGCGAAGCGGATGACGATTTCGACGATTTCTTTGAAGACATTAGTGAGCTCTTAATCACAATAATCGAATCTAATGAGGATTCAGACGACGATTCAGATCTCCCTGATAGGGAAGTTCACGTTTCCGTCACCAACAATAGCTCAGTTACGGATAATTCCGATAATAGCTCCGTTGTAACCACTATTTCGAATGTCCGCACAGAGATTCGCAGTTGGATAAATGCTTCTCATCATAACAACAGTGACAACTCTAGTGATAGCTCTCAAGAAACGGTTGATGTGACGGTGGACGATCATTCAAATAGTGATAACTCTTCTGATGACTATTCCAATAGTGATAATTCCGAAGACGATCATTCAAATAGCGATAATTCCGAAGATGATCACTCCAATAGTGACAACCGTCATGACTACGGTGAATGGTGGGCTTATCAAGACAATTCCCAAAATAACGATGACAATAGCAGCGATGGAGACGACGATGATGAAGGTGGAAATGGCAACGGTAATGGCAGCGGAGATGAAAATGACGTAGATGTGGACAATGACTCTCACGATAACTCGGTCAATGGCAACAATCTCGTCAATGGAAGTGCCGATGGTTCAAGCTTTGATCATAACAATGAGAACAACGATTCAACTTCTACCAATGTGGATGCTTCGAACTCAGATCATGGCCCTCGTGTGAACCAAGATCCAAACCCTAACCCAAATCCAAACCCAAACCCAAATCAGAATCAGGGTCAGAATCAGGATCCTCTAAACAATGGACCTCGTAACAATGGAAATGGACGTCCAAATAAGGACTAATAGATCTCAGGGAATAGCAGCTTAAGAAGGCATCTGAATAAGGTGTCTTTTTAAGTTAGGAGATAGTGATGGTGGGCGCTAGACGCTTCGCTTACGAACCCTGGGTTCTCATCCCTGCGTTCACAGATTCGTAAAGCCACCGAACCTGAAGGTCCGTTGTCTTTAGAATGGTGGGCGCTGGGGGATTCGAACCCTCGACCCCCTCGGTGTAAACGAGGTGCTCTAACCAGCTGAGCTAAGCGCCCGATATGGAGTCGCTGACGCGACGGCTTTTTGTACGCTCGCCTTTGGCGAGTTTGGTGCGCAGGAGAGGACTTGAACCTCCAATCCCGGTAAAGGGAGCTACCACCTCAAGGTAGTGCGTCTGCCAATTTCGCCACCTGCGCATGAGAACTTATATTGAGTCGCTCGCGCGACACCTTTTTTACCGCTCACCTTGGTGAGTAGCGAACGCATTTTAGCGCATCTTGCGAAGAGTACAAGTTTTTTTGTATGATGGATTCATCCACCGCCCGAAAATATGGTTGAAAAAATCCTGTTCCTCGAGAACCTGGGCCTTGCCCTGCTTTTGGGCAGTTTGATTGGGCTTGAGCGTGAACGGAACCGCCATAAGGCTGATGCGCATGAATTTGGAGGTATTCGGACGCTTTCGCTCATCAGTGTGCTCGGCTATCTGGCTTTCAGCCTTTTTGCCGATTCTGTTCTGTTTCCTGTGGTGACGGGCGGCTTTTTGCTTTTGCTGATTGCGTCCTATGTGATGTCGGCGTATTTGGACAAACGAACCGGGGCCACCACTGAACTGGCCGGCTTTTTTACTTATTTTGTGGGAATTTTGATGGGGATGGGGGAGACGCTCATCGCCACGGTCATTACGCTGGTGGTGGTGATGCTCCTGTACTTTAAAGAAGCGCTGCACCGTTTTGCTCATAAGGTTGAAAAGGAGGAACTTTACGACACCATTAAGTTCATCGCCATTGTTTTTGTGATCCTGCCGCTGCTGCCCAATGAAACTTTTGGACCGCTGAATGTGCTGAACCCGTATGAGATTTGGCTCATGGTGGTGCTGATTTCTACGATTTCTTTTGCCAGTTACATCGCCATTAAAGTGGTGGGGCCGCGAAAAGGCATTGGAGTGGGCGGCTTTTTGGGTGGACTCATCTCTTCCACGGCCGTGGCGCTCAGTTTTTCAGGTTTGAGTAAGAAGAGCCCCAAGGTGGTGACCCCCTTTGTTTTTGCCATTTTGGTGGCGGCATCGGCCATGTTTTTCCGTGTTTTGGTCACGGTTTCGGTGCTGAACCCCGAGCTGATTTCCATTATTGCCTTGCCGATGGGAGTGATGGGAGCCACGGGTTTGCTGGCGGCCGCGTATTTTTGGTTTAAAAAAGAACAGACTTCGTACGCCAAATTCAGTGCCAGCGATTTGGACCTAAAAAGCCCTTTTCAGCTGCGTTTAGCGGTGAAATTCGGGCTTATTTTTACGTCTTTGATCTTCATTTCCAAGTTCGCGGCGGACTATTTTGGGGACGACGGAGTTTATTTGACCGCCTTTTTCTCGGGAATTTTTGATGTGGACGCCATCACGGTGTCCATGGCCGATTTGCATCGAGATGGATCGGTGAGCGCCATGACCGCTTCCACCGCCATTGTTATCGCCGCGCTCACCAACACTCTTTCTAAGGGCGCGATTGTATTGGCTTTGGGTTCACGGGCAGTTGGGCTGCGAGTTTTACTAGCTCTGCTTCTTGTGGCGGGTGTAGGATTGGCTTCCTTACTTCTCCTTGTACCTGAATATTATGGCCTTATTGCAATCTAGTATGGTTCCGCTGGGTACGCCGGCGCCTGATTTTAATCTACTGGGCACGGATGACGTGATGCACACGCTAGCTGCTTACGCCGACAAAAAGGTTCTGGCGGTGATTTTTATGTGCAACCACTGTCCCTATGTGCAAAAGATGTGGGACGACATGGTGGCTTTGGAAAAACGCCTGCCCGAAACGGTGCAGTTTGTGGGTATCAATTCTAATGCAAATCCCGCGTATCCAGAAGATTCTTTTGAGAAAATGAAAGAATACGCCCAGCAAAAAGGCCAAGAGTTTCCGTATTTGTACGATGCGGACCAAATAGCCGCCAAGGCTTATGGCGCCCAGTGCACTCCGGACATCTTTGTATATGGAGAGGAGCGGACGTTGGCGTACCGCGGGGCCTTTGAAGGTCTGGAAGGGGCCGTGAATACGCTCCTAGAAGGAAAAAAACCTGCTGAGCAGCCACTGGGCGGAGCCCAGGTCCCCTCTATGGGTTGCTCTATTAAGTGGAACTAATATGGGCCTAGGCCTGGGCGAATTTTGCCAAAGTGTATTTGTCGCGTCCAACACGGGAGAATTGGTTCTTGTTCTTTAGGTTGAGGTAGATGGTGATGGTTTTCACGTGACGTTGATCAAGCACCGCCTTGGTGATTTCCTCGCGGCTGCGGGGAAGGCCATCCGTCAGGATTTCACTGATCACATCGGCCACGGTTCCAGTTTTGTATCCCCAGTCCTTGAGCGCGTAGATTCCGCGTCCAATGAGGATGAAGTTGTCGTTTCGGATGAGTTCATTGTGTACCGCCTGAACGTTCACACGTTTGTTGTCGAATTTCCCGCCCTTGATGAGCTCGGAGATTTTTTCGAAGTGAAGAGGCTTCTTTTCACGGTGGAAAACGAAGAAGATTTTATCGCGCAGGGTGCGAGGATGGATGTGTCTCCAGCTGTACAGTCCAATGCCGTTTTCGGTGAACTTGCAGTCCTTAGCCGTGCGCAAGATGTTGGTGACCGTGTTTTCGGGTAGGGGAGATTTGAGAGTTTCGTTTACTTTTTCAGCGAGCTTGTCGATGGGGAGCACATGCTTAGCCTTTTGAAGAGTCTTGGTCGCCGCACTCGCCACTTTTTTAATGGTGTCTTCGTTGAAAGACGCGAGACGCCAGTAAGGGTGGTATTTGAGAGTGTTGGAATCAAAGTGGATCTCTGAATCGAGGCTGAGAGCGAGGTGCAGGTCTTGAATTTCTTGTTCGCTCACATTGGGCAAAATGCGCATCAGGAGTTCTTTAAAGTAGGAATCACGAGCAATGCCGCCTTCCTTATCCAGGAGAGCCTTGGCAAATTCAGTCAAAATCTTAATATTGGTGTTTTGTGCGTTTCGTTCCAGCTTTCGGAGCGCAGTCTTTTCAATTTGACGTACGCGTTCACGAGTCACTCCAAAATGCTCCCCAATTTCCTCTAAAGTGAGTTTTTTCTTTGTATCCAGGGCAAAACGGTTCTTAATGATGTACTTTTCCTTGTCTGAAAGCACGATGAGCAAATTCTGTACTAGGTCATGCAATTGAATTTGCTGCGGAGTCATCTTGCTATCGAAGGTAAAGTTTGCGTTAACCATTTTGACAGTTGTTAGGGTATTGACGGGTATATAGCTATTTTCTTTCGCTTTTGTCACCAGGAGTATCAAACAAAACGCCCAATATGTAAATAGCTATAGTGGAATTTAGTGTTGTCAAAAAAAATGACAATCAATCGTCTTCGTCTACTAAGTATCTTAAGTCGTCCTTTGTTAGCAGATCCTTCTCCAAAAGCTTCGCATATTCAAAACCTAGATTGAATATCACTCTTTGAGTGTCTGCAATACTTTGATTTTGTATTATAACGCCCGTCTCATCTTGGTGTGAGATGATCGCTACTTTATCGTCGTAAATATTAATTTCATTCTTGAAAGGAAATTTGTCCGCCGGTATTAAGTGTACTTCTCTTAGTTCTTTCTCCCCCCTTTTTTTAAATTCAAGACTCCTTTTTTCATATGGGAATATACCTTTTAGAAAAACCTTATTCTTTACTTTTTTCTTAATATAAAGTGGGTAATAATCTTCTAGGAGTGTATGTACGGCAACGCTGATGTTTGCCCAACATAACAGACCAGTGCTGGTTGTGAGTGTGTCTTCCATGATTTGGATTAACCCCTCTTTCCCTTCAAAAACGGACATTTGAGGTGTAGACGCATACTTTCTATTTAAATTACTCAAGTCTGGCAGTGCTTCTTCTAACCATTTTAATTTTTGTCCCTGCTCTTGTACAAATGACTTGGGATTGAGTGCTCTAAAATATAGATTCCCCCCCCTTTTAACGTGACTAATTAATCCCTTTTTTTGTAATTGTTCTAATATAACATAAGTTGTTGGACGTTTTATGCCCGCTCTTTTGGAGATTACACTTGGAAGTGCCTCCTGTAGTTCAAGTAAAACTAAGTAAATTTTAGCTTCTTTTGGATTTAAGCCTTGATACTGCAATACTGTTTCAAGATTCATCGAGTGTTATTGTACCACCTAGATTGACCTTGTCACCCTTTTGTGTCAAAGTATTGACAAAATCTCAATAAGAACTATATTTAGTCTAAAATTATGGGTAAGCCTGCGGCAATACTAGAAAACGCTAGAACCTACATTATTTTGGGGAATGGAGGTCTCATTGATAAACGAGGGGGTGATCATGCGTGTGACGAGGAGGAAGATGAAGAAGATGATGATTGGCTCCAGCTGCCAGATCAGGCAATCGAAGAATCAGGTGCAGTTCATAAGACAGTTTGTGAAGTAGATAGAGTCAAAAAAAGTGTATTATCGCTTGTTGATTGTGAAGCTGATATTCAACCACAGGCTATAAGTGCTGGTTTAGAGCTAGCTCATAAGATAAATTCCGCTAGAGGTCGGTTAGGTCAGGTAGTCGGTATGGGTACTTTATTTGATATACCCCGAGGATTTAATGAGATGGATGCTTTTGATCCTGAATTGCGTGACTTGGATACTTCAGATCCTCGCAGAATAACGGTTAGACGTTTAGAAACAGGCCCAATTCCTACCGCTGATGACTTAGCGCCGACAATAAGAGATCAATATCTGGCAGCAATAAATAGTTTTAACCTGCAGCGAGGGAGTCAATTCCGATTAAGCGAAGTCGATGTTTTAACTGCCCAAAGAGCTAGAAGAGAGTTAGCTCGGATGGCAAGAGGTGCGGAAGGATACCCTAATATTTCTCAAGTCGATTCTAGTGAACGTGGTTTGATCTACGACCGTCAGGCTGGAAATGTTGTTTTGGTTCATTGTGCTGGGGTTTACGCTGCTACCAATTGGTTTTTCCATAAAAAATCTGATTCCGCAGATATATATGCAGTTTGGTCTGTTGATAAAACTAGGGTGAAAGGAGGAAATCGTAAGGCAGGTTCTGATTTCGCGCGTAGACATCTTGGTGTGCACAAGGTTGTTGATAGGGTTTTATCCTCGTCTGTGATTGTATACGTGGGTGAAGATGAAAGCTTTCATGAAGGCGGTGAATCATTGTGGACAATGCCCAAGTGAGGTTTAGGTGAACAGTTCAATTAGAGTCTACATTTTGGACGATAATTTTTCTCCTCTGAGATATCTGATGTCACTTTGAGTTAAAAGATCTTTTTCAAAACTTTTTGCATACTCAAATCCTAAATTAAAAAGGGCCCTTTGACTGTCTGCCATGTCTTGGTTTTGGATTATGACTCCAACACGATCTGTCAGTGAGATAATACTGGTTTTATCATTGTATATATTTATTTCATTTTTGAACGGATATTTATCCTGTGGGATTAGATATACCTCTCGAAGCTCTTTTTTTGAATTTTTCTTAAATTGAAGCCCACTCTTGTCGTAGGTGAATAGACATTTGGAATGAATTTTTCGTTCGATTTTTTTCTTTAAAAAAGTTGGGTGATATTTATTTAGTGCTGTGTCTGATGCCAAGCCTGTATTTGACCAGCAGTAGATTTCTCCTTTTGCAGACAGTGAATCCTCTAGTATGTGAATAATTCCTTCATCGCCCTTATAAACAGACATTTGAGGGGTTGTGGTGAAGTCTTTGTGTAGAAGATTGAGTTCAGGGATTACTTGTTCCAAAGAAGTGAGTTGTTCCTTAATTTCTTCGTATTTTTTGCGTTGATTGGCAATGAGGAAATCAGGTTTGCAGGATTGGAAGTAGAGGTGACCGCCTTTTTTGATACTGGTGGCCAAACCTTTCTTTTGGAGTTGTTCTAAAATTAAATAGGCCGTGGAGCGTTTAACATTTGTTATGCGGGAGATGGTGCTTGGGAGGGCTTCGCTTAGTTCGAGTAAAGTCAGGTAAACGGCAGCTTCTTTTTCGGAGAAGCCGATCTTGTGAAGAGTCTTGAGGAGATCTTCTTTGTCAGTCATAGCCGACATTATAGATCCAACTGGTACCCTAAGCAAGGAATGGTGCGGATGAGGGGGCGGGGGGCGAGGGGGGTGAGTTTTTTGCGGAGGCGGGAAATGTAGACGTCGATGGTGTTTTGGGCGACGTAGTCGCGTTTGTCCCAGACGGTGTCGATTATGTAGTCGCGGCTGATGATGCGGCCGGTGTTGAGGAGGAAAAGTTCGAATAAATAGAATTCTTTGCGGGAGAGTTCGATGTTTTGTTTGCCATGAAAGACTTTGCGGGTTATGCGGTCGAGGGTGAGTTGGCCGATTTTGACGTCTTTTTGTGGGGAGATCTTTTGGACGATTTCGCGGATGAAAAAGGGCGCCTGGGAGAGCGGAATGCTTTGGTCTAGGAAGATGGATTGTTTTAGGAGCGGTTCAAAAGGTTTATTGCGGAGAATACGGCGCTCGCTGCGGTGGTAAAAAATCAGGGGCATAGTCGGTGAGAGATTTCTTAAGAAGTTTTCCAGCATAGCCCACTGCTCCGATATAAGCGCGTGCGGGAAAACAATGGCATCGGCCTCCAGATAGTCCGAATAGGCAAGGCTCATGGGTGAGAGAATGAGTGTGGTGAAATTGTGACGCTTGAGCGCAAAGCTGAGTGTGGAGCCTTGCATCAAATGCGGTGTGATGATGAGTATATGCATATGCCGGGGGTGAGGACTTATAGCGTAGATTGGTATGCAAAAAATGGGAAATGGCGGCGAGGCGCTTCTCGATCAAAATCGCGTTGTTGAAGCGTTGACAACACCCCTTTGGGGCCGGACTGTCATCCAACGCTGACGACAGTAAATGCTTTACAAATGCCGCACGGCTTCTATGCTTGGGTTACATTTTTCACTGCCATGTTTAATGTAAATCTCATGGAATTAGGTCTTTCGGAAAAAGAAGCCCTCCTTTATCTGCTTCTGCTTAGGAGCGGACCCGCGCCGGCCAGCTCTCTGGCGAAACGCCTTCAAATCAAACGGGTTTCTTTATATCCACTTTTGGAATCCCTGACGGAGCGGGGCATGGTGGCTTATGAACAAACTCCGACCGGGCGGAAATACATCTCTCACGACCCGATTTGCTTGCTCGACCTTTTGGAAAAAGAAAGCGCACAAATTCGGCATCGCATGGAGCTTGCCAAACGCTGCGTAGAAAAACTGCACAGTTGGACGGTTTAGGAATTCATATTTCCTTTCCCTCTTTCATTCTCTGGGTGGATTTCTTCAACAGGAGCGAAAGAACTCGGATCATGATCCTCGTCCTTTCTTCCTTATTGGTTTATGTTTCATAAATCCACCCAGAGAACCACGGAAAGGGAATCTGAATTCCTAAACAGAGGAAGATTGTTTGGAGAGATTCAGCATAAAGGCTCCCGCTGAATCGAACCAAGACAGTCTTCTAAAGCTCAGGAGGTTCGGCCTCCACTTCGATCTCTTTTTCTAAGAAGGGGTGGAAGAATTTGGTTTTCCAGGAGTGGAGGTAGAATTTGCCTTTGCCTTTTTTCATTTTTTGCCAGGCACCGTTGAAGGTTCGGTCGCCGTATTCGTAGTCCAGAATCAGCGGGTGGCCGATCATGGCGAGGTGCTTGCGAATTTGATGTTTACGGCCGGTTTCGATACGAACTTCCAGCAGGGACGAATTGCCGATCTTTTTGAGAATTTTGTAGTGTGTCACGGCGGGGACTTTTTTTGGAGAATTGCGGGCTTCCAACAGAAAGGTGATGAAGCCTTCGGCCTGCTTGGGCACCCACTTAACCTGGGCTAGGTAGGTTTTGGAGGTGCGCGAGTCTTGGAAAATGGATTCCAGGGCTTCTCGGTCACGAGGGTATTTGCCCACCAGCAGCACCCCTGAGGTGTTTTGATCCAGGCGATTTAAGAGGTAGGGTTTGTAGTCTTTTTTATCACGAAAAGCGCGTTCGCGGAGTTGTCCCTGAATAGTTTTATATTCAGGAATTTTAGGTGCAGGTACGGAAACGAGCCCAGCTGGTTTATTTACAACCAGTAGGAACTCGTCTTCATAGATTACCGGTATTGGAGATTTATTCTTGGCCGCCACTCATGTCAAAGTACTCGTGTAAGTCTTCACCGTCAAATTTGATGGAGATATCTCGGTTCTCAGGTGAGTTGGCTTCCACGGTCGCTCGAATCTGTTCTTCGATGCGAGGATCGTCGCACGAACCAGCAGAAATAATAGACCCACTGAGTTCAACGAAGGTGGTCATTCCGTCACTGGTCACGCTGTCCACCACAATGTCCGAGGGGGCGAGGCTGTTGTAGAGCCCCGTTTCTGGGTCTAGAGATTCTTCGATGGCAAAGAGTTCCTCAAGAGCGGTGAGTACATCTCCGCTGGCGTTGCCGAAGGGCTCTTCGTCACTTTCAATAAATTCAATGGTGTCTCCACAACCAAAAGAATCGGCTGGGGGAGTGGTCACGCCATCGTTCATCGCTACGAGCGCGAGGGTAATGGTTTCAACGCGACCTTCCTCTTCTTCTTCAGGAGTTTCCACAGAGGGAGCTTCGGGCTGGGTACAAGCGGATAAAAGTAGGGTCAACATAACTAAAGAAAGAAATTGTTTCATTAGGAGTGGTTAGGTTCGTAAAGTAAGACGCGTGGTGGTCTTATTACTTACGGCTTTTTTTCTTGGATGTGGCTTTTTTTGGAGCGGGCATGGGCAGTTCGCAAGAACCGTCGCAGCTGTTTCCACCGCACATACAGGAATCTTCCATTTGGCATGAATCGGAATTGCGGCTGATCATCCATTTAAGACCAGTAACTACGAGGATGCTTGGCCAGAGGTAATCCCAGGTTTCAGCGGGAACGAGGTCGAAACGTTGTAAAAGTAAAACGGCTCCAATTACAAAAGCGACGAGTCCAAGCCATAATTGATGGTCTTTATTGTTTGAGCAGCACATAGGGGGCGTGGTTAGGAGTATGGATAACCTTATTCTGCTCGTAAAAAAAGTTTTTGCAAGCGCGTGACCTTGCCAGGATTTTGTGATATACTGTTAGTACTTAAAAAACATTTTCTAACCCTTCTACGCCCATGGCAGACGCAAACCAAAACCAAAATGCTGGTCAAGCAGCCCAGCAACAACTTCAGGTCAAAGTGCCTGACGATGTACAAAAAGGATGCTATTCAAACGCAGTGTCCGTAAACGTGAACTCCAATGAGGTGGTTCTCGATTTCGGTTATTTGCTGCCAAACACTCCCGCTCCTATTATTGAAGTGGTGAGCCGTGTGAACATGAATCAACGAACCGCTGAATCTTTTATTGGAGTGCTTCAAGGTGCCATGGAAGACTTTAAGAAGAAGCAAGCGCAACAGGCTCAGCAACAAGCCGCGCCTGCACCAGCTCCTCAGCCAATGCCAGCGCCTATGCCGGAGCAGCCAATGGGACCTGCACCAATGGGACCAATGCCGGAAGCACCTATGCCTCCGTATCCCACTAACGCGTAGCGTTAGTTTGTATTTAAATTTAAAAGACTTCGATTTGCATCGAGGTCTTTTTTTGTGCATTCTGAGCACATGCGCAGTGTTGTTCAACGAGTCCTTGAGGCTCGCGTCACCGTTAGTAAGGAAACCGTGGGTCACATTGACGCTGGTTTGTTGATTTATTTGGGAGTAGAAAAGGGCGATACCAATGACGATATGATTTGGACGGCGGAGAAAATCTTGAAAATGCGGATTTTTCCGGATTCGGAGGAGCGGATGCAGTTCCCGGTGACGGAGATTGCGGGCGGAGTTTTGGTGGTTTCACAATTCACCTTGTGCGCGGACATGAGCAAGGGCAATCGGCCGAGTTTTCATCTGGCGGAGGCGCCGGCGGAAGCGGAGGCCATGTACGAAGCTTTTGTTTTGTATTTGTCGGGGAAGGGCGTGCCCGTGCAAACGGGTCAGTTCGGCGCCATGATGCACGTGGAGAGCGTGAATGACGGCCCGCTCACGATACTTCTTGATTCCAAGGAGAAAGTCGCTTAAGATTACGGGGCTCCTAACCCTGGATTATGTCAACGATGGACGAAGTCATGTCACTCTGTAAACGACGCGGTTTTGTGTATCCGGGCAGCGAAATTTACGGCGGGCTCGCCAATACCTGGGATTACGGACCTTATGGAAGCGTGCTCAAGCGCAATATCCTAAACCTGTGGTGGAAGACTTTTATTGAAGACCGCGACGATATGCTCGGGCTCGACAGCGCGATTTTGATGAACCCACGCGTGTGGGAAGCCAGCGGACACGTGGCGAATTTTGCCGATCCGTTGATGGATTGTAAAAAATGTCAGGAACGTGTGCGTGGCGATAAACTTTTGGAAGAACATTT
Source organism: uncultured Candidatus Peribacteria bacterium (assembly GCA_965230905.1). GTDB lineage: Bacteria > Patescibacteriota > Gracilibacteria > UBA1369 > 2-02-FULL-48-14 > 2-02-FULL-48-14. Next base: position 1,120,328 of record OZ246396.1, read on the forward strand.
TAAAACAACGATTGCGGGTCTTAGTAACGATGAGATCTACAACCGAATTATGGATGCGAAAATTCCGTGCCCAAAATGTGGCAAAGTGGAATGGACGCAGCCTCGTGCCTTCAATCTCATGTTCAAGACCTATCAAGGAGTAGTGGAAGACACGGCAGAGCAGATTTACCTGCGACCAGAAACGGCGCAAGGAATCTTTGTGAATTTTAAGAATATTATGGATTCTATGCGCGTTCGACTGCCGTTTGGAGTTGGACAATATGGGAAATCCTTCCGAAATGAAATCACGCCGGGGAATTTTATTTTCCGTACGCGTGAATTTGAACAGATGGAAATTGAGTATTTTGTTCGGCCCGACGAAGCAGAAAAATATTTCGACCAATGGGTGGAGGATTTTAAGGCCTTTTTTGATAGTTTGGGCGTTCCCAAAGAAAAACTTCGTCTTCGTTACCACGAAAAGGACGAACTTTCGCATTATTCAAGTAAAACCGTGGATTTTGAATTCGAATTTCCTTTTGGATGGGGCGAATTGATGGGAATTGCGCACCGTGGTTCCTTCGATCTCGATCAGCACACCAAATTTTCAGGTGAAAAATTGCAGTACCGTGACCCGGTGAGCAATGAAGTGTTTGTCCCTCACGTGGTAGAACCCGCCTTGGGTCTTACCCGCAGTTTCTTGATTGTTCTATTGAGTGCTTATGAAGAACAAGCCTTGGAAAATGGAGAAACCCGCACGGTGATGCACTTTGCACCGGCTATTGCACCCGTACAAGTGGCCGTTTTCCCTCTGCAAAAACAACAAAGTGAGCAAGCGACCGCGCTGTACCGCACTTTAAAGAAAAATTTCCGAGCTGAGTACGATGAAAGTGGCGCGATTGGTAAGCGCTACCGCCGTCAGGACGAGATTGGAACGCCGCTCTGTATTACCTACGATTTTGACTCTGATGCTGATGGAAGCGTGACGGTCCGTGACCGAGATTCCATGCAACAGGAAAGGGTGAAAATTGAAGAACTTACTACTTATTTAAACGCACGTTTATGAATCCTGAATCAAATGACCGAAAGCCTTGGACCTATAACCCTAAAATTTGGGAATCCACTCCTGAAACAGCTGAGATAGATGCAGCCATTGCATCGGTGAGTGAAAGTGTGGGCGATATAGAGTACTTCGTTCAACCGGGTGTTTGTACTAGAAGCCGCGTGCCGATTTCAGCGACTGAGTTTTATACTGGTACTGCCCGTTGGCGTAGCTGATCTGGTGGATCTGCGTGAACTTAGATTTACAATGGCCCTCAGGCCAACTAATGAAGAAGTGATTCCTGGTATGCTGAGGACTTTACCTCGCATCGCGTTAACAGAGATTGCAGCCGGCTATTGTGCAACGCTAAAGCCTAGGCTTTAAGCCCAGGTTTGGGCATTGACGGCACTGGGTTTCATGGGCATCCCCATGAAGGTAGAAGATGTTGCGTAGCAAGGCTCCTGCCCTCCAGGTGAACGAAGCATTTGTCCTGATCCGTAGGTAATACGATGCGCGGCTCCACTTAGGACAGCCATGCTGCGTTCACTAAAGTTGGTGACTTGTTGAATAGGATCTTCTAGCCAATCGCCGAGTTCGTTCCAGGCTTTACCTGGATTAAAACCCCAGTGTCCATCGTGGTGAACGAGCGTTTTTAGTGCGGTAAAAGGACGGCCAACGGCACTTACAATGCCATTCCCAATAGGTACTAGTACGCTTTTATCCCATTCATGCCCTGGTTGAGCGGATACATCATAAATACCTTTTCCTAGTTCAGCTAAAGGTCCCCAGACCGTATTTTTTATACCATTCCCAAAGCGAGCCATTGCGTTGCGTAGATAACCGGGTCCGGCAGGTGCAGCGTGGGCTGCGTGAGGAGCCGCATGTGGGGCGGCATGAGGTGCTGGGGCTGCGTGTGGAGCAGCGGCGGGTGCATGTGCGCTCATAAGATTGGGGTAAATCGAATTACATCAACTTAAGGTACTTTGGCTAATTTGTCAAGTTTTGCCTTTCCTGAGCCATTCCTAGAGCTTTGAGTCTAATCTGTTAGGCCCATTGCAAAAAGGCGTGTTTTTTGATATAATAATAAGATTAAATCAAAACAAAACGCGTATGGCACCGCTACTGGCTAGTTTAACCGGATTCTGGGAAACCGTAAAAAGCATGGCTTTAGATGCGTATTTGTACATCGATGTGAACTGGGAGTGGATGATCTGGGGCCTTTCTATTTTGCTCGTGGTGAAATTGTTTGGGCCTTGGTTTGTGCGTGAACTTTATGAACGTTGGGTGGCTAGGCACCGTGTGTTTATTCAGATTACGATGCCGCGTGAAGAGTCCACCAAAGACAAAGAAAATGCGACGGAAAAGGACTTTAGAGAACGAATTGGAATCATGGAGCAGCTTTACCGGGCTGTGCATGAGATTCGTGAGCTTAATTTGAGCAACCGACTGATGGTTTGGCTCTTTCATCGTGATGCGGTTTCATTTGAAATTCATGCGCGACATGAGGACATCACATTTTTTGTGTCGGTGCATCCGTATTACTCTGGGATTTTGGAAAAACAGATCACGTCTTTTTATCCAAGTGCGTCCATTGAATTCATTCGTCCGGAGCCGATGCAGCCTAAGGAGCTTAAGAAGAAAAATACGGTAAAAGGATACTATTTGTATTTGAAAAATTTGAACTGGTACCCGCTCAAGACCTATAAAACCATTGAAAACGATTCGCTCAATGATTTCACGAACGTGCTTTCTAAATTGGAAGACAATGAAAAGGCAGTGATTCAAATCATGATCCGACCTCGTCACGAAAAATGGCAAAAGACCGCACGGGATTTTGCGACGAAGATGTTTAAGAATGAGAAGCCCGAAAGCAAGAATCCGCTGCGAAAACTTCTTGGAATGCTAAGTTGGTTCTTTACGGCTACCGCCTTTGGTTATGATGCCGCTGAGAAAAACAATCCTCCTCCTGGAGCCAAAAGTGGAGACAGCTATGTTCGTATGCTGCAGACCGATGAAGAACTCGCCAAGCGCATTGGTGAAAAAGCCAATCAAGTGGGGTTTGATACGGTGGTTCGTATTTTGGCTTCTTCCGATAAAGGGGAGAGTCAGTGCGACAATATTTTGAATGGGCTCTTTGTGGCCTTCAACGTGACTAAGGACGCGGCTTCGAACTGGTTTGAGGCACGACGTCTCATTCCTATCAACTTTATAAATACGCCTTTGCTCGTGGATTCTTTGGAAAGCAGAGCCTTTACGTTCGGAGAAAAAGTTTCCGTACTCAATCCAGAGGAATTGGCTTCTATTTTCCATATTCCAAACAGCCGTTACAACTACACGCCGATTATTAAATGGCTTTCTTACAAAGTGGTTCCTGCGCCTACTGATTTGCCTACCGAGGGAATTTTGCTGGGAAACAATGTGTACCGTGGGGTCAAACGCGAGGTGCGTTTCAAAAAGAAAGACCGTACGCGTCACCACTATATTATTGGGCAAACCGGAACCGGGAAATCTGCCTACATCAGCTACATGGCGCGCCAGGACGTTATTAATGGAGACGGAGTTTGTGTGATCGATCCGCATGGAGATTTGATTGAAGAAATTTTGCAGTTTATTCCTAAGGAGCGCGCGAAGGATGTTATTATTTTTGATCCCGCAGATACGGAGCGTCCGATGGGGCTCAACATGCTCGAGGCCAAGACGCCGGAACAGCAGGACATGGCGTCCAGCCAAGCCACGGAAATCTTTATTAAGATCTTCGGAGATGAAATTTTTGGACCCCGTATTCAGCATTATTTCCGAAACGCGTGTTTGACGCTGATGGAAGACCCTGATGAAGGCGCGACTTTGATTGATGTGCCTCGAATCTTTGTGGATGAGGAATTCATGCGATACAAGGTTTCTAAGGTTAAGAACCCCGTGGTGAAATCGTTCTGGGAACATGAATACGCCAACACCGGAGACCGCGAACGTCAGGAAATGATTCCGTATTTCTCGGCCAAGTTCGGTCCGTTTATTACGAACTCGATCATGCGTAACACCATTGGCCAGGCGAAATCTGGGTTCAACATTCGCGAGATCATGGACAACAAAAAAATTCTTTTGGTGAACCTTTCTAAAGGTAAACTCGGGGGACTCAATACGCAGCTGCTGGGGCTGGTACTCGTGGCGCAAATTCAGCAAGCGGCCATGAGCCGTGTGGATATGCCGGAAGCCGACCGTAAGGATTTCTACCTTTATGTGGATGAGTTCCAAAACTTTGCGACGGACACGTTCTGTTCGATTCTGTCTGAGGCCCGAAAATACAAACTCTGTTTGATCATGGCTCACCAATACATTGGTCAGCTCACGGTGACGAAGGGTGGTTCGACCAGCAGCCAGATCCGCGACGCCGTGTTCGGTAACGTGGGTACGCTGCAGTCGTTTAAAATTGGTGCGGAAGACGCCGAATACTTGGCAAAAGAATACGCGCCGGTGCTCACGGAGCAGGACGTGATTGGAATTGCGAATTATCGCGCGTACATGAAGCTCAATATCAATATGGCGACGTCACGGCCGTTCTCACTGGAAACCATTTGGGACATGGCGGCGGCAAACCCCAAAGTGCGCGACGTGGTGAAGCAGTATTCTCGAATGAAATACGGACGCAAAAAGCTCTTTGTAGAACAGGAAATTGGAGCGCGTATTGGAATTAGTGTTAATGATCTTGGCCCCGAGGTGAAAGCCGATTACACTGCTGAGGTCAAACCTGCTGCGCCAGCAGCACCTGCAGCACCTGCTGCTGCGCCTCAACCACCAACCACGCCTTCGCCCAATGGAGCAGCCTGAAGAATATAACGTTATTCATATTGGTCCCGAGTTAAACTCGGTGGACCGGCATCTTGTTAATCAAGCTAAGAAGAGTAAACTGATAAGCATGGCGGCCTTCACATCGATTGGAATCATGTTCCTGAGTCTTATTTTTGTGAATGCTTCCTTGCATTCCGCTTTGGATGAACAGCAGGGTCAGATCAGTTCTTTGATCGACGAAATGGGGCAGCTGAGCCAGAAAAATTTCACACTTTCTGAGCAAGTGCTGTCACAGGAAACGGTGATTCAGGGCATCGCCACGGATTTCACCAGCCTCGGAACCGCCATTCAAGGCGGAGACAATACGGGCATTCAAAATGTCTTTGCCAGTATTCTTTCACGCGTGGCCACCGGTGGTCAGACCGTGAGTTTGGCCGGGGATACACCAGCCGTAGCGGCTGAGGACAGTACTTTTGATATTTTGGTACTAGGAACCAACGGTTCGCATACTGATACGATTATTGTGGCCAGCATCAATGAAGAAAAAAATAAGATTTCTCTGTTTTCCATCCCACGCGATTTGTATATAAATGGGCGACGCATCAATGAGTATTACACTTATTATGGCGTGGACCAGTTGGGCCGCATGGTTTCTTCGGTGACAGGTTTGGAAATGGATCACTATGTGCAGGTGGACTTGAACGGCTTTGTGGAAATTGTGGATTTGCTGGGTGGGCTGGATGTGTATGTGAGCGAGGCCTTGTATGACGGATTGTATCCAAATGGAAAGGGCGGCTACAGCGCGTATTCTGTTGAAGTCGGTCAGCATCATTTCACGGGGGAAGAGGCTTTGCGTTACGCTCGTAGTCGTAAATCCACGTCCGATTTTGACCGTGCCGAACGTCAGCAAACCATTCTCGCCGCGCTTCGCAGCAAAGTGGTGCAGCTCGACAGTGTGATGGAAATGAAGGGACTCACCAAGCTCTTCCAAACGGCTATTCAAAACACCACCACCGACATCGATCTTTTGGATTTGGTGGGTTATTACTACGACTATCAAAACTACGATTTGAACACCGGTTTTGTGCTGAACAGTGGAAATTATTTGACCTCGCTCATCAACGAAAGTGGGGCCTACATTTTGATCCCACGCGACGGCGATTTTAGTGAAATACATCAGGTGATATCAGAACTTGTGAATTGAGGAGACCCATTTCTATAACTTGCTCGTCACGGGAGCCTTTATGTGTCTCACAAGTTATAGAAATGGGTCTCTCCGTCATGGACTTAAAATTTACAATGAGGAGGTTTTGGAAGGGGGTGAAATACATAAAGGCCCCCGTATTGAACCCCTTCCAAAACCTAGTATTCTTCATTGTAAATTTTAAGATCCCCCGTTAGAGTGCTTTGCGAATATGATTGATAAAACCACTTTTGTTGTAGTCGATTTAGAAACCACCGGGCTCCACGCGAGCCTCGATGGCATTGTTGAAATTGCGGCGGTGAAAATTGTGAATGGGCAGATTGTGGGGGAGTGGGACACCATGGTGAATCCGGGTGTGTTTTTGCCGCTCGAAACCACGCAAATCACGGGTATCACCACCGAAATGGTGAAAGATTCGCCGGCTTTTGCGGATATTGTGGATGATTACCTCGGCTTCATGGGAACCGACTCGGTGTTTGTGGCGCACAATGTGGATTTTGACCGTGAATTCATGAATAAGCATTTGGAAAAAATGGGGCGCTCACTTTTGCCAAATCCTTACTTGTGTACCTTTAAAATGGCGAAGCAAGTGCACCCCAATTTGTCCCGCTACGGGCTCGGCAGTTTGTGCACCGCTTTTGGCATTGAACTTCCTCAGGCTCACCGGGCACTCCACGACGCGCGTGCCACCGCTCAACTTTTCATTAAGTTTTTGAAGGTCCTACAAAACGGCGGCCTCAAAAATCTCAAAGACATTCCTTACATCCAAAACCTCCCCAAGATCGTAGATAAAAGTGTGGAAGGGCAGGTGAGTTTGTTTTAGTCTGAGTTTTATCTCTTGAAAAGATCGGAAGGGGCCCAATTCCACACTTTTTTATAATATCTTTTTAAGTTCACAAAATAAGCATCTTTCCCAAACAAAGCTGCGATTATTACAAAAGGAGTGGAGAGAATGAGTTTGATGCCGCCGACAATGACGTCACCAACGACCACGGTCAAGAATTCATCGATCATGAGTCTTTATTTAAGTGCTTCAGCTAAACCCGGCGTTGAACAAGTGCCTGAAATCAGGTCTCCACTCCATTTAAGGTCACAAACAGACACACTCTTTTGATATAAGCTTGGGTCCTTAAATATTACTGTAATTGTGACGCCAGTCTCACTTGGCACTATACTTGTGATTAGATATGTTTGTTTACTAACGCCATCAACCATGGGGGATGTGAATAGCCGTGTCGTAATTTCTCCTGTAGGTAGAAGGATGGAGCTGGTTTCTGCCAAATTTCCTGCAGGAGTTTCGTAGATCTGCATGGCAGTCACACTGGCACGGTTGGTTTCAAGGATTTCTCTAAGTTCTTTGTTGAACATAGTGCCCTCAAAATGGATCGGTTCGGGACTTTCACTTATCGGTGCAGGGCTTGCACTTATTGGGGCAGTTTTAGGTCCGACGGATGTCGGGGGTGTACTACCGCCCGTACATGCCAGCCCGATTGCAGCTTCTAGAACAATCGTTGCGCCAAGGAGTTTATTCATGGGATTTGATTATGGCTTTGAATCTTACACGAATTTCACTTCACGTCAAAAATTGGTTGCGGGGGATTGCACTTCGATGAGCTTCTATTTATAACGAGAGCCTAAGAAATTTACTGTAGTGGCTTCAGAAGTTCTGGCTTTTGAGATGACAGCTGATGAGAGGAAAACAGTAATTAAACTTCCTGATGCCATCATTGCTGCTACGGCTCTTCATAGAGAGACTCCTTTATTTACGCGAAATATAAAAGACTTTAAAAAAGTGAAGGGGTTGAAAGTAGTTACCACTTAGATCCGGTCCTATTCAGAGCTTTTACACGAGAGCTACCTTCTTTATTGTATGCCCTTCGAACTTTTTATGCGTCGGTTTTATTTACTGAGCTCACGTTGGGGGCAATCGGTGTTCAAACAATTGCTACATTCAAGGTTGAAAGAGTTGATACTAGTGGCTAACTCTAAGGATTTAATTTCTCCTAATTCTTGTGTGTGATTTAGGGGTGCCGCTATAACTATCGTGGTACCCTTTACTTGAGATGGGGTGAAACAAACCCCTGGATTTACGAAGCCTTTTATCCTGTTGATGGTGTTTCTTAGTTGGTTCGGACTGTTTACGAGCCCTTGTCTTGGGCTGCCTAGTTCTTTTAGGATCTGATCGAAAGCAACTTCTGAGCTAACGCCACTTTCTGGGGGGATATTTTTAGGCATAAAAAATTAGTTTTATTACAGTGGCGCATTTTCGCACAGATTTTTACTCACGTCAAAAAATGGTTGCGGGGGTTGGATTCGAACCAACGACCTCCGGGTTATGAGCCCGACGAGCTGCCACTGCTCTACCCCGCGCAGGGATTCTACGAGAATAAGCCGCCCATGGCAAGTTTATAAATAAGATGGGGTGGGATTGTGCGTGAAAGGGTGTACAATGGGGTCATTAATCTTAAGCCCCACTTCTATGGAAGGCTACTGCGTAAAATGTAAGGCTAAACGTGAGATGGCAGAAACTGAAGAAGTTACTATGAAAAATGGCCGCAAGGCTATGCGTGGTAAGTGTTCTGAATGTAACACGGGTATGTACAAGATTTTAGGTGGAAAAAAGAAAAAAGCTGAATAATCTGCTTTAATCTTATTATCTTACCCCCACGCTTATGATGTACTCTAATGCTGGTTTTTCTCTTGGATTTGCTTTCCATTGGGTGTTCATGTTTCTTACGCTCTTAGGTCTTGTTGCTGGAGTGATTTGGATGGCTCGGTTTGCCTCTAAAAAACAACTCAAGCTTTGGTTCGTTCTTGGACTCATTCTTGGCCTTCTTGGTTCATGGATGACTTTTGGAGCTGCCGTTGAAGGTATGGAAGGAATGATGGGTGACTGGAGAGATTCGGACGACGGAAGCGAATATGATTCAAGTGAACTCGATGATCGTGTGGAGTCTATGGAAGAATGGCGAGACGATATGATGGACCTTGATGAGGAAGAAACCGAGGGAGGAACAACAACCACTCTTTAATCTGAATCTAAAAAGAGCCCCTTTCGAGGGGCTTTTTGTTTGTCTTTTTTTAGGCTCGTCTTCGACGAGAATGGTACTTCGTGCCATCCTTGAATTCACTTCGTTCGCTCTGAAGTGCCTTTTGCATTCGCAAAAGATTCAAGAATGGTGGCTGGAGGCAGATTTGAACTGCCGACCCCGGGCTTATGAGTCCCGTGCTCTAACCAACTGAGCTACCCAGCCACGAGGAGCAGTTTAGGGAAAAAGCCACTCTTTTGCAAGCAGAGCTTACAGGTTAGGATTTAAACGCGTTGGTGCTGAAGAAAAATTTCCACCATTTTTTTGGAGTGCTCCAGGAGGCGCGGATTTGTTCGGCGACGCGTTGTTCTTCGGCGTCTTGGGAGAGGACGATGAGGTCTTCGTCTGGAATCACGACCACTTGTTCACCGGGATTGATGAGGCCGAGGTTTTGTTTGGCCACTTTTTCTACGTACTCCTCGGAGGTGTAGTACTGGAAATCGGCGAGTTTCTTTTCGTTTTCGGCTTTGAGTTCGGCGTTGCGCGTTTCGAATTCGGTGATGTGTTTTTCGATCTGGTAGTTTTCGTAAATGGACACGGTGAGGTTGTAGAGCATGTAGGCAACCACGAAAAATCCAACGATGAGAACGAGTCTCATGAGGTTAAACTGGTTGTCGTGGCTTTCCTGGAGCATTGTTGGTAAACTAAGGCCGATTTAGTGTAACCCCATTATGAGCTTTTTTGAAGACCAGAACGTGATCTATTTTGTAGGGATCGGTGGAATCGGTATGAGCGGCTTGGCGCGGCTGCTCAAGAGCTTTGGCAAAGAGGTGCGGGGAAGTGATGTAGCGGCTTCTTCGACCACGGCTGAACTAGAGGCGGAGGGAATTGCCGTGGACATCGGGCACACGCCGGAGAATTTGCCGGAGGATGCCGAGCTCGTTATTTACAGTGAAGCGGTGCCGCCTTTGAATCCGGAACTTTTAAAGGCCAAGGAGTTTGAAATTCCTGCGGTGACCTATTTTCAGGCGCTCGGGGAGGTGACGAAAGACTACCGATTGATCGCCATTGCAGGAACCCATGGAAAAACCACGACCACCGCGATGCTGGGTTTGATTTTGGAGAATGCGGGTTTGGATCCCACGATTTTGCTGGGGAGTAAGCTCAAGGAATTTGGCGGGCGGAATGTGAAAGTGGGCGAGAGCGATTTGTTTGTGCTGGAGGCGTGTGAGTATCGCCGGAATTTTATGAGTTTGGAGCCGGAACTTTTGGGAGTGACGAATATGGAAATGGACCACATGGATTATTTTAAAAGCTGGGAGGATTACCAAATGGCTTTTGAGGATTTGAGCGCGCAGAGCGAGGATGTGATTTGGCCGGATGAAGTGGCGGAGTACGAGGGCGAAATGGGACTGCCGGGCGCGCACAACTTGATGAACGCGGGCTTGGCCGCGCAGATTGCCCGGAGGATTGGTGTTTCGGAGGACACGATTGCCGATACTTTGAAAGAATACAAAGGCGCGTGGCGACGATTTGAGTTTAAAGGTCCGACGGTGGAAGGTGCTTTGATTTATGACGACTACGCACATCACCCCAGTGAAATTCAAGCGACGCTGGAAGGTGCACGAGAAAAATATCCAGAAGCACGGATTGTGGCGGTGTTTCAGCCGCATCAGTACAGCCGAACGGCGGCTTTGCTGGATGGCTTTGCGGAGAGTTTTGAGAATGCGGACGAAGTGATTATTCCCAATATTTATGAGGCCCGTGATACGGAGGAAGACAAACACGCCGTTTCAACGGAAAGCTTGGTGGAAGCGATTTCTCACCACCACGACAATGTGCGGGATGGGGAAGGTTTGGACGCGACGGCAGAGTATTTAAACGACACCATCCACGATGGAGACGTGATTATTGTGATGGGAGCGGGGGATGTGAACCGGATTATTCCGAAGCTGCTTTAGATTCTGGGTTTTGCAAAGGTTCCCTCGGCCGAATCTTCCACATCAATTCCTTGAGTGGTGAGTTGATCGCGCAGTTCGTCGGATTTTGCCCAGTTTTTTGAAGCGCGCGCTTCGTCACGGGCGGCCAGGAGAGATTTTTGCTCGTCGGTGAGGCTAAAATCAATGGGGAAAGTTTGCAGTACCAAGTTGATGCGTTCCAGGGTGCCTTGGACATTGGCGGTGGCGGTGTTCATCCATTCAAAGAGCACGCCGAGGGCGCCGGCTACGTCGAAATCGTTTTGGAGTTTTTCGCTGAAGTCGCGGAGGAACTCGCTGTCGACTTCGTTTTTGGATTCGCTCGTTCCGTCGAGGTGGCGGAGGTAGAATTCGTCGAGGCGTTTGAGGCTGCTGCGGGCTTGTTCTAGCATTTCTATGCTGTATTCAATGGGAGAGCGATAGTGCGTGCCGAGGAGGAAGAAGCGGACCACGCGAGGGTCGTACGTCTTGAAGATTTCCTTGAGCGTGAAAAAATTGCCGAGGGATTTACTCATTTTTTCGGCGTCCACCGTGATGTAACCGTTGTGCATCCAAATGTTTGCAAAAGGCTTGCCGGTGGCCGCTTCGCTTTGGGCGATTTCACATTCGTGGTGCGGGAATTTTAGGTCGAGTCCGCCGCCGTGAATGTCAAAGGTTTCGCCCAAAAGTTCGGAGCTCATGGCGCTGCATTCGATGTGCCAACCGGGGCGGCCGTCACCCCAAGGGCTGGGCCAAAAGGGTTCCCCTTCTTTCTTGAGTTTCCACAGTACAAAGTCTTGGTGATTGCGTTTGTCGGTGCGTTCTTCCATGCGGGCGCCGGCATTCAGTTCGTCTAGGTTTTGGTGGGAGAGTTTTCCATAATCTTTAAAAGTGGTGACGTCAAAATAAACTCCATCGCTCAGCGTGTAGGTGTGGCCTTTTGCTTCCAGTGTTTGCACGAGTTTAACCATGGGCTCCACGTAGTCGGTGGCACGGGGATTGTGGGTGGGCGCTTTAACGCCGAGAGCGCCGTAATCCGCCTTGTATTCGGGAATGATTTTTTCAGCGAGTTCATTCACGGTGATGCCTTCTTTGGCGGCGCGGTCGATCATTTTATCTTCGATATCGGTGGTGTTGAACGTGAAAACTACGTTGTATCCACTGAATTCCAAAAAGCGACGAACTAGGTCGAAGGCCACGGCGCTGCGTCCGTGCCCGAGATGGGCGTGGTCGTAAACGGTGGGGCCACACACGTACATTTTAATAGTGTCGCCCGGCTCTTTGTTGAGGGGGACTTTTTCGCCTTTCATGCTGTCGTAAAGATGAATCATAGGTAAGAATTGATGAGAATGCGGAGAACTTTAATGAGGAGAATGGCTACGATGGGGGAAATATCGAAAACGCCCAAGGTGGGGATGGCGCGGCGAATAGGCGCTAAAATGGGCTCGGTGACTTGGTAGAGCAGGTTCATGAGGCCGTGCGCTTCATGCCTAAACCAGCTCAGCACAATGCGAAGGAGGATCAGCATGGTGAGCAGATCGGCCAAAATATTGAGCGTTTGTTTCAAGAAATAGACAAATTCCACTGCAGGGTATTAAGACTGCGGGGATTCTATCAGAAAGTTTGGCGGACTGCACGCTTTCGCATTTGCAGGTAGGCGAGGGCTCCCAGGGCGCTCAGTACAAAGAGGGCGGTTTGAGCGGGACCGGAGTCAGGGGTTGAAGCGATGTCATCCTCGTTGCCGGTGATGGCAGGCACCACGCTGGTGTCGTCGATCACGTCGATTTCCACCACTCGAGAAAGTTCAGGGATTCCCATAACCACGTCGCTGAGTTCGCCTTCGGTTCCTTCAATGTCCACGGCTGAAACCGCGAAGTAGTAACGTTCTTCACCGCTCAGATCCACAATGGACCAGTTGGTGGAAGCGTCGTAGGTTTCTGAAATGGCGTAGAGAGATTCAGCAGAAGGTCCGTAGTACACACGGTAGAACGCGAGAGTTTGAGTGCTTTCAGCGGGTTCCCAGCTGAGCAGAACGGTTTCGGGCGCGCTGCTGGCGGTGAGTCCGCTCACGGTTCCAATGGCAGGTTCGGGTTCTTCCACCACAACCGGTTCTTCTTCTATCACCACGGCTTCTCCAAGCGAAATGGTGAGTTGATCTTTGTATTCCACTTCATTTCCGAGAGTGTCCATAAGGATCACGTCCACGGTGTAATCACCGGCGGTTTCGGGCATGATGAGTTCCACTTCATATTTTCCAGAAGTGCTGCTTTCTTCCATGGTATAAACTTCTTCTTGGAAGATCACAGAAGCTTCTTCAAGGTCACTTTCGCTGAGCACCGTAATAGTTACGCTGTCGCCGGGAACCAAGGCTTCTTCCGGTTCTGAACTGATTGAAATGAGTTCGGGAGCGGTGGTGTCGATGGTGATTTTTTCGCTATCGGACGTTTCGTGAACGGAAAGAATTTCTTCTTCGCCTTCTTCACCGTCGCCCAGTTCCACGACATCTACATAGAGGTCATAGGTTCCGTCTGCAATGTCTTCCACCGTGTAAGTAAAGCTGTTGTCAAAATCCACGTCCACTCGGCCCACTTCGTCTTCACTCAGGTAAATAACGGCGGTGTATCCGTATTCGGCTTCTCCTTGTACTTCCACGCTGTCGGAAGAATAGCTTCCTTCGGCAGGGCTGATGAGGGTGAAGTCTCCGTCGCGTTCAAAATCGGTGCTTTCAAAGTCGCCGTCGTAGTCGACCCCACTGTCTTCTGTGGTGATGACTTCGGTAGTCGCTTCACCTTCTAAACTGAATTCATCAATGTCCGTAACGGTCACGGTTTGTTCCCCTGGAGTCACGAATTTAACGGAAAGGCTGAAGGTGTGTTCCCCTTGGTCGTCAGCAATGAAGCTGTAGTCGTTGGGAAGGGTGGCACTGTTGTCGCTGGAAGAAAAATGGATGGTTCCGGTGTAGTCGGGAACGGTGAACCCGTCGGCGTCCACGGCTTTAACCGTGAGGCTTTGAGAATCGCCCACTACCGCTTCCTCGTCCAAGCCGTCTAGAATAAAGGAATCCATTTCACCGCTTTCGGCGGAGAGGATCACGTTGGTGTTGTGGCCACCGGCGTCGGCGTAGCTGCCGGTACCAGAAAAGGCCAAACTGCTTTGGCTGGTCAAGGTTTTGTTCACACTGGAGTCAAACACAGTGAAGCTGTAAACTCCCTTGCTTTGGCTGGTGATGTAAAAGTTCATGTGGCCGTCTTCATCGGTTGCGAAGTCTGGGCTGTACACAGAAACGTTCGGGCTGCTCGGAGCCACTTTGAGCACGTGTCCGTCGATTTCGTTTCCGTAGCTGTCCAAAAGAGAAACCGTCATTTCGATGGTTTCGCCGAGGGCGGCGGATTGTTTATTGAAATCCACTTGAGACTTGGTTTCTGAAACGGTCCCTGGGAAAATTTCAAAGTTGCTCGACGTTCCATAGGCTTGATTGCTTCCAGCTTCACGGGCTGCGACTTCATAAAGTCCGGCGCTTCGGAGGTGGTAATCGGAAACCATGAGGCTGGCTTCTCCTTTTCCATTCGTTACGGTTTCCAAAATCAAAACGGTTCCATCGGGTTTTTGCAGAGCTACTTCGAGAGTTTTGTAGTTTTTACCTTGAAGGACGATTTCAGTAGAAAGACCGGCCAGGGTATCGGAAGCTTCCAAAACCGTAACGGTGCTGGTTTGCTTGGACCCGGCTTGAGTGATGAAAGGCGTCGACAGAAAAGCCAATACAAGGGCTCCTACCAAGAGGAAGCGAAATTTCTGTAATCCTTGAAGGAATAGAGGTGCCATACCGTGGTTTTATTTTTGTTTATCTCATAAGTATAGCAGATTTTGGGGTGGAGAACAAGACAGGGGTTTGCTAGACTTAATCCAACTACCCTCAACGCCATGTTCCAACGTTTCGCCCTCGCTCTGTTTTCTGCTGCTTTCTTGGTGCTTCCGGTGCAGGCCGAAGTGCTTTTGGAAGCGACGCCGGAAGGGATTGTGCCGGAAATTGAATCGCAAACGAGCATTGGGGTGAACCGCAGCATTATTTTTAATGCCTCGGGAACGAGCACAGCTTTTGAGAGTCCGCTGACTTATGAGTGGCAGTTTGGAGATGGAAACCGCCAAGAGGGTTTGGAGGTGGTGCACAGCTACGCCGAGCCGGGGGAGTACACAGTGGCTTTGACGGTGCGAGATTTTGCCGGACATTCAGCGACTGCTGAGCAGATGGTGTATGTGTTTAAAAAATCCTTTGTACTGGTGACGAATGTGGAGGATGAGGAGGAGAAAATTCAAAGTTTAATTGAGGTGGCGCGTGAACAGGGCGTTTATATTGAGGTTTTGCAGACCTACACGTCGCGGTCGGGATTTTTGGAAGAGGAAGAATTGCGCCGCCAGCTTTTGGAGCACATTTCAGATCTGGAACCCGCTGAGGATATTGTGATTTACACTTACGGAAGCAGCGGGCTCACCGTGCTTTCGCAGCTGCAACAAAGCCTCAGTAACGAGACTTTTTTTGAAGGAAAAAACATTTATTTTGCTTCCGAGCACAATTTGGGAACGCTTAGAAACATCGCCAAGGGAGTTTATTCCAGCATTCACCCGCAGCAGATCATTTTGACGCGTTCGGAAGCCTTGTGGGTGTTGGTGGAATCGCCAGACACGGAAAGCTTTATCCAGGTTTTGGAAGAACGCGGTATCGAGTATTTGGCGGTAGACGACCGTTTGAAACTCCGCCCCTGGAATTTGCTGTCCAGTTTGGTGAATGGCATGATCAGCCGTGGAGTGCCCAGCAGCACGGTGCTTTTGGTGCTCATGCTTCCCATCATCGCCACGGTGGTGGCCTTTATGAAACAAGTGGTTGGGCTCAACACCTTGGGGGTTTACACGCCTTCCATTCTGTCGCTGTCTTTCATTGCCCTGAACTTTTGGTACGGACTTTTGATCTTTGTGATTTTGTTTGCGGTGGCGACCTTGGTTCGTCACGCCTTGCACCATTATCGGCTGCTGTATATTCCGCGTATGGCTATTATTCTGACCTTTTCCAGTTTCGCTATTTTGCTGGTGCTGTTTTTGGGAACGCTGTTTGATCAACGCATCGATGAGCTCGCCATCTTCCCGATTTTGATCATGGCCACCATGGTGGAAAAATTCGTAACCATTCAAGGAGACAAGGGAATTAAAGGAGCCATGCACATTGGAGTGGAGGTGCTGGTGGTGGCGATGATTTGTTACTTTGTGGCGCAGTGGAATTTGCTCGAAGTCTTGGTCCTCGGTCACCCGGAAGTGGTGCTGATCTTCTTGGGTTTCAACTTTATTTTGGCGCGTTGGACAGGTCTTCGCATCACTGAGTACATTCGTTTCCGCGAGATTATCCGTCACATCGAAGAATAATGTTTTTTAAGAATCCCGGCATTTTGGGGATGAACGCACGGAACCTGCTCTACATCCGTCCGTTCAACAAAAAAAAGGCCATCCGTTTGGCGGATGACAAGCTTAAAACAAAGCATTTTTTATCCGCACGCGGAATCCCGGTGCCTCGCTTGTACGCGGTGATTCGTACGGCCGAGGAACTGGAAAAATTCAACTTCGCCAGTCTGCCCAAGAGTTTTGTGCTCAAGCCCAATTTGGGTTACGGCGGGGAAGGAATCATTCCCATTGTGGACACCAAGCATGAGCAATTTGTGAAAGGCAGTGGAAGCACCGTGAGCCGGGAAGAGCTCAAAGAACACATCAACGATATTTTAGAAGGGCGTTTCAGTATTTCGGAATTGCAGGACACGGCTTTTTTTGAACAGCTCATCCTGTGTGATTCGCGGCTCTCCCAGTTTTGCTACAAGGGCATTCCCGATATTCGTATTGTGGTGCACAACCTCATTCCCGTGATGGCCATGCTGCGCTTGCCCACCCGCGAGTCGGACGGAAAGGCGAACCTGCACCAAGGCGCTGTTGGGGTGGGGGTGGACATTGCCAAGGGCACCTGCACCAATGTGATTTATAAAGGAAAGATTGTGGATGAGGTGCCGGGCGCCGGGCCTATTCGTGGCTTTGTGGTGCCGTATTGGGACGAACTTTTACTGATCGCTTCCCGCATTCAGCTGGCGACCAATTTGGGATATTGCGCGGTGGATCTTTCGCTGGATAATCACGCGGGACCCATGCTTTTGGAAATCAACGCGCGCGCGGGACTTGGCGTGCAAATCGCCAATTTGGCTCCGCTTCGTCGACGTTTGGAACGCATTCAAGGGGTGAAGGTGACCACGCCAGAAAAGGGTGTGCGCATTGCCCAAGAACTCTTTGGTCATAAGCTTAAAAAGGAAGAAAAAGAACTGCGTGAAGTGATTGGCGGCGAAGAAGAGGTGAGGATCATTGCTCCGAATGAAATGCGTCACATTTGGGGGTCTATAAACCCTTTGGTGGAAACCAGCATTCTAGACCGAAAATTGGCAGAAGACTTGGGCCTCGGCGAAAAATCGGAAGGAGGTCAGCTGAAAATTAAATTCTCACTCGCCAATAAACGGATCCAAACCTTGGTTTACACGGATGATTTTTCCAAAAAAGACTACGACATGATCATTGGAAAACGTGATTTACAGGGCTTTTTGATCGATCCTATGAAAGGAAGAAACAAGGTGGTTAAATTGCCGACGCTGCTCAGTGGCACGGAGGATTTCTTGCCTTACCATGAGCTCGATGCCCAGCTCACGTCCATTGACCGCAAGCTGCAACTGCTGTCCCATTTAAAGCCAGCCAATCTAAAAGAAGAGAAAGAAAAATTTCTGCAGGATCCTACGTACAATCCTTATTTCAAATACAAAGAGTTGACGTTTGATGCGCCCGCGCTTAAACAGCAGCTCAAAAAAATGGAGGAACGGTTTGACGATTCGCCACTCTCTAAACTCTTTCAAAAGAAAGCTCAGGAGCATCATCAGAAAATTTTGCTGCTTGAATCACGCGGTGGGGATCACTTCACGGAGCGAAGTTTTGAGCTCTATGGAAAACCCACGGAAGCTTTGCTGGAAGAAGCTAAAAAAAGATTGTCGACTCAGCCTAAAGAATTTGTGGAGGTCACTAAATACTACAGCGTGCCGGAAGCCATTTTGGAATTTGAGCGTGTGTTTCAGGAATATGGATTGCACCACTGGCGCATAAAAGTGAACCGTCACATGGTGAGTGCGTGCAGTGCCGGGAAGGAATCCACTTTGTTTATACGCGAGGGTATTAAATTTTCCGAAGAACGTTTGCGAATGGTGGTGGCTCATGAAATTGAGACGCACATACTCACGGCGGAGAACGGCAAGCAGCAGGGTTATGGCTTGTTCAATCGAGGTTTCGGAAACTTTTTGGAGACGCAGGAGGGCTTGGCTATTTGGAATCAGGAACAAATCTCCACGGTGGATAACGAAAAAAACTATCGCAGTGCGGCGCTCATTTTTGTGGTGGAGTACGCCCGCAAGCATGGCTTTGCGGAAACTTATGATTACTGCCTCAAACTGAGCATGACGCCGGATCGTGCGCTGCAAACCACGCTCAAAGTGAAACGTGGCTTGGGGGATACGTCTCAAGCGGGGGTCTTCACCAAGGATGCCTTGTACTTTTCCGGTTACCTCCAAGTGCAGAACTTTGTGGTGAACGGCGGAAATTTAAAAGACCTCTACTATGGCAAGTACAATTTGGACGACCTCGAGCTTATTAAAAAAATCCCCGATCTCAAGGAGCCGATGATTCTGCCACATTTCCTCAGCTAGCCTTCCACTCGGTGCTCAGGTCTTGATTCTCGATCTTTTCGCTGTGCTTCATAACAATCAGGGTCATGTCGTCGAGTTGGGCTTGGCCTTCCATGAAACGCCCCACGTCGATGGCAATTTTTTCAAACAAAGTATCGGTGCTTACTTCCGCTCCGGCGTGGGCTTTTAGAAAATCCTGCAAACGCGCAAGGCTATAGAGTTCGCCGGCCACGTTCTTGGCTTCCACAATTCCGTCTGAGTAGAGCACCACAAAGTCATCCTGCTCCAAAGTGATTTCGCTTTCTTGAATGAATTTTTCGATGTCGGGCAGCATTCCCACGGCCAATCCACCGGATTTGATGGCCTCAGTTTCGCCTTTATGGGTTTTCACATGGATTATGTATTCGTGACCGGCGCCCACCCATTTGAGTTTTCGCTCCGTCGGCACCCACTCCAGCAAAATCATGGTCATGAACATGCTGGGTTTTAAATGGGGTTTTAAGTAATGATTGAGCCGCGTCACCATGCCGCGCAGGGTGCTTTCCATCTCAATGAAAGTTTCCAAAAGCACATCCACCATTATCATCACAATTCCCGCGGGAATACCGTGCCCCGTGGAATCGCCCACGTACAGAATAGTGCGACCGTCTTTGTTGAAGAAATCAAAAGTGTCTCCGCCAATTTCGGAGGCGGGACGGGTCTTGGCGGTGATTTTGAGGCCGGGAATCTGCGGCGCGGTTTTGGGGATGAGCATGCGCTGAATATCCTGGGCGCTGTCGAGCTCCTTTTGAATGCGCGCGTGGCTCTGCACTTTGCCGGAAATGCTTTCTAGATTGCGAGTCACTTCATTAAAAAAGTGAGCCAAGATTCCTATCTCGTTGGTTTTGGACGTGAGGATGCGGCGGTAGGGTTTTCCGGTCAAAAGGGCTTTCATTTCACGGATGATTTTTTGCAGGGGACGGTGGAGTTTGGAGTAAACCAGCGTGTAGCAAAGTAGCGTCAAAAAGCTCAGCACGACTACGTGAACCATCCAGGGTTCCAGGTCCGCGTAGGTATTCAAGGCCCAGAGCAAGCCGTAAGAAAGGCCTCCAGCAAAGAGGAAGGAAAGGAAGAGGGTGGCAAAAATGGAGCGGCGTAGAAAGGACATTGCGTCCATTATAATCTGTTCTTGTGCCTGGAGTCGAGTACTTTCTTAATACTGTGCACTTCGTGGTGCGCGTTGATTTTTTGGTAGAGCTGGTGAAGCAGTAGAAGCGTTTCGTGCGGCAATTCATGGAGCTTCTTGCCCTTTTCTTTGGACAGCAAATGGTTGATTTTATCGGCAATTTTTAGATCTAAGGTGGCTCGCAGCAATTCTCGGAATTGTTTTGGGAAGGTCGCCAGCAGGCTGAAGGTTTTGTTGAACCACTCGTGCGCCGGGTTGCTGAGCGCTTCCACCAAAGGAGCGATGGTGCTGGCTTCTTCCATTTGTGCCAAGGCCAAGAGCGCGGTTTGCTTAACTTTTTCCGACGTATGGGTGAGGTGCCGCTTGAGCTCGTTTTTAAAGAAGGATTCTTTTATGGTTCCGCAGGCCTCGATCCCTTCACAGAGCACCGTTTCTTTAGGGCTGCTGAGCATTTGGCTCAGGTGGTGACGAAGTTCATTGCGAAGTGCTTTGAACTGCCAGAGGGCGATGATTGCAGCGGCTTTCACCTCCGGATCACGGTCGTCCAAATATTCTTCCAAATAGAATCGCAGATTGGAATCGTGGAAGAGGCGGAGCATGCGGATGAAGCGTGCCTTTTCTTTGGTTTCCTTTTGAATGGTTTCCATGAGGAATTCCGTCAGCGTCTCGGGAGCCAGGTTATAAAAAACATAAACCAATTCCTCTCGGATGGCTTCATTTTGTTCTTTGAGCAGGCGATCCTTCAAGCTTTCGATCACGCGGTAACGAGTGAAGGATTGTTCCATCAAGGTCTTTTTGAGTTTGTGGAAATGGCTGAGGGCTTGCGCAGCCGCCAGACGCAGGTGTTCGTTTTTGTGGCTGAGCATTTCGAGCACACTGGAAATGGATTCCGGATCCTCTTGTAGACCCAAGGTGCGCAAAATACTTTCCTTTAAAATCTCCGGTTCATTTTCCCGCTTCAGGATTTTTTGCAGAGCGCCGGTGGTTTTTTCGTGACCGTGCTGCGCCAAAATTTCAATGGCGTTCAAACGTGTGGGCAGGTCGAGTTTGTGGCTTAAATTGTGTTCGGACATCTGGGTATATTTTTTCCCCATTCCCCAGAGCAAGAAAGTCATCAAAATGCTCATTCCTATGAGTCCAAAGTTTAGAGCAAGGGTTTGTGGAGCTCCTTTCAAATTCACAGCCACCACAATCATGAGCAAGGTTCCGATCATGGCCCCCAGCGGTTTCATGATTCCTTGCATCCATTCTTTAACATCGCTTCGCACGTGATGCGGGATTCCGTAGTACGAAGAATCGTAGGAATTTTTAAACAAAATACCGGTGAGCTCGTATCCTCCACGCGCCATGGCGGCACTGAAGAAGTTGAAACGCAGGGTCATCCAAATTAGGTTGAAAAAAGTCACCAGCGGGTGCAGCAGCATGCTGGAGCTGACTCCCAAATAAGTCATGATGCGGCTGGCGAAAATCAGCTGCATGAAGAGAGCGGCGCTATTAAAAATCACGTGCAGCGTACCCAGTTTTTGTGCAATGAGGTTTTGATAATCTTCGTTCGTGCCTTCTTCGGCCAGAATCACTTCGCCGTCTTCATGGTGCACCAAGGTCGTTTCTTCCACAGAAAAAACGTCTTGTTGAATGGCTTTGGTGTACTGGAATTCCAAGACATTGATGATGGCCCAGTGAAGCACCACCACCACCATTAAGGTTTTTAAGAAAGGAATTTTTTTAATCTCGGCAAAGTTTTCCCGGAGTTTTTTACTCTTCTTTTCTTCATGAGCCAGTTCCAAGCGGGGAACTTGCATGGTTCGAGCATTGAAGAGCAGCACCACGGGTAAAATGGCCAGCAGCAGGAGCACCCAGAAAAGAATGAATTTATAAGTGGGAATATCCGTGGCGAAAAGGCTTAGGCTCAAGCCTCCCATAATACCTCCCACGGTTTCTGCAGATTCAATGATGGGGAAGGTGCGCTGGCTTTCCAGCGGCGTAAAAAGTTCTTCGTTGAAAAGGGAAACTAGAATGTTGAGCTGGGAAAGCAGGACGGATTCGGCCAGCAAGAAGAAGGCAAAGAATAAAAGCGTGTCCCGTTCCATGAAGAAAATGGAAACCAGCAGTGATACGGCGGCCACCAGCACCACACTGGTGATCAAAAGTTCACGACGGAATCGTGGCACGAGTTTGCGGAAAACCATGGCCCCTAGCATCATGAAGAGCGCGTTTCCCAGGAATAAGCCGGGCAAAAGATCGATTCCGATTCGGCTCAAAAACACGGCTAAAAGCACGCTTCCTCCAATGATGAATCCAATACGGGCCAGGAAGGTGAGGGCCCAGGCTATACAAATGCGCGGCCACTCCTGATTCGAGAGATTGAGCAAGCGGTTGAGTTTTTCGGAAATCTGCATTGCAAGAGTGAAATCCGTAAATTATAACATAAATTATTAATTTGAGCAAGTGTCTTTACTCTGAAAATGGCAAGGTTTGCTACAATGGAGACTATGAAATTTCGAACGTGGTCTGCGGTTGGCTTTGGAGCGCTACTTCTAGCGGTTTCTTCTGTTCTCAGCCGGGTTCTCGGGGTGCTGCGTGATTATGTTTTCTCAAAAATCTTTGGCATTGGAGAGGAAGGCGGCATTTTTGCTCTCGATGCCTATTACTTAGCTTTTCGCATACCCGATCTTCTTTATACGCTGTTGATTTTGGGAGCGCTTTCGGCCGGATTCATTCCTTTGTACACGCGTCTAAAAAAGAAAAATGAAAAAGAAGCGACTGAGTTCGCCAGCCACGCACTGACCAGTGTGTTTGTTTTGCTCTTGGTGCTGGGCGGCGTTTTGGCTTTTGCGGCTCCTTGGCTGGTTCCGCTTTTGGCGCCGGGCTTTGATGCGGGCACGCAGGCGGTGGCCGTGGACCTTACGCGCATACTGCTCTTGTCGCCGTTGTTCATGGGCTTGAGTGGGATTTTGCAGGGCGTGGAAAACGTACACAAAAAATTCTGGGGATTGGCTTTGGCGCCACTCTTTTACAACGGAAGCATTATTTTGTCGGCGGCGCTGTTTGGACGTGACTATGGGGTTTATGCCTTAGCCGTGGGAGTGGCGGTGGGCGCCGTTCTGCACTTTTTGGTTCAGTTGCCAGGCATTTTAAAAACGCCGTTTCGTTACCAGTTGGGTTTGCCAAAATGGAGCACATCGCTCAAGGAATTTTTCACTCTGGCTTTGCCGCGGATGTTTGGTATGTCGGCGGCGCAGCTCACGCTTTTGGTGGATTTTGCCTTGGCGTCGGCCATGCCACTCGGTGCGGTTTCCGTTTATAGTTATGCGCTCAATCTTCAGGCCTTTCCGTATGGAGTGGTGGCGGTTTCTTTTTCCGTGGCCATTTTTTCTACCTTGGCGGAACAAGCCCTCGATAACAATAAACCCGAGTTTGCTCGCACTTTGCAAAACTCTTTCCGCACCATTTGGTTCTGGGCTTTTCCCGCGGTGGTGGGGCTTTTCTTACTCCGCGAGCCACTCATTGAACTCATTTTGCGAGGCGGGGCTTTTGACGGTGAGGCAGCGCTGATGACCGAAAAAACCTTTGCCATACTGGTGTGGTCCGCACTTCCGCTCAGTTTAATTCCGCTGTGGTCGCGGGCTTTTTACGCGCTGTCGCGCACCAAAATTCCTGTGGTGGCGGCTTTGCAAACCATGATTGTGAACACCACGCTGAGTATTTTATTCACGCAGGTTTATGGTATGGGAGTGTACGGGCTGGCGTGGGCAAACCTCATCAGTTCCAGCATCAACGCCCTTCTACTTTTGATTTTCCTCGCGCGCATTTTGGACCTTTCGCTTATGAAAATTGTGTCGTTAAAAATGGTGGTGCTTAGCGCGGTGGCCAGCGGGCTCATGGCCGTGGCTTTGCTTAAAATCCCCACGTTCAATTTCCCTCATGTTTTTGTGGAACTCTTGGTGTTCAGCGCCGTGGGCTTTTTGGTCTACTTGTTGCCTTTCAAGTTCAAGGTCAGCCATAAATCCTGACCCAGTTGACGAGACTTTTTCAGTTGAAGTGGGTGAGCACCGTTGGTGAATGGAACGGCTTTTTCTCCGAGAAAAACCGGCGCTTGGAAGATTTGAATTTCATCGGCTAAACCGGCCTCCAAAAAAGATTCAAAAACCTCGTGGCCGCCTTCCACCAGCACCGAAAGAATGCCTTTTTCGTAGAGGGTTTCCATGAGTTCTTCCATGGGCAGGTCTTTGAGCACGAGCACATTGTCGTCGCGAAAAATTTGAGCCGTTTTGGGGAGTTTGCGTTTGCCCTGCAAAATAATGCGGAGCGGGTTGCGGCCTTCCACCACTCTCACGCCCAGGTGAGGGTCGTCGGCGAGCACGGTTCCGGCGCCCACTAAAATGGCTTGATGTTCACTGCGTAGAATGTGCACTTGTTTCTGCACTTGTTTCCCGGTGAGTGCGGTTTCTTCGCCCGCCGTTTCCGCTATTTTTCCATCCAAACTCAGCGCAGCTTTTAAAGTGATGAAGGGGCGTTTCTTTTTATGAAAAGTATAAAATTCCCGGTTGAGTTCCTCCGCTTCTTCCTTTAAAAGTCCGACTTCCACTTCAATGCCGGCCGCCTTGAGCGCCGCTGCGCCTTTGCCATTCACTTTGTCGGAAGGGTCGAGTGAGGAGATCACTACTTTGGCAATTCCGCTTTCAATAATAGCGTCCACGCAAGGTGGTGTTTTGCCGTGGTGGCAGCAGGGTTCCAGCGTTACGTAAAGCGTGGCGCCTTTGGCATCGCAGTTTTTTAAAGCCTCTACTTCGGCGTGGGCGGCTCCGTACGCCGTGTGGTAGCCTTCGCCGATTCGTTCCCCGTCTTTATTAATAAGCACCGCGCCCACCATGGGGTTGGGCAGCGTGAAACCACGGGCTTTTTCAGCTAGGCGCAGGGCTCTTCGCATTTCCCAAGAAGAATGATGTGGCGTTGCCACGTTCTTGTTTAGCAAACCCTTCGGGTCCGCCTGGGGATTTGCTTTTTCAGACGTGTTTGAGGAGGTGTCCAAGTTTATCTTTTTTCGTTTTTAAATATTTTTTAGCAAGGTGGTGTCCGCCTTCAAATTCCAGCGGCACTTGTTCCGTGACCTTCAGCCCGTGTCCTTCGAGACCCACAATTTTTTGAGGATTGTTGGTGAGCAGACGAATGGTGTTGAGTCCCAAATCTTTGAGCATCTGTGCGCCGATTCCGTAGTCACGCAGGTCCGCTTTGAAACCGAGTTTCGCGTTGGCTTCCACGGTGTCGTAGCCTTCTTCCTTTTGAAGTTTGTAAGCGCGCAGCTTATTCACGAGTCCAATGCCGCGACCTTCCTGACGCATATACAAAATCACGCCTTCTCCCGCGTCTGAAATGATTTTCATAGCGGCATCGAGTTGAGGTCCGCAGTCGCAGTGCACGCTGTGGAATACATCGCCGGTCATGCATTCGGAGTGAGCACGCACCAGCACATTTTCTTTTCCACTGACATCGCCCTTCACGAGTACTAAGTTTTCACGCTGATCGATGGCGTTTTTGTAAATGATGATTTTGAATGTTCCGTATTCGGTTTCCAGTTCCGTTTCCACTTCCCGTTCCACCAAAGTTTCTTTCAAACGGCGGTAGGCAATCAAATCTTTAATAGTGATCATCATGAGCCCGTGTTTTTCCGCAAAAAGTTTGAGGTCGTCGCGTCGAGCCATTTCTCCGTCGTCTTTAGCGATTTCACAAATCATTCCCGCGCCTGTGAGTCCGGCGAGTTCCGCCAAATCCACAGCGGCTTCGGTGTGTCCGGCGCGCACCAAAACGCCTCCCGCGCGAGCCAAAAGAGGGAAGATGTGTCCGGGTCGATTGAAGTCCGCCGCTTGGCTGGCGGGGTCTACTAGGGCTTGAATGGTGAGGGCTCGGTCTTTGGCCGAAATTCCCGTGCTAATCCCGTGCTTTAAATCCACTGAAACCGTGAAGTTGCAGCGACTCATGTCGGGATCTTCACCGGTCATGGGTTCCAGTTTCAGCCGGGAAGTCAGGTCCGTTTTCATGGGCACGCAAATCAGTCCGCGCCCTTCCTTCATCATAAAATTCACATCGGCGGGCGTTACCAGCTCGGCCGCCATCACCAAATCACCTTCATTTTCACGGTCTTCATCATCCACCACAATGAGCATTTTCCCGCTTCTAAACGCGTCGATGGCTTCTTCAATAGGGGTCCACATGCGTAGATTATAACTCAAAAGATCTCTTCAGCATAGAGGGCAGTTTAATGCTTCAGAGACCTTTGAGTTATCCTCAGGAGAGGAGCAATTTATACTTCAAATCGGTGGAAACCTAAAACACTTTCACCACCGAGCAAGTCCTTAACGAGTTGTTCAGGATTTTTCACAAAGGGTTGAGTGAGCAGGGCGAATTCTTCACGGAACTTCTTTTCTTTACCTTCCATGATTTTTTCCCAAATGGCCTCAGGTTTTCCTTCGGTCTTTAGGAGTTCACGCCAGATTTCTTTTTCCTTAGTGATCAAGTCGGCATCGATTTGATCTGGAGAAAGCGTGCGAGGGTTGGCGGCTGCAATGTGCATGGCCAAATCTTTCACGAGGTCGTCGTCACCCCCGGTTGTGGCGATCACCACTCCAATACGGTTGTTGAGATGGATGTATTTTCCGAGTTTCTTTCCGCTGATTACTTTGCGGTCCTTGATTTCAATTTTTTCTCCCAATTGAATGTTGAGGTCGTTGATTTCGTTGCTGAGGTCGGCATCTTCACCTTCCGTGAGCAAACGTTCAGCCAAAGCTTCCGCCTTCTTAATGAAGTCAGCGTTCTTTGCCACGAAGTCGGTTTCACAGGCGAGGGCGAGCATAGCCGCCTTGTCGTCTTTTTGAACCACGGCTACCACTCCATTTGCAGTGGCACGGTCCGCACGTTCAGCGGCCTTGGTTTCTCCTTTCTTTCGGAGCACTTCAATGGCTTTGTCTTCATCGCCGTTGGCTTCTTCCAGAGCGTTCTTACAAGCGGTCATAGACACACCGGTTCGTTCGCGGAGACTTTTGATTTGATCGAGTGAAACTGACATTTTTAGTAAAATTTAAGAATTAAGCTTGAGTCGTAGGAGCAGGAGGTGTTGGAGGAGTGGGCTCTGCAGGCGTAGCTGGAGCTTCAGGAGCAGGAGTTGGCGCAGGCATTGGTTCAGGCATGGGAGCTGGTGCTGGAGCCGCCATTGGAGCGGGTTCAGGCATAGGTGCCGGAGCGGGTGCTGGAGTCTCCATAGTAGGAGCAGGAGTTGCCATAGGTGCTGGGCTTGCTGCAGACGCAGAAGCCGCAGGAGTAGCTGCAGAACCTTTGAACCACTTTTCAAGAGGAATCTTTTGTCCGATTTGAGTAACCACTGGGAGAGTGGGTTGTTTTCCGTTAGCGGCTTGCAATCCTCCGTAAATCATAAGGATGAAGAGAGCCAGGAGCACTAGGCTTAAGATCATGGACAAGAGAGACATGGCCAGTGCTGCCCAGAGAATGCGACTGATGATTTGAAGGAGGATGCTGATAACAATGGCTCCGGCGGCATTCTTGGAGTGCCAAACGTAAGCGGGTTCACTTCCTTTCTTGATCATCGTGTAGATGAGCACCAGGGGGAAGAAATAGGTTGCAAATGCAAGCCAGTCTTTTGGACCAGAACTTGCAGGAGCAGGAGTCATAGCTGGGGTAGAGGCGTCAGCCATAGCGGGGTGGATTAGAGGTAATATGGACTTAATATTGGTGTGGCTACGCCACGTTTTTGTCTAGCAGACCTTTCAGGTCCGGCTAACGTTTAGCTTTGCGAACTCCGTTTGAAACGGCAGCTCCGATGTGTTTTACGAGGAAAGCAATGGACTTCACAGCATCGTCGTTAGCAGGAACTACGTAGGCAATTCCATCTGGATCTGCATTGGAATCCACAACGGCCACTACGGTACATTTCATTTTTCGAGCCTCTTGAACCGCGATGTGGTCACGTACACAGTCCATAACAAACACCACATCAGGCAGACGTTCCAGGTTAGAAACCCCTCCCAGCGCCTTTTCGAGTTTGTCGATTTGCTTGTTGAGGTTGGACGCTTCTTTCTTAGTGTATTTGTCGAATTCGCCGGTTACCTTTTGATCCTTCAAGCCGTGAAGGTATTTCACACGAGAACGGATGGTCTTGAAGTTGGTGAGCAGACCAGGAATCCATTTTGAAGTAACGTAAGGCATTCCGCACTCTTCGGCCGTCTGTTTGATGAGAACGGTGGATTGAGGCTTGGTGCTCACGAATAAAATGGTCTTACCTTGAGTCGCCGCCGCTTCGAGAAATTCGGTAGCAGCCATAAGCCCTTGGTAGGTCTTATTGAGGTCGAAAATGTGCACTCCGTTCCTTTTGTCAAAAAGGTAAGAGGCCATCTTAGGGTTCCACTTTGCAGTTCTATGCCCAAAGTGTACGGCATTTGCGAGCATCTCTCGCATGAGGGTCTTTT
Source organism: uncultured Candidatus Peribacteria bacterium (assembly GCA_965230905.1). Lineage (GTDB taxonomy): Bacteria > Patescibacteriota > Gracilibacteria > UBA1369 > 2-02-FULL-48-14 > 2-02-FULL-48-14. The sequence goes on from OZ246396.1 coordinate 1,148,707, forward strand.
GATCAGACATGATCCTTAGGGTTAGCGCCTGAAATCGTCATTTTCTGGTTAAACCCCGAAGGGCAGGAAGCAGAATCGGACCGCAGACTTGAGTTAAAACGGCTTGATTATACCTATAAAATGCCTCTAGGCAAGGTTGATTTGTGATACTACCCAAAAACAGGTATAATGAAATGATTTTATAAAAACGCCATGCTAACATGTTTGCACTCTAATTCAGAGTTTGATCGTGAGTCCTTTGAGTTTCATTTGAGCGAAGAGGAAAGAAATGGTTTGGTGGAGCTGCGTCATTTGTCATGGACCGGCAAAGTTTTGAAGCCTGGTGAGAGATGGGGTGTTATTTGGAATAACACTGGGCCTACAAAGAAGGGGTTTCGCCCCCCAACTCTTACGGAAGATGCAAAACAAGTCATTGGACGATCATATGAGGTCCTAAAAAAGCATTTTGAGAAAAGAAGTCTTACAGTTGAAACTATCACTTTTGTTCAGGAACGAGCTCCCGATGGGACTGCAGAATCTCTTGCTCGAGTGAATGAATTTAATAAGGCGCTTAAAGATCCGTCGTATCCACATGTTGATGGGCAAGGCTATACTCAGTACGCTATCCTTGTACTGGATGAAGATGGAGGCGGTACAGAGTTTTTAGAAGGCTCTATTGCCATTTGGAATGTGGCAAGCATCAGGCGCGAAGAAATTGCAGAGGCTCTGAATACGAATTCTGCAGATATGAAATTTTTAAATGCAGGACGATTAGGATTCTTCAATGGTGATACTATTCACAATAGAGGGAAATTTGTATCTGAACTTCCACGTGTTGCTATTATCGTTCAGTTCGTTTAGGGAAGATGGTTCACCGCTATTTCTTTCCAGGCAAGCTTATGGTATAATGGTTTGAAGTAATTTGACTGAAATGGATCCAACGCCAAATCAACTCGAACAGACTCCGGAACAGGCTCAAGCTGAGCTGTCTCCCGTCCCAGCGAATCTCATCCCTTTGGATGAGCGTCCTACCGAAATCACTATTACTATTCCGACCCAGGCGTATTTTATGTCGGGAATTCGGGATTTTGTGGTGAATTTAACCAAGAATTTGACCGGATTTTCCAGCCAATGGGCTTTCCGATTTCAAGCGGTGGTGGATGAACTGTGTAATAATGCCATTGAACATGGAAGTGCCGCCGGTGAACGCATCACGGTGACCCTCATCAGCACTAAAGGTAAATCCCTGGAAGTGTGGGTGTCAGATACGGGAACCGGAAAAGAAAAGATGAATGCCTCTCAGCTCACTGCGCTGTTCCAGGAACGACGTCAGGTTATGACGGCTCAATACCTTGGATTCCGCGGACGTGGATTGCCTAAAATCATTGGAGAATGGACGGACGAGATCGTATTTGAAGACGTTCCAACAGGTGGACTCAAAGTAAAAGTAAAAAAATATTTACGAAAGGAAGAGGACACGGTATTGTCAACAGCGCAAAAAGATCCCACCCATATTGTATTAAAGTAAAAAACTTATGACGCCAATCCAGATTACTATTGAAGATGTGAGTGGAGCTCCAGCCGGAAAGGTGGTGAAGCTTGTGCATATTGCGGGTCAACTCGACGAAAGCAATGTGGATGAACAAGCCAAGACCATTTATCAGCTGATTGAAGCGAATCCTGCCGGACTCAGCATCATCTTTGATGTGATGGGACTGGAATACATGAATAGTAAGTCCATTGGTTATTTGACCGATTGGTACAGCAAAATTTCTGGGAACGGAGGAAAGGTGGTTTTGGCTTCCCCTCGCGAAAACATTCTCGATATTCTCCAAGTGGTGGGTCTGACCCAGCTGGTGAATGCGTATCCTTCTCTTGACGAAGCAAAAGCGGCTGTGCTTTCTTGAGGGCACGATGCTCGATAAGTTAAAAATTGCGATTGTCTGTGACTGGCTCACCGTTTTTGCCGGTGCCGAACGCGTGGTCTACGAGATGCATCAGCTTTTTCCGAACGCGGTGATTTATACCTCGCTCTATAATAAGAAAGCTTTGCCGGCTTTTAAAAAGGCGGAGGTGCGGGAGTCGGCGCTGCGGTATTTGCCCTTTGCACGGAAATTCCACCGGCTCTTTTTACCTTGGATGCCGCTGGCCTTTGAACGCATGGATTTGAGCGAGTTTGATCTGGTGATTTCGTCCAGTCATTCGGCGGCGAAGGGAATCATTACTCGGCCGGAAACTCTGCATGTGTGCTACTGCCACTCGCCGATGCGCTATGTGTGGGATCAGTCGCATCAATATCAGGATCAATTCAAGGCGTTCTCGTTGCTGCGGCCGTTTTACCAGCCCATTTTGCATAAAATCCGCATGTGGGACCGAGTGGCGGCGGACCGAGTGGATGAGTTTATTACGAATTCGGCTTATATTAAGGATCGTGTTAAAAAATATTACAAGCGTGAGAGCACCGTGATCCATCCACCGGTGGATTTACATACTTTTTCGGTGGGCAGGGATCATGGCGACGCGTATTTGGCGGTGGGACGACTGATTCCGTACAAACGTTTTGATTTGATTGTGAAAGCGGCGGTGAAGATGGGTTTTCCGCTGCAAGTAGTGGGAGATGGACCGGAGCTGAAGAAATTGAAGCGAATGGCGAAGGGGGCGAACGTGGAATTTTTAGGAAAGATTTCGGATGAGGCTTTGCGCGCTGCGTATCAAAATGCCAAGGCGCTGATTTTTCCTCAGCAAGAAGATTTTGGAATCGTGCCGCTGGAAGCCATGGCCTGTGGGACGCCGGTGCTTGCGTTTGGCAAAGGTGGCGCTTTAGAAACCGTGAGCGATGGCGTGTCTGGTTTGTTTTTTGAAGAACAAACGGTGGAATCCTTGATTGCGGCGATTCGAAAGTTCGAGAAAAAACACTGGGATGCAGAAAAAGTGGCGGACAGCGTTTCCCAATTTGGTGCGGCGCGTTTCCGCAGTGAGCTACGGCACTTTTTGGAGAAGGCTTGGCGCGAACATGAAAAAACTAAAGGTGCTTGATGAGGTCTTCTACGGAAATTTCAGCTTGGCGTAGAATTCCTGCCAAAGTGCCTTTTTTAAGAGCTTTATTGTGGATGGGAACAACAATTTGCCTATTTCGATCTTCATTAACCAGCACCAAGTGGCTTCCTTTTTGTCTTTGTTCGATAAAGCCGAGTTTCTTCAAAACTTTTACGAGTTCTTTTGCTTTCAGGATCGGAAGTTTAGGCATGCAGTGCTCGAGAGGAATCAGTTTTTGTAACTACAATATTCATTCGCAAAACCTTACTGGAGCTTCTCACTGGGATGGGAATGCCGCGTTCTTCTAAGACCTCCAAGTATAGCTCAATGGCTTCTTGGATATTTCCTTCAGCTTCCTCAAAAGTATCTCCTTCACTAATACAACCAGGCAGGTCAGGTACTTCGGCAGTGAATCCGCCCTCTTCTTGTGGAGTAAAAATGACTTCAAAGTGATATTCGTTGATTACTTTTTTCATGTAGAGATTATAAGCCTACTTTTGGATTCAATCAATTGCCTGTTCTCGAATGGCGTATTTCTGTGGAATTGGAGAAGACATTTCTTTATGGGTGTCAGAGCTCTGTCGGAGAGTCGTTTCCCAAGGAAAAATAAAATTTTGATCTCTTTCTTCAAAACGGATACGCCAATGTTTGTTGGGCAAGGGAAGTTTTTTCCGCTGAAGTAATTCCAACTCTTTAGCCTGAATATTAAAAGGGAGTCCGGTCTTTTCACAGAGAAAAACCTTGCCCTTTAGATCTTTATAATCAAGCCCTGTACTCATTTTAGAACCTGAATATACCAAAGCGGGGTCATGCTTGCTTTCTGAAGATTTATCCATCCACTCGTAGCCCAGTTCGTCAGCCAGGTTTTTATTTACTTCAAAGTATTCATTAGCCATGGAATTATTCAAAGCATAGGGACTACAAAAAGGTGGAAAAAACTGACCCCATTCTCCACGGGTCTTCATGTCTGAGATAATTTCAGCTACTTTCTTTTCATATGCTTCTTTGGTGTACTGCTTGTTTAAGATACAATACTTTCTACGTTTTAAACCTATGCAGCCAAAACATTCTTCTGAGCCTGGGCAGCTGTCACAATAGGTGAGGAATCGGCAATTATTCCAGCAGTCAAAACACATGCGAAGATAGTAAGCGCCGTAGCCACAACTCATGCTGTTGTAGCAGAGCTCGCCGGGGTCACCCCACAGGTCAAAGTCTAAACAGTCATTGCAGTGACGAAGACTCGTTCCATTGATACAGTCTTTACTGTATTCAACGATGTAAGAATTTAAACAATTCTGTGAAAAACTTATGTCGTTGCCCGTACAGTTTTCTGAACCGATAATGTTGGCGTATTTGTGGATGTATCCGACCTTCAAATTCTCGAGTTGTTTATAACACGCCTCTATGGATTCATGTGTGAGGAATTCATATTTCTTAATTTCTCGTTCGTAATCTTCTTTTGAATACTGTTTGTTTAAGATGCAATACTCTTTACCAATCAACCCTACGCACAAGAAGCAGTTTCTACATCGTCTACAGTCATATAAAAAACGACTGTCGGAGCACGCTATACAATAAGCGCTAAAATCTAAGTTGTAACATGTTCTACAGCTCGTGATTTCGTGACATAAATTACATTCGTGAGCAATGCTCGCATTCATGGTGGACTGAGATCGTTCAAGATTGATGCTATAGAAACAGTCTTCGTCACTACCAGAGGCAAAAATCATGTGACAGTCTTTGCAGTGATTCACACAATTCACATATGGAGAGTTTGCAATTGTACTATCACAAGCCACGCTCATGCGTGGTACTTGTAGTTGAAGCCTGCGAAATTGAACGAAAAAGGATTCTTCTGGATTGTATTCTGCTTCAGGTACTTCAAAGTCTTGGGACCACCATAAGTCGTGTTTAAAAACTTTGAACGGAGACTTGGGTGGAAACTGACTCATAATGGTGTCTCCTGAAAGGTCGCACTTTCTGAAAAATACATTGATCTCGTTACGGAAGGAATAATGGAGAAAACGAATTTGTTTCGCCGTTAAGCCGTGTGGGGGTAAATCAAATTTTTTAAGTAAATCTAAATATTCAGGTGAGTGAACTGGTTTTTCGGTGAAATCGATTGTTAGTCTCATATCGCTTATGGTAACTTGCGACCATGAAATTTCGCAAACTTTATCTTTGGATTCTGCTCGCAGTATTTGTGGTTTCTGCGGTGATTTCGTATCTTTATTGGAAGGACTTCGAGCCACGGAATAAGGTTTTGGTTTTTGTGACAGTGGGAATCGATCAAACGGAGCGTCCGGATGAGACGTCTTCGTATGAATTGCAACGTGCGTCCGAGCATTTTTCCGATGTAATCTTGGGGTGGACGCTGGAGCCGAGCTTTAGACAGGACTTTTTGAAAGAAGCGGGGGCGGATTTTACTGGGCAAAGGCAAGAAAAACAGAATTTGCTCTTTGAAATCACGGATGCAGAGGAAAATATTAGTGAGGGTGATGTATCGGCGGGAGAGTCTTTCTTGAAAGTTTTGAATGCGCAATTGGCAGAGTACGAGGCGGCGACGCATCAAGGTTATGTGCTGGCGGTTCAGAATTTATCTTATGAGCTTGGACAGAAGTCACCTTTGCCTATGGTGGGCGACGTTTTGCTTGCACTGGTGCTCGTTGGGGTTCTTTTGCTAGCCTACGAATATGCTCAGACTCGCCGTCGATCTTAGGCCGCTGCTCGAACCGTTTGAAAGCGGAGTGACTCAATACACCAAAGCTTTGGTGAGGGAGTTTTTGATGCGCACGGATGTGGAGTTGGATCTATATTACCAAGCGCGCACGCGCTGTGAACGCATTCATGAACTTTTTCCGGAGGTGAGGCATATTGCGCTTTCTAATACTGCTTTTCATGTGCGCTCGCTGCTGGGTTTCCCGCGTTTGCCGGCAGTGTATTTTCCGGTGAAACCGGGGCTTATTTGGATTCCGGACCGGCGGCCTTTTTATAAAAGCGAGATTCCGTTGGTGATGACCATTCACGATAAAGTGCCGGAGCTGTATTCGTCGACTTTGTCTTTAAAAAGCCGTTTGTGGCATTTAATTTTTCCTTTGCGGCGTTTGCTCAAACTGTGCAGCGGTGTGGTGGTGCCAAGCTTCACGGTGGGAGCGGCGCTAAAAACTAAACTGCTTAAAGAAATCACCTATGAAGGCGTGCATTTGGAAAAATCCGTGGCTCCCGCAGCGTCTAAAAAACTGCTCAAAATGCCCTTTTTTTTGATGATCAGCCCCTCTGATCCACGCAAACGTTTGGATTGGTTTTTTAAGATGGCGGAGCGATTTCCCAAAGTTAATTTTGTCGTGATTGGACTTAAAGCAACGGACTCACGTTTTGCAAAATTGAAACTCAAAAAATCTGACAATGTGCATTTGGTGGGTGAGGTGAGTGAGGGCGAAAAAGCTTGGTATTTGAAGCATGCCCGAGCTTTGGTGGCCATTAGTAAGTACGAAGGTTTTGATTTGCCGGTGCTCGAGGCGGTGCGCGCCAAATGCCCGGTGATTCTGAGTGACATTCCCGTTCACAATGAGCTCTACAAAAACGCCTGCATGGTGAAAAATCTCAAGGAATTGGAAGGGGCCATGTACCGAGCCCTCAACGGGAAAATTGAAGTGCCTGAAGCCCGAGGGAACTATGTGTGGGAGAAAGCGGCGGAGCGGACTTTATTTTTCTTTCTCCGCGTACTCCTTCACAAAGATCGATAGGGTCGTTGCTACGGGAATAGCCATGATCATGCCCACCACCCCGAGTTTTTCGAGGCCGATCATCATCGCGAGGATGATAATAATTGGGCTGAGGCCCACGGCTTTTCGCATAACCAGCGGAACCAAAATGTTCCCTTCAATTTGTTGGAGGAAGATGATGAGACCCAGCATCCACACGGCGAGCCAAGGCGATTCGTTGAAGGCAACGAGCACTGCCGGGATACCAGCCGCAATGGGTCCTACCACAGGCAAAAGCTCTGCAATACCCGTCATCATGGCCAGTGTGAGCGCGTTGTCTACACCCAGAATCAAAAGCCCTGTGAGGCTCAAAGTGAACATCAAACACATCAGAATAACTTGGCCACGTAGCCAGTACCCGATTTTTTGTTGAATGGTTTCAATTTTGTTCATGATGTAGGCGCCGTGCTTGGAAGGGAAAAGCGAAACGAAGAAATCGTTTGCGTCCTTTCCATTCACCACCAAGAAGAAAGTCAAAATCAGCACGAGCACAAAGTTGAAAATGCCGTTGAATATGGCTTTGATCACTCCCAAGGTGTCTCCTGCGAGGGTTTGTAGTTCACCCGCAAAACCTTCCAAGGTGGTCTTGAGCTCAGTGATCAGTGCTTCTTTATCCACATGACTGAGGAAGTCTTGAATCACCGGCTCGAGTCTTTCACCAAAAGGAATGTTCACTTCACCCGCGGCCATTTTTTCTAGCAGACTGGTCAAACTCTTGGCGAGCTCCAACAGCTGCGTGGCCACCAAAGGTATGAGCTGCGACACAAAGAATCCAAAAATCATCAGCATGATGAGAAAAATACCTATTACGCTTATGGCCCGTGGAATCTTGTACCTCCGCAAAGAATTCACGGTGGGCGTCAACGCGGCTGAGAAAAGGATGGCGATGAAAAATATGAGCAGAATTCGAGCGATGTCTCCCAGAAAATGACTGAGTGCAATGAGCAAAAGGACCACAGCCGTTGCTTTGGCTGTGCTGATGGGTGAAAAATGAACGATGACTTCCTCTTTCTTCACCGGTTTGCTGTCTCGGTCCGGAATTTCTATACGCAGATTTTCTTTACGTTGTTCTTTGAGTTGCTGCAAAGTTTCTCGCAAATGCTTGATATTCTCGGAAGTGCTGTGGATGAATTTATTGATGCGTTCGTTTTTCATATCAACTGGTGAGAGCGAGTAAAATGATGTTTACGATGATCCAGGAGGAAAGTACGAGTACAAAACCTCCAATGGCGTGGGTGATGATGGTTCTCCCTTTCTCTTTATCGTCCGTGAGTCCGCCTGCAATGTAATAGTACGCGCCCACCATGATCATCAGCACTAGAATCAGTCCGGCTAAGTCGATCACAAACTCAATCGCAAAAATAACGTAGTAGGGAACCATCCAAAACTGAATTTCGCCGGTTTTTAAGGCGCAGCCTAAAATTGCCTCGATATCTGCTTTTTCTCCTACATCGATCATTTCCTTAAGTTTGTCTTCATCTTGAAAGATTCCTTCCCAAAAGGCCCAGTTGCTTTGATCATTAGGATCACAGTTGAACCATTCGTCACTGGTTTCGGGAAGAATTGTGGTTGCAGCAAAAGCGTTTGGGGCAAAACAATAAAATGCGGCAAGTCCCGTGAATAGTATTTTTTTGGCGAGGTTCATAAATGGCGATTGGCTTTATTAACTCAGAATAGAGGCGCGTCGGCAAGTAAAATTTCTTCCCCTGTATCTTCTCTTCTGAATTTCTTCACCTGGGAGCGAAAGAACTCGGATCATGATCCTCGTCCTTTCTTCCTTTTAATTTACGGTTCATAAATTCAGAAGAGAACCATGGAAAGAAATTTTACTTTCCTAAACAGAGGAAGACAGTCTTAGTACGTCTGTTTAGGAAATTTTGATTAGCGCCTTGAGGTTCTCTTCTAGATTTGCTAATCTAAATCGCATTGACCCAAATTATGTCAGCAGTTGTGTCCATTGTCGGAAGACCCAATGTGGGAAAATCTACTCTGTTTAACAGGTTGATTGGCAAGCGCCGTGCGATTGAATCCGATGTGCCGGGAACGACTCGTGACCGACTCTACGATAAGGTGATGGTTGAGGGTCATCCTATTATTCTCGTGGACACGGGAGGGCTTGAAACCAAGGCCGGATCCGATATTGAAGCCAATGTTCAGGAACAGTCTGCGGCCGCGATTGCGGGCTCGGATATTATTGTGTTTGTGGTGGATGTGCGTGAAGAGCTGACGGCGGAAGATTTTCATGCGGCGACTTTGCTGCGAAAGTCTAAGAAGCCGGTGATTTTGGTGGCGAACAAGTGCGACAATCCTAAGTTTGAAGAACTGCGTTTCAATATGTTTGAACTTGGATTTGGTGAACCGGTGGCGCTGACGGCGCTGCACTCTTTTGGAATCGATGAACTCGAGAGCCGGGTGGCGGAACAACTGAAGAAACTAGGTTTTGAAAAAGGTGAGGTGGAGGCTGCGGACGACAATCGTATCAAAATCGCCTTTTTAGGACGACCGAATGTGGGGAAATCTACTCTGGTGAATGCCTTGTTTGGAAAAAAGATGGTGGTGGTTTCGGATGTACCGGGAACGACGCGCGATTCTACGGAAATTCCTTTTGAATACAAAGACACGGCTTTTACTTTGATCGATACGGCCGGGATTCGACGCCGTGGAAAGATTGAACCGGGTCTGGAAAAATACAGCATTCTGCGCTCTATGGGGGCGGTGGAATTGGCGGACATTTGTGTGCTTTTGATCGACGCGACCGAAGGGGTGACTAAGCAAGATTGCCACGTCAGCGAATACATTTTGGAACAAAAAAAAGGACTGATTTTGGTGGTGAACAAGATGGATTTGTATGAAGGAAAGGAGCGCGAAGACCGAGAACACATGCTGGTGCACGATTTGCAAAACACCATGGCGTACTTACCGTGGGCACCGGTGATTTTTGGATCCGGGCTCGAACGACGGAACATTTTCCCGGTGCTGGATTTGGCCATTCAAGTGACGGAAGAACGGAACCGCATTGTGCCTGCCCAAGACCTCCGTGTGTGGCTCAGCCAAGCGGTTAAAAAACATCCACCGCGAGGAAGCCGAGGAAAGCATCGTTTCAACGTGCTTTCGGTGGAACAGGTGGATATTTTGCCTCCGACTTTTGTTTTCTACTGTGATTGGCCCGAGATCATGCACTTTTCTTACGGGCGATTTTTGGAGAACGAGCTGCGTTCACAATTTGGATTCAATGGAACCAGTTTGCGCATGTTGTTCCGAAAACCGGGCGAACGTGGACCTAAGCACAAACGAAAAGGAGCTCTCGATGCCGAGAAGCCGGAAGAGTTCACGGTGATCGATGATGGGATCGACGAGGAGCAGTGATTAAAGCAGTTCGTTGAGTAAGGCCACCCATTCCTTGCGAATTTCTGAGCGGCGATCTTTATCGTGGAACTTGAGCATCGTGGGGGAGATAACGGTGCCGCTGCGATCTTTAAGGTCGTAAAATTTATCTTTGGCTCGGCGAATTTGTTTCTCACGTGTTTTTACTTCCCATTCGTCCTTATTGAGGATTTTTTCAGCCCAGCTTTTCATTTTATCTTGAAACGGAGTGGCTTTCCGGAAGAAACGGCGGTGAGGCGTTACGGTTCTAAAATATTCTTCCAGCCAGGCACGATTTTCTTCCAGAATTTTTTCGTACACCGTGTAGTCCCCGGCAATGGGCTCCAAGGTTTTGAGCCAGTAGGCAAGGTAAATATCATAGGGTTCTTGGGCGAGTTTTTTGAAATCGGTGGAATCTTCCGAAAGGTAGAAGCTTAGGCAGAAACGTCCTTCGGTTTTATTCCCGTGGCGGCGGACTCCAAAGAGGCTGGTGAGTACGGTGAGGCAGAGTCGGGCCAGGAAGAGGCGATTTTTTTCGGTGACCACAAGCAGGTCGATGTCGCTGCCTTCGTCTACGGCATAAATGGGTAAACTGTTGCAGACGCAGACCAGTTTTACAAAAGGACAGATTGAAAAGAGCCATTGGTAGCGGCGTACCTTTTTCCAGAGTTTTCGGGAACGCTGTACTTTTTCAAAGAATTTTTCGTGAAAAGCAGGGTCGCTGGAAAGGGAATAATAACCTTCCGTGAGTTTAATGAGCGGGCTTTCCTTGAGGTAAATGCTGATCTTTTCTTCATCCGGCTGCGCGAAAAACAAATGTTCACTCAGTTCGCTGCGGGTCAGGGGGACTTCAAAGAGCTGGAAATACGCAAGCGTGGAGAGCACCGCCTGCTTCATGTTCATGTTTTTTGGAAAGACTTCGCTCATTTGCCTTAGTGAAGGACTTATCTTAACATGAGATTACTATGGCTCAAAAGAAGATCGAAGCGCTACTCAAAAAATTGCCGTCTACGCCCGGCGTTTATAAAATGAGGGATGGCGAGGGGCGGATTTTGTACGTGGGGAAGGCAAAAAACCTGAATAAGCGTGTGCGCTCGTATTTTAGAAAAACCGTGAAAGCCGTGCGAACGGAAAAGATGCTTGAGCACGTGGAGGATTTGGAATGGATTGAAGTGGGCAGCGATTTGGAAGCCCTGATGCTGGAAACGAATTTGATCAAAGAGTTCCGTCCCAAATACAACGTGCTGATGAAGGACGATAAGAATTACGTATATATAAAGATCACGAAGAATGAGGATTATCCACGGATTGAAATTGTGCGAAAGGTTTTGAAAGATGGCGCACGCTATTTTGGACCAAAAACGGCGGCTCATACGGTGAAGAAAACGCTGGGTCTTTTGCAGAAACTCTTTATGTACCGCAGTTGCGACCTTGGTATTGATTGGAACGACGGCGCCGCGAAAGTGACTCGAAAAACCATCGCGTATCCGTGCCTGGATTACCATATTAAGCGCTGCGCCGCTCCTTGTATCGGAAAAATTTCTCCTGAAGATTATGGCCGTTCTATTGAGAGGATTGAGTATTTTTTAGAAGGGAAAAGTGGGGAAATCGAAAAATCTTTAGAAGACCAGATGAACGCCTGCGTGGCTAAAAAGGAATATGAAAAGGCCGCACTGGTACGTGACAAATTGCTTTCACTTCGGCAACTTTTTGACAGCAAGCAAATCGTCACGTCGCCGGATTTGGAAAACATGGATATTTTGGGCTTTGTGCTGGAAGGTGGCAAAGCATATTTGAATCTCTTTATGCTGCGGAATGGCAAGCTGATTGATCAAGAAAATTTCATTGCGGATGCGGGTGGGTATGAAGCCGGCGAAGAAGACCAGGCGCAGGAAGTGGTGGAAGCTTTTTTGTATCAGTATTATGAAAAGGCGACTCAAATTCCGCCGCAGATTTTGATTCCTGTGGAGTTTGAAGAGGCCGATTTTTTCATGACTTGGGCTGGGAATCAGGCGGGGCGACGGGTGAAATTGATCACGCCCGAACGTGGGAAGAAACACAAACTCGTGGAGCTGGCCGAAAAAAATGCTCGCAGCTTTTTGAAACAAAACAAGGCTCGTTGGGAGAGCATGGCTCCTTCCGATCAAGAGGCTTTGGAGGAACTTTCTCATGCACTGAGTTTGCCCAAGCCGCCTAAACGCATGGAGTGTTATGACAATTCGCATCTCGGTGGCACGGACACGGTGGCTTCCATGGTGGTTTTTGAAAATGGCGTCGCTAAGAAATCGGATTATCGCAAATTCAAACTGCAAACTTTGGTGGATGGCGAGATCGACGACTTCAAGGCCATGAGCGAAATTTTGCTTCGTCGTCTTTCTCACTTGCAGCCCGTGCCTGCGGGAATTCAAATTCGCAAGGCAGCTAAAACCAATGTGCCGGGCATCCAAACCTTGCTTAAAGAATGGCGCAACACCGAAGAAATTGAAGGCAATTTGAATGAATACCAGGTGGTGCTTAAAGACAAAAAAGTCCTTGGATTTTTGCGACTTTTGCCGGGAAAGGACGCCACCTATCTTATAAAAGCTCTCTATGTTACGCCGAAAGCTCGTGAGCAAAGGCTGGGTCGAGCACTTATTTTTTGTGCGCTTGAAAAAACAAAGGCCAAGCGAATTTATGTGACGTGCGTAAGTGAAATGGAACCGTTCTACGAAAAGCTAGGCTTTGAAAAAATCAAAACCTTTCCATCAGAATTTTCTGAGCAGCTTTTGCCACTCCTAATGGCTTACGATCCTTCCAAACACCACGATGCTTCTTTTGAGACTAAACCGGATCTCATTGTAATCGATGGAGGGAAAGGCCAGCTCAGTGCTGCACTTAAAAGCCGCGATGCCCTCGGTCTCACTATTCCTATGATTGGTCTGGCAAAACGTGAAGAGGATGTATTTATTCCCGGCGCAAGTTTCCCTCTCCTCATTCCAAAAGACTCCAAGGCCTCGTACTTGCTGCAACGAATCCGCGACGAAGCCCACCGTTTTGCCATTACGTTCCAAAAAGACTCTCGCAAAAAACATATAACGCATTCTGTGCTCGATGAAATTCCGGGTATTGGAAAGGCCACTAAAATGAAACTTTTGAAGAAGTTTGGGTCGCTCGAAAAAATCAAACAAACGAGTGCAGAGGAGCTGACTGAGCTAGTGGGGAAGCGTCTAGCTGAGAAGATCTCCTTATTCTTCCGGTAAATTCTCCTGAACTTTCTTTTTAGTGAGTCCCAGCTGAGCCAAGATGTCTTTGGCACGCTCACCGAGTGAGGGTCTGATCAGTGCCTGAAGGCGCTTTACTAAACTTTCGATGTTATCTTCTCTTATATGGTAAACATTGTCTTTAACTCGATCATGACCTGGATACCTACTTCTTAAGCCTGCTTTGAGTTGATCAGTATCCGTTAACAATTTTCTGGCAAGTTCTGGATCTTGCGTTCTCTCAGCTACGTTGTAGAGCGCTTCTCCCGATAAACGGTAGATTTCTTCAACAGGCATGGCTTTAGCAACTCGTACATGATCTTGCCAAGTCATTTCAAGGCCTGGAATGCCTCGGTCTCCTCCTACTTTTGAGAATCTTGCCATAGAAGTTAATTAATGGCTAATCTTATCAAAATCTTGTGGTTTTGTAAACCCGGGCAGAAAGTATTTTAGCTAGTTTCCAAAAATAGGTCCGTAGTAACGCTGTTTAATTTCTACTTCTCTTTCCGAGCACCATTGGTTCTAGCTAGCGCAGAGTTCGTGTATAATGACTTCACTAATCAAAAACCATGAACCAAGAAACCCTTCTCAGTGAACTCAAAGCGTCCATGATAGCCAAGGATGAACTTAAAACCTCCGTGCTGCGCATGCTCAAGGCTGAAGTTTTGAAAATTCAAACCGATGGAACGGGCACAGAAATTACAGAAGACTTGATTCAGAACCTTATTCAAAAAATGGTGAAGCAACGTAAGGATTCCGTTGAGCAATTTACACAAGGCGGACGACCTGAACTGGCTGAAAAGGAAGAAAAAGAAATCGCCCTCCTCATGGCTTATATGCCTGCCCAAATGAGCGAAGACGAGGTGCGTGCCGAGGTTCAAGCCACCAAAGCTGCACTCGGCATCACTGACAAAAGCGGCCTCGGAAAACTCATGGGCGCGCTGATGGGCAAGCTCAAAGGAAAGGCTGACGGAGCGATGATTAAGAAGATGGTGGAAGAATCTTTTTAAAGGGAAATCACGTGTTCCGTGATGTTGATTTCAACGTGGTAGTTGATCTCTTCACCGGTAGCGCTGTCGGTCGTGCTGATTTCTTTATAAGAAATGTCGAAGAGTGAGTCGGCGTTGAAGGCGTCTGTTTGAGTACTGAGATTGTAGAAGGCCTCCCAGGTGATGGTTTTCATTTTTGCTGGATTTTCACCATCACGAATATTCACGGTAACCGTGGCGTCGCTCACCTCGTAACGTTCAGCTTCCACGGTAGGATTGCTGATGCTTCCGTCTTCCTCAATTACAACCGGGTCCATGGTGAAAGAAACGGCATCCACTGCAGTGATGTGAGCGATGCTGATGCTGGTCTCAGAAGTTTCGCTGTTTTCGGTAGGAATGCATCCTGTTAGCAACAAAGAAGCAAGCAAGGCCGTGTACAGTTTGGATATTTTCATGATCGAAGAGGGTGAGTGTGGTGCCGGAAGTGGGGGTCGAACCCACACTTCCGATGAAGGAAACGGGATTTTGAGTCCCGCGCGTCTGCCAATTCCGCCATTCCGGCACGGGTCGTAAATTACACTATTTGTTTGGCGGAAACAATATGCTATTCTCTCTGCGCCATTAATTTAATCCACACTATGTTTTCAAAGAACAATAACGCTCAAACCCTTTGGGTTGGTCTCAGTTTTCTTGCGGTCGGCCTTATGCTCGGACTTTTGGTATCTGGTGGCGGCAGCTCTCTAGGCCTTAATAACAACGCAGTTCCTGATGAAGAAACGGTGGCTCCCGAAGTGGATCCTGATACTTTGGAAGTGGTGGATGTGAGCATCGACGACGATGCGGTTTTGGGTGATGTGAATGCGCCGGTGACCATTGTGGAATTCAGCGATTTCCAATGTCCTTACTGCCGTACTTTTTATGACGAAACCTTGCCGCTCCTTATTAAGAACTATGTAGAAACGGGAAAAGTTAAGATTATTTACCGGGATTTCCCTTTGAGTGGGCACGCTCAGGCCAACATTGCCGCGCAAGCAGCTGAATGTGTGGGCGATGAGCAATATTACGCTTTCCACGACTGGCTCTTTGAAAACGTTTCTCTATGGTCCGGTAAAACGGATGCGCAGGAAGTCATGATCACGGCGGCTCAGGATAACTTGGATGTGAACATCCGAAGCTGTTTGGAGAGCGGTGAAATGGCGGACGAAGTGAATGCAGATATGACCGCAGGACGAGGTTACGGAGTCACCGGAACGCCCTCCTTCTTTATCAACGGAAAAAAACTTGTGGGCGCTTGGCCTTACGAAGTCTTTGAATCTGTGATAGAGTCCGAACTCTAATTAGGCACTTCAGTGTCAATAAAAAGGTAATAAATATGTTTTTCGATGAAGTTCAGCTCGAACTTGAAGGGGGAAAAGGCGGAGATGGGTTTGTTTTTTTTCACCGTGAAAAGTTTGTGGAATGCGGTGCTCCCGATGGAGGGAACGGTGGAAACGGGGGGAGTTTGATTCTGGAAGCGAGCGACAATTTCAATACTTTGCAGCACTTTACCGGTTCAAAACACTTTCAAGCCAAGAAAGGAGAACGTGGATTCCGAAATAATATGGCGGGACACGCCGGCGAGGATGTGATTCTGTTCGTGCCCGTGGGAACCTTGATTTATGATCAAGATACTAAGGAGCTTTTGGTTGATCTTAAAAAACACGGTCAGCGCTTTTTGGCGGCTCGTGGTGGACGGGGAGGGTATGGAAATGCCAACTTCATGTCCAGCGTCCGTCAGGCGCCTAAATTTGCCGAGATTGGAGATGTGGGTGAGCTTCGAAAGGTTCGTTTTGAACTTCGACTGGTGGCCGATGTGGGGCTGGTGGGATTTCCGTCAGCCGGGAAGTCGACTTTGATTTCACACGTTTCGTCCGCGCGTCCTAAAATCGCTGCGTATCCGTTCACGACCATTATCCCCAACTTGGGAGTGGTGTATTTATCGGATTTTGGCGGAAGCAAGGACCAGAGCTTTGTGATTGCCGACATGCCGGGAATTATTGAAGGCGCTTCGGAAGGAAAAGGGCTCGGGGATGCGTTTTTGAAGCACATTTCCCGTACCGCGACCTTGATTTATGTGCTCGATCCATTCTCTTATGAAGGACGCAGCGTGGTGGATCAGTTCCGAACTTTGCAGGACGAGCTCAAAAAATACGATGCTGAACTGGCTGAAAAAGACTTCTTTGTGGTGATGAACAAGATCGATTCCATTCCTGATGAGGACCGTGAAAGACTGCAAAAGGAATTCTTGAAGGCCTTTCCTAAAATGAAGAAAAAGTTCCGCTTGGTTTCCGGAGTGAGCGGGGAGGGTTTGAATAAACTCATGTTTGAACTTTATGAATTGGTGGAGAAGCACCGTCAAAAGGCGCCCGTGGCGTCTACTAATGAAGAAATGATCGAGTATAAACCTCTGGAATTTGTGGACGACCGATCTTTTGAAGTAGAAAAAATGTACGAAGTGGACCTGGAGGATTTTGATCAGACTATTGAAGGACTCACGATTGAGCCAGAACTGCTGCCCAAACGTACGCTTTATAAGGTTACCGGGAAGCGAATTGAACAGATTTCCCGCATGACGAACCCTGAGTATGAAGGAGCGGTGGAGCGCGTGTATGATGTGCTCAAGAAAATGAAAATCCAAAACGCCCTCATTCGTATTAAGGCCAAAACGGGGGATTTGATCAAAATTGGCCCTCATATCTACGAATTTCACGACCTATGAAGCTCATCTGCGGACTTGGAAACCCCGGCAAGAAATACAACAACACCCGCCACAATGTGGGCTTTGTCTTTATGGCGGAATTTGCCAAAAAACACGAATTCCCTCCTTTTGAAGAGCGAGGAAAGTCACTGGTGAGTGAAAAAGGCAATGGCGAGGACAAAATGATTTTAATGCTGCCGCTGACTTTCATGAATTTGTCGGGTGAAGCCGTGCGCGAAGTGATGGACTTTTATAAGATTGAACCCAAGGATTTTTACACCGTTTATGATGATGTGGATTTGCCTCTGGGCAAGCTGCGTTTTCGCGAAAGCGGTTCGGCGGGCACCCACAACGGAATGAAATCGGTGATTCAGCACCTGGCAACCATGGATTTCCCGCGCCTTCGTATCGGTATTGAATCTCGAGGAGAGATTGCCCCGGAACAGATGGACCTGCATACTTTTGTGCTGGCGCCATTTTTACCTGAAGAGAAGGTGATTTTGAAGGAGGCTATTGCTGAAGGCATGGAAATCTTGGAAAAAGCTCTTGCTTAACCGAGGAATATTCCGTAGAGTAACCCCGATTTAAATTCTCAAACCTATGTTCGCAGTCGTTTATCTTGGTGGAAAGCAATACCGTCTCCGTGAAAAGGACGAAATTGAGGTAGAAAAAGTAGATACTGAAGAAGGAAAGAACTTCAAAATCAACGAAGTGCTTTTGATGGGTGAAGAAGATGGAAGCGGACTCAAGATTGGAATGCCTTTTGTAGCCGGAGCGCACGTAGAATGTCAGGTGGTTGAACAAGGAAAAGGAGAAAAGATGTACATCTCAACCTACCAAGCTAAGAAACGAACGCACCGTCGCCAAGGTCACCGTCAGTTTTTCAGCACCATCAAGGTGCTTAAGATCTCTGCCGTTGAAAAGAAGGTGAGCGCTGCTAAAGATGAGCCTGAAATGAAGGAGGCTAAGGAAGAAGTGGTGGCTAAAAAGCCAGCTGCTAAGAAAGCTCCTGCAAAGAAAAAGGCTGAGTAATTATTATGAGACTTTCTGGACTTCCACTTGTTTTAGCTGCTTGTACTACTGAAACCGAAGCTCCGGGGTCTATTCTTGTGTCTGATTTTTCAGAAACTTCAACGGATGCCAGGGATGAGCGTTTGGAGGCAGAGCTGAGCAGTGAACTAAAGCTGAACTTTGGTAAATGTGAGGCTGTTTTTAGTACGGGTCCTTCCTATATTAGAAACTGTCCAAAACTAGAGGAGGGGGACCTCGGTCACAAATTAGTAAGAGATAGTGGGTATTTCCAGAAAAATTATCATACGGGGAAGTGGAGTGTTTGTGAGTATGAAGATGGAAAACCTGTAGATGAAGTACATGTAGAAGCTTATTGTACGGATTTCGTTCACAGTAATGGGAATCCTGCTTGGCATCCTACGTATGCTACTTCTGACCTAAAGCTGGAAGAAGGATTACAAAAAGATCCTCGCTCAAGAAGGGGCTGCTGTGGAGCCGCTCGAGTCTATTAAAAAATTAAGCCAATTTAAACCCTATCAAATGCTTGGAATAAACAATCTAGAGGTTCTTTTGAAGTCTATGCAACCAGAACTTGTATCGGGTGAGTTTGTGTTTTGTACTAGCGTTGAGCCGATAGTAGTAGATTTTTTACTGTCTTTTAAAGAAAATGAGGGTTGGACGTATATTTTAACTCGTAAGAAGGCTGATGAATTGAAGCTTAGCTATTCCACCGTTTGGGCGATGATTACCCTCAATGTGCATTCTGACCTGGAAGCTGTTGGTTTTTTAGCTGCTTTGACCCCTAAGTTGGCTGCCGAGGGTATTAGCGTGAATGTAGTCTCTGCTTTTTATCACGATCATCTATTTGTGCCAGCTGCTAAAAAAGACCAGGCGCTTGCCATATTAAAAAGTGTTTCTGAATTCACCCCCGGGAGTGAACTTTAAGCCAGTTTCAGTTTTTGTAAATCCTCAGGAAGCTGTGCTTCGTAGACCTTTCCGTCGATTTCGACGCGGGCGGCGTGGAGGAATTGGCGTTTGAGGCCGTATTTTTCGCGGAATTCGGCGTTGAATTTTTTGTCTCCGTAAAGTGGGTCGCAAACTACGGGGTGGCCGATGCTCGCCAGGTGAACGCGAATCTGATGGGTCCGGCCGGTTTCGATGTTTACACGTAGCAGAGTGTAGCCGCGGTAGGTGGAATCTACTTCAAAAGTGGTGATGGCGTTCTTGCCTTGATTGCTCACGGCCATTCGCTGACGGTCCACACTGTGACGGGAAATAGGGGCTTCGATACGGCCTTTTTTGCTCTTGGGTAAGCCTTTTACCAGGGCTAAATAGGTCTTTTTAACCTTACGGTCGTGGAAAAGCTTAGAAAATTTCTGGTGAGTGACGTCGTTTTTGGCAATCAGAAGCACTCCAGAAGTGTCTTTATCGAGACGGTGCACGATTCCGGGACGTCGTTCGCCGCCGATTCCGCTCAGATTTTTACAGTGGGCGAGGACCGCGTGCACAATGGTGCCGCCGCTGTGACCGGATTCATCAGGGTGAACCACGATTCCGGCGGGTTTGTTGATCACCAGGAGGTTTTTGTCTTCAAAAATGATATCTAATGGAATGTCTTCTGCGATCAGTTTAGAGTCTTTGAGCTCGGGAGTGCGGTAGAGCAATTCGTCGCCTTCTTTCACCTTAGTGTTGGCTTTTTCGGACTTATGGTTGAGGTAGACGCATTTTTCTTTAATGTAGCGCTGCACTTGGCTGCGAGAAATCTTGAGAAATTCGGTTAAAAAGTGGTCTAAGCGAGTTCCTTCATCTTCCTTTTTGAATGTGTAGCTTTGAAATTGCATTTTTGAGGGGGCTTTGTTAATTTGATCTAAGTAACTTTACAGGAAAAAACTATGTCCGTGAATACCGATGAAAAAGCGATCGATTTGCTACTTTCTTTGGGGGTTGCCGATGTGATCGTAAAAGAAGATCTGAAAAAGAAATTAATGAGCGGGAAAAAGCTGCGCGTTAAGCTGGGAATCGACCCGACGGGTTTTGATTTACACCTGGGGCATATGGTGGTGGTGCACAAACTCCGTGAGTTTCAGGAATTGGGGCATCAAATCATTTTGCTGTTTGGAAATTTCACCGGGCAGATCGGAGACCCCACGGGAAAAAATGAAACTCGCAAACAACGCAGCCAAGAAGAACTGGAAAAAAATGCTCAGGGTTATATGGATCAAGTTTCCCATGTGCTCGACGTGACTAAAGTAGAAGTGCGTTGGAATGCTGAATGGCTCGCGCCGCTGAATTTTTCGGATGTGGTTTTGCTGGCGTCTCAATTCACGGTGGCACAAATGCTGGAGCGTGACATGTTCCAAGAACGCATCAAGCACGATCAACCGATTTCCGTGCACGAATTCATGTATCCGCTGATGCAAGGCTACGATTCCGTGGCACTGGAGGCGGATGTAGAGCTGGGTGGAACGGATCAAACCTTTAACCTGCTCGCTGGACGCACTTTACAAAAAGCCTACGGCCAGGAACCTCAAAATATTCTCACGGTGCCGATTTTAGTGGGAACGGATGGAACCATGAAGATGGGAAAGACCACCGGGAACTACATTGGTGTTGCCGAGAAGCCTGAAGATATTTTTGGAAAAACCATGTCGATACCCGATGAACAGATTCCAATTTATTTGGAACTGGCTGGACGAATGGATCGTGATGAGATTGCTGAATTCAAGACGCGTTTAGCGGGTGGAGAAAATCCACGCAATATTAAGATGGAACTCGGTCACGCGATTGTGGAGATCTACCACGGCGAAAAGGCAGCGCGGGCTGCGGAGGAACATTTCAAAACGGTTCACCAACGTCGAGAAGTGCCTGATGAAATTGAAGAAGTGAAGGTGGGTGGAGAAAAATGGAACATTGTGGATTTGATTTCAGAGCTCGGACTCGCTGCCACTAAGAGCGACGCTCGTCGTTTGGTGGAAGGCGGAGGGGTAAAATGGGAAGGTGTGAAGGTTGAGGATGTGAAGGCTGAGGTGACGTTGACGAAGAACGGGGCTTTATTGCAGGTAGGGAAGAGGCATTTTAGGAGGGTGAAGAGTTAGTTCAGTTCATCCAATGCTTTTTGTGCAGCTGCATCGCTCTCTTTTTTGTCGTGCTCCAAACTTTTTTTCATTTTGTCGGCCTTTTTTTGTTGAAGATTGTCTCTCATATGAGCGAGTGACATCAGAAAATTTAGGCCGAAGGCAATATCACGTGTCTGGTAATGCTCTGCTAATCCCTTCTCACTATCATCTAAAGTCATGTCAAATCCTCCTTTTGGTTCTAAGGACAAATAACTTGGGTCCGAGGTCTCTCCATCCCATCCCCATTCAAAACCAACACCTAGGAGGGGGGAGTTGCCCTCATTGCGATAGGAGGGGGCAACTTCAATTGATTGACTGGTTTCCATTCCCCAAAATATTCGTGCAATTTCTTTTGGATCCTCAGTATTGTAAAGTTCAGAAATGAGTTCTCTAACTTCGTGAGTGAGTTCTTTGTGTGCAGTTTCTATCTCAGGTATGAATTCTTTAAGCGTTCGGCCCCATTCGGTATGATTCTTAAGGGCTGCATCCCATGTTTCGAGCTGCTGACCTCTACTAGTTGTATCATAATTTATCTGTCTATCGCTAGCTGGTGCTACTTCAGTTGCAGTAGAGTTTACAGCGGAAGTTTTTATTCTAGACGCCAACCAGTAATGTAGAGTTTTTTTGTCAGTAAAATCGCCAGGATTTTTTAATTTAGCGTAATTGGGCCATTTTTTAAGATCTACAGAGTCTATCTTTTGTTGCAGAGCATCTTCAGGCTTCAAGGTGGAAGCTTCGATAGACTCTGGCGTTTGATTAGGCTTTTCTGACATATTTGTTTTGTTTAGAAAAATATGATTTCTAATTATAATAACACAATACCCCCCCCTGTAAAGTGGCTCGGTGTTGTAAGTGTTTTTCTAGTTGATTGGCTGTAAATTTCCTAGCGTCCAACCACTTTTTATGAGAAAATTCGAAATCCAAGAACCCATCCAGGATGAACGGCATAATACCTTTTGAGCACAATGAGAAAGGAAGTCAGTCTGTCACAAATTGTGACCAACTGAAAATGAAATCTGCCGATGTGGCTAATGTAGAAACTCTTTCATGATCGACTATCGTCTTGATGCCCGGATCTTGAAGACTCGCGAGAATTATATCGCGCTTTTGAAGGAGATGGGGATTAAGACGCTGCGGGATTTGCTTTTGTATTTTCCACGGGATTACCGAGATGAGCAGGAATTTACACGCATCAATGAGATGCGAACGGATGAGATCAATGTTATACAAGTTAAGATCAAATCGATCTTGAATGTGCCGACTAGGGCAGGGAAGGTGATGACGCGGGCGGTGGTTTGTGATGCGACGGGAGAATTGCCGGTGATGTGGTTCAGCCAGCCGCATATTAAACAGATGTTTTTTAAGGGAAGTGAAATAATTTTGACGGGAAAATTGAAGTTTGAAAAGGGGAGGATGATGATGCTGAGCCCCAAGTACGAAAAACCGGCTAAGGTGCTGCTGCACACCGGGCGAATTGTGCCCGTTTACCCTGAAAAAGATGAGATAACGAGCAAGTGGCTGCGGGAGAAAATTCATATGATGCTGCCGTACGCGCAGTATTTTGAAGATTTTATGCCGGAAAAGATTTTGCAGGAAGAAGGTTTGATGCGACTGCCGGATGCCATTTACCATGTGCACTTTGCCAAAGACGAGGAGCATTTGACCAAGGCACGTGAACGCTTGGCTTTCGACGAGCTATTTATGCTGCAATTTTTGGCGCTGAAACGAAAGAAATTATGGAAAGTGGCCGCTGCGGGTGAAGGAAAGAAGCTGGAAAATGTGAATTTGGAGGCTTTTTTGGATTCTTTGCCGTTCAAGCTCACCGGGGCACAGTTTCGGGTGATCGCGGAGATTTTTGAAGATTTTGCCAAGGGATTCCCGATGATCCGTTTGGTTCAAGGAGATGTGGGGGCGGGTAAAACCGTGGTGGCAGCGGCGGCGATTTATGCGATGAAGCTGGAGGGATACCAGTCGGCACTCATGGCGCCTACGGAAATTTTGGCACGGCAGCACTTTAAAACACTCGTACGTTTGTTGACACCGTTTGGATTTAACGTGCAATTACTTACGGGCTCAACGTCGAATGCAGAACACGAGGAAATTCTGGGTCAGCTTGCGACCGGCCGTTGTGATTTGGTGATTGGCACACATGCGCTGATTCAAGAAGGGGTGGGCTTTTCTCGGCTTGGACTCGCGGTGATTGATGAACAGCACCGCTTTGGGGTGAAACAACGCGCCGTCTTTCAAATTCACGGAAATCCTCATATGCTCAATTTATCCGCGACGCCGATCCCACGAACCATGGCGCTGACTTTGTATGGCGACCAGGATTTATCGACGCTGGATGAATTGCCACCGGGACGTCAGGAGATTGTAACGCGACTCGTGCCGGAAGATAAACGCAATGACGCGTACTTTTGGATTTCCGATCAGGTTCAAAAGGGAAGACAGGTTTTTATTATTTGCCCGCTGATTGAAGAGTCGGACGCCATTCAAGTGAAGGCCGTGACCTTGGAGTACGAACGGCTGAAGAGTGAAGTTTTTCCCAATCATCGCTTGGCGCTTTTGCATGGCCGGATGAAGGCCGAAGATAAAGATGAGGTTATGAAACAATTTGCCAGCGGCGAAGTGGACATATTGGTCTCGACGTCCGTTGTCGAAGTGGGAATAGACGTGCCCAACGCCAGCATTATGATGATTGAAGGCGCGGATCGTTTTGGCCTCGCCCAGCTCCATCAGTTTAGGGGGAGGGTCGGACGCGGTGAACATCAGTCCTATTGTTTCCTATTTACAGATTCAAACTCCGACGGAGCCTTGCAAAGACTAAAATACATGGTGAAGTATAATTCAGGCTTTGATTTGGCTGAATTGGATTTGCAAATGCGCGGCCCGGGAGAAATTTATGGGATCAAACAAAGTGGACTTCCTGACTTAAAAATGGCGAGCTTTACGGACTTGGAGATGCTGAATCGAGTTCGTGCACAAGCTGAGCGTTTGGTTGACGAAGACGTTGAACTGCGGCAGTATCCCAGCCTTCAAGCAAAAATCGCAATTTTGGAGGCACTGAGTGAAATTGGAGACGTAGTGTAAGTCGTTTAATTAAAAATAATGGCTATAAACGAAGGTAATTCGGACGGGCAGAGTAGTGAAGAGGCTATTGAGCTTAGGGAGCTTGAATGCGAACAAGCTTTGGATGCGAAGGGTTTATTGAAAAATTCAAAAATCGTTTTAGTTGATCCGATGCGTCTCAATCGGTTGGAGGGGCTTGGCTACTTAGAAAAGAGTGGGACCCCCGGTATTTGGTATATCCGACTCTAGTTCGACAGGGGTTAACTTTACACAAGATATATTGTGTAGGATTGCTAGACGGTCAAATCCTGCTCAACAGGCGTGTGAGCCTCCTCCACTGCTGGGCCAGTCCCCTTTTCAGCACCTAATTCTTTTTTAACTTCTTCTAAACGTTTAGCGCTTTGATAAATAGAAATGGTGAACGTTGCAAAGTCAGCGAATGGGAGCGACTCCCCTTCCCCAAGTTCAACACTTTGATCGCAGAGGTATTGCCATACCTGCATCTCATGATCTCCTTTAACTCCTTCGCGACCTTCTTGCATTCTGCCCATCAAACGAGCAAATGCCTCTAGCCCTTCGGCTCCAAATTTTTTCTCCACAACGATCTGGAATTTTTCAAAGGCTGGATTGATCATCTCTGTTTGCATATAGATGAGTTCCATCTGTTTAACATCGACCCAGCTGTCGTCAGTATAGGATAGGAATCTGATTGAAGCTCTTTCTAAGACTTCGATTTCTTTTAAAATCTCATCTTTCCTTATTGTGATAGTTTCTTTGCGTTCTAGATCGTCCAGGGTGAGTTCCTTGGCTTCCAAGCCGGTGAATTCTTCCTGCAAATCCTTAATCTTATCTTGTGCGCCGTCTAGGGCTTCCTTACCATTGCTGCGAAGTTCACTTAAGTCATGCATACGGTGTTCACCCATGGCCATTATTTTTTCGCCAGCAAGCACGTCGTCAATAAAATCGTAGTGACCAATGTACTTAGAATCGGTTAGATAAGCGATTGGGTCGGTTTCTTCATCAATGCCATCGCCAATTCCCATGGCGTCTGCTGCAAAGATTATATCATTGAGTAAAATTCCGCCGGTCATCATGCTTAAAACAGTTCCCGTTCCACTCACGATGGAGTTTTCATAGAAGTCTTGTCGGTTTGGAAAATGCTTTTGAAGATAAGGCTTTCCATAGCTATTCCAAGCTGCCATACCACCAAACGAAGCTGCAGTACCTACCGCAATTCCTCCCACAATTTTACCAATTGGATGAGGAATTACAGAGGCCGTGGCCCGTGCACCTAGGGCAAAAGTTCCTAGCATACTGGCGTCTTCTCCAATCGTATTCCATTTGTCATTGGATTCTTGAAAGTCATAGAGCATATATATTGCGCCAATGATTCCGGCACCCCTTGCTAAGGTTCCTCCCACTCTAAACAACTTGGGATTTTTAATTTTCCATAAAACCATTTCTAGATCTTTGGCGGCTTGCTTTGGATTTGGCATTCTTTCAAGTTCTGTACAAAGGGCTTCCACTTCTACCTTGGTCATACCGTATTCTCTCAATTTGAGAGTGATACGATCTCCTTTTAAGCCTAAAGCTTCCATTCTATCGATAAGCGCTTTTGGAACGTTTTCTCGAGGGATTCCTGCTCGTGTGGCCTCTGCATGCGTTGCGTATTTTGGATTGGTGACGCGGTAGGCTGGTAATTCTGGAAGAGCCGCTTTGGGGTTTTCGGCAATAAATTTTTCGGCCGCTTCCGCTAATCGTGCCGCTATGCCCTTGTCCGATTTAATAGAAGAAAGCCTTACGTCTCCACCTATATTATCGACCACATTCATTTCCTTTAAGTAGGCTTTTCGACTCTTAAAGAATTTTTCGGCATACCGGTCCATCATTTTTTCAAGCCAGGCTTTTCCATAAATTTTTTCATAAATTTTTGATTTTATACTTCCTGTGACTTCAGAGCTTTCAAAAAGTTCCAGTTTCTTGTGGTAGTGGCTGTAACGTTCACCATAATAAGCCGCTTGATCATGAAGAACGTGAATTTTTTCTGCTGGTGACAAAAAAGGCAGATGCTCTTTGGCGGTGAGTTTAGCGTAGGTCGATAGTTGTCCAACTTCTGTTTTCCATTTGAGCCCTTTTATTACGGTGTTGGGTATGAATAGATAGGAATCGAGGACTCCTTTGAACCCCCCTTTTATTGCTTCGCCGAGAATTGGCCCCGGGTTTAAGTTACCAGCTTTGACTCCTTTGGCGATGGCTAAGGTTCCGTGACCCGCGAAATACGTTCCCGCCCAATAGACCTGGTTGTCTGCCCATAGGGCTTCACTTAAGGCTCCATCCCCCGTGGTGAAGTCGTAGATATCTTTTACCTGTTCCACCACAATTTCTAAGCTGCTGAGAGGAACAATGGCGAGACCTTTTAAGACGAACAAGGTTCCATCAATGATCCCAAGACCCGCTCCATCTTCGTCAGCGGCGGGTTTGAGTGCTGCTAAACCTTCGTCCCAGTCCATTTCGCCGCTTACTACTGATTTGACCACACTTGCTACGGCTGGCATGCTTGAAAGATCGTCGCTTACTTCTGGAGTTTTTTCTGGAGTCGGAGCTTCAAGTTCATCTGCGTGCTCAGGCTTCCCAAATACGCCGGCTTTTTCCAGTTCATTCAAGATTTCTCCAATGCTCATTTTATCGATATTTCCTTTGATTTTATCTTGGTGACGCTTGATGAAGGATTGCAGTTTCACTTCTTCACGAGCGGTTCCGGCATCGTCATCCACGCTCATACCGGGTATATCCGCCATACCAGCCTGTGTCAGTAGAGTTCCAATGTAACTTTTTCCGGTACGAACCACGTCTGAGCTTAACTCTGCAAAATCACCCCATTTAACGTCTTTTAAATCTATTAAAGTGCGTTCGGTTATGTCCAATTCTTTAGCTGCCTTTTTAATTCCTGGCTCACGAGAGCTGAATAACAATGAGCTGAGCCCTTTACCGCTGAGTAGGTCCTTTATGGCATCAACGGATACGTCCAGATTTAAGTAATCAGCTGTCCATTTTCCTAGCGTTTCAGCTCCCAATAAAGTTCCGACGCCAATCGTTGCAAGTGCGCCACCAATCACCAAATCGCTCTTCTTCTTTGCTTCACCTTCTCCTTTAAACCACTTGTGTAAGTAATAGCCGGCACCAACCGCACCTGCTGCAATGAGTCCCCATTTTACGTACGGACTCATCCATTCGGTTTTGTCAGATTTTTCGCCTTTTTCTGTTTTTTCTTTTTCTGACACCGCGTCTGCATAGTGCTGGGTTCCTTGCGCCAGGTTCTTCGCCCACCAAGCCAATGCGCCAACCGACTGACTCGTTAAAAGCTCGCCAAATTTTTGCGTTGCGGCGAGTGATGTTTTATTTTTTGCGTAGCCTTGCAGAGTGAGCGGGCTTTTGGCCAGTATCTCTCGTGTTTCTCCGGCCTTAAGTGCAAGCAGAATCAACTCATCCAAAACCACTTCAAGATCCGCCATTTTCTCAAACTGCTCTGAGATTGGTTTGCTGGCGTCAATGCTTTCTATGCCGGCCAAAATAGGATCTTTCTTCTCCTGTTGTTCCAAGCGTGCATCCACGTCCTTGCGAAGTTCCCGTTCCGTTCGTTCGCGGGCTTCTTCAACAGGTGTAGGCGCTTGTATTGAGTCTTCGAGATTTCGGTCGTCAGCTACCATACGTCGTTTTAAATCTCTTAATTATACCTGAAAACGACGATTTTCACAAGGCGGCTAGGAAAGCTTTTTTGTCATGTAGGTTCCTTCCAATTCGTAGCCCCATTTGCGGTAGTAATTTCGGGTGCCCACGCCGGCGATGATGGCGACTTTTTTGAAGCCGGCCGCGCGAGAAATTTCTTCGGCTTTTTCGATCATGCGGCGGCCGAGGCCTCCGTGCTGTGAGGCGGTGTCGTCACTGCGGCCTACCCGTACTTGGGCGCCGTAGGTATGTACTTCACGCACCAGCGCAGCGCCTTCGAGTTCTTTGATGAAGTGAGGTTTGCCTTGGAGAGAGTAGGAAGAAAAACGGAGACGTAGTAGCGAGCAGAGTTTGTCGCGCACGGGGTCATTGAAGCTGATGAAAAATTCTTTTCCTTCGGAGGCTTCGTACTCAAAAACGCGGAGTTCGGTGTCGTCGGGGTCGAAGACGTCGCCTTTGATTTCGCGGCAGCGAATACAGTGGCAGACAATACCCTCTTTCGCCATTTTTGCCTGGAGGAGTTGGCGCATGTTGGTCATTTGGCTGCCTTCCAAAATGGATTCACCGGGGATGTCGCGGAAGAGTCGTTCGATGCGCACGTATTCGGGGATGTGGCGCTTCATTTCGATCAAAATATCCATCAGGACTTCGTCGGAATACGCTTCGTAACGGCCCTCTTTCCACCATTGTTCCAGCTCGGCGTAAGGCGTCACCACGCAAGGGTAAATCTTGAGTTGGTCGGGTTTGAAGTTTGGATTTTCAAAAAATTCTCGCACCATCCATTTGTCTTTTTCCGGTGTGCTGCCTGGCAAATTGGGCATGAGGTGGGTGGCGATTTTTAGCCCGGCATCCTTCATCAGGCGAATGGCTCGAATGGTGTCTTCAATCACTTCCCCACGTTTGTTGAGTTCCAAAATGGCGTTGTCGATGTGTTGCACGCCGATTTGCACTTTGGTGCAACCGAGCTTCAGCATGTGTTTGATTTCCTCTTCGGTTATGTGATCAGGCCGGGTTTCGAGGCTGAGCCCGATTATTCGGTGCTTGGCGGATTCATTGATTTCTTGTGCTTCTTTGAGTGACTTGCCTTGTTTCTCATTGCAGGCGTTGAAGAGTGCACGTACGAAGTCGGTTTGGTAACGACGGTTGTAGGCAGAAAAAGTTCCACCGAGCACGATCATTTCAATTTTGTCGGTTTCATGACCTTGCTTAGTTAGACTATCGAGGCGGGTTTTAACTTGGTCGCGAGGATGAAAATCGTCGAGCACGGCGCGCATGGCTCCGGGTTCATTGGAAAGATAGGATTTTGGCATACCTGGCTCGGTGGGACAGAACACGCACTTACCGGGACACGGGTACGGTTTGGTGAGTACGGTGATGACTGTGACCCCGGAGAGCGTGCGTACTTTTCGTTTGCGAAGCAGACGTTGCAGCGTGGGATCACCTTTCCAACCTTCGGCGAGCATGCTTTCGTAGGCTTTTTGCAGTTTAAAATTGCTCAATAAATCGATCTCGTGCTCCTTGGCAAAGAGTTTTTTGAGCTTGTGCAGATCCTCCTCACTTTGAATATTCAAGGTTGAGGCTTGTTGAATCAGTGCTTTTTGTATATCTTCAGAGCTGAGTATCTTCATATTGAGTACATGCACTCTAAAAGAATCCAGAAAAAGGTCAAGGATGATTACAATCAGATTGCGGAGGAGTTTTCGGAGACCCGGCAGTTCCCCTGGAAGGACTTTGAGTGTTTTAAGGCTTATTACCGTGCGAATTTTAAGGTTTTGGATCTGGGTTGTGGCAATGGTAGGCTCCTCACTTTTCTAAAAAAAGAGGGGTATAAAAGCTATTTGGGAATCGATCAATCGGTGGAATTATTGAAACAGGCCAAAAAAGCTCACCCAAAAGAACAGTTTATTGAGGCCGATATGAGCGAGCCGTTTCCCCTAAAAGAAAAAGTGGATGCGATTTTTGCCATCGCCTCTTTTCATCACCTTCCCCACAAAGATCAACTGAAGGCGCTCAAGCAGTGGAAGAAAGTTTTAAGGCCGGGCGGATATTTGTTTATGACCAATTGGAATTTGCACCAGCGTTCGTTTTGGCCGCTGCTCGCACGCAGTTTTATGTTTCCTACTTTTGGACTCCGGGGCGTTTTGGTACCTTGGCAAAAAAAAGTGCAGCGTTATTATTTTGCTTTCACCAGGCGACGTTTGGCGCGTCTATTAAAACAAGCTGGCTTCACCGTGCTGCGAAATGAATATGTGAAGGATGGAGAATCTGCTACGATTTTCTCCGGTAAAAATATTCTTAGCATTGCGCGGCTATGAAATTGATGGATGTACAAATCGATGAAATTACACGCGAAGAAGCTCGTGAAACTTTAAAGAAACCACAAATTATTTTTACGCCGAATCCAGAAATTTTACTGGAGGCTCGCAA
This sequence comes from uncultured Candidatus Peribacteria bacterium, assembly GCA_965230905.1. GTDB lineage: Bacteria > Patescibacteriota > Gracilibacteria > UBA1369 > 2-02-FULL-48-14 > 2-02-FULL-48-14. The sequence goes on from OZ246396.1 coordinate 1,179,163, forward strand.
GAACGCCGCCTTTCGTCAGGCGCTTAAAAAAGGTACGTTGATGCTACCGGATGGTCATGGACTGTTGCTGGTGAGCACCCTTTTACAGATTAAATTTAAATTTATTCGAGCGTTTGCCTACCTTCCCTCTCTGCTTCTTTTCTTAGTTTGGAAACATCCTTTTAAGAAAGTTTTTCCCGAAATCATTCACGGCAGCGATTTTATGGAAGATGTGATTGCATGGAGTGAAAAAAATAAAAAATCGGTTTTCTTTTTGGGAGGAAAAATTGGTGTCGCTAAAAAAACTGCGCAGGTCTTTAAGGAAAAATATCCTCACTTAAAGGTGGCGGGTAGTTCCACTGAGAATCCTTCTACCAAGGCTTTTGAAATCGTGAAGGCGTCAAAGGCAGATGTACTTTTTGTGGCTTACGGCGCGCCTAAGCAGGAACTTTGGATTGCAGAGTATGCACGGAAAATTCCCACTCTTGTGCACGTTATGGGGGTGGGTGGTTCCTTTGATTTTTGGAGCGGAGCAGTGAAACGGGCTCCCCGCTTACTGCGAAAACTCGGTTTGGAGTGGATGTGGCGGCTCTTTTTACAACCGCTTCAAAGAACCCGACGTATTTACAACGCTACGATTAAGTTTCCATTCCTCAGTCTTTTCTTCGACGACCGCTGAATTTATCTTCCGCATTGCGAATGAAAGGACCCACGAATTCAATAATGCTCTTGGTGAGCAAAAGTGGCTTGGTCACATAGGTATTCACCTTGTCGACGAGTTCTTTAACTTGGTCGGTTACCTTCACTACGTCGCGCAGGATGAACATCAAATAGATGAGCGTGACGGATAAAAAGATGGTCACCAGAGCGACACATACAGAAAGTGTGAGGAAGAGAATATCTAAAGGTGCCATGGCTGTGGAGTTAGATTGTTTTGATTATACCCTATGCAAGGAGTTTCATCAAAACTTCATTCACCATTTTTGGATTGGCTTGCCCCTTGGATTCTTTCATAGCCATTCCAACCAGGCTTCCGAGTGCTTTCATTGTGCCGGCCTTCACATCGGCAGCGGCTTGGGGGTTGGCGGCGATGGCGGCCTTGCACCACTCTTCAATTTCACCGGCATCACTTTTTTGAACGAGTCCTTGCTCTTCTACAATGGCTTTTGGATTTTTCCCGCTCTTCATCATTTCATCGAAGACGGTGCTTTTGGCCACGTTGTTGGAAATCACTCCTTCGTCGATGAGTTGGATGAGTTCTGCCAACTGAGCGGCGGTGATGGGTGAATCGGAAATCCACTTCCCTTCATCTTTGAGACGTTTCACCAAAATAGTTCCCACAAAAGAATTGGCGGTCTTGTTATTTTTAGACTGGTGCGCCACTTCTTCAAAGTAATTGGCCAAAGCAATGTCGCTGGCAAAGAAGCGGGCTTCGGCCTCTGCTAAGCCAAATTCAGCCAAGAAGCGTTCGTATTTTTGCATGGGGGCTTCGGGCACTTCTTTTCTCCATTCAGTCAGCTGTGCTTCCGTTATTTCTACTGGAGGAAGGTCTGGCTCGGGGAAGTAACGGTAATCGGCCGCGCTTTCTTTTTCACGCATCACCACGGTGGTGCCGCGGTCATCATCCCAGCCCACGGTTTGTTCCGTTGCCGAAGGGGTTCCGGCTTCCCACAATTTGCCTTGTCGTTTGATTTCGTATTCAATGGCCATTTCCAAGGAGCGGAAGGAGTTGAGGTTTTTGATTTCAGCACGAGGGTAGAGCTTTTCTTCGCCCACGGGTCGCATGGAAACGCTGGCGTCAAAACGCATCATTCCCTTCTCCATATCGCAGGAAGAACTTCCGCAGTAGCGCAAAATCTGCTGAATGGCTTCGGCATACGCACGGGCCTCTTTTGAGCCGCGCATATCTGGGTAAGAAACAATTTCCATGAGGGGGCATCCGGCTCGATTGAAATCCAGGAGGGTGTCTTGGCCGGTGTGGGTCAGTTTTCCTGCGTCGTTTTCTAGGTGCAAACGCAAAATGCGGATGGTTTTCTTAACTCCATCGAGGGAAATTTCCAAATGACCTTCTTTAGAAACGGGTTCGTCGTATTGGGAAATCTGGTAACCCGGCGGTAGATCTGGGTAAAAATAGTTTTTTCGGTCGAATTTTGAGTGCTGAGGGATTTCGCAGTTGAGAGCGAGGGCAGCGATGGTTCCTTTGTGAACGGCCTCCTCATTGATCACGGGGAGCATTCCTGGGAAAGCCATACAGATTGGGCAGACATTGGAATTGGGCTCTTTGCCAAAAGAATCGTTTGAACAAGAACAGAACAGCTTCGTTTTAGATAAGATTTGTGCGTGGATTTCCAGACCGATGATGACTTCGAGTTCCATGGCCTTAGCTTACTTATTTCCCTGCGGAACGCAATAATTTTGTGAGCAGTTCCTTGAGTTTAGCTTGGTCGGAGAAGCCTTGTTCATGTAAAAAACTGGATTGGTGCTCCATTATGAAGCGTTCCACTTTTCGTGGAGCAGCTACGTTTTTTAAGATTAGCGGCGTTCCAGATACGTGGGTGATTTGAATATTTCCAAAACGAAATATCGTGCCCCAAAAGCCTTTTACTTCATTGGTGATCCCATCGATATTCCCGTACTCAATTCGGTTGGTGGATTGGCTGAAGGGCGATTCCCATTCGAAATCAATAACCGAAGTGGTGGTCACCAGCCAGGCGTCCAAATACCACTGAAGCAGACGATAGATGAATAGAATGATTCCCAAACCGCTCCATACCGCCCAAATGGACCATAGAGGTGGAAACAAATAATAAGCGACGGCGGGCACTAAAATTCCCACAAATAAAACCTTAAGCAGTTGAGGGTACACCATAAAGGGATGTACGTGTGCCACCATCAGTAATTTCTCTCCTTTGTCGAGTAAACTACGGAAAAGAATTTTATCTATGATCATTGCTTGGCTTGGAAATTCTTGATAAGCTCCGAGTACATTCTACATGACTATGTCACAAAATTCGACCAAAGATTTTATACTCCCCAAATTTCTGTTGGACATACTTATTGATGTGGTGATTGTGATTATTTTAGTGGTCGTCATACGGCTGTTTTTGTTCGCGCCTTTTCAGGTGCATGGGCAATCCATGTGCAATACCTTCAATGATTACGAGGGCGAATGTCTTTCCGGTGACGGAGAATACGTTTTGACCTCTCGCCTTTCCACGTGGGACCTTGCTGATTGGAGCCCCACGAGCATTCAACGCGGAGATGTGATTATTTTTAAAGCTCCCTATTCCACGAGCGGAGAATTTTATATTAAACGAGTGATTGGACTACCTGGAGAGAGCGTAAAAATTGAGGACGGACTTGTGAGCGTTATGAATGAAGAGGGTGTTTATATTGAACTCGACGAACCTTATTTAACGGAAGAAAATCAGGGGAATACGCAGCCTCACCGAACCAGCTCGCAGGTGTTCACAGTGTCGGAAGGAAGTTTCTTTGTGCTTGGCGACAATCGGACGAAAAGCAACGATTCAAGGCGTTGTTTCCAACAAACCGGGTGCAGCACCGAAACCTCTCCTTATTTGATGAATGGATTCATTGAAGGAGAGGTTAAGATGGTGATCTTTCCTTTCAATCACATCCGCTGGGTTGATACCTTTGACTACTCAGTGTAGTTCGTCTTTTCCGCTGAGATAAAATTCGAGCAGCATCATGAAGGCAACGAGCAAAAGCCCGTTCCAGACTCTTAGCAGTCCCAACATGAGGAGGCTGAGGCAGAGACAGGTGCAGACGCTGAGCAGAATCCCCTGCCTAAGTGAAATCATCACGTGTTTGATGTAGATTTGGTCGCCGGCTTTCCATCTTTTTAGTGCAAATAAAATGAGCGTGAAGGTTCCGGAAAACGCCAAGAGTGAACTCGCAAAAAAGAGCGGCAAGGCCAGTGAAGCCTGCGCAAAGGGGTCGAGTTTATTTAGCACCAAAAGCCAAGCAGACCAACTGAGCACTGTGGCCAAAACAATTATGAAAAGAATCCTATAATGAGGGATGCTGAGCAGCTTGCGATGATGATCGGTTTCAGGCATGGTGTATGCAGATTATCATAGCTTATGGAGCCTCGCACCCTTATTTTTTTCTCCACCGGAGAAATTTCCATCCCCCTATTTCAAGCCCTGCTGAACGACGCACGTTTTAAGGTTTTAGGCTTGGTCTGTCAGCCGGATCGCGGCGAGCCACGGGCTATAAAAAAGCTGGCTGTGGAGAAGGGACTGCCGGTCTATCAACCAGAAAAACTTTCTAAAGATGAAGTACTTTTGGAGACGCTGAAAAAGAATCCGCCCGATTTTATTCTGACCTTTTCTTACGGCCAGATTTTGAATGAAGCCTGGCTTAGCCTTCCCCGTCTGGCGCCGATGAATGTGCATCCTTCCCTGCTACCAAAATACCGTGGGCCCACTCCACCGCAGGCGGCTTTATTGAATGGCGATGCGGAGACTGGACTCTCTTTGATTAAAATGACGAAAGGTATGGACGAGGGACCGATTGCGTTTCAGGAAAAAATGGCCATTGCGCCGCATATGACCAGCACTCTTTTGTTTGATGAATTCGCCCGACTGGCGGCTGAAAAAATTCCTGACGCGCTCATGGCGATTGCGGAACAAGGCGAGCAAATTTTTAAAGAGCAGGATGAATCGCAAGCGACTTATTGCAAGATGACTGAGCGTGAAGACGGACGGATCAATTTTCAGGAACCCGCGGCAAAAATCATGAACCGTTTCCGCGCTTACACGCCCTGGCCCGGGCTGTTCACGACTTACCTCGGCAAGCGCTTGAAAATTTTGGATTTGGAAATGACGGAGGATGCGATTGAACCGGGCAAGGTGAAGTGTGAAAAACACGTTATTTTAGTGGGAACTTCAGACGGAGCGCTTAAATTAAAATCGCTTCAGCTGGAAGGAAAAACGGTGCTTCATCCTGAAGCGTTTATCCTTGGACAGCCGGCGTTTTGCTCGAGTGTGCTCCCTTCTTAATAGTCCACAGCAGCACTAAAATTAACAAGAGGCGGCCTTGGTCTTGCGTGAGCCAGTAGTGATCAAAAAGTCCGATGCAGCCCAGCAGTAATGCAGCAGTTAAGTAGCGGGGATTTTTTTTGAGTGCGTAGACGCTTGCGCCGCTTAAAAGCAGCGTGAAAGGTATGCCAATTTCAGCGAGCAGCAAAAGTAAAACATTGTGGGCCGGTTGATAATCCCAGGGCATGAGCGCGACGCTGACAACGGAATCCATATATAAAGTGAAGTGTGAAAAGCCCACTCCAAATGGATGAGCCAGAATCATTTCCCCGGCGATGTGGTAACCACTCAGGCGTTCCAGAAAAGCGGGATCTTCTAAAAGGTTGAAGCCCCGTGCGGCGAAAAAGAGGAGGAGTAAAATGGCTGCGCCCAAGCTGAACCACTTGCGAAGGTTTTGTTTTTGAAAAAGTGAAATGAGGATCAGTGCGAGGAGGGCGCTGCGTGAAAACGTGGCGAGCAAGCCAAGGCATTGCATCACCAGGAGAGTGATTTTTTCGTTTTTAGCGAGAGGCGCTTCGAAGGTCAGGAGGATGCTGAGCACCAAGAAAGCTCCTAAAATATTCGGATGCGGAAAGGACCCGTAGCCTCGAATAAAATCACCGAAGCGTGCCAAGTGTGGCGTGAGGGCAGAGAGTGAAGGTTCACCCAGAATTTGGAATCCGAAGTCTTGTTGGAGTAGAACTTGCCCCAGCGCCCACAACGCTTCCACGCTCATCACTACTATGAATGTTTTTATAAGCAGTGTGTGCGACGGCGTCTGTCTCAGTAAAATAAAAAAGAGTAAAAGTTCCAGGAGCTTTACGGCGAGCAGTAGATGAAAAAACGAGTCGGTGTAAGGGGTGATGAGGAGAGATGCGGCAGCCAGGGTGATGAACAAAAGTAGAGCTGGCGGTGGCTGGAGAAACTTCTTTTTTTGTTCAAAGAACAGATAAGCGAGGGCGGCGAGCAGCAAGCTGAAATCGAAGAGTGAAAAGAAAATGCTCGCGTAGGGATTTGAGAAACCATTGCCCCACTGCGCTTCGTAGCTGAGGATTTTTATTTGAAACGGAAGGGACAAAATGCAAAGCACCAGGCTGAGCAAAAAAGCTTTATTCCGCAGGAACGTAAGTAGGTTTGATGCCATCTGCAGGAATTAAACTTTGAATATCTTCCGAGAGATTTTTAAGCACATTGTCTGCGCGCACAGTGTCCAAAATATCGTCCACGGCTTCCAAAAACAGTGTCTTATATTCGGTTGGGTCTGCCATGGGAAGACTTTGCGCATAACCCACTTGAGCGGCGAAAACACCATAGATGGGGTCGAGCATCTGCTCTTCAATCAGGCTACGGAGCGCGCTGGGCCGGTGGGTTTCGTCGTTGTAATAACGCAGGTTTTCTTCGGTGCTCATGGAGGCTAGGAATTTCCATGCTTCTTCTGAGTTGGCGCTGGTGCGGCTGACCACCGGCACATAGTAACTGGCGTAGGCTTCGCGGGTTTCGGCGGAAGTCTCGGGATCATAAACCTGCGGCGCTTCTTGAATTTTTACACTATTGAGGTCGATCACCTCTTCCCCTTCCGCTTTGAGGGCGTTGATTTCGTTGATGATGTTTTCATAAGTATAAGAAAAGCCCATGAGCATGGAAAGTTTTCCACGCGCAAAAGTGGCGAGTTCTTTCTCGGCACTATCGGCATCCGATAAATACTTATTCCAGCTGTAGTTGTTTTGGCTGGGCAACGCGAAACTGGTGTAGAGCTGCAGGGCGGCGAGCGCATTGGCATCGCTTCCAAAAGCCACTTGCGTGAGGTCTTCCGAATAAAATTCCACTTTGTATTGGAGCATCATGAGCATCAAAATATCGAAGGCGCGTAGAATATTGTCGGAACGTCCGAGGGCGATTCCGGTGCGTTCAAAGCGTTCAAAACTTTGGTCCTCTCGGTTCAGTTGAATCACGTCTTCCTTGATTCCCGCCCAGGTGGTGGAAGGCGTTCCTTGGGAAGGGAGCGCATCTTCGATGTGTTCGTCGTTGTAATACAATGCCAGTGTGTCGATATAAAGTGGTAAACCCCAGACTTGTTCCACATTGAAATCATCGGGAATGATCATTTCCTCGCCGGCGATTTCTACGAAAAGCGAGCGGAATACTTCCGGCGTCACAATGCTTGCGGGTGCAGGTGTGAGTTTTTTATAGTTCTTTGGGAACCACGTGTTGTGCATCATGAAAATATCGGGGCCTTCGCCTTCCGCCAATTCATTGACGATCAGATCCAAATACGCTTCGGGGTCGGTGAATTTTTTGTACAAAATGGTGACGTGCGTATTTTGGCTTTCGTAGGCTTGGATCAGCGGTGCGTAGAGTTCGTCGTTATCGAAAAGACCATAAAACGTTAAGGTGACTGGAGCTTTTTGCGTCGTATTTTGTGCGCCTTTTTCTCTCAAACATCCAGAAAGAATGAGTGAAGACAAAAGAACAAAGAGGAGGATGAGAGAAGTGGATTTTTTCATCGTGGCGGTGAAAGCTAGTGAGATTATATACTTCGGATTCCCTCAAGCAAATAGCGCTTTGTCAGGAGCGTCCAATAAAGACGCCTAAATGGGAATGCGAGTACGAGGAAAGGTGCGCTGCTCACCAGGCGCAGGAAGTATTTTTTGAATCCGGTGGGCAAAACCTTTACGTCTGGCTGTTTCTTTTGAAAGAGCACGGCCGACTTCCCCACATTGATCATGCGTTTTTTGAGCGAGCTGGGTTCCATAAAGTGGTCGTGCACCGCGAAAGCGCTTGGCGTGTAAATTAGCTTGAGGCCCTTTTGCATGAGTCGGTAACCGAGTTCAATGTCTTCCCAACCGTAGGCTTTGAAGTCGGGATCAAAGGAATCCTCGAGAAGCATGTCTTTTTTGAGGGAAATATTGGAGGTGTAAAAATACCAAAAACTGGCTTCCTGTTCTGGCATGAGGTGGTGGTAGGCGAACTGAGGTCCGCCGTGAGTGAGCCATTTCATAAACGGAGTTATGGGCTGCTCGGGATCCCATTCGGTAAGGCCGAGGCAGGCGGCGGTTTTTTCTGGATGATCTTGATGAAAAGTAGCGTGTTTCTCTAAAAAATCTGGGGCGGCAAAAATATCGTCGCCAATAAAAAGGATGACTTGGCCGGTGGCTTCTTTAAGTGCCTTATTGCGGGCATTGCCTTGACCCGCATTTTTTTGATGAAGTGCTTTTAAGTTTGGCCAGCCCTCAGTCCATTTTTTTAAAAGTTCAGGCGTAAAGTCGCTGCTGCCATCGTCCACCACCAGTACCTCAAAACTTTCCTTAGCCAAGGATTGGCTTTGGAGGGCGCGGAGACATTTCTCGAGCACGTTGGCCCGATTGTAGGTGGGAATGATGACGGAGAGAAAGGGAGAGGACATCTCCCGCAGTTTAATACTGAATACGGAAAATTCCTAAGAAAATGTGAATAGCGAGCTAGGCCTGGAAAAAGTAACGTTTAGAACTAGGGTATCGCATTTTAAACTTATTCAAATTCTCTGGAGTATTCAGAAAGGGTTGGATGACAATCCCTCCATCTTCTTGGTTCACGACAAGAATGCCACAATTAGCGGTCGCTTCTTCGGGAGGCAGGCCTTCATTGATAAGTTTGAGCTCTAAAGCTCTGCGCTCTTCGTCTGTAATGTCTAGCATAGGATGGAACAAACACCCAACTGAAGGATCACCTGCTCGCTCCCTCTCTAATTCCAACCGGACTTCTCGTGCAGAATAGCCTAGAACTTTTGAAAAAAGTGCTTGGACTCTTTCAGGGGTCACATTAATTCTTGCCCGAATGTCCAAAATAAAAGGACTCACCACTTGTTCTGGACAAGCAACCTTGCCTTTCAAATGAGTAGCGACAGCTTGCTCCAACTCCGCCAAACTTTTCACACCTCCCATCATCGTCAGTAACTGATCTTTTGTAGTACCAGGGGCAATTTCATGACCTACAAGAATACTTACGATTTCTCTTAAACCCCTGCCTCGAATGGAAAGTTCTCCATCTTCAGACTCTTCTATCAACTGTGACCAGTGTTCCATATAGATCAATTAAGGTTCGGAACTATAAACTACGGCATAGAATGCTGTCAAGGATACCCCCTAAGTAAAAGCTAAGCGGTGGCTAGTTGGACTTTAATGCGCGTTTCAATGGGGTTCACTAGGAAGCTAATCACGCCTCTCGCTATCCAATTCATAGTTTTTGCTGACTCCATCAACGAGCCACAAACTTTTAATCCGTATTCATACTCTTCGGCGATCCATTTTTGAATCGCGGGGTTTTTTATGCTTTCTTCAGGATATTGAACAAGTGTTTCTTTATTTAAACCACTTTCGTCCATGACCTCCTTCGGGATGAAAATGATTCCTTTCGAAAGCTCTGGGATCAAATCTCTGACTGCATAGAGACGGCCTTGGAGTTGGAAAAGGTCTTGAATACTTTCGCCGCTTGCCGTTGACCCAAGTGCGGCGAAGGCAACCCTATGTGGAGCTCCAAAGGAATCGTTATAAAGCTTCTCAAGCGCTTCTCGTGTAAAAACTTCTCCACTAGTTCGTTTGTCGTGCTCTACTTTCATCGCATCCAGAAACGTATCGAGGTCTTCTCTGCAGTCCATTTTATAGAGTAACCTTTTTAGCAAAAACTCCGGATCTGTATTGGCCGACGTGGCTTGGTCATGCCTTAATTGAGCCTTAAGACTTGTGATTAGAGCTGAAAAATCTTTAAACTCTACTGGGATCGGCGCATCGCCATCCGCAAAATCATCGATCATTCTACAAAAGTGGTAGGCCACTTCTATGGCAGGTGCAATCCCTTTTGGCTCATGGCTTAATCTGTAGAGTGGATTAAAAGTTGAGAGCAAAAAAAGAGCAGTCGTTATGGCCTCATACTTGCCTGGAGATCTAGAATATAGCTGGTACTTCTGACCAGAAATGATCAAAGATTCTCTCACTTCTGGTCTGGACTTTAACCACTGTAGGCAGGGGTCGAGTAAACGGCGTGCTAAATCTTCCATAGTAATATAAGGCAAGAGCATAGCTTACACCAAGGCGCTTTGCCCGGGCAAACGTCTCCGCTATAACTTTCAGTGGACGTCAAGGTCTACCTGTAGGCAGTCTCAAGTAAACTTGAATAATCCTCCATACCTTCTTCTGCAAGCAAAGCATCTTCTTCAGGATTATCTGTTGCCAGTGAGGTCAGCTCGGTTTCAAGTTGCGTTTTTCGTAAGAGATTCATGAGAGTATTATACTTCCTTTAAACTCAAAAAAGAAGGATGAGTCTCATAACCCCACCCTCCTCTTTTCCATAAATTAAGCGGCCACCAATTCTTTTTCTCGGGTTTCGGTGTTTTGAGTGGAAAATTCCTGAGCTTCTACCGTTTGGCGATCCTTTTCATACTTAAATAGATGCACATCGTTAAGAACCACTTCCGTTACGTAGTGCATGATTTTATCGATGCCCTCGTAAGCGCGGTTGGTTAAACGGCCTTCCACCAGTACGGGACTGCCTTTACGCAGGTGCTGCGTGCAGATTTCGGCAAGCTTTTCCCAGGCGACCACGCGGTGGAAGTCGGCGCTCTTTTTGAGCGTGCCCTCCTGGTCGAGCCACTCATTGTTGGTGGCGATGGCAAAACTGGATACGGACTTGCCACTTTTGGTGGCTTTGATTTGGGGGTCCGCCACGACGTGGCCCAAAATACTGACGCGATTCATGCTTTTCATAAGGTTGGGGTTAATGATAAGCTCAATACTTATAACAAGCTGACCTTTATAAAAACCTGAAAATAATCTTAAATAGTTCTGAATTATTTCTGACAAATTGAAAATTTATGTTTACTGGAATTGTGGAAAACTTGGGCGTCTTGCAAAAAAATGAGCCGGCTGGTGACGGCGTGGTCTTTACCATTTACAGCGAGCTGCCTGCCGCTCACTTCACTAAGGGAAACAGCATTTTGGTGAATGGAGTGTGTTTAACCGTGGAGACTTACGATGCAACGGCGATGGCTTTCACGGTCACTTTGGTGGCGGAAACCCTGGCGCGCACGATGTTCAAAAGTGCAGAACTTGGGCAAAAACTCAATTTGGAAACTTCGCTGACTTTGCAAAAACCCTTGGCCGGGCACTTGGTTTTAGGTCATGTGGATTTTACGGCAAGCGTGGTCAAAGTGGCGCCAGCGCTTGAAATCGCCATCCCTGCAGAATTCATGAAGTACTTCCCCGAAAAAGGCTCCGTCACGGTTCATGGGGTCAGCCTCACTATTGCTAAACGACACGAAGCTTCTATTGAAATGGCCATTATCCCCGAGACCATTCATAGCACAAATTTGGGTGATCTACAGATCGGTGATGGGGTTCACGTTGAAATCGACATGCTGGCCCGCTATCTTGAAACCCTCATCCCTCAAAAATGAACTACGGTATCGTTGTTTCCGATTTCAACCCTGAAATCACCGAAGCACTTTTGGCAGAATGCGTGAAAGGTTTTAAAGAACAAGGCATTGAGCCAACGGTGATTCACGTACCTGGAGCCGTGGAAATTCCGCTGACGCTTCAGGCTTATATTGAGAAAAACAAGCCGTCCGCAATGGTGGCCTTGGGCTGTGTGATAAAAGGAGACACCGAACACTACGATTTGGTCTGCCGCATGTGTGGGGACGGAATTATGGAGGTGATGCTAAAAACGGGCACGCCGATTATTTTTGAAGTTTTGATGGTGGATGAGGAGGAAAAAGCAAAAGTACGTACAAAAAAAGGCTATGAAGCTGCGTTTGCAGCCACCGAAATGGCTAAGATTGGAAACGAGCTCTAATGAAAGCCATCCAGCGTTGAATCATGGCGCGGCATACAAACCAGTTCAAACTGAGCAGTGCCCAGGGTGCGGCGCCACTTGAAGTGGCCAAAGAATCGGAAAATAAAACCGATGTGGTGTAGTTGTTCGTGAAAACCTGTTCCTCCACGTTGTTCTGATAAAGGTAATACGTAATCAGACCGGCTATCGCTACGATCACGATCACTCCACCTACGAGTAGGCCTTTTGAAAGATGCTTGTTTGGTTCCTTTTTCTTCATAAATCTTATTATTCTAACATATTTACTTCCATCTGTCACGCTATCTTGGCGGGCCTTTTTCCTGAGCTTCATTAAAATAGCTCCAAACCCCATCCCCTTATGAACCTACGAACCCTTGAAAGTGCTGAGCTCAATGGAAAACGCGTGCTCCTCCGAACGGATTTTAACGTGCCCATTCAGGATGGCGTGATTCAGGATAAAACGCGTTTAGAAGAGAGTCTCCCCACCCTGCGTTACCTGATTGAAAAAGGCTGTAAAATTTTGATTGTGACGCATTTGGGGCGACCAAAATGGAAAGTGGATCCGGCGTTTAAACTGGATTTAGTTGCTCAGGAGTTGTCTGCGCTCTTGGGGAAACCGGTGATGAAGCTCTCTGATTGCATCGGGGTCGAAGTGGAAACAGTGGTGGCAGCTATGCAGCCGGGCGATGTGGTTTTGCTAGAAAATGTGCGCTTTCATCCTGAAGAAGAGATGAATGATGCGACTTTTGCGGCGGCCTTGGCGAAATTGGCGGACGTATATGTGAGCGACGCGTTTGGAACCGTGCACCGCGCGCATGCAAGTACCGAGGGCGTGGCGCATCTGCTGCCTGCCTATGCCGGACTCTTGGTGGAAAAAGAAGTGACCGTTTTAAGCGGCCTCATGGAAAATCCCGTTCACCCCGTTTGTTTGCTGGTGGGCGGTGCAAAAGTGGATACTAAAATTGGTATTTTGGAGAAATTTTTAGACAGTGCCGATACCTTTATCATTGGCGGCGCGCTGGCGAATACTTTTTTGAAGGCGCAGGGGCATGAAGTTGGGACTTCTTTGTATGAAGCCGATAAACTCGATGTGGCTAAGAAATTTTTAGAAGCGGCGAAAAATAAAACGGTGCTCTTACCGGTGGACGTGGTGGTTTCTGAAGAAATTTCGGAGACGGCGCCTGCTCAAACGGTGGAAATCAGCAGCGTTGGAGCAGCGCATAAAATTCTAGACTTGGGCGCAAAAACGATTGAACTTTATGCGGCGGCCCTCAAAAACTCTAAGACCATTATCTGGAATGGGCCGATGGGGCTTTATGAGATGAGCCCTTTTGCCGAAGGAACCAAGGGAATTGCAAAGGCCGTTGTGGAATCTGGTGCAACGAGTGTGCTGGGCGGCGGCGACACCATTGATGCGGTGCATCACTTTGGCTACACCGGAAAAGAGTTCAGCCACCTTTCCACGGGCGGGGGCGCTATGTTGGAATTTTTGGAGGGAAAAACTTTACCGGGAATCAGTGTGCTTCAAAATAACTAATTTATTTATATGAATGAAACTCCTGGTGCTTCTGAAGAACAGACTTAAGAACTCACCGATCACGATTTGCTGGGTCAATTGCACCGAGTGCCTGGTAAGCCTGGCGAACTCACTTCTGAGACCATAGCCCTGCTAAGCGCTTGGCAGGATCAGTGGGCAAATGAGATGAATGTAAAATATCCTAAGCTTATCCCGGTTGAAGAAGATATTAGTCGTGATCTGCGCCTAGCAAAAATTTGGGAACACAACCATTTCCTTAATCGGGCTTTGGATTCCCTTGAAAACGCCTATGACTCTGCGCACCGTTTAGGCAAACAAAGAGGCGAGTTCTCTCTTGAACAAGAAATCCGGGGACGTTTTAAGGAACTTGCGGCTCATCTTAGAGCAAAAATGATAGCCGACGGTGTTCCGGTTTAACGAATTAGCGCTGAGCGGTCCATAGGGCAAGCTGCTGCTTGAGAGTGCCTACCGTCACTTCTTCATCAACTAGAGTGTTTTCCCATCTTCCGTAATCTACCCATTCCGTAAAGTTTCGGCGCCCGTTAACTCCCAGGCGTCCTGAGTATACAGTCGCGCCTTTTTTTCCTATATCTACCAACTTCTCCCTCCAGACACCCTGGAGTACTTTTATTGTAGTTTTGTCGAGAGACAAAATGAAGGTTCCATAAGGAAAGCCAATAAAACGCTGGATTGAGTTCTCACGATTCCAATCAAAAAACGTAAACTCCGTATGTCCCCTGGTTTTGATTCCTGTCGGATCCCAGCGCCCGGTTGGTTCTTTAATTGCATTATGAAAGCCTTCCCTAATACTAGCTTCACCCCAAGTAAATCTATCCAGTTCATCTTTTTTAGTAGGCACGGCAAGAACTGTTAATGCGTTGGGCTTGAGCTTGGAAGCGACACAGGGTTTAAGCGAAAATCCGTTCTCTATTGCCCAAAGTACACCATTTTTTCTTCCATCATAGGGTTGATGCAAGCACTTACTTATTTCTTCCCTGAGTTTTTCTAGACCAGAAGAATCCGGGGTGACCTCCATGTTTGCAGTAAAGCTTTGCGCCATTTCCGCTGATTCCTGTTCGCTCACAAGGCTTCTATCCATAAAATATTACTTAGCAGTCCTATATCCTACAAGATATTTAGGATACGTCAAGCGTCATTGCGAATCGTACGAAAGTAATTCTCTAAAATAATCTGTGCACTCCGGCTGTCCACCACTTTCATTTTGGGAGCGAAGGCTTCCACGGTGGAAAAACGTTCGTCGATTTTTTGGATGGGCAGGGCGAATTTTTCTAGCAGGTCGATTTGTTTGAGTACTTTTTCGGTTTGAGGGCTGTTTTCACCACTGAGGTAGAGGGGAACTCCTGCTAAAATACCCACAATGGGTTCGCCGGCGAGTAGTTTTTCCAGTTGGGCCAGCAGATCTGCATCTCCGTCGTGTTCGAGTTCGTCACGCAAAAAAGCAATCTGTTGATCTTTATCGGAAACCGCCACCCCGGTTCGTTTGGTGCCTAGATCGAGTGCGAGGATTTTACCTTTATTGGGCAATGACATTGACTTGGAAGTTGGCGGAAATGTCCTTATAAAGATGAACGGAAACCGGGCTGGCGCCTTGCGTCTTGATGGCTTCCCTAAGCTTGATGGATTTCACCGGAACGTCCACATTCAGGTCGCGTTTCATGGCTTCGGCGATGTCTTTTTCGTGGATGGACGCGTAGAGTTTGCCCACCTCGCTGGCTTTGGCGCCGATGGTCACGGTTTTGCCTTCGATTTTTGATTTAATAGAAAGAGCGCTTTCCTTCATGGCCTCGAGTTTTTCCGTCGCCTTGGCCTGTTGATTGTGGATATGAGTGACTTGGGAACCGGTTGCAGGAACAGCCAGTTTTTGAGGGACTAAAAAGTTTTGGTAATAGCCGTCGGACACTTCTTTAATTTCGCCCTGTTGAGCTACGTTTTTAACCGCTTTGAGGAAGACTACTTTCATAGTTTATGCGCACTGAAGTGCGTGTCAGTTAAGGTTCCAAAGGTGAATAGTGGAGAAACGGTCTTTTGGCAGGAGGAGTTTGCTGAATTGAACGCCCGTGACTTTAGTATCGGCTACGTAATAATAACTGGGCGTGTAGAGGAAGATGGCGGGCACATCGGTGGTGATGGTTTCCGCCAAATCTTGCAAGAGCGCCTGTTTTTCTTCGGTGTCGAAGGTGCCACGGATGCTTTCAATCAAGAAGTCAGCTTCCGGATTTTGGTAATTGGAAAGGTTGAGTCCGGTTTCGCTGGCTTGACTGGAATGCCAGTAAGCAAAGGTGTCGAGGTTATAGCCCAAGCTTTGGCCGTAGAGGAGCATATCGTAATCACGCGTTCTGATTTTTTCTTCCAATTCCGCGAGTGAGTATTTTTCAACGGTCACTTCCACCCCAATTTCCTTCAATTGAGCCACAATAAGATCCGCGGTGGTTTGACTCACTTCTTCCTGCAGTTCGTTTTCTTGAGCAAAGTCTCGGCGCAGCAAGCGGAGCGAATATGACGTGCCTTCTTCATTGCTACGGATGGTCTCCCCTTCCGGCAGCGTCCAACCGGAATCGAAGAGAGCGCCCTGGGCTTCGTTCAAATCGGTGTTGTGTAGCCATTCTTCCTGGTTCAATTCCAGCAAAGGGGTGTCGATGCGAACGCGGTAATCGATGGCTTGCAAAATTTCTTCCTTATCGATGGCCTTGGAAAGTCCCAGACGTTCCTTGTTCTTGGTTAAGAAAGGAGAATCCGTGTTGAGGAAGAGCGCTGTGTATTGAGGAAGTTCATACTGATAGGTCACAAGATTGTCTAAATTCATCTCGCTCAAAAGGCTTTGGCGGATGCGGGCAGCTCCATTCCACACCGAGCGGTTGTCCACTAGGTCGGAGGCGGTTGGGTACGCCACAAAACGGATGCTTTCGATGGTGGGCACGACTTCGTAGTACTGAGGAAACACGTTCAGAGTCACCGAGGTCGAGCCGTCGTCATTGATTTCGTAAGGTGAGAGTACTTGGTAAGGTCCGGTTCCCACGGGGAGTTGGTTGAAGTCGTCGGTGTCGAGCTCAGCCACGGGCACGTCCGCCAAGATGTGCTCTGGCAAAAGTCCCACGGTCAACGCGGTATAAAAGAAAGAATTGGGCGAAGAAAGTGTGAAAGTCACGGTTCGTGAGTTCACTTTTTCCACTTTCACTCCATCTAGATTGGATTTAAGAATCGGATTCTTGAAGTCGGGGCTTTGGAGCACCGTAGAGTAGGTATAGAAAATGTCGTCGGCGGTCACTTCTTCCCCATCGTGCCAAAATACGTTGTTGCGCAGAGTGAAGGTGTAAACCAACTGATCCTCGCTCAAAGTGTGCGTTGCAATGTCTTCGTCAAAATTGCCGGTGAGGGCGTTATATTTCACGAGTCCAGAGAAAATAAGGCTGGAAATGTCGGTATCGGCCTCACTGAATTCGGTGAAAACTGGGTTCAAATGGGTGATTTCGCCCACCAAGCCTTCACTGTAGGTTTTAGCCCCACCTGAGTAATTCTGGCCACTCAGGAAAAGGATCCAAATCAAACTGGCAAAGAAAAGTCCAAGCATGAAAAGACAGAGCACCTTCTCCTTACGCGTGAAGGAACGAAGTGTCTGAGAAAGGAGGTTCATTATTGAACGAAGTTAAGACTCAGTGAAAGCCCTAAAAATAGTACAATCATAAGAACGGTGAGCTGAGCGAGAACCTTTTCGGCTCCACGTTTCTTGGTTTGGATGGTGGCTCCGCCTACTCCGGCAATGCCTTCTCCAAGTCCGCTTCCACGTTCCTGTATAAGAATAAGGAGGCTGAGGAGCAGAGATACCACTATTTGAACGATTATGAGTGCGTTTTGCATATAATATTGAGTGGCTACGCCACGTTATTGCCTAGCAAACCCTTCGGGTCTGCCTGTTATTCGTCTTTTAAGAGCCAGTGGATGAGCCAATTGGCTATTCCAAAGATAACGGCTGCCAGAGCATAGGTCAAGATGCCGTCTACCACCAAATCCACGCCCTTGAAATCCATAACCCCCAAAAGGTAGTCGGCCAGGTAGAGAATAAAGGCGTTGAGTACGATCAAAAAGAGCCCACCTGTGAGGAAAACCAGCGGGAAAGACAAAAGTTTTAAGATGGGCTTGAGGATGAAGTTGAGCACGGTGAGGATGGCCGCCA
Organism: uncultured Candidatus Peribacteria bacterium; assembly: GCA_965230905.1. Taxonomy (GTDB): domain Bacteria; phylum Patescibacteriota; class Gracilibacteria; order UBA1369; family 2-02-FULL-48-14; genus 2-02-FULL-48-14. Next base: position 1,196,738 of record OZ246396.1, read on the forward strand.
CGATCACCGGGGCGATGAGACCTCCTTCAAAGGTGAATCCGTCGAGCACGTGGCTCACCAAAAACAAAGCCAGTGCATTGGCGAGGACGGTGACGAGGATTCGCATGGGCTATTGAGTTACTTTTCTAAGTGCGATTTTAGCAGACATTGATTCGATTTCGAAATCTTTTTCGATGTCCCATTCCAGGTCGCCGCTTTGTTGAAGTTCATCCGAGAGGGTTTCTTCCTTAATGGTGTCGGCGTGCTCGGTTATGGCCGCTTCCAATTCACCCTGCGTTTTCACGAGCAAATGGATGTGGTCGCTGACTTCGTAACCCGCTTCTTTGCGCAGATCTTGCACCGCGCGCACGATTTCACGCATGAGTCCTTCGCGGTACAGCGCTTCAGAGATTTCGAGGTCGATGGAAACCACGATTCCTTCTTCGGATTCAATGTCGACGCCTTCCTTTCCTTTATAAGCGAGTTCAACTTCACCCGGCTCCAAGATTACGCCCGCCACTTCCACACGCTGGCCCTCAAGCACTTTGAAGTTTCCAGCCTTGGCCTCTTGAATGATTTTTTGAACGTCTTTTCCGTATTTTGGCCCGAGCACTTTAGAATTGGGGATCGCCACAAAGTCCGCGAGTTCGCCGGCATCTTTCAGCAGCTCGAGTTCTTTCACATTGAGCTCTTCCAAGATCACGTCTTTTTGTAGGAGGATGACTTTGGGGTCCACTGCGTGCGGCAGTCCAACGATCACTTTTGCGAGAGGCTGACGAACGCGGATTTTCTTTTTTCCACGGATCGCGTGACCCAGGTTCACGATTTGGCGCGCGAGTCGCACTTCCTCATTGAGCGATTCGTTGATGAGTTGTTTGTTCGCCTTTGGCCAGTCAGAAAGATGCACGGATTCTTCGCTCGTCAGATTGCGGTAGATTTCGTCCGCTAGGAAAGGTGTGAACGGCGCGAGAAGCTTTGAGAACTGCACCAGCACGGTGTGCAGGGTTTGGTAGGCCTCCCATTTATCGGCATCGTTTTCGGATTTCCAGAAACGGCGGCGGCTGCGACGGATGTACCAATTGGACAAATGGTCCACAAACTCAATCAGCGGCCGTGTGGCCTTGGTGAGGTTGTAGTCTTCCATGTTTTTCGTCACCTCCTCGGTGAGCGCATTGAGGTACGAAAGTATCCATTGATCGAGTTTGTGCTTGGGTTCAAAAGGGCCGCTTTGGGGAGCGAATTCATCAATGTTTGCGTAGGTCACAAAGAAGCTATAGGTATTCCACAGCGTGAGGGTGAATTTTTTCAAAAGCTCGTCCACATGTTGTTCAGAAAAGCGCACATCTTCCGCGAGCGGCGCGGTGGATTGGTAGAGGAACATGCGCACCGTGTCCACACCCTTTTCTTCAAAAAGCAGATTGGGATCGGGATAATTTTTCTTGCGCTTGGAGAGTTTTTCGCCATCGGCGGCGAGCAAAATTCCGTTCACAATCACGTTTTTGAAAGCCGGTTCGTCGAAGAGAATCGTGGACAAAACGTGCAGCGTGTAGAACCAGCCGCGGGTTTGGTCGAGCCCTTCGGCAATGAAGTTAGCGGGGAAGTTTTTTTCGAATTCCTCCTTGTTCTCAAAAGGATAGTGCAGCTGCGCGTAGGGCATTGCGCCAGATTCAAACCAGCAGTCGAGCACCTCGGGCACACGCTTCATTTCGCTGGAACATTTTTCACAAGAAAGCACGATTTCGTCGATATAGGGTTTATGTAGGTCGAGTTCGCCGTCACGCATGGGCAAGCGTCCGCCGCTGCGTTTTTTGAGTTCTTCGGTGGAGCCGATGCAGTCTTGGGCGCCGCAGTTTGTGCATTCCCAAATGGGCAGCGGCGTTCCCCAGAAACGGTTTCGGGAAATATTCCAGTCGCGCACATTTTCGAGCCATTTTCCAAAGCGGCCATCTTTAATGTGGTCGGGCTGCCAGTGGATTTTTTGATTGTTCTTTTGTAGACGTTCTTTGATTTCGGTCACACGAATGAACCAAGCTTTGGTCGCGTAGTTGAGCAGCGGCGTGTCACAGCGCCAGCAGTGTGGATAGCTGTGGCGTACGTTTTCTTTTTTGAAAAGCAGGCCGTTTTCTTCGAGCCAATCGGCGATATTGTTTTCCTGGCCTTTCACAAATTTGCCCGCCCACGGAGTGACTTCTTTTTCAAAGTGTCCGCTCATATTAACGTGCTGCACCACCGGAATTCCTTCTTTTACCGAAGCCTCCATATCGTCTTCTCCGTATCCACTGGCGATGTGCACGATTCCCGTTCCATCTTCAATAGTCACGAAATCGGTGGCGATCACTTTCCAAGCATTTTCAATTCCTTCGAGGCCGGAGTTCACATAATAATCAAAGAGCGGTTCGTAGGCATGGCCTACTAGGGTCTCCCCTTTCATTTCTTTTTCTACGGTCACGGTGCCAGCTTCAAATTGTTTGTCGAGTAGAGCCTTGGCAAGAATATATTTTTTACCATCTTTGGAAACTTGCACGTAATCGATTTCGGGTCCCACGGCCAGCGCCACGTTTCCAGGAAGCGTCCAGGGTGTGGTCGTCCACGCGAGGAAATAGAGAGTGGGGTCTTCTTTGGAGCGGAACTGCGCGGTTATGGTGAGGTCGGTCACATCTTTGTACCCTTGAGATACTTCAAAATTGGATAGCGGCGTCGAGCAACGTGGACAGATGTGCATGGACTTAAAGCCCTGGTACATCATTTTTTTATCCCAGATTTGCTTGAAAACCCACCAAATAGATTCCATGTAATTGGCGTCCAAAGTTGCGTAGCCGTTTTCAATATCCACCCAGCGTGCGATGCGCTCAAAAAGTCCGTTCCACTGTTCGGTGTAACGGAACACACTTTCGCGGCAGAGGGTGTTGAATTTTTCCACACCCATCGCCTCAATGTCTTTGCGCCCGCTGAGGCCGAGTTCTTTTTCAATTTCGTATTCCACGGGAAGTCCGTGCGTGTCCCAACCGTTCACTCGGGGTACGTATTTCCCGCTCATGGTTTGGTAGCGTGTCACGGCATCCTTCAAAGAAAGCGCCATGATGTGGCCGTAGTGAGGAAGTCCGTTCGCAAAAGGAGGTCCATCAAAAAACACAAACTTCGGCTGACCTTTGCGCTGTTCCACGCTGCGGTCAAAAATATTTTTGCGTTTCCAAAATTCAATGTGCTTGTGCTCAATTTCTGGAAGATGCGTTTTGGAATCGACGGGTCTGAACATATGTGTGGATATTCTATAAATAAAGAGGTTTGGGAGCAAGGCATTCGGCTAAATTGATTTGTCACAAGTCTTCGGGCTATGTTAGCTTTTTTGCATACCCTTTTCTTCATGCGCCAAAACCCCTTCAACCCTCAAGTCAGTCTGCTCCGTTATGAAATCCGCGAGATTGTGGATTTTGTTCAGCGCCTTCAGGACCTCAACCCCGCGCTGGTGATTGAAAATGAAAATATTGGAGACCCCGTTGCGAAGGGTTGGCCGATTCCGCCGTTTTTGAAGAGCCTCATGAAGGAAGAAATCGACCGCGACGGTGACAAGGTGTTTGGTTACACACATTCACGCGGCGCCATCGATACTCGCAAATGGATAGTAAAATACTCTAAGCGGTTTTCGCCGAACGTGGACTTGGATTACGAAAATATTTTAATCACCAGCGGGCTCGGCGCAGGGATTTCGGCGCTCTACCACATGCTGCCCAAGGGACTTCGCATCATTCAACCCAGCCCTTCGTACCCCACGCACGCGTCCATGGAATCTTTTGCGGCGGGCGCGGATGCCGTGAGCTACAAACTCGATCCGCTCAAGGAATGGCAACCCGATTTGGAGGATTTGGAGGCGCAGCTGATTGCGCACGAGGAAGTGATTGGAATTCTGCTCATCAACCCCAACAACCCCACCGGCGCGATTTACAGTAAAGAAACCATTGAGAAAGTGGTGGCGCTTGCTGAGAAATACAAGCTCATGATTTTTTCGGACGAGATTTATTTTCGCTTGGTTTACAACGGCGAGAGCTTTGTGCAGATCACGGAAATTGCTAAAGACCGTGTGCCGCTAGTGGTGATGCGAGGGCTTTCCAAGGATGTTCCGTGGCCAGGCGGACGTTGCGGTTGGCTCGAGTTTCACAACACTCACGTGGACGCCGACTACAAGAAATATGTTGATTCTGTAAAAAAACGTGTGCTTATGGAAGTGTGCAGCGTGAGTCTTCCCCAATTTTTATTGCCACGCATTTACGAACATCCTTCTTTTGAAACCTGGTTGGCCGCTTACAACAAGCATTTGGAAGAAAACAGTCAGGTTATTACGGAGATTTTAGGTCGTGTGAAGGGCCTACGAGTGAACCGCACGAACGGCGCTTTTTATATGATGCCCACTTTTGAGCCGGGCCTTTTGACGGCGACGCAGACTCTGCCGATTGAGCACGAAGGCGTGCGAAAATTTGTGGAAGAAACGGTGGCGAATCCTGATTTGCCGCTGGATAAACGCTTTGTGTATTACCTTTTGGCGAACACCGGAATTTGCAGCGTACCCGCTACTAGTTTCTTCAGTCCGCACTATGGTTTCCGCATCACAACGCTGGATTACCATCCTGAAAAACTCAAGGAGATTTACGAAAAACTGGCGAAGGCGATTGAGGCTTATTTGGCCAGCTGATCACCCCAAGCTCTTCCGCATCACCGCGGCTTCTACGAGGTCATCTTGGAAATCGAGGCCGAGTTCTTTTTTGAGAAGGATGTTGGACGTGAGATTGCGGTGCAGGGTGTGTGCTGGCTTTTGTGGTCCGAGTTCAATCCCCAGAATTTCTTCGCAGAGGCGTACATCCTCCAAAATTTCCTGCGCCCATTTTTCGGTAGAGGCGTAGTGACGGAGGTTTTCCATATTTAAAAATTTGCCCGCGTGTTTTAGTTCGCTTCGCAGGGTGAAGAAATGTTTTTCCAGCAGTGGCAAGAGTCCGAGATTTTTTGCGGCCAAGAGTCCCCGGCCCGTTCCCACGAATTCGGGTGGGATGCCCATGGAATAACAGGAGCCAGTGAAGTTGATGGCGCGGGGTAATTTAACCTGGCCCACTCCCCTGTTGTATCCAAAAAGTCCCACGTGCTGCACGCGTTCGCGGCGGCTGGGAATGAACTTGGCCATCTCGTTGATGTGCGGCGCAAAGGCTTCCAAAGTCGGAACGTAGATGGCTTTAAAAGTATCGATTAGGGTTTTGAGTTTAGCCACTTCGTCGTCGTCGATGAGAACGGGTTCCACATGCTGCAGGGTTTTGTCGATGTACTTAAGCGCGCTTTTCACTTCTTCGAGCGGATAGTCGTAACGGAAGGCGGATTGAATGCTCACCGTGTGAGCACCTTGGTATTGCTTAAGGCTGTCCTCAATATTTTCAGGATTGATGCCACCGCGGAATGGAAGCGAACCGGTTCCAATAATGGGATACATGGGGATGCCAAACTCCTCCTGAATCTTATAAATTTCGCGAAACGCGACGCGAACCGCCAAAACAGAAGCGGCGAAGCCGGCGTTCAAAGCGGGATCGGAGCGGGCGGTGAAGACGCGCAAATACGGCGGAAGTTTTCCAAAATGTTTTTTGTGCTCTTCCAGGAACGCGCGCAAAACCGATCCGCAATTCGCTAAATCTTCCACACTTTCAAAGAGCGGAATCATGTGAATGTAACCTTCACCAAAATCTGCTTCTTGAAAAATTTCTTGCTGCAACTGTGCGGTTTTTTGAAAAGTTTTTTGAATGTGCGCAAGTTGCTCTGCGTTTTTGGTCATCGGCAAAATAAGTTCAAACACGGGCGGCGTGTGCAGGTCGTAGGACTTCATAAATTCAGCCGCGGAAAGCACGCTCATGTAGGCTCGGGCGAGCTTGAAAGTTTTTTCTTCCCAAATATTGGGTATGCGCAGAGTAATAAAACGGTCGCGGCCAATTTGCTCTGTTTTAAAAGCTTCGTAAAAACTCGCGATCAGGCGCTCAATCATCCCCTCATCTGCAAATTTGCCCTCCCAATCCCACATATACTCGTCACAGCCCAGGGTAAAAAAGCTCTGGTAGATTTCCTCCACCTCGGCATTGGTCGTTATAAAAGGCTTGTCCGACCAAAACGGCACGCTCGCGTTATCCGGGTGCTGCGTAGCCATGAGATGCGGAATCTTGCGGGTCTGGGGAGTGAACATGACGATAGATTAGCCCCTTTACATGGGTTTTGTAAAAGCCTAAAATGGGGACTATTTCGTTCAAAAAATTAAACCTATGGATTTAAACCATCCAAAAACCTCGCCAATACCTGTAGTTTGGGAAATTAAAACCTTAGTTTCTAAAAAAGAAGATGGATCTTATCAAACTGACAGAGGAACCTGCGAGATATTGACGATAAATTACCCCTCTAAAACCCTATATTTTAGATACAAGGATTCACCTGACTATTTTAGTTTAAAATGGGGGGATGGTCTAGTAAGGGATGGTCTAGTAAAAGTAGACGGAACATTAATGGGATCTTTGCTCAACTTTAGCTTCGATCATAACTCTACCTTCCATAAGACGGATTTTCCCGTTTTGGATCAAATAATCAAAGAACTCGAAGATTTACAGCCATTCCCAATGGTCCAAAGCTTATCTGCTTTCATGGGAAGCCAGGTGAAACAATTATTGGTAGATGAAGTGCCCTTCGGCCCTCAGCTTTCGCGTCGCCCCTAAGCCACCACCGGTTTAATCAACTTATCAAACTCCGGATCAATGGTGAGACGGCTTTCTTCGGGAAGTTTTTGACCTTGGTACTTGGAAGATTTCTTCATATTGTAGGGCACTTCCGCGGGGCTGGTCATTTCTTCGAAGGCCAATTGGCAGACGCGCATTCCGGGGTAGAGCGCCACGGGCATGCGGTTGATGTTGGTGATTTCGAGAGTGATGGTTCCTTCAAATCCGGCGTCGATGAATCCGGCCGTTGAATGGATCACGATTCCGAGACGGCCGAGGGAGGAGCGTCCTTCCACACGGGCCACGATGTCGTCAGCCAGTTTTACGGATTCCATGGTCACGCCGAGCACGAAGTCTCCAGGGTGAACGATGAAGGGTTCTTCTGGATTGGTGATTTCTACGAGTTTGGTGAGTCCGGCAAAAGAGTCCATTTTGAGCGGATCGAGCACGGGAAATTTGCTGTGCTCGTAAACCTTGAACCATTTACCAAGACGCATATCCATGCTGGACGCGTGAATGTTTTTTTCGTGATCGCTTTCAGGCGAAGTCACGCCGATGCGGCCTTCTTTGATGGCTTTTTTAATGTCGCGGTCGGAGAGAATCATTTGGGAGGATTAAGCGGATCTAATGTACCTTTTGGTGAGTGGCATCTGCAAGCGGTTTTCGTTACTTGTGCATTGACCTAAGATGCTTTACAATTTGACCTTTTATTTTACAGCATTTCATCATAAGTAATGAAATTGACTCCGACACGGTATTCACTAGAAATACTCCCTGCTGTTCAGGACGCTCATGCTAAACATCGAGAGGGAGCTTGCGTACAAGAGTGCTCCCATTGTCCGTTTTCAGCCAAACACGCGTCTAAAAAAGAATCCGTCTATATTAGTGAAGAAGTGCAAACAGCTTTACTGATGACCGTGCAGCACTTGGCCCTATCAGGTCAGGGGGAACATTTTGGAAGGCTCCTTATTCCTGCTCATTATCAAAAACCTGGGCAGACTCCTTTCATGGAGGGCGGTTTGCGTCTTTTTGAGCCACCTTCACAAGTCGCTTTGCCTCTGGGAGACTTAAAGACTGGTACAGATCCAAAATCTTACGAAGGACTTATTGATGAATTCGACCGTTTAGTACCCTTACAGTATTTTTTTGGAAATAAACCTTACGCTGTTTCTGTGGGATACAGAGTTCCCTTGCTTCGAGACCTTGGCTACACTCAAGAATCTTTTGACGAAGCAGTTAATCTGGGTCGAGGCGCCTTACGTGCCGTCCAAAATTCTAGAAATCCTCTAGTGAATCGCCGCTATCTTGGACTAGCTGAATCGGTTAATGCGCATCCCCGCTCAAGAGCTGGTGAGATTTCCGACCAAAGGAATATTAAAGAAAAAATAAATGAGCTTGTTTACTTATTGGATCAAATCCTTGGGGACACCCTGAACAAGAGTGCCACTCTCCAAGTAAGGAAAGGAGTGATTGAAGGTGCTTTACACGTAGAAGTCGTCTCCCAATCCTCTGACTTTCATTTGAGTTATAAACTTAGAGTTATTCCACAAGGTGAATCTAAAGAGATGCCGCTTGAGGAAAACCACGTTTTGCCCATTGCCTTCATGCCGGGTTACGTCTGGGTAAACCACCATACACATTTTGGAAAAGATGAGTCCCTGCACTTCAGCTATCAAGAGTATATTGAGATTTTTGAGCAAGCTTCATTAGAAAGAGCCACCTTAAGAGATGTACTTTTCCGCCGCATTAGAGCTCGCCGTTTACAGGCTGATTGACGCTCATTAAGTTTTGTTATATACTATCACTATATAAACAAGTCATATGCCTAACTCTGATACCCCTAAGACTGAAGAACCGTTAAATTTTAGCAGTTATGATCGTTATGTAGGGACTCTGTCCGACGAGAAACTCGGTGTTTTTGTAGACGAACTTGACGCTGTTATACCTGATTTTAGATCTATCTATACTGATTATTCTAAAGTTGTGTTAGTAAAAGCAGAGCCTGAACGTACTAATCCTGTATACCGTGGAGAGAGAAGTGATATGAGGTCATACCCTATTCCTGAAAATGTTGAATTTAACAAAAAACTACGTGTAGCTAAGGCTGAAGCTTATAGAAAAGTCGTTGCTCTATTGGCTCCTAAATTGGCTGCAGAAACCCCTAACCGAAGAGCCGAGCTCATAGCTCGTATTGTATTAATTTTGTACAGAGGAGAATACGCTGTGAATGTCGCAAGTCTCACTTGGGATTTGGCTACTAGTTTAGCGACAGAGACTCAAGAAGGGACCTCTGAATCTCGAGATTCTACTCGCGACCAAGTTGCAGACACTCTTTCTCGCTAGAGCGTTACAGGCTAGCCGCTAGACCAATGTATTTAGCCGGTGTTAGTTCCAGGAGACGTTTCTTGGCGTCTTTAGGTATGTCGAGCGTTTCCACAAAAGCGGCAATGGTTTTTTGGTTCACCACTTCCCCACGCGTGAGCTCTTTGAGTTGTTCGTAGGCGTTTTGCACGCCGTAACGACGCATCACGGTTTGGATGGCTTCGCTGAGCAGGGCCCAGTTTTGGTCGAGGTCTTCGGCGAGGCGGGCTTCGTTCACTTCGAGTTTGCCGAGTCCTTTGAGGAGGCTCTTGTACGCGAGGAGTGAGTAACCAAAGGCGGTTCCAATGTTGCGGAGAACGGTCGAATCCGTGAGGTCACGCTGCATGCGGGAGAGCGGGAGTTTTTCGCTGAAATGCGTGAAGAGGGCGTTGGCGAGGCCGAGGTTTCCTTCGGCGTTTTCAAAATCAATAGGGTTCACTTTGTGCGGCATAGTAGAGGAGCCCACTTCCCCGGCGACCACTTTTTGCTTGAAGTAGCCCATGGAAATGTAGGTCCACACGTCTCGGCAAAGGTCCATTTGAATCGTGTTGATGCGGCGGAAACAGTCGAAGATTTCGGCCATGCCGTCGTGCGGTTCGATTTGCGTGGTGTAGCGCTGCCAGGTGAGTTCAAGGCTTTCCACAAACATGCGGGACGCGTTCACCCAATCCACTTCGGGGTAGGCAATGGCGTGCGCGTTGAAGTTACCGGTGGCACCGTTCATCTTGCCGAGGAACTCCATTTTCTTGAGTTGTTCCACTTGGCGGAAAAGGCGAGCGCCGACGTTTTTGAATTCTTTTCCAACCGTGCTTGGGGACGCGGCTTGTCCGTGGGTGTGGGACATCATCGGGGTTTTGCGGTGCGCTTCGGAAAGTTCTTTAATGGTGCTGAGGATTTGTTCGAGGGCGGGGGTCATCACGCTTTGCACGCCGGCTCTCATCATTTGTGAATACGCGAGGTTGTTGATGTCTTCGCTAGTACAGCCAAAGTGAATGAACGGAATGAGGTCGCTACGTCCGAGCACACCGATGGCTTTTTGCAAAAAGTATTCCACGGCTTTTACGTCGTGGTTGGTCGTCTTTTCAATTTCCTTAATTTCCTCGGCAAAACCTTCCTGAAAGTCGATGAAGAGTTTGCGCAGGGCTTCACGTTCTTTTTCGTGAAGGGGCGTCGTTCCGTCGAGCTTCAAGGTGTTGCAGAGGTAAATCAGCCACTCCACTTCGATTCCAATCCGGCTGCGGATGAGTCCGCTTTCAGAGAAGAATCGTGAGAGCTCCCCCACTTTGGGGGCGTAACGGCCGTCGAGGGGGGAAAGTGCTTTATTCAATGGATACGGGTTTAGTGTCGAAGGAATTTTGAACGACTTTAATATGGTTCTTCACTTTTTTAGCGAGGTCTTTGTCGGCTAGCGCCAAGATTCGAACCACGGCTTGAGCCGCGTTCTTTGGGTCCACCACCGTCATGGCAGGCGTTTCACCCGGCATTTGCAGGCTGGAGTGCACGTTCGCGAGGTAGTCGGCGTAGTCCTTAAACGGAGGGCAGGCGATCACGGGAAAGTGCGAGTTGGCAGAAACGAGTCCGCTGAGCGCGTTGGAGCGGCCAGCCATGGTCACCCAAACCACGGTTTCTTTTTTCTCGTTGAACTTCTTGATGATTTCGAGTGTTTTTTCAGGAACTTTATGAGCGGAGGAAACGTAGATTTCGCACTTCACGCCGTAGTCATCCAGCGCCTTAGCGATTACTTTTGCGTGGTCGAGGTCGACCTTGGATCCGAGGAGGAAGGGTACGATCATAGTGCGTAGGGTTTAAGATTTTCTTCAATACGAGGGAGCACTTCACCGGGGTTACCGACGAAAGTTTGTCCGGTGATCATTTCAAAGGCTTGAATGTACTTCATAGCCGTTTCAATGAGCACATCTTCAGGAATCGCTGGGATTTCTCCTTCCCCAACGTAACCTTGGTTTGAAAGCCAGAGACGGAGGTATTCTTTATTGATGTTGTCGGGTTCTTGCCCGGCAGCCATTTTTTCCGCGTAGGTTTCGGCAATCCAGAAACGTGAAGAGTCTGGCGTGTGGATTTCGTCGATGATCATGATTTTTCCAGATGCATCGCGTCCGAATTCGTACTTGGTGTCCACCAAAATCACTCCTTGGCGAGCCGCCACTTCTACTCCACGCATGTAGAGGCCGAGCGCGTATTGGCTGAGTTGTTGCCACTCTTCCATGGTCACGAGTCCTCGTTCCACGGCTTCAATTCCACTGAGGTTGGCGTCGTGTTCCCCGTGCGCCGCCTTGGTAGAAGGCGTGATGATGGGCTCAGGTAGTCGTTGATTTTTCACAAGTCCTTCAGGAAGGGTGTTTCCACAGAGATTGCGCACTCCATTCGCGTAGTTGGTCCAAGCAGAGGTGGAGGTAGATCCGGTGATGTACCCACGTACAATCATTTCCAGCATCACGGGCTTGCATTGTTTTCCTACAATCACATTGGGATCAGGGTATGACTCGATGTAATTTGGGCAAATGTCCTTGGTGTTTTCAAACCAGAACTTGGTCATGGCATTGAGCACTTCTCCTTTGAAAGGGATCAGCGCAATGATTCGGTCAAAGGCCGATAGCCGATCCGTGGTGATGAGGATACGTCGGTCGCCCTGCGTATAATTATCGCGGACTTTACCTTCGTAATACTCTCCCAGGTTCGCAAAATTCGTACCTTTCAGAACATGAGGGATCTGAGAGGCAATAGTAGCTCGGTCCAACATTGATGGGAGGTTAAGGGTAATTTGATTTTAAGGGTGAAGGCGGAAAGGGGCAAGGGAAAGAATAAAACTATTTGAGAATGGATGGTTTTTTTAAAAAAGGTGATTTAAGATGAGGCCTAACTTAGATTTATGGTTATTAAACTCGACTCAAGCCATCAGCTTTCTAACCCAGATGATTTTACGAAGGATATACTTAGTCGAACGGATGCTCGTGCGAAAGCCGCTCGTCTTTCTGGTTTTCGTTCTGATCATGCTTCAGCTGGATTTGGTATCCGAGCATATTTAAGCCAGACTGGTTTAAATAAACTGCCTGATGATGTGGAGGCTACTTTGGTTACAACGGAACCTCAAATGCCGGTTTATTGTGTTGAGTTGCCTAAAGGGTCCTTCATGGTAGGAAGTGGAATACATCTAAGCCGTGAAACCACCTACCAAAATGAGAATGCTACACCTCAAGGATGTGTGAGTCTCGATTATGGAGATGTGGTGAGGATTGAAGGGGCAGGTGAAAAATTGTATCAAAATTGGCAGTATGATTGGAACTTCAATCCTGTGAATAGATAAAGCTCCACTCCTCCCCCTCCCCGCATAGTCCACTCTCCGGCGGGCGGGTTTTCCCTAAAAAGACTTATCAATCTTCAGCGCCTTGGTCACGCGAGCGGGGCCGCTGATGCCTTGTAGCCCGCGGATGAGGACGGCGGAGGGGAAATCGGTTGGGCCGGTGACGATGCTCCGGAGCCAGCGGATGCCGTAGATGTAAACAAGTTGTTAACGACTGAGATATTGCAAATAATAAATCGACAAAGTAGAATGTAAATGATCGAAAGATCACTAATTCTAGTGCTTAGAGGCCTCTCGAGGTCTCTTTTGCTTTTAGTTTATCGGAAAAGCTCCAGGTTCGCTTCAAGGAAATAGTAATACTGGGTGCATTTATTACCTCGGCCCTTTTCGTATTCAATAGGTTTTACCTCTACTTCCTTGAAGAAGGGCCTAGGGAAGTCGTTGAAATCCGCTGTTAAAAGCAGCGGCCGAGAGTTATTGAAAATTAAGGATCCTATGAAAGCATCTATCTCAGAGATGGAACTCAAGACAGGTTTGACACTTTCTTCTCCCAGGTAGGCTGAATATAGTAAGGTTGCTCTTTCAAGACGGTCTTTGGTTTGTGGGATTTCTTCAAAGTGATTTAGCTTCTCCTCTGCTTTAGCCTTGTTGTCCTTGTTTGCGCCCTTTAACAGTTCATAGTAAGTAAAATCACTCACAAATAACCTATTTTTGTTCTTAAGCAGTTCAGCGATAAAAGCTCCCGTTGCTTCACGGAGCTGTGCTTCCTTGCTGAGAGAGTATTGAATAACACAAGTGTCTAATAAGATTGCTCTTCCCTTAATCATTGTCGCTTACTTTGTTAATGCTTCTTTCTTATCATGATCTTCCGTTTCAAAAAGGCCGGGCATTTTTTTAAGTGCCTTAAGCAGAGCCTCCCTGTCTTTTTTAGACTGTTCAGGCCATTTGTCACTCAAAAGTCGTTTTCGTTCTGCTTCAGACATAAATGTAGGCGTTAGCGGGAAGTACTTGAATGTATGTTAATTATAAGTTATCCAAAAAATAAATCCACCATTTACTGTCGTCAGCGTTGGATGACAGCTGAGTGAACTAAGCCAATTGAGCTACAGCCCCTCGCAAAAATCCTCCTTAATTGGAGGGTTTTTGTAAACCAACCGAGGGAAGACCCTTTAAAACCCTCCACCTGTTCTGGCCCCACCTCCTGTGCCGCAATAGATAGAACTTTTCGAGAAATAAACCGTGACCTTACATCCATCCACACCAGGCTCGATAACGAAGCCACGCGGATTCATGTGACAACGGTGATGCGCTGGCATGCCACGCTGCCACCTACCCTCGTACTCCACCGTTGGTAGGGTGTTTTCATCATTGTCTATCAATTCATTCGCTAGACCGTAGTGTAGATTTCGCTCAAAGGTTTTCGTTTCACCTGCATTGCTCAACGTCGCCCAGGCGTGCCCATTTTTATTTAGATACGTTACGTCTTTTTTTAAAGGCTCCATCTCTATGACAGCGACTGGTTTCTCAAAAGGTCTGAATCCATTTTTAGTAAAATAATCAGTAGGCAGTGTTCCACTATGACTATGGATTATCATCCTATCATGATCATGATCGCCGTAGGACGTTTTTGGCCCTTTGGCCATATTCCAACGAGCCTCTTTTCCAAGTAGACTTCCCAGTTTTGTTGCCCGATCCACAGAGCTACGACCATTACGATCACCCTCTAAAAAAAGCCTTCCTTTTTCCTTATCTCCTGGAATGGTGATGACCGGATTGCCTTCAACTCTCTCTACTTCTCTACCATAAGCGTCTCGTGTTTTTTCGTCTGAGCTTAAACTTGTTTTATAAGTTTCGATTATCGCCCTTAAGAACTCTTCGTCGACGGGCCTATCGATAGCTAAAACATGTCGTCGCACAGAAGCATCTTCTTTACGGATGATCCCCTGGTCTTGATCTGCTTCGGCACGGCGCGCTGGCTTTAATGGAGCCCTATCCATAGTGTTTACGTCTACTCTCATTGCGGTGGGTGTGAATTTTTAAATAAGTAAAAACTGTACTGCTGGCAGCTTTATACGTCAATCGCTTCTAGTTTTTACTCTTCTTCAAAGTCATCGCCAGCACAATTGCCAGGACGCCAAAGAGAGTTCCAACAAAGAATGCCGCGTGGTAACCGCCGAGGAGGGCTTCGAGTTGTTCGGTGCCGTCGGCCAAGAGGCTGGACGTGCGGGCGGAGGCGAGGCTGGCCAAAACGGCGAGACCAAGAGCGCCTCCCATCATGAAGGAAGTGTTGATGACCCCGGAAGCGAGGCCGGATTCAGAAGGTTTCACGTCGTTCATGGCGGCGAGCAAAAGTGGGTTGAAGGCGATTCCTCCCCCAAGACCGAAGAGAATCATGCTGGGCATTACGTTGGCGACAAAAGTTCCGTCGAGGGGAGCTAAGATGAAAAGGCCAAGACCGCTGGTGATGAGAGTGAGTCCAGCAATAAGGGTAGGTCGGATGCCAAAACGGGTCACGAGTTTTGCAGACATACCAAGTGAAAGGATGGCCATAATCACATTACAAGGCAGGAAGGCCAGCCCCACAAAGAGCGGCGTGTAACCGAGTACGAGTTGAAGGTAGAGCGCGGAGAGGAAAAACCAAGAGAACATGGCGGCAGACCAGAGCATGGCAATGAGATCCGCGGTGACCATGCTGCGAAGTTTGAAAAGTCCCAGCGGCATGAGTGGCGCTTTCACTTTGAGTTCAATGGCGATGAAGACGATCAGAATGGCGAGCGCGCCGGCGAGTCCTCCCAAGGTTTGTACAGAGTCCCAACCCACGGTGTTTCCGTTCACAATGGAGTACACGGCCAAGAGCATCGCGGAGGTGATGGTCACGGCTCCGGCAATGTCCAAGTTCCGGCTTGCGCCGTTGTCTTTGTGCCCGGGCAGCAGTTTGAGTCCAAGGAGAGTTACTAAAATTCCCAGCGGCAGGTTCACCAAAAAGATCCAATTCCAGCTCAGCCAATTCGTCAGCACACCGCCGAGCAAAACTCCCAAAGTTCCTCCCCCGGAATTCACAAATCCATAAACTCCCATGGCTTTGGCGCGTTCACCCGATTCCGTAAATAAGTTCATCACCAGTGAAAGGGCCACGGCCGCCACAATGGCTCCGCCGAATCCTTGAATGGCACGTCCCACGATGAGCATCGTTTGTGTGCTTGCGATTCCGCAGCCAAGCGAGGCTAGCGTAAAGAGTACAATTCCCATCAAGAAAAGTTTTCGGTGTCCAAAAAGGTCGCCGAGGCGTCCGCCGAGTAGCAAAAATCCGCCGAAGGTCAGCATGTAGGCGTTCACCACCCACGCGAGCGTGGACTCAGTGAAACCGAGGTCGTCACGGATGGAGGGCAAAGCCACGTTCACAATGGTGGTGTCGAGCACAATCATGAGTGAACCGAGGCAAAGTACAATCAGCGCAATCCAGCGCTTATCGGAAAATTTAGACATGGGAGTTTTTAAAGGCTGAATGGATAGCGATCCAAAATAGTATACTCAGGACCAGTTGGACTTAAAGTCGATTCATATAAACAAAGCTCGGTGACTTGGAGGGGCGGAAGCGAAAAGGGCTTGAAAGAAAAGCCTTTGGGGTCGACGGGTTTTCGGAGGCGGGCCACGGTGACATGTGGGATCGGCTCGTTCATTTCTTCCTCAAGGGTCATATCCAGGTAGGGCTTCATGAATTTTTTAGCTTCCTGGTTTATTTCCAAAAAGGCCAGGCTGCGCTGAAGGCGTGCCCAGATCATTTTTGGCATTTTGTGCGCAAAGAATTCAATGCGTTCACAGTAGAGTTCAAAGGGGCTCATGCGGGCGCACACTCCTTTTAGTATGGATTTCATTTCCGGGATGTGCGCATCTACCACATCGCCAAGAAAAAATACCGTGATGTGAAAATTTTCACGCGTGGTCCATTTGGCGTCCGCGAGGTGTTGGTCATTTTTGTAGATTTCGGTGAAGCGTTCAATAGCGTCGATGTGCGCGTCGGGAACGGGTATGCCTAGGAAAAGTCGTTTCATAGAAAAGTTTGTGCGGCCATCCTAGCTTAATTTATTGACGCTGGTAAGTGCTGGTGAACTGAGCTTCTTCCAAAACATGTGCTTCCATAGCGGCTTTCAGCTCAAGTTTGGTGGCGGTGTCGGGCAGATCCAAGGTGGTATCGAGCGCAAAAAGGCGGAAAACGTAGCGGTGGCTGCCAGACGGCGGACAAGGGCCTCCCCAACCAGGTTTAGCAAAATCATTGATGCCTTGCGTGGCTTCGGGAATGAAGACGTTTTCGGAAAGCTGTTTATTGATTGGCGAAATATTCCAAATGATCCAGTGGACGAAGTCGCCGCTGGGTGCGTCGGGGTCGTACACAATGATGGCCAGGGTTTGGGCGGCGGCGGGAACCGAGTCAATCATCAGAGGCGGGCTGATGTTCTGCCCATCGCAGGTGTAGTGCGAAGGAATTTCTTCTTGGTCTGCAAAAGCGCTGCTGTAAAATTTCATAGAGCTGGGGTTACAGAATCACGACTTGTTTCGCCTCCCTATTCTACGCTAGTATCGGGGCATGAACAGCAAAAATCTTTCCGTGATATTGGGAGCCCAATGGGGCGATGAAGGCAAAGGAAAGCTCGTGGATATTTTGAGCGCCGAATTTGATATTGTGGCTCGTGCAAGCGGCGGAGCCAATGCCGGGCATACCGTGTACGTTCAAGAAGGCGCGGAGACGAAGAAATTTGTGTTTCACCTTTTGCCGAGCGGAATTTTGTACCCGCACGTGCAGTGTGTGATTGGAAACGGCGTGGTGCTGCACATTGAAACGATGTTCGAAGAATTGGAGAGTTTGAAAGCAGCCGGGCACGATGTGGAAGACCGCCTCAAGATTTCTGACCGAGTGGCGATTTTATTCGACTACCACAAGCTGATGGACGGCGCGCAGGAAGACTCTAAGGGAACGCACAAAGTGGGCACGACTCGACGTGGCATTGGGCCCGCTTACTCCGACAAAATCAATCGACGTGGACTTCGACTTTGCGACCTCAAGGACTGGGATAAATTTGAAGAGCGTTACCGCGCAAATTTGGTGTGGCATCAGGAGGTGTTTGGTTTTGATTATTTGCCTGAAGGTGAACTCGCGGTGATTAGACAGTACCGTGATCGCTTGCTCGCTATGATGGTGGATGGTGCGCTGTACCTCAGCAAGGCACTGAAGGCCGGAAAGAAAGTCTTGGTGGAAGGTGCGAATGCAACTTTGCTGGACATTGATCACGGAACTTACCCTTTTGTGACCTCGTCCAACCCCAGCATTGGAGGGGTATTTACGGGAACTGGAATGAACCCATCGTACATGGGCGACCTGATTGGAATTGTGAAAGCGTACATGACTCGGGTGGGCAGCGGACCCTTCCCTACGGAACTTTTGGACAGTTTGGGAGATGCGATTCGTGAGGCGGGCGGCGAATATGGATCGACCACGGGACGCCCTAGGCGTTGCGGGTGGTTTGACGTGCCGCTGACTCGTTATTCACTCATGATCAACGGATTCAATTCTTTGAATTTGACGAAGCTGGATGTACTGGATGAACTCGATGAGATCAAAGTGGCCGTTGCGTACCGCCTGAACGGTGAAGTTTTGGAAAGCATTCCCGCTTCGCTGGATGAACTCGCGCAGGTGGAAGTGGAATACGAAACTCTGCCGGGCTGGAAAACCTCTTTAAAGAATGTGACGAGCTGGGAGGACTTGCCGGAGAATGCAAAAAACTACGTGCTCCGCCTGGAAGAACTCCTAGAGTGTCCCATTAAGTACATTGGGGTCGGACAACGGCGAGATCAGCTGCTGACTAGATCTTAATAAAGTGCTCGTGCTTGGCGTCGTACTCTTTGTAAAGCACGGGGAGCGTTTCCTTGTAATAGATCTCGAGCAGGTCGTTCATCTCCTTTTCCAAAAGCGTGTCGGCTTTTACTAAGAGGTGGATGAAGGTTTTGTTTTCGGGATCTTGTTCTAAAATTTCGTGGCAGGCGGTCACGGCGCTTTCGTATTGGCCGTTTAGAACCATCGCTTTGATCTGTTTTTCTGCGTTGGCGTAGAAGGTTTTGAGTTCATCGCGGTGCGCTTCCTGAATTTTAACGCGAGCCTTTTGAAGGCGGTGCTTGAGGTCACGGGAATCCGGCAGAATGGTGAGCAGTTTTTGGTAAACCGCTGCAAGCGCGGCGTAGTCTTTCTTTTCAATGAGCTGATCCACAATCTGGGAATCGAGCTTGTCTTTCACGTAATGCTCCTGCGCGTAGTGCAGATAATCCAAAAAATCGGCCTCGTCGGGAAAAGCCATCAAAGCTTCTTGTGAACGAAGCAATAACTGGTCAAAGTTCTTTGCAGACTTCAGGCTTTTCAGTTCTTTAAGGAGTGCGTCGATTTGGGGGTTCTGTGAGGCCATCCCCTTATTATACCTGAAAATTGGCTATTTTAAAAGGCTTAAGCTGCCATCAAACGCGTTGCCAATCTTCTCACTTCTATTGAGAATCCACCGGAGTCCATTCCAACTAAAGGAATCTCTCCTTTAAATAAAGAGCGGATAACTTCGTTATATGAAGCATTCAGTGCTTTGGGAGAAAGATCTTTAAGAGACTCAAGGGATTCAGTATAGAAACCTTTAATCGTTCCATAAAGTTTATACATAGCCCATCTTTGCTCAAGGCTAAAAGCACCGTTTCCGGCATTATGAAAGGCGGTGAGAAATTCTTTCTGCTCGCTACCCGATAGCATCAACTGGGTTAAATTACCTGCAATTTCTATATGCCGAAACATACTGTTGAAGTCCTCTATAAGTTGACCGGGAGACTCCTCTCCAGAAACAGGGACTTTTTCACTAACTGGGTCAAGTTTATTCATAATTTAAATAAGAGTGGTCGATCTTAGCACTATTTTCCAAGCTCTAGAAGCTGCTTTTTCAGCTTCTCCATCTTCTGCTGCGTTTCATCCATCTTAGTGCGCTCTTTTTTTATAATTTCTTCAGGGGCGTTTTGGACGAAGGCCTTGTTGGAGAGTTTCTTTTCCAAGCTGGCGAAGTAGTTTTCGAGTTCGGTGATTTCCTTAGTGATGCGTTTAATTTCAGCGTCAAAATCGATGAGATCCGCGAGCGGCAGGTAAATTTCCAGGTCGCCCACAAAGGTGCTAAAGGCTTTCTCAATTTTTTCGCCATTTTCCTTAATATCGAGTTGGCCAAGGTTGGCGAGACGCTTGATTACGTCGGCCTTGTCATTCACCAGAGCGGTGTCTTCGTGAGCGATGATGATGGCGTGAATTTTCTTAGCGGCTTCCACACCCGCTTCGGCGCGGAGCACACGAATACCGGCAATAAGGTCCATGATGCGTCCCATTTCGTCCGATTCCGCAAAGTAAGCATAGTCTGGGTTGATGACTGGCCAATTTGAAGTCATGAGCATTGTGCCCGGGCACAGTTCAGCCCAAATCGCTTCGGTAACAAAAGGCATAAAAGGATGCATGAGGGTGAGCGTGGTCTTGAGCACGTGCTTGAGCACCGCGGGATTTTTTTGCACCTTGCTGATCTCTAAGTACCAGTCGCAGTATTCTCCCCAGAAAAAGTCGTACACCGTGAGCCCGGCTTCAGAAAGTCGGTAGTTTTCCAGATGATCCGTTACGGTTTTTATGATTTCGTTGAGGCGAGTGAGAATCCATTTGTCGGCGCGGGTAAGCGCGGCGGGATCGATTTCGTCGTTGCCGTCGAGGTTCATCATCACAAAGCGGGACCCGTTCCAGATCTTATTCACGAAGTTGCGGTAACCGGCAATTTTTTCTTCGTAGAGGCGCATGTCGTTTCCGGCCGTGGAACCAATCACAAGGGAAAGACGAATGGCGTCGGTTCCATATTTTTCAATCATATCCAGCGGATCGATGCAGGTTTCAGGGCGTGATTTGCTCATCTTTTTTCCGTGAATATCGCGGATGAGTCCGTGCAGATATACGTCTTTAAAAGGAATGGATTTTTCTTCGGAGAAACCAGATTTGCGGAGTGCGTAGGTGCTTCCCAAAATCATGCGGGCCACCCAGAAGAACAAAATATCGTAACCGGTTTCCAAACAATTGCTGGGCGTGAAACGCATGAGGTCCGGCGTCTTTTCGGGCCAACCCAAAGTGGAGAAGGTCCAAAGCTGAGAGCTGAACCAAGTATCGAGGGTGTCTTCGTCTTGAGCCCAGTCGGTTCCTGGCGAATCGGCTTGAACTTTCATTTCGTCACCTTTGTACCAAACGGGAATGCGGTGGCCCCACCAGATTTGTCGGGAGATGCACCAGTCGCGCAAATTGTCGATCCAGTGGAAATAGGTTTTTTCAAAACGGTCCGGCACGATCTTGATCATTTTGCTACGCACGGTGTCTTGCAGCACTTCCTTAATAGAAAGCTGCTTTCCTTTCCAGTCGATAGCAGGTTTATTCACATCCACAAACCACTGTTTCATTATCTGGGGTTCCATGATTCCCTTTCCACGGTAGCTCACGGCCACATTATGAACATAGTTTTCATCCACGTTCACCAGCAGGCCTTTTTCTTTGAGTTTTTCTACGATTTTTGGACGCGCTTTTCCAATCGGCATCCCTGCAAATTCTCCGGCGATTTCCATAAGGCAGCCGTCGAGACCAATTACTTGTTCGCGGTCGAGCTTGTGACGCTGCGCGATTTCAAAGTCGGTCGCGTCGTGCCAAGGTGTGATGGTCATCACTCCCGTTCCAAATTCCGGATCCACGGCTTCGTCCTTAATAATCGTGGCGGTCACAGGACCGTTGATCCACTCCGCCTCGAAGGTCTCGCCGTTTTTGTACTTGGCGTAACGTTTATCGTCCGGGTGCATCACCACATATTTGTCGCCGAATTTGGTTTCGGGGCGAGAGGTAGAAATTTGAAAGGGTCCGTATTGAAAAGTGTAGAACGGCGCTTTTTCTTCAAGATATTCCAGCTCATCGTCGGCCACGGTGGTTTGCATTTTTGGATCCCAACTCACAATTCGTCCGCCGCGGTAAATCAATCCATCTTCATACATCATCTTAAAAAGTTCGTTCACCGCCACGTTCATTTCATCACTAAAGGTGTAGCGCTCACGGCTCCAGTCACAACTGGTTCCCATTTTGCGCACCTGGTTTCGGATGGTGTTTTTACTGTTCTCCACAAATTCGCGGATTGCGTCCAAAAGTCCGTCGCGGCCCAGTTCTTCGCGTGGGTTTTTCATTCCGCCATCTTGAAGTTTCTTAATCACCACACTTTCGGTCGCGATGGCGGCGTGGTCGGTTCCCGGCAAATAGAGCGCCGCAAAACCTTGCATGCGCTTGAAGCGAATCAAAATATCCTCAATGGCCAGCATGGTCGCGTGGCCAAGGTGCAGCGTTCCCGTGGCGTTTGGCGGCGGCATCATGATGGAATACGGCTCCTTGCTCATGTCGTCCGAAGGCGCAAAAGCACCCGATTCCTCCCACATTTTGTAGAGAGAATCTTCGTGGTCTTTAGCGGTGTAGGCCTTAGGAATTTCTTTCATGGCCATAATAAAACCACACCTGTAGAACAGAGACAAGGAAATTGACCAAAGATCAGGTTTAGCGTATACTTAAGTCGTTTATGGACCCTTTTAAAAAATCCAAATCGGAGCCCGAAGAAAATCTGATCGACTCAGAGGTTCTTGAAGCTACCGAACTAATGGATGGCGCTTTGGACGAAGAAACCGGACTGGTTTCGGGTGAAGTGAGTGAAATCGCCAAGGACAGCGCTTCTGAAAACAAAGCCCAAGGCCAGGGTAAAAAGGGCGACGACGACACTTCGAATGCGACTAAGGAGAAAAAAGCCCTCACGGATCTTAGCGACCGACTCGCCCTCCGCGACCGTTTGCTCGCAACCGCACCCCAAGAATCTGCGATGCGGAAAGAAGTAAAACATGAACTTTTGAAGAAAAAGGAATCGCTGGAGCGCGACGTAAAAAAATACAAACACAACTACGCCCTGCTCAGCGAAGCCGTGGCACAACTACGACTCGTTGTTAAACAACTTCAGGATTTGGCGCACGCCAGCTACGAAGCCCTCAAGGAAGTTTGGCTGAAGGTGGTTCATAGGTTTGCCTAAATGGCAAAACTTGCCGTGAGCTTGTTGCAATGATAAAATTGCGGCTTATTTAACCAATTCTTTATGATAACAGGTTCTAATGGTGAAGTTGCTACTACAAGTACTTACGCAGGTTTTGATCCAGCGATGCGAGCTAGTGGACGCGTGGAAAAGCTGACTGGTAAACAAGCTATTAGTGCTCTTACGGATGGAAATTCTGTAGCGGCTGTTGAACTTGAAGCCATTCTTCAAAAGGCAGCTTTGGCAGATGTTCTTAAGTCATAGACAACCCTTTTGTGCACGTGCACAAAGTACCCTCGTGGTACAGAATCGAGCTATACTGACTTCTACTGGATTTTAGCAAGCTCTAGAGCTGCCTTGTCTTTTTCAGCTTCTTCAACCGTGTATTTCGCCCACTCATCATCTCGCTCTGCAAAGTTGTGGATGAGCAGTTCTTTATTAATGATATGTTCTTCTAGTATCTCCTTAAGATGCTCCGGCTTAATCCGTTCAATGCTTTCATCTGTGTATTCGCCATCGTGATCGTAGTTGAATTCAAAATAGCTGCCGCAGTCGGGGCATTTTCGTATCTGTCGGGTTATCAAAACCAGCTTTTCTATGGCTTCGGGAAGTTGCTCGCCGGTGTTCATGGACTCGCAAAAAGTGCAGGAGTTCATGTGTTTTAGTCTTTTACAGGGGTAACTGCTCTAACGGCTTCAATCCGAACCTTGGCGATAGCGGTTCTTCCTGATGTCCACCAATTTTTCCTTTGGTCCATTGCATATCGATGCTGCTCCGTCCGATAAAAAAGCGGCGCATCAAAAGCTCTGTTCTCCACAAGTATTGAGTACTCAATACTTGCTAAAATATTACCCAATCTTCCTTCATGTCCGTCCAAATATTGCCTTGGAAAATAATCAGCATCCATATCCCAAAGTGTATCTGCGTGAATTAAATGATCTACTTCTACGTCTTGAAGACCTGGTGTAAATTTTATATTTGGATTTCTATCTATTATATCTTGGCACTCGTCATGAATCCGTCCATCACTCACCCATCTTTCAGCTCTTAAACAACGATAAATGCGAAAGGTTCTTGGCGGCGGCGGATCCCATAAGTCATTTTTTGCTTCTATAGCCATCCCATCATGTGTAAATGCAGGTGGAAAATCACCTGGCCGCCTTTTTCGCCAACGTTGAATTGTAGGCGGTAACCTTCGCATTTGTACTGCGCGGCGAGGTTTTTGCCCACCATCATCAGATGTGAAATGAGGGCGCTGTCTTCGTCGGTCACTTCCATGAAGCTGGGGATGAGTTTGCGTGGAATCACTAAAAAGTGCACGGGGGCCTTGGGGTAGAGGTCTTTAATCGCGATGCATTGGTCGTCTTCATACACAAATTCGGCAGGAAGTTCTTTATCGATTATTTTTTGAAAAAGCGTTTTTTCCATAGCGGGATTATAACAGACAGGAGCAAACTCTGCTACGCAGAGCGCTTCTTAGAAACGTCAAGTGCGTACACGGCACGTCCCACACGTACGAACTGAGGGTTCTTTTGAAGATTGAGGGAAATGGTCCCCTTCTTTACGCGGCGTTGCTTGAGCACTCCTTTGATGATGTCTTGCTTGGTGAGCGGGCTCTTTTTTGAAAGCAAAGATTCGATGATGTCGGTCACGGTTCCATCTTCAAATCCCCATTCCTTGAGGGCGTAGAGACCACGTCCCACGAGAACGAATTGAGGGTAACGGATAAGCTCGTTGTGAACCGCTTGAACGGTAACTTTTTTAGCATCGAAACGAGATTCCATGATCTTTTTTGCGATTTCCACAAAGTGCAGAGGCTTGTTTTCGAGACGAAGCACTATGAGCGCCTTATCGCGGATGCTCTTTGGGTTGATATGACGCCAAGCCATGAGTCCGTAACCGGCCTCTGTTTTCTTGATGCGTTCATCCACTTGGAGCAAAGCCGTGAAAAAATCTTCGGCGAATCCAAAAGTTTGCGCGTGCTTGTGCTTCTTCATTTCGGCAACGAGTGCTTCTTCGTCCATCACTTCCTTTTTTTGGCTGAATACGCCGTGCGCGTGGTCGAGGAGTTCCTCAATCACGGCAGGAGAAATGCTGGAAAGATGCCAGCTGAGACGGAAAGTGTTGTTCTTTTCGAGGTACGCGAGGCTTGGGCAAATAGTGAGCGAAAGACGTACGATGTGTTGATCTACGTCGATGCTGTTTTCGATCATGTCGAGGATGCGTCGAGTCAGGTCATCTTCCAAAAGAAGGCCTCCGTTTTCTCTCAAAATAGCCTCAGCTACTTCGTGAATGAAGCGAAGTTTAGTGCTATTTACCGTTCGTTTTAGCTTTCCAAGAGCGATTTTTTCGATTTGGCGAACACGTTCGCGGGTCACGTTGAATGAGCGTCCAATGCTTTCCAAAGTTCGGCGTTCTTTGTTGTCGAGGGAGAACCGTTGTACCACCACTTCGCGCTCCTTTTCTGTAAGCACCATGAAAATGTCTTCAATGATCTCTGTCAGGTTTAATTTAAGTACTGGAGCGTTCATTTTTAGTGATGGTGTCATAAGCCGTTAATCAATTAAAACTACTAAAATCTGGAGTGTTCACAAGATATTCATCCGTGTGAGAAGCGTCAATAGATAATTTAATGTTCATTTCGTCAACTTTGGTCTTAGATAGCGTAATCTATGCCTATTTTATATTTTTGTCAACACCTTGCCAAGAAAGTGTCTGATCCGATAGTATCCACGCGTGCTCGGATGGCGAAATGGCAGACGCGCTAGCCTTAGGAGCTAGTACCTTCGGGTGTGAGAGTTCAAGTCTCTCTCCGAGCACCACACTCGCCAAAGACGAGAATTCCCTGTTACCTTCACAAACATGAAACTCTTCTCCTTTAGAAAGCCTGGCACGGGTAAGGCCATTGCCACTATTCAACTCAAGGTAGATAGCGAGAAGGATTTTAGGAATTATGTGAAGTATCTGTCGCATCCGTGGCACATCATGTGGAGGAATTTTTTGGCGGGGACTTTTCATGGAGTGGGATTCATTTTGGGAACAGCGATTTTTCTGACCATTTTGGGGTATATTGTGAATTCAGTCATGGGGGAACTCCCCTTCTTTTCAGACCTTGCCCAGGCGATTAACTTGTGGCTGCAGTCAACCTTAGAACACTCATGAGTTTTGTTCATCTACACAATCATACTCATTACAGCATTCTGTCCGCGCTCGCGAAGCCCGATCAGTATGTTCAGTTAGCCAAGTCTCAGGGCTCGCCCGCGGTGGCGATTACGGATAGCGGTGTGATGTACGGGGCGATGGACCTTTATAAGTATGCGAAGGCTGCCGGGATTAAGCCGATCATTGGGCTGGAGGCGTATATTGCGCCGCTGGGACACACGAATAAAACGCCGGAGAACCGTTATTACACCTTGGTTTTGCTGGCTTATAATAATGAGGGTTACCAAAACTTATTGAAGCTTTCCACGATTGCGGCGCTGGAAGGTTTTTATTACAAGCCGCGCATGGACGACGAGCTTTTGGAGAAATATGGAGCGGGACTGATTGCGCTTTCCGGGAACTTGAGCGGCGGAATTCCACGGGCGATTTTGGAAAACAATGTGGATTCAGCGCGGGAAATGATTAAAAATTATCAGCGGATTTTTGGGAAAGAGAATTTTTATTTGGAAATAGAGCATCACCCCGAAGTGGCGAACTGGAGCATTTTGAATAGTAAGCTGCTCACTTTGTCGGAAGAAATGGGGGCGCCATTGGTGGCGGCGAACGATTGCCACTATGCCTACCCCGAAGATGCGGAGGCTCACGACGTACTGATTTGTGTGCAGATGCAAAAGACCGTGCAAGACGAACACCGCCTCCGCTTTGTGGGGAATTACGCGATGCGCAGCCCCGAGGACATGATTGAGGCGTTTCGCTTTTGCCCGGAGGCCGTGGCGAACACTTTAAAGATTGCGGAGCGGTGCAACGTGACCATTGAGTTTGGAAAATATCAGATTCCGGTTTTTGATACCGGCAAGGAAGAGACGGAGGATTATTTAAGAAAACTGTGTGAGGTGGGTTTTGAAGAACGCTATGGAAAAAATCCGAGTGACGAAGCAAAAGCGCGGCTGGAGTTTGAACTCGAGACCATTCATAAAATGGGCTTCGATGCGTATTTTTTGATTGTTCACGATTTTATTCGGCACGCGAAGGAGACTGGTATTGTGGTGGGCCCGGGGCGTGGAAGCGCGGCCGGTTCGATTATTGCTTATTGTTTGCGAATCACGGAGCTCGACCCGCTGAAATACGGGCTGCTCTTCGAACGATTTTTGAATCCGGAGCGTATAAGCATGCCCGATATCGACGTGGATTTTGCGGACAATCGCCGTGAAGAAGTTTTAAAATATGTAACGGAAAAATATGGAGAAGACCACGTGGCGCAGATCATTACGTTTGGAACGCTGGCTGCCAAGGCTGCGATTCGGGATGCGGGCCGTGCGCTGGGCCACAGCTACGCCGATGTGGATTTGGTGGCCAAAAAAGTTCCGCCTGCCATTTTAGGTAAGTACGCGCCGCTTGCCGAATCTATAGTCAGCGATCCCGAACTTTCTAAGCTCTATAAAGAAAACGCGCAGGCCAAGGAGATTTTGGATACCGCAATCAAACTCGAAGGGACGATCCGCCAAGTAGGGACACACGCCAGTGCCGTGATCATTGCCGGCAAACCGCTTCTGGAAACCACTCCCATTCAAAAAGCGACCGGCGAAAAGGAGGGAATTATTACGCAGTACTCCATGAAGCCGTGTGAAGAATTGGGTCTGCTTAAAATGGATTTCCTGGGCCTCAGTAACTTGAGCATCGTGGAAACGACTTTAGGGATTTTGAGACGGACGAAGCCGGAATTGAAACTGGATTTGGAAAAGCTGCCGATGGACGACGCCAAAACCTACGAGCTTTTGAAACGCGGGGAAACCACCGGAGTATTCCAATTGGAATCGGGTGGAATGAAACGGTATTTGCGTGATTTGAAGCCGACGGAATTCGGGGACATCATCGCCATGGTGTCTTTGTACCGCCCTGGGCCGATGCAGTTTATTTCAGTTTATATTGACGGCAAGCACGGGAAAAAGAAGGTGACGTATTTGCATCCGTCGCTGGAGGCCGTTTTGAAGGAGACTTATGGAATTGCGATTTATCAGGAACAGATTTTGGAAATCGCCAAGCGTTTTGCCGGGTTTAGCTTGGGCGAAGCCGATTTGCTACGCCGTGCGATCGGTAAAAAAGTAATGAAGGAACTCGTGGCGCAAAGGCAAAAATTCATTGAAGGCGCCATTGCCCAAAAGAACGATAAAAAACTTGCGGAGAAAATATTTGATGAAGTGATCGAGCCCTTTGCCGGTTACGGGTTCAACAAATCTCATGCGGCGTGTTACGCGCTCATCGCCTACCAAACCGCGTATCTAAAGGCTCATTACCCTGCTGAATTCATGGCGGCGTTGCTGACTTCGGATGCGGATAATACGGAACGCGTGGTGGTGGAAATTGAGGAGTGTCGAAACATGGGCATCGCGGTTTTACCACCGAGTGTGAATGAATCCCGCGCGCATTTCACGGTGGTGGACGACAAGACGATTCGCTTCGGACTCATGGCGGTGAAAGGAATGGGAGAAGGACCTGTGCGTGAAATCATTCATGCCCGCGAACGCGAAGGGGCTTTTACGAACTTGGAAAATTTTGCCAAGCGTGTGCCAGCCAAGTTACTTAATAAAAAGAGCATCGTGTGTTTGGCGTATGCTGGTGCGATTGATGACTTTGGAGAACGCGCAGAACTGGCCGCCAATTACGACGAGATCAGTGACTATGCAAAAAATATTCAATCCTCAATCACCGAAGGACAAAACGATCTTTTTGCAGATTTGGAGGGCGCGGACACGAGCAGCTTGAAACTCAATCACGTTCCGCCTGTGGAGAGCACACAGCGCTTCAAATGGGAAAAAGAAACGGTGGGACTTTATATTTCTGGGCATCCGCTGCAGGGACTCAAACGTTATTTCCAAGGCAAGGGTAAACTTATCGGTCAGCTCAATGAAAAACTCGTCGATAAAAAAATTAAAATCACCGGGTTGGTGGCGCAGCTTCGTAAAGTGATGACCAAGTCCGGACGCTACATGGCCATGGGCGAAATTGAAGACCCAACGGCGCGCGTGAACTTTGTGGTTTTCCCTCAAGCTTATGACAAAATCGGGGCGCTGCTGGATGCCGATAAAGTGTATTCCGTGGAAGGCAAACTCGACATGCGCGGCGAGGATTTTCAGGTGATTGTGGATTCTTTAAAACCTCTCTCGCTCGATAATATTTTGAAGGCCGCTAATGAAAATGGACTCTTTGATCCGAGCGAACACATTGTGGGAGTGCCACCGCTGCGCAGTGAAGAAAAGGCGGCGGAAGAAACTGGCGGTGTGGAAGGCAGCGAAGTCGCGGGCGGCCCTTACATTATTAAATTGGAAGAAGGCACCGATCCCGACGTTTTGAAAAAATTAAAACCTCTGTTGGAAGCACACAAGGGCGACACCACGGTGGAAATCCACATGCCTTCCGGCGGAATGCTCAAGCGCGTGAAAGTTCCGTTTGGCGTGAATACGGCGAGTGCGGAGCTGCAAGGTGAGCTTAAAAAACTGCTGGCGGTTTAATATGAAGCAACTCAGCGAAACCATCGATAATTGTGAGGCAGATACCCTTTTACTCAGTGGTACTTTTGACCCAAGTCATCGTGGACACATACGGGCTTTAGAAGAAGGCTTCGAAGCCTATCCTCAGGCGAGAAGCGCTATTGTTTTGCCTCACAGTTGGAATCCAAAAAAAGCTCCACGTCATAGTGTAGAAGTTCGATCCAGATGGTTCCAACAAAGCATGGAACATTTTGCAGAACATTTACTCCCCAGAGTAAGCATTGTTGACTGCGATGGTTTAAATGGCCGAGAGGGTTTGGGTCATTTTGATGATCTCCTTGTAAGGAATCGGACTAAAATAATCCGTATAATTGGTGAAGTGGGGAGTGGAAGGATGTTAGACTTCCTTCAAAGAAATAGCATTCGTCATCTCTTGGTCTCCAGGGTTCCCTGCCACAGTTCCAGTGAAATTAAAGAGGCTATTGTTAAAGGTGAAATCGATAGAGTTCGTGATCTGGTTGAACCCAGTGTTTTGGAGGAGGTCTTGTCTTCTCGGTAATTGCCTCTTAGAATGCACTCAACCTAATTTGCCCATCTATGTACCGAACGCACACCTGTGGAGAACTTCGCCCGACTCACGAAGGCCAGACCGTTACCCTCAGTGGATGGGTGCACCGACGCCGCGACCATGGAGAGCTTATTTTTATTGATCTTCGAGACCGTTACGGGCTGACTCAGATTGTGTTTAATCCTGCTGAGAATGCGGCGGCCCACAAGATTGCAGAAGAAGCGCGACCTGAATTCGTGCTCAAAGTGACCGGAAAAGTGAGTGTTCGCCCAACTGGTGGAGAGAACAAAGACATGGCGACCGGAGCTATCGAAGTAGCCATTGAAAGTGCGGAAATTTTGAACCGATCCAAGACGCCGCCTTTTGAAATCGACCAAAACAAGGAAGTGAACGAGGAAACTCGTCTCAAATACCGTTACCTCGATCTGCGAAAAGACCGCATGAAGAACAACGTGATTTTCCGTCACAAGTTCATCAAGCGTCTGCGCGACCTTATGGATGAACGCGGATTCTGCGAAGTGGAAACGCCTATGCTTATGAAGGGAACTCCCGAGGGATCTCGTGAATTCATTGTGCCTGCCCGACTTTATCCTGGAACTTTCTACGTACTTCCTCAGTCGCCTCAACAGCTCAAGCAGCTGCTCATGGTGGCCGGGATGGATAAATACTTCCAGATCGCGCGATGTTTCCGTGATGAAGACAGCCGTGGAGACCGCCAACCTGAGTTCACTCAAATGGACTTGGAGATGTCTTTTGTGGAAGAAGAGGATGTGATGAGCCTGAACGAAGAAGTTTTGACGATTTTGCTCAAGGAATTGGTGCCTGAAAAGGAAATCATGCAAACGCCTTTCCCACGTCTCACTTGGCACGACGCCATGAGCCGCTACGGAACCGACAAACCCGACATGCGTTTTGGAATGGAAATCAAGGATGTGACCGAAATTGTGAAAGGCTGCGACTTTAAAGTTTTTGCCGATGCAGCTGCTAAAGGATATGTGAAATGCCTCACCGTAGAAGGCGGTGCTGAATTCAGCCGAAAAGAAATCGACGATATGACCGAAATCGCTAAGGTGTATGGAGCCAAGGGGCTCGCGTACATTGTGATGGAAGCCGAAGGGCCAAAATCTCCGATAGCGAAATTCTTTAAGGAGGAAGAGCTCGCGGCTTTGATCAAGGCAGCTGACGCCAAGACCGGCGATATTATTTTCTTCTCTGCCAGCGATTCCTTTGAAGTGGCTTGTAACTCCCTTGGGTACGTTCGTTTGGCATGTGGAGACCGATTTAATCTCCGTGACCCAAACAAACTCGCGCTGCTCTGGGTGATCGACTTCCCTCTCTTTGAAACCAGCGAAGAAGGCCGCCTCGTTTCTGCGCACCACCCTTTCACCGCGCCTAAAGCGGACCAAATCGACCAGCTCGACACCGATCCAAAAAACGTGCTCGCGAAGGCTTATGACATTGCGATGAACGGAAGCGAAATCGGAGGAGGATCCATTCGTATCCACTCCCCTCTTGTTCAAGAAAAAATCTTCAAAACCCTCGGCATCACCGACGTTGAAATCGAACGCCGTTTCGGCCACATATTGGAAGCCTTCTCGTACGGCGCACCGCCGCACGGAGGAATCGCCTGGGGCTTGGATAGGATTTTGATGCTTTTGAGGGACGAGCCGAATATTCGCGAAGTGATTGCGTTTCCGAAGGATTCTAAGGCGAAGGATTTGCTCACCGGAGCGCCTAGTTCATTACCTGATGAGACACTGAAGGAAATGCATGTGAAGGTTTTGGAGGAGGAGAAATAGACTCTCTTTAATCCCCTCAGTATGAAAAGAAAAATCCTCATTTCTTCACTGGTACTTTTTGTGGTCCTTATGACTTTATCGATTCTCCTCTTCCGTTATGATGATAGGCCTTCAGATGGCAATTTAACTTATGGATTCCCTTTTCCAATTTATTATAAAACAGCAGGATTTGGAGGTCCCGAGACATCTGGTTTAGTGCTTTTTGGTCTGACTATTGATGTGCTTATCTTTTACGCAGTATCGCTCGTCAGTTCCTATACGTTTTTTAGAGTGAGGGAGAGATAAGGAGTGATGGAAGTGACGTGCGAGCTTCCTCCATCACAGGCCACCTTGACCCGCCCCGTTTAAAGGACTAGATTTAAATTGTCCGAAAAGGAAGTCGGGCTTTTCCCTTTCCGAACCTTTTTTATATGTAACCCCCTTTTTATGCAAACCGCATTTTCTTTTAAGCAATCCGTTTTGATTCTTGCCGTCCTTATAGCCATTGCTGGGCTGACTTCGGGATGTGACACTACGCCGAATGACAACGGTGATGAAATCCTCAACATGGACTTGGACGCTTCGGGTAGTGGCAGTTTAGAGCTGGATGAAGACGATGACTCTTACTAAACCAGGATTCAATTATCGAATTCGTTCATTGCAAATTTTTGCAACTGCGCTAAGGTTAAGATACCTAAATTCCCTCCCATGAAAAAATATTTCTTACTCGTGCAGTTCCTTTTACTCGTGTCCCTATCTGCTTGTGGCAGTTCGGACTACTCCGAGGATGGTAGTTACGACTACGACACGGAGCAGTACTCCGAAGGTTACTCATGGGCCAGCGACAACTATATCTACGACACCGATGATTGTTACGGCGGCTCAGACGCATTTACCGACGGTTGCGAGGCTTTCATTTATAGCACTTATGAGGACAGTTCCTACGAAGACAGCAGTTACGAGTCGGATCCTAGCGTCGATGAATATTCCCCTGAATTCGAGGAATATTACGATGGTTATTCATGGGCCAGAGACAACTATATCTACGACACCGATGATTGCTACGGCGGTTCCGAATGGTTTACTGCAGGATGTGAGGATTACGTTATGGAGAGTGCTTACTGATTTTGCCGGAGAAATAATTTCCTTACCCCTCCACGCGCCTTGTGTTAAAGTAGCTGGGACGTCAATCCACCCATGCTGCTTTACGCTCTTCTCGCCGTTCTAGTTCTAGCCGGGCTTACCATTGCCCTACTGGTTTTTATACGCTGGGAAGCCAACCGCAAACGCAGCCTCAGCATGACTTTTTTGAAGATCAAAATTCCCAAAAAGGAGTCGAAGGAAGACCGGGAGTCGGATAGTGATGCCATGGGATCGCAGCGAGACTTTAAGGAAGCGCTGGGCGTGATGAAGCAATTTTTTGAATCCTTGGCGTCACTGGAAGACCACACCTGGCGACGGCATTTTTTTGGAAACGATTTTATGTCGTGCGAGTACAAAATTCAAAATAATTTGATCGACTTCTACCTGGTGGT
Source organism: uncultured Candidatus Peribacteria bacterium (assembly GCA_965230905.1). GTDB lineage: Bacteria > Patescibacteriota > Gracilibacteria > UBA1369 > 2-02-FULL-48-14 > 2-02-FULL-48-14. Next base: position 1,229,795 of record OZ246396.1, read on the forward strand.
TCCGCACCATTTGGTGAACATCGTGGAGAAGCAGCTCACGGCGTTTTATCCTGACTGCTACATTGAGGAAGAGCCCGACTACAATCTCTTTCAAAAGGATTCCAAGAGCGCGTACTGCTATTTCACCACACCTAAAAAATACTCCTATCCGTTTAGAACCTACCAACGGATGACCACCGATCCGCTGAACAACATTGCAAACGTGCTTTCTAAGCTGGAACCGTATGAAAGCGCGGCGATTCAAATCATGATGCGGCCCGTGCACAATCACTGGCAACACAAAGGACGCAAGCTCGCCAAGAGCGTGATGGAAGACAAGCATGAAGGATTTTTGCACAATATGAATCCGCTGATGTGGATGGGCGATATGCTCAGCATTTTGTTCCGTGGAGAAGCCGGAAAGGAGCATGAGGCTGGCGGCGGGCGAACCACTCCTCTGGTGGACGAACAGGTGAAAGCTATTGAAGAAAAGAACACGCAGGTGGGATTTGAAAGTGTGATTCGTTTGGTGGCGGTTTCCAATGCCCACAATAAGGCGGATGCACTGCTCCACAGTATGAAGAGCGCCTTTGCTCAGTACGGTACCACCGACAACAATTCCCTGGTCTACCGCGATCACTACCTGGGAAATTTGGTGCATCATTTTTTGATGCGCGATATGCGCCAGCCACTGCGCTTCCACAAAATGATTTTGTGTCCGGAAGAGCTAGCGAGCCTCTACCACTTGCCCAATATCCGCTACAACCGCGCGCCCACTATCAGCTGGCAGAATTACAAAATTTCACCTCCCCCAACCAATATTCCCGACGAAGGGATTTTGCTGGGTCACAATATTTACCGCGGAGTGAAGAAGGAAATCCGCATGAAGAACGAGGATCGCTTCCGACACTTCTACGTGATCGGACAAACCGGTACTGGTAAATCTTCCGTCTTGCAGGTTATGATTCGCCAGGATTTGCAGAATGGAAAAGGAATCTGTGTGGTGGATCCGCACGGGCAGCTGATCGACGATATTTTGCCTTTCATTCCCCGTGAACGTGCCGACGATGTGATTTATTTCAACCCTGCCGATTTGGAACGACCACTGGGACTCAATTTGCTCGAAGCCGACACTCCGGAAGAACGCGATCTAGTGGCCATGGACGCCATGAACATGATGATCAAATTGTTTGATGAAGAAATCTTCGGGCCGCGTATTCAGGATTACTTCCGAAACGGGTGTTTGACGCTTATGGAATACAAGGACGGAGGGTGTTTGACCGACATGGTGCGTCTGTTTACGGATGACGATTTTCAATACGAACGCACCAAAGATTTGAAAAACCCGATTGTGAAATCGTTCTGGGATCAGCAAATGGCCAAGACCGGGGCGCGTGAAAAACAGGAAATGATTCCGTACTTTGCGGCGAAATTTGGGCAGTTCGTGACCAACGGAATGATGCGTAACATTATTGGGCAAACCCGCAGCGCCTTTGATTTCAGCCATATTATGGCGAACAACAAGATTCTGCTCATGAACCTTTCGAAGGGAGAAACCGGAGACATCAACTCCAAACTGCTGGGTATGATTGTGGTTTCGAAGATTCAAGTGGCGGCCCTGCGCAGGCAACGGCTCCCCAAAGAAATGCGAAAAGACTTCTTCCTGTACATCGACGAGTTCCAAAACTACGTGACCGATTCCATTGAAGTGATTTTGTCCGAAGCCCGAAAGTACCGCTTGGGACTCGCGATGGCTCACCAGTATTTGGCTCAGCTGGAGAGTGAAGGTAAAAAAGGAAAGGGAGTGAATTTGAAAGACGCCGTGTTCGGGAACGTGGGAAGTATTATGGCGTATAAGATTGGTGCGCAGGACGCGGAGTACATGGCCAAGGAAATGGCGCCGGTGTTCAGCGACCAGGATTTGATCAACATCGACAAGTACAAGGCAGTGATGAAACTCTCTATTGATACGCAGCCTTCGAAGCCGTTTAGCATTGTCCCCTTGAATCCGTATTTGGAGAAAGGCGATAACGAGGCGGCGGAAGCGTTCAAACAATTATCACGGCTCAAATTCGGACGTGACCGGGAATTCGTGGAACGCGAGGTGTTTAGGCGTTTGGGTACGGTGATGTAAACAGCGAGTTTATATAAGACTATATATTCTCAATCCTTCAAGGCCAATGGGCGGCGCGAAGGGCTGTTTTCTGCTATAATTAGGAGAAAGCAAAATAAAACAAAAACAAAATGGTACTCAAAAAGCTCTTTGCGCTCCTATTCAGTTCGTTATTTGCAGTTTTGCAGCTTCTACCTAGCGCCGTTGCACTCGCCGAAGAAGATGAGGTTCCACCTCCTCCTGAAGCAGCGGATGAATACTATTTGCAAACCTTCATTATCACGGCTTATTATTCGCCTTTGCTCGGTCAGGAAAACTATGTGACCGGATCTTATGAGGCGGATATTCGCCTGAACGGAAACGGAACCAATGGAGCCGACGGAACTCCCGTGTTTCCAGGTATGATTGCCGCGCCCAAGAGTTACCCATTTGGGATGAAACTCTATATTCCAGGTGTAGGGCTGACCTCTATTCACGACCGAGGAGGAGCTATTGTGGATGCCGGAGTTCGAAACAATGCCTACGACCGACTCGACGTATGGATGGGACATGGAGACGAAGGACTTCGCCGCGCCCTTGGATGGGGGAAGCGAACCGTGGAAGTGCGCGTGTATGGGATCAAACCTGAAATTGAGGAGGCTGTTTACTTCGACCAATACCTCACCGTGGAGAACATTTACACTCAAACCTTCCTGCCTTCGCTCACCTTTGATGAAGACCTTTATTACGGCGACACCAGTGCCGACGTGCTGAAGATGCAAGAATACTTGGTGGAATGGGGCTACCTCACCGAAGCCAACAGTTTTTATGGAGCCGACACCGCGCAAGCCTTGTTTGAATTCCAGTCTGACACCGACCTTATTTCCGACCCCGATGAACTGGGAGCCGGACACTTTGGACCCGCCACCCGTCGCGCCTTTGAGAACGCTATTAAGGGAGGGGTTTCCGCTGAAACCGTGAAACTGCAAAAGGGACAATCCCTGATGACCAAATTTCCTCATCTCTTTGAAGCCAAGGAGAACTTCAGCACCGCCTTAACCCTTGGGGATAGCGGAACTGAAGTGACCCTGCTCCAAGAAGAACTGCAAACGCTGGGATTCCTGCGCATTGCACCCACGGGATTCTTTGGAGAAAGCACTCAGCACGCTCTGTTTAAATTCCAACAGTCTCAAGGCATTGTGAGCAGCGACGCCGATTCCGGTGCCGGATACTTGGGGCCTCAGACTCGCAGTGTGCTCAACGCCATTCTGGCGACCCGTTACGAAAGCAAAAGCCTCATGGCTTACCAACGTGAAGAGCTCGAGGCCGGCCGCCTCTCCCTGATGCTGCCTGACAAAACTTTGGCTAGCCTTCCTAAAGAGGAATAGGAATCTAGCCTTTCTTTCCCTGTTATTCCTCTTCGTGGATTTCTTCAACAGGAGCGAAAGAACTCGGATCATGATCCTCGTCCTTTCTTCCTTATGGTTTATGTTTCATAAATCCACGAAGAGGAACACGGAAAGAAAGGGAAATTCCCAAACAGAGGAAGACTGCTTGGAGAGATTCAGCGTAAACTATTAGGAAGGAGCTTTCTGAATCATGCATGAAGAAAACGACGCTCCCAGCTGAATCGAAGCAAGACAGTCTTAGTACGTCTGTTTGGGAATTTTTAATCCACCGCTTCCACTTCAATGAAACGACTGTCCCCGCCTCCGTGTCTTATATAGATGCGCAGGTGGGGTTTTTTGATGTATTTTTCCACTTTTTCCGGCCACTCAATCACAAGTCGCTTGTTTTCGGCCAGGTGTTCTTCCAATTGTTCCAAGGTTAGGTCATCCATGGTGTCGATGCGGTAGAGGTCGTAGTGCTTGAAGTGTTCGTATTCATTCACCAAAACGTAGGTGGGGCTTTTTACTTCGCTGGGCTTCATGCCAATGATTTCGCCCAGACCTTTTACGAAGGTGGTTTTACCCGCCCCCAACTCTCCATAAAGCAGCCAGATTTTATGATTTGGGTGGCTTTCGTAGAGCTCTTTGGCGAGTTCGGAGCTTTCCTGTGCGTTTTGTGTGGTCTTCTTCATATTGATGTGGCTGGCGCCACGTTATTGCTTAGCAAACCCTTCGGGTCCGCTTCCTTGAAAATTTCTTGGAAATCTGGTACACTTAGGAGATTAAAACAAATCCAAAACAAAAGAAACATGAAGAAACTCAAAAGCTATCTTCAAAATACCAATGTCCGCGAGTGGATTTCGCTCATGGCTCTATTGGCCGTTTCGGTTTTTAGCATCAATTTCCGCTACGAAACGCACGTGCTGTTCACCTCGCTAACAGGTGTGGAGGAACACGATCCTTTTGACGGAACCGTGATGCCCATTCAGGAAGCCCCCGATTGGAGCAGCCTGACGACCGCTGAATATAAAATGTCTTACCAGGAACTGCCCAAATCTAAACTGCAGACTGTTTCCGAATATCGCGACGATTATTTGACCTACGATTCCAGCAAGCTGGTGTGGGGAAAGGCCTCCGACAATGTGATTCGAAACGCCATCATCACTTACCCGGTGCCTTATTCCGGGAATTATGAACTCGATGCGTGTGGCGAAGGCTGTGGAAGCCATCCTGCGGTGGACATTAAAGTTCCCAAAGGAACCCCCGTCTACGACATTGCGAACGGAGTGGTGAGCAAGGCCGGAACCTCGAGCAGCTTTGGAAAGTATATTGTGATCAAACACAACGGTGTGCCCGACCCAAACAATCCCGGACAAACCACCACGCTGTATAGCAGCTACTCTCACCTTTCTGAATTCTTTGTAACCGAAGGGCAAGAAGTGAGCAAGGGTGAAGTAATAGGACAAGTGGGTGACACGGGAACCGCCACCACTCACCATCTGCATTTTCAACTCGATAGCGGCGATGCGCCTTGGCATCCTTATTGGCCTTTCACCACGGCTGAAGCGTCTGCTGCCGGATACGACTTTTGGGATGCGGTGAACCACGGAGTGGGTAAGGATAATTTGTACCGCTACACCCGAAATCCCATGGATTTTGTTCAAAATCATTTAGATGGAAATGCCGTGCTCACCAACAATGTGCCGCTAAGCAGCACCGTTGAAAGCACCACCACTCCTGTAGTAGAAGAAACCGAAACGACCGTAGAAGAAGTCGATTCCGCGGTGGTGAGTGTGAATTTTAGCGGCCTAAAGATTGCTACGCCCGCTTTCATTATGCCGGGTCAAAACGAAACCATTACACTGAGCCTTTTGGATGAAAATGGGGACCTTAAAAAGGATGCCAGTTTTGAAGGTTCCATGAGCATCAGCATTTCAGACACCAGCAGTGCCAAGTTGAACCGCGACTCGCTGAGCAGCGCCGACTTTTCTAACGGAGTAGCGGAATTGTCGCTCTACGCGGACCATGAAGGAGCCGTTACCGTTACAGCAGAAATCGCCGGCCGAGAATACTATTCTTCGGACGTTTATGTGATTGCCGGTATTGAACCTTTCGCCAAGTTTGGCGTGGCTCACGACGGGTACTTTGTACCTAACAAAGCCGAGACCATTCAGATCCAAGCTTTGGACTTGGAAGGCAATCCAACTCCCGGCTTTTACGGAGACGGAACCCTTGAACTCAGCCTCGTGCAAGGAAGCGGAAGTTTTTCCAAAGACACTCTCACTAAAAAAGATCTGCCCACGGGACTTGCTGTGGTTGAGTTCACCGCCACGAGCGATGACAACGTGATCATCCAGGTGACCTATGGAACCAAAGTGATCGAAAGCAGCACCTTGGAATCCCGCCTCTTCAACGACATTTCTGAAGTGGATGAGTTCTACGGAGCGGTGAGCTACTTAGTAGAGAAAGGAACCGTTCAGGGTTACCCCGATGGAACCTTTAAACCCTCCAACACAGTTTCCCGCGTGGAATCCCTTAAATTTATTTTCAGCGGACTCGATAAAAATATCAGCACGGGTCTTTCTGCTCGCTTCAGTGATACCTCTAGCGGCCAATGGTATTCCGACTATCTCGCCACAGCCTCTTCACTAGGAGTCGTTCAGGGTTACTCCGATGGAAGCTTTAAACCCACTCAAGGGGTGAACCGTGTGGAATTCTTGAAGATGATTTTCAGCACCGTGAACGATGTTGAAATCGACCCCATTGTGGAAAGTGATCCTTATAGCGATGTGAACAACTTGGCTTGGTACGCGCCTTATGTGCAGTACGCTAAGGAGAAAAATCTATTCCCGGTGAGCGGAAACAACTTCTATCCCGGCGACCCGATGAGCCGCCTCGAAGTGGCCGAAGTCATCTATCGTATGATCACGGTGAACCGAAACGGCGGACAGCCCTATACAAGTTTGATGAGACCTTAATCTGCCTCATTCAAAAGGCCCCGCCGACTGGCGGGGCCTTTTTTCTACTCAACTAGTAGCTGCTTTCAGAGGAGGAACCGCTGCTAGAATCTTTTGACTCTCCCTCTCGTTTTTCGCTGGAGGATCCTGAAGTAGATCCTTTAGAGTCAGAGCCCTGAGCGCTGCTTCCCTGCTTGCTTCCACTATTTGAACCGGACTTGGATTGTTGATCGTTAGTCATATTTAAAAGGGTTAAGGGAAATGCGTCTCTAAAAATTCCAAAAAGCTGCTAAAAAGAAGCCGGTGATATCGACCCTAATTTTTCAATCAGTACCACTTTTTTTGAAACTGTGAGGCACAAAGAAAAACCAATTTCTGGATAGGCTGTTCGCTGTGCTTCACTAAATTCAAAGTAGTCCTCTTAACATGCAAAGTCAACCCTTGTATGATGGCGCTAGCCATGCTAAAGGCCATAAAATAGCCCTGTGGCCAAGCGCCCAGCTGGAACTTTCCCATTCCGCCTTGCTTTTAATATGATTATGCAATAAAATCTGGCTCTTTGCAAAACTAACCCACGCAAAAGTATGAGAACTTATAATAACGATGACCGAGGCGGATGGAAGCCTAAAAAAAGCTTTGGAAAACGTCCTTTTGGCGGAGACCGAGGAGACCGAAACTCTGATGGACCAGAAATGCACCAAACCGTTTGTGACGGATGCGGAGACGAATGTGAAGTACCGTTCAAACCAAATGGACGAAAACCGGTTTATTGCCGAAGCTGTTTCAAGAAACAGGAAGGCGATGAAGGAGGATTCGACCGACGAGACAATGACCGAGGCTCCGACCGTGGCGAACGCCGCGACTTCGACCGCCCTCGTTATGAGGAACGTCCTCGTTACGAAGACAAGCCTCGTTTCGAAAAACCTCGCTTTGAGAAGCCTCAGGCTACTGAAAACAACAAGGCTCAGTTCGAAATGCTGAACTTCAAGATGGATCTGATCATCAAAGCCCTTCAACAGATGGGAATGGCTACTTCTGCCATCAAGCCCGTTAAAGAGGCTAAGGTTGAGAAGGAAATGCCTAAGGAAGAAGTGAAAGTGGAGTCTAAGGAAGCGGCTCCTGAAGTGAAGAAAGAAAAAGCAGCTAAGGCGTCTAAGAGCGCTGAACACGAAGGACCTGCCCTTTCTAAGCCGATCAAGATCGTGCGAAAAAAGAAGGCTGAGTAATTGTTTGGAAATTTAAAGGGGCAACTTCCGAAGGGTAGTTGCCTTTTTTGATAAATATTTTACTTTCATTTGCCCGGGCAAACCTATTTCCTAAGCAGCAACAAAACCAAGCCGACCATTCGGTCTTTTTCTTTTGCGGGACTTTCGGCAATCAAGAGGGTAAGCGTGGTTAAGGTCTCTGGAGTGAGCTGCAAGGGATTCAGTAGCCCTGATTTTTGTAAGTACCAAATAAAAGCAAAAGCCCCTGAGCGTTTATTGCCATCTGTGAACGGATGATCCTTTACCATAAAATAGAGCAGATGAGCCGCTTTTTCTTCCACGGTTGGATAAAGGTCTTCACCGGCAAAAGACTGCAGAACATTTCCGACTATCCCCTGAAGACCGTGACGAGATCGTTCGTTGGCAAAGAGTTCGGTTGCATCTTTTTTTGACAAAAGGTCTTTTCGGAGAATATGAATTGCCTCCGCGAGTTCTTCTGCCGTAAATAGAACTTCCTCTTTTGAAAATCCTGATTTTGGCAGCTTGGCTGAATCATAAGCTTCCAGAGAAAGCCAGGTTTTTGCAAAAATAGTCACCAGATTTAATACACTTTTCATATCTACAACTTGATCCGCCGGAAGCAGTGTTTTCACGTCGTTCACTGCTTTTAGGAACTGGTCTAAGTTTTGAGCGACGCGCTTTTTATTAATCGTATAACCCTGAGTGATATGTTCGCGCAGGGTTTTTGTAGCCCATTGGCGAAAGGCAATGGCTTTTGATGAATTTGTACGATAGCCAACCGCAAGAATAACGTCCAACGAATAGAAAGTTACAGGTCTATCTGCGTTTGCAATATGCATTTTTTGCATATTGCTTTTTGGATCGACTTCATCGTCACGAAAGACATTACTGATATGACGAGAGACTACAGACTGGTCTACTTCAAAAATCTCTATAATTTGCGCCTGCGTCGCCCATATCGTTTCTTTCTTAAAATCTCCTTTTAGGTCGATGCCACCCGTTTTGGACTGGTAAACGATTACTGAATTTTTAGCCATTTTTTTCATACCGTCATGCTGGCATGAGCGATATGCTTTTGCAAGAAATTACTGTCGTCAGTGTTGGATGACAAGCACGGGCAAGAAGACGCTCACTGCGTTCGCTAAACGGTCGTTTTACTCCCTTTCGAACCTCGTCCTTCGGAAGGTCCTCTCTTGCTCTGCTACGCAGATACAAATAAACACCGCCCAAGGGCGGACTTTATTTGTATGGTGTCCCGGGCAAGAATCGAACCTGCGACCGTCAGCTTAGAAGGCTGCTGCTCTATCCACTGAGCTACCGGGACATAAAAACGTCTATCATTTCAGGATGGAAGTATAAGTACACATCCAAGCTGAAAGCAATGGTGTTGTTCAAACTGTGGAACGCCACCGAGCTCCAAACCGAGCCGGTGCGATGATAGACGTAGTTGAGGATGAGGCCCAGGAAAAAGAGCGGAAGGAAGACCTGCAGCTGGAAGTGAATTAAGGCGAAGAGCGAAGCGGTGAGCACGCTGGCAAGCCAAACCGGCCAGGTTTTTGTGAAGGTTCGGTAAATAAATCCGCGGAAAAAGAGTTCTTCCAAAAAGGGCGCCAGCACGCAGATGATGAGGAAGGCGCTGGTGAGGCCAAGGGCGTCGTAACCAAACATCTCCAAATAAGATTCTTGTTCTTCATAACCCGGCAAAGTCAGGCCCGTGTACTCTAGGGCGGTGACCAGGCCAATGGAAACAATCCAGTAAAATCCATAGGCCAAAAGCACGGTTTTAATGAGCAGCCAGGGGCGCACTTTTACGAAGCCGAAATCGGCGAGACCCAGGTTGTATTTATCCACCACAAAGACCCAAAGCGAGAAAAAGAGCACTAGGAATTGGATGAGATACTGAACTAAAAAAGCCACCGTTGGATGAAAGCCCGCGAGGACGTCGGTGGCATGAGGAACGAAGGTAAAAATGGTGGCGAAGCCGATGAAAAGACCAATGCTGAGTGCAAAAACTTTTAGAAAATCCTGAAGCTTGAAGGGAGGTTCCAAGGCGCGGTGGGCGATTAATGGGTGTGGTCCGCTTAGGCTCGCATTATACGAAAGTTTTTGTTAGATTGAAAGCCAACCCTTTAGGCCCGCCTGATGATCCAAAAGAATCCCCCGCTGCACGAAGAAGAGGAACTCCGTCCGCTCCAACCGCAAATAGTGGCGGATGAAGTTCAAACGGAAAATGTTCTGCGCCCACAGGCTTTGGCGGAATACATTGGTCAGGAAGAAATCAAACGCAACTTGGCGGTGTTTTTGCCGGCCGCGCGCAAGCGTAAGGAAGCCATGGAACACATTTTGCTCCACGGTTGCCCGGGGCTCGGGAAAACGACTTTGGCTTTTATTTTGGCCAAGGAAATGAATGCCCAAATCCGCACCACGAGCGGTCCGGCCATTGAACGGCCCGGTGACTTGGCGGCGCTGCTCACCAACTTGCAAGCCAACGACGTGCTCTTTATTGATGAGATCCACCGGCTCAAGCCGGCCGTGGAAGAAATTCTGTACAGCGCCATGGAAGATTTTTGCCTCGACCTCGTGGTGGGCAAAGGCCCTTCCGCCCGCAGCATGCGCATCAGCCTGCCGAAATTTACACTCATTGGGGCGACGACCAAGCTTTCCTCTCTCTCCTCCCCGCTGCGCGACCGTTTTGGGAATGTTTTGAAATTGGAATTTTATGAGGAAGCCGACATTGAAAAAATTCTTCAACGCAGCTCCAAAATTTTGGGCGTGAACGTGGCCAGTGCCGCCGCCAAAAAACTGGCGGCCAGTGCCCGCCGCACGCCGCGTGTAGCCAATCGTTTACTGCGCCGTGTGCGCGACTTCGCTCACGTGCAAGATAAAGATTTTGTGGACGAGGAAATGGTGGGCCAAACACTCGAGCTGCTCGGCATCGACGCGCTGGGGCTCGACTCCACCGATCGCAAACTTTTAATGACCCTCGCGGAGAAATTTAAGGGCGGTCCCGTGGGGCTTTCTACGCTGTCTGCAGCCACCAACGAAGAGGAGGAAACCATCGAAGAAATTTACGAGCCTTTCTTGATGCAATTGGGCTTTTTAGAACGCACTCCGAGGGGTAGACTTCTAACCGAAAAAGTCTATACTTATTTCGGCATGAGCCAAACTAACCAATCTGTATGATATTCAACTCAATCTTAAGGAACAAAGTTGCTGTTCTGACTCTTCTTTGTGCGAGCCTGGCCTTCACGGCTTGTGGCAGCGAAGAACTCAGTGAAGCCCTCACCCGCGAATCCAACACCTACACCGGCGAATTCAAATCGCTCGGTGGTGTGGAGGTGCAGGAAACCATCACGCATTTATTTGAAACCGACGACGGTGACATTCTTTACGCCTATTCCGAACGTTACGATTTGGACAATGAAGATTATTTCGGCACCCGTGTGGAGGCCTATGGAGCCGTGACCACGCACGACAATTTGGATAAACCTTTGTTCGAAGTAAAGCGCATCACCGATGCTCCCGAAGAAGAGGAGGAAACCGAAGCAGTGACCCAAGTGGATTATCAGGATCCTGATCTCGGTTTTTCCATGACTTACGCCAGCAATTGGGAGCTCACCACCACGCCCACTTCCGTGATCTTGGAAGCTCCATTAGTAATGGAAGCGAGCGAGGAAGCCGTTGAAGAACAGGAACAAGCTGGGCTCCGCCCAGTGGACAGCATAGTGCTGGCCGTGACCGATGCGGTTCTCAGCAAAACCAGCGAAGACACTCAAGAAGATAGGGCTCTCGAAATCCGCACTTACGCGACGAGCGAATACAGTACTTTACTCGGGATCACCAGTGAACTCACGTATGTGGGAACCGACCGACTGTTCAGCGTTCGCTATAAGACCGGTGACGGAGACACTTTCTACTTCATTCCCCGTGGCGAAGAACTCTTTGAACTCAGCTACCACCATGAAGAGGAATCCGACAGTGCTCGTTTAGAGAACAGCAACACTTTTGCCACCTTGGCCAACGGTTTCCGTTTCACTCCTGTGGGTGAAGGAGCAGGCGCCGTGGAAGAGCCTAGCGAGGCTGAGGAGCCCGCAGCACCCGCTGAACCTGAGGAGGTAGAAGAAATCAGCACTCCCACTGGTGAACAAGTGAGTTTTAAAAGCTACCGTGAACTGGAGAGCAAGCCCTATGAATTCAAAATGTCTTACCCAGGAGCTTGGTACTACAACGGAACCAGCGCCGGCTACAATTTTGGCGACAGCCCTGAAAACGTAGAAGGGGCCGAACCCATCATTCAAATGCTCTACAACCAATCCACTGCGGAAGGCCTTAAGACTTCTGGAACGGAGGTGAGTGTAACCGTTGAAGCAGAAGGCCGTTATTACACTTTAACGGGACCTGCTGAATACCAAAGCGCCATGGAGGAAATGGCCGAGTCCATCAGCTCCACAAAGACCGAGTAATACCACACCGCTTTTCTACGTTTAAGCAAAGCAGAAAAGGTGAAAAAATCGTCAAAATTTGCTATCCTATAATGAATTCTTAATCTCATAAGAACTATGTCGAACTCCGATCAATTCAATAAATTCACGAAAGAAGCTAAGCAGGCTCTGATTGTTGCGCAGGAGGTAGCCAAAAAAACGGGCACCAGCTACGTGGGAACCGAGCACATCCTTATTGGGATTCTGTCTCAGCGCAATTCCCTGGGCTCCACCATTTTGCAAAACTTTGGGGTGACGCTGGAAAACGTGAACCTTGTATTGAAGACCGTGGGACGCACTCAAATGTCTCAACGGGGAGCCAAAAATCCGGGCGGCCTTTCCGGTTTTGCTAAAAAAGTGATCGAAGACGCGATTCGCAGTGCTCACGAGTTCACTCACATGTTTGTGGGGACCGAGCACCTTTTATACGCACTCGTGGTTCAAGAAAATACCGCCGCAACCGTGATTTTGGAAAACATGAAGATTTCTCCTGAAGACATTCGTCAAGAAATCATGCAGACCTTTGAACGCATGAAAACCAACCCCAGCATGCCTCAAAATGGCGGCGCTGCCGGCTCCGCTCCGCTTCCTGGGAATGTAAATCCGCTGGAATTCTTCCTCAACGGTCTCCAAGGCGTGCTCGCTGGGCAAGAACCTAAGGAAACCGGTTTTGATGCCAAGAAAAAAGACGGCAAGAGCGGAACCCCTGCCCTGGACTATTTCACAACAGATTTGGTGCAAGAAGCCACCGACAAAAAACTCGACCCCGTGATTGGGCGTGATAAGGAAATCGAACGATGTATTGCGATTTTGCTGCGAAAAACCAAGAACAATCCGGTGCTGATTGGAGAGCCTGGGGTGGGTAAAACCGCCGTGGTAGAAGGCCTCGCTCTGCGCATTGTGCAGGAGAAAGTGCCCGACTCTATGCTGGACAAACGCATCCTCAGCCTTTCTATGGCGAGTGTGGTTGCCGGAACCAAGTACCGTGGGGAATTTGAAGAACGTATTAAGACGATTTTGGAGGAAGCCGCGAGCCAACCGAACGTGATTTTGTTCATCGACGAACTCCACACCGTGATTGGTGCCGGAAGCGCTGAGGGAAGCCTCGACGCCGCCAATATTTTGAAGCCAGCCCTCTCACGAGGAAAGGTTCAAGTAGTGGGCGCAACGACCACCAACGAGTATCGCAAACACATTGAGGAAGATGCGGCGCTCGAACGTCGTTTCCAATCGGTGATGGTGGATGAACCTAGTGAGGAAGATGCACTGCTCATTCTGAAGGGTATTAAAGAAAGCTTCGAAAATCACCACAACCTCATTATCCACGACGATGCACTTGAGGCGGCGGTTAAACTTTCCAAGCGTTACGTGAACGACCGCTTTTTGCCCGATAAAGCCATCGATGTGATGGACGAAGCCGCCGCCCTCAAAGGAATGGTGAGCAAACAAGAAAGCGATGTGCTCAAAGAGTACCAACGTCAAATCAAACGAATCACTAAGGAAAAGGAAAAGGCGGTGACCGATCAGGATTATGAAAAAGCCGCAGACCTTCGCCAGCAAGAGCTCATCCTCCTCGAAAAAATTGAGGAAGAAAAACACATCAAGATTCCCCGTGAAATGCGCGGAAGCATTGATGGTGAAGACGTGGCTCGCGTGATTTCCCGCATGACCGGCGTGCCTGTGACCAAACTCGTGAAAGAGGATATGGATAAGCTTAAGAGCCTGGAAGACACGCTCAAACAAAATGTGGTGGGTCAGGAAGAAGCACTCAAAAAAGTGGCCATCGCCATCCGCCGCAGCCGAACGGGAATTTCCAGCAGCAAGCGCCCTATCGCGTCCTTTATCTTCCTTGGGCCTACCGGGGTTGGTAAAACTGAACTCGTAAAAACCCTCGCCCGCGAGATTTATCACGATGAAGACGCGCTGATTAAAATCGACATGTCTGAATTCATGGAACGTCACAACACTTCACGGCTCACGGGTACCACCGCGGGTTACGTGGGGTATGAAGAAGGCGGACAGCTCACCGAAAAGGTGCGTCGCAAGCCTTACAGCGTGATCCTGTTCGATGAAATTGAAAAAGCTCACCCCGATGTGTTCAACATCCTCCTCCAAATTTTGGAAGATGGAGTGCTCACCGACGGAAAGGGCCGCAAAGTGGACTTCACCAACTCCATCATCATCATGACCTCCAACATTGGAGCGCGCAAACTCACCGAGGGGGCTGCGCCGATTGGATTCAAACTCAATTCCAGCGAACTCGATGCCGCTTTGCAAACCTTTGAACATAAAAAGGAAGAAGTGCTCAAGGATTTGAAGGATCACTTCAAACCGGAGTTCCTCAACCGTGTGGACAACATTGTGGTTTTCCGACCGCTGACTCACGAAAACATCAAACAAATCGTGGAAATCCATGTGCGCGACCTTCAAAAGCATATTAAGGATAAGGGCATTGTGCTCGAACTCACGCCTGAAGCGCTCGACCTTTTGGCCACACTCAGCACGGATCCTGATTACGGAGCTCGTCCGGTTCGCCGAAAGGTGCAAGAACTCATTGAAGATCCGCTTTCTCAAGGCTTCCTCGATGAGGAATTTGCCGAGGGCGACACGGTTCAAATCATCAAAGGGGTGACTACCATTGAGCTCAAGAAAAAGGCGCCACGTGCTAAGGCTGGTCTTAAAAAGAAGGCTAGCGAAGCAAAAGAGGTAAAGGAGCTGAACTAATCAGCTTTACAGCAGAGTAATAAGCCATTAGAATCGGCTGGCTTTGCTAAATTCAGTATCAAGTCATAAGGTTGCTGAATCGTAAGGCTCTATATAAATAATTCAACCTTATGCATAAGACTTATGTCTGTACAAACAACCGTGGTCCCTATGGACCAACTCATGCAGGACTCCCCTGCTTTCACTCTTCCTGAACCTGGTGCGATGGTTACGGGAACCGTGGTTTCTATTGAAAAAAATTGCATCATCATCGATATGGGTGGTGTTTTAACCGGTATGATCTCCGGACGTGAAATCAAAGATTCCATGGGAACTTTGGCGGATCTGAAGATTGGAGATGAAGTGGCTTCTTGTGTACTTGAACCTGAAAACGAAGATGGACTCGTGGTACTGTCTCTCCGACGTGCCAGCCAAGATAAGACTTGGGATAAATTTGTTAAAGCCTACGAAAACAACACGACTCTTAAGGTTCGTCCTAAAGAAGCGAATAAAGGAGGACTCCTCCTGGATGTGGACGGAATCAAAGGATTTATTCCCGTTTCACAATTGGCTCCTCTGCACTACCCTCGTGTGAACGGTGCGGACAGCGCAAAAATCCTTTCTCGTCTGCAAGACTTGATCGGTATCGAATTCAGCGTGAAGATCATCAGCCTCGACAAAGAAAACGGAAAACTCATTCTTTCTGAACGAAGCGCCTACGAACGTGAACGAAGCGACGCACTTTCTGGTCTTAAGGCTGGAGACACCGTTTCTGGAACCGTTAGCGGTATCGTTAAGTTCGGTATCTTCGTGGCCTTCGACGGCTTGGAAGGTCTCGTACACATCTCTGAAATCGCTTGGGGACACGTTTCTGATGCTCACGACTTCGCTCGCCTCGGCGACCGTGTGGAAGTGAAGATTATTGGAATCGATGGAGACAAGATTTCTCTATCTATGAAGCAGCTCACTAAAGATCCATGGGAAGAAATCGAGAAGAAATATAAGGTTGGAACCAAGATCAAGACTAAGATCAGCCGACTCGCTCAATTTGGAGCCTTCGTACAACTTTCTGATGACATCACCGGACTCATCCACAATTCTGAAATCGCTGGGAATCCAGAAGATCCTGCTAAGGTTCTCGAGGTTGGCCAGGCCGTGGAAGCTCGTGTGATCGAAATCAACAAGGACGAAAAACGTATCGGTCTCTCTCTGCTCGCAGAAGGAGAATCCGCTGCTGAAAAGAAAGCGGCTAAGAAGGAAGTGAAAGAAGAAGCTAGCGATGAGGAAACCGAGAAGAAGCCTAAGAAAGCTAAGGCTAAGAAGGAAGAAGGAGAAGAAGCTGCGGCGTAGTTAGAAAAGAGGAAAAGACCTTGCTTCGGCAGGGTCTTTTTTGTTGATTTATTTCTGAAATTTAGTAAACTTGTGCATGAAAGAGTCACTCGGCCGTGGTTTATATACCACACTTAGCGGAGGACTTTTTCTTTATTGCTCAGGAAAAACTGATATCAAATGTTTTTGCCCTGTGTTTTTATTTTCCTTCACCTGGACGTAAAAAATTTCGCTATCCTTGGTTATTCCAGTGAACCGATGTAAAATCTCGCCCTTTTTATTTGGATTTTCTTTAGACTTTGGTTCAAGTCTAGTTCTCTCCAATAGCTCTATGGCAGCAGTAAAATACTTCAACCTTCTAACCTCTCGAAGATCTGAGCCTGGAATCGTTTTTGCTTTCGTTTTATAAGCACGCATAAAAGAACACTAGCAGGATTTTTCTGACAGATTCCTGAATTCGCTACAAAAGTAGATCAGAGTTTTGCACAAAAAAGCTCAAATACAATAAAACCCTAGTTTTACCTAGGGCTTTTGTTGTGAATTTCATTGATTTGGCGTCTTGGGTGAGCGTATGCTTACCGATGACTGAGAGGAAATTGCTGAGGAGGGACCAATCCACGTATGGCTTTGTTGATATAGGCACTCTTCAGCAATTCTCTTCCAGACATCCGAGTTGTTAAGGATCATTCAAATAATTATAATACATTTAAACTAACTTGTCAACATGTCTAATTGGGTTTTACCGCTTGTGCTAGCCATTTTGGGTTTTGGAGGATTGCTTTACTTCTTTAATAAGAAGATCGAAGAGCTTAAAAATCCGCAGGACGATTCAGGAATGAAGATGATGCTTCAAGTGGTTTCTGAGCTTCGCCGAGACGTGGAAAGTGGGCACGGCAAAAATCGTGAGGAGATGACGGCTATGTTAAATCAAATCCAAACATCCCTTACAAAGCATCAGACCGATAGTAGCCAAACTTTGCAACAGCAATGGAAAGAAAGCAACGT
The DNA here is from genome assembly GCA_965230905.1 of uncultured Candidatus Peribacteria bacterium. GTDB lineage: Bacteria > Patescibacteriota > Gracilibacteria > UBA1369 > 2-02-FULL-48-14 > 2-02-FULL-48-14. The sequence continues at coordinate 1,246,955 of OZ246396.1, forward strand.
GCTGATCGAGGGTGTGACAAAAAAATTAACTAGTATTGAGTCCACGAATCAAAGAGTGGTTGGATTTGCAGAACAAATGAGAACTTTGGAGAATATTCTTAAAAACCCTAAGCAACGTGGAGTTCTGGGTGAAGTTTTTCTTGAGAAAATCCTCTCTAACCTCTTCCCCCCCAATCAGTTCCAGATGCAGTATAAAATGAAAAACGGTGAGATTGTAGATGCTGTCATATTTCAGCACGATCTAATTATTCCAATAGATGCTAAATTTTCTCTGGAAAAGTATAATTTGATCATGGAAGAGACAGATAAAGCTCGCCGTGAAGAACTTGAAAAAGCTTTTAAAACGGATGTTAAAAAACGTATCGATGAAACTTCAAAATATGTACGCCCATCAGAGCAGACTACGGACTTTGCGTTTATGTTTATCCCTGCAGAAGGTGTTTTCTATAATTTAATGATCTGTAACGTAGGTACACTTGATGTAAATTCTCAAAATTTAATTGAATATGCTGCCAGTAAAAAAGTGACCATCGTCTCTCCAGGTACGCTCACAGCATATCTCCAAACAATACTACAAGGTATCCACAGAGAAGAACGTGTGGCAAAAATTCAGGAGATACTTGATAATTTAGTACCTCTTCATAGACATATGAATGCCTACAACGAGTATTTTCAAAAACTTGGGAAACATCTCGGTACCACCGTTAGCACATACAATTTGGCGAGGGGTGAGTTTAAGAAAATCGACAAAGATGTTTATAAATTAACCGACGGCAAAACGGGCGGACAGATAGAAATGCTGGTTTTAGAGGAAAAACCGGTTGAGCTGGAGTAAACTTTTCAAGAATTAATAAACTAAAAATATGACTGAGAAACCTAAGGAAGAATTGATTCCGACCGAGCAAGGCACAGATGCACTCGACCCTGATGACACAAGTAGTGGCGATTGGATACTGGCAGTTAACAGTTTACGTGATGTGCGAGACCGGATCACTGGTTACGTTAGTAAATTGTCAAAAGTGGAGAGTGAGTAGTTCTTGAGAAGAGGTGACAACGACCACTATTGGGTATTTTTCTTTACTTTAAACCTGTTTTAACCTAAAGTGGGGTGGCAAAATTTTAAGCTGCCTTTATACCTTATGGCCATTGCCCTCACCGATCTAGCCTCTACCCTGGGACTCACCGAAAGTGAGATGCGAAAGCTGCTTTTGGAGCTGGGCTTTGAAGATTCAGAAGAGATTGAGGAGGATGTTGCAGCTTTAGTGAAAGATGAAATTGCAGGACGGAGCAAAAAGAGCGCCGCAGAAATATATGAAGATATTGTAGAAGTTGCTCAGGAAAAGGAGATTGTGAAGGGTCAACGAAAGCAGAAGGCCGGTAAAGTAACCAAGAAAACGGAAGTTCGACGAGTGGAGCCCTCTCCTGCTATTAAACGGGATGGAGTTGAGATTGCTGAAACGATTTCCGTTAAGGAATTGGCTGAAAAAACAGGTTTGAGCGCCGCGGTTTTGATCGGAGCGCTCATGAAGAATGGAATTTTGGCCAGCCTCAACCAGGTTATCGACTACGACACGTCCGTGATCATCACTGATGGAATGGGTGTCACACTGAAAAAACAACGCAGTGCGGTGAGTGCGGAAGATATCTTTAAAGGAGATTTGGAGAAATTGCTTGGAGAAGACGAAAAGGCAGACCTTAAAAAACGCCCGCCTGTGGTGTGTGTGATGGGTCACGTGGATCATGGGAAAACGACTTTGCTCGACGCCATTCGCGATGAAAATGTGGTAGCCAGTGAAGCGGGAGGAATCACGCAGCATATTGGAGCATACCAGGTTGAATGCAAGGGACAAAAAATCACATTTTTGGACACTCCAGGGCACGAAGCCTTCACGGCTATGCGCGCTCGCGGTGCTCGCGCTACGGACATCGCCATCTTGGTGGTGGCAGCGGACGACGGAGTGATGCCTCAAACCATTGAAGCCATCAACCACGCCAAGGAAGCGAATGTACCGGTGATTGTGGCCATCAACAAAATCGACAAACCCGATGCAAATTTGAATAAAATTAAGGCGGAACTCGTGGAATACGGACTCCAATCCGAAGAATGGGGAGGACAAACCATGATGATACCGATTTCAGCTAAGAATAAACAAGGAATCGATACGCTGCTTGAGAGTGTACTGCTCGTAGCAGAAATGTTGGAACTCAAGGCCAACCCGAACCGCCCTGCGGTGGCTACCGTGGTGGAATCGCACTTGGATGCAAGCTTGGGACCGGTGGCGACCATTCTGGTGAACACGGGAAGTATGAGTGTGGGAGACAATTTCATTGTGGGAGGAACCTTTGGACGTGTGAAGAAAATGCGCGATCATATGGGCAGGTCTATCAAGACCCTCGGGCCTTCGGATACGGCGCAGATTGCGGGTTTGCATGACCCGGTGGAGAGCGGACAGATTCTTCAAGCGGTTAAGGACGAAAAATTGGCGCGTCAACGCGCGATGCAGGTTCACGACATGGCTAAAGAGCAGATGATCAGCACCGGAATGGGTTTGCAAGAAATTTTGCAACGCATCAAGGATGGGTCGCTCAAGCTGCTCAAAGTGGTCATGAAAGCGGACACTCAAGGTTCACTCGAGGCCATTAAACAAGCTCTAGCTAAGATTAAGAATGACGATGTGGCCATTAAAGTGATTCACAGCGGAGTGGGAACCATTACCGAATCAGATGTACTTATGGCGTCGGCCAGCCCCGGAACGCTGGTGGTTGGATTCCACACGGAGGCCGGACTCAACGTTAAACGGCTCGCTGAACGCATGGGGATTGAAGTGGTGACTTATAAGATCATTTACGAACTCATTGAAGACCTCCGTAAGATTTTATCTGGAATGCTTGAAGACGAAGTGCTCTTGGTAGAACTCGGAAAATTCAAGGTTATGAAAATCTTCTTCACCGGAAAAAATGAATATGTGGTGGGAGGAAAAATCACCGAAGGAATTATTAAAAATAAGTGCAACGTGCGCGTGCTGCGCGACGGGAAACAGATTGGAGATGGGAAAATCGTTGGCCTTAAATTGGTGAACGAAGACATGGTGGAACTGGACAAAGGCAATGAGTGTGGAGTTCGTTACCAAGGCAAAGTGGCGCTTGAGGAACACGATGTGCTTGAAGCTTGGAGAGAAGAAAAGAAAATGAAAACTCTGTAATGAAAGTTCTCATCACCGGCGGTGCCGGTTTCATTGGCAGCAACTATGTGTACACCCATCTGGAAAAACGTCCGGATGATACTTTAGTGGTGCTCGATGCCCTCACCTATTCCGGGCACCGCGAGAACCTTGCGGAGGCCGAGGCGAAGGGCGTGAAATTTGTAGAAGGACGGATTGAAGACCGCGAACTGGTGCAGGGGCTGTTTGAAGCCGAGGCCTTTGATGCCGTGCTGCATTTTGCGGCCGAAACCCACGTGGATCGCAGTATTAAAAACCCGGGGCTTTTTGTGACTACGAATGTACAAGGCACACAGGTTTTACTCGATGCGGCCCGTGATTTTAAGGTTAAGCGCTTCCATCATGTGTCTACCGATGAGGTGTATGGTGATTTAGGCTTTGGCAGCACGGAGCAATTTACAGAAGAGAGCGCTTTGAAACCCAGCAGCCCCTATTCGGCCAGCAAAGCGGGGTCGGATCTGCTCTGTTTATCGTATTTGCGAACCTATGGCGTGCCGGTGACGATTAGCCGCTGTTCCAACAATTACGGCCCCTACCAAAGCCTGGAAAATTTCATTCCCGTTATGATCACCAAAGCAGCAGCCGGTGAAAAACTGCCCGTGTATGGAACGGGTAAAAATGTGCGCGATTGGCTCTACGTGCGCGACCACTGCGAGGCCATTTTGGCTATTTTAGATCGCGGAATTGTGGGCGAAATCTACAATATTGGCGCCGACAACGATCAGGAGAATCTGGCGGTGGTGAGAATGATTCTGAAAACGCTCGGTAAATCTGAAGATCTGATTGAATTCGTGACGGATCGGCCTGGACACGATGAACGATATTCCATGAATTATGCAAAAATGAAGCGTGAACTCGGATGGGAACCGAAAGTGAGTTTTGAAGAAGGGATGCGCGAAACCATAGCTTGGTATATTCTACTTAATAGCACTAACGTGCCTACATATGAAAGGAGTTATTCTCGCTGGAGGGACCGGGTCCAGGCTCACGCCGCTGACCAAAGTCACCAACAAGCACCTACTGCCCATCTATAATAAGCCGATGATTTACTATCCCCTCCTTAAACTCAAGGAGATGGGGGTGAAATCTATTCTGCTGGTTTCTGGCAAAGGGCACGCCGGGCATTTTTTGGAGCTTTTGGGGGCTGGCACGGAGTTTGGCGTAAACATTGCTTATGAAGTGCAGGAAGAAGCGGGAGGGATCGCCCAAGCCCTGAGTTTGGCCAAGGATTTTGTGGGTGACGATAAGTTTGTAGTGATGCTGGGCGACAATATTTTTCAAGATTCCTTGGCGGATGCCGCGCGGGACTTTGAAAATGGCAGCTCTGAAGCTCATCTTTTCTTAAAAGAAGTGGACCGTCCTCAAAGTTACGGGGTCCCCCGTTTGGAAAATGGAAAAATTTTGGAAATTTTGGAAAAACCCAGCAATCCGCCCAGTCCTTACGCCGTTACGGGTTGTTACCTGTATACGCCTAAGGTTTTTGAGGTGATTCAGGCCATTAAACCGTCTGCGCGCGGCGAACTGGAGATCACGGATGTGAACGACTACTACGTTAAAAATGGCGCTCTCAGCCACACGGTGCTTTCCGGTTTTTGGGGCGACTGCGGTGAGTCTATTGATCAGATGATGGACGTGGCTGGATTCGTGCAGAAGAATATGGTATAATTTTGAGATTTAAAAATCTCAAAAATGGGAATCGAAGCTGAAAAGACTAGACCGACCACTCTTCGAAGTTTGATTGCGTATTTAGCTGACGAACCGGTATCAGTTGACCCTGTAAATGGAGTGACCTACAGTCTTTTCAGTGGAGATGGTTTATGGGAATTTGGCCAAACTGCCGATGGCATTATTGTTTCAGCCAATGGTAATAACATTATTAATATTTCCTTGAGAGAGGATAAGGATAGACCTTTGACTGAGCTTGAATCAAAGGCCGTAAATAGACTCATTGACGGCCTTACTGCTAAAGGGCTTCCTGAAAACGGGTCAAGCTCTTTTGTTAAACTTTCTAGCGATTCAGGCCTTGGATCAATACTTCATACTTATGGAGAAGAGGCGAAATTCTGTGCTACCATTGTTGAGAAAAGCTACGCACATAGTCAACGGATGGATGACTTCTTAGCCAGAGATCATGGAGCGGAATTGATGGCACTGGTAGAAAAGCTTGAATATAAGGATCAGGTTGCCAAGTATTTCTCCTACAAGGATCTTCTGGATGGATCAAAAATACTCATGCCAACACGCATCAAACTCACTGATAACATGAACCGCGTGGAAAAATGCAAACTGACAAAAAGTGAACTTTTATATGCCAAAACAATCTCCGAGTATCTTACGAATGACTGGTCGAGGTCAAAAGCAAAAATATTGGATGCTCTAGCCGATAAAATACGTTTAGAGTTACAAAAAAGAATGGCAGCTCTCCGCTTGCCACTCAGTCCTTACAGTGAAAGTCTTTCATGGGCTTACTGGGATATTGCCAAACAACTCCACCTTTCGAACCACCCAGAGGAATCAACGCCAGAGTATCGTCTAGGAAACCCACTACACGATCCTAGAGTCGTGGAAGAGATCATATCTCGTCACCTTGGTTGGGAACTTCATCAAAAGTGGCGAATACCTGAGGCTAGACTGAGCATTGAAGGGGCAATAGCTCACAATCCACAGAAACAGCACATTGAAGATTTATTGAATAAAGATGGAAAGCCAGACAATAGAACCTTGAGCTCTCATGAGCTTACTCTTTTGGGGAAATTGCTAAGTGCCTCCTAAGAAATTCCTGGTTTTTTACAAGCTTGGCTTCGACATTGAGTGTTTTTTTACCGAGATTTTTTAGGGAATCACGGATTTTTTCAGGTTCAAAGTCGGAAAGTACGGTACAGGAGTCGGCAAGCAGACCTTTCACTTTGCTGGAATAGGAAAGCGCGAGGGTTGTAGTGCCCGCAGCAACCGAGAAAATGCCGGCATGCAGGCGCATGGTGACCGCGAGCTGGGCTTTTTCAAAGGCTTCAAAAGCAGCGAGCGCAGAAGTGGGTTCGTAGAGTTCGAGGCCAGCGTCTTTGAGATCTTCACCCTGTTGCATACTCAGGAGGATCGGATTCAGTTTTCTTTTTTTTGCAAAAACCTGGATCTCTTTCACAATGGGCCTCCACTCGGCGGATCCCAAACCCGGCCACTCTCGCAAGGAAACCAGCAAAACAGGCTTTTTTGGAATCGTGCGTTTTTGATCTAAAAGCCACGAAAAAGCTGGATCGGTGCCTAAGGTAGCCTCGATTTTCCAGGTTTTAAGCAGATCAACAGAGATTTGGTCGCGAACATGAACCGCAATGGCATTTTTGAAGGTTTGTTTAGCAAGACGGCGGCTCCACCAATGGCGAAGCGGTCCGACGCTTTGACCAAAGCAAATAGTGGGTTTACGCAGGCGGCGGCAGGTCTTGGCTTGGGCAGCCCAAATCAGGGGCGCCTTCCAACTTTCTTCATCGGTAAATAGACCTCCACCGCCTAGAATCACCAGATCGGCGAGTTTTATTGCGGCTAGTGCCGCTTTGCGTGTTTTTTTGAAGCGGCTGCGGAGACCAACCGGTATAAAAGGCGCTTTTTTGAGTCCCTTATAGATTTCTGGGCTGGTTTTACTGCCGCCGTGGGTCACGTGGATTTCGCCGCTGTAGCCAATGCTGCGCAGTTCTGTCACGATTCCGCCTAAAATAGCGTCGTCTCCCAGGTTGCCCGCGCCGTAATTGCCGATTATAAGAATGTTGTTTGTTCGCATAAGGTTGTGGCTTTGCCACGTTCTCGCTTAGCAAACCCTTTCGGGTTCGCCTGTTGTGGCGAGTTTTTTTAGAGGAGCATAGGATTTGCGGTGCAGGTCGCAGGGGCCGTGTTCGCGCAGGGCGCGCTGGTGTTCCTGGGTTCCGTAGCCTTTGTGGAGATCAAAACGGTACGCCGGATATTTATGGCTGTATTCTACCATGAGCCGGTCGCGCGTCACCTTGGCAAGTATGGAAGCCGCCATGATGCAGCGGATTTTTTGATCGCCGCGGATGATGGAAGTGTGAGGAGCCGAAAAGGAAAAGGCATCTCGCCCATCGATGAGTATATGATCTATTTGAGTTGGAAGCTGCTCGAGAGCACGGCGGAAAGCGAATAAAGTAGCCTGTAAAAGACCCAAAGCATCCACTTCTTCTTGAGTGGCCAGCCCTACCCCGTAGGCACACGATTGTATAATTTTCTCGAAGAGTTCATCCCGTTTAGCTGGCAAAACCAATTTGGAGTCGTTGAGCCCACTGAGGCGGAGTCCTTTTGGTAAAACCACGGCGGCGGCAACCACAGGGCCAGCCCAGGAGCCGCGGCCCGCTTCATCCATACCTGCAATGGTGCCTTCTACGGCTGGGAGTTTCACTTCCCCATCCTAGCGGTTCAAAAAAAGCCCCGAAAGGGCTTTTTAATTTGAAATTTAAATGAGTCCACTTCTTACTTCTGCTCTTCTTCGGCAGGAGCTTCCGCTTCTGGTTCAGCAGCGGGAGTTTCTTCTGCAGCGGGTGCTGAATCTTCCACCATCTCTTCTGCAACGGTGTCTTCCACCACTGCCTCTTCCACAACCGGTTCTTCAACGACTTCATCTGCCTTAGGATCTTCCATCTTGGGTTCGTCCATAATGGATTGAGCCAAGTCGGTTTCTCGAAGACGAGTGGATTTACCTTGAAGGTCACGCATGTAGTAAAGCTTAGCTCGGCGAACCTTACCTTGCTTCATAATTTGGATCTTTTCGATGGTTGGAGAGTGGAATGGGAAGATTTTCTCAACTCCTACTCCTTCTACCACCTTTCGAACGGTGAAAGTCTTGTCTATGCCGTGACCCGCGCTAACGCTGATCACCAAACCCTGGAACATCTGAACACGTTGTTTTTCTCCTTCAGTGATCTTTTGATACACTTTAACCGTAGCACCTGGTTTTACATCAGGTACTTTTCGGAGTGAGGAAGCGACTACGTGGTCTAGGATTGCTCGAGACATACAAAAGGTTAAGCCAGGATAATATAGGGACGAGTCTTCCCTTTTGCAAGGGGAAATTAGATCTTTTCTGCTTCGATCCCCAGTTTGTTGATGGCGATCATGTTACCAGAGTCCTGAATCAGGTCTAAAATGAACTGATCACGACATTTTAAGCGGTACACAAAGTCCTCGGACTTAAGCACGCTGAATTTGATGGGTTCCTCGGTTTCCAGCGTATCTAGGAACTTGCCCAGGTTCTCTTTATCCACGTCGCCCACCACCAAAAGGTCAACCGGTGCCTCCTTTTGCAGGAAGAAGCCGGAAATCAGGAGGAAATCGATGTCCCCCATTTTAGTGAGGTTCTTGAGGAGATTGTCGCTGGAATTGGTCGCTTTGATGATGATGCTGCGGAGTTCATTGAAAAGAACGAAGTTTTTATTCACCGTGAAATATTTTTTGCGATTTTTAGCGCGGCTGCGAAGGAGACCTAATTTCTTAAGATTGTCGAGCTCGCGGCGTATGGAATTGATTTGCTCATCAAGCTCACGGGTGAGTTCACGAACAAAGTATTCATCATCGGGACGCAACAAGAAGATGGTGAGCAGTTTTACCCGGGCTTTAGAGGTGAACAGGTGTTTTAGCATATGAGGTCGCCTGATGTATACATTATTTACCCAGAATTGATTGAACTGTATAATTTTTTAATTCGAAAAGCAAGAAAAAATCGGCGCTAACCTTAAATTTTGGCTTGCAGCCATGCATTTTTTTGAATAAAAAATTTATACTTGCCACGGTTTTTAAAACTTTGGCGAACAAAAAAAGTACCCACTAGGAGTACCTTTCTTGAGCCAAAAAGCTTTACTTAGTGTGTGATTTCACTACTTTACGAAGACGTACTCCGCTGCGCACCATTTCACGTTCATTGGTGCCCTCGGCATAACGACCCTTGAGCATCGCGCGGAATTCCTCTGGGTAACGGCCGAGCAAGCGTTCAATTTCTTCTTCGATTTCAGGTTCTGTGACTTCTGGATTTTCGAGTTCAAACAAACGTTCTAGACCCAAACGGATCAGCACTTGTTCCACGGCTGGCTTCTGGAGTTCCTTGCGGATGTCCTTCCCTTCCTTTTCCATCTCTGCCTCGTAATCTTCCCAAGTTTGCTTGCGTCGTTTCAAATCTTCCTTCAAGCGTTCAATCAAAAAGTCGATTTCCTTTTCTACCAAGGCGTCGGGCACTTCTGCCTCCACCACAGCCAAGAGTTCCTTCAAGAACTCATTTTCAAGACGAACGTCTTCCTCGTACTCCTTTTGAGAGTGGAGTTCATGACGAATTTCCTCTTTCAAGACCGGGAGAGTCTTTTTATCGTCGCCGGAAACTTTTTTGGCGAGCTCGTCGTTCAATTCTTGTGCGGTTCCCTCTTCAATGCGTCCGATCTTCACATGGAACTTAACTTTTTTGCTCTGGAATTTTTTGGAATGGTAGTCTTTGGGGAACACAATTTCGAAGTCTTTTTCTTCGCCTTTTTTCATGCCCACCAGTTCGTCTTCAAAACCTGGAATGAGTGAGTTTTCGCCCAGAATCACAGGATGATTTTTGCTAGAAGTTCCATCGAGCGGCACGCCGTCCATATCCTGACCGTCAAAATCCACTTCCACACGGTCAGTTTTTTTGGCTTCACGTTCCACATCCTTCCACTCCACGCTGCGTTTTACAAAATTCTGCAAAACTTCGTGAATCTCCTCGTCCTTCACTTCCGGCTTTTTGCGAGAAACGGTCACTTTTTCGTGCTCTTTTTTGAATTTCACTTCGGATAACACGGGAATAATGGCTTCGTACTTAAGGGGATCGTGTTCCAAGATTTGAATTTTTGGATACGCCACTGGACGCAACTTTTCTTGATGCAGCGCCATTTCATAGGATTCGCCTAGCGCGATATCCAGGGCCTGCCCCATGAAAGCCTGTTCACCGACGTGCTCAATGAGCACATCCTGCGGAACTTTGCCGGGACGGAAACCAGGGACTTTAACTTTGTCCTGAAGTTCGGCTGCCGCCTTTTCGCGGTAAGGAACCATTTCGTCCGCTGTGAGAGCGACGGTCATTTTGACTTGTGACTTTTCGTGAGCTTGTGCAGAAACTTGCATGAATGATGATTAAATTCGGGCCCAGAATACCGTCAGATTAGGTGTATTGCAATTTATTTACTTTTTTGGTATAATTATAAGATTTTATAACACGTATGGCACAACAAGAATTAGCTCCACGAGGGCCAAACGAATCTGTAAAAGAAGCGCGCGAACGCCGTCAACAGGTGATGGTTGATGCGTGGAATGAAATTGATAAAGACGAACAATCACGTCTTGCAAGCGAGGCCGCCCTCGCTGCACAAGAGACTGAGGCCGCAAAAGCAGGCTCAACTATGCCTGCGCTTACGGATGAACAGAAAGCAGCTCGAATTTCGAATAACGCAGAAATCAAGGCAGACCAAGCAAAAAAGAAAACCATCGAGAAACAGTGGAGAGATGAATTCAAATGCCCTTTCAACCGTTTGTTTAGAAATATTGAGAACCCTGCGGAAGACGACCGTAACGAAGACATGATAGAAGAGCTTGGCGAACAGGAAGGTACTTCTGAACAAATTGGAGAACTTAAAGTAGATACTTTAGCTTCAGCCGCTCAAAAGTTGCTTGAATACGATTTGTTGCCAGACGATCTGCGAGGCACTCTTAAAACGCCCACAGCAGCGAAGCTCATTCGACCTGACCTTGTAGGCGATTTGGCCGTAGTTGGGTCAAGCGCCTATGCCGAGGCTATTCAAGAGCTCAGCGCCTACGCGGATCTACTTCAGCCGGTTTATGAGATGGAGTCGCAAATCCAAAAAGCAGCCGAGAAGATGGAAGAAGGTGTGATCACCGGACGAATTTCACGTGCGGTGAAAGATATCGCTAAAAATCCTGCCTATACGGCCGTTGTCCTTGGTGGACTTACGGTTCTCGGGATTGGACTCTATAAAGGATGGGGTAAACTCACCGAAGGATGGAAAGCGGGTATTTTGGGAGTTTTAGGTTTTGGAACCGTGGCTGGAGCTGCCAGCATAATTAGTGACCGGCAGGGTTATACTAATATAGGATTGGGAAATATTTTTGAGAAGTTTACTGGAATTACTGGAGATCAAGCTTTATCCCCTCAGATTTTGGATAAGGTACGTGACTTATTTCCTTCTGGAATGTCCACTGGTGATACTGATGCGGTGGATGATTTTCTTCGAATCGCAGATGCACCGGTTAAAACCGCAGCTGCAGCTTACCTGGATGCAGAAGCAAACTTAGATGATGAAGTCGAGCTCGCCCGTTTCCTTAATAATGGACTCAGCTCAAAGGAACATCAATTTGCCGATGCGGGCTCTACCAAAATTGCCTTGGATTGGACTTTTGAGGAGGCTTATAAGGTTGGATTTGCTAGAGGAGAGATCCAGGAGGCAGCAACTAGAGAAGAAAAATGCCGGGCTGGAGCTCGTTGGGCCTGTACGCAAGGTGAGCTCAATATGGGAAGTTTGGTAGTGGCTTTGGAAGTTGTGAAAACAGCAAGCGCCCTTCCTCCAAGCACTGCGCTTAGTGAAGGAACCATTAGCAACCCTCAATTGCATGAACTCGAACGTGCTTCTGCTTCTTTCCGAGACGCACTGAAGCCTTCCAACAAAACCGATGTATACCTACTCAATGGATATCCCGTTACTTTTACGTACACGGATAACAAGGACTATGTGTTCACGGACGCTATTGATGGAAGCAAGCAATTCCCACTAGTGGCTAAGTCTTATAAAGAACAAGGAGGCCAGGCGCTCGAGTCTGCGCTGGATGCCATTGTTGAACAAGCTGGAACTCGAATGAGCGCGTTGGTGAAAGAGAACTACTTCAAAGACACCAATCCCGCGCCTCAGATGCTTTACAACCCAAAGAGCAATGGATATGTGGAACTTGATCCTAAACTTCCTCGTCCCGTTCACGCTGGGCTCCCCGACTTTGAAAAAGATCGTAAGTACGACATCGTATTCTATTACGACGCAACTGCATCCGCGCTGCGAGTGGATATGGATGTGAACCAGGACGGACGTCCCGACGGACCTATTCCTGGAAGAAACACTCCTTATACTTCTATTGAGGAAGTACAAAAAGACTTTGAAAAAACACTGCTCGGCGCACAGATGCGTAAAGACCTCTCCCACATACTCTTGACCGTTGCTCCTGGCTCATATGTGACAAATATTACGGATGCCACACCTGAAACTATGGTGAACTTTGTTTATGGAGACGGACACAAGGGTACGGTGATTTACAAAGATGGCGCTGTTTCCTCCATTGAACTCGACACGGCTGCCGATGCTTCTCTTGAAGCCGCGTGGAGCGCTGCAGCCAAGATTAAAGTGAATGACTTCTTCAAAGAACGAGAAGTTCAAGAAGCCCTGCTGCGCGCTACTGGACAATTCACCACCAACGACTTTGGTGGTTGGTACGGTAAATTGACCAAACTCTTTTCAGACGGAATCCAATGGGTTACCGACGACAGTATTGAGGCCGACTTCCATGGTAAACAAGAGCAACAAATCGTTCGTGAAATAAAGGCCATGCTCAGCTCTTACACGGGTATGGAAGTGGAATATGTGAATACTATGTACAAACCTGTAGACGCCATAGTTCCTCCTGCAAAGACAGGGGTTTGGGGTGGTACTGAATACGCTGAGGGAGAATTTAAGGCTAAAGAACGAGCCTTCTTCGCTACTCAACTCAGCACTATACAGGGTGGAATGACCCGAAAGGTAACTCCAGCCATCGAGGCCGATATCGACTTGGTGGACAACCAGCTCGAACAAATGCTCAATTCCGATGGACGTCGAGCGATCGAAATCGCCCTGCTGCCTTTGGCTCAAGAAGTTCCTACCACCAGCACCACTCTGCACATGACGGTGGTTCGTGGCGTGGTGAACCTGGTTTCTTCCGATTCAACTCGCAGCCAATACTACGACCGCCGAGTGGAATTTTACATGCAAGAATTGGCAAAGGCGTGTACTGCTTTGGCAGCCAGAACAGTTCCTCCAGCCAAAACGCCCGTTGGCATCACCAAAAACGACGTTAAGAAGGAAATCGATAAGCTTAAGGTCAAGGCGCAAGCCGAAGCGGTTGGCTACTGGAATACCGATCACCAAACTGCCACCGAAAAACTCATGCTCAGCGACCTCACTGGAACGTATAAGGAGACATGGAAAAAACCAACACAAATTGTGGCCAGCTACATGGCAAACAACTTCAAGTGGGAACAATACGGATTCATGCCTAGCCCAGAGCGCAGCACTGAGATTATGAAGCTGTGGTACGAACATATTAAAAATGGAAATGCATTCCCAGCTCCCGTTGATGAGGCGAATACATACGCTCAATACTTCATTTGGGAAGTGTATATCCGCTTTGGTGGAACTCACGATTACTCAATCGATCAACTCTACGAAAGCACCGCTTCCAGCGTGAGCGACAGCCGTTACCAATCTGGTATCACCGCGCTCAGGGCCAACCTCCTCGATTACGCTACTTGGAACTCTGCATCGACCAAACTCATTCGCCCAGACGTGCCCGACATGGAACCTTCTGCCGAAGTTTACAAACAGTGGCTCGATAAACTTAAAGAGAACGCAAAAGAAAAATTCATGGACTGGTTCGACAAGAAGCAAAGCGTGGACGGAACCCTCACGTTCAATGGAGACTGGCCACAAGTATTCCGCACCCATGTTCAACAGCGTCTAGAAGTAGTGGTGAATCCCGCTACCAACGTGAATGATCTGCAAGCAGACCTTGCTGAGTTTGCAAAATACGTGAGCGCAGAAAAGGCTATTTACCAGATGATCATCGATTCTGGCGTGGGCAACGACTATGAATTTGCCCGAGACTATGTGAAACCGATCTTCGATACCTCTTGGCACGCTACGCCCCGCAAGGCCCCAGCCGTTTACGCTAAAGATCTCTTCGACTACTTTAATACGGGCGGCAAGGCAGGTACTGGATACGACCTCAACCAAACCACCCGCATTCAACAGCTCTGGGTTCAGGGTTGGAACACTATCCTCTAGTCTTCATCGGTCTGTTGAAGAACGCTTTCCTCACCTGGCAAAGGACAGCTGGTTTGTTCACTGAGGTCTTCCAAAGAAACTACGCCGTTTTTAACCGTTCCATCCGAGAATTTCCAGGTTGGGTAGCTCTTCACGCCTTCGTCATTACACAGGGCCGCCTGTGAATCTTTTCCATTGGGGTCACATTCCACGTAAGGCAAAAGATCCTTGGAGTCGCCAAAGAGCTTCTTTTGATCCGCACAGTGAGGGCACCAGAAAGCGCCGTAGAAAGTCGCATCGGCATCCGCAATACAGGTGGCAAAGTTGTCGTAGGTGGTGTCGCGTTCACATCCTAAAAGTAAAAGGGCGCTGAGTGCAATTAAGCTAAACTGTTTACGCATGGCGTTGTGTTAAATTATTACGTTTACGAGCTTAGCGCTTTTTGGTTGCTCTTTCCATATAAAAAACCTAAAATGGGCGGGCTTTTACAGAAGTGGCTTACATGGTGGATGTAGCTCAGTTGGTTAGAGCGCCAGGTTGTGGCCCTGGAGGTCGAGGGTTCGAGACCCTTCATTCACCCCATTATTATTGAGAACGTTTTGATATTCTTATGAAAAAAGCTTTCCTTCTGGGTTTGAGCCTCAGCACAGCTTGTGAAGTTAAATCTGTTGATGTTCTACATGACAATGGAGCTTGGTCATGCGAGGAATTCCCTGGTTTCGATGAATGCATTCGGTGGGAGAATGGAGTAATCCCTGTTCATGTGGCTCGTTCCGAAAGTCCAACCTTTTCCGATATTGAGCTCGAAAGTCTGGTTGAGACTTCCGTCTCGAATTGGAATGAACGGCTCGCTGAACTGGATTTAGACCTCCGTTTTAGCATTTCAGAACCATCTTCGGAAACCTGTTCGGAAATGGTGGAAAACGACGTACAAGGCGAAGAGACTAAAGAAGTTTCAGTTTGCGTTATGGACGATGGGCGTTTCCTGGGATATATGAACAAGCTTAAATATGGTAAAGGTGCAGGAACAGTCGCAGGTCATACACCAATGATTGGCAATATTATTGGAGATCGTTATACCGGCGCCTATGTTTTTCTTAATTCAAAGCACCTAGGAAGCCAAGCATTAGCGGTGATTAATCATGAGATGGGACACGTGCTAGGCTTGGGCCATAATACTACTGAAGGCTCTCTTATGGGAGAATACCTGCTAGAAAACACTAGCTCTGTGCCCACGAAGTGGGAGGATCAGGGCCTATTAGGAATCTATCGGGATTAGCGCTTACCCCTTAGACCCAAAGCGCTTTCGGTCTTGTTCCGTGAGGTACTTCTTACGGAGACGGATGTTTTTGGGAGTGATTTCCACGTATTCGTCGTCCTTGATGTACTCAATAGCTTTTTCCAAGGTCATTTCGGAGATTGGAGTGAGCGTGAGGGCTTCGTCGGAACCGGAGGCACGTACGTTGGTGAGTTTTTTGTTCTTGGTCACGTTCACCACAATGTCCGTTCCTTGGTTGTGTTCTCCGATGATCATCCCTTCGTACACTTCCACTTGAGGAATGATGAAGAAAGGACCACGTTCCTGGAGCTTCCAGATTGAGTAAGCCATGGCGGTTCCGGGTTCTCCAGAAATCATAGATCCTACCGTTCGTTTGTCGATGGTTCCCTTGTGAGGGCCAAAGTGATCAAAGGAGTGGAAAATCGTTCCTTCCCCGCTGGTCATGATAAGGAAGTGAGAACGGAACCCGAGGAGCCCACGAGTTGGGATTTCAAATTCGAGCAAGGTGTTTCCATTTTCAGATTTCATATTGGTCATTTCTCCCTTTCGTTTACCCATGGCTTCGATCACTTTTCCTGCATCGGCATCGGGCACGTTGATCACGGCCATTTCATAAGGCTCCATCTTCTTTCCATCGATTTCTTGCATGATTACTTTAGGCTGAGAGATTTGAAGCTCGTAGCCTTCACGTCGCATGGTTTCAATGAGTACGGCGATTTGCATTTCTCCACGTCCGTACACCATGATGGTGTCACTGTCTTGAACTCCTTCAATCTTAAGACCTACGTTGGTTTCAAGTTCTCGCTCGAGACGTTCACGGATGTGACGGCTGGTCACGAACTTACCTTCCTTCCCCGCAAACGGAGAGTTGTTCACCAAGAATTCAATAGAAATTGCGGGAGGATCGATCTTAATAGAAGGCAATGCTTCTGCATTTTCATCGGTTGAAATGGTTTCCCCCACGTCGATGTCGGCAATTCCGGCCACCGCCACGAGGTCTCCTGCAAATACTTCCGGCACTTCCACTTTAGCCATTCCCTGATAGGTGAAGAGCTTAGAGGCACGAGCGCTTCGTTTGTTGCCTTCCATATCGGTGATATAGAGCATCTTTCCTGTTTGAAGTTTTCCTTCGTAGACACGTCCCACGGCAATACGTCCAAGGAAGTTGTCGTACGCGAGCGTTGCTGGCTGCATGCGGAAAGCTTTCTCGGTGTCGTGTTCGGCAGGCTTCACGTGTTCCACAATGAATTCAAGAAGCGGAGTGATGTCTTTCTTTTCGTCGGTGAGTTTTCGAATAGCCACTCCTTCACGAGCAATCGCGTAGATATAAGGGAAATCGAGCTGCTCATCGCTGGCCCCAAGGGACACGAAGAGGTCGAAAATTTCATTGAGCACTTGGTCTGGACGAGCGGTTGGCTTGTCGATTTTGTTGATTACTACGAGCACTTTAAGGCCGAGTTCCAGAGATTTTCGGAGTACAAACTTGGTTTGAGGCATAGGACCTTCGTACGCATCCACCACGAGAACCGTGGCGTCTACCGTTCGAAGAATACGTTCCACTTCGGATCCGAAATCCGCGTGCCCAGGAGTGTCCACGATGTTGATTTTGTTTCCTTTGTAGTGAATGGCCGCGTTTTTTGCATAAATCGTAATTCCACGTTCCTTTTCTTGATCGTTTGAGTCCATCACGCAAATTTCCACGGCTTCGTGAGCTTGAAAGGCTCCTCCAGCTTTAAGAAGAGCATCCACGAGGGTGGTTTTCCCGTGATCTACGTGGGCGATGATGGCGATGTTTCGGATATCCATTTTTTATAGCGAGCCGCGGCGCGGCCAATTAGCGGAGTGATTCTACAGGAGAAAATAAGATTGGCAAGAGGAAAGAATCGCGTAGAGTGTATTCATGCACAAACGCCGCAGAAAACTCCGCACTGGCTTGATTCTTTCTTTGGCAGCGTTAGTGACCGTAATTTGGAGCGGCAAAAAAGTAGTGGAATTTTCGCAGGAACCGCAGGGCGACAAGGATTGTGACTTCATTTATTACCGTGAAAGCGATGGGACAAAAGTGACTCAGATTGAGGTGAAATATGAGGGCGAAGTGATCAATGACGCAAGTTGCTTAAACCAAACGCCCATTTATGGAGTGGTGACGGTGAAAAGCGAAGAGGACATTCGAAATGCGCTCGCTTTTGCGCGTGAGAATGACCTGAAAATTTCCTTGGCGGGACAGCAGCACAGCATGGGTGGTCAAACGTTCACGCGCGGCGGATTGGTGCTTGATATGAAGGAGTACAAGGAGCTTTCATTGGATAAAGAGGCGAAACTGCTAACGGCAGAGGCCGGGGCCACGTGGGCGGACATTCAGGAGCTGCTCGACGGCGAAGGACTTTCCGTCAAAGCCATGCAATCCATCAATATTTTTACCGTGGGCGGCACGCTGAGTGTGAACGCACATGGCATTGCGCATGATCCGGGTCAGGTGGGATTCAGTGTAAAAAATGCGCGGGTGCTTTTGCCCAGCGGCGAGATTGTGAATTGCGGCCCGACGGAAAATACTGAACTCTTTAGTAAGATACTGGGCGGCTACGGGCTCTTTGGAATTATTTTGGATGCAGAGCTGGAGCTGGTGGAAAACGCCGAGCTGAGTCACGAGCGTGAATACATGGACTACAAGGATTTTCCCAACTGGTATGCGAAAAACATTGAGGAAAATGAAGAGGTGAATTTATTTTATGCGCGGCTTTCCATGTCTCCGTTTTCGTATTTGGAAGAAACCGCTGCTCACAGTTTTAAAACGCTGCCCGGTGAAGCGCCGGAAGCCCTGGTGACGGAGAAGGCATACACGGGATTTATGCGTTTCATTATCAATTTTTCGAAGACCGGCGGCGTGGGGCGCTGGCTACGCTGGACCCTGGAAAAAAACTTGGAGCCGGTGCTGAATTGCAGCCGTAACAATGCCATGAGCCAGGCGGACGAGGTGTGCAGAACCACCCGGAACCAAAGCATGTACGACTCCATGCAGTATTTGAAAAACAAACTACCGGACACGGATATTTTGCAGGAATATTTTGTGGAGCCGGAGCACTTTGTGGAGTTTGTGGATGGACTGAGGAAAATTGTAAAAAAGAATGATGCCAATTTACTCAATGTCACCATTCGCATAGTGCATGCCGATGCTCTGAGTACCTTGGCCTACGCCCCCACAGACCGTTTTGCGCTCGTACTTTATTTCAACCAAAAACTCAATGTGGAAGAAAGTGCGGTGGTGGAGAAGACCACGGTCGAGCTGATTGATTTAACGGAAAGCTTGGGTGGAAGTTTTTACCTTCCCTATCAGTTGTATTATTCAAAAGAGCAGCTGCGAGCGGCGTACCCCGAGATCGACGACTTCTTTGCGAAAAAACTGCTCAGCGACCCCGAAGAGATTCTCAGCAACAAGTGGTATGAGAAATACTCAAAATAGACTTCTTATTTAGCCAGAGTCAACGCCGCGGAGCGGCGGACATGAGGTGGAACCACTCTAGGCTCAGGTGGGGCATAAAAACTGCGTAGAACGGCTTCAACCTGCTGACTGCTTATGGAAAAGAAACTCGCCACTTGTGCATCCGTGGGGAGTTCTCTTGGAGAAAGTAAGGTACAGCGGTGAATGTTTATGCGGCAGCGACCCAGGCCTCGTTCTTTGTTCAGACGGGGGCTGAGTACCGTGTTCACCATTGAGAAACGAAGTGCCCCTTTTACCCCCATTTCGGTTTCCACTAAGGCCCGAAAAAGTATTTCATAAAAATCGTAGGGGGGCGCACTTAGCGTACTTGAAGGAGCGTCGACTAAGGGCAGGCTGAGCGTGATTTTTTTCTTCGCAAGATCCACTTTATAAGGTCCATTCATGGCCATTCTTTCTTTTATTTCGGCTTCCATGTCAGGAATGAATTGTTCATCACGGAGGGCGCAAGTATTGAAGGCGGCCTGAGCCACCAAAGGGAGCGCTGGATCCTGCTTTTGAAGGATCAGATCCACATCCTTCTCAAATAGATAAGCACGGCTTGAGAATGCCCGGACCTCCCAAGAACCTTCTACGGTTTCACTAGAGTAAGACCCGGGGACGCTGCGGATCCATAAACTGTGCTGCCCCAAGCGATTCTCCATTTGAGCTGGGTCCATCCAAGGAACCGCTAGACTGATCCATTCAATGGGACCACTGAATCCCAACCTTGCTCGCAGCACTGCCCTGGCATTTGAGGATAGATTTTTCATGTGTGCAAAAACCTCTTCCGGAAAGTCGGGTTCAACTTCAGGTGGCGTCACTGGCCCTAAAATCAGTTCATCTAGTTCTGCTTCCGTCATCCTTCGTTTGATAGTAGCACGTATTATAAAAGATAAGCCGTATATGTCAACAAAGCTTACAACAGAATCGTGTAGCCTATCACCATCAGCACTGCGTCCACAAAAATGTGGCTGATGTAAGAGGGCCAGAGGGTTTGGTATTTTTTGTAGAGTGCGCACCAGATGAAGCCGGCCACACCCACGGCGGTTCCAAAGAGCAGCGTGAGCGGAAGTGAGAAAAATTCGGAGAGCACAAAATAATGATGTCCGGCAAAAGCGGCGCTGCCCAGGAGAGCGGCGGGGATCCAGTTCATTTTAAGCATGAGTCCGCGGAAAACGAACCAGCGCCAGTAGTATTCTTCCAAAAGTGAATGCAGAAGGCTGAAGAAAATGGCGAAGAGAATATAAAAGGCTGGGGTTAGTAAGCCGAACGCGGCGGCTTTTTCGGTAACCACCGCGGTGAGGGTGGAAAGATCCATGAAACTGAGCACGAGTCCGATGAGAGAAAGCTCTAGAATTCCCAGGAGGATTCCAACCCAAAGGCCACCCTTGGATTGCCATGCGGTGAAGTGCTTGCGAATGGAGGGGAGCCAAAGCAAAGGCCAAAGCACCAGCAAGATTTTGGTGGCGGTATAAATCCACTGAGAGAAGCCGGAATCCCACAAAAAGTAGAGCGCGGCACCAATCATTTGAAAGCCGAGCGCTGGCAAGACCCCGAAGTAAAAAAACTTTTTAACTGACATTGGCTACAGAGTATGGTAATGTGCAAGTTCTAACAAGCCGCATATGAACATGAACTTGGCCGTTGCTCTAGAAAAACTCCCCGCCCTTAGAGAAGTTCCTTCTGCCGCTCAAGTCCTTAAAGCTCCTGATGGAACCCGTTGGGGTGGACCAATCAAAGATGGAGAATGGGAACTCGTGAAAGTAGGTCCGAACGAATTTCGAGCTCTCGTCACCACAAACAGTTAAGTTTACAGTCCGAGCGGTTTCCCGGTTTCTGAGTTGAGGTAAGGCGTCATCTTGCGCACCTTTTTTCCGTATTCGAGCCAGTTGTGGCATTCCTTTCCACCGGTTTCATCAAAATGCTTTTTGGCCTTTTTGATCACCTTTACGGCTTGTTTCCAGTTGTCTACCACCGCAATGAAATGGAGGTCTTTTGGGTCCATGAGTTTGCTGTGAACCGGGTAGTCGATCACCCATTCAATGAGCTTGCGCCACATTTTTCCCACCACAATCACGGGCATTCCGCAGACGTGCTTCACTTGGAGCAACTGCCAGGTATAGAAAAGTTCCAAACAGGTTCCAATTCCCCCGGGCATCACGACCACGGCATTGGAAAGCAGCATGAATTCATCGAGGCGAGTTGAAAACACCTCGTGGTTGTCCAGGAATTCGAGCCCTTCATTGGGTTTTTGTTCAAAAGGCAGCACAATATTGAGTCCAATGGAGTGCGCTTTGTTTTTGGTGTCCCCGGCGGTGTGCCCCAAGCTGGCGGCTTCCATAAGCCCCGGGCCTCCCCCTGTAATAAGGTCAATCCCCAAGCCTCCTATGGTTTTCGCTAAATTGTAAGTGTCTTGATAGGTGGGATCTTCCGGTTGAATGCGGGCAGAACCAAATATTGAGACGCGGAACTCATTGGTTTTGAGCTCGTCTGCAATACGGAAGTCTTTTGGAGTCATTATGGCGTTGTTTAATCACTTTATTATAGCAAATATTAAGGAGAAATGCTACCCTAAGTCCAGCCTATCCACTCGCCTATGAAATTGTTCCTCGATACCGCTGATTTGAAGCAAATTAAGGAAATCGCTTCTTGGGGGATTTTGGATGGGATCACGACGAATCCGACGCTTTTGGCGAAAGAGGGCAAAGTGGACCCAAAAAAACACCTTCAGGCGATTTGCCGCGTGGTGAGTGGGCCTGTGAGCATGGAGGTTTTTGCGACGAATTATGAAGGAATGCTGAAGGAGGGGCGCGAGTACGCCACTTGGGCGGAGAACATTGTGGTGAAAGTGCCGATGACGCCGGATGGACTCCGGGCGGTGGCGACACTGAAAGCCGAGGGAATTCCCACGAATGTGACGCTGATTTTTTCGGCGAATCAAGCTTTGCTTGCGGCGAAGGCCGGGGCGGCGATGGTGAGTCCTTTTATTGGACGATTGGACGAAGCCGGTGAAGACGGACTGACGCTGGTGCAGGAAATCACGGAAATATTTTTCAATTATGGATTTGAGACCGAAGTTTTGGTGGCCAGCGTGCGCGGGCCACGGCATGTGACGGAATCGGCACGGATGGGCGCGCATATTGCGACCCTCCCCTACGAAATCTTTAAGAAACTCGTCTACCATCCTTTAACCGACATCGGTCTGGAGAAATTTTTGGCCGATTGGAAAAACCGCAAATGAAGCTTTCATTAGAACAACTCGTGGGTCTGGGCGGCGACGGCTTGACCATGGCTGAACTGGAGGCCGAGGGCGCTAAGATTGGTGGATTTTTGAAAGGCTTTGAGGCGCGCAGGCAGGGATTTCCTCTGCTGCCCAAATTGCGCGGGCCGGTTTTGGCCGTAAAAGAATTGGCGGAGAAATTGCGTGGCAAGTTTAAAGACATCGTGGTGCTGGGCATTGGTGGAAGCGCGCTGGGCATAACTTGTGTGCGGGATGCGCTGCTGGGTTCACTGTGGAATTTTCACGGCAAGACCCGACTCTTTGTGCTGGATAATTTGGATACCGTGGGAGAACTGGAAAGAGTGATCGATGCAGATAAAACGCTGTTCATCGTGATTTCTAAGAGTGGAACGACGCCGGAAACGATGGCGCAGTATTTTTATTTTAAGCAAAAAGTATCTAAGGAGAATTTTGTGTTCATTACGGACGCGGCGAACGGCGAACTCCGGGAGATTGGCAAAGAATACGGCATACCGATGCTGGATATTCCCGACAATGTGGGTGGACGATTTTCGGTGCTGACGCCGGTGGGACTTTTTCCCGCGGCGATGATGGGCGTGGATATTGAAGAATTGCTGCGCGGTGCGGATGGCATGGCCGCTTTGTTTATGAAGGACGAATGGGCTCTGAATGTGCCGTTTCAATTTGCGGCGGCGCAGTATTTGCTGGAATGGAAGTACGGCGTGCACATCACCGTGATGATGCCTTACTCAACCCGGCTCTCGAGTTTGGCGGATTGGTATGCTCAGCTCTTGGCGGAAAGCATTGGGAAGGAAGGCAAAGGTCTCACTCCGGTGAGTGCTTTGGGTGTGACGGATCAGCATTCTCAACTCCAACTCTATAACGAGGGTCCAAAAGATAAATTGATTGTTTTCGTGGAGGTGGAACGGGAGGAAACTCCCACTATTCCCCGGGTGGAACGGAAGGCATTAGCCTACCTGTCTGGGCTGAGTTTTCACCAGCTCATGAACACGGAAAAGCGCGGGACGGAGCAGGCATTGAGCGAATATAAAAAGCCCAACGTCACGATTTCCGTGCCGGAAGTGAATGCGTATGAACTCGGGCAACTTTTTATGTTTTTTGAAGCCAGTATTGCTTTTCTAGGAGAATATTATAGGATAAACGCGTTCGACCAACCTGGAGTTGAACTCAGCAAGCAGCTAACTAAACAACTTCTCAGCTAATGAAGCTTACGAACGAACAGATCGCGTTTCTCAAGGCTTTCTCTAAGTCTTGCCGGCGATCGATTTTGGAAATGGTGACGAATGCACAGTCCGGGCATCCAGGTGGTTCGCTTTCGTGCATCGATTATTTGTCGCTGCTTTACGTGATGCGACTGTGTGAAACGAACGAGCCGATTGTGGTTTCCAACGGGCACATCTCCCCTGCCGTTTACGCGGTTTTGGCGGAGCTGGGTGTGATTCCTAAAGAGCGAGTGATTGCGACTTTTAGAAAGCCGGATGACATTTACGAAGGGCACGTGAACCGGCAAGTGCCGGGGGTGTTTTATGGAACGGGACCGCTGGGTGTGGGCGCGAGCGCGGCGGCCGGAATGGCGACAGCGGCGCAGATTCAGAAAAAAGATGAGCATGTGTTTTTGCTGATGGGAGACGGAGAAAATCAGGAAGGTCAGGCTTATGAAATGATGAACTATGCGGCCAAGCATAAACTCGGGAATTTGATTTTGTTTGTGGATTACAACCAAGTGCAGCTCACGGATTCTTTGGCGAACATTATGCCTTTGCAGGTTAAAAAACACTACGAAGCGGCGGGTTGGCATGTGCAGGAAGTGGACGGACATGATTTTGCAGCGATGGCTCTTGCGATCAGCGCGGCGATGGCGGAAACCGAGCGCCCGAGCGTTTTGATTGGGCATACAATTATGGGAGAAGGCGTCGAGTTTATGGCCAAAACTGGACGTGAACACAAAGCCGATTGGCATGGGAAATCTCCTAAGAAAGAAGAAACGGAGGCCGCGCTGGCGGAGATTGAGTTAACGGTGGAAGAAGCGGCGATTTTGGCTGAAGGACTTAAGGCACTGAAGGTGAATATTAAGACGCCGCATCAGCCGGACGTGGCTGCGGTGAACACGGGAGTGGCAAAAACCTATGCAGCCGATGTGATGACGGATTGCCGTGGGGCCTATGGAGCGGCACTCCTGGATTTAGCAACTTTGAATCCGCACGTGGTGGCGCTCACCGCTGATTTGGCGGACAGCGTGAAGACCGACGGCGTGAAGAAGAACTTCCCCGAGCGGCACATTGAATGTGGAATTGCAGAGCAGCACATGGTGAGCAACAGCGGCGGACTTTCGCTGCGCGGACTCGTGCCGTTTTGCAGCACTTTTGGAGCGTTTATGAGCAGCCGGGCAAAAGACCAAGCGCGTGTGAACGACATCAATCAAACCAACGTGAAGATGGTGGCCACGCACTGCGGGCTCAGCGTGGGAGAAGACGGACCTACCCATCAAGCTATTGATGACATCAGTTCCTTTGCGGGATTTTTCCACACGCAAATTTTTGAACCGGCGGACCCGAACCAATGTGACCGAATCATCCGCTACATTGGCGCGACCTACGGCAATTTTTACGTACGCATGGGGCGCGCCAAGATTCCGGTGATTACTAAAGAAGACGGGACGCCGTTCTTTGGCGAGGGATATGAGTTTAAACCTGGCAAAGCGGATGTTTTGCGCAGTGGGGAAAAAGCTACCATCGTAGCCAGTGGACCCATGGTGCACTATGCACTCAAAGCCGCAGAAAACTTGGGTGGAGACATTGAGGTGATTGCTGTGAGCAGCTTCATTCCTTTTGACAGCGAAACCATTGTGGCGAGCGCTAAGAAAACCGGGCGCGTGGTGACAGTGCATGATCACAACATTGATACGGGGCTGGGCGGTTTTGTGGAAAAGGCTTTGTTCGAGGCTGGTGTATTGGTGCCAGTAAAACGGCTGGGCGTGTCGGCTTATCAACTTTCCGGAACGGCGGATCAACTCTATAAAATGGCGGGACTTGGCATTGAAGATATTGAAGCGGCGCTCAATCATTTGATCCAAGGAAAATGAACGAGGAGCTCATCCCCTATTTAGGCGGATTGGTCTCCATCATCAGTTCTTTCTTTGGGGCTTTTGCTAGTGGAGGCTCCGTGCTCATTTTACTCAGCTCTCTCTTCATATTAACTCCGTATCCGTACCTTAGTTTGCTCGCCACCGCCAAAGTAGCCGGCATGGCCATGACCTTTGTTTCTTCCAGCGTGCATTACAGGAAAACTAAAGTGAACCGGGCTATGATTAGCGTCATGACCGTCACCGGTTTCATTGGAATGGCGGGCGCTACTTGGTTGATTCAAATCTACCCCAATGAAGCATTTTTTGAGAAAATGATCGGGGTCATGCTTTTGGTCTTTGCGATTTATTTGCTGACGTCCAAAACCAAAGGTCTGGATGCTTCGGGCCGAACCTCGTTCACCAAGCGGGAACTGTGTGAAGTAGCAGGCGTTATGGTGCTAATAGGTTTTGTGAACGGATTCTCCGGCGGTATGGGATTTATTTTGAACGCCTACCTTATTCTTCGTTTAAAAATGAGTTTTATTGAAGCCACCGCGTACACCATGATATCCGGCTTTCTGGTTGTGGCCAGCCAAGCCATTTATTTGGCGAATGTAGTGGAGATCAACCGAGGGCTTTTGGCGATGGTGGTTCTGGGTTCCTTGCTCGGAGGATATTTTGGAACGCAGCTGCAGTATCTCAAAGGAAACCGCACCGTAAAATGGGTGGTTACGGGAATGATGTTCATTCTTGGAACGGCCGCCTTTGTTCAATAGGAATTACTCCCAGAACTTTTCGTCGGACTTCCAAGAGTCGTCGGCTTCGTTGTGGATGAAGGAGGTGATAGAACCGCCGTCCACTGCGTAGATTTTGGCTTTTCCGTTGGAGGTGCTCCAGTCGGTGCGAGACCAATCCACCGCAGGTGCTCCGTCGTCAAAGTAAGCGTAAATGTCTGGGCAGGATTCGCCTTCTACCTTGAGGGTGACACGGAAATACGTGAGCACGGTTTCGCAGTCCTTAGCCGCAACGGCTTCGGTAAGCCCCTGCCAAGCCAGCATCACGGGCTTCTGTTCAGGGAATTCACTAATAGTTTCTTTGTCGGCAACGGTGATGCCGGAACTACAAGCGGTCAACAGAAGGCTCATGGCCAAAAGTGTAGGAAGGGTTGCTTTCATAATGAGGGGGTTATTCTAAAGCGAGTATAGTACTTTGAGAGTGGCTTTGGAAGCCAAGAATTTTAGGGCGGTGAGTGGCAAGCTGCTGGATTTCCCTTCCAAGTTTTCGACGACCGGGAGTTTGTCGGGACCTTTGAGCAGGAGCAGGGCGCACGATGCTTCTTGGAGGGCCTTGGTGGTGAGCGTGAGACGCTGCGGAGTCGGGTAGCCTTTGGCGTGAGCAGTAGCAGCGTAGTTGGGGCTGAGCAGGGCGCGGTCGCCTTCGAACAGAGAGGCAATGTGACCGTCGGAGCCGGCGCCTAAAATGAGACAATCGAGCAAGGGGCGGCCTTGTTCTTGAAGGCGAGTGAGCTGGCGATCCATTTCTTCGGCGGCGGAGTCGTAAGGCAAAGAGGTATCGAAAGTGAAGATATTGTTGGGAGGAATGGGCGCGCGGGTGAGCAGAGTTTTGCGGAGCATGCCAAGGTTGCTTTCTTTGTGGTCGCTGGGGACATAGCGCTCGTCGAGCTGAATGATTTTAATTTTTCCCCAAGGTAGATTGGCGTCGGCGAGTTTTTCATAAAGCGCTTTTGGCGTGGAGCCACCGGCGAGGCCGAGTCGGCAATCGGGGAATTTTCGTAGAGCTTCGCGGATGCACAAAAGCACATCCTCCAAGGCGGTGTCCCAAAATTCCGCTTCCGTTTCAAAATGAAAGACCAAAGGATTAGTCATTGGGGAAAGCGTTAAACCAAGTGAAGCCGTCTTTTTTCAAAAGTTCGTCTGCGGCTTTGGGGCCGAGTGTGCCGCTGGCGTAGCTGTGGAGTTCGTCGCATTTTTTGGATTTTTTGTCGCACCAGTGTTGAGCGCGGTCCATGATGCGCCAAGCTGCAAAAATTTCTTCGAAGTTCAGGAAGAGGCCGCGCTTGCCGTCCACTACGTCGAGGAGCAGGCGTCCGTGTTCACCGAGGCAATCGCCGCTGCAATAAATGGGGCGGCCGGTGGTGAGTTCGTGGAAGTCGAAGGTCTTGCCGCCGAGCTTGGTGAGCAAATGGAATTCAATTTTTTCGTAGGGTTGGAGCTGAATCACAATGCGGTTCGGCGGAAGATCCGGCTGATTTTTTTGCACCTTATGCGGCTTGAATTCCAGCACCACGGCAGTCCACTTTTTCTTCAAACATTTTCCACTGCGAATGTAGAGCGGCACGTCCTTCCAGAGTGGATGTTTGATTCGGAGTTTGAGCGCGGCGTAGGTTTCGGTTTGAGAATTTGCCGGAATATCTTTGGTTTTGTTGTAGCCTTTGTACTGGCCGCGCACGATGGATTCGTGGGGTTTATCCAGACGCAGTGAACTCAGCACTCGAGCCTTTTCGTGATGAATGGCCTCCCCCGTTTGTTCCTTGGGCGCGTACATGGTGAGGTACGCGATGATTTGCAAAAGATGCGACTGCACCATGTCACGCAGAATTCCGACGTTATCAAAATAATTGGCGCGGCCTTCGATGTCTTTTTCTTCCAGCGCGGAGATTTGGATATTGCTCACGTACTCGCGGCTGAATAAATTGGTGAGAATGGAATTGGCGTAGCGCAGCGAAAGCAGATTGCTCACCGCTTCTTTGCCGAGGTAATGATCGAGCAAATAAACCTGTTCGGGCTTGAAATGTTTGTCGAGTTTTTTCTTGAGTTTTTTGGCGGAGCTGAGGTCGTAGCCGAAGGGTTTTTCTATAACGAGACGGAGTGCGCAACGCTTGGTGTTGAAGTTCACGCGCGCGAGATTTGTGAAAATCTCTGGGAAGACGGAGGGCGGCACGGAGAAGTAAGCCATGCGCACGCGGTCCGGCGTTTCTTCAATTTCTCGCAAGCGCTTAAGGAAGTTTTTGTAGTCGGCCTCGCTGTCGTAGGCGCCGGAAAAATAAAATACATTGGCTAGGAGTTTTTTGAGCGCGGCTTCGTCCACATTTTTCTCACTTTTGCGAATGGATTTTTCAAAAAGTTTTCGGAAGGCGGCGTCCTCCATGGGCGTGCGAGCGTAACCCACAATCTTAAAATCCTTGGGCATGCGGCCTTCTTTCACCAGTTCGTAAATGGACGGAAAAAGTTTCAGCTGCGCCAGCGAACCGGACGCTCCAAAAATGAAGATCGTGAAATTGTGCGCGGCGGTTTGAAAAGTAGCTGCTGGGGATTTTTTTTTCATGGCCACACGGTGTGAAATTCACCTTCTTGATCGACGCGTTCATAGCCGTGCGAACCAAAACGGTCACGCAGGCCTTGGATGAAATTCGCGGGCAGATGCTCGCGGCGCATGCTTTCAAAATGCAGAAGCGCGCTAGAAAGAGCGGGCAACGGAATGGAGGCCTCCACGGCCGCCGCTACGATTTTTTTCCAGCTGGGGAGCGCCGCGGTGAGCGTTTGCTCGGTCCAGAGTCCGCCGTACAAAGTTTCGGAGTGACTCAGCACACCCGCGAAGTTTTTTAAAAGACTGCAGCGGATGATGCAGCCGCCCTGCCACACACGCAGGATGTCGGCAAAGTTTAAGTTGAAACCGTATTCTTTGTTGGCCGCGGTGAGCACGGCGATGCCTTGTTCAAAGTGGGCAATGCGGGAGGCGAGCAGCGCTTTTTCTAAATGATTCACAAATTCGGAGACGAGCATTTTGGGTGCGCCGCCGGCTGCGGGATACGCCGCTGCGAGCTTGAGGCGTTTTTCTTTTTCAGCCGAAAAGGCCCGCGCGAAAACGGCATTCGCGAAAGAGGGCGCGGGCACGCCGAGGCGCAAGGCTTCTTCCGTGGTCCATCGTCCGGTTCCCTTTTGCCCGGCTCTGTCCACAATCACATCGAGCAGAAAATCTCCATCATCTTTTTTACGTAGCACGTCCACGCTTATATCCATTAGGAAAGAGCTGAGTTCGCCCTGACTCCATTTTTCAAAGATATCTCCAATTTCTTCCTGGCGCAGTTGAAAGAGCGAACGCAGTAAATCGTAGGCTTCCGAGAGCGCTTGCATCTCCGCGTACTCGATTCCGTTGTGGACCATTTTCACATAATGTCCCGCTCCCCCGTTGCCCATGTAGGCCACGCAGGCACGGCCCTCAAAATCGGCAGCGGCAATGGATTCCAAAATGGGTTTGAACTCGTCCCAGGCGTCGCGGCTTCCCCCCGGCATGATGCTGGGACCTTTGAGCGCGCCTTCTTCCCCGCCGGAGACTCCGGTTCCCAAAAAGTGAATACCTTGTTCACCCAGTTCGCCGAGCAGTTTTTCGGTGTCTTTGTAAAAAGAATTGCCCCCTTCCAAAATGCAGTCGCCTGCACGGAGGGTTCGCTTGAGTTGGGATAAAACTTCTTCGGTTGCAGCGCCGGCCGGCACCATCAAAACAATGCGGCGTGGCGTTTCCAGGCTTTCAATAAAATCTTCAAAATTTTTGGCGCCGTAAAAAAAATCATTCCCGTGGTTTTTCAAAAAAGTCTCAACTTTTTCCTGCGTGCGATTCCACACGCTTACCTTAAAACCGTGGTTCGCAATATTCCGAGCTAGCGCAGAGCCCATGGTACCGAGACCAATAACTCCAACTTGAGACGACATAGGCGTGGATTAAGACTGGGACGTTTCGGCTGGCGGGCCTTCAATGATTTCCGTGTCCGACTTTTCCTTGGCGGCTTCACGAAGTTTAATGAGTACACTTTGAATGCTGAGCAGAGCGACTTGGCGAATCTTGTCTTCGGAGAAATCCAAACCATGACGCTGGAAATATTCTTCGAGAGAAAATTGCAGAAGATCTAAAATAAGGGATTTGAGTTTTTGATCGGGCGTCAGCACGGTTTGCAGTGTTTTGCCGGGCAGTTTCATGCCGGAGTCCACAATGGCATTCCCCCACGCATTGAGTTCACGTTTGATTTCTTCAGGGATAAAAGCCTCGCCCGGAACAGTGGTGAGCGCAGAATTTTCGGAAGGTTCACCTCGGTCAAAATCTTTGAGAATTTCTTTTTCCATTTCTGGGTCAGCGATGGAAAGCACGGCCAGAATAAACATGCCCGGTACGTTTTCTTGCAAAAGTTTCACCACCAAAAATACGATGTCGGACTTTGCGGGATCTTTCATAAAGCGCATCAAAATTTTTGCCAGCTTGTCTTCTTGTTTCTTTTGCGCGGCCTGATTGGCGCTCATGTTTTTAATAGCCTTTGCGCTTTCACGCATCTGCTCCTGGAACTGCTCGCGGGCTTCGGCACTGGCACCCGCGCCTTCCGTATCTAGACCAAAAAAGGATTCTAAAGACATGTGAATTTATTTACTAAGTTTGCGGGCGAAGAAATTGTAGAGCCAAACTAGGATATAAGCGCCTAAGAATCCATCAATGAAGCCCCAAAAGAGACCAATCACGGAACCCATTCCGGTGAGTTCGTAACCCGGATATGCGTTTGTGAATATTTCCAAAAAGCTTTCACCGTAGCCCCACTGCATCGCAACCCAAGTTCCAATAAGAAGGGATACTCCCCAAAAGACACCTGCGGCAAGGCCTGCCGCTAAAGCATTGAGTTGGTTTTTCATATGGCGTTTGTTAATAAAAAACTACCCGAGTAGGATAGCTTTTTTAGTGTTGAAAGGCAAAGCTGATTTAAGCAGCTGCAACGATGTGCACCAAACTGTCATAGTGGGTGCTTCCATCGAACTTCTTTTGGCGCTTTTTAGTGAAGGCTACTTTTCCGTCGGTGAGAGCGTAAAGGGTCCAGTCACGTCCAGTACCAATGTTCTCACCAGGGTGCCATTTGGTTCCCTTTTGACGAACAATGATTGAACCAGCTGTAACGAACTCTCCTGCGAAGCGCTTGATACCAAGACGTTTCGCCTGCGAATCGCGACCGTTTTTACTACTACCTCCAGCTTTTTTGGTTGACATATACTTTAGAGTTTTGGACGAGTGCAGAGGGATTTTAGGTGGGTTTCGCCCTTTTTGCAAGTGGATTTGATAAAATGGAAGATTTGTGTAAACTTTGGAAAGCCATGAAGAAACTCCTCGCTGCAATTCTCTTCGCCCTGCTTGTAACAAGCTCACTGGTATTTGCCTCCAGTTTTTCAGATGTTTCAGGCCACAATAATAAGGAGGCGATTGACTACCTTTATGATTTGGGGGTAGTCGAGGGTTACAACGATGGCACTTATCGCCCGAATAACACTATCAATCGGGCGGAGTTTGTTAAAATTTTGACAGAAATCGAGTATCCAAACGAAGCAACTGGTGACGGCTGTTTTTCAGATATGAGTTCAGAGTGGTACGTAAAGTACGTTTGTTATGCAGAAAGACATGGAATTGTTGATGGTTATAGCGATGGGACCTTCCGTCCAGGCAACCAGATCAATCTCGCAGAAGCTTTGAAAATTGTACTCGAAACTTATGAGTTTGATATTTGCACAACTTGTTACGAAATTTGGTACGAGTCCTACTACTGGAAAGCCTACCCATTGGGGTTACTCTCCGACATCTCAACAGTCATAAGTCATGAAGTGACTCGAGGTGAAATGGCGCAGCTGATCTATAACGTAGAAACCTACCTCACCTCAGAATATGAGGATGAGGAATTAACATTCGATGATTCGGTCAATGTAGACTCAATCCCAAATGTTGCAATCTTAGAGTTTGGTGAAGATGATGAATGTCGTTATTCAAATGGCAATGTTCGTGGTGAATGTGTGGTCGAAAAATTCTACCAAAATCACGAAGATAATTATGACATGATTATGGTTATAGATGTTGGTGATTATGAAGGGCAGTATAATGGATGGTCCGGCAATAATGTCCAACGTTATGTGCCCACAAATTTAGGTATGGTTGAAGAATGTGGAGAGACCTGCCAGGAGGAATACCCGGAACGTCTACGACATATGCAACAGGCTGGTGATTCCTGGAAAGATTCTAATGATGTTATTTTTCTACATGAATTGGCACATTACTGGGGAGTAGCCTGGCTTTCTACTGACGAAAGTTGCTACGATGAATCTTTGGTGGAATATACCTTTGAAAATGGTCATTGGACGGAATTATTCCAGGCAGGCGGAGGCGCAAGTATCATGGCTTATTTAATGAATGAAGTGAGCGAAGGAGATTTAAGTGGCATTCAAAAGGGTATGCTAACTGATAATAATGATGGTACGTTCTCCTTTTCTCGTGAAGACAGTCTCCAATTTAATGCGATGGATCTATATGCCATGGGTCTTATTGATGAAGAAACTTTAGAGTCAAAGGATATGTATGTTGTTTTATATCCAGAAGAGGTAGGTACTGACCTCTATTCTGGAACCAGATATGATCTAACTTTGGATGATTTTAAGAATTTATTGTTAGAAAAAGAAACCTGTGAAGATACAGGTCCAGACTATTATTACACTGGTGACGGTAGCCGTATTTTACATGAGTACGATAATGGCCAAGAGCTTGCGGAGAACTTCAAAGCTGCGATTGTACTTATAAAAGCGCCTGACCAAGAAATCACTACTTCTGATGCCTTTCAAATCTGTGAGGCAGTGAACTATAGGTGGCCAGACGCTTGGTACGAAGCCACCGATGAACGGTCTATCGTAGATCTATCTATAGAGGGCTATGTGGATGAAGAGACTTGTGAAGAAATGTTTGGGTACAATCCCTAAGTTTTGATCCATGGACTTCACGCCCCAGGAACGGAGTGAAATAGCAGAGCGGCTTTTAGCGTGGTTTGGGGCCAATCAACGTCCCCTGCCCTGGCGCAAAAACTATGACCCGTATGAGGTTTGGATTTCGGAAATCATGCTGCAGCAAACGCAGGTGGCGACCATGCTGCCTTACTTTAAGCGTTGGATGAAGGCTTTGCCGAGTATTAAGGCGGTGGCGAAGGCCAAGGAAGACGCGCTTTTGAAACTGTGGGAAGGATTGGGCTACTACAGCCGTGTGAAAAATATACAAAAAACCGCGAAAATACTGGTGGCTGAGAACGGCGGTGAGTTTTTCATCAAATATAAGGATATTGTGAAGCTGCCGGGCGTTGGGCCTTACACCGCCGGCGCCATCTGTAGCATTGCGTTTCAGCAAGATAAACCGGTGGTGGATGGAAATGTGATCCGCGTGCTCGCCCGCCTGGCGGATTTTCGTGAGAATGCGCAGTATTTTAAACAAATGTTTTGGGACGAAGCGGAGGAATTGCTCCCCAAGGGCCGAGCTCGGGAATTCAACCAGGCCATGATGGAGTTCGGCGCGCTGGTCTGCACCAAACTGCCCAAGTGCGAGATCTGTCCGCTGAAGGATTTATGCAAGGCATATAAGGCTGGGACGCAGGATATTCTGCCGAACAAAGGTCCTTCTAAATCCAAGGTACCGATTCAAGTGGCCATTGCGGTGATTAAAAAAGGCGGCAAGATTTTCATTCAAAAACGGGCGGAAGGTGGACTCATGGGAGGACTTTGGGAATTCCCCGGTGGAAAAGTGGAAAATGGCGAGGACTTGGAAAATGCGCTGAAGCGCGAAATTAAGGAGGAGCTGGGCGTAAAAGTAAAGAATGTGAAGCCTTTTATGCAAATTCAGCACGCTTATACGAAGTATTTAGTGGACTTGCGCTGCTACACCGCAGATTTTGACTCTGGAACGGTGGTTTTGGGCGCGGCTAGTGAGTTCAAGTGGGTTTTGCCGGGGAAATTAGAAGAGTTCCCCTTCCCGGCAGCGAATGTGAGGTTGATTCAAGGCTTGCTGAAGAAAGACTAGTCTTGCGATTTGTACCACGAGGGCACTCTGTGCACGTGCACAAAGTCAATACAGGCGGGCTGGAATAGTTGCTTTAACATAACACATTCGCTAGACTGTCAAACTTGTGCCTTGCCCATGATCCGGCTCACCTGTTAAAAGGTGCCTCGAGGCTTGTAGCTTGGCACAAATTGTGCTATAATTATCAGATAACAAACAGATGAAAAAGTTACTTTCTATCTTTATCGCGTTTGCACTTTGTTTCAGCCCTGTGGCGCTGGCCGACGAAGGACATAACGACGTGCACGTGGAAACTGAAACGCTCACGCAGGTGGTGGAACAGAGTACTTTGCTGCTCCAGCTCAAGCAAAAACTCGCGCAAATTCAGTATCGTTACACCCTGCTGGAGGAAAACGTGGAGGACGCCAAGGAAAGTTTGATTGAAATGGACGCGGCGATCAAGAACCTGGAAATGGTGATTGCGAATTTGGACGATCAGATTAAAGACAATCAACATCAAGTCACCAGTGTGAAGACGCAAAAGGAACGCAAATCGATGGATATTGCGGATTTGGAGGAAGATGTGCAGATCTTGGAATTGCAGCTGTCGGATCAAAAGGTGCTCGTGGGCCAGCTCATGACGCTAATTTATGTGAAGCGTGACGTTTATTACGATGCCGATGGTGTGGATCCTGTGAAGGTTTTGGCGAGTCCGGACAGTGTTTCGCAGACCCTGCAAGACATCACGTATTTGGATTTGATTGAGGCGGAAAACCAAACTCAAATCAATAAAATGACTTCGCTGAGCACCGACCTGGCGGACAAGTGGACGGAACTGCGAACGCGAAAAGCCGAGCTCGAAACCTTGGACGCTGAACTGGCCGATGAGCAAGTGAGGCTGATTGGAGAACGCACGGCTCAGCAGGAACTTTTGGATGAAACACGGGCTGAAAAGGCGGTTTTGGAGAGCATGCTTTCCACCTCCGATGAACGCGGTGAAGACCTTTTGCGCGACATTAAGATTTACGAAAACAACGTGAAGAGCATGGAGGAAAAATTGGCCAGCATGAATCTGCTGCTTACGCCCGATCAACAAACTACAGTGGCCCAGATCCAAGCCGATATGGCTGCTGACTTTGACGGCGGCGAAGCGTCTGCCTTTTTGGAACTTGATTGGCCCGTTTCCCCTGCCAGTGGGCTCACGGCTTTCTTCAATGACAGCGGCTATAAAGAACTATTCGGCGTAGGCCACGGCGCCCTCGACATTCGTGCCAAACAAGGCTCAAACATCTACGCTCCAGCCGACGGAGTGGTTACCTCGGTGATTTATGACGCGAGTTCCACGCGCTATGCCTACATTCAAATCGCGCACCGCATGGGTGTGATGACCGTGTACGGACACGTTTCCGCTACCGCGGTTGCCGCCGGTGATTACGTGACGCGTGGCCAACTCATTGGATACACCGGGGCGATGCCGGGCTCGATTGGAGCCGGAGTGCGCACCACCGGGCCTCACCTCCACTTTGAAGTGTGGCAGGACGGAGTGCGTGTAGACCCGCTCAAATACTTGCCACTGGAAGAAGTGCCGATGGACTCCTTGCCTGAAGAATACTTGAACCAAGTTCAAGACGCCCTGGCTGACCAGATCCGGAATATTCAGGATGCGATTGGGCTGTAAGTAAGTGGTTAACTGGGTTGACCATGGAAAAGCAGTTTGATAAACTCTAGTTACTTTCGGGATTTTCCCGCGACCCCTCCCAGAAATGGGAGGGACCTATTTTTTATTGGCAAAGCTTTAGGAAACCTTCTTTCACTCGAAGGAAATCGGAATCATCAAGTTGCCCTAAATATGAAAGCACCCTTCTGTAATCAATCGAGCGAATTTGATGAAGACAGGCGGACATCTCAACTTTCTTTTGCTTAAAATTTACATACCAAGTTTCCTCGTGAATTTGAGTGGTAACTGGAATCACCAGATAAAAACCGTTGGCCACTTTTTTTAGAATAATAACTGGACGAGAAAATTTGTTATTTTTCCCATTGATCTCTGCGCCAATATTTTCACCTAAACTCGCCCACCATATTTCACCTTCAGAAACAAAGGGCGGTTTGTGAATTATTGAATGTAGTTTTTCTTTCATCCCAATCCACTCGAGGAATCTTTTAACATGCATAGTAAAAATTAGAGTATCTGTAACTCTACAGAATTATTTCTGAACCCGGAGGGTCACGAAGTACAAATTCCTGAAATTTTTCTGAATTTTTAAAAAGGACGGATTGGTTTTGCACAAAGCATAAAACATCCGTAATGATTGACTTTAAAGGTCAGATTGATTAAATTTTCACCGCTAAGCAGATCCGTTGGGGATTCGCCAAGTGGTAAGGCACCGGGTTTTGGTCCCGGCATTCGGGGGTTCGAATCCCTCATCCCCAGCCATTACGGGCAGTTTGAAAGCCTATGACCCACTTTCCTTCGGCTTAAGGAGGGCCGTTTACATAACACCTGTTTTGCTCTAAGCTTCAACGGTGAAAATCTTTAGCTTTCTCATTCTCGGGCTGATCGCGCTCCACACCATTTGCCCTATGCAAATGGATATGAGCCTGATGCACCATCAAATACCAGAGACTGCTCAAGAAAACTGCTCTGAAACTCACTGTTTAAGCCATGTAAACAAAGGCGATGAAGTTTTAACATTCTCCAGTCCACTTTTTCCGATTCCACCAGTTCAAATTACTTATAATACGGTCAGTTCCGTAGTCCCATTTTTTGAAACCCTAAGGTTTCACTCTCCACCAAAGTACCCTCCCGCCTCTCCAACAAGAAACATTGTTTTTCGATTATAGAAAATAGTTGAAGTGTTCGTATTCTTAACTCTTTGTTTGTTATGGAAAATAATGACAACTCGATCCGCCTTTACGTTCAGGGTATGACCTGTGCGAGCTGCGAACTCATGATCGAAAGGAAACTCAATAAAGTCCCTGGCGTGCTCAAGGTGCATTCTAATCACCGCACGGGTTTTACCGTTCTTAAAGTAGATTCTGAGAATCCACCCGCCGTGGAAGCTCTTGAAGCGGCTGTACAGGAAGCTGGATATTCACTAACCAAAAAATCTGTTAAGGTCCTTGAGGCGAAAAACCAAAAATGGATTGAAATCGGAGGTTCACTGCTTCTTATCTTTGCTCTTTACACTGTTCTGAAGGGCTTTGATGTTTTTTCACTCGCCCCATCCGTAGAAGGAGCCAGCACACTGGCGGGTGTGTTTGTGATTGGACTTGTGGCCGGTACTTCCAGTTGTTTAGCCGTGACAGGAGGTCTGCTGCTTAGCATGGCAGCAAAGCATAACGAAGTGCATCAATACGAGTCCCGTTGGCAGAAACTCAAGCCGCTGCTTTCTTTCAATATTGGCCGACTTCTCTCCTACTTCTTTTTAGGAGGTTTGGTGGGCATCTTAGGACAATCCATCGCTCTCAGCACGCGCATGACGGGCTACATGAATATTATTATTGCCCTCGTGATGCTCTTCCTTGCGCTTTCGATCCTGAAAGTTATTCCTAAAGGCAGTTTTCCAATTAAACCGCCCAAAGCACTCTCTCATTGGATTGCGTCGCTTTCCGAACATGAGCACCCCTTTGCACCCTTTGTTTTAGGAGCACTGACATTCTTCTTGCCGTGTGGATTCACTCAATCCTTACAACTCGCTGCTCTGGCTTCGGGAAGTTTCATGGAGGGCGCGCTTATGATGTTTGTTTTTGCCCTTGGAACTTTGCCTGCGCTTCTGGGGATCAGTGTGATTTCCTCAACGGCACAAGGAAGAACGGCTCGATTTTTTCTTCGCTTCTCGGGTTCGTTGGTGCTGCTTCTCGCTCTGCTCAACTTCAAGAGTGGACTCATTTTAACAGGAGTAAATGTGGATGGGTTCTTCGGTGGATCTTCTGAAGAGGTGATAGATGAATCTGGCTCCTCCAGTGTGACAGAAGAAGACGGTGTGCAAGTCATCAACATGGATGTAACCAACTATGGATATTCCCCCTCTTCCTTCACGATTGAAGCCGGTAAGCCAACTATAATCAAAGCGACTATGAATGAAACTATTGGAGGCTGCATCAGTGTGTTGACTGTGCCAGAGTTTAATTTAGTGACTTACCTTACTCCTGGTGAAAATGAACTTGGTCCAATTGAGAATCCTCAAAATGACTTCCTCATTACTTGCTCGATGGGAATGTTCACTGCCAACGTGAAAGTCATACCTTCTACTCTCTAAAACTGCAAATTATGAAAACCACTCTTTCAATTCCTGGGATGCATTGTGCCTCTTGCCTACTCCTCGTTAAGGACGTAAGCAGTGAATTCACTGAAATTCAAAATGTCCACGTGGATCTGGAAACCAAGAAGGTGTTTTTAGAACACATGGACGACTTTGACCTGCAAAACTGGATAAGCGAAATTGAAGCTCTAGGAGAGGCTTACAAGGTGCAAGATTAAAAACAAGAAGCACAGTCCTGCAATGAGAACCCTATACACCCGAAGGTTCTGAATGAGCACCTTCGGGTGTATAGCTAACAGAAATTGATGCTGCAGTCTATTCTAACCAACTCTTTAAAAGCGTCACTTCATTTGTTTGACTCTCAATGATGGCATCTGCCAATTCAAGAAGTTCTGACCTTTCAGTGATTTCTTTGATTTGTTCAGCCATCATGATCGCCCCTTCGTGATGTTCAATCATACCTGCAATATAGGTCTGATCCAATTCATCTGCCTCGAGATCAGAAAGGTCAGACATCATAGCCATGTAGTCGTCGCTTGCTTTAAAGCTGGTTCCAAACCACTCAGCACCCCATGCTTCCATCTTAGCGATTTCTGCGGTCTGTGCATCTATAATGTTTTGAGCAAGTGCTTTCAACTCTGCATTCGTAGATTTTTCAAGAGTGATCTTGGATGTATCGATCGCTTCTTGGTGATGTGGAATCATCATCGAAATAAAATCTTCATCACTTGCAAGCATCATCTCTCCTCCCGTGTCATGGTTCATCATTGAATTGTCATCGTCCATCATCGTGTCGTAGCGGTCTCCAGACTCACAGGCAGTGAGAAGGAGTGAAGTAATGAGGACTGAGAAGAAAAGTAAGAAGTTCTTCATAAGGGATTGGATTAGAATGTAAGGTTATTTTATTAAAGTTTCTTCGTCTTAAGTCGTAAAGAATTCCCAACCACCGATACACTTGAGAAGGCCATAGCCAAACCTGCGAACACGGGACTTAGTAGCCACTGGAATAAAGGGTAGAAGGCACCTGCCGCTAAAGGGATGCCGACGATGTTATAAAAGAAAGCCCAGAAGAGATTTTGTTTGATTCCACGCATCGTGATTTTTGAGAGCTTAATTGCCTTTACGAGTTTTGAAATGTCTCCGTGAAGGAGTGTGATCCCTGCAGACTCTATCGCCACATCCGTTCCTGTGGCCATTGCAATGCCCACGTCCGCCTGGGCAAGTGCGGGGGCGTCGTTCACACCATCTCCAGCCATAGCCACTATTTTACCTTCGGCTTGGAGTTTCTTAATGATATTCAGTTTATCCTCGGGCAAAACTTCAGCCACCACTTCATCAATGCCTGCTTCCTTAGAAATATATGCAGCTGTGTTTTTATTGTCGCCCGTGAGCATCACCACTTGGAGGCCAAGCTTATGAAGGTGAGCGATGGCTTCTTTGGCTTCGGGTTTAATGGCATCGGCCACGAGGGCTATGGCGAGCACTTCTTTTTCTGTAGCGAGGATGATTGGAGTTTTGCCCTGTGCTGTTTCTTTTTCAATCAAGCTGGAATCAATCGTTAGTTTAAGGTCATGGATCAATTTTTCATTGCCCACGTAGTAAGTGGTCTCACCGATGCTTCCCTTAAGTCCTTTTCCTTTTATCCCTTCAAAATCGGCGACGGTATGGAGTGAAAGCTTTTTCTCGGTCGCCGCATTTAAGATGGCATGAGCGATGGGGTGTTCGGATTTCTTTTCAAGTGAGGCTAGAATAGAAAGCAGTTCGTCGTCCGTTTTACCCGACAGTTTTATGATTGAAATCAGTTCTGGTTTTCCTTTAGTGATAGTCCCTGTTTTATCTACCACCACGGTAGTCACCTTGTGAAGTTTTTCAAGCGTGGCTGCATCTTTAATGAGGATTCCTTCTTTTGCCCCTTTACCCACTCCAACAATAATCGCAGTTGGAGTCGCTAGACCAAGAGCACAGGGGCAGGCGATCACTAGAATGCTAACGAAGGAAACGAGTCCGTAAGAAAGTGCTTGTGAAAAGCCCAAATATAGAGTCCCAATACTTAGCCACACGGCAAGTGCTACGAAAGCAAAGACCAATACGACGGGGACGAAAACGCTGGAAATTTTATCGGCCAGGGCTTGGATGGGGGCTTTGCTGCCCTGAGCTTCTTCAACCATCTTTATGATGTGAGCGAGCATGGTTTCAGAACCCACTTTGCTTGCCTTAAAAGTAAAAGAACCGCTGGTGTTCATGGTTCCACCCACCACTTTATCGCCTACGGTTTTATGAACTGGCATTGGTTCGCCCGTGACCATGGATTCGTCGATGTAAGAAGAGCCTTCGGTCAGTTCACCATCCACGGGAATTTTACCGGCGGGTTTCACAACAATAAGGTCGCCTTTCACGACCTGATCAATCGGAAGCTCCACTTCTTTGCCATCACGGATCACGAGAGCGGTTTTAGCTTGAAGATTCAGAAGTTTTTCAATGGCGTCCCCTGTTTTGAGTTTCGATCGTGATTCTAAATATTTACCTAGGGTGATGAAGGTGATCACCACGATGGTCACGTCGTAATAGCTGTGCTCTGTGTTTATATAAGCAGAGAGCGGTGCCTCAAAAGCGGTGACAACGAAGCTGTACAAATAGGCAGCCACGGTGCCAATTCCAATCAATGTGTCCATGTTTGCTTTGCCGTAGCGAAGAAAACGATAGAAGCCGAGCAAGTAAGGTTTACCTACCACAAAGAGTACATAGGTAGCCATGAGTGGTAGGAGATGGTGGAAAAATTCCATCCAAATTTCAGGTATAGGAGATAGCACACCGAATTGAATCAAAGCGTCCCAAGTCATTAGGAAAATACTGAAGGCAGCCAAAGGAAGAGCGGAGAGGACCAATGTTCTGAGTTCGGAAAGTTCCTTGAGTTTTTCTGTCTTGGTTTGACCCATGCCTGTGTGCTTGGAATGATCTTCTTCAAGCACGAGCGAGTAGCCCAGCGGTTCAATCTTTTTTGAAAGGTCGGCTGCGTGTACTTTGTGCTCATCAAATGCAACCTTTGCGGTTTCCGTTCCGTAGTTCACTTCTGCGGAAGTGACGCCCTCGGTTTTTTTAAAAGTTCTTTCAATGATTCCTGCGCAGGAAGCGCAGTGCATGCCTTTGATCTTATAGGTACTGGTGTTCATAGTTATGGGTGTGCTTTTTAAATTAAAGGATCTCCCCTCGCTTCTCCAGCATCATGTGATGGATGGTCGCAATCTGAATCCAAATTGCAATAAGGATAAGAATGGCCGTGCAGAACAAAGCGTCAGCCTTTGTAACTCCGAATACCAGGTTATCTGCTCCGCCGATCATGGCGACTAGTAGGGTAATGACTCCGGCAAAGCCCACTACAATACTAATCAGATGCATTAATTTAGATAGTTTCATATGATTGAGTTAAATGATTAATTAAGATATTTTTCTGGATCACTTACAAATTGATCCTTACACGCTGCGTTGCAGAAGTAATAGATGGCTCCTTTGTGCGCAAATTGTAGGGTTTCTTCTGTGGGTTCAAGCCCCATGCCACAAACTACGTCCTTAACTGGAGATGAATTTTTGGGACTGCAACAGGATGAATTTTCCATGGTTTTATTGTTTATTGGATAAGTACACTCTCAATACATTCGTTTACCGGTGTACGACTTTCGTTTTAAATTTTTGATTTAACATGGATAGAGGTGGTGAATAGACCTAACGATGAGACGATGTATAAACTTCGATCAGTTCTTTAATTGCTTTTTCTTGTTGCGCTGGGTCTTGCATTTGGTGTTTGACGTGAGAGCCTAGATGATTCTCCAAAAGTAGTTTGTCTAAACTTTTGAGCGAATTTTGGATGGAGTAGGATTGGTGAAGAAGTGACGTACAGTATTCCTCACTTTCTATACTTCGCATCAATGCCTCAAGTTGGCCTTTTAGGATCTTGGCGCGATGAAGCGCTCTTTTTTTGATATTCTGGTTGACCATATTTAGCGATTAATGACCAGTACCCCTATACCCTATTAACTCTTGGCCAGTCAAGGCAACAGCTTATATATACACGGTTGCTCTGAACCTGTAGAACTTCTGTGACATATAAAACCGTATAAATGTCTCGATCTTTGAACAAATCATCCCCCGAAGCTGGACCGTATAAAATCTTCACTCAATTTCAGCATGAAGGGAAAACTCCAGATGAGACTTCTGATGAAGAAGCTATGCCAGGAATGGATCACTCTATGATGGGGCATTAAAAGCCATCCATAAGGATATAGTCAGCACGCCGAAACCAATGAGTATCCCGACGGCAAAAATATTAAATAAGATTGAACAGGTGGCAATTAAAAAGGGCCGGAGCAAGGAAGGACGGTTTTTTTTGTGACTTACGTATATCAGCGTTATCCACAGCAATAGAGCTAGGATCAATAAAGTAGCTTCACTGTTTAGTGAGTAATCAAAAAATTTCATCAGGGGAAAGAATATAAGCAGAGCTAGGATTAATGTGTAAAGTTCGCACATTAATAGATGCTTAAAGCACAAGCTCATTTGAAGTCTCTTCTTTAGTAGTAACCGAGAAAAAAGACAATAAATGGCTGGTAGAAGAATCAGGAAATCTGCCAAGAGAAGGAGCAGAAAGGAAAGAACAAAAATGAAACTCGGTCCCATCATAGTTTTAAATCTTACGCATAATGAATAACTTTTCCCCCATTATCCTAGGGCAAATAGTCTTAGTCCAGACCATTTAAAGTGCCATCTTTTTTATACCGTCTCATTGTCTCATTTAGCATGAAACGCCACAATTGTTTCTCACGGCAAGAAACGGTAGGATTAGGCAGTCCATGATTAATTGACCGAAACATCTCTCATTATACCGCTATGCAGACTGTTGCCATTTTTGGTGCTGGCGTCGCGGGACTGAGTGCCGCTCATGAATTTTCACGATTGGGATATCAAGTAACGATTTATGAATCGAATCCGGATGCTGGAGGGTTTTTTAGAAGTGCGCGAATGGCCAAAGATGAAGGAATGCCGTCTGAATATTCGTGGCATGGTTTTGGTCCTTGGTATCACAATACGTATGAAATCATGAAACAGATTCCGTTTGACGACAACAACAGCGTTTATGATAAAAGTCTTTCGAGGTCAATCAATTATGGTATTGCCTATGATCAGACAAACGAAGATGAGGATGTGAACGACAGCTTTAGAATGTTAAAACGGTTTCGAATGACAACGTGGGACAAAATGCGATGGGCAATCTTGCTTTTTAAAACGTGGAGCGCAAATAATCGTACAAAGGAATATTATTCAAGGCTAAATGCTTCGGAAGCATGGAAACCAATCATGAGCGATCGGGGCTGGAAAACATGGCGTGCAACATTTGGCCCTTGGGTTGGGTCTGATTGGACGCGCGCATCGCTCCATCATGTCGGACAATTTTTTCGTCACAATCTCATGTCCGGAGAAAGGCATGACCATAAAGGTGATGATCAAGGAGAAGAATGGTCTCAAGGCTCAGGTGACGGCTGGCTTCTGCTTCGCGGACCAAGCAACGAATTCTGGTTCGATAAATGGATAAAATATCTTCAAGAAAAAGGGGTCAAGATGGTTTGGCAAACATCGCTACAGAAGCTTGTCTATGATGGTAAAAGCATCACTGGAGCTTGTTTGGCATCTGGAGACATGGTTTGTGCAGATATTTATGTCGTTGCGACAAGTCCTTTTTCTGCTGCTGATATTTTTGACCAAACACCAGAGCTTGCAGCTTTGGACGAACTACGTCTTTTTAGACCACTTGTAGGCGATGGTCCACACACGCAAGTCTCTTTCCGTCTAGCATTTTCCGAACGAGTATCTTGGCCCAAAGAAAGAAGTGCGCTTCTTCTGCCCGATTCAGAATTCAATCTGACGCTTTTTCCAGAAGAACAAGTGTGGTCAGACGATGTAGCACTTGGTGACGGTGTTATTTCATTATGGACCGGTACTGCCTGTGTGGCGTCGGTACCAGGGAAAATATATGGTCTACCGCTTGCCCGTTGTACAAAAGAACAATTCATTGAAGAAATAAAAGATCAGCTTTTCCGCTGTGCGGATTTAAATCGTCTGCTGAAGCAAGCAAATCAAGGAAGAG
Source organism: uncultured Candidatus Peribacteria bacterium (assembly GCA_965230905.1). GTDB lineage: Bacteria > Patescibacteriota > Gracilibacteria > UBA1369 > 2-02-FULL-48-14 > 2-02-FULL-48-14. The sequence continues at coordinate 1,291,594 of OZ246396.1, forward strand.
AGTTAAAAGATTTTTCTTTGTTAAGAATTGAAGTCTGGCATGAGTGGCAATTCTCTTCAGCAGGTATTAAACCACGCCAGCCCAAGTGGGTAATGAGTAATCATACTCAGCCATATCTCCCAACCCAACAAACACCGGTTTCAAATTTGCTTCTTGCAGGTGCTCACACGAAAACAGATGCAGATATTTGGAGTATCGAGGCTGCGGTTGAGAGCGGCCGACGTGCCGTAAAAGTCATCGAACCAGGCGTTCATGTTATTACGCAATACAAGCCAGCCTGGCTTCGTGCAATCAGTGTCATCGATGACATTTGTTTCCGCTTGAGACTTCCCCATATCATCGATGTCCTCCTCTGTATTGTTCCTGTAATCATAATTCTTTCCCTAGTGAGACTTGCATAGAATACAGAAATGACATCGTAAAACAGGGTTGGTACAGTCTAGCACCACATTCCCAAAATGCCACCAGCTCTGCGGATGGATGTTTTTGACAAATTAGAGCTTTCCCATTAACGTACCGGCCAAGTACTATAAAAAATTGTGAAAAAACTTCTTCATATAATTTTCGTTCTCATTGTTGGTTTTTCTCTAGCAGGTAATACTTGCTTTAAATCCCATAGTTTTTTTGATGCTGCTTATGCACAAACCTCTTCTATAGACGTACAGGATCATGAAACGGAAGATTTCGAAGATAAAGAACTTGTTAAAAACTCTCATTGTTGCGATGAAAGCGGTTCAAGCGTGTCCACTAATAGGGGTATATTTAAAAAAGAAACTACAAATTCATTTAAACAAATTTCCGATTTAAGCTGTAAACCAGCTCAAGATTTTCCCTTCACGCCAAATAATTTCACTACTGAAAATTGGCCACCGATGAGCTCTCAATTCCAGCCAGATTCCTTCTGGTTAGGAACTATCGTTAAAAGGGAATGAGTAAAATTTATTTTCATTTCTAAGCTCACCTTTTGATCTTCAGAAATATTAGTTTTTATTCAATTTACTTTTTTTTATATGTCGTCCAAAAAAATCTTCAGTGTTACTGGTTTAATTTTGTTCTTGCTAATTATTGCCGGATGCTCAGGACAAACAACTCAAAACGTAGATGAAAGTGAACCGCACGGACATAGTGATGAGGATGCCCATGAATAAAAGATTATTTTTAACAGATATTATTATGAAAAATCTGAAAGCAATTGTTGTAAAAAATCAGAAATTAATAGTTGGTCTTCTTATCAGCAGTGTTCTTCTTGTTACCCCATTGGCCTTTGCGAGTCCAGGCCACGATGATGCCACTGGTGAATCACAAACATCCGAATCTACTCCTTCATCGCAATTAGGCACTATCCAAGAAACAGAACTGGAAAAATTAGGGATTAGTAACGTTTCTTTTGCAGGTGAAGTGCTTTCAACAGATGATGTACGGATTCATCCGCTTGTTGAAGGTCAGCTCATTGAATTGAATGTGAAAATTGGACAGTACGTAGAAAAAGGTCAGGTACTCGGTAGATTATCCGTTGCACCAAATCCAGATTTAATTGCCACTTTAGCCGAAAAGGCAAAAAATGCAGAACGGTCCAGGTTGCAAATGATTGTTATCGACAAAATTACCAATGAAAATAAACAACTGATTGATCAATTAAAAACTGTTCTTGATCGCGCAAAGGATTCGGCCATCCAAATTATTTATGCACAGGCTGAACAAAATCTTATTATTGCTCAAGGTGCCTCACAGCAATTAAGCTCGCAAAACGAAGTTAAAGAAGCCATCATCCTGTCAGCACAAGCCGATTATGAACAAGCACTGACAGCGGTTGATAGCGAATTAATGAACGTGCGCACAGCTGCCCAGAATGCGTATGTTGAATTTACGTCTATAGTATCTGATAACATTGGTCTAAGCACAAATAGCACAATAGACGATAATAATTTTAATGAAGCCTATGGGAAGTTTGATCAACAAACACGAGGAAATTTTGCCTCAGCAGTTATGGCTTTTAAAAATGCATTTGAAGATGAGACCAAACTTCCAGAAAACGAAATAGATGTTTTTTTTGATGCGGCTGGTAAATTGCTTTTGAGTTCTCACCCATCAACCTATGTTTCCGCTGAAAAACTTGAAGAGCTACGTCAGATTCTTACTGAAAATGAAGTAGATTATTATGAAGCTTTAAAGAATTATAAAGATGCCCTTGGTGAATTAGTACAGAAACAAGCTGATTACGAAACAGTAAAGGCCGAACAGGAAAGAGACATTGTGGGTTTAGAAGTAGACGCTAAAAATGCTCAAAGTTCTTATGAAATAACCGAAAGTTTAATAGAGGCGAAAAAAGTTGAAATTGAAACTGATTTTGAGAAGCAAAAATTTGAATACGATAATCAGCTTCTTGAATTACTAAAAGAAAAATTACTTTATGAAGCTGAAGCTCAAGCGGCAGAAGTGGCTTACCAAGTATTCGCTTCAAAGATTGGCGGTCAGGAAATTGTCGCTCTGAAGTCAGGATATGTGTCGGGGGTATATATGAATCTTGGCGATCATGTAACGCCAGAAACTGCTGTTCTTGCTATCACCGGAGATATAAATGCAAAGAAGTTTGTTCGGTTTAAAATACCTGCCGATACTAAATTAGTGAGCGTTGGTGAAGTAGTTGATATCGAATCACTTAATTCTCAATTTGGAAAGACACAGGCAATAGTGACTGGTGTATCTCTTTCTCTGGATTCAAATGGGTTTTTCTTAGCTGATGCCGATTTAAATATAGATGCCAATTTACCAGTGCACGCGAATGTACGGATAGTTCCAAACACTCAAAATAATCTTCTTGTTGTACCGCTTTCAGCTCTAGTGGCTGATGAAAATGGCAAATATAGTATATGGCTTGTCGATAAAGATACTGTCATACATAAAAAAGAGTTAACAATTGGAAGAACTTTTGGTGATCAAGTCGAAATTCTTGATGGAGTTGCATTGAATGATCAATTCATTGTCAAACCTGCAGCAGATTTGGTTGATGGATCAAAGTGGGAAGGAACTGTACCAACAGAAGAAGCTGAAGAACCTGCCCCAGAGGGTGACGGACATGGTCATTCTCACGATTAATAATTGCTCACTAATTTTTTATGCTCAACCAAATTATTCTCTGGGCGATCAATCATAAGTGGACAACTATTATTGTCTCAGCCCTGATAGCAGTACTCGGAATCTTCAGTTTGCTCACTATGAAGGTTGATGTATTACCCAATATAAACAAACCAACGGTCGCTATTTTTACTGAAGGAGAAGGTCTTGCGCCGGAAGAAATTGAACGTCTTATTTTAACTCCAATTGAATCAGCAGTTGCTGGTGCCCCAGGAGTTGAGCGTATCCGAGGAACCGCTTCGTTTGGCCTTGCCATCGTTCAAGTCGAATTTAATTGGGGGTCAGATATTTATCGTAACCGCCAAATCATTCAAGAAAGAATTGCTCAGTTAAATCTCCCTGAAGGTGCAAAACCAACGCTTGGACCTGTATCTTCAGTCATGGGAGAGATCATGTGGGTAGGTATATCTTCAAAGGAAGCTAATCTTGATGGTATGGACCTCAGAACTCTTGCTGACTGGACGATACGTCCTGCTTTATTACGCTTACCTGGAGTTTCGGATGTCATTGTTATGGGTGGTGATGTGCGTGAGTGGCAAATTAATATTAATGCTGAGCGACTTGCTCAATATGAACTTACCGTAGAAGATATTGTAGAAAATGTTGAGGGTGCGCTACAAAATCGAGGTGGTGGCATTCTTGTAGAGAATGAACTTGAATACCCGATACGAATTTTGGTAGCTCCAAATGAAATTAATGAACTTCAATCCCTTGGCGTGGGTTCTTTTAATGATATGCCTATAGTTTTAGGCGATGTAGCGAGCCTCATAGAGGGGCCAAGTCCCGTAAGAGGCGCAGCTTCTATTGATGGAAAAGAGGGAGTTGTCATGAGGATTGTTAAACAGCCGGAAGCAGAGACCCTTGAGGTTACCAAGCTTGTTGATGAAACACTGGAGTCGCTTGAAAAAAGCCTTCCAGAGGGAATAGAACTTCACAATGATCTTTTTAGACAAGAATGGTTTATCACTGCAAGCCTTGAAAATGTTATTGAGGCACTACGAGATGGAATAATCCTCGTGATTATTATTTTGATTCTTTTTTTGGCAAATACTAGAACAACTCTTATTACGCTGACAGCGATCCCCATGAGTATTCTGGTCACCGCGATCGTATTCAAGCTCTTAGGTTTTTCGGTCAACGTTATGACTCTGGGGGGTATTGCGGTAGCGATTGGCGAACTCGTTGATGATGCTATTGTTGATGTAGAAAATGTCTTTACGAGACTTCGTGAATGGAGAAAAAATGGCAAACAAGAACCTCTGGAAAAAGTTGTTTTTAAAGCATCGAGCGAAGTTCGAAATTCCATAGTCTATGCGACACTGCTCGTAGCAATTGTTTTCTTGCCCATCTTTTTTATTCCAGGAGTAGAAGGAAAGCTTTTAGCTCCTCTCGGACTTGCGTATCTTACTTCACTTATTGCCTCATTATTTGTTTCTCTTACACTTACACCGGCACTTTGCGTTCTCCTTTTAGGATCAAGCAAAAAAGAGGAAACTCATGAAGAAACAAAATTCGTTCGTTGGATTAAGAAAAATATTACTCCTCTTATAGGATGGAGTATTAATCATTCACGTACACTTATTACAGGAATTGTAGGTGGTCTTATGATTGCTATCGTGCTTTTCATGTATGCTGGAAAAGAAGGTGTACCACCTTTTAATGAAGGAGCAGTTACTGTTGGGGTCGTTATGCCCGTAGGGACTGACCTTCAGACATCCAATGATTTTGCTTCTCAAGTTGAAACAAAGATACGTGAAATCCCTGGGATTGTACGCGTAAGTCATTTGACCGGCCGTGCGGGGGCAGATGCACATGATAGTGGCGCAAACACGAGTGAAATCCAAGTAACTTTTGATCACGGACTTGAAGAAGAGCGTACACGTCTATTTGGAGAAATTCAAAAGGTACTTGATGAATTTCAAGGTGCAGACTTTAGCCTTGGGCAACCAATTACTCATAAAATGGAAGAGCTCTTATCTGGCGTTCGTGCTCCGATCGTCATTAAAGTATTTGGTGATGATCTTGATGCTATGAGAGAAGTAGCGGAACAAGTTCGGGATGAACTAAAACTTCAACCTGGAGTTACGAATGCCCAAATTCCAAAAGAAGTACTCATCCCTGAATATCGGATATTTCCAAACCGTGAAAGACTCGGCTCACTTGGTCTGTCTTCAGGAGAAATCGCAGATGAACTTGAAGCCGGCCTCTTGGGTGTATCGGTGGGTCAGGTACAGCTTGGATCAGCTCAAGTACCCGTTGTAGTGCGCTATGACATTTTCAGTAAAGGGAATATGGCCGCAATCAGAAATTTATCCTTTGCAGGAGATCAAGTTACTACATTGAACGACACTTCTGATATTCAAATTCAAGGAGGCTTAAACCGTCTTAGTCATGAGGGTGGAAAGCGAGTCATAATCGTAAGCGCTAATTATCAGGGAAAAGATATTGTTGGTGCGGTAGAAGAGGTAAAACAGGATTTTGAATCCATAGAACTTCCACAAGGGATAACTCTTTCTTTTGAAGGAACATATAAAAGCCAAAAGGAAAATTCCCTGCTTCTTCTAATGCTATTTGGTGTCGGACTTTGCTTTATTTTTGGAATTTTGTATCACGCCTTTCGGTCAAGCGCTATTGTCATCCTTATAATGCTTAACATCCCAACCGCACTTATAGGAGGAATAATAGGGGTATGGGTAACTGGTGGTGTAATCAGTTTGGCCCATCTTATTGGTTTCATTTCTTTAGCTGGAATCGTTTCTCGAAATGGAATCATGCTAATTAGTCACACTATTAACTTAGTGAAAAAAGAAGGCTTACCATTCACACCTGAAACCATGCTGCGTTCAACTCTTGATCGAGTGGTGCCCGTACTTATGACATCTTTGACTGCACTCCTTGCTCTTATTCCATTCTTATTGTCATCAGAGGCCCCAGGGAAAGAAATGCTTTATCCGTTAGCTGTTGTTATTTTTAGCGGTTTGACTGTATCAACGATTATTTCATTATTCTTAACCCCTTCTCTTTTCTATCGCTTTGGTAAAAAGACAATGCTTTCACATACCGCTTCAATCGAAAGTTCAAATTAACAGAATCGGATCAAATTTTTGAGTGAGGAGGGATTAGTGTGATTTTCACTAATTCCTCCTATACTTCCTTATATTCTATTTGTTCATAAACAAAAAGCATGACACTTCGTCATGCTTTTTGAGCTTATAGATTACTTAGAACAGTTGTTTAGCAAGGATGATGATCTTTGCTACTTCAGCACGGTTAGGGACTTCATCAGGACGGAAAGTACCTGTTGCTTCGTCACCTGATATCACCCCCATGCTTAGCGCATAATTGATTGCATTTACATTTGCATGATCTAGCGCAACATCACTGAAGGGTGCTTCACTTGCCTCTGTTATATCTAGATCAAGCACATCAATGATCAATTGAATGAGTTCACCTCGCGTAACTTCTGACGTGTATTCAGCGTCGTCTACAAGAGCGTTCTCGACTCGACTTAGAAGGTCTGCGCTCAGTAGATCAGAGAAATCATTTTGGAGCGTGAGTGCGTAGCCACGAGCCCAGGAATCACCCTCTGCAATTTCCTCGGGGTCTTTATCTAAGACACACTGCAATACAAACTTCATGCTTTCTCCAAACAGCACTTCATTTGAAGGGCGGAATTCGCCTAATTCATTTCCTGCTTCGTCCTTGAATCCTGAGATACAAGCCTCTGAATCCATTTGATCAACAAAGTTGAAGAACCATTCTTCATCATCTGTATCTTTAAACGGAATCACATCATCTTCGAATTTATTTTTAGTAGATTCATTTTTAATTTCTTCAATCTTGTCTTCCAGGTCTGAGACCTTCTCTTCAGAATCATCATCTGATTCAATAATTCCTTCGATGTCTGAGATGACTTCATCTTCATCTACTCCACTTACATTGAACGCAGCAAGAGCAACGAGTAGGTCACTTAACTTAGATTCAACGGTCTCTGCAAGGGAAGTAAGAGCTTCGTCAAGTTCAGTGTTTGCCGCTTGGTCCTCTTCAGACAATAATTCTTCAACAAAATCTGCTATTTCTTCTTCAAAGTCTTCGAAACATTCATCAAACTCTTCAGCGTCACTTTCATCTGAGAGTACTGCTTCGGCAATACATTCTCCAAAGTCTTCACCAAGTTCAGATTCTTCACTGTTTGAGTGGATATCTTTACCTTTGGCGTACATCGCTTCATGTTTAGCTTCCTTGGCAAGATCTTCTGCTTCTTCGTAGTTTCCTGCATCAAATTTAGTTTGTGCATCAGCAAGAAGCACTTTTGCACCTTCAAGTCGTACAAGGGCATCAGACACATCCTTACCTTCAGCTTCTTTTTCAACAATAGTTTCTTCTGCTTCAGCAATTTCTTCCTCAGCGTCTTCAATCTTATCAGCTGCATTTTCCATATCAGAATCCTCCTCTTCATCTTCATCGGAATCGTCGCCATCTTCGCTGTCTGAGTCAGTATCTTCATCCTCATCTACATCTGAGTCACCATCACTGTCTTCATCTTCATCTTCATCTTCATCTTCATCTTCATCCTCATCCTCATCGTTACCTGAATTATCAGAGTCTTCTCCTTCATCCGATAATTCAACAGCGTCTGCATCAAACACGGACACTTCGATATCAGCGATGGACGCTAAGGCTATTGATGCAGGTACAAGAAGTACCAGCAGAGCTACAAATAGGTTTTTATACATGATTTTATGGTTAAATCATATTATTTTACCCTACTTTATAGGTATAGTCAAATTGCAGCCTCCGAGGGGCTACTTATAAATAGCCAAATTTGATTCCTTTTTATACTGTCTCAAATGTCTCATTTAGCATGAAACGCCACAATTGTGTCTCACGACAAGAATAGGTAAGATGAGACAGTCCCAAGGGTACTAGACCCGTGTGGCCAGCCAATCACTTATAGAGTATGACAGGTCTCCTTGTACATTTCAGGAACCTGGAATTACAGCTCTTCCCCTGTAATAGTCTTATAGACGTGCTGAGCGCCTCGTCCTGCTCGCACATTTTCAGAGTGCATGGCCTGGATTTGTTGGTACATGGCAGTTGCTTCGTCACCAAAGACTAAACGACCTGCAGTGTCGGAAGGGAGTTGTTCAGCAACGAATGCTACTCGCAGTGGACTTTCCCCTTGAGTGAAGTGCATAGCCATCCGAGGAGGTTGAACGTCGTCAGGATTTAAAGTAGTGCTAAAAATGTCACCATCGGAACAAAAAGCTCTGAGTGCGGCCACCGAGATCTCTCTTGCCGCACGCATATTTTCTGACACAGTACTTCTTAGTGTTGCATCGTCCATTACGGAGATCCCCAGAAGCCTGGCGAACATCATCCCTGCGATTCTATTTCGTGGGTGTTCAGGAGTATATAGAGGTGTTAATGGCTTTGGCGTAGCGTATACGAAAGGACGATCTTGGTGATTCGTTGGGGTGTCATCAATCTGGCTCAACACTTCTCTTTCCACAAAAGCTTGTAACCAAGTGTATGCATCCCGACCTAAAGGGAGATCAGCGGCCCCTTGACTCATTCCTTCTGCGAAGTGATCTTGCTCTAATTCTGAGAGTTCAGCCTGCTTAGCGAGGTCTTTGAAATTGATTGGGGCTTTATCCATGATTTTAGTGATGGCTCATATTAGAGCATAATTTCCTTGTAACGGCAAGAAAAAGCTCAGTTGTCTCTCAAAGCGGTAAACGGTAGAATTGGAGCGGCCCGCAGCCATAATATCAATTCATTCATCATGGCACATCCAAACAGTGTAAAAGTTTTCTTAGAACGAAATGAACGTCTTTGTAATCCTCGCGAGTACCCCAATCTTATGTCACCAGAGTTGCAGCAAGGCATTCACGAGAGACTTCTCGCAGAATCACGTTTTTCTCAAAGGGCTATAGGGGATGACCGCCCTAGAGAATTTCCTTCAAGTTTTAGCTCTGGAGAGGAAGTGCTCATTTTTATTACGGAGCAAACAGGTTTAGCTGCTGCAGATGTTTTACAAAAAGGACCATGGCTTCAATCTTTTGCTGGAAATTTGAGACTGGATTCTATCTTCTACGGTTCACAGATTGGAAATGTGGCTTCCATAGTTTTTCATGGAAATGAACATTTTGCGCTACATCTCATATATAAGCCGGGGGCGGCGTGCCAAGTATTAACTCCTGCTGAATATCAGGTTTGGGAGGACGAACGATGTTCCCTATCCCAAGGGTAAGATCCACGTGGCCGCTCTACTTCCTTAAAATCTTTCCCATTGCCTTCCCTTTGGCTAATTCATCGATCAATTTATCCATGTAGCGGATTTTTTGCATGAGGTGGAGTTTGGTTTGGGATCATGATTTAATATTTCTATGCCAGGTTCATTACAAAATTCTCACACTGAATATTAATTTTCTTTATAGTTCCGTTTTTTTTCAGCACTTTGCTTATGGATTGATCATTCCAACTTTGCTTGTTTGGCAACACCAAGCGGGACTCAGTTATGCTGAAATCGGAACCATCCAAGCGGTAGGATTTTTATTTATGCTTATCGCTGAGATTCCAAGCTCTTATTTTGCAGATCGAGTCAGTAAAAGAATCACTCTTCTATTGGGCTTTGCATTTTCCATACTGAGCTTCATCTTTTTAATTCAAGCAGATAATTTTGTGTTTTTTCTTATTATGCAGATTTTATTCAGTGTTGGTGGTGCCTTTTTTTCCGGCACACAAGAAAGTATGCTTCACGATTTAATGAGTGTAGAAATAAAAATGACCAAATCCTTGGGGAAGCTAAGTATTTTTGACGAAACGGGTACTGTTTTAGGCATGCTGGGATCGAGTTTTTTTATTAGTAATTACTCTATTAAAGCTAGTTTTATTGCTGGTTTAGCGGCACTTATAATTGGCCTCTTAAGTATTGCGCTAATAAGCACGCCAAACACTCTTTCTCGTAAAGAGGATACCTTTTCAAGTTCCACAAAAGTTCATATTAAATCAGTAAGCACTTTGATTATTATTCTGTTTTTCTCCTTCATGGCCCTTCGAGGAGAAATCTTGTTTCAATCGACTTTCGAAGAACTCCATATAGATCTAGCTTTGCTTGGGCTGATCTATATTTTCGGGAAAATATTTTCGATTGTAGGCTCGATGTATGCACATAAAATCGAGGATTGCCTTGGTTTTAAAAAGTCTATGACCCTAGTGGCCTGTCTACAAATTGCTAGTTTCAGCATCTTATTGTTTTCGGAACTAATCTTAACAATAACCGCTATTTCTATCTATTTCTTCTCTGAGAATATTTTTCGGAATATTCGTGATTCATGGATATTATACCGTGCTCCGCTTAATCGACGTGCAAGCGCCATTTCCAGTGTTAGTTTTTCGACAGCTGTTTTTGCCTTAGCATTTACCCCTATAATTGGGCTTGGGATAGATCAGGCCGTATATTGGGGTATTGCCATACTTGTATTCGCCAAATTAATAGGTTTTGTTCTTGTTTTTAACGGTCGGTTGAATAAACCTAACTTACAGTTCTAACCATGATGTCCTTAGCTGCCCATCTTTGGTAAGCATGGCATCTCTTGGATTTTCTATCCCACTCAGCAACAGTTGTTTTGGACCCAGAACATAGACACCGCCCAATCCTGTTAGGGAATAATACTTATATACTTCAGCTCTAGCGGTCTCTAAATCTAATTGAACTATTTTTGCAACCTCTAATGCAGTCTCTTCAAAGTTTTTTCCTTGTAAGGTGAAATGATCGCCCAATAATCTTGCCACTCTTAATCGTGCCTCAAAGATCCTATCCGCCAGCATCCACTCTTCAAGCTTTCTGGCCTCGAGGCCCCTTTCTTTGTCCAACAAATCAAACATTTTTCTCACTTGTTCTGACCCAGAGCCCAATTTTTTCATAAACTGATGCTCAGATAAAACAGCAACAGACTCAAGAAATGCTCTTTCTCTCATTGAATCTATATAAGTGCCCACAGATATGTTGGCATGCTGCGAAAGATGCGCAATGTGCGCAGCATTGTGAGGAATATCGAAAGAGAATTGTGTCGCTAAATCATACTTAGCTGGCGTGACGTAATTAATTACACCATCCCTTGTCGTCCAAAATAAATGGTGATTTTTTGGATTTTCAATAATTGAAACGTTTACGTTTTCCACAGCTGGCATCTCAAAAATGTTTTCTATAACAAATTGTATAAGTCGTTTGGTCTCTTCTAGGGAAACCTTGAGCTCAAGTCCGGGTAAGAGTTCAGGATGTGTGAATTGCCCCCCTTTGTCTTGAAGTTCAGCTACTCCAGCCTCTAAAGCATTTTCATACATGCCTCTCATGCCAAACATTTCCTCGATTTGGGTGCGTGTGATCAAAAGATTCTGATCAAAATTCCCCTCCTCTAGTTCTTCGAGAATTTTATACAAAACTCCCCTAAGCTCGCTGACTAAAGTTTCACCTAAAATTGTGATCAATTGGGCGTCAGTTGTAACCCTCAAAATCCTAGCAATGTCTTGTTTTACTTTTAAAAGTAGTACTGGATCAGCATGTGGGACGAGTGGTTTATTTAAAACCAATACATCTAATAATGTTCTTACAAAATTTGAGATAGCATCACGATCAACATTGGAAAGGCCCTCTACATAGCACCTTCCAAGCATGCTAGAAAGCATAGGAAGGTCATATGTTTTCGCAGGATGATCAGTGGGTATCTCCATTTAGTCTTTTAGACTCTCGCCGATATTACCAAGATTTGTATCTATAACCGTACGTACATCATGAATGTGGATACTATCGTTAAGTATAGATTCAATTCTCAATCTTGTATCATCTGGGGCCTTGGTACCAAACTTTTCATAGAGACCTGCAGCAACGTCACGAACCACATCTTCAGTAAACTGTGGCCTACTCAATGCTCTAACGACTAAATCGTGTTCATCAGGCCTTTTGAGAAGTTCATTTACCAAATGGGTTGTTGTATCTAAGACGGTTAAAAGTTCCCGAGTTGAGATCTCTGGATGCCGTTTATCCATCATCACCGTGATGGTACCTCTTTGAGTATGAGTCCCCGTTAGAACAGTATTTAATATTGCATTGATTTGAGTTGTATCAAAACCAAGTTCTTGTAAACGGGGCACCACCGAAAGTTTTGTATAGGTTCTTGTACACGGGCAGGCAGTGATATTATAGGCCTGTACTCCAGTTCGTTGCCTCACAATAGATTCTTCTGCCACCGCCTCACTGAGTAATATAACTTTATCATGAGTTTGTTTTCCTGTTTTTCTTGTATTTCTATGGTGTAAATGTGTAGCTGAAATTTTCACTATGCCTAGGTTTGAGCTCTGCTTTTCTCTTAATCTTTCGGCAAGAGCCACTGCAAATGTGTCTAAATCAGGGTAGTTCCCTTCAGCTAATTCAAATAATGCCTCTTCGCATCGAGACATATGTATTCCTCTATGACCCTTTAAATCTACAGATAAGGTGACGTCACATAAAATTGGCGACTTCTTAGTTGGATCTGTGATGTCATCTATTTCGATATATACTTGCTGGCTTGTGATACCAGCTTCATCGATTTCTATTGGGTTTAGGGGCTGTGACTCCGGGACATCCGTAATTTTATCTAGAAATTTTCTGAACTCTTCTGGATCTCTAAATTCAGTTCCGTTAAGTTGATAGTTTACTGGATCATAAATGCGTTCAGGCATATTTAAATTAGGTTATTAACTGATTAAAGATAGTACCTTTAACCTCATCTGATGAGGTAATAGTGGTAACAATTTTAAAAACCATTTGTCTCTTCCAAAAGTCAAATCTGTTGGATTCCTTGGTAGATTCGTCAACAAAAATTCTGCAAAGGCTTCTGGGGAGTGAATTTTCCCACGCTGCCTCATTGTTTCTGCAAAATCTGTCATTCCTGCGATTTCAAAGAATTGAGTGTCCGTAACACCTGGCCTAGCAACTGTCACCTCTATTCCTTGCGAGGCTACTTCTTGTCTCACAGATTGAGCAAAGCCCTCAAGCCCAAATTTACTTGCGGAATATGCTGATAAATTAGGGAAGCCCATTTTCCCGGCTAGAGAAGTAATAAAAATCAAGTGACCTTTTCTGAACTCAATCATGACTTTCAAAATTTCTTGACTTAGCCTCATTGTCCCAAGGAGGTTGGTTTTTATTATACCCTCCATTTTATCTGTAGAAATATCTGCAGTTGGTGCACTCAACCCAGTTGCAGCATTATTGATAAGCATATCGATTCGTCCCGTGGTGCCTAAAGCCATTTCTTTTATATCTCTACTTGAGTTTGGATCGGAAATATCTGCAACCAAAGCGTGTATCGTTCCTGAAACTTGACCAGATACTTCTTCCAATTCCATTAAGAGATTAGCTCTTCTGGCTACAGCAATTACATGAGCGCCATTTTCTGCAAGTTGGAGCGAAACTGCTCTGCCTATCCCAGAAGATGCACCCGTAACGATAGCCGTTTTTCCTTCGTAATATTTTTCAGACATAACTTGTTATTAATGAATGTTAAATCTAATCCTCAACAAATGTCTCTCCAGATCTGAAAAAGAAGTTCTGCCATGTAGGATCTCGTGATTATTCAGGAATAAAACTTGTCCTCTTCTTAAATTAAATCTAATCTGAAGAGATGGATCGTTTAACACCTCATCTAGGTGATCCATGGCTTGAGCAATAGACTGATCCTTTTCTTTTGGATTCATTGTGTAAGCTCTTTCAATGGTCTCTCTGCGATATCTAATGTATGGAGATTCTCCTATGATGGGAGCTGAAAAAATCTCCAGAGAATCCTCGGTAGCTGTTGCCGTAAAGGCCGTCGGCACTCGAAAGGGGACTTTCTCTCTACTTAGTATTTCCACTGAATCTCTTAATCCCCTGGCAATTAATTCGTGAATCGCCATCCTAGCATCGACCAAAATACTTTCACCTTCACCATTTTTATCTGGATTGAGACACCAAAGACTGACTCCACTCTCAGGCTCAGGAAAATATTGAGTATCGGTATGAAGACCAGCGTGCCCTTGATGTTCAGAGTAGGTTAAATTATCGCCAGTTTGAGTAGGGTCTGCTTTGATTGGCCACACTATATTTTTTTTGACTCTATCTGTGCACGTGGTAACACCTATGAGATTGCTGATCGCAACCATATAGGCCTGCATTAATTCTGGAGAATTCTCGAATTCTTCAAAGGCGAGACCCTCAGCTAAGCAAAATCTAGTACCCTCATTTAGCCTTTGTATGACTGCTTGAGCAAAGGATTGAAATTTGATTGAGCTTCTAACCTTTTCATCAATATCACCAATTGGTAAATGGCTAATAGCTTCTAACTCTTCAGGAGAGAGACTAATACTGAGATTGATCTTTTCTGGTGAACTTGCTATCTGGTTTCTATTCCAAACCTCAAATTTTTCCATGAGAGTCTTTAAGAGTAGTTCACGATTTTATATTTTTTAAACTTTAAATCAAGGTAAAATTGACCCAAGGGTAAGATCCACGTGGTCGCTCTACTTCCTTAAAATCTTTTCCATTGCCTTCCCTTTGGCTAATTCATCGATCAATTTATCCATGTAGCGGATTTTTTGCAT